>NZ_CP041327.1:1232500-2432500 GCF_013394125.1 Pseudoalteromonas sp. Scap25 | reverse complement strand
ACACTATTTTAGATATTCCCGTTACTATTTCGATGGAAGTAGGGCGTTCTAAAATTAATATTCGTAACTTATTACAACTTAACCAAGGTTCAGTTGTTGAACTTGATAGGGTTGCAGGTGAACCGCTAGATGTATTAGTTAATGGTACGTTGATAGCACATGGTGAAGTGGTTGTGGTGAACGATAAGTTTGGTATTCGCTTAACGGATGTAATTAGTCAGGTTGAACGGATCAAAAAGTTACGATGATAGCATTACTTGGTTTAAGCAATTCTGTGTTTGCAGCTACCGATGCTGCAACACCCACCACAGACATTATTTCAATGGTTATGTCGTTAGGTGTGGTGGTAGTGTTAATTTTAGTGTTGGCTTTTTTTGTTAAAAAGCTTAATCCAAATTTAACCAATAACGATGAGTTTAAAGTGATTCGCAGCCTCCCTTTAGGCTCACGCGAGCGTTTGATGGTAGTTGAGATAGATAATGCACAGCATCTATTAGGTGTAACTCCACATAGCATTAATTATTTACACAAACTAGAAACCCCCCTAACAGAGAAAGAGTTACCAGAATTAGCGAAGCGTTTTGGCAAAATGTTAAATCCACAACTTAATCAAAATAAAAAGAATTAATATTATGACCAAATGGCTGCTTATTATTCTTGCCACCGTGTTCATTCCTGGTGTTAATGCGGAAGGAATTGACGCGCTTACGATCACAAGTAATCCTGATGGCACGCAAGACTATTCAGTGACGCTACAAGTGTTAGCGATCATGACGGCAATGAGCTTTATTCCAGCAGCCATTATCATGATGACCTCGTTCACTCGAATTATTGTTGTTTTAGCTATTTTGCGCCAAGCGATTGGTTTACAACAAACGCCTTCTAATCAAGTATTACTAGGTATGTCGCTGTTTTTAAGTATTTTTATTATGGCGCCTATTTATGAGCAAATAAACGAACGTGCAATCGAACCGTACTTAAGTGAACAGGTAACATCACTAGAAGCACTCGATTTAGCTAAAGAGCCAATGAAAGCTTTTATGCTTTCTCAAGTACGATTAAAAGACTTAGAAACCTTTGCAAAAATAGCTGGGTACGATCAGCTTGATTCACCCGAAGCAACGCCAATGATTGTTCTTATTCCGGCGTTTGTGACCAGTGAGCTACAAACGGCCTTTATTATCGGTTTTATGTTCTTCATCCCCTTTTTGATTGTCGATTTGGTGGTTGCATCGGTGTTGATGGCCATGGGTATGATGATGCTATCCCCCATGATAGTATCGCTACCGTTTAAGATTATGTTGTTTGTATTGGTTGATGGTTGGAGCTTGGTGATGGGGACGCTCGCTAAAAGCTTTGGGTTGGGCACATAGTGGTGCTTTCTACTTTGAACCAATCACTCTAGGAGTCGCCCATGGAACCTGAAGTATTTGTTGATATTTTAAGTGGAGCCCTGTTTTTAGTGATTAAGCTGGTGTCTGCTATTGTGGTACCTGGTTTAATTATTGGTTTAGTAGTGGCAGTATTTCAGGCGGCAACCTCAATTAATGAACAAACACTGAGCTTTTTACCGCGTCTATTAATTACTATTAGTGCGTTAATAGTGGGTGGACATTGGTTTACTCAAGAGCTGATGGATTTTTTTAATCGCTTAGTGCTTCTTATACCCGAAATAGCAGGTTAACGATGGAGTTCCCATTTTCCGTTGTTATTCAATGGTTAAGTGATTTTTTACTGCCCCTGGTGCGTATTAGCTCAATGATCATGATAATGGCGGGTATTGGCGCCAAAAACGTCCCTTCTCGAATTAAAATGGGCTTGGCTGTTGTAGTCACATTTTTAGTTGTGCCTGTTTTACCTCCCGCTACATTTACTAATTTATTTTCTTTTGAAATGGTTTTAGTGGTGCTACAACAAATGCTGATTGGCGTTGCGATTGGTTTTGCATCCACACTACTGCTCAATACATTTGTGTTAGCCGGGCAAATCCTTGCTATGCAAACTGGTTTAGGTTTTGCGTCTGTTGTTGACCCCTCAAATGGAATGAGTGTGCCTGCTGTAGGGCAGTTCTACCTCATTTTAGCTACCTTGTTATTTTTTGTATTTAATGGCCATTTAATGATGATTCAAATGGTGGTACATAGTTTTCAGGTATTGCCAATTGATGGTAATTGGTGGGCGGTTGATCATTATTGGGACATAGTGACATGGGGTGGTTGGATGTTTACCACTGCACTAGTGCTTTCGTTAGCGCCATTAACGGCCATGCTTGTAATTAATATGTCATTTGGCATCATGACCCGTGCTGCCCCACAGTTAAATATCTTCTCTATAGGCTTTCCGTTTACCTTAGTGGCAGGGCTCGTTATTATTTGGGCTACCCTCGGTAACTTTATCACTCAGTTTGAGTTCCAATGGCTAAAAATGGTTGAGCTAATGTGTACTCTAGTTGGTTGTTCCCCTTAGGAGAGCGTAATGGCTGAAGATTCAGGACAAGAAAAAACCGAAGAACCCACGCCCAAAAAAGTTGATGATGCCAAAAAGAAAGGCCAAATAGCGCGCTCTAAAGAGCTAGGTACTATGTTTGTACTTATTTTTTCTGCTATTTCTCTATTAATGTACGGCCCTGAAATTGGCAAAGGCTTGTACCGAATTATGGGCAGAATGCTTAGTCTTAATCGCAATGAAACCTACGACACCACAAAAATGTTTGCGGTGTGGGGGGAGGTGGCCGACGTACTGTTATTTCCTATGTCGATGTTTGTACTTATTATTGTACTCGCTGCGTTTATTGGTAACACCATGCTTGGCGGCTTTAATTTTAGCTGGCAGGCAGCTGCGCCCAAAGCCAGTAAAATGTCGCCAATGAAAGGTTTTACTCGGATGTTTGGCCCGCAAGCGGCTATTGAACTACTTAAATCATTATTAAAGTTTGGCCTAGTGGCAACTTTCGCTATCTTTTTAATTAATGTTTATTTTGATGAAATATTACATTTAAGTATAGAAAGTGCGCCAGGCAATATCGTGCATGCTTTGGAAATATTAGCCTGGATGTTTTTAGGGTTATCTTGCACCTTAATTATTATTGCAGCTATTGATGCGCCATTTCAAAGTTATAGCCATAACAAACAGCTTAAAATGACGATGCAAGAAGTAAAAGATGAATATAAGAACTCTGAGGGGGATCCGCAAATCAAAGCGCGTATCAGGCAAACCCAACGTCAAATGTCGCAAAAGAGAATGATGCAGGATGTTCCCGATGCCGATGTTATTGTTACCAATCCTACTCATTACTCAGTGGCTTTAAAATACGACACAGAGCGAGCTGGAGCGCCTATTGTACTAGCCAAAGGTGTTGACGAACTCGCTATGCAAATTCGTAAAATTGCTTTAGGTAATGAAGTGCCTATTGTTGAGTCGCCTACTTTAACGCGAGCGCTTTATCATACTGCTGAAGTAGGGGATCAAATTCCCGATCAGCTATTTACTGCTGTTGCTCAAGTGCTTGCCTATGTATTTCAACTTAAACGGTTTAAAAAAGGCCGTGGAAAACGCCCTGTCGCGCTTAATAAAAAACTGCCAATCCCCGATGAATTCAAGTATTAACCGCTAACCAACTAACTTGGAATAGTTATTGCAATTTCAGCGTAGTGTCAATTTTTTGAAATTGTAGAGTTATGGAATTTAAAGCGGTATTACAACAACTTAATAAAGATAAAAAAGAATATGCAAAGGGCGTTGGTACACCGCTTTTAGTCTTAGCTGCGCTTGGCATGGTTATTTTACCCCTGCCTCCATTTCTGCTTGATATATTATTTTCGTTTAATATCGCGCTTGCATTAGTAGTATTACTGGTCACTGTATATACCATGAAGCCGCTTGAATTTGGCATGTTTCCAGCTGTGTTGTTAATCGCCACGATCATGCGTTTAGCACTTAATGTAGCCAGTACTCGGGTGGTACTACTTGAGGGTCATAATGGTGGTGATGCTGCTGGTAAGGTAATTGAAGCATTTGGCTCGGTGGTGATTGGTGGTAACTACGCCGTGGGTTTAGTGGTATTTTTGATTCTAATTATCATAAACTTTGTGGTAATTACCAAAGGTGCAGGGCGTATTTCTGAAGTGTCAGCACGTTTTACCCTTGATGCTATGCCGGGTAAGCAAATGGCGATTGATGCAGATATGAATGCTGGCTTTATTAGTGCAGAGCAAGCCAGAGAACGTCGTGATGAAGTAACCCGTGAAGCCGACTTTTATGGTTCTATGGATGGTGCTAGTAAATTTGTAAAAGGCGATGCTATCGCGGGTATCGTTATTTTAGTGATTAATATTGTAGGTGGTTTATTTGTTGGTATGATCCAACATGATTTGAGTTTTTCCCGTGCCATGGAAGTGTATACACTATTGACCATTGGTGATGGCTTAGTAGCGCAATTACCTTCATTACTACTTTCAATTGGTACTGCGATTGTTGTAACGCGTCAAAATGAATCGCACAATATGGGCGATCAGTTTAAGCAGCAGCTAGGAAACGAAAAATCGTTATTTATTGCCTCTGGTATCCTCATTACTATGGGTTTAGTCCCAGGTATGCCGCATATTGCATTTTTAAGTTTAGGGGCGCTTTTAGGTTACCTTGCATACTACACGCAGCAAAACAAACTTAAATTAGCAGCTGCTGAAGCCGAAGAAGCTGAAAATGCAGCCTCAGGTACCGGAATTGCGGCTAAACAAGAACAAAAAGAACTGGGTTGGGATGATGTACAGCAAGTTGATGTTATTGGCTTAGAAGTGGGTTACCGGTTAATTCCTTTAGTAGACCAATCACAAGGTGGCGAGCTATTAAACCGTATTAAAGGGGTGCGTAAAAAACTATCTCAAGAGCTAGGTTTTTTAGTGCCGCCAGTGCATATCCGCGATAATCTTGAGCTCGACCCAAATGCGTATCGCATCACCATGATGGGTGTATCAAGTGGTGAGGGTGAGCTTAAACACGGCGATGAACTGGCAATTAATCCTGGCCAAGTGTTTGGCCCGCTCAAAGGCATTGAAACTACAGACCCTGCATTTGGTTTAGATGCGGTATGGATAAAACCAGATCAAAAAGATGAAGCGCAATCTTTAGGTTATACCGTAGTTGATTCAGCAACCGTTGTGGCCACTCATATTAGCCAGTTACTCACAAATAGCGCCGCATTATTGCTTGGCCACGAAGAAGTACAAAACTTATTAGATATGTTAGGTAAAAGTCACCCTCGCTTAGTTGAAGGGCTGGTACCGGATGTATTACCGCTGACCACCATCGTTAAAGTACTACAAAACTTATTAAATGAAGGGGTAGCAATACGAGATATGCGTTCGATTGTTCAAACCCTTGTTGAGTATGGCCCTCGTAGCCAAGACCCTGATGTATTAACGGCTGCAGTGAGAATATCGTTGCGTAGATTAATCGTTCAAGATGCTGTTGGTATGTCTTCTGAAATCCCTGTCATAACCTTGGCGCCTGAGTTGGAACAGATGTTGCATCAGTCACTTCAAAATGCAGGTGATGAAGGTGCCGGAATAGAACCAGGACTTGCTGATAGACTTCAAACATCATTGAATGAAGCACATCAAAATCAAGAAATGGCCGGTGAACCTTCAATATTGCTAACGTCAGGAATGTTACGCACTGTGTTATCTCGATTTGTTAAATACACCATTCCAGGATTGCGAGTGATGTCTTATCAAGAGATACCAGATGAAAGACAGATCAAGATTGTCAGCTCTGTAGGCCAACAATAAGATTTTAAAGGGGTTTGAATTATGAAAATTAAACGTTTTTTTGCTAAAGACATGCGCACCGCACTAAAAGAAGTAAAAGAAGAGCTTGGTGTTGATGCGGTTATTATGTCAAATAAGAAACTAGCTAATGGCGTTGAAATTGTTGCTGCTGTTGATTACGACAAAGCCGCGACAAAAGCGCCAGAGCAACCTCAAAGCCAACCAGCTGCAAGTGCTTCATTTGCACATACCCAGAGCTCACATAACTTTGTAAAACCAGAGCCACAGCGTGCTCAACCTAAGCCACAAGCAAAGGTAGCAGACAGTTTACAAGCTTTATTAGAACGTCAATCTCCCCGTCCTCGTTCAGCAGAGCTTGCGTCAATGTTTTCACAATCAGGTATTGATACTTCTGGCCATTATCAAGAACAAGAAGCTGTGCAATCTCGACCTAAAAATATGTTTGAACGTGAACAAAGTGCGCCTGCACGTCCTCGTACTCAAGCTGATAGCTTAGGTTTTGATGATTTAGACAGTGGTTTTGACGATTTAGACTCACCGAGTGCACCGCGTCAGCAAACGATGCAAAACGAGTCGAGTGATATAAGCACCATGCGCGAAGAAATGAACGCAATTCGTCAATTACTAGAACATCAAGTGTCAGGTTTAATGCAACAAGATATGGCACGTCGTGATCCAACCCGTGCATGCATGATTGACCGTTTAGTGGGTATGGGAATAGATAAAGACGTTGCTGAGCAGATGGCATGCTTTGTACCTGATGATGTATCTCGCCAACAAGGTTGGAAAGCCTTATTGAATATGGTTGAAGATCAAATGCAAACCACTAACAACGAAATTCTTCGCCAAGGTGGTGTTTATGCTCTAGTGGGCCCAACAGGGGTAGGTAAAACCACCACCGTTGCAAAATTAGCTGCATTAGGTGCGCAAAAGTATGGTGCTGATAAAGTCGCGCTTATTACCACTGATACCTACCGTATTGGTGCGTATGAGCAGCTAGCAAC
This sequence comes from Pseudoalteromonas sp. Scap25, assembly GCF_013394125.1. GTDB lineage: Bacteria > Pseudomonadota > Gammaproteobacteria > Enterobacterales > Alteromonadaceae > Pseudoalteromonas. Next base: position 2,425,710 of record NZ_CP041327.1, on the reverse strand, counting down.
TTACGGTCGAATTATTGGCTGTGGCGTAAAACAAGTTAAAGATGCAAATGAATTAGCAGAAGTTTTATACCATTTACGAAATAAACGTCTAGTCTTAATTGATACAGCAGGAATGAGTCAGCGAGATTTACGCTTAACTGAGCAGCTTAATACCTTAATGCGTAATCAACGTGTGGATATACGTAGTTATTTAGTATTAAGTGCTACAGCGCAAATCAATGTATTACAAGAGACAGTAAGGCACTTTAAAAAAGTACAGCTTAGTGGGTGTATTTTTACTAAGTTAGATGAGTCATTGAGTTTAGGTGAGATTATTAGTATTGCGATTCAAAATCGTCTCCCAATAGGGTATCTTACTAATGGTCAGCGAGTACCAGAAGATATCAGAGTGGCAAATGCTGAAAAACTAGTAAAAAAAGCTGAGCAATTGTATTTAAAAAGAATAAAAGCACAACAATCAAGACACCAATCAGTGGCGTCGAACACAGTAGAGATGTATGATTAACACAGTTTTAGATCAAGCAAGCGGCCTTCGCAAAATGAGCAACAATAATAATAACGGCGTAAAAGTTATCGCTGTCACCGGCGGCAAAGGTGGAGTGGGTAAAACAAACGTATCCCTTAACACGGCAATCGCGTTAGGCCAACAAGGCAAGCGTGTGCTGGTATTAGATGCTGATTTAGGGTTAGCTAATTGTGATGTTATGCTTGGACTGCGTGTAGAGCGCAATTTGTCTCATGTTTTATCAGGTGAATGTGAACTCGAAGATATTTTAGTTGAAGGCCCCGCAGGCATAAAAATAGTACCTGCAACATCGGGATCGCAAAGCATGGTTGAGCTATCTCCTTCAGAGCACGCCGGACTTATCCGTGCATTTAGCGAGCTTAACACCGATTTTGATATTTTAATTGTGGATACCGCAGCGGGTATTTCTGACATGGTATTGAGCTTTTCTCGCGCCGCACAAGATGTGGTTGTGGTGGTATGTGATGAGCCAACCTCAATTACTGATGCTTATGCACTAATTAAAGTACTGAGCCGTGAACACGGCGTAATCAAATTTAAAATTGTTGCCAACATGGTGCGTAGCTTACGTGAAGGGCAGGAATTATTTGCTAAACTATCAAAAGTAACCGACCGATTTTTAGATATAACCATGGAGTTGGTTGCAACAGTTCCTTATGATGAGAATATGCGCAAATCAACGCGTCGCCAAAAAGTGATAGTTGAAGTTTTTCCAGGGTCTCCTGCTGCGATTGCTTTTAAAACACTGGCGACAAAAATTACTAAGTGGCAAACACCTAGTCAAGCCTCGGGTCATTTAGAGTTTTTTATTGAGAAGCTAGTTAGTAACTAACGATGACAATACCGGTGAATAGAGCTATGGGATATCAGTCAGCACAGAATTTAAATATGATTGTTGAAAAGCATGCCTCATTAGTCAAAAAAGTGGCATGCCATTTAATTGCTCGTTTACCGGCCAGTGTGCAACTAGATGATTTAATTCAATCAGGTATGATTGGCTTAATAGAGGCTTCAAAAAACTTCGATGCCAGTAAAGGCGCGAGTTTTGAAACCTTTGCGGGTATTCGTATTCGTGGTGCAATGATAGATGAAATGCGACGAGGTGATTGGGTTCCACGTTCAGTTCACAGAAAAAGTAGACTAGTAGCAGAGACGATAGTCGCGCTTGAAAACAGTTTAAATCGTGAACCTAAAGATAGTGAAGTGGCTGAAAAACTTGAAATTTCGTTAAATGAGTACCATCATATTTTAAATGATGTCAATGTAAGCAAAGTTTTGGGCATTGAGGACCTTGGTATTGACGATGATGTGATTACACCTCATGGCCAAGATTTAGCACTAGACAAACCTTTCAATAATGTTAAAAATGAACGGTTTAATGAGTCTTTACTCAATGCGATAAAGTCGTTACCGGAAAAAGATGCAATGGTGCTTTCTTTGTACTATAACGATGAAATGAATTTAAAAGAAATTGGGCATATACTCGATGTTAGTGAGTCGCGTGTAAGTCAGATACATGGTCAGGCGATGATTAAGCTTAAAGCAAAAATCAATGACTGGATAAACTAGAAGTAAGTAAATAAAGGTTCAGGCCTCACTGGAGGATGTTTTGGATAAAAACATTAAAATTCTTGTTGTTGATGATTTTTCAACAATGAGACGTATTATTAAAAACCTGTTGCGCGATTTAGGTTTTACCAATGTTCAAGAAGCGGATGATGGGTCAACTGCTTTACCTATGTTGCAAAATCAAGTATTTGATTTTGTTGTAACAGATTGGAATATGCCAGGCATGCAAGGTATTGATCTTTTGAGGGCAATTCGAGCTGATGACAAATTAAAGCATATTCCTGTTTTAATGGTTACAGCAGAAGCTAAAAAAGAACAAATAGTAGCTGCGGCCCAAGCAGGTGTTAATGGTTATATTGTTAAACCATTTACTGCAGGTACATTGAAGACTAAATTAGAAAAAGTGTTCGAACGCTTAGGTTAATGAGAGGGAGAGGCTTATGTCAGCACCTGCTGCGCCTCAGATTACTTTAGAACAAGCTCGCCAGTTGGTTGTTTTTTTAGAAAATGGTGAGCAAGATAAAGCGAATCAGTTAATTTTAGAAACAGCTTCACAAGAGCAATCACAGTTATTTGCTGAGGTAGGTAAGTTAACGCGTCAATTACATGAAGCTTTAAAGAGTTTCGAGTTAGATACGCGCTTAACAGACATTACCACTGATGCCATCCCTGATGCTAAGAAACGCCTCAACTATGTCATGGAAATGACTGAGAATGCAGCCAATAAAACAATGGATGCAGTTGAAGCTAGCTTACCTTTAGCGCAAGAAATTGCTGACGAAATTTCTGATATCAAGCCAACGTGGGATCGGTTAATGAACCGGGAAATTGAGCTTGGTGAGTTTAAGTCACTTTGTCATAGTATTGATAAGTTTATGAACAGCTCTCATCATAAAACTGATGAGTTGCAGATGTTGATGACCAATGTATTGATGGCTCAAGACTATCAAGATTTAACTGGTCAGGTTATTCGTCGTGTTATTGAACTTGTGCGTGAAGTTGAAGAAAGCTTGATCCACTTGTTAACTGCATTTGCAGCACAAGGTGAGGTTGAGCCAACACAACAGACCGAACAACCAGAAGAAACAGAAGATTCCATTGTTGCACAAACACTAGCAGGCCCTGAAGGGCCTATTATTGATAAAGAATCGCGTAATGATGTTGTATCTGATCAAGATGAAGTTGATGATCTATTATCAAGTTTGGGCTTCTAATAGGAGAGTACTGCATGAGCTTTGAAGTCGATGAAGATATTTTACAAGACTTTTTAGTAGAGGCCGGAGAAATCCTTGAGCTTTTATCTGAACAGTTAGTAGAACTGGAAAACAACCCAGATGATACTGAACTACTAAACGCAATATTTCGTGGTTTCCACACTGTAAAAGGTGGCGCCGGCTTTTTGGCAATGACAGAGCTTGTTGATGCATGTCATGGTGCTGAAAACGTGTTTGATTTATTGCGCCAAGGTGTAAGAACAGTTAACTCTGAATTAATGGATGTAATTTTACAAGCGCTCGACACCATTAATGAAATGTTTGCCACAATTAAAAATCGTGACCAGCCAGAACCTGCTGATCCAGAGTTACTTGCAGTCCTTCATAAGCTTGGACAACCACCGACGGCAGAAGAGCTAGCCGGCGATGCTGTAGTTGAGGAAGATACAGCCTCTGTTGAAACCCCATCAGTAGAACCTGAGGCCGCTGTAGAACAACCTAGCAATGATTCTGAAGAAGACCCATTCGCATTTGATGAATTATTTAGCGGCCCAGATAGTAGTAGCTCAGACTCTCAGATTGATGAAATAACTGAAGATGAGTTCGAAAGTCTTCTTGATGAGCTTCATGGTAAAGGCCAGTCCACGCAAGAAAAACAATCCCCATCAAGCGACAGTGATGTAAATGGCGATATTACAGATGATGAATTTGATAGCTTATTAGATGAGCTTCATGGTGTTGGTAGTTTTGGCGAAGTTACTCAAAGCACTGCAAGTACACCACAGCAAGCACCATCAGCTCCTGTAGTAGATTCACAAAATAGTGACTCAAGCGCGGGCGATGATGAAATAAGTGACGATGAATTTGAAGCTTTGCTAGATGAATTACATGGCAAAGGTGCACCTAAAGCTATAGAAGTATCGGCTCCGGCAAGTAAACCTGAGCCCGTAGCCGCAAACAAGTCTGCACCTGCTGCTACACCGAAACCTGTACCAAAACCTGAACCGAAACCGGTACCAAAAGCAGAGCCTGCTAAGCCGGCGCCTGCTCCACAGCCAGCCAAGGCCGCGCCGCCTAAAAAAGCAGCGCCTCCACCGGCAGAAACAACGGTTCGTGTTGACACCAAACGTTTAGACCAAATAATGAATATGGTAGGCGAGCTGGTACTTGTGCGAAACCGTTTGGTGAGTCTGGCAACAAACTCTGACAGCGAGGCTATGGGCAAAGCTATTTCTAATTTAGATGTAGTGACTGCTGATATCCAAGGTGCGGTAATGCAAACGCGAATGCAGCCAATCAAAAAAGTGTTTGGCCGTTTTCCACGTGTAGTTCGAGATTTAGCACGAACGCTACAAAAAGATATTAATTTATTACTTGTTGGTGAAGACACTGATTTAGACAAAAACTTAGTAGAAGCATTGGCAGATCCATTGGTGCATTTAGTGCGCAACTCAGTGGATCATGGTATTGAAATGCCAGATGTTCGTGAAGCATCGGGTAAACCTAGAACGGGTACTGTGACCTTATCAGCTTCTCAACAAGGCGATCATATTCTACTTACCATCCAAGATGATGGTGCCGGTATGGATGCTGAAAAGCTTAAAAAGATTGCGATTAGTAAAGGGGTGCTTGATCACGACCAAGCGAGTCGTCTTTCTGATACTGAAGCGTATAATCTTATTTTTGCACCTGGTTTTTCAACTAAAGAAGAGATCTCAGATATTTCCGGCCGTGGTGTTGGTATGGATGTGGTTAAAACAAAAATCACTCAACTCAATGGCTCGGTGAATATCAAATCAGAAATGGGTGTTGGTACTACTTTAGAAATTAAAGTGCCACTTACTCTAGCGATACTGCCTACCTTAATGGTAATAGTTGGCGAACAAACCTTTGCGTTGCCGCTGGCGGGTGTGAGTGAAATATTCCATTTAGATTTAACAAAAACCAATGTGGTTGATGGCCAGCTAACTATAATTGTTCGTAAAAAATCAATTCCACTATTCTACCTTGAACATTGGCTCATTAAAGGCGCCGATAGAGGTCAGCGAAAAGCACAAGGTCATGTGGTTATTGTGCAAATAGGAACTCAAAAAGTGGGTTTTGTTGTTGACTCGCTCATTGGTCAAGAAGAAGTGGTAATTAAGCCTCTAGACGCATTACTTCAAGGTACACCAGGTATGGCAGGTGCAACAATTACCTCTGATGGTGGTATTGCACTGATCCTAGATGTGCCAAATATGTTAAAGCATTACGCTGGATAATTAAAAGTAGGCATACATTTTATGCCTACCCATTCATTGAATAAGAGAGCGAAATGGCTGTTAAAGTTTTAGTAGTTGATGATTCAAGCTTTTTTCGCCGCAGAGTGAGTGAAATACTTGAACAAGACAGCGGCATTGAAGTTATAGGTTTCGCTGTAAATGGTCGAGAAGCTGTCGATAAAACAGCTCAACTACGACCCGATGTGATCACCATGGATGTTGAAATGCCTGTGCTTGATGGCATCAGCGCAGTTAAAGAGATAATGGCGAGTAATCCCACTCCTATTTTAATGTTCTCGTCGTTAACGCGTGCAGGGGCATCTGCTACCTTAGATGCACTTGATGCTGGTGCGATGGACTTTTTACCGAAAAAGTTTGAAGATATCGCACGTAACAACGACGATGCAATTAAGTTACTACAAAATAAGGTTAAGGAAATAGGTCGCCAGCGTATTGGTAGAATCACAAGAGCGCCAGCCTCTCCTAGTATAAGTAAACCAGCACCAAGCACGTCTGAACGCTTTTCTAATCTCGCTAAAAAGCCAATTGTTCAACCTGATCGCAGCTTCAATAATACAGCTCCTGTACCAACCAGTAGTGGTACATCAGTGCGCGCAAGTGGTAAACAGTATCAACTAGTTGCTATTGGGACATCAACAGGTGGACCGGTTGCACTGCAAACTATATTGACTCAGTTACCTGCTAATTTCCCACACCCAATACTACTCATACAACACATGCCTGCGGCATTTACACCTGCGTTCGCAACCCGATTAGATAGCTTGTGCAAAATTAAAGTAAAAGAAGCACAGCAAGGCGATAGGCTTCAACCTGGCTGTGCATATTTAGCACCAGGTGGGCAGCAAATGATGGTAGAAGGACGGGGTTCAAACAGAACACTACGCGTATTTGAAGATAAAAATGAACGAGTAAGCTATAAGCCTAGTGTTGACATAACCTTTGCTAGTGCAGCAAAAGCATACCAAGGTGATGTACTTGCCGTTATTTTGACTGGTATGGGCGCGGATGGTCGTGATGGTGCTCGTATGCTTAAACAAACTGGCGCTACAATTTGGGCTCAAGATGAAAAAAGCTGTGTTGTATATGGTATGCCGCAAGCAGTAGCAAGTGCAGGATTAGCAAGTGAAAGCATAGGTCTTCATGATGTTGCTGCGCGTTTAAAAAGAGAGATTGGCTGTGGATAAGCTTTCTATTTTAGGATTATTGGTTGCATTAGGTGCTATTGCAATCGGTTATTCTTTAGAGGGAGGTGTGGTATCTGCTCTGTTTAATGGGCCTGCACTTATTATTGTATTAGGCGGCACATTAGGAGCAGTGATGCTGCAAACATCAGCCAATACATTTAAGAAAATGCTTAGTATTACTCATTGGGTTTTTGTTACTGATGACCACGATATTGAAGATACGATTGAACAAGTAAAACGCTGGTCGCATAAAGCCCGCCAAGAGGGCTATTTAGCGCTCGAAAACGAAGCACTTACTCACTCTGACCCTTATGCCACTAAAGGACTGAGTTTATTAGTCGATGGCTGCTCAGATCAAAAGCTTCGTGATACTCTCGAGATTGATTTATTACTTGAACGAGAACGATTGCTGGAAGCTAGCCGAGTGTATGAAGCGATGGGAGGTTACAGCCCAACCATTGGTATTTTAGGTGCTGTGCTTGGACTGATCCAAGCTATGTCGTTTATTAACGATCCTGAGCAATTAGGAACGGGTATTGCCACTGCATTCATTGCGACTATATATGGTGTAGGTTTAGCTAATTTACTGTTTTTGCCGATGGCCAACAAATTAAAGCAACGGGTTGAGCAAAAAATGCTTTACCATGAAATGCTAGCTGAAGGCGTTATTGCCATTAGCCAAGGCGAGAGCCCTATTAATATAGAATTAAAGCTTGAAGCTTACCGCGTTGAACGTCCTATATTACAGGCTCATTAGCGGTTATGCTTCGCCGTCGCTTACGTCATCAAAACGTTAAAAGCCAACATACTGAGCGTTGGCTAGTCTCTTATGCAGATTACATGACCATTATGTTTGCATTTTTTGTTGTATTGTATGCTATTGCAATAAACAAAGAAGACAATATACAAGTTTTATCTGACTCTCTTGAGCATGTTTTTGATAAGTCAGCTAAACAATTTTCTCAGCAAGGTAAGGGAGTAAACGGCGATGCTTTGTTGCTTGAAAGAGTGACTCCCGAGGCTGAAGTTTTATATGGCGAAAGTATTCAAAAACAAGAACAAGGGCCAGTATTGCTCGATGGCCAAAGTGATAATAGCAATATCAGCCAGCGTCACTTAGGTAAGCCACTCGACAGTTTACTGGTCAAACTACAGTCGTCACTCATTGATGAAATACGTAGTGGCGATGCAAGCTTAGAGCTTAGTCAAGATTGGCTGGTTATTGAACTTAATTCTGGGTTGTTGTTTGCCAGCGGTAGTGCCGTTGCGCATAACCAAGCTAAAGACGTTGTAAAAAAGATTGAAGCAATAATCGCACCTGTCGATAACTATATAAGAGTGCGGGGATACACAGATAACGAAACTATTCGCAATGAAATATTTCGCTCTAATTGGGAGTTGTCGGTGGCACGTGCAACATCAATATTAGTTGAATTAGAGCGCTTAGGTATTCAATCTGCGCGCATGGCAATTGAGGGATATGGCCAATACTCACCTTTTGCCGATAATGATACCGAAGCAGGGCGGGCTGAAAACCGCAAAGTGGTGATTGCGCTTTCCAAATACGGCTTGGTTTTAGAGTCAGCGGATGAGGATACTGAGCAGCAACTTCCTGAAGCTATTAAACCAGCTGAAGTTGAGCTGCCTACTCAAGACGATACAATAAAAATAATTCGCTTAGAGCATGGTGGTATTCGTGTTACTACGCGTAATGAACAGTAATTAGGATGTAATGTGAAAATCTGGACAGTAGCCAATCAAAAAGGAGGGGTAGGTAAAACCACTACAGCGGTTAGCCTTGCTGGCATCCTTGCGCTTCAAGGTAAGCGAGTGTTACTGATTGATACCGATCCACATGCATCATTAACTTATTACTTTGGCATTGATTCAGAAGATTTAGAGGTCAGTGTTTACGATATTTTCAGTCGCGGGTCGAGCATGAAAAGCGAGGAAATATTGCAAGCATTATGCCCTTCTACTATAGAAAATCTTGATATTTTACCTGCCACAATGGCGATTGCTACACTTGACCGTAGTATGGGTAATAAAACGGGGATGGGCCTGATTTTAAAAAAAACATTGGCTAAAATTGGCGAGCATTACGATTACGCAATTTTAGATTGTCCGCCCGTTTTAGGGGTACTTATGGTCAATGCCCTTGCTGCTTGTGAAAGAGTGCTGGTGCCAGTACAAACTGAGTTCTTAGCGCTTAAGGGGCTTGATAGAATGATGCGTACTATGGAATTAATGCAAACCTCGCAAGCGAAAAGCTATGAATATACTATAATTCCAACTATGTATGATAAGCGCACCAAAGCGTCACTTGAAGCCTATAAAACATTACAAGATACGTACAAAGAAAAAGTATGGCCAGGTGTAATTCCTGTTGATACAAAATTTAGAGATGCGAGTTTAGCGCAAAAAGTGCCTATTGATTTTTGCCCTAATGCCCGTGGAGTCTATGCTTATAAAGCATTGCTCGAATATTTAATAAAACAAGGTTAATAAATGAGTAAGCAATTATTTGCTAATGAAAAAGTAGTCACTCAGTATTTAGGGGCGTTATTATCTGATGACGTACCAGCGAAAGACCTTGAGCCTGTTGCTAAATTGCTTGAGCAGGTAGCGTATGAAGAGCAAAAAGAGCAACCACTTCAGGTTGAATCGGTAGTTGAGCCGGTTGTTGAGGTTGAAAAACGCCATGAGCAGGTAACGAATGTAGAAATAGATTCTCACCAAGTTCAGCAGCTTAAAACTGAACATGATGTAGCACTTGGTAATGAAGCTGAATACTTTGATGGTGAATTTCAGGCATTATTTTTTGAGGTAGCAGGACTCACTTTAGCAGTGCCATTAAAAGCGTTAGGCGGCATTCATGAGCTTGGGGAAGTGAATCATTTATTTGGTAAACCTAAATGGTTTAAAGGTGTCATGATCAACCGAGAAGAAAAGCTCAATGTTGTTGATACTGCACGCTGGGTTATGCCTGAAAAGTATGATGAGCAGTTAGAGGCATCTTTAAATTATCAATATCTAATCACTTTAGGTGATAGCCAGTGGGGTTTATTAGCAGAAAAACTAATAAATAACATTACATTGAGTAAAGAAGATGTAAAATGGCGTACAAATGACAGTAAGCGCCCATGGCTTGCTGGAGTAATTAAAGAAAAAATGTGTGCTTTAATAGATGTTAATAATTTAAATGCACTATTAGAGAAGGGCTTAGATAGCCGTCACAAGTAATGACCATTACGAGGTAAGAGCATGAGTGAAGATAAATTACTGTCAGCTAAAAAAAATGCAGATAATAATGATGAAATTTTACAGTGGGTTACGTTTAAGCTAGAAGATGAAACTTATGGCGTAAATGTAATGCAAGTGCAAGAAATACTGCGTTACACCGAAATTGCTCCTGTCCCAGGTGCGCCTTCGTATGTGATTGGTATTATCAACCTGCGTGGTAATGTTGTTACCGTTATTGATACTCGCTCTCGCTTTGGGTTACCTGACATTGAAGCGACCGACAATTCACGTATTTTGATTATTGAAGCTGAAGAACAAGTAATTGGTATTTTAGCCGATAGCGTGTCTGAGGTCGTGTATTTACGTAGCTCAGAAATTGACAGCGCTCCAAACGTGGGTACTGAAGAAAGTGCTAAATTTATTCAAGGTGTATGTAACCGCGATAATGAGCTACTTATTCTGGTTGATTTAAATAAACTACTTAGTGATGACGAATGGGATGAGTTAAGCGATATATAAGCTTCTCTACATAAAATTATGTTATTACTTGGTATTGCAATTGCGGGTTTGGCATTTGGGCTATTCTCGCTGCTGTTAATTGTGATGTTTAAAAAGCGTTATGCGAATGAGCTTGGCGCACAATTACAGCAATTTAAAGATTCATCAGAGCAGATTAATATTTTACGTAGCGAAGTCTCTGAGTTACGAACTGGATTAATGAGTATTGGTAAACGAGTGCTTGAGGTAGAACAACAAAACCAAGAGCTGATACAGCAACAAGCTGCTCAAAAATACGATGACCCTGATGCTAAAATATACTCTCGAGCGGTAAAAATGGTTGAGCTAGGTGCTGATTTAGATGAGGTTATTCGCGAGTGTGAATTACCCCGCGCCGAAGCAGAACTGTTATTTTCTTTACACAAACAAAAAGGCGCTTAGCGCCTTTTTTGTTTTTATCATATTGGCTCATGCTTTTATATTGAGCTTCCCTTGAAAGTCCTGCCATCCGGGCGGGAATTTCCCTCTTACCACATATGAAAAAGCAATCAGTTCAGCAATAACAAAGTAAAGCTCTTTAGGGATCTCTTCGCCAAGCTCTAATTTCGACAGTGTATTTGCAAGTGCTTCATCCTGATGGATTAAAATACCTTTATCTTTAGCTAGGGCAATAATTTCATCCGCCAATTCTCCAAACCCTTTAGCGCTTACGGTGGGTGAATTACCCGTTTCGTAGAGCAGTCCAATTGCTGAATTGTTTTTAAATGAATCCGTCATGGCTAAACCTTAATATTTATAATGGTATGGGATTGATAAAATGCTTGATGGTTGTCATCTGCGCGTTTCAAATTAAGATCGCCGACTTGTAAGCCCTGTTTTGCTAGTTTTGAGCGTAAATTATCAAGGTGTGGATGAGCCAACGCGCTCACAGCTTGAGTGGACGCTAATAACTGACAATCTAATGCTTTGTCCATCAACTCTGCGGTTATTTGCAGCTTACCTAGTTCAGCATAATCAAAATTTAATCTTACAAACCACACGTTTTTATCCGCTAATTTGCCGTTGTTTGGCTTTTTATATTGTCCTAACGATATTTCTGTTTGTGCCGCCTCTGGTGGCAGTTTCATAGGCAATAAAAACTGCACTAAGGAGTTAGTGTCAGGCTGCTGGCTCAAAACGGGCGCTTGTACTTGGCTTAAGGTGTTTTTAATTTGTGTTAATTCACCTGCTAATGCTTGCACTTGTGGTTGCTGTAACTGTTCTAATAACTTATTAGTATTATTACCGGCCTTGAAGCTTGGTAATAAAACCTGAAGTAGGGCCTCTAAACCGCTTTGATTATTAATGCTAACGGCTGTTGGGTTTTGGTTAATAATCGGCGCAGCTAAAATGCTTAATGAAAGTTGTTCTACACCTCGATTAAAGGAACTCTGCAAAGTGTCACTGGTTAGTTGTGTCGGCTTTATAGTGCTGAGTATTTCACGTTGTATGGTGGTCGGGTGTAAATTACTTTCTGACAACATACGGTTAAAAGCTTGATTAACCAAGCGGTTTAAGTCAGTACCCTGATCTGCCGCCTTAGTTACGATAGTGTTTAGTTGGCTGCTTAGAGCGTGTTTGCTTGCTTCTTTTTGCTCTATTGGAGCGGTTTCGGTTTGCTTTAAAACGGCTGTCAATAATAGCTTTTCCAGTGGCTGCAAATGATTAACGGCTGTTAAGGTGCTATTAGCTGTTTGTGCTGATTGGGTAATAACAGGGTGTAAATCTACGGGTGTTGGTAACGCTCGCTGTTGCCATAAAGAGATACTGGTTTTTAGCTGCTGGGTTAGTTGCACTAAAGGGGGGGGAGTTCCTAAAGGGCTTTTTAATTGCGTAATGTCTATTTTTTGCGTTGGCGCGAGCAATTGTTGCTGTTCATTAAAAGCAATGTTTGGTTTTTGAGATGCGTTTAATACAGTGGTAAATGGCTTGCTTTCAAAATGTTTTACCGCATCTAAAATACGTGTTTTAAAATCAGCAAAGCTGCTTTTTAGCCATGATTGAATTGGACTATTAACGGTACTAAGTGGATGAGACTTAATTTTTTGCGAATCGATAGCAACTTGCGGTTGCTGTAACAGCATTTCATTAAATGGTTTACTAAATGAGTTTTTAAGCTCCACGGTTATATTTTGATAAGCGGTTTTAATTAATAGTTTATCTGCTTGGCTGCTAATAGTTACCTTAGTCGGCGTTGTGGGTAGTTCAGATAACTGTTGATGGCTTAAGCTAATATTTAACGAGCTTTTTGCGGTATTTGGAGTTAGCACCGCAAACTTGGGTGTAGCATGAAGCTGAGCATGACCTAAATTGTTAGCAACTAATTGTGTTAGTTTTGCCTGGCTTAAAGGTTGAGAATGTACAATGTCAGCAAAACGATTAATGATATTTAGCCGTGTACCTTTGCCATCAGTATCAATTATGCCTTTTAATAAGGGTTCTTCGGCCAGTAATTGCGCTACTTGTTTATTAATGGCGATGCTGGCATTAAATTTTTCAATCACCAGTTTTGGCGTTGGCTTTAAAGTAACTTGTATCGATAGCGGGTTGTTTTGAATATCACTTTGAGTGTTTATAAAGTTTAAAAACCGCTGTAACTGTTCTGGTTGTTTAATTGATAAGGTGCTGTTGTTAGGAATAATGGTTAAGCTTTTACCATCTGCACTTAGTTGTATGTTAGCACTCGCTATTTTTTCAACGTTTGTTGGGGCTTCATTAACAGTGAGCCGAATTGTTTGCCAATGCTTATTCATAAATACATCAAGCGTAACTGAATCTTTAGAAAACTGAATGTTTTTTGCCGCTAGTACTTCAGGCGGCAGTATTGGTAACGCAGTTTTACCCGAATCGGTTGTTTGATTACTAACCTGTGGGTTAGTCACTGTAATGTGCGTTGGTGTATTCATTATTTTATATCAAGTTTTCTGTATTTTAAGTAAATCGATTCTAAAGCAATATTCGTATTACCCTATCATTATGGTAGACTTACCGCTAATTTTTGGCAGAGAGAATCGTCATCTTGTTACACATTAAGTCCGTTACTTGTATCAAGCAAGAGCGTTGTTTGTTTGATGAACTTAATTTTAGCCTTAAAAGCGGTCAAATCATGCAGTTAGCTGGTCCTAATGGGGCTGGCAAAACATCATTATTGCGCATCATTGCCGGTTTTTCGCTGCCTGATGAAGGTGATATTTTATACCTTAATCAATCTATCAAAAAATATTATGACGAATACGCCAGAGATTTATTATTTATAGGCCATAAAACCGGAGTTAATGTACAACTCAGTGCAGTTGAAAATGTAGCACATTGGTTGGCAATTAATGGTTATGTTAATACACCTGATTTATATCCTTTGTTGAGTAAGTTAGGTTTGGTAGGGCTGGAAGATGTGCCCGTAAGAACATTATCGGCGGGTCAACAAAGACGAGTAGCTTTGGTTAGATTATGGTTATCTGAAGCTAAGTTATGGATTTTAGATGAACCATTTACAGCGCTCGACAAAAGTGGCGTTGCTTTTTTACAGCAACGTTTTACTGAGCACTTATCAAAGGGGGGCGCTATTTTGTTAACAACACACCAAGACCTAACCACCCACTTTAGTGACCTACAGACCTTGACTTTGGAGTACCGCCACTAATGACACGACAGCACTCATATTGGCAGTTATTTGTCGCGGTATTTAGTAAAGACGTTAAACTCGCTTTTCGCCAGCGTGCTGAAATAGTCAATCCTATCTTGTTTTTTTTAATTGTTATCTCGTTATTCCCATTAGCAATAGGGCCAGAGCCTGGGTTGTTATCAAGAATGGCGCCAGGCATTATTTGGGTTGCGGCTTTATTATCAACCATGCTTGGACTCGATAAGTTATTTAGAGATGACTATAACGATGGCTCTTTGGAGCAACTAATTGCTTCCTCGTATCCATTATCATTAACTGTGCTAGGTAAAGTTGCGGCCCATTGGGTGATCACCGGCTTACCGTTGGTCTTTATGACTCCTTTATTTGCTTTATTACTAAATTTAGAAACAACGGCCTTAATGGCCACGTTATTAACGCTATTACTAGGAAGCCCTTTATTAAGCTTTATTGGCGCAATAGGGGCGGGTTTGACTGTGGGATTACAAAAAGGCGGCATTTTAATGAGCTTATTAGTGTTGCCTTTGTATATTCCAGTTTTAATTTTTGCAACTTCCGCTATTGATACCAGCACTATGTCGCTGGATTACAGTGGTCAGCTTGCAATCCTTGGTGCTATGTTAGTCGTTGCGATTATCAGTGCACCAATTGCCATATCATCAGCATTAAAAGTGAGTGTAAGTTAATATGTGGAAGTGGTTACATCCGTATGCGAAAGCAGAGCGAGCATATCAATTATGCAATACTCTACTGCCATATTTTGCAGTAGTAACGGTCGTTAGTATGATTGTTGGTTGGATTTGGGGGTTAGGTTTTGCCCCTGCCGATTACCAACAAAAAGACAGTTATCGTATTATTTTTATTCACGTGCCCTCCGCTATTTTATCTATGGGCGCATATTCATCAATGGCGATTGCTGCCATTGTTGCCTTGGTATGGCAATTGCGTAATGCAGAACTTGCGGTAATTGCAATCGCGCCTGTTGGCGCGTGTATGACTGCAATAGCCTTAATTACCGGTGCCGCATGGGGTAAACCGATGTGGGGTGCTTGGTGGGTATGGGATGCACGACTGACTTCTGAACTTATTTTATTATTTTTATACTTAGGGGTGTTGTCTTTGTACCATGCCTTTGAAGATAAAAAGTCAGCCGGTCGCGCCGCGTCAATTTTAGCCATAGTAGGGGTGATCAACCTACCTATTATTCACTTTTCGGTGGAGTGGTGGAATACCCTGCACCAAGGGGCGAGTATCACTAAGTTTAATCGCGATGCGGTTGACCCTAGTATGTTTTGGCCATTAATGATTAATATTTTAGCCTTTGCCGCGTTTGTCGGTACGGTGACTTTAATTCGTCTTAAAAATGAAATTTTACACCGTGAAAAGCACCGCCCATGGGTGCGACAGTTGTTAACTAAGGGGTAATTATGCAGTTTGACTCGTTTTCAGATTTTATTGCAATGGGAGGCTATGGTTTTTATGTATGGCTTTCTTTTGGTACATGTGCATTGATTTTATTAGGTATTTTATTTAGCTCGTTACGCGACAAAAAACAAATTTTAGCGTCCGTTGAGCAGCAAATTGCACGTGAAACTCGAATTAAAAATTCTAAGCAGGAGCAAACCTCGTGAACCCTAGACGTAAAAAACGCCTTTTGGTTATTATCGCCGTACTCTTTGGTATTGGCGGATCAATTGGTTTAGTGTTGTACGCCTTACAAGAAAATATTAATTTGTTTTACACCCCCAGCGAATTAATTGATGGTAAAGGTCCCGATAAAGAAAAGCCGTTTGTAGGTCAAAAGCTGAGAATTGGCGGTATGGTAGTACCAGGCTCTGTGATCAGAAATGAACAAAGCCTAAAAGTAAGTTTTAAGCTGATTGATACAGGCCCATTGGTAACGGTACGTTATCAAGGTATTTTGCCTGATTTGTTTCGTGAAGGACAAGGGATTGTTGCGCAAGGTGTGTTAGTAGAGCCTAACGTGATTGAAGCATTTGAAGTATTGGCCAAGCATGATGAAGAATATATGCCGGCAGAAGTTGCTGAGGCAGTAAAAGGCATTAAGCACGAAAAGCCAAAATATAACTTAGATAGTGGGAGCTGATATGATCCCAGAAATTGGTTATTTTTCTTTAACATTGGCCATGGTGCTCAGTGTGCTGTTGTGTATTTTCCCACTTTGGGGAGCACACACAGGTAATCTTCGTTTGATGCGCGCAGCGCCATCATTAGCGGTTGGTCAGTTTGCATTTGTTGCTTTGTCGTTCGCTGTTCTTATTTATGCCAGCCTCACCGATGATTTTACCGTGTCTTACGTTGCTTATCATTCAAGTAGCACCTTACCTTGGTATTATAAAATCACCTCTACATGGGGCGGTCATGAAGGTGCTATTTTACTGTGGTTACTTATGCAAGCCGGGTGGACAGCTCTGGTCGCTGTGCGTTCAAAGTCACTTCCTTGGGTGCTTCGTGCTCGTGTATTAGGTGTGCTTGGCTTTTTAGGTGTCGGCTTTATGATGTACACCTTATTGCTTTCAAGTCCGTTTGAGCGTTTATTGCCCTATTTCCCAGTTGAAGGGCGAGACTTAAACCCATTATTACAAGACCCAGGCATGATCATTCATCCACCATTACTTTACATGGGGTATGTGGGGCTTTCTGTGGCTTTTTCCTTTGCTATTGCTGCACTATTAACTGGTAAACTCGATAATACCTGGGCGAAGTGGTCACGCCCATGGACAATGACTGCATGGGGCTTTTTAACCTTAGGTATTACCATTGGTAGTTGGTGGGCCTATGCAGAACTTGGCTGGGGCGGCTGGTGGTTCTGGGATCCAGTTGAGAACGCATCACTGATGCCATGGTTAGTGGCAACGGCTTTATTACACTCTTTAAGTGTGACTGAAAAGCGCGGTGTATTTAAATCATGGACCGTATTATTAGCAATTGCTGCTTTTTCATTAAGTTTACTGGGCACTTTTATTGTTCGTTCAGGGATTATTGTTTCGGTGCACGCCTTTGCAACCGATCCAGATCGTGGACTATTTATTCTTGCTTTCTTAGCCATTGTTGTTGGCGGCGGCTTAGCGCTTTACGGCTTGCGTGTGTCACAAGTTAAAAGTGAAGGACGTTATAAGTTTGTCTCTCGTGAAGTAGCACTTTGGCTAAATAACATTTTCTTAGTGGTTGCCACCTTAATTGTACTATTAGGTACTTTATTACCTATGGTGCACAAAGAAATGGGCTTAGGCAGCATTTCTATTGGCGAACCTTTCTTTAATAAAATGTTTGCCATTCTACTGGTGCCATTTGCGATTTTAATGGGCATAGGGCCATTTTTGCGCTGGAAGCAAAATAAATGGGCATTTTTACAAAACAAAATATTTGTTGGCGCACTAGCCAGTGTTGTTGTTACCTGTGCTTGGCTGTTTAGCAGTTATGAAGTGGTTACGCCACTCACTCTGTTAGCGACTACATTGGGTGTATGGATATTTATAGCCACCTTTATCGACCTTTACACCAAGGCCGCAGTTCATGGAACAATTAAACTTGGCATCAAACGCTTAGGTTTAAGTTATTGGGCTATGGTGCTTGGTCATGTTGGTTTAGCCTTTGTTATTGCCGGTATTACCCTTACCTCTGCGTATTCAGTTGAGCGCGATGTAGCCATGAAGCCAGGTGATAGCGTACAGCTTAATCAGTATCAATACCGTTTTGAAGGCGTGAAGACAATTCGTGGTGCAAACTACAGTGGTCATGCTGGTGTGGTAACAGTGTCAAAAGAAGACAAAACGATTGCGCGTCTTTATGCAGAAAAACGCCGATACGATATTGGTATGCAATTTATGACTGAAGCTGCAATAGATGCAGGTTTTACTCGCGATTTATATCTCGCCCTTGGCGAGCAATTAAGTGAAGGAGCATGGTCATTACGTATTTACCACAAGCCGTTTGTGCGTTGGATGTGGATTGGTGGCATTCTGATCTCACTCGCTGGGTTTGTGATTTTATTTGATAAGCGTTATCGCGCTACACCCCGCAAAGATGAATTAGAGGGGGCATTATGAATCGTAAATTGATGGCAATAGTCCCTTTATTAATTTTCATCTTTATTTGTGTGTTTTTATATCAAGGGTTGTTTGCTAACCCTCGGGAAATACAAACAGGACGTATTGGTCAAACCGTACCGACATTTAACTTGCCTGATTTAATGCAAGATAATAAACGTTGGACTGATGAGCAGTTAAAAGGTGATGTGTATTTATTAAACGTGTGGGGCACATGGTGCCCAACGTGTCTAGCTGAGCTTGATTATTTAACTAAGCTTCGCGAACAAGGCATTAAAATTATCGGTTTGTATTATGTGCAAAGCTACGATGCCGACTTTGATGGCCCGTTTGATATGCAAGCTCTGCGTGACGATGTGAGTAATATGCTTGCGCGCGCAGGTAACCCTTATCAGTTTAATATTTTAGATTTAGAGCGCTCTTTGGCGTTAGATTTGGGGGTGTCTGGAGCACCAGAAACATTTTTAGTTGATAAAAATGGTACTATTTTGTTACACCACACCGGTGATATAAACCCTCGAGTTTGGCGCGCTAAATTTGCGCCTCTTATGCAGGAGCTTCAGCAATGAGATTGTTTTTATTAACCCTTAGCTTATTTGTTAGTTTAGCTGCGTTTGCTCAACAAGACCGTTATCAGTTTGATAGCAACGATCAAGCGGTTCGTTTTGAAGAGCTAACTAAGGAATTACGCTGCCCTAAATGTCAAAACCAAAATATTGCTGATTCAGATGCCGTAGTTGCAAAAGATTTACGCGATCGCGTATTGGCGTTAGTAAAAGATGGTAAAAGCAAAGACGAAGTCATTGACTATATGATTGACCGCTATGGCTACTTTGTTCATTACGATCCACCAGTAACGCCGGCTACGTTAATTCTGTGGGTGTTGCCAGTACTCATTGTAATAATAGGCTTTGGCTTTATTGTTATTCGCCAGCGTAAAGCGTCGGTAAAACAAACGTGGAGTGACACTGATGAAGTGATGCTCAATAAGTTGATTAAACAAAATAAACGTCAGGAGCAAAGTTAAATGATTCTAATGTGGGCGTCTTTTGCTTTACTCACACTCATTGCATTGCTGTTTATTATTGTGCCTTTTTTAAAAAAAGAGCGCGTAGTAACGATTACTCATAACGCTAATGCTGAGCTTATCAGCATTTATGAGCAGCGTTTAGTTGAACTGCAGGCTGATTTAGACAACCAACGCATAGACTCGCAAAACCACAGCGAGGCAATTGTTGAGCTAAAACGCCGTTTGCTAAATGAATTATCACCAGAAAAGTCACTCAATAGTCGTGGTGATAATCGTATATTTGCTTTAACAGGGGCGGCGTTTTTAATTGCGTTAGCGGGTATATTTTATGCAATGACCGGCAGCCAGCAACAAATAGCGGCTTGGCATGATGCAATGGACAATTTGGCCGATTATGGCCAACGCGCTGTAATGCAAAAAGGTGAGCCGTTAACTAAAAATGAACTGCAAGCGTTTGCATTGGCACTGCGTACTAAGTTAAGCCAAAGCGGTGACGATGAAGTGGCTTGGATGCTGTTAGGGCGTGTGGCTATAATGCTTAATGAGTTTGACATGGCAAAACAGTCATTTGATAAAGCATTGTCAATGAACTCTGATAATATGCAAGCTTTGGTGAGTTACTCGCAGGTATTATTACTTGAGGGTAGTGATGAAAATATGACTCGCGCAGCGGGTATGCTTTCTAAAGTACTACAAGCACAGCCAAATAACCTCGATGCGATTTCGTTACTTGCGCTGATTGCTTTTGAGAGAAAGGATTGGATACAGGCAAAAGCTGCATTTGAGGTACTTCTTGCCAGTATGGACGAGTCAGATACGCGTTATGCTATGATTTCAAAGCGCATTAGTGAAATTGATGGCCAAATAGCTAAGCAAAGTGAGCTAAACAGCCACGACCAGCGAGTTGTACAGGGTATTCAGGTTACGGTTAAGATTGACGAGCAACTCGAAGAGAAACAGCCCAGTAACGGTATTTTGTTTGTGTTTGCTAAAGCTTCTGAAGGTTCACCAATGCCTTTAGCCGTTGTTAAACTGACTGACTATAGCTTTCCAATCACCGTTGAGCTGAGCGACAAGAACGCCATGATGGCGGGGCTAAATTTATCCAGTGCTAATGAAATTGTTATTTCTGCGCGTATTTCTAATGATGATTCAGTGATGCCAAGTACTGGTGAGCTTGAAGGCCACTCTGAAGTACTGCTTCGTAAAGATGTGCGACAAGTGCAACTGAACATTGATACATTAATACCTTAAGGATTTGAGATGTTAAAACAAGGCTTACTTTTATTATGTTTACTCACCTTATCGGGCTGTGCTCAAGTGCCCGAGAGTAAATATGATGAGCGCGATCCCTTACAAAGTGTAAATAGACCCATTTATGACTTTAATATGGACGTACTCGATACCTATATTTTAAGGCCAGCAGCAGTGGGTTACATCACTGTTACACCGCAGCCTGTTCGTCGTAGTATTGTGCACTTTACCGATAATATTACTGCACCCGTTGATATTATAAATGCCGGCCTGCAAGGAAAACCAAGCAGTGCTGGAATTAATTTTGCACGTTTTTTAGTGAATTCAACGGTGGGTGTATTTGGCATATTTGATGTGGCCAGCTCACTTGGGCTTGAAGTAACTAGCGAGGACTTTGGCCAAACTTTAGGTGTGTGGGGAGTGGGTGATGGTGCTTATTTAATGATCCCAGCAATGGGGCCATCTACCGCACGTAACTTAACCGGTGATGTTGTTGATAACCTTGTATTGCCTGAAATAGCACTGACCACGCCACAAACCATTTTAGTGTTCGCACTAAAAGCGGTTGAAGCGCGTGCGTCTTTAATGGCTCAGGAAGGGTTATTAAATGATTCGTTAGATCCCTACTTATTTATTAAAGACATTTATTTTCAGCGTCAATTATACGAGTTATTTGACGGTAACCCGCCAATAAAAGAAGAGCCTGAAGATTTTGATGAAGATTTTTTAGAAAGTCTTTAATTAAAATAGAAACGCCAGCAAATGCTGGCGTTTTTGTTAATGGGCATCAAAGATCTCTTAGCTATCAATCATCACCTGCATTTGCTCACTAACCCAATTGAGAGCTTCGTGGTATGCATCAGGCACTTCATCACCTAAGTTTAGTTGCTGAGCTTTGTCATTCGCAGCTTGCCAATCACCTTGCTCATACAGAGTCACTAAACTTAAGTATTCGGAAAGTAGCCCTTCATTTTTTAATAGCGCTGTTTTTATCTCATTAGATAGAGGTAATTTAAGCATTACGCTGTCCATTTCTTCATCTAATATCGCATCCATAAGCGACATCATGCCAGTTAAGAACGCCATGCCTGTGTCTTTCAGTTTGCCATGTGAAATAGCTAACAACTCACAAAAACGCGCCCGCGTTAACGACAGTCTAATAAGCTCTAATGGCTTATCGGCAGAGACTTGTGCTGCAAACAATAAAGAGAGCAGCTTTTTTATTTCAGCAGCGCCTAATACAATTAGTGCTTGTTTTATAGTGCTTATTTCAGAGCGGCGGGTAAATGCTGCTGAGTTTGAATAGCGCAGTAGTTTATATGATAAGTTAACATCACGCTCAAATACATCGGTGATTTTTTTAAGATCCATTTCTACACTGGATGTTTCATAGAGCAGTTCAGCCAGTGCCATGCCTGATGGCGGTAAGGCTTTACTTTGCACCATCTCAGGTTTTGAAAAGAAAAAGCCTTGAAAGTACTCAAAGCCCAGTTCAAAAGCTTGGTTGTAAAGCTCGTAGGTTTCAACTTTTTCTGCAAGTAATTTAATATGAGGGTAAGGTTTTAAGTCCTCGATGAGGGCTTTAACGATTTCTATATCGCACTTTAAAAAATCAATTTTAATGATATCAATAAATGGATAAAAGTGGCGCCAAACAGGTTGGTGCGCGTAGTCATCTAGAGCGAGTGTATACCCTTTTTCTTTTAGATCTTTAACTATTGCGAGCAGGCGTTTTCCTGGCTGAACGGTTTCTAATATTTCAATAACTACCCCGTCTTTATTTAATAGCGTAGGGTAGCCTTTTAATAAGGTGTCTAGGGTAAAGTTAATATAAGCGGGTTTATTATCGGTTAAATCTTCAAGGCCAAAATTAAACTGACTGCCTTCAATTAGGCGAGACGTCGCTTCGTCGCCGTCAATATTTGGAAATACGTTATCTACCCCATCACGAAATAAAAGCTCGTAGCCAATTAGCTCCTTATTGCGATCTAAAATGGGTTGGCGAGCAGCGTAAAAATACATATAAGATTCCGTAAAGGTAGAAATTAATTAACATTGTAATAATATATTGGAAAACATTCAAAATAGCATCGGTAAAATGAATTTTATTAATAAAATATCATGGCTTGGGTAATTTTAATTAATCTAAACTTATTGTTTTTACTCTATTCGTTTTAAAAACAAGCGAATGGATGGTTTTTTATCTACTTAAATTAGCGGGTTGGAGTTATTAGCGATTACCGTGTTATAGTTGAGTAGAAAGCTTTTATTCCAATACTGTCTTAATTATAAGATTTCAAGAGTCATTATTTGGATTACAAGCCTATTATTACTTTTTTAAGTGGAGGCGAATTTGGAAACAGGAATGATTATTTCACTGGCATTATACTTTATTGTAATGCTAGGAATAGGACTATACGCATATAAGCAATCTACCAGTGATATTTCAGGGTATATGCTAGGTGGTCGTAATTTAGCCCCCAGTGTAGCTGCCCTATCGGCTGGTGCATCAGATATGAGTGGTTGGTTATTAATGGGTTTACCTGGCGCAATGTATTTATTTGGATTGAGTAAGGTTTGGATTGCAATTGGTTTAGTATTAGGTGCATGGGCAAACTACTTTTTAGTAGCACCAAGACTGCGTGTTTATACTGAAAAAGCCAATGACTCCATTACTATCCCTGATTTCTTTGCAAACCGTTTTGATGACAACAAAAATATCCTACGTGTTATCTCTGCAATAGTAATTATTGTTTTCTTTACCTTATATACTTCATCGGGAGTTGTTGCCGGTGGTAAGTTATTTGAAAACTCATTTCAAATGAGTTACGAAATGGGCTTATACATCACCACGGGTGTAGTAGTGGTATATACCTTGTTTGGTGGTTTTTTAGCGGTTAGCCTTACAGACTTTGTGCAAGGCTGTATCATGTTTATTTCGTTGTTGGCAGTGCCAATTGCCACCTACATGATGCTTGACCAACCCTTTATGGATACCTTAGCAAATGCAAACTATCAGCAGTTACTAAGCTCGCCTAAAGCAAGCGAAATTCATTCTTTAAGTATGCTTGACTGGTTTGCGGGCGGTTCTACCATTGCTATTATTTCTGCAATGGCGTGGGGCTTAGGTTACTTTGGTCAGCCGCATATTATTGTTCGCTTTATGTCTATTCGCTCAGTAAAAGAAATGCCAACCATGCGTCGTATTGGTATGTCTTGGATGACGCTATCCGCTATTGGTGCGGTATTTACCGGGCTATTTGGCGCAGCATTCATGATTGAAAACCAAATGCCGATTGCCGACAAAGAAACAATCTTCCTAGTATTAGCTGAATTAATATTCCATCCGTTAATTGCCGGTTTCCTACTAGCGGCTATTTTAGCTGCGATTATGAGTACTATTTCATCGCAACTATTGGTGTGTTCAAGTTCTTTAACTGAAGACTTTTATAAGATCTACTTAAATCGTAATGCTTCGCAAACTGAGCTGGTATTAGTAGGGCGTATTAGCGTGATATTGGTTGCGTTATTTGCAATCTACTTAGCGTATGACCGCAATAGTTCAATACTAGATTTAGTAAGTAATGCATGGGCTGGTTTCGGTGCTGCATTCGGTCCACTGGTATTGTTTAGCCTTTACTGGAAGCGTATGAACTTAAAAGGGGCTATCAGTGGTATGGTTGTAGGTGCACTAACGGTGCTTGTGTGGATTTATGCGCCTATTACTATTAATGGTGAGAGTTTGAGTAGCGTGATCTATGAAATCGTCCCTGGCTTTATTTTAGCAAGTATTGCGATTGTAGTAGGAAGCCTTATGACAGCTGAACCGAAAAAGGAAATTACTGATCTGTTTGATGAAGTTGAATCGTCATTATAAGTGATTAGTTAACCTAAGTTTTGGTTTAAAAAAATGCCAACCAGTTTAACTGGTTGGCATTTTTATCGACTGACTTTTAACATTAGCAAATAGTGATGATTTACTCGCTTTTAGCTATCATTATTTAAAGGCATAAAAAAAACTGAATTCGAATACCGAATTCAGTTTTTTTAATAATTACTATTAGGTTTTTAAAAGTACTAACTTGCAGCTTTATCTTTTATATCTGCAACGTTATCTGACTTTGTTTTTTTAGCTTTTGCAGGTACTTCTTTAGTCCCCTTAAGTACCGCCATAAAGTCGTCTTTACTTTTCGCAATCTCAAGTGCAAGCGACTCAACTTGTTGTTCACTTAGCGGCACATCTACTTTTTCAAGCATTAGTTCTAGTGACTCGGCGATATCGAGCATTTTGTCATAGGCATCAGCTTCTTTTTTAGTAGTAAACGTCATGCGCTCGACTCCGTTTCGTTCTACAACATATTTAACAACAACAGCCATGATTTCTCCTGCTTACTTACGTGGCAATATGATTATTTTAAATCATTAGATTACTGTTTTTATGTACAGTACAAGCTTGCGCGTTATTTTGCAAGCTTTAGCCTTAGTTTATCTGCAGCTTAGTTGACAATAAAGGCTGACTCTACTTTATTTATTAAGTCACTTTATAACGCGTTGCAGTAAAGGAGTCGCAAGGAGTGATTGTTACCGTTAGTACTTAGTAACCACAACGTTATGTAAAAGTGCTGGGTGTAAATAATCAACGAATGTTCATGTAGGAACGCAAAAGGAAATAGTATGAAATTAATTAAAATAATCTCGTTAGCAGCTGCTTTATGTTTATTACCTATGGGTACCACCTTTGCGCAAAGCGATATGCTATCAGAGCAGATGCAATCAGCCATGGTTAATATTAATAGTGCTGATTTAAAACAGTTAATTAAGTTACCAGGTGTCGGTAAGAAAAAGGCACAGGCAATTATCGATTATAGAGAAGCTAATGGTGATTTCGCATCACTTGAAGATCTAGCTAAAGTAAAAGGGGTGGGTAAAAAAATGCTAGCCAAACTTGATGGAAAGGTGACGTTTTAACTAAAAAGGGCGCTATGCGCCCTGATCAAACTGTTTTAAGGCAGCACCAAGGTGCTTTTTAGCAAAGTTAATATCTACTGGTGCTGTTAATAGCGGATAGCTCAACCCAGCTACAATTAAAAAGGGCACCAGTAACCAACCTTCGAAAAGAGTAAATATTAAAAAGAATGGGCTTAATAGCATCAGCTTTAGTATGCGTATAAAGACCCTGTCACTGGGTGATAGCATGCTTAAAGAGATAGCTATAACAGTTTGTCGTTGACGAACTTTTAAATGTTTAAGCTCATCAACTTGGCTTGAAAAAAAAGTAAACATATTAAAGTGACTTTTTAGTAATTAATCGACTGGCCACTAATATAAACAGTGTGGCGGTAAAGAGTACAAAAATAATTTCCATCCACGCTGGCATACTTAGGCTGGCAAATTGCCAATCTATATTTCCGCAGTCACCTGTCGCTTCAAAAAACTGCGGTATCCAGTGATGTAACGGTATAAATTCTGGAAAGTTTGGCTCAAATTCACAGCTAAATGCAAATGGGTCTGTGGTTGTTTGCATTTCAATGTGCTCACGGGCTATTAGTAACCCCCATACACTTGAAATCCCCCAAACAGCATAAGCGACAATACGTACTATGAGGCTGTTTGGTTTACTGGCTCCAATCATACCCGCAAAAAGTAGGCCTAATACTGCGGTGCGCTGGTATATGCACATAATGCATGGCGCTAACCCCATGTTGTATTGAAAGAAAAGTGCAGTAACTTCAAGCAGAAAAACAATCCCACTGAATAATAACCAAGGTGTACGCTGAGTACTTAGATTAGCAAGCCAGTTCATAACAATTCCGTATTTAAATAAGGGCTTAGATTATGACTTAGGATAAACAGCGGGGCAAGTAAAAGGAAAAAGCGAGGAGCTATGAAAGCTTTTCGCACCTCAAAGTTAGGGATATTCTGTTACATGACTTTCCCCAGAGCCATCAAGTTAATCCAGTTGTAAGAGCTAGTCAAACTGTCTCGTATGAATAATAGGTGGGCATTCATATTGTGTTTAATTTCTACCAGTAAAGTTACCCTTTTAATCACATACCTAGGTAATTTAACTTACTTTACTTGTTAGTTGTGACTTGTCTGGTACAATCAGTCAGTTAATCGTATGTAGCGATGTAATGTGAATTAATTCGAGTAGGAATTGAATGAGAATTTTTAAAGCGAAAAGCCCAGCAGGATTTGCTGAGGAATACATAGTAGAGTCAATCTGGAATGGTGATTTCCCTCCAGGTTCAATTCTGCCAGCTGAGCGTGAACTCTCAGAGTTAATTGGTGTTACTAGAACCACATTGCGTGAAGTGTTACAACGATTAGCAAGAGACGGTTGGTTAACAATACAACATGGTAAACCTACTCGCGTAAATAATTTTTGGGAAACGTCAGGGTTAAATATTCTTGAAACACTGGCCCGTTTAGACGAAGACAAAATGCCAGAGTTGACCGATCAGTTACTTTCAGCACGCACCAACATCAGCGCAATTTACACCCGTGCAGCAATAAAGCTTGCACCAGAGCGCGTTATTGAAATTTTATCGCAAAGTGATGAGCTAGAAGACAGTGCGCAAGCATTTGCTGATTATGACTATAAAGTGCACCATGAGTTAGCTGTTGCTGGTAACAATCGCATTTATGTGCTTATTCTTAATGGTTTCAAAGGCTTTTATTCTAAGATTGGTTGTCATTACTTTTCAGATCCTCGCACTCGTGAGCTTGCACGTCAATTCTATAAAGATCTCACTAAGCTTGCTGAGAATAAAGAGCACGATGGTGCGATATCCATGATGCGTAAGTATGGTCATCAAACCGGTGAAATATGGCAACATATTCGCGGTGATATGCCTAGCGACATTATGGATTAGAAAAAAAACCTGCTTTAAGCAGGTTTTTTTATGAACAATAATCCGTGTATTTATCAAGCGTTCGCTATTTTAGAACGGCGCTATCTATAAATACGATTGTTAATTTATTTTTGATAGCCATAGAATAATGATTAATTAGATATGGTGCTATTGTAATTTAAAAATTAGTGCCCATATTACTATCAGTATTGCGTAAGCAATTGACAATAAACTCAAAATATTTGGAGAATAAAATGGGTGTATTAGTAGGCCGCCAGGCACCAGACTTTACCGCTGCAGCTGTTCTAGGTAACGGTGAGATTGTAGATAGCTATAACCTTCACGAAAAAATCAAAGGTAAAAAAGCAGTAATCTTTTTCTACCCACTAGATTTCACTTTTGTATGTCCTTCTGAGCTTATTGCTTTTGATAAGCGTTATGCAGAATTCCAAAAACGTGGTGTAGAAGTAATTGGTGTTTCAATCGATTCACAGTTCTCACACAACGCATGGCGTAACACCGCAGTAGCAGACGGCGGTATTGGTAAAGTTCAATACGCACTAGTTGCAGACGTTAAACACGAGATCTGTAAAGCATACGACGTTGAGCACCCAGAAGCGGGCGTTGCATTTCGTGGTTCTTTCTTAATCGACGAAGAAGGTAACGTACGTCACCAAGTAGTTAACGATTTACCACTTGGTCGTAACATCGACGAAATGATCCGCATGGTTGATGCATTAGCATTCCACAGCGAGCATGGCGAAGTATGTCCTGCTGGTTGGACTGAAGGTAAAAAAGGAATGGATGCAAGCCCTGAAGGCGTAGCTAAATTCTTATCTGAAAACGAAGGCGAGCTATAATCTAGCCCTTTAGTTTAAGATAAAAAAAAACCGCCATATTGGCGGTTTTTTATTGCTTTTAATTAAAACGAAAAGCTCACTTTAGTGTAAATGTAACGACCTCGAGGGTTGTGTACACCCGATGCGTAACCATACAGATCTGAATCACCGTCACCAATTGCAAATGGTGGCTCTTCATCAAATAAGTTATTTACACCTAGCGATACTTTTGCAGACTCAGTAATACGGTATGATGTTTGTAAATCAACCAATACTTGAGAATCAACAGTGCGCGATGTATTACTATCGAAGTCTAAGTTGCCATCGAAATCGATATCTGGCGTATCTTCAAACTCACCCACATAACTAATGTTCATATTCGTGTTGAATTGGCCAATTTCCCAGTTTGTTGAGAAAATCCAACGGTGCTCTGGGTAGCCATATTCACCAGTGTAATCGCGGCCGTCTTTTTCAAATTTATCTTGGTAAGCCCATTCTAAATTGAATTTTAGTAAGCCTAACTCATCCAGTGAATGATTGTAGTTTGCTGAAATATCAACGCCAGAAACTTCTTGTGATGATACATTTTCAAAAGTACTGAATATCTTTTGAATAGTTCCTAGGCTGTCAGTACCTGATGGTGGTAAGCGTACACATACCGTACTATTTTGGTTATTACACTCTGAGTTGTAAATTGGACCAAACTCTTGCTCATCAATTTTATTATCTTGGGTGATACTCCACACATCAATACTTAAACCAAAGTCAGTTGTGGGTGCCCAAATGAAGCCGACATTCCAAGATTCAGATTCTTCAGCTTCTAAATCTGGGTTACCGGCAAATTCAATGTTGTAATCTAGCGGGTCACAATCTTTACCTGTTGCATCACAGCGGTAATTATCAATAAAGAACTGACTCTCTTGAGATGGCCCTAAACCTACTTGTGCAAGTGAAGGTGCTCTAAAGCCTTGCGCCCAAGAACCGCGAACCGTGATTTCATCACTAGGTGCCCAGCGTAAAGCGACTTTAGGGTTTGTCGTAGTGCCAAAGTCACTGTAATCATCATAACGGCCCGCAAGTTGTAGCTCTAAGTTTTCCGCAAGTGGAATTGAAAACTCTACATAGGCAGCGTATTGGTCGCGCTCTGCGGCAGCTGAAACTGACTCGGTACCAAAGATTAACCCACGTTGAAATTGATCATCTGGCGTATCAGTTACGTCTTCTTCGCGGTATTCAATACCGGCCGCCATCATGACAACATCATCACCAAAGTTAAATGCTTCACCTGAAATGTTAGCATCGAACGACGTCATATGAGACTCACCTTGGCGAACCAAGCTCGTTGTGATTCTGTCAACAACAGCCGGATCGTTGTAAGTGCCGCCAAATGGGTTGTAGTTACCTGCGTCAATCTCTTGTTGTAAAAAGTCGGTGCGAACCCAACCTTGTGAACGATCCCCTGTTTGTAATGACTTGCTACGCCCTTTTTGTACCGCTGTTTCCCAGCTCCAGTCGTTAATTTCACCTTTTAAACCAGCAACAAAACGTAATGTGTCTGATTCGATATCCCATTGACGCGCGCCTGCATCCACTGTTCTGTAACGACCAATTTCTATATCTTGACCAAATGGGTTATTTGGATGATTCCCTGGTACGGTTAAACCCGCATCTTCATCAAGTGGCGTTGGTGCGCCAGCTGCAACTGAGCTGTTATGCTGTACAGCCATTTCTAAAAAGCCGGTGATGCCATTGTCGAAGCGGTATTCAAATTGTGAAATTGCGCCTACACGTTCTGATGCAGGGGCAATATAGCCGAATGGACCATAGTCAAATAAGCAACTACCACTTGATGTTGCATTTTCAGCAGGACACGAAGGATCGATTGTTTTAACGCCATCTACGTAAAAGTAGCCCGGGAAGCCACGTGATGAACGAAAGTCTTGGCCGCCATAAGGAGATTGATTAGCAGTACCTAAACGGCCCATTTCGTCTGATGATAAAGACGTGTTTTTAAAGTAATCAATAATAACGGACGCACTACTTTTTGCACTCGTTGTACCCCAAACAATGCTAGCCGTGGTTTCTTCATAGTTAGGGCCATCTGTGCCGCCGTAACCTAAATTAACTTCAATCCCGTCGATGTCTTTTTTCAAGATAACGTTTACAACACCTGCTACAGCATCAGAGCCATAGATTGCTGATGCGCCATCTTTTAAAATATCAATACGTTCAATTGCTGAAACAGGAATGCTGTTTATGTCAACAAATGAGTTGGTGATCCCTTCAGCAAATGCGCTTATAGCAACACGACGACCATTAATAAGTACCAACGTAGCATCAGCCCCTAAACCACGAAGGCTGACGGCGGCTGAACCATTAGCGGTTGAGTCTTGGTTATTGCCACGGGTTGAAAAAGTACCATTACCTGCAACAGGCATTCTTTCAAGAAGCTGTTGTAGGTTGTCATAACCCATGTTTTCGATGTCTTCTTTATTAATGGATTGTACTGGCGATGGGCCTTCGATATCGGAACGTTTGATACGAGAGCCTGTTACTTGAATACGTTCTACTTTTTCTGCAGTCTGCTGTGCAGCGTAAGTTGTTGTACTAAAACCTGCTGACAATGCGATAGTAGCACCGATGATTAAGCTCGGTGTAAATGCAATTGATTGCTTCATCCTTAAGTCCTTGTTGATATGTTATAATTTACTTGTTTTTTCAAGCCGAATTATTAATACCATGTAACTTAACTGTTATCAATTGACTGCAAAGCTGATTTTATTATCGGCACGAATATATACTGATTTTCTCAATAATGAAAAACAATGGGATACTCGCTATCTGGTGCGGGAGAGTGCTTTGGTCATTATTAAAAAATAAATCACTGAGCGACTTTAATTTGTAATAATTTGTATTTTCTTAAAAATTTAATCAAAAAAAACGCCTAACATGATGTTAGGCGTCTTTATTTAAACTTTGTGTTTCATTAAACGTTCTTTTTCACGGGACCAATCTTTATTTTTACCATCTTCACGTTTGTCATGCATTTTCTTACCTTTAGCTAAATGGAATTCAAGCTTCACCCAGCATTTTTTCCAATACATAGCGGTGGCAACTAATGAATAACCATCACGTTCAGTTGCACCAACTAAGCGGTCAAGTTCACGCCTGCTTAGTAGTAATTTACGGTAACGTAGCGGGTCACAAATAACATGTGTTGATGCACTATTTAAAGGCTGAATGGTACTACCTAATAAAAATGCTTCACCGTTTTTAAGATGAATGTAAGTTTCAGAGATATTTACCTTACCTGCTCGGATACTTTTTACTTCCCAGCCTTGGAGTTCAACACCTGCTTCAAACTTGTCGTGTAAAAAATACTCGTGTCGCGCTTTTTTGTTTAGCGCGATGGTATTACTTGTCGATTTTGATGAATTTTTCTTAGCCATAGTGCCCTATAATATACGTTATACAAGATGTTTTACATCGATTTTTT
The DNA here is from genome assembly GCF_013394125.1 of Pseudoalteromonas sp. Scap25. GTDB lineage: Bacteria > Pseudomonadota > Gammaproteobacteria > Enterobacterales > Alteromonadaceae > Pseudoalteromonas. Next base: position 2,393,972 of record NZ_CP041327.1, on the reverse strand, counting down.
AAATTATACATGCAAAAGCGAAGGATTAATTTAAGCGCGATGAAAGTTTGGGGAAACGCACAAAGCTTGCTAAAATTCCTGCACACAGTTGGGAGTGAGTATGCCACAAATAGAAAAAAGCGCGCTGGTTATGTACAGCACTAAAGAGATGTTTGATCTAGTCAATGATGTAGAAGCCTATTCACAGTTTTTACCTAATTGTTCAGACTCAAAAATTATTAAGCAGCATGATAATAACATGACCGCTAGTTTAGAAATATCCAAAGCCGGTATAAAAAAATGGTTTACCACTGAAAATACGCTAATTGATGAGCAAACAGTGATGCTTCGCTTGGTTGATGGCCCTTTTAAAACCCTACAAGGTCGCTGGCACTTTCAGCAATTAGATGCGCAGGCGTGTAAGGTTAATTTACAGTTAGAGTTCGAGTTTTCAAGTAAGCTAATAGAGCTAGCGTTTGGTAAAATTTTTAATGATGTGGCTAAAAACATGGTGAGTGCATTTACTCAACGTGCAAAAACCGTGTACGGAGAACGTGCATGATAAATATTGAAGTTGTGTTCGCGTTACCCACTAAGGCAACCACGTTAAATATAGAAGTGCTGCAAGGTACAACGGCTGAGCAAGCAGTAATACAGTCAGGGATTATTAAAAAGTGCCCTGAGATTGATGCAACCGATTTAACTTTAGGCGTATGGAACAGAACGGTAAAGCTTAATCATGAGCTTAAAGATGGCGACAGAATTGAAATTTACCGCCCATTAATTGCCGATCCTAAAGATGCTCGCAGAAAACGTGCTGAAAAAGCCAAAGAAGAGGGCCGTGCTAATAAAGTCACTGGTGGCCGGCCGTTAGATCGTTAGACACAAAAAAGGTGAGCCATGCTCACCTTTTTTAACAACACTTTAATAGCTTCTTATTGCTCTAAAGGTGTTGTAAAGTTTTCTGGTTGCTCATAGTCGCCCGATACCGTAACTAGCTTCTCATTTTCAAAGTTTAATACTAATGATTTATATTGTTCATTAGCACGTCCTTTATTAAAGCTGTATACATAACGCCAAGTATTTTTATCGAAGGCGTCTTCGGCAATGGGTCTGCCTAGTACGTATAGTACTTGTTCGCGAGTCATATTAACGCGAAGCTTATCAACGTCTGATTGTTCTAAAAAGTTACCCTGAGGGATGTTGATTCTGTATACCCAGCTAGAACAACCTGCGGCTGAACTAAGCGTTAAAGCGACGATAAGCCAAAGAGACAAAGTTTTTAACGACTGCATTGTTAGTTGTGATCCTTATTTTTTATAATCTGCATGATACCGATTAGTTACTCAAGGTAAAACCCTTTTGAGTAATTGTTTTTGTTTAGCGTGTTAGGGCGAGGTTTTGACCATTAGTAATCAAAAAAGTTTAAACAATGAGTTGAGCAATAGTAAAAATAAACCGGCGACTTGGTCACTTTATATTGTGCAAACACGGTTTGGTCATTGGTATACCGGCATTACGGTTGATGTAGCCCGACGTATCGCTACTCACCAAGCAGGTAAAGGGGCAAAAAACCTCAAAGGTAAAGGGCCGCTGGTGCTCATTCATCAACAACAAGTAGGTACTAAAAGCGACGCGAGCAAATTAGAGTATGCGATTAAAAAACTTCCACGAGCAAAAAAAGAGGCTTATGTTGCTGCTTTTAAAGGGGGCCTTAATACCACAGGGCTTGTCAAAAGCTGATTAATAAATGCCTCAATTAGCAATACGGCTTCTTGATAGAGGGGAGTATTTATATTTTCGAGCGTATCTTTAGTACTATGATGGAAGTTATCTGCCCCCATAGAAAAGTACACATACGGGATTTTTTGTTTAGCGAATGAATAATGGTCGCTGGCTCTGTGCCAGTCGATTTGTTTAGTGTTGGTGAGTCGGCTCATTTTTCGTGATGAATAAACAGGCTTTAATTTGATCTTGTCACCGTTAATCTGAGTAAGTAAAGGGTTAAGCTGGGTTTTTAATGCGCGACTTGTTAGTGCGTATAACCGCTTATGTGACTTTTTAACTGCCAACATATCTAAGTTAATATTTAAAACAATTGGGAGTTGGCGCATTGTTTTGGCAAAGTGCTCACTGCCGTGTAAACCATTTTCTTCAGCGTCTGTTGCAACAAACATAAAGCGATATGAAGAAGAAACCGTTAGCGCATTCGATAAATAAAGTAATGCAGCAACACCCGAGGCATTATCGTTAGCACCTGGGTGTAATTTTCCTGCTTGTAGACCTAAATGATCATAATGCGCAGTAATAACAATAACGGGTAAATCTTTTACAGTATTAGTGGCAATAATATTAACGCCTTGTGCGTTAAAAAACAGCCCTGAGGAATAAGTAAAAGGTTGTTCACTTACTGTGAGTTGATGCCCTTTGAAGCGTGTTTTTAAATACTCCCTAGTGAGTAATGCTGCATGGCTATTCGTTTTTCTACCAGCTAATTCTGGGCTGGTTAGTATAGTTAAATCAGTCAATAATTGCGGCTCAATCTGTTTACAAAGGCCGCTCCAACTTATAAAAAAAACGATGCAGGTTAAGCTAAATAATTTAATAATGATTCGCCTTCGCAGTAAGTGATTTTAATGCAATGAGCTTATTGTCATAGCGCTGTTTGTGATGAATGAAGTCTGCTTTTTTTCTAGCTTTACGTAGATGAAACTCCGCTTTAGTTATATTACTTAATTTAAAGTAACTGCGCGCCAACCCAAAGTGACTTTCATGTAATGTTGGCGACATAGCGTTAGCTTTTTTATAATGACTAATCGCATTTGTATAGTCACCACTTACATAGTCACTGTTACCAAGCGATATATGATAATAAGGGTTAGTTTGGCGCTTTTTGTCAAGTTTTGCCAATAGCTTTTCGCCTTCGGCTACTCTATCTGTGAGTTTATATAATAATGCTAAATTACCTTGCGCAGTATTATCATTGGCGTTTAAGGCAATGGCAAAATGATACATTTTCTCAGCTTGTTGGAGGTCATCTAATTGTTTAAAGAGTACTCCTAAATTCCCCCAGCTTGCACTAAATGAAGAGTCGGTATTGATAGCTGCTTTAAAATAACTATAAGCTAAATCAAACTGCCTATTAATCAGTGCCTCGCCGCCTTTGTTATTATAAAACATGGCGGTCACTCGTTTTTTCGACAGCGATGAAGTTGCAAAACGAGCTTGTCGGCTATTAGGATCAAAATCAATGATTAAACGCTTATTACGCTGATAAACAAGTGAGCTGTCTTTGAATTTAGTCTTATTGTCTATAGCAATGTTTATGTGCCCAGTGAGTAAATTAAACCCTCGATTTAACGCCCAGTACTCAGGAATATGTACTTTCTGAAAGCGAGCCTTCAGGCCTAAATGTTCGGCTAAGCTATACGCTAAAATTGAGAGGGAAAGACAGTTAGCATTTAAATTTTGATAGCTTTGAGACGCCGTTTGTGTGCCAGTTGATTGATAAGATAGTGAGTTATCACCATTTGAGAGTAAAAAACTGAGTAGACTATAGGCAATTTCATCAGCCGATTTATTTGTTTGTACGTAAGCACTTAATTGTTGTTTAAGGCTCTGATCGAGTTGAAATATTTGCTGTTCAGACTCTACAAGCTGCTGTTTAAGTTGCATTGGGGGAGTAATAATAGGGGGGGGCGTGCTTAAATTGGCGTTATCTGTAGTGCTACACGCACTTAAACTCAGCAAACAAGCAGCCAGTAAATAATGTTTAGCTTGAACAGTACTCATACACACCTCTGTACAAAAAACACACTCAAGTATAGTGGTTATTTCATACAGAGGTTATTTTTTAATGTAACAAACTGTTTAACGCTGCTGATTAAACGTGGCTACTAGCGCATCAAGTGTTTGTGCACTGGTGGCTAAATCGCGAATTGCTTGTTCGGTGTTGATTTGTTCACTCATTGATTTATCACTGATCTCACTAATTTGCTCAATACTTCGACCGACATCATTTACAACGCTACTTTGCTGCTCGGTGGCTGTGGCAATTAGAGTTGCCATGTCGTTAATTTCATTCGCTGTTTCAGTAATCGTATTAAGCAACTCAACCGAGCTTTGCATTGCGCTGACGCTTTGTTGGGCTTTACCTTTCGATTGGCTGATATCATTTACAACATCATCTGAAATTTGAGTAAGCTCTTCAATCATTGATTGAATTTCAGTGGTTGATTGCGACGTACGATTCGCCAGAGCTCTTACTTCATCTGCAACGACTGCAAAACCACGACCATGCTCACCTGCACGTGCAGATTCAATGGCTGCATTAAGTGCAAGTAAGTTGGTCTGCTCTGAAATCCCTCTAATTGAATCTACAATACTGGCAATATCTATGGTCTTTTTAGAAAGCAGTGCAACTTGCTCAGTAATACCATCAATATCGCTGGCAAGAGCTGATATTGTCGTTTGGCTTTGTAGTACTTGTTGATGGCTTTGTTTGGTATTATCGCGGCTATCGTTAGTTAACTTAGCTGCATTCGCTGCACTTTGTGCTATTTCTTGCACGGTAGCGCCCATTTCATTAATCGCTGCAGCAACCGAAATAGTTTGCTCTTTTTGTTTATCCAGCGCTAACGAGTTTTGTTTTGCTTGTGCAAAGACATGATCAGAGCTTTGACGAATACCATGGCTTTCATCAGCTACTTGCACAATGGCGGTTTCTATCTTTTCAATAAACTGATTAAAGCCCGACGTCAAATTATTGAGTTCAGGTTGAGGTGATGTGGGTAGACGATACGCTAAATTAGCATCACCTCGACCTAAACGAGAAAACAACTCTGCCATTTTTGATAACGGTGAGGCTAAAGAGCGAGCTAACAAGTAACTGATCACACTTGCGATAAGTGCTGTCATGATAGTGAATGTGAATATTTGCCACTCTAGGGTGTTTACACTTGCGAATACTTCACTTTTTGGTACTTGAGCTAACACAAATAAGTCGGTGTTTTTAATTGGTGTGGCAGCAATCAGCGTGGCTTGTCCGTTAATATTTACTTCTTCTAAAGCAAAACCGTTTTCATCAAGTAATTTGTGATGAATATTAGCACTGTAAATACTATCTATATTAACCTTAGCGACTTTAGCTGCATCTTTATGTAGCTGAATTAAGCCATTTTTATCGGCAATAAATACAAACCCTGACTGTTCAATTTTAAACTGCTGTAGCAGTTTTTGCATATCAGTAATGCTTTTTGCTAATCCCGCTAAGCCGAATCCATTAAGCTGCTGATGATTAACAAACATTTTTACATCGTTTGCAGATTCCTGATAAATACTGATTGAATAAGGTTGTTTAGATTGAGTAAAAGCAAAAAACCAACCATCTGCAGCATCATTTTTTAAAACACGTAAAAAGCCATCTTGGTTCCAATATTGCGCGGTGTTTTTATTAGCCCACGAAGCGGTGGCAAGGTCATATTGCTCAACCAAACGATTGAGTTCTTTTAGTAACAACGCATCGTTGGTGTTGCCAGAGTTTGCCCAATCTAAAATAAAGGTATTGGCAGAAAGCTGCTGTGCTGCGCCTAAAAGTTCATTGATCTCCCCACCAATATGATTACTGATTGTTTGCAGCTTACTTGGCAGTTCTGATTCGATCATGCGTTGCTCAATAATATTCTTTGAGTTATGCAAAGACGTCAAACCAATTAATACAGCAACACAAATAGCAATAATGCTTCCAAGCGCTGTTATTTTTTGAGTAATAGAGAGATTTTGTATCGTCATGGTAGTGCTTATATATTTACAACTGAGGCAATGAGGCGATTATTCTAGCACATTATTTATTTTCGGCTATTGATGAATAATTTACATTTAAATAAAAAAAGCCCACAGCAAAAAGCAAATGGGCTTAGCTTCTAACAATTGAAAGTTCTAGGGTTATAGAGTTACACTATTTTTTTCATTGCCGACATATAACCGCGTAATTTAGCACCCACTTTTTCAACAGGGTGTTCACGCAGTGCGGTATTTATTTGAATCAATGTTTGATTATCTACTTGGTTACTTTGCTCATTTAAGCCTCTGCCAATAACATCGGTATCAATATCTTGCATAAACTCTTGTAGTAGTGGCAAACATGCATGGTTGTATAAGTAACAGCCATACTCTGCCGTATCGGAAATAGTACGATTCATTTCAAACAGCTTTTTACGTGCAATGGTGTTAGCAATTAACGGCGTTTCATGCAATGACTCATAATAGGCAGATTCTTCAATAATACCGGCTGCAGTCATGGTTTCAAATGCCAGCTCTACGCCAGCTTTAACCATGGCTACCATTAAAATGCCGTTATCAAAAAATTCTTGCTCAGTAATTTCTACATCACTCGCTGGGGTTTTTTCAAAATGAGTTTCTGCAGTTTCAGCACGCCACTTTAATAAGTTAGCGTCATCATTTGCCCAGTCTTCCATCATTACTCGTGAAAATGTGCCATCGATAATGTCATCTTGATGTTTGTTATACAGTGGACGCATGATTACTTTTAGCTGCTCACTTAATTCAAACGCTTTTACTTTGGCAGGGTTTGACAGACGGTCAAGCATATTGGTAACGCCGCCATACTTAAGTGCTTCTGTGATCACTTCCCAGCCATATTGAATTAGCTTTGAGGCATAACCAGCATCAACGCCTTTATCAATCATTTTATTAAAACATAGAATAGAGCCAGTTTGTAGCATGCCGCACAGAATGGTTTGCTCACCCATTAAGTCAGACTTAACCTCAGCAATAAACGATGATTTAAGTACTCCCGCACGATGACCACCTGTACCTGCGGCATAGGCTTTTGCTTGTGCCAAGCCATGACCCTGAGGATCGTTCTCTGGATGAACCGCAATGAGTGTCGGTACACCAAAGCCGCGTTTATACTCTTCACGTACTTCTGACCCCGGACATTTTGGAGCAACCATAATAACGGTAATGTCTTCACGAACTTGCATGCCTTCTTCAACAATATTAAAGCCATGTGAGTAAGCAAGCGTTGAGCCGTGTTTCATTAATGGCATAATGGCATTAACAACCGCAGTGTGTTGCTTATCAGGTGTTAAGTTAAGTACTACATCGGCTGTTGGGATTAATTCTTCATATGTTCCCACTTTAAAACCATTTTCCGATGCATTTAAGAATGACTGACGACGCTCAGCAATCGCTGATTCACGCAGTGTATAGGCTACATTTAAACCCGAATCACGTAAATTTAAGCCTTGATTTAAGCCCTGTGCGCCACAGCCTACAATCACTAACTTTTTACCTTTGAGTGCAGCAACACCATCGTTAAATTCGTCTGCCCCCATAAACTCACATTGTGCCAGTTGCGCTAATTGTTCACGTAAAGGTAAGCTATTAAAATAATTTGCCATGATTAAGGTTCCTATTAATTCAATTTGTTAGATGCATTGCATTTGCTTTGCTTGGAATAACCATATGAAAAATATCTTCTTGCGTAAAATGATATATTTGAATTAAAGTATTTCATAATTTGAAATACTGGTGTTGTTATGGATCATAAGCATTTACATTACTTTTTGGCGTTGGCAAAAACGCTTCATTTTTCTCGTGCCAGTGAGTTGTGCCACATAAGTGCGCCTACTTTAAGTCGTAATATTAAGCAGTTAGAAGATGAAGTAGGGGTGATGCTGTTCCAGCGAGATAATCGCAGTGTCAAACTTACTCGCGAAGGCGTTGCATTTAAGGAGTATGCTAGTGCAACGCTCAGTAATTGGCAGCGTTTTAAGGCCAATTTAAACGAACCGCAGCAACATATTTATGGCAATGTGAGCCTTTATTGCTCTGTTACTGCATCTTATAGTTTTTTGCATCATATTTTGGAGCAGCTCAGGGCTCAGCATCAGCATATTGAAATCACCTTAAATACGGGCGACCCTGCTCTGGCAATAAATCGTGTATTAGACGGTCACGAATCCATGGCTATTGCAGCTAGGCCCAGTAAATTACCTGCACAAATTGCATTTGTAGATATTGGTTATTCGCCACTGGTATTAATTGCGCCCACTATTCAATGTCCGATCACAGAAAAACTAGCTAATAACAGCGAGACTATTGATTGGTCAGAGCTTGAATTTATTGTTGCTGAACAAGGGTTTTCACGACAAAGGTTAGAGCAGTGGTGGCGAAAAAGTAACGTGCAAGGAAAAATCTATGCACAAGTCGCTGGGCATGAGGCTATGGTATCTATGGTGAGTTTGGGCTTAGGTGTGGCCATGATCCCAAAAATTGTTCTCGATAATAGCCCTTTAAACGATAAAGTTCAGATTTTGGATAGTAAAGATGAGCCCCCACAAGGGTTTAAAATTGGCTTGGCGGTATTACACAAAGAATTAAATGATCCTGCGATTAGTGCGCTGTGGAATATTGCTCAAAATATGGGGGAAAACATAATATAGGCTTGTTGAATGATAAAAAACTGTTAATATAAACCGCTAATACTTATGTGTTTATTAACATCTTTGTTGTGATGTCTGAGAGTTTCGATTATGGATAATACTGCCTCACTTGCTCATTCTGCCCAGTGTTTAAAAAAAGCCATTCCGCTTATGGTGAAGTACAAAATGGCGGTAACGCCGATTAATTATGCAATTTGGTATTGTTATGTACAGGGCGATAATCCACAACTAAATTTAGAGCTTGATAGAGTTATCGGTCAGCACAATACTTGTTCTGCTCAAAGTGCACAGGAAATATTCGATAAATATATAAATGATGAAGAGTTAGCGTTTTTCCAACAAATGTCTGAAAGATTTCATAATACGGTAGAGCAAGTACAGTTTGATTTGAGTGATTCTATTCAATATTCAAAAAGTTTTACCACCTCGTTAGTTGACTCACAAAATGAGTTAAAAACACTCTCTAGTATAAACTCATTTAATGAAATTCTCTCTTGTGTAGAGCGTTTAACAGACGAATCAATTGCAATGCAAGATTATGCTCGCGGCTTCCAAACTAAATTAGCGCAAGCATATAATGAGATTAAAGATTTAAAAGAAGCCCTCACTATGACTCAAGAAGCGGTTGATAAAGATTCGCTAACGGGGTTATTAAATCGCGGTAAATTTGATACCGATATAGTTGAGTTTTGCCTTCATGCATCTTCACAAGATGAGCAAGCTAAGATAGCCGTGTTAATAATGTTAGATATTGATCACTTCAAGCGTTTTAATGATGATTTTGGCCATCAAAAAGGTGATGAGGTTCTCAAGCTTGTTGCCCAAAAAGTGCAAAATAGTGTGCAAGAACAATATAATGCTTATCGTTACGGTGGTGAAGAATTTTGTATTACGGGTTACTTTGATAGCATTAATGATGCGATGACATTTTGTAATCAGTTGCGTTTGAGTATTGCTAAATTAACCATTCGTAAAAAAGAAGATAGCAATAATAAACGTAATATCTCAGCAAGTTTTGGTATTGCTTTAATGGAGCCCTTTAGTAAGAGCTGTTTGTTAGTAGAAAAGGCCGATAGAGCACTTTATTTAGCTAAAACTCATGGTCGAAATCGAGTTGAAATAGCCGCCAATTTGTAAACGTGTTCCGTTTGTATCAAATTTGTTAATGATTGTAACCTTCTAGAGCTTGTACTTATACTACTTGCTACTATAGGGTCAAAGCCACTTTATAAACTAGTGAATAACTCCATGGCGTTACATCTGAGAATAAAAATATGCATTTTATTGGTGTTGTTTAGCGCTAATGCGATTGCTCAGACGCAGCAAAATATCACTACTGATGAACTTAAAATGAGTGTCAGCTTAGGGGTAGGGGTGATCAGTAATCCTTTATATGGAGCAGACAATATTCCTTTAGTGGTTGTCCCACAAGTGGCTTATTATGGCCAAAATTGGTTTTTTGATAACGGTCGTTTAGGCTACTCTTTTATACAAAGTGATACGCATAACATTAGCTTTGTGTCTGAGATTAACCCAGAATCACGGTTTTTTATTGATTGGCACCCGAAAAATATATTCCCGCTCACAACAATGTCTAATAACGAAATATTAGAATCACAAGATGTTGAATCTCCGCGCCAGATTAATATTAATAATATTCAAAAAAGACGAGTAGTACTGGATGCTGGCGTCAGTTATGTTTTTGTAAAACAACAACAGGTATTTTCTGCGCAATTATTGCATGATGTAAATAGTGTTTATAATAGCTACAGAGGATCATTACAATGGCAATACCATTTTGATCTTAAGTTGTTAAAACTTAAATCAACCTTAGGCGTTAACTACAAATCAGCCAAACTAAATAATTACTTTTATGGCTTAAACAGCGCAGAATTTTCATATGGTAAAATAGAAGTTGGTAGTAGCTGGCAACCTTATGCTAAAATCGACGCCCGTTGGCCGGTAGGTAAAGCCAACGCACTTCGTTTTCATTTAGCATATTATGACTATTCAGCAATGGATAGTAGCCCGCTATTTGAACATGACTATTCAATGACCGCCTTTATAGGATTCGAACATACATTTTAATATGAAGTGTTTTATGTTGGTTGTGTTTGCAGCTTCATTTTTTAGCAACCCAAGTGTTGCAAAAGCCCCTTCACTTAACGTATCACCCAAAGTCTGTGTGGTTTCCGAACAACAAGAGTTCTGTGATCTTGAGTTAAAATTTAAGTGGCAATTGCCTGAGCCAATCGATGTGTGTTTATACCAGCAATATACTCAATTGAAATGTTGGCAAGGGGTAAAAAAAGGGCAACTTAGTTATAAAGCGCGTGTTCAGGTGGAGACCATATACTCCCTGATTAATCCCCTTACAGGTGTATCATTAGCGAGTGTGCAAGTAGAAGTGCAAACTGCATACGCGAAGAAGAAACATCGGCTACGCTCACCTTGGAGCTTTTTTTAATTTAGGAGCAATAAATGCCAAAGATATTACTTGTTGAAGATGACCTAGGGTTGCAACAATTAACCAAAGACTATCTTGAGCATAATGGCTTAGAAGTTGACGTATTAGATCGCGGAGACGAAGTGTTTCCTTACCTGAGTGAAAACGATGTTGATTTAATCATTCTAGATGTGATGCTGCCAGGAAAAGATGGCTTTAGCGTGTGCCGCCAAGTGCGCGACAAATACACCTTACCTATTTTAATGCTTACTGCAAAGGGCGAAGATTTTGACCAAGTTATTGGCCTAGAGCTCGGGGCTGACGATTACGTTATTAAACCTGCGGAGCCGCGCGTGTTGTTGGCTCGAATTAGTGCATTATTGCGACGTGGACAGCCTAGCGTAAAAGCCATTGAGGAGCTTAAGTTTGGTGATTTATCAATAGATAAAACCAGTCGTATTGTAAAGTTAAGCGGTGTAGAAATCGTATTGACCTCACATGAGTTTGAATTACTGTGGTTATTAGCTTCAAATGCAGGAGAAGTACTCAGCCGAGAACATGTGCACCAACATATGATTGGACGTGAGTACGACGGGCTAGATCGAACCGTTGATGTACGTGTATCTCGAATTCGTAAGAAGCTTGGTGATAATAGTGATAAGCCATACCGTATTAAAACGGTGTGGGGGCAAGGCTATTTATTTGTATCAGATGCGTGGGACATGTAATTAATGCAAGGTATTAGGCTAGGTTAATGGGGAAGCTATTTATAAGCCTTTACGTGTATATTATTGCCTCTTTGTTTATTGCCAGTGGTGTTATAGAGCAGCTTTGGCCGTATGATGAATCTGAGCAACATGTTTTGTTAGATGATGAATTTGGGCAGTCATTATGGCTGCTCTCTCAAACGGCAGATGGTCTTGAACAGCTAAAGCATAATTTTGATAGTCAAGTTATCTCTCAGCAAGATTTAGTTCTCCCTCCTGAGCAGCAATTACAATTAGCTCAAAATAATTACCTTTACTTGTATGATAAGCAGCAACGTATTGTTTGGTATGTTACTTTAAATAATTCTCAGTTGTTACAAGTAGGTCCTGTAGGTGTCAAAGCTAAAAACACTGGGACCGTAATACCTTATTTATTGGTGCTATTTATTATTAGCTTACCGATAGGGTTATGGAGCTTATTGTTATGGCGAGACTTTGCTAAGCTCAGCCAAGCCTGTGAAGCCGTCGGAGGCGCGCAAGATTTTCAATTAAGCGACCGCTCTAAATCATTTTTTTTACCCATCACTGATACGTTGCAAGTAATGCAGCAGCGGATTGAGTTTTTATTGAGTGCTCAACAGGAACTGACCTCATCAGTGTCACATGAGTTTAGAACACCATTAGCGCGTTTGAAGTTTGCAATCGCGATGTTAGAGGATAAAACTCAGGACATCAAAGCACAGCACTATTTATCTGATATGCAAATGGATATTCATGAGCTGGAATCCTTGGTATCAGAAATGTTGGAATACGCTCGTTTAGATACACAGCAACCAAGCTTACAATTGGCTCCTTGTGATATCGTCGCATTAATTAAAGCCAATATCGAAAAAGTAAGTTTTGATACCCCTATTAAATTAACAACAACGCTACCGAGTCAATTCATTTACGTATGTGATAGTCATTTTATGTCGCGAGTGCTACAAAATTTAATTAGTAACGCACTAAAACATGCTACGCAAACTGTGCATATTAGTTTAACTGCCAACGCCGAAAAGTTATTTCTGGTTATTGAAGATGATGGCCCAGGTATTGCGGATGCTGAACGTGAGAAAGTGTTTAAACCTTTTACCCGTTTAGATAAAAGCCGTGATAAAAAAACCGGTGGGTTTGGATTAGGGCTAGCAATTGTAAATAAAATTATTAGCTGGCATAAAGGGCAGTGTAAGATTGAAGACTCACCACTGGGTGGAGTTAAGTTTATTATCACCCTCGACAACTAAATCCCAAACAATAAAAAAGCGCCATAAAGGCGCTTTTTTGCGGTTTAAAACCAAAAAATCAACAAGTAGCAAATAGATAGACAGACCATTTATAGAAAAGTTCTATTTTATTTACTATTTTTTTCTAGTAATGGCATCAGCATTTGCTCTAAGCCATTAAGCTTCACTTCGTACATCATAGCGAGCTGAGAGCCAAGCTTGCTATCAGGAAAGCCTTGTTGTTTAAACCACACTAAATATGGCTCAGGCAGCAAAAGTAAAGGGCGTCCCGCATACTTGCCAAATGGCATAATGGTGTTAATCGCTACTTTTAGTTGTTGAGGATCCATTACTGACATCTTTTATAAATAATGGGGATAAGTGTAAGGGATTTTAAGAAAATAAAATAGGCTGTAACGGGCAAGTAACAGCCTATTGATAGAGGGAGTAGGCCCTCTAATTTGAGAATCTTATTGGTCACTTAAAAGCAAGGGGTCCGTTATTTGTCTTTTATAAAACACAAACTTAGGTATTAGCTTTATTAAACCAACACAGACATTTTACCTGATTTTTTGACCAATAAAATACTCAGATGTAAAGGAATGTAAATGCAATCTATTTGCATCTAAGCCCGATTACGGAAACAAGGTTTGCTTTACATGCTCTGCAAAACCGCTACCAGCCTCTAAGTAAAAGTTATATGTAGAATCTATTCCCATATCTTCTAATTCTTTTTGCTGATCGGGGTAATTAGCAATGGCTGTTACTTGTCCTTTATAGCCTGATGCTTGTAATTGCTCTAAGGCAAAAATATTTTGCATATGTTTGGGCATAGTTAACATGACCATTTCGACATGAGAGTGATTAACACGCTGCCAAAAATCAGGGTCAGTTGCATCCGCAATTAATACTCTGCGTCCACGTTTAATATGTTTATCAACCACCTCAGGTTTAATATCAATACCTGCAACCACATCAGGGTGGGTTGCGTTTATTGTTTCATAGGCACCGGTGCCAATTCTACCCATACCAAAGATTACTATTTTCGTATCATTTAAGTTTACAGGAAGCTCTTCTGCTAAGCGGGTCTTGCTTTCAAACTTCAATAAGAGGCGTTCAATTTTAACGTACAGCTCGTTAGAGCGTTTATTTAAAGGGGAGGCAATCACAAATGTAATTGATACGGCAATCGCGATAACAGCGAGCCATTCAGAGGTAACCATGCCGCTAGATGCAGCAACGGCACAAACAATTAAGCCAAACTCACTAAAGTTAGCCAAACTAAATGCGGTGAGCAAAGAGGTACGAGCTCGCAGTTTAAATAAGTTAGTTAGTATGTAGTAAAGCAGCGTTTTAACAGGAATAACCAACACTAAAATTAAAGCAACGACTAAAGAGTGGGCAGTAAGCTCTGCGCTTAAACCAATACTTAAGAAAAAGCCAACCAGTAATATATCTTTAAGGCTAAGCAGCGATTTAGACAGCTCACCTGCTTTTTTGTGAGGGGCGAACATCATGCCAATGATCAATGCGCCTAAATCGCCTTTTAATCCTGCGAATTCAAAGGCATTGTACCCAGCTACCAATGCAAAGAAAAAGCCAAATAGCGGCAGTAACTCACCGTGTTTAGAGCGGTTTAAAACCCAGTACATAATTGGGCGAAACAAAGGTAGTGCAACAATTAACCCTAAGGCCCAAATGTTCGGTACTTTACCTGTACTGACCGCTAAGAATATGACTGCAAATATATCTTGCATAACCAAAATACCAATGGCTATTTTACCGTGCAAACTTGCCATTTCACCGCGTTCTTCAAGTACTTTTACAGCAAATACCGTACTCGAAAAACTTAAAGCAAAGCCGACTAACAATGCACTTTGCCAGCTTAAATCGACAAATAATGGCAGTGCAAATACACCAAGCAACAACATGAAGCCACTAAACAATGCGCTACTTAAAATGATGTGTATGGTGGCAGGAGCCCATACTTGAGGTTTTATAAGGTTAGCAATTTTTAGCTTGAGTCCAATACTAAAAAGTAGCAGTGTGACCCCTAAAGAGGCAATCGTTTCGAGTAGCTCCGTGCTTTTGTAACCCGCTAAATTAAGAATAAATCCGGCCATAAGAAAGCCGATAAGCGGCGGTAATTTTAGCTGATATATACCAAAACCGCAGACGAAGGCGGTAGCAAAATAAATTAGTTCCATAGTTATTAGTATCACTGCACTTGGCATTGTAGTGTAGCGAAAAACAATGCTTATTGACAATTAATCTACTTATTTACTACAGCTAATAGGCTGATTATGAGTATTTATCACCTGATATCTAAAACACCGTTATGCGTGTATAAAGTGACTATAAAGTACAAAAAACAGACATAAATGGTCGGTTTTATGGTAAACAGCATGTAAATAGCAGTTTTTCGCTGACAAGCGCTTTTAAATGTGGTTAAGATGCCATAACGAAGGAATTTAAGCGTAAGCAAACAAGTGTATGCTTAGCTTAAGGAGAAACTATGTTTAAAAAAATTTTAGCATCGGTAGGCATTGGTGCTGCCAAGGTAGATACCATTTTAGAAACCGAGCATCTTCAGCCAGGCCAACTATTCAATGCACAAATTGTTATTACTGCAGGTGATGTGAGTCAAGAAATTGCGGGTTTGGATTTAATGTTAGTTACCCGGGTAAAAGTGGCCAGTGAAGACGGTGATTACTTTACTAATCATGTTATTGATCAATGGCGCATAACTGACATTGGTACTGTTGAGCCTGGTGAAGTTAAAACTATCCCGTTTGAAGCCCGTTTGCATTCAGAAACACCAATTACTGAAATTAATGCCGGTTATAACCAGTCTTATGTGTGGTTAGAAACAGGGCTTGATATTGACCTTGCGCTTGATCCAACAGATAAAGACCATTTGCACATCTATCCGAATGAAGCAGTTAAAACCTGTATGCAAGCAATGGAGAAGCTAGGATTTAGTTTAGTTAAAGCAGATGTAGAGCAAGGCCATTTACGTGCTTCTACTTTTCAATCTGTGTCTGGGTGTTATCAAGAGCTTGAATATCAACCAAATAGTCGCAGCTTATTTGGCATAAAGGAAATTGAACTGTCGTTTATTCCTGAAGCGCATAAAACGCATGTACTGATTGAGTTAGACAGAGCATTTAGAAGTGACGGTTATGTCGATTTAACTATCGAGCATGATCATGTTAACTTATCTCAGTTATGTGATCAGTTAGAGCGATTATTTGCTTAATAAGATTATGGGGCCTTTTAGTAAGGCCCTGTAATAATAAAAGGTGTTTAAATGGCGTTTAAATGTGAGCCATTCTCTGCGCTCGACTCCCAAACCCTGTTTGCAATAATGCGTGAACGTGTTGACGTATTTGTTGTAGAACAAGCGTGTCCTTACCCCGAACTTGATGATGTGGATATTGCAGATGCTACTCGCCACTTGTATTCACTCAATAGGCAAACAGTAAATGCCTATGCTCGTTGTTATGAGAAAGATGCACATTATAGTGCGATAGGGCGCGTTTTAGTTGCTCAATCACAGCGCAGCTCTGGTTTAGGCAAAGAATTAGTTAGCCAGGCTATTACCTGTTGTAGAACTCAGTGGCCTACTCGTGATATTTATATAGGCGCACAAACCTACCTACTGAATTTTTATCGCTCATTTGGTTTTGAGTGTGTTGGGGAGGAGTACTTAGAAGATGGCATACCCCATCAAGATATGATTTTAAAGCAGTAGATAATTCTTAATAAATAAAGGCCCACATTAGTGGGCCTTTTTTGTTTTACTAGCTAAGTAAAGAATGTAAAAATACTAAGCTAATGGCGATAGGGCATACAAACTTAGTGTACCAAGGCCATATTTTCCAAAATAAGGTGTTATGTACTTCAGGGTTACCTTGCTGGATTGCTTTGAGCAGTGATGACCTATACCAGATCCATCCTACAAAAATACAACACATAAGTCCTAATAAAGGTTGCGCGACTTTAGTTGTTAAGGTGATCACTAAACCAAATAACGTGCCTAAGTTACACACTATGGTAATACTAACTATGGCAATTAAAGCACCTATTAACCATGTTGCTTGCACACGCTTCATTGCAAAGCGCTCTACAGTGTACGATACCGGCGCTTCAAGCATTGAAATTGACGAGGTTAGAGCGGCAATACTCATTAATGCAAAAAAAGCAAAGCCAACAAATAAACCCACACCACCCATGCCATCAAATAAGGCGGGTAAAACCTGAAATACTAAGGTGTCTTCTGAAAGCAGTTTACCTGTTGTTGACGAGAATATTTCAACACCTTGGGCTTGTGCAACATACATCGCGGGGATAATCAGTAAGCCTGCTACAAATGCGATGAATACATCAATAAGCGTAACATAAGCCCCCAAAGAGACGAGGTTTTCTTTTTTACTGATATATGAGCCATAGATAATCATTACACTGGTACCCAGTGACAATGAAAAGAAGGCCTGTCCTAGTGCACTGACTAATAAGGTGGGATCAAAAATAGAAGAAAAGTCAGGGACTAGGTAAGCTTTTAATCCCTCAACAGCGCCTTCTTGAGTCATTACATAGGCAATTAAGGCAAACAAAATACCGAGCAAAGCAGGCATTAAACGTTTTGACCATTTTTCAATACCATTTTCAACACCGCGGCTGATAATAGCAACGGTTAAAATAATAAATACCACAGTAAAAAGAATGTTACGTGTAAGTGACTGTTCACTTAACCAAGAAGATGCCGCATCTGCGCCTATGAGAGTAGTAACCGGCTCTAAAGTTGCACTTAACATCCAACCAGCAACAATCGCATAAAAGCTTAGTATAAAGCCTGCACATAAAATCCCGCCAAAGCCAACAGCAAATGCAAACTGCTTTTGCCAAGGTTTAGTGGTTAATTTTGTTAGTGAAGAAACCGCATTAGCTTGTCCATGACGACCTATCATCAGCTCTGCCATTAAAGCAGGATAGGCTAAAAAGAAGGCCAGTACTAAGTAAGCGACTAAAAAGGCAGCCCCGCCATTACTTGCTGTTTGTGTCGGGAAACCCCAAATATTACCAAGCCCAACAGCAGATCCTGCCGCAGCCATTATAAAACCAAAGCGGGAGCTAAACTCACCTCTTACTGCACTCATATTATTTTGCTTCTCTATTTTTTCGACGCCGTGACAATCTACTGGAATTGTAAAAAAATAAAAAGTGCTTATTTGACTTAGTCGCACAATTATTGCGTTTTATTTTCAGATATAAATAACACGTGCATTTTTTGATTATAAATAGCACGATTTCTTTAATTATATTGCGTTAGTTAGAACGGATGGTACTTGTTTAATTAATATCTAAACCGCGCAATCGTAAGTGTAAAGCAGGCCCCACCAAGGTGCTCACTTTTACTCACTTCTATTGAACCATGATGCCAATCGGCTACTTTGGCAACGATAGCCAATCCTAACCCGTAACTGTTGTCACTGCGATTACGGTGGCTGCGCTCACGGAAGAACGGGCTAAATACTTTTTGATTGTTTTCTTGAGCTATGCCTGGGCCATCATCGGCAATGCTGATCACTAGAGTGTGCTCTTGTAGCGAGGCGGTTACTTTAATGTGATGATGTGCAAAATCGCAGGCATTATTAATTAAGTTAGCGATCGCTCTTGCTAGCCAATGTAAGTCAGCAAAAATAGTATGATCATCACATTCTAAAGAAATATTAAGCGAACGTGCGGTTATTCTTGGTTCAAGCTGCAGCACAATGTCACTTAGATATTGTTTAAGGTTTGCTGATGAGTAAGTGAGTTTATTGGCATTTTGTTCCAAAGTAGCAAATGCTAAGTAGCTTTTTAACATTGACTCCATATGATCCAAATCGGTTTCCATACGGGTTAGGTAATGCTTTATTTTGCTCTCATCATGGCTATCAAGTGCAGCGTCAACACCAAAGCGTAAGCATGCTATTGGGGTTCTTATATCATGGGACAGGCTTGAGGCCATCAGTTTATTTTCAGCTACTAACTTTTCAATTTGGCTTGCCATGCGGTTAAAGGTCAGTTCCACATCTTTAATATAGGTAAAGCGAGAGGGCTTAATTCGGGCTTTAACATTACCGGATGCGAACTGTTTTGCCGCATCATTTAATACTGTAAGACGTTTTGCTAAAGGGGTAATAATAAAACCCATAAAAACACATAAGCCAGTATAAAATAACAAAGTTAAAATTATGTCGTTTCGCTGTGTGCTCTCGTAAGGCTTATCTAAACGCATGGTTAAATGGTAAGGGCTTAATGCATCATTAGTGTAGAGCATGTAAAAGCCTTGCTCGTCCTCGAGTATTAACCCGCCTTGAGTTTGCATTTTATCTAATAGCGCTGATGGTAATGCTAGCGACTGATTTAATTTGTAGTTAAGAGTCAGGTTAAAATCTTTGGCTAACTTAGTTACCTGTTCTGGTCGTGCCTGTGGCTTTATAGCTGTGAGCTGTTTACTTAACCCGACAATAATCTGGCTTTGTACACTAAACTCATCCAAAGGTGCATGTGCTTGTTGGCTAAATGCATCAATAAGCCAACCTAAAACAATAATTGAAAGCAGCGCACTGCCTAGTAGTGAAATATAAAACTTTTTCATTGATGCTATTCCATAATAGGCTGGGTGTATTGAAGTGACTTTTATTATTGTCGCGCTTATTATTTAAGCGCTCAGGCATTAAAACTTACCACGCTGTAGTCACAAACAAATAACCACGCCCCCAAATAGTTTTTATTTTTTCTGGTTTTTGCGGATCATCATTAAACTTTTTACGCAAAGCAGAAATAAGCACATCAACGCTTCTATCTAGGCCGTCATACTCCCTGCCTTTGGTTGCTTTAAACACCGCATCACGTGATACAACTTGCCCAGCGTTGCTCGCTAAATAATGCAGTAATAAATACTCTGCGCTTGAAATATTCACATCTTGCTGGTTGAGTGTAACGTTACGAGATTCGGTATTAATACTTAATTGACCAATATTGATCATGCTCTCTTGAGCATCAGTTTTAGGCGTGTCACTGCTGTAGCGTAAAGCCGACTTAATACGAGCAAGCAGTGCACGAGGGCGAACAGGTTTTATAATGTAATCTGTGGCACCGACTTCAAGCCCAATGACCTCATCCATTTCTTCATCTCGTGCGGTGAGCATAATTATAGGGGCTTGATAAAAGCTACGTAACTCACGGCATACACTGATACCATCAAGACCTGGTAACATAATATCGAGTAAAATAAGCTGTGGGTTTAAATGCTTTACTTGGCTTATAACTTCATCACCGCGATGACATACATGCACAATATAGCCTTGCTCAGTTAAATACTCAGTTACCCATTGTGCAAGAGAGATATCATCTTCAACCAGTAAAATAGTACCGTAATTATCCATAAGCTTTCTTCGTATACCTGAATGATGTTTATAGTGTGTGGCTAAAATAACCGCCAGCGCCGCTTTTTTTGTCTATTTTGATACACCCATTGTAGTTTAACTTCGCTTACAGCAATCACTTGTGATGTATTACTATCAAACAGCTCAAATGAAATGCTCTGGGTTGAATCAAAGGCGTAATTAAGTGAGCCTTGTCGCTGTTTAAGCCAGCACTGCATAATGTATTTTGAAGTCGCATCGCGTAAACAATAATTTCCTACCTCTGGTTGCTGCCACGATAAGACAACATCGGCATAACATTGACGCCCTTCACGTAAGGCTACACAGGTATCGGGAACAGCAGTAAGTTCACTGGGTGGTTGTGTAGTGGCTGCAAGCAAAGAGCCCGAATATGTAAACAACAAACAGTAAAAAAATCTAAAGTACATAACGCAGGCCTACCTTGGCTTTGTGTTGATATCCTTGGGAAATAATTGGGCTGTCATCAATTTCTTTTGAAAACCAAGTGGTTAACCAGCCTGCTAAAAATACCCAATCTTGATTGATGGGGTATTCGGCATGAAATTCAAACATAATACTGGTACTGGCATCGGTACTATAAATAGGGCGTGCTGCGTTTGCTTCATCGCTATCAATACCAAAGTAATAGTTTGTAAAATCAGCAGAGTAGGCACTTAAGCCAATACCGGAGCGAAACTCCCAATTGCGCCAAGGTTGAATATGGCTGAAAAACACATTGGCAACCCAACCATTATGAGCACCGCTTATATCATGTAAATATTCAAATGAAACTTGTGAGTTTTCAAATCGGCGTGTTAATCGAAGGCCGGTGTCAAAATCATAGTTACGCTTTTTTATACCACGCAGTGGATCAATTATTCCGTCGTTATAAAAGCCTAAACCTTGTTCATCAAAACCTGCTTGAATGTTGGTGCCTAATAAATCAAGACCCCAATCATATTTGTTAATTAAGCTATAGCCTAAAACAAGTCCACCGCTGAGCTGATTATGGTCAAAATCTAGATAAAAATTATCGTAAGAAACTGCAATACTCAAATCTAGTTCTGCACCAACATCATAGGAGTTCATGCCAACTAAATAAGAGTCTTCAATGTAATAACCTGCGCCAGCGCTCCAATCCCAGGCAAACCCAGTGGTGGGTTCCAAAGTGTTATCGGCATAGTAACGATTACTGGCGCTGCTTTGGGCACTAAAAATAGCGGCAACTAATAAGGCCGCACAACCAAAAGACTGTTTAAGAGAAGTATACGTCATCCTTGGAACCTTAATTAGAGTTTGCTAAAGAGGCTAGGGTCTGTTGACCTTTGCGGATTAAAATTTGTTCAAACTAGGGGCGGTTTAATCGCGGCGCGAAGTTTGTAACCTAGTGGGCTAAGTAAAAACCGAGCAACAAAGAGTAAATCGCCCCTAGGCAGAACCCTTCGGGCAGCGTCTGTTTGGCATTGATGCTGCGTTATCGCCTATTTATGGGGAGCAACCACACCACAAAGACTCTGCCTTGTCTAAATACCAAACAGAGTGCTGCAAATTTAACCTTGAAAGGTCAACAGACCCTAGTATATTGTCAAACTCTTAGCTAAATCTGTAAAAAAATGTAGCGGTCGTCCTAACAACTACTGAACTTTAATTTTATCAATAAGAATACTGCTTAAGTAAAATTGCATCATAGGTGTTAGAGCACTTATTTCGGTGCGTGTACATGGCCCATTTAATTTAGTTAAACGACTTAATTTTGTAATGGTTTTATACGCAGGGGCCGTTACTTCATTATTAAGCTCAGCTCGTTTTAGGCGAGCCTGTTCGGTGTTGTGCTTATGTATAAATGCAACAACTTCTAGCTCATTAGTGATCTTCTTTTCTTCGCTAAAGCTATAAACAAGGGGTTCACGATGGAAGCTTGCACTATCAATTGATGATTTAGCAAACCACACCACATCGCCCGATGCTTTGTGAGTAAGTCGCATACTAACTTGGGCTAATATATTGGCGCATTGTTGGGACGGAAATTGCTGGGCTACTTTTGAAAATAATGAATATGGTTTTTCTGGTTGCGCTAGGGTGTACTTAGCGTCATCTATAAATTCAAGATCAACTTGATGAATTGCTAACGTATAATCGCTATTCTCGCTAGTGGTCACCTTAAGCTGTTTATCAATTAAGGCTTGGCTTATTTGAGAGACCAAAGTGTCGGTAACACTTGCACGGTCTACGATTACTCTAACAGTTTGATTTTTTTTCACGTTGTGGGCGGGTAATTGCACCGACTTCACTTTTGGTGAAGCATGCTCAGCTTCATACTTTAACTGGTAAGTTTGGCTCTTGAGCATAGGCTTTGCAGGCATAACTAAAGGTTCTGCGGGTTGTTTAACGACAGCACAACCTGACGCTGATATTATAAAAAGTGATACAACTAAAAAACGCATAAATATTTTACATCCACTCAAAAGCCATTAATCGGACATATTGTACGTTAGTCCGAGTAAAAGTTCATGATATTATAACGGTTGATTATGACTAAAAAAGAAAAATTAGCTAAGAATGAAGTATTTTAACACCTTACCCTTTTACTTTTTTGCCGTGCTCCTTATCGGGACGCATTTACAGGCGAGCGCAAGCACAGATCCTGATTGGGAAGCATTTGTTAAAAGTTATGGACGCTATACAGAAAAAAAACTAAAAATAAAAAAAATCCCAGGAGGGGCGCTATCCATTGTCAACTCACAAGCGCGTGACTACATCCATACTATGGGTAATACAAAGGTGCGCGGTGGGCAAAAAATCAACCCGCACACTCGATTTCGTTTAGCCTCCGTATCGAAAACATTTGCAGGGTCGTTAGCGGCTAAACTCGCAAATGAACAGCGGCTCAATCTTTATTTACCTGTTAGTTATTATTTACCGGATTTTAAGCAAACTGGCTATAAAGATGATTTAAAAGTTTTTCATATTTTAAGCCATTCTAGTGGTCTAGTGCCTAACGCTTACGATAATTTAATCGAATCGCGGATGGGTTATAAGGACATTGTTGAAAAACTATTGAGTGTTAAACCCATTTGTGACCCTGGTGATTGCTATGGCTATCAAAATGTAATGTTTAGCTTAATAGACGACGTAATTTTAAAAAGTACCAACAAAACCTATACCCAGTGGCTTAATGAGGCGTTTTTTACTCCCCTAGAAATGAATGATGCTAGTTTGGGTTACGATGCCATGGTG
Organism: Pseudoalteromonas sp. Scap25; assembly: GCF_013394125.1. Taxonomy (GTDB): domain Bacteria; phylum Pseudomonadota; class Gammaproteobacteria; order Enterobacterales; family Alteromonadaceae; genus Pseudoalteromonas. The sequence goes on along the minus strand of NZ_CP041327.1, from coordinate 2,370,437 downwards.
CAGGATAATAACTATGCACACCCTCACGTGCGTGGAAAAAAACGTTGGTATAGCGCCCGCTTAAAAAAGAATTATTATAAAGTTGCACCCGCGGCAGGGGTAAACGCCAGTGCGTCAGATATGGCTATTTGGTTAAATGCGCAATTAGGGCAATATCCATCGGTATTATCCTTAGATGCATTGGCCACGCAAACACGCCCTTATACTCATACTAAAAAAGAACGCTACAGACGAGTATGGCGAGAGCACATGAACGAAGCCTACTATGGGCTAGGCTGGCGTGTGTATGACTATGATGATGAAACGCTTTATTATCACAGTGGTTGGGTGCAAGGCTACCGCAGTGACTTAGTGGTTTTTCCGCACTTAAATGTAGGGTTTAGTTTAATTTTAAATGCAGAAACTGGGCTCATTAATGAGCTTACTACGGAGTTCATAGACCGTTTATTGGCATACAAACGAGGTAAAAAACAATGAGTACATTGATAAAATCAGCATGGGCAGTATTACTATTACTGCTGTGCCACCCTGCTTTTTCTGCGCCTGAACAGCTTTATTTGTTTCGTCATAGTGAAAAACAAACAGGCAATGATCCATTTTTAACAGAGCGAGGGCAAGTACGTGCTGAGCATTTGGTTTCGCTAGTTAAAGCCCATCCAGACATTACGTTATACAGTAGTAACTATAACCGAACATTAAGTACTGCAGCGCCTTTAGCTAGGTATTTTAATGTTAAAGTTATAACTTATAATGCTGCTGATTTAACGACATTGAAAAATCAGTTGTTAGCACAAAATGGTGTTGTGGTGGTTGTAGGGCATAGTAATACCACACCGCAATTGGCTTCGTTATTGAGTAACCAAACTATTGAAAATATGAATGAGGGGCAGTTCGGGCACTATTATTTGCTGAGTAAGTTTGAGGATGGTAACTACAGAGCAAAGTTGCGAATAATGGATTTTTAATTATATATAAAAAAACCAGCCACGGCTGGTTTTTGTATCATTTATAACGGATTGTTAGCCGCGAGGTAACTGAATTTTTTTCTCAGGGCTTTGACGGTAAAGCACAATCGTATGGCCGATTGTTTGTAGTTTGGTAGCTCCTGTTTCGCGAACTATGGCATCAAAAATAAGCTTTTTTGTTTCACGATCGTCAGTTGGCACTTTCACTTTAATTAATTCGTGAATTTCTAGTGCGCTTTGGATTTCAACTACTACGCCTTCGGTTAAACCGTTAGAACCTAGTAAAACTACAGGCTTAAGGCTATGTGCCTGACCTTTTAAAAACTGCTTTTGTTTGTTTGATAATGTCATGATATTACAAATTTTGCTGAATATGGCTTGAATTAAGGGTATTCTAACGCCATCTAGAGAATATTACTAATTAGTTGCGTGTTAATTTATGACAAATAAAAAACAGTCAGCCAGTTCACAGCGTTGGCTTAAAGAACATTTTGATGATAAATATGTTCAAGAAGCGCAAAAAAAAGGCTGGCGCTCTCGAGCTGTTTTCAAATTAGACGAAATCCAAAACAGAGATAAGTTATTGCGTCCAGCAATGACAGTGGTTGATTTAGGCGCAGCCCCAGGGAGTTGGTCACAATACTTAGCAGAAAAAGTAGGTGACAAAGGCCAAGTGGTTGCGTGTGATATTTTACCTATGGATTCATTAGCGGGTGTTGACTTTTTACAAGGTGACTTTCGTGAAGAGGCCGTACTTGATGCATTGTTAAAACGCATTGATGGTAAAAATGTAGATGTGGTATTGTCTGATATGGCACCTAACATGAGTGGTAATAACTCGGTTGATCAGGCGGGGAGCATGTACTTGGTTGAGCTTGCACTTGATATGTGCCACCAAGTTTTAAAGAAAAATGGCGCGTTTATTGTTAAAGTATTCCAAGGTGAAGGCTTTGATCAATATTTGCAAGATGTACGTAATAGTTTTAAAGCAGTGAAGATACGTAAACCGGATGCCTCGCGTCCCCGTTCTCGGGAAGTATATATAGTAGCGACTGGATACAAACTGTAGTACAGTTGCTTGGCGTTTAGTTGAATTTAAATTAATTGGATACAAGAGGTTAACCCCTTGAGCGATATGGCGAAAAATCTAATACTCTGGCTGGTTATTGCAGTTGTGCTTATGTCAGTATTTCAGAGCTTTAATGGCGGCGATCAAGTTGATCGTCAAACAAGTTACAGTCAATTTGTTAAAGATGCCCGCAGTGGCTCTATACAAGAAGTGTCTATTGAAAGTGGCAGTGGCACAATTACTGGCATAAAAAATAGCGGCGAGCGTTTTCAAACGATTATGCCGATCTATGATAAAGATATTTTAAATGATTTGTTAAAAAGCGATGTAAATGTCAAAGGTGTAAAACCTGAGGAACAATCGTTTTTAGCAAGTATTTTCATTTCTTGGTTCCCTATGATTCTGCTAATTGGTGTGTGGATTTTCTTCATGCGTCAGATGCAAGGTGGCGGTGGCAAAGGCGCCATGTCATTTGGTAAGAGTAAAGCCCGCTTAATGAGTGAAGATCAAGTCAAAACGACTTTTGCTGATGTAGCTGGCTGTGATGAAGCCAAAGACGATGTAACCGAGCTGGTGGACTTTTTACGCGACCCATCTAAATTCCAAAAATTAGGTGGCAGTATTCCTAAGGGCGTACTTATGGTCGGTCCTCCTGGTACAGGTAAAACATTACTTGCTAAGGCGGTTGCCGGTGAAGCAAAAGTGCCATTCTTTACTATTTCAGGTTCTGATTTTGTTGAAATGTTTGTGGGTGTAGGTGCATCACGTGTACGTGACATGTTCGAACAAGCTAAAAAAGCAGCGCCCTGTATCATCTTCATCGATGAAATCGATGCAGTAGGACGTAAACGTGGCGCAGGTATGGGTGGCGGTCACGATGAACGTGAGCAAACGCTTAACCAAATGCTAGTTGAGATGGATGGCTTCGAAGGCAATGAAGGTATTATTGTTATTGCTGCGACTAACCGTCCGGATGTTTTAGACCCAGCATTACTTCGCCCTGGCCGTTTTGATCGCCAAGTTGTGGTTGGTTTACCAGATATTCGTGGTCGTGAACAAATTCTAAAAGTACATATGCGTAAAGTACCTTTAGGTGATAACGTTGAAGCGGCAGTGATTGCTCGTGGTACACCTGGTTTCTCAGGTGCAGATCTTGCTAACTTAGTGAATGAAGCGGCTCTTTATGCAGCACGTGGTAATAAACGTGTTGTTAGTATGGCTGAATTTGACGCTGCAAAAGATAAAATCATGATGGGTGCTGAACGCAAGACCATGGTGATGAGCGAGCAAGAAAAAGAAATGACAGCTTATCATGAAGCAGGTCATGCCATTGTTGGGCGTATGGTTCCAGAGCACGATCCTGTTTATAAAGTATCTATTATTCCACGTGGCCGTGCGCTAGGTGTGACGATGTATTTACCAGAGCAAGACCGTGTTAGTCATTCAAAAGAGTTACTTGAGTCTATGATCTCTAGTCTTTATGGTGGCCGTATTGCTGAAGCCATTATTTATGGTGAAGACAAAGTAACTACCGGTGCAAGTAACGATATCGAACGTGCAACTGACATTGCTCGCAAAATGGTTACACAATGGGGGTTAAGTGAAAAGCTAGGCCCATTACTTTATGCTGAAGATCAAAATGAAATGTACATGGGTGGCGGCGGTGGTCGTTCTATGAGCATGTCGGATGAAACAGCAAAAGTAATTGATGCAGAAGTACGCTTGTTTTCAGACCGCAACTATCAACGTGCAGAATCAATATTGAAAGAAAACATTGATATTTTGCATGCCATGAAAGACGCACTGATGAAGTATGAAACCATCGATGCCAAACAAATTGATGACTTAATGGCGCGTCAGCCAGTACGTGAACCACGTGATGCGCATGACCGACATGAAGCTAAATCAGAAAAAGAAGATGTTTCTAAAGATAAAGCTGTTGATGAAATACAAAAACCAACTAGCGAATCTAAAAACGACGACTCTAAAAAAGATGAATCTAAAAAAGATGAAACAAACCTTGATGATAAAGCTGAATAATCGTTAAAATAACAAATCCAAAAGCCCCGAATTTCGGGGCTTTTTTGTATCAGTTTGCTGTAATTAACTCAAATTACACTTAACAAACACATATTAAGGTTAGCGATGAATAATAAAATTAACCTTGCACGTGGTCGAGCGCTTGATCTCAGCGAACCCATTATTATGGGAATAGTAAACGTTACCCCTGATTCATTTTCAGATGGTGGCCAGTTTTTTAATATTACAGCTGCACTCAAACATGCAATGCAATTACTTGATGACGGCGCGACTATTTTAGATATCGGCGGTGAATCAACACGTCCAGGAGCGCCGGATGTCACTCTTGAAGATGAACTGCAGCGCGTTATTCCGATTATTAAGGCTATACGTGAGCAAAGTGATTGCGTTATTTCAATCGATACCAGTAAATCCGAAGTCATGCGTCAAGCCATTGAAGCTGGTGCGGATATTGTTAATGATGTGCGAGCATTACAAGAACCTAGTGCATTAGAGGTGGTTGCTCAGTATCCTGACGTGGTCGTGTGCTTAATGCATATGCAAGGACAACCGCGAAGTATGCAAAACGACCCTCACTATAATGATTTAGCAAGCGAGATAAATGACTTTTTTAACCAGCGCATCGCTGCATGCGAAACTGCTGGTATAAGACAAAGCCAATTAATATTAGACCCTGGTTTTGGCTTTGGAAAAACACTTAAACACAATTATCAAATATTGTCTCAATTTAATGACTTTGCCCAGTTTGGCTTACCGCTGCTGGCGGGTTTATCACGTAAGTCAATGATTGGTAATTTACTCAACAGAGATACAGAAAATAGATTAGCTGGTAGTTTAGCTGGCGCATTAATAGCAGCACAAAACGGTGCGCATATTATTCGTGTGCATGATGTAAAAGAAACCGCAGACGTGCTTGGCGTATATCAAGCCTGCAAACAAGGAGTACTTTAATGCAAGAAAGAAAATATTTTGGCACAGACGGTGTGCGTGGTCTAGTTGGGCAAGGGCCTATTAATCCAGAATTTGCAATGAAATTAGGCTGGGCTGCAGGGCGCGTATTATCACAACATGGCACAAAAAAAGTCATTATTGGTAAAGATACTCGTATTTCTGGTTATATGCTTGAAACTGCATTGGAGTCTGGTTTAATTGCAGCCGGTATTGATGTTATTTTGCTTGGTCCTATGCCAACGCCTGCCGTTGCATATTTAGCGCAAACGTTTCGCGCAGAAGCGGGTATTGTGATTAGCGCATCTCATAATCCTTATTACGATAACGGCATTAAGTTTTTTAATGGCCAAGGCTTAAAACTAGATGATGTTGTAGAGCTGCAAATAGAATCCATGCTTGATGAACCAATGACATGTGTTGCCTCTGATAAGCTAGGTAAAGCAACACGCCTATCAAGCGCTGATGGCCGCTATATTGAATTTTGTAAAAGTCAGTTTCCACAAGGTTTATCACTTGAGGGGCTAAAAATAGTCCTAGATTGTGCCAACGGTGCAACGTATCACATAGCGCCTTCAGTTATGCGAGAGCTAGGCGCTGAGGTGATAACCCATGCATGTGAGCCTAATGGGGTAAATATTAACCATGAATGTGGCGCAACTCACGTAGATACACTAAAGCGTAAAGTACTTGAGCATAAAGCGGATGTAGGTATTGCCTATGATGGCGATGGCGACCGTGTAATGATGGTAGACCACAATGGCCGCGTATTTGATGGTGATGATTTAGTTTACATTATTGCCTGCCAAGCTGCCCAAGATGACAACTTAGGAGGGGGGGTTGTTGGTACTGTCATGTCTAATATGGGTCTTGAAAATGCCTTAAAAGCAAAAAATATTGCTTTTGCTCGTAGCAAAGTGGGTGACCGTTATGTGATGGAACTACTGCAGCAAAAAGGTTGGAAAATTGGTGGTGAGAGCTCAGGCCATGTTTTAAATTTAGACTTAATTAGCACTGGCGATGGCATTATTTCAAGCTTACAAGTGCTTGCTGCTATGGTGGCTCAAAACCGTACACTTCAAGATTTAGGCGCTGGATTTACTAAGTACCCAATGAAAATGATTAACGTGCGATACACTGCCGGTACCGATCCAACTCAAGCACCAGAAGTACTTGCTGCAGTAGCTGAAGTAGAGCAAAGCTTAGCAGATAAAGGCCGTGTATTACTTCGTAAGTCAGGTACTGAACCTGTTGTACGAGTGATGGTTGAAGCAGAACAAGAAAAAATAGTTATCGATAGCGCACAAAAAATAGCAGCGGTTGTCGAATCTATGAGCAAACAAACTGATTGATAACAATAACCTCTTGTAACTTTGGGCGAGTCGAGTTAATATCTCGCCCGCTTTCTAATGTGGAGTGGAAAAATGGCAACACGCAAGGCGATGGTCGCGGGCAACTGGAAAATGAATGGTTCATTAGAACTTGTTGAACAACTGTCTGATGCTATTAACGATGTTAAATCTTCTGAAGTAAGCATTGTTTTATTTCCTCCGTTTCCACTGATATCAGCAATGGTCGCCAGTGGTGTAACTACTGGGACACAAACTGTTTCAGAGAATACGCCAGGTGCCTTTACTGGTGAAGTAGATGCCCAGCTAATTAAGCAATTAGGTGCAACATATGTACTGGTTGGTCACTCAGAACGCCGCAGTATATATAAAGAAAGCAACGACACCGTAGCGGCAAAATTTGCTCGCGCACAACAAGTAGGTTTAACGCCTATTTTATGTGTTGGAGAGAGCGAAATAGAGCAAGAAAACGGGCAAACAGAACAGGTAGTTGCTGCGCAGATTGACGCAGTAATTAATAAATTAGGTGTAGCAGCACTGAAAGAATCTGTGATAGCATATGAGCCCGTTTGGGCTATAGGCACAGGTAAGACTGCATCGCCTGAACAGGCACAAAGTGTTCACAAATTTATCCGTGACAAGATTGCTTCACTAGACAGCGATTTAGCACAAGGGCTAACCATCTTATATGGTGGTAGCGTTAATGAAAAAAATAGCGAATTATTATTTGCACAAACAGATATAGACGGCGGCCTAATTGGTGGCGCCAGTTTAAAAGCAGAATCATTCACTGCTATCTGCAATAGTGCAAAAGGGACCGTATAAGATGTACGAAATTTTATTAGTAGTGTATTTAATTGTAGCGTTAGCGCTTGTTGGTATGGTTTTGATCCAGCAAGGTAAAGGCGCTGACATGGGCTCATCATTTGGTGCAGGCGCATCGTCTACTGTTTTTGGTTCTTCAGGAGCCGGTAACTTTATGACGAAAACGACAACAACTTTAGCAACGATCTTCTTCGTGTTAAGTATTGTTTTAGGTAACTTAACTGCCGGTCAAATCAAAAAGACTGACGAGTGGGAAAACTTAGAAGCGGCTCCAGCTGTTGAAACTGTGACGCCAGTTGAAGAAGATGTTCCGGTAACATCTACAAAAGAGCAAAGCTCTGACGTACCAAATTAATTTAGTTTAAATTGTTAAGTCGCTCTCTTTCCTCAAGTTAGCTTTAAGACTTAACGCTAAGCAATAGCTTAAAAAATGCGGATGTGGTGGAATTGGTAGACACGCTACCTTGAGGGGGTAGTGCTTTCGGGCGTGGGGGTTCAAGTCCCCCCATCCGCACCAAATATAAAAACCAGTAACAGCAATGTTACTGGTTTTTTTGTGTCTGAAATTTAAAATATTAAACAACTCTTTTTGGATTAATGTTGAACATTGAGTAGAACACTCTATATTTCAATTGTTGGTGTTTATAAAAGAATATTGTTGTATATTTAATTTTATGTACAAAAAACGTCGAAAGTTAAAAATAAAGTTAACATTTTTCTATATTAAGCCGATAATAACTATAGATAATTAAACGGGGTAAATTAATATGGCTTCAGGTTTCTCTTTTAAAAACCTCAGCATTACTAAAAAAATACATGCAATTACATCTATAGCGATAATCGCATTCTTAGTAATTGTTTTGGTTAATTACTTTGCTATGAACGAAAATCGCATATCACTTGATGAAATGGAGAAATCTTCTTATAAAGTAGCTAAATTAACCTTGGCCAACGTAAGCATTTTAGAAAAGTTAGATGAGTTATACACTCAGGCTGTAACCTTTGGCGAGCAAGAGTTAGTAACAAAAGCGAGTGAAACTTATCAGCGGCTCATTTTGAATTTGGACGCAATAGAAACAATTAATGGATCATATATTGATAGCGACACAAAAACGCGGCTGAAAAATTATGAAAAGATATCTGCAACTATCGCTAATGGCATGGTTAATGGCACGGCTGATTTTAGTAAAATACAACAACAGGCGCAGCTTAAAACAAGCCTTTTCGAGGCGGTTTTAACCAGCTTTAAAAACGCACAACAAAAAGCAGATGATCGCTTTTTCCAGCTAGTTGCCAATACAAAAGCACGATCAGATGATGCGCTTAATCTAATGTTAGTTGTGGCGGTTGTATCATTAGTATTGCTTTTGCTTATGGCTATTTGGATTGCACGTAATATTGGTTCATCAGCCAGTGATGCTGCTAATAACCTAAGTCTTTTAGCAAGTGGTAAAGGATCATTAAGCACCAAGCTTGCTGTTAACTCAGAGGACGAGATTGGTCAGGTATCTATAAACTTTAATGCTTTTATTAGTCTGCTGAGAGAAACCGTTTTAGAAGTTATCGCGGTATGTGAACCGCTAATGGAAAATTCAACCCGTCTTGTGCAAGGGATGGAGCGAGCAGAGCGAGCAACCACTAAACAAACCACCGATGCAGATGTTGTTAAGCAGTCGATGGAAGAGATGAAGCAAAGCGTTGGCGATATTTCACAATCAGCAGCGAGCGCATCTAATGCTGTGCAAACAGCAGAAAAAGAAGTAGATCAAAGTCGTGTACAAGTCAAAATGTCAGTTAATGCGTCGCGTACGTTAAGCGATGAAATTAATATAGCGGCCAACACCATTAATAAATTAGCCGATGACACTAAAAATGTATCGCAAATACTCAATGTAATTACCTCCATTGCCGAACAAACAAACTTGTTGGCGTTAAATGCTGCAATTGAAGCTGCGCGTGCAGGTGAGCATGGTCGTGGCTTTGCTGTGGTAGCAGATGAGGTCCGCGAGCTTGCATCACGCACAGCACAGTCAACTAATGAAATTCGTGAGTTACTAAGTACATTAAGTGTGGCTGCCAATGAGTCAGTAACGGCTATGACTTCTGCAAGAGACATGGCCACAGATAATGCCAGTGCAGCAGAGCAAACCGGTGTCTCGATTGAAAAAATAGCAGAGCAAATACTAGAAATTAATGGGATGAATTCGCAGATTGCAGCAGCAACTGAAGAGCAAACCTCTGTGGCCGCGATGGTAGTAGACAACGTATCGAATATGCATGTTTCATTTGAAGATACGATGAGTTCACTCAAAGCGGTAAGAGATGTGGCAAAAAACTTACATTACCTTTCAGATAATCTATTAGATGCAACTGCTAAGTTTAAAATTGAGTAGTCGTTAAGGCGAAACTTTAAGGTTTTATGACGGTTGTAAATAATAGGCATAAAAAAGCCCGCAACAAAGTATTTGTTACGGGCTTTTATTTTTAATTTAGCAGGTTAATACTTACCTACTACTTTAACTTTATCACTTGCTTTGGCGCTGTCTATATAGCCAATTGCATCAGCATTAGCAGCTACAAAATCAATCACAGCTTGGTCATTATCAAGTTTACCTGGAGGCGTGCCTTTGCCAGTAAAAACTAGCTTTGACCAATAAGCATTTAATTGGCTGCCTGATTTGCCAACAAGCTTGTCGTTAAACTCATCTGCCACTGCAGTACCATTTTGGTTAACAGGGTTTACTTTGGTACCATCAGCAAACGATTTGCTCTTGCCAAGGTATATTTTTTTAATATCATCTTGGCTTATTGCATTGGCATTCGCTGGGTTAACGATTACTGCAACTTCAGCAAATGCTGCAGTACTACATAGTGTTAGCATGCTGGCTAAAATTAATTTTTTCATTGTTCGCTCCAATTAAAATACTAAATCAACGCCAACGGCGATAACATCAGTTTCAGTATTTGATATGTCGTTTTCGAAGCGACTAAAATCTACTTTTAATGCTGCCATTGGGTGGAAGTCATAGCGCGCACCAATGGTGTATACATTACTTTGGGCACGAGTACCTTCTAAGGCTCCATTTATTGCAGCATTTAGAGTCGGCACTGACTCTATAGCATTAAACCTTGATGAGTCATGCTTGTCGTCATTATCTTCATAAGTAAAATGAGCTATGACGTTATCCATACGATACCCAATAGAAGCGTAATATTGAGACTGCTTTGCTAATATACTGTCTTTAACTTCAAATTCGGTATATTCAGCGTCAAATAGAATATTGTTGTAATCTATTGAAATGCCAAAACCTAAGAAGTAGCTATCATCTTCATTTATTGAAATATCGTCAGCTTGAGTCGTTAATCCATTTTGGCGCAATATATTTTCTAGGGCGTTTATTTGAACCCCCGCTAGATCATTCTCATCTTTTTGCCCAAGTTTCATAGTAGTGTCTGTTACAAGGTAAGCTGCACGAGCACTAAACCAATCATAAGAGAGTGTCCAGTTAATACCTGCTACATCATCTAACTCTGCTTGGTCGTTATAAGTAACTGCTACTACATCACCCTCAAAGCCACCGTAGATAACCTGTAAAGTTGAATCCCAATCACCTAATTGTGAAGTGTATAACAAACTCAACCCTTCATAGGTTGAAAATGGCAGTCTGTAAACGGATTGTGGTGGACGAACCCAACGATAGGCATAGCCAACATCTAAAAAGTCAGAATAGCGAAAAAATGGTGCGCGCATTTTACCGGCGCTTAATTGTAGCTCATCAGAGAACTCATATGTTATGTATGCCCATTCAAAATCAGCGTCAAAATCATTTTCACCGCGAGCTACTATTTGCGCTGTAGCGGATAACTTCTCTTGCAGGTCAGCGGTCAGCTGAAGTGCAAATACGCTTTCATTTTTAAATGAAATATCATCATCATATCCATATAAAGTTTGATCACTATCGAGTGACTTACCACCGACAATAGAAGCAAACCCATTAATACGAACTTCAGCACTCGCATTGCTTGTGGCAAGTGCGCAACAAATTGCTACTGCAACTGATAGTTTTTTCATTGTGTATCCTATTTAAATTTCATGTGTATCCCGTTGCAGTATAAGATGAGTATTAACTTTTTTCTAATTAAAATTAATAAATTAAGTCCTTTTTACTGCTTTTTTGCAACAAAAAGGCATGGCCGTGATTGAAAAGTAAGGTTTTTTTATTTTCAGGTAATGTAACTAATTGACTTGTTTGAGTTATTTATAATGAGATGATATTTACTACAGTAGGTATTAAGTAGTAATTATTTTTTAAGTTATGAACGCGAATTCATATTTTTTAGGTTGTCTTGGCACCATCGAATTGCCTGCTGTTTATTCTTGACCGCTATTTTTTTATAAATTTTATGTAAGTGCACTCTTACCGTAGCTTCACTTATAAATAAACTATCAGCAATAGCACTGGAATGAAGCCCACTGAAAAGTAGGTTGAGTACTTTAATTTCTTTATCGGTTAGGTTATTTGTTTGCAAAGCAGTTTTTTGCTCTGAATCGAGCATTTGGCGCATCCAAATATCACTGATAGTACGTGGAAACCACAACTCCCCTTGTTTAATTGCTTCTAACCCCCTGTTAAATAGTTCCTCATTGGTATCTTGATAGAAAAGGCCTTTCAAATTTGGCCATTCTTTAAGTGAAGCAGCATCAGTATTTTTAGGAATATTAAAGATAACTAACCCTTGGTAATTATTGGTTTGCATAAAATGACTCAAAAGTTCGTAATTTGTAAGGCTATTGAGTGCTGAATGACAGACTAATAATATGCCGTTATTCAATGTAGTAAAAAATAATGGACTATAATGGTTGTTGTTAAAAAGCATGTTAGCTGATTGCGTGGTCTGTTTTTTTGTCATGCTTTTCACCTAAAAATGATTCTGTAGTATATTTAAATATAAAGGGTGTTTGGATATTGTCATAATCTTAAATAGCTTTAATGTGTTTTTCGCAACAAAGCGCATGTTCAATTAACAAATAATACTGGTGGTAATTAATGTTAAAGTATTAATTTAAAGCTAAATTTGCATTGCTATTTAGGTAAGTTGGCTAAGCTTAAAAAGATAAAAATAAATTTTTACGTAAACTAAAGTTAAATGTACATATTGTAGCGTTTTTGTAATATAATAAACTCCCAGAGGAAAGATGCATCTAACGCATCTTTTTTTATGCCTACAATTTATGTTTACACAGCATAACGCATAATTAAATTAATACCCTTTGGAGAAGACCTTGAAATTACGCACCCTCTCACAGTTAAGTTTAGCGGTTATTGCAGCCCTAACAACTTCCGCAAATGCACAAGAAGCTAAAACGACAGCCAAACAAGACGCGTTTGAAAAAATTGAAGTGACAGCTCGTAAACGTACAGAGAGCTTGTTCGAATCTCCAACTGCGATTACATCAATAGGTGCTAACCTTATTGATAAAGCCAATATGGGTAACTTAGAAGATATTGGTAAATACGTTCCTAACTTAAACATTACTCGTTATGGTGTTGGTAATGCTGCACATGCCTCAGTGTTTATTCGTGGTATTGGTTTGCAAGATCACATTATAACAACCGATCCAGGCGTAGGTGTTTACCTAGATGGTGTTTACTTAGGTCGTCAAATGGGGTCTAACTTATCACTTCCTAATGTAGAGCGAGTTGAAGTTCTACGTGGGCCACAAGGCACACTTTATGGCCGTAACACATTAGGTGGTGCAGTAAACGTAATTACTAAACAACCTGGTGATGAAGGTATTCTAACAACAACCGCTAAAGTGGGCAGTCGTGGTCGAGTTGCGGGTGATATTTACTTTAATAATGCACTAACTAACGATCTAAGCATGTCAGCCAGTGCGTCATACAAACAACGTAATGGGGTAGGTACGGCAGTAAACTTAGCTAACCCTGAAAAAGAAATTGGTGAAGAGCAAGAGTTTAGTGGTCGTATAGCACTTAAATATGAAGCAACTAGTGATTTAGCGTTTACTTTCTCGCTAGATGGCGTTGATAATGAGTCAGGTCAATCACCTTATACTATTGAACTGACAGATTCATTAGATTCAAATGATGTCTTTAATGGCGATTTCCCATTATTAACTGAAGACTTAATTCCTCAAAACCCTGATGATTTAGGCACAACGGTTGCCGGTATTGAGTCAACTTCATATTCTGGTTGGGGTACGTCATTTACAGCTGATTGGGCGATTAATAACACATATACAGCCAAGTTTATCTCAAGCTACCGTACTTCTGAATATGAAGGTGGTTTAGATGATGATGCATCACCACTTAACTTATCTGAGTTCCCAGAAGTGGGCGGTGCAGATCAATACTCTTTTGAACTTCAGCTAAACGCCACGTTTGATAAAATGGACTTTGTATCGGGTCTATACTTCTTTAATGAAGATGGCTTTACTCGCTCTGAAGATTTTGTATTTAGCCCGTTTAATACACCAGATGGTGTGCTAAATGATGGTGTTACTCCTTCATTTGGTGGCTTTGGATTTTTTGAAATAAATCAAGAAACAAACTCATACGCAGCTTACATTAACGGTAGTTACGATTTAACTGATGATTTAACAATCGGCGGTGGCCTTCGTTACTCAGAAGATAAAAAAGATGCGAATGCTATTTTCCCAACCTTCCCTGAGCGTAAAGACATTAGTGCAGACTTTAATGCAGTAACATGGGACGTTAATGCTTCATACCAGCTTAGCAATAATATGAATGTATACGGTCAAGTGCAAAAAGGTTACCAAACAGGTGGTTTCCCACCGCGCCCATTTGGTGGTCCGGATCAGTTTGTATCGTTTGATGAAACCAAAGCAGTTAACTACGAGATTGGTTTAAAGGGCCAGGTACATGAAAATGTATCTATGATGCTTGCAATGTTTGTTACTGACTACACTGATTTAGCACTGCCATTCTCAGATCCAACCGCGGGCGGTGGCTTTGTAACTATCGTTGAAAATGCAGGCCAGTCTAAAGCGCAAGGTATTGAGCTTGAAACCACAATTGCACTAACCGACGACTTTACTATTCGCACTGCAGTAGGTTACTTAGATTCTGAAATTACAGAAGTAGCTGAAGGTGTACAAGGTATTGGTAAAGGTGACTCACCAGCACTGACACCTCGTTGGACGGTGATGGTTGCTCCATCTTACTTTGTTGATTTAAGCAATGGTGGCACGGTTGCATTAAATGCCAACTACTCGTACCGTAGTGAAATGCAAGGTCAGTCAGTTTTCAATAAAAGTGAAACGATTGATTCGCGTGAGCTAGTTGGTTTTAATATTTCTTACACTAATCCATACGGCGATATGGAAGTAACGCTATATGGTGAGAACGTATTAAACGAAGTTTACGATGTAGGTCGCCTGCAGCAAACTGGTTTTGTTGGCGTAATGCGCAGCAATGACCGTAGTGAGTTTGGTTTAAAATTCAAAAAAGACTTTGAACTATAACCCATAATTTACTCTAAAAATAATACAAAAAAGGTAAGCCATGGCTTACCTTTTTTTATGGTTAAAAATAATTAACCTTCTTTATGCTCTTCACGTGCTTGCTCAATTTCTGCTGCAATTTCACGTGCTTTTTGCTTCGTTTTTTCAGTTAGCTCGCCAGCCGCTTCTTTGCTTTTGATCCATGCATCAACAGCTACTTCTTTGCCGTCATCGTACATGTCTAAGCCCATCGCTTTACTCTCTTCAAGCAGCTCATTAAATGACTCGTCATTTTTAAGCTCATTGGTTTTTTCTTTAACGTCGTTCCACGTTTCGTTTAGCTTTTCTTGAACTTCAGCGCTCGTTTGTTTGGCGTCTTGTTTCACTTCGTTGGCATCTTCACACCCTGTTAGTGTAATTAAAGTGCCTAATAATGCTAAACCTGCTAATTTCTTCATTGACTATCTCCTTTAGTGAAAAATATATTTCAGAGGTAACT
This sequence comes from Pseudoalteromonas sp. Scap25, assembly GCF_013394125.1. Lineage (GTDB taxonomy): Bacteria > Pseudomonadota > Gammaproteobacteria > Enterobacterales > Alteromonadaceae > Pseudoalteromonas. The sequence goes on along the minus strand of NZ_CP041327.1, from coordinate 2,355,256 downwards.
ATACAACAATGAAAATGAACATAGCTGTAACAACACGATTAAGTTTTAAATTAATGGACGAAAAAGATTGGCAGAAATTATTCGAGCTCGATCAAGATCCAGCCGTTATGCAGTATTTAACACAAGGTAAACCCACTTCGCTTGAAGATATAAAAACGAAAGGCATTCCAAGAATGCTTGCGTATAGAAATGAGCAACAAGGTTGGGGGCTATGGCAGGTAACCCTGCGTGAAGGCAATACCTTTATAGGGTGGGTGCTTGTTCGGCCGATGGGCTTTTTTTCAGATACGCCTGACTTTAGTGATATTGAAGTCGGCTGGCGATTTAAACAAGCGAGTTGGGGTAAGGGTTATGCAACTGAGGCGGCACAAGCGATTTGCTCAACGATTGAAAAACAGTCGCAAGTAAAGGCAATCAGTGCCACAGCGCTGACCGCCAACGTTGGCTCAATTAACATCATGAAAAAGCTCGGTATGCAGCTACAGCACTATTATATTTATACTGATGATGGCTCAAACTTAACTGCTGCGCTTTATTCAAAGCCGTGCAGTTGAGCTAAAACTTCCTAAGCCTTAAAAATGTAGCATCTAAATATTGACCTGATGTTTGTTACTATGCATTAATGTTTTCCATCAATGTATAAAAATAACCTAAGGATATGGGATGGGAGCACTTTTTTCACCAAGCAAGCTAATTATCAGTAGTATTGTGGTAATACAGTTATGTGTTTTTAGTGTAGCGGCTAAACAGAGTGCCGTTGCCATGCCTGACACTTTTAGTGCACATGCTGCAAAAGCTGTGTTAGAGCAGGGGGGGAACGCGGTTGATGCAGCCATTGCAGCACAGTTTGTATTGGCCGTTACGCTTCCCGAGGCGGGTAATATTGGCGGCGGTGGGTTTATGCTTATTCATAAGGATGGGCAAGGTGATTTTATAGATTACCGTGAAACTGCACCGAACGCCGCACATCGTGATATGTATTTAGACGCGCAAGGGCAAGTTATTGCTAATAAATCTATTTATGGTATTCATGCCAGTGGTGTACCGGGTAGTGTTGCTGGTATGTGGCTAGCACATAAGAAGCATGGCACACTTCCTTGGAAAACCTTAGTACAGCCTGCGGTAACATTAGCAGAGCAAGGTTTTGTGGTGCCTGAAAAGTTGGCTCTGTTAATTAAGGGCTACATAGAACATCTAAACAATAAAAACATTAAAGTAAACTTTGCCAATTATTTTGCAAGCGCTACATCTGGTAAGCTTTTTAAGCAACCTGAGCTTGCAGTGACACTCAAACGCATTCGCGATAATGGCCAAGATGGCTTTTATCAAGGTGAAACCGCAACGATCATCGCAAACTTTATGGAGCAACATGGCGGTATTATTACTCAAGACGATTTAAAAAATTACCGCGCAAAGTCTCGTACTCCTATAAAAGCTAACTGGAACGGCTATCAAGTGCTTACTTCACCGCCACCAAGCTCCGGCGGTATTGCTATATTACAATGGCTTAAAATGTATGAGCTTAAAAAGCCCATAGCTGCACCATCACATAATTCAGTTGGGTATGTGCACTTACTTGCTGAAATAGGTAAGCGAGTGTTTGCTGATAGGGCAGAATACTTAGGCGATCCTGATTTTTACCAAGTGCCTACAGCTAAGTTACTTGCAGAAAACTATCTTAAAAACCGCAGCAATAGTATAGATTTAAAGGCCATTTCTACCACTGAAAATATTAAACCGGGTTTAAAAGAAAGCGAACAAACCACACACTTTTCTATTATTGATAACATGGGGAATGCTGTTGCTAATACCACCACCATCAATTTAGGGTTTGGTAGTGGCGTAGTCGTAGAAGGCGCTGGCTTTATTTTAAATGATGAAATGGATGACTTTAGCGCTAAGCCTGGGGTTATGAATGTATTTGGCGCCATTGGCGGAAAAGCGAATGAAATTCAGCCACATAAACGTATGTTAAGCTCTATGACTCCAACCATTTTACTCAGTAATAATAAGGTGAAAATGGTAACAGGGTCGCCTGGCGGCACCACAATTATTAGTTCAGTGTATCAATCAATACTCAATGCGATTGAATTTAATATGAGCGCAAATGAAGTAGTAAATAGCCCGCGTTTTCACCATCAGTTATGGCCTAAAAATGTGATTAGAGCGCACTCGGGTTTGGAGTCCTCAGTAAAGCAACAGCTAATAAAAATGGGTTATACAGTGGATGAGCGTCACTTTGGTGATATGCATGTGATTATCAATAATGATGGCAAATTAGATGCGGCGTCTGAGCAAAGCGGAAGAGGGCAAGCGATAGTATTTTAACGTTAATTATTGACGTTTGAATGGTATGCACCCCAAAACCATCATTGGGGTGCATATATTAGAACAACTATAGGGGCTAGCCTATAGCCGGTATAACTCCTGCCATTTGCAGGCATTGTGCGCTAATAATTGAAATACCACACAAAGCGGCTATGGCCAAACCAATATTACCACTGCGTACTTTATAGCCTTCTTTTTCAATCCCCTGACGCTGCTTGTACACCATGCTAACGGGTAAAAATACTGCCAATATAACCAAAGCAATGGCTGCATAGCCTAATGCCATAATAAATCCTTGCGGGTAAAATAAAGCAAATCCAAGAGGAGGAACAAAAGTAATAAGTGCTGTTTTAATTCTATCAGCCCCCGTGTCTGCTTTTTTGAATGTGTCAGCAAAAAAGTCAAATAACCCCAAGCTTACCCCTAAAAATGACGTTGCTAGAGCTAAGTCGGCAAAGAGTTTAACCGCAGTAGAAACATTGGCGTTATTGGCAATATTGGCCACACTGGCTACAAAACCAGTTAACCCATCGCTTTGTAGTAATTGCTCTTGGCTCATTATGCCTTGGCTTAATACTTGCCAAAATACATAAATAACCAGTGGTAAAGAGGCGCCTGCAATCATAACTTTGCGCAAGGTTTTTATATCAAGCCCGACATATTTAACAATAGAAGGAATTGAGCCATGAAAACCAAAAGAGGTGAATACCACCGGGATAGCCGACAGTATCAGCCCTTGCTCAACAGGCATTTCCAATAAGTGTTGGCCATGTACATAAGGTGTTAGCATATAAAACAAGCTAGCCAAAACTACTATTTTTACACTAAATAGTACTCGGTTAAGCTTATCAACTTTACTAGTGCCTAAAGTCACCACACCTGCAATCAATACGGCTAAAATAACGGAGCCAAATTGTGGAGCAATACTAAGATTAAACCCAGTATTAATGCGCTCTTGTAGCTGAGCACCACCACCGGCTATGTAAGCAGCGCACAGTGCATAAAATAAGAATATCATCGAAAAGTTAGCTACATACTGGCCACGTTTACCAAGCCAAAGCTTAGCCAGTGTATTTAAGGTGGCGTCGCGAGGGGCATATTGGTGAAGCTCCAACATAAGCAATGCAGTGTAGGTCATTAGTAACCAACACCCTACAATTAACACCATTGCCGTATTAAATCCCAGTCCCGCAGAGGCAATGGGTAGGGCAAGCATACCTGCACCTATGGTGGTTCCTGCAACAATTAACATGCTACCTATTGTTTTATTTTTAAGCACTTAATGGTCCTGATCAAACGTGAGAGACACGCAAGATATAACTAGTTGTGCAAAACTTAAATAGTTTTGTCATAAAAGAGACAAAATAAAATGTAATCTTCTATTTACAACTGTATTAAAAAAGCCAAAATCATCAAGAAATGAAATTTAACTTATTAATATAAATGAAAAAATAAAAAGCCAAATGTTAATAACTAAATGGTCAGATTATTGGTTTTGCACAATAGAGGGATTACTAAAACAATAGGTGTTGGCCGAAAGTGCTAAAATTGCACCTTCAGCCATTAAAAGAGGGGGCTGAATTTACATTTTAGCTATTTGAATCACTAAGCGGCGGTTTTTATCACGGCCCAAAATATTATCGTTGGTATCTACAAAGCGTTTTTCACCAAAGCCTTCAGTAACCACTTTAGTTCCATCAACACCTAAGCTAACCATGTAATCTTTAATAGCCTTAGCGCGGGTTCTAGATAAATCGAGGTTATTCCAACGACCGCCATAACTATCGGTATAGGATGCAATACTGATTGACTCTATACTGGGGTCGTTTTTTAAATACTCAGCAATTTTATCAAGGCGTTGCTGCGATGACTTAGTTAACTTACTGCTATTCGATTCATAATTCATTATAGTGAACGAAATATCTTCAAAATTGTATGGCAGCAATTCGTCTCGGCATTGTAAAAATGCCCAATACGCTTGCTTAAAGTTAACATTAGACATACCCACGGCAATTTTATCGGCACTATTTTGCCAGTCTTGGTAGTAAAAAGTGGGTTGGTTGCCTTTTTCAAGCTCAGTCAGTATTTCCCATGCTGTTTTATTACCTAATTCACCATCAAACTTTTTAAGTAATTTCATATCAGCAATATCACGGGCAGGGCGGCCTGCTCGCCAGCTAGGTGGTACCGCTTTTAAACCGGCAATCGCGTAATTTTCTGGGCGCACCACCATGTCTAAATTAAAAGTGAGATCTTTGTTTTTACTTGCTGATGCTTTAAAAACAGCTTCACCATAGTAGGGAACTTCATGATTTAATTGGCATTGCAAGCGAGTTGTTTTAACCAAGTTCCAGTTTGAATTATCTTGGCTAGCCGTGTACTGGCGCATTGCTGCAGTTGTATTCAAACTATACAGCACACTACTAATGCCTAGGCTAATAAATAACAACTTACACTTCATCGAGAATTCTCCAGTTATCTAGCTCTGCCAAAAAAGTGACAAAAACCGTAAAATATTACGCAACAGCAAATAATTCAGCGTAAACGCTAATTACAAAGCAAGTAACATGCCTATAGTTTAACTGTAATTAATCAATAAATCCCCTAGCCGACAGGCCATCAATTTTGACATAATAGACAGCTAATCCCTATAAACCAAGAATACTATGGCAAATACTGAGCAAACACTTTTCGCACAACGCTTTCGTGGCTTTTTTCCTGTGGTTATTGATGTTGAAACCGCCGGTTTTAACAAAGAAACCGACGCACTACTAGAAATTGCAGCATCCGTCTTAAAAATGGATGACGAAGGACTGCTTAGTATCGATCATACCGTTCATTTTCATGTGCAACCGTTTGAGGGTGCAAACATTGAACAAGCCGCTATTGAGTTTAATGGGATTGAGCCTTTTTCAGCACTTCGAAGGGCAGTCCCTGAAGAAGAGGCGATTAAAGAAATTTGTAAAGTAGTGCGCAAAGCGCAAAAAGCCGCAGGGTGTCAGCGCTCTGTGGTGGTTGCTCATAATGCCGCTTTTGACCATGGCTTTTTAAATGCCGCTATTGAGCGTAATAACATCAAGCGCACACCATTTCATCCGTTTGTTAGTTTTGATACCACATCACTTGCGGGTTTGGCATTAGGCCAAACAGTATTAGCTAAAGCGTGCCGAGCAGCAGGAATAGAGTTCGATAACAAACAAGCACACTCTGCGTTATACGATACAGAACGCACCGCTGAATTATATTGTTTAATTGTTAATCGTTGGCAGCAACTAGGTGGTTGGCCACTTGCTATAGATGAAACACAACAGAGCGAAGACGAAGCAAGCAACCAAGATTAAGTTCACAATAGTGAATACTTACTTTGTGGGGCTGAGTCAGTCTTAATAAGCGTTATTAAAACGATTGCGTTATTTTACCTTCACTATGAGTGATTAAATGTGGTGGGTAATTACGCGAAAAGCTAATTGATTCTCGTGCAATTTTAAGCTCTACCCCAGGGTGCATAAGCTCATTAACTTTTAAGCGACTGAGCGCTAAAAGCTGCGTCATTTTCTTTCTTAGCAACTGCTTTTGCTGATTGATGCTGGCGCTTCGGTTTGCTATGTGTTCTTCATTCGTTGTTATTTTATTCAAAAATTGCTGACGCTGTGCGCTTGCAACTTGTTTATTAATTCGCTGACGCGCTTGCTGTAGTTCAATTGACTTACTGATTAAAACTTTTTCAAAGTCAGTGATTTGCGCTTGTTTTTGTTTTAGCACATACCATCGCTGTGCGATGCAAACACGGGTTTTAGTTCCTGCTGGTGCGCCCAATTCACCTGTTTCAATGCGCATTGCGTCTAGAATATGGCCACCAATAATTTTACCTTTAGGATCTTTTGCGCTGCCCACCCTAATTAAATTTCCAGCACTCAAGTCACAATGTAATGATTGGCGATCTATTAGTAAGTTTTGATCCGTTTTTATGTCGCAGTATTGAGAGTAACCAAGCGCAACGGTTCGTTTAGCTAAAATAGAACAGGTAAATGGCTCATCGGCTTCTCGCTTTCTGCCAATTGCACCCTTTACTATTGTGATGGCACTATCACTTTTGAGCTGCGCCGATTCAACAAAGCCTAAAACAGTAATATCGCCGCTGGCGGTCACGCGCATGCCATCTTTTATATCACCACTGACTATAATACTGCCATCAAATTCAACATGCCCAGTACTTGGATCAATATTGTGAAAACATAAAACATCATCAACACGCATACCACGGGGAAGGGCAACCGGTACGCCAGTACAGTCGGCAATTAATAAGTTGGGGTTGTCAGGCGCAATTTTAGTGCCGTCAAAAGGTTGTAATTTATGCTCTTTGCCAGGGGTTGCAGTTAGCACATCTCCAAACACAGTAAACCCATCAACCCCCGATGTTGCTGGAATGCGCCGCATTAATTCACAACCAGGTTTTACAGTAATAATATCACCTAGGTTCCTCATATCAACTTTACCACCGCCTTTAGCTTGTGGGCTAAGTACGCGGTCTTGCGCTGTGCAGCAAAGACGTACAAATTTGGCATCGTTACCCACTTTAGATGCACGACCAAAAGCGACTTCGGCACAATGCGTACTTCCTGGGGGGTGTTCGAACTGTTGCGCCAATAACTGCTCTAATGCATGAGAGCTAATGCCTTTTACAACCCCTGCTTGTGAGAACTCTTCAATCGCTTGTTCCATGCTAAGCAATTTACCGCCCTTGGCAGTAATAAGGGTAGCTTCAACGAGCATATTCTTTTCATCGATGTTTATGGTTAGTTTTGCATCAATGGCTTGAGCAATTACTAAAGAGGGGGCTTCTTCGGTTTTATTTTGAGCAAACAGCTTACCAATATTGCTAGCAATAACCTCACACTCGCAATATTCTGACTGGCCCATTAATTCAATAAGCTGTGTTGCTGTTGAGGCTAAACCTGAAACATGAGGGTGTGAAACTAAAGAGATATACCCCGTTTGCTCATTAAAAGAAAAAACCGACATTTATAAATCCTCTAGGTAATATGTCTGTTATTATTTTTTATAATTTATTAGACCAAGGTCTAGCCTTGCATTTGAGCATAAAGCACCATCATTGTTAAGTAATTGTTTCTTAATTGTCCAATACTTTACATTTACATGTGTGTTTGATGCATGATTAATCAACCAATAAAATAAAACGCCTAAGGTGTTGAGTATTCGTAGGTTACTCGGTTATACTGCTTGGACACTCTGAATGAGTAACCTTATTCAGGGGCTGATTAGGATTCGACGGAATTCAAGAAGCCCGAGGTGCATGTCGAGGTGCGGTTTGCCTCGTAAAAAAGCCGCAATTTAAAGTAATCGCAAACGACGATAACTACTCTCTAGCAGCTTAGGCTGGCTAGCGCTCCTTCCATGTATTCTTGTGGACTGGATTTTGGAGTGTCACCCTAACACCTGATCGCGACGGAAACCCTGGCCGGGGTTGAAGCGTTAAAACTAAGCGGCCTCGCCTTTATCTACCGTGTTTGTCCGGGATTTAAAGGTTAATTAAATGACAATACTAAACATGTAGTACCGACGGTCGAGGCTTTTCGGACGGGGGTTCAAATCCCCCCAGCTCCACCAATAACGGTTTTTAAATTCGTTTGTTTAAAAACCCTAAAAAAACCCGCAACTTGAGCAATCAAGTCGCGGGTTTTTTTATGGCTGAAATTATTGAATTTATTGTGCTTTGGTTTATCTTGCGAACCCCGAACCCCGAACCCCGAACCGAACCCCGAACCCCGACGAACCCCGAACCCCGAACCCCGAACCCCATACCACTAAAAGACTAGTCGCTTACATGTCTATTAGTTGTATTATGAGCTTATGATTAACTGCGGGCATGGGTATGGATATTTTTACAGCTGAACACGTTTCGCCTTTGATCTCGCTGTTACTCATTGTACTGGCGGGGTTTACTTCGTTTGTATCGGCGGCTTTTGGTGCGGGCGGCGGTTTAATGCTGTTGGTGGTAATGGCGTCGGTTATGCCTATGGCGGTGGTAGTGCCTGTTCATGCTTTAGTGCAGTTAGGCTCTAATACCAATCGGTTGTTGTTAAGCATTACCCATCTTGATAAGCCGATGTTGCTGTATTTTACTCTGGGTGGATTAATTGGCGTGGGGCTATCAAGCCAAGTAGTAAGCGATATTAACCTTGATAGTATGAAGTTGTTTGTGGCTTTATTTGTTATTTATTTATTGTGGGGAACAATTCCTGAATTTAATAAAGACTCACGATTAGGGCGGTTAATAGCGGGCGCAATAACCGCATTTATCTCGACTTTTGTAGGGGCAAGTGGGCCTTTGGTGGCGAGTTATTTACATATTAATCATTACGATAAGCTTAAATTTACCGCGACTTTTTCAAGTATTATGACCTTGCAGCATAGTTTAAAAGCCGTTGTTTATGCGGGGCTTGGCTTTAGCTTTTGGCAATGGTTGCCGTTAACACTGGCGATGATTTTAAGCGGAGCCATTGGCACTTGGTTAGGGATTAGATTACTTAAGCGGTTATCGGTAGCGCGTTTTAGGGTTATTTTTAAAGTGATTTTAACCCTGCTTGCCATACAGCTTGCATGGCAAGGGATGAATGTAATGCTTATTTAATAGCGGCTTTTATTGGTTTGTCGCCATCAAATAACTCAAAAATACGATTGCTATTAAATGAATTTGTAGCAACGTGAAGCAGTGCGTTGGCTACATTCTCGCGGCTAATTTTAGCCTTTGACTGATCGCTAGGACGCTCAGTTGTTACTTCCAAAGAGGCATTTTCGTCGGTTAATGTTCCTGGGCGGACAATTGTATAATTGAGTCCACTGTGAATTAAATGCTCATCGGCCATATGTTTTGCTACTAGATAGGGCTTTAAGTCACTATCTATTGCATCTGGATCGTCTGCGCCAATAGAGCTGACCATAATAAAGTGTTTTACACCGTGCTCTTTAGAATAAGTTGCCGCTTTTGTCGCTGCCCACAAATCAATAAGTACGGTTTTATCTGTGCCTGTACTTCCACCTGAACCTGCCGCAAAGATAACTTGGTCGCAGCCATTAATGGCATTTGAAAAGTCACCTTCTAAATCCTGTTCAACAATACTTAAAAATGGGCTATCTAAATCATGCAGTTTGCTTTTGTCTCTTACAAGTGCAACAACATTTTGCTCATTTTCTAAAAGTAGTTTGGTAGCCATTTTACCAATTTGACCACTTGCACCAATAATTAAAGTCTTACTCATAATTAATTCCTTCTCAATATAGTGTAAAGGTTGTTCGTACAAACAGACCTTGGGGTAGGGAATTATTTTTAAAGGGTAAATGGGATTTAAATGAGCTTATTTTAAAAAACATATTAGTTAAAAAGTCATTACTTAACTGAGTATTAAAATTAGCTATTATTAATGTGTTTTTTAGAACTTTTACTCGATCCTTATAATTACTTCGGTTACATAGTTACGGTGGTATAAGCTAATACGTACATTGCGTTCTTGATAATTACAATAAAGGGTTTTGTAGGTATTATTACCTTTAAATTTTATTGCGAATAAGATCACGAACAATAAAACGTCCTGGATGAATTGCTTGGCTTACACGCTCACTTAGTGGGCGAGGTTCATTGTTTAAACTACTAATTAAGTGCTCGGCAGATAACGGTGCACTGCATAATGCTCGCGCGCCAAAGCCGGTAAAAATATGTAGGCCCTGTTGTGGTTTTTCTAATGGCTGATATTGATAGCGCTTGCCCAAACGTAAATTAGCAAATGCACGTGTATAATCAGTTTGCTCCACCCATTCACCGGCCATTGGTAAGTGGTCAATAAAACTACAGCGAACAGCGGCTTTGGCTGAGCTAATATCGCCTAAGCTAGTGGCAAATTCAGTGTTGTTATAAAAACTCAGTAATTGCTCGCGGTTAGTGTGGTTGTCTTGCTCGGTCACTTCACGGCTTTTGCTATTTTTTTCAAAGGTGGCGCCCATACAATGATGATCTAAATAAGCGGGAGTAAAATAACCTTTGTGACACAATACAGTATTAAGTTTACGTGATTGCTCGCTTGCCTGAACATGTGACACTTGGCCGCGAACGCCAACAATGGGAAGTGTTTTGGTTTGCGTAAATGCATCACTGTGCTCACCAGTACAAATAATCACATCGCTAAAGGGGCCAAATGTTTGCTTTTGCGTGGTTAAGTACCAACCATCGGGTTGTTTAGTAAATTGCTCAATATGGCAGTTAAATAGGCTTTCAAACGCATTTAATTGTTGTGCGGCATCTAACATTGCACAAACTAACTGCGGGGGATTAACCCAGCCGCCTTGTTCAAAAAATACCCCCGAGTAACCTGTTTTAACCCCAGCGATAGCATCACCCTCATCAGCAGTTACATTTCGCATAAGCTGCTCTGGCCACAGTTGTTTATCTGCGAGGTTTTGATGGCGATCTGCCAATGGCTGTTTTACTGCATGTTGTAGTACACCACACCACTGGTGATCAAACAAAAAGCCATTGTTGATTAATTGATTATAAAGCCGCTTTGCGTATAAAAAACTATGGGCAAATAATTCACTATGTGGCGAGTTTTTTGCCTGTAAGTGCGGATACACAGCCCCTTGTACATTGTGCGATGCCCCCATTGCGGGTTTTTCATCTTGGCAAAATAAGTGGCTTTTTATGCCACGTTTTGCGAGGCTATAAAGGATGCAACTGCTCGCTATACCTCCGCCAATAATAGCCACACTTGAAAGCGGTGAGGGGTGATGCTCAAAATAGGCGGGGGCTGATTGTTTTGGGTTGGCTTGAGCAAGTGTGCCAATTAGCATTTCACGCTTTCGGCCAAAGCCTTTGGCTTTTTGCATGCTAAAGCCTGCCTCGTTTAGTCCTCTGCGCACAAACCCCGCAGCGGTAAACGTGGCTAATGTGGCATTGCTTCTGGAAATATCAACCATGGCGTTAAATACACTTTGCTGCCACATGTCGGGGTTTTTACTTGGCGCAAAGCCATCTAAAAACCACGCATCAACCAGCCCACTTTGTGGGTAGCTCATACTATTAATACATTCCAGTACGTCGCCAAAGTAGAGGTCGAGGGTTACACGGCCATTGGCAAATTCAAGTCGGTGGCAGCCATTTAAATTAATCGGATAGTGGGCAACGAGTTGGTCGCTCAAATGGCTTAAACTAGGCCAAGCTTGCAAGGCTTGTTTTAAATCATTTACGCTAAGTGGATATTTTTCAAAAGAAATAAAATGTAATCGCTGCACTGTATTTGGCTGTTCATATTGAACTTGTAGGCACTGTAAGTGGTCAGAAAACTGCAGCCATGCATTCAAAAAGTTAAGCCCAGTACCAAAACCGGTTTCGGCGATAACAAAGTGTTCACGGTCATGATTTTGTAACCGTGTATCTATACTGTTTTGTTGATAAAACACATAATGCGATTCAGCAAGGCCGTCGTCATTAGAAAAATAAACATCGTCAAAGTCATTGGCAACTGGTGTGCCTAAGTCGTTAAAGTGTATATGGGCGTTTTTTATCATGACCAATTCAATTTATAGATAATTTTTTAATTATTTTACGTGTTTTCTTTGAAATAGTCTGGCGTTATTTATAAGCTGTAGCTTCAGAGTACAAGTGTACGCTAGAAAGCTGACCACTTAGATGATTAAATTCGCGTAAAATAGAACACAATTAAGTATTAAGCTAAGGGAATTACCCATGAGAAGAGCCGTAATAACAGGCATCGGTGTTGTATCAAGCATCGGCAATAATAAACAAGAAGTATTAGAGTCACTAAAAGCGGGTAAAAGTGGTATTGCTTTTAATCAAGAATTTGCTGATTACAAATTGCGTAGCAATGTATCAGGTAAAATTGATATTGATGTTAAAGAGCATGTTGATCGTAAAGCAATGCGCTTTATGGGCGATGCGGCGGCTTACTCTTATATTTCAATGGCGCAAGCGATTGAAGATGCGGGTCTTAGCGACGAGCAAGTATCAAACGAGCGTACTGGTTTATTAGTTGGCTCTGGTGGTGGTTCATCAAAATGGCAAGTAGAAGCGGCTGATATTCTTCGTGAAAAAGGCGTTAAGCGCGTTGGCCCTTACATGGTGCCACGTACTATGGCAAGTACCACCTCTGCATGTTTAGCAACGCCGTTTAAAATTAAAGGTGTTAACTATTCAATTAGTTCTGCGTGTGCGACTTCTGCGCATTGTATTGGCCACGCGGTGGAACAAATTCAATTAGGCAAGCAAGACGTTATTTTTGCAGGCGGCGGTGAAGAGCTTCACTGGACGTTAGCAATGGAATTTGACGCTATGGGCGCGCTTTCGACTAAATACAACGACACACCTGAAAAAGCATCACGTACTTATGATGCAAACCGCGATGGTTTTGTAATTTCAGCCGGTGGCGGTATTGTGGTTGTTGAAGAACTTGAACATGCACTTGCTCGTGGCGCGCATATTTACGCTGAAATTACCGGTTACGGCGCAACCTCTGACGGATACGACATGGTTGCCCCATCGGGCGAGGGTGCAGCACGTTGTATGCGTCAAGCTATGCAAAACGTTGACAGCATTGATTACTTAAATACCCACGGTACATCAACACCGGTAGGTGATGTTAAAGAGCTTGGCGCTATTCAAGAAGTATTTGGTGGTAATTCGCCAATGATCAGTGCCACTAAAGCAATGACAGGCCATGCACTAGGTGCTGCTGGTGTACACGAAGCTATCTTTTCATTATTAATGCTTGAGCACGGTTTTGTTGCGCCATCTATCAATATTGATGAGTTAGATGAACAAGCGGCAGGCTTGAATATTGTAACTGAAGCAAAAGACGTTGAACTAAACACGGTTATGTCTAACAGCTTTGGTTTTGGCGGTACTAATGCCACGCTAGTAATGAGCAAATACAAAGGTTAAGTTAACCGTTACCTATTTTAAAGCCGAGCAAAATGCTCGGCTTTTTCGTTTGTGCTAATAGGGGGTTGTTCGTTACAATAGCGCCTCATTTCGCCAAACGGACTCACAATGAAAATTCTTGCCGATCAAAATATGCCTTTAGTTGAGCAATTCTTTAAAGATATGGGTGAGGTTGAACGATTTGATGGCAGGCAATTAACTCCTGAACAACTTATCGATGTTGATGTACTGCTTACCCGCTCAGTTACTCAAGTTAACAGTGACCTATTAGCACAGGCGAATAAGTTAAGCTTTGTAGGTACCGCTACGATTGGTGTTGATCATATTGATACCGATTTACTCAACGCAAAAAATATTGATTTTACCAGTGCGCCTGGCTGTAATGCCATAGCCGTAGCTGAGTATGTAATAAGTAGCTTATTTGCATTAAGTCAAGAAAATGCCAGCCCGTTAAGCGGTAAAACAATCGGTATTGTGGGTGTAGGTAATATTGGCAGTTGCCTCGCGCAAAAATTAAAAGCACTGAACGTTAATTTACTCTTGTGCGACCCAATTAAGCATGAGCAAGGGCTATTAACCGAGCATGTTGAGTTAGATGAGCTATTAGCGCAGTCAGATATTGTCACTTTTCATGTGCCGTTGGTTAAAACGGGTAAACATAAAACCCTACACATGCTTGATAAAACACGCTTAACTAAACTTAAATCTGGGCTGACTTTAATCAACGCCAGCCGAGGTGATGTAATTGATAACCAAGCCTTGCTTGAAGTAATGCAAGCCGGAGCAGAACTCGATTTAGTGCTGGATGTTTGGGAAAATGAACCTAATATTTTAACTGAATTACTGGAACATGTGCGCTATGCCAGTGTTCACATTGCAGGGCATACCCTTGAGGGTAAAGCGCGAGGTACGCAAATGTTGTACCAGCGCTTATGTGAGCTAAAAGGGGTTAACGCAATAAAATCGCTTGATGATTTTTTACCGCCTCCTGCGATTAAAAAAGTCACCCTAGAAAGCAGTTTTAGCGAAACAGATATAGCCCGTTTAGTGCATTTAGTTTATGACGTACGCCGTGATGATGGCATTTTACTACGTCACTTGGCCGATGAAGGCTTTGACAGCTTACGAAAAAACTACCCAACCCGCCGTGAATTTAGCACTGTGATGGTTGAAGGTGATAGCACCGAGCTTGCCGTACTTGCCCAGCTTGGCTTTACCACAGCAAACTAATTTAATTAGCGCGGTTGTTTTAACCGTGCTTACAGAGGATGAAATATGTCGCAAAAATATAACGTTGCCGTACTCGGCGCTACTGGCCTTGTTGGTCGTCAAATCATTGAAACTTTGGAAGATCGTAAATTTCCGGTCGATCAGCTGTTTTTATTAGCAAGCAGCCGAAGTGCCGGCGAAGATATAAAGTTTCGTGGTGAGAGCATAGAAGTACGCGATGTTGAAGGCTTTGACTTTAGCCAAGCGCATATCGGCTTATTTTCTGCTGGTGGCAGTGTGTCTGAAAAGTATGCCCCGATTGCTGCAGACGCAGGCTGTATTGTTATTGATAATACCTCACATTTTAGAAATGACTTTGAAGTACCGCTAATTGTGCCAGAAGTGAATGCAGCGAGTTTAGCTGATTTTAGAAACCGTAATATAATCGCTAATCCTAATTGCTCAACTATTCAAATGATGCTTGCGCTTAAACCTATTTATGATGCCTACGGTATTGATCGTATTAACGTTTCAACCTACCAAGCAGTGTCGGGCGCAGGCAAAGAAGCGGTTGATGAACTAGCAAAACAAACAGCTAACTTAATGAATGCACGCCCAATGGAAAACGACATTTTTCCTAAGCAAATTGCGTTTAATGTTATTCCGCAAATCGATAGCTTTGAAGACAATGGCTATACACGCGAAGAAATGAAAATGGTAAACGAAACGCATAAAATTTTAGGCGATACGACCATTGCAGTAAACCCGACTTGTGTTCGTGTACCGGTGTTTTTCGGTCATTCTGAGTCAATTAATATAGAAACGCGTATGCCTTATGACTTTGAGCATGTGAAGCAATTATTGAGCGATGCACCGGGTGTTGAGCTAATTGATGATGCGGGTGATTACCCAACGGCTGTTTCAGATGCCAGTGGTAACGACACTGTTTACATTGGCCGTTTACGTGCCGATATTTCACACCCACATGGATTAAATATGTGGGTAGTAAGTGATAATACCCGTAAAGGGGCTGCAACCAACAGTGTGCAAATAGCAGAAGAACTCATTGCTAATTATATGTAATTAGCCTGAAGACAGTGATAATCCAATAAACGGCAAACCAAAGTGGTTTGCCGTTTTTTTGTGCTTTAATTGCCATTTTTTTGCCACTTACAAACAGCTGCGGTGTAAACACTTTGATAAACAACATAAAATTATTTTTATCTAGATGTTTAAGGTATTTATTTTCAATGCGTTGCGATGGATATTATGGCTTAACTGGTTTATAGTTTGTAACTGGAATAGAGCTTGCAATAAAAATAGATTGTAATAAAAATGTGCGTTAGCTACGTGGCTAACAACGGCAAGAATAATCAATGTTTAAGCGCCAATTCAAAGCGCTGTGTTAACATTTAAACATTAAAGGATCAGCATGCGCGGTTTCGTTTCACTTATTATATTAGCGTCTGCACTGATGGTAACGACTGTTTACTCTCAAGACAGTACTCAATTAAGAGGGCCTAAAGGCGCAGATTACGGCGCACAGGGGCGTTCTATTGGGCCAATAAAACCAACCGATACACTTTGGCGCATTGCCGTTAAGGTTCGTCCTGATAATTCAGTTAGCATTTACCAAGTTATGCAGGCCTTGTATAACAAAAACCCCAACTCATTTTTAGAACAAAATTTAAATCATATGCGAAGCGGTTCTTACTTAAAGATACCTACTTTGGCAGAAATTAGACGAGTAAACCCGCAATTAGCTAAGCAACGCTCTGAGCAAGATGATGACCTGTGGGAAAAAAAGAAAAATGGTACGCTTACTCAAGCAGAAATTAATTCAGCTCAAACACAAGTAACCCAAGCCCGCAAAGCAGACGTTGATGAAGCCAAAAAAGAATTACAACAAGAATTAAAAGAGATAAAAACAGACCAAGGTAATAAATTAGTTGAGCTTCAGCAGCAGTTTAAAAGTTCAGTTAGCAACGTAGAAGAGATCTTAGTTGAAAACAACAACCTAAAAAAACAGCTTACAGGTATTTCAAACGAGTTAGAAAACGTTCGCTTACAGCTTGGTCAAGACAGTGAAATACAGCAACAGTTAAAAGAATTAATCCTTAAGCAAAATGAGATTATTGCGCAGCAAAAATTAAAAGAGGTAGAGCAAGAGAGTGAATTTAGCTTTGCCGCGCTACTTTCGAATCCTTTAGTGCTGATTTTATTAATGACCATTCCGGCTTTATTGATCATTTTTGCCGTTGTTATGTGGTTGCGTAAGCGTAGTAATAATCAAGAGCCTGAAAGTGACGATGATGAGTTTATTCCTCAAGCTCCAGCGTTTACTGATCCAATAAATGAAGAGCCAGAGCCCATTCTTGATGAAGAAGCGCCAGCTCCCGATCCGCTTGATGATATAAGCGTGCAATTAGACGACAACATGGATGACGTGTTACTCGATGATGATGTGGCATTTAACGATGATCTCGATGATGACAGTCTACTAGATCAAGATGAGTTAGAAAGCTTACTCAATGATGATGTTGTTTTTGAAGACGAAAATACTGAAGACGATGAACTTGATGTTTTCATGCAACAGGACTTTGATAGTTCCGATGGCGATGATACAGGTGATGCTATCGACCTTGATGAGTCAGATGACATTTTAAGTTCGGATGACCTAGATAGCTTGTTTGATGAAGAAGATGACGATGCTCTGCCAGATGAACCTAAAGGTGAATCGAACGATGATATGGCAGCACTTAGTGAAGAACTTGCTGAAGAGGGCGAAGACTTTAACATTGACGACTTGCTTGATGAGAATAATGAACAAGCAGATGATGTAACAGCACAAGCTGATGATGACGATGAGTTTGATATAGACAGTTTACTCGATGCTGAGCAACCAGTAGCTCAAAGCGAAGAGCCTGATATCGATAGTTTAGTTGAAGAAGATGACGAGTTTGATATTGATGACTTGCTTGATGCTGAGCAACCGGACGCTGAGGCTCAAGGCGAAGAGCCTGATATCGACAGTTTAGGAGAAGAAGGCGACGAGTTTGATATTGACGACCTACTTGATGCTGAGCAACCGGACGCTGAGGCTCAAAGCGAAGAGCCTGATATCGACAGTTTAGTAGAAGAAGGCGACGAGTTTGATATTGACGACTTACTCGATGCCGAGCAACCGGCTACTGAAACTCAAAGCGAAGAGCCAGACATCGACACTCTAGTTGATGAAGACGATGAAGTTGATATTGACGACTTGCTCGATGCTGAGCAACTAACTACTGAAGCTCAAACTGAAGAGCCAGATATCGACAGCTTAGTTGATGAAGACGACGAAGTTGACATTGATGAATTGCTCGATGCTGAGCAACCAACTACTGAAACTCAAAGCGAAGAGCCAGATATCGACAGCTTAGTTGATGAAGACGATGAAGTTGATATTGATGAATTGCTCGATACTGAGCAACCAACTACTGAAGCTCAAACTGAAGAGCCTGATATCGACAGCTTAGTTGAAGAAGACTATGAAGTTGATATTGATGGTTTGCTCGACGCTGAGCAACCAACTACTGAAGCTCAAACTAAAGAGCCAGACATCGACAGCTTAATTGATGAAGACGAAGTAGATATTGACGATGTACTAGATACTGAACAACCTGAAAGTGATGTTCATGATTCTGAAATAGATCATGCATTGGCGGACTCAATTGAAGATTTAACTGACGCGCAAGAAGAGTTAAATAGTGAAGATGTAGAATCTATCGCTTCATCTTTTGCTGAGCCAGAGGTTGCAGCTGAGACAGAAATTGCAGCAGAGCCTGAACTTGAAGCAGAGCCTGAACTTGAAGCAGAGCCTGAGCTTGAAGCAGAGCCTGAGCTTGAAGCAGAGCCTGAGCTTGAATCAGAGCCTGAAATTGAAGCAGAGCCTGAGCTTGAAGTAGAGCCTGAACTTGAAGTAGAGCCTGAGCTTGAAGCAGAGCCTGAACTTGAAGCAGAGCCTGAGCTTGAATCAGAGCCTGAGCTTGAATCAGAGCCTGAACTTGAATCAGAGCCTGAGCTTGAAGTAGAGCCTGAACTTGAAGTAGAGCCTGAACTTGAAGCAGAGCCTGAACTTGAAGCAGAGCCTGAGCTTGAAGCAGAGCCTGAGCTTGAAGCAGAGCCTGAGGTTGAATCAGAGCCTGAAATTGAAGCAGAGCCTGAGCTTGAAGTCGAGCCTGAGCTTGAATCAGAGCCTGAGCTTGAAGTAGAGCCTGAACTTGAAGTAGAGCCTGAGCTTGAAGCAGAGCCTGAGCTTGAAGCAGAGCCTGAGCTTGAATCAGAGCCTGAACTTGAAGTAGAGCCAGAACTTGAAGAAGAGCTAGAACTTGAATCAGAGTCTAATGTCGGATCAGAAGATGATTTTACCGATACGTCTTCTAATTTACTCGATCCAGAAGACGCGCTTGATGAGTACAACAATGAAAACCTTGATAGCGTTGATGATTTACTGAGTGAGTTAGAACAAACAAGTGATGATTATGTAGAAGCACCTGATTGGTCAGTCGATGGCTTAGACGAGCAACCTGAACCAGAAGCTGAGCTTGAACTTGAAGCCGAACCTGAGCTTGAAGCAGAACCTGAACTTGAAGTCGAGCCTGAGCTTGAAGCCGAACCTGAGCTTGAAGCCGAGCCTGAGCTTGAAGCAGAACCTGAACTTGAAGCAGAGCCTGAACTTGAAGCAGAGCCTGAGCTTGAAGCAGAGCCTGAGCTTGAAGTAGAACCTGAGCTTGAAGTAGAACCAGAGCTTGAAGCAGAACCTGAACTTGAAGTCGAGCCTGAGCTTGAAGCCGAACCTGAGCTTGAAGCAGAACCTGAACTTGAAGCAGAGCCTGAACTTGAAGTAGAGCCTGAGCTTGAAGTAGAACCAGAGCTTGAAGTAGAACCAGAGCTTGAAGTAGAACCAGAGCTTGAAGTAGAACCAGAGCTTGAAGTAGAACCAGAGCTTGAAGTAGAACCAGAGCTTGAAGCAGAGCCAGAGCTTGAAGCAGAGCCTGAGCTTGAAGTAGAGCCTGAACTGGAAGCAGAGCCTGATGTTGGATCAGAAGATGATTTTACCGATACTTCTTCTACTTTACTCGACCCAGAAGATGCGCTTGACGAATACAACGATGAAAACTTCAAAAGTGTCGATGAGCTTTTAAGTGAGCTTGAGCAAACAGGCGATGAGGATGAACAAGTACCTGATTGGTCAATGGATGACTTAGACGAGGATCTTGATGAAGAGGAAATTGATTTAGGCGATGACCCGCTTGCTGGCGATATCCAAAGCAACGATTTATCGACAGAAGACGATGAGCTATATGAGCCTGAAATAATCACCCCAAGTGAAGAACTTGAGGAGTATCCTGAGTTAGAGCTTGATGATGAACTGTCTTTATCAGATGAGGAGCAACAATCACTAACTCCAGAAGAGCTACAAGGTGATAATTTAGATGGCGATGCTACAGGTATGTCACCTAGTCAGGCAGAGCAAGATCTCGCTAATGCTCTATCAGCAGGTAACGACCTCGATAGTTTAGAAGATGATTTTGATGATGAGCTATTACTTAATAATGAATTTTCAGAGTTAGATATAGAGCAAGCTCTAGATAATGAAGTTTCAGAGTCTACAGATCTGACTGAACAAGCTGCAGATGAGCAAGTTGTTAGCTCTAATGATGATTTTGACGATGATCAACTTGATGCGTTAACAGAGTCAGCTGAATTTACCGATCAGCAAACAAATGCTGATCGTGAAGCTGATTTAACGCAAACGTCAGTACCGTCAGAATCAGAAATGATTTCAGATGATGAGCTTGATGATGAGTTCATGGCTGATTTAACACAAACAGATTTTGATTCATTACTGAATGAGTTAGCTGAACCTGATGATGTTGATTTAAGCGATAGCAGTGAATTCGATGTTGATTTTAATAGCTTACTTAACGAAGATTTAGCTGATGATAAAGCACCATTGTTGCAAGAGCCCATTGAGCAACCTGAGGTTACTGAGCCATTAGATCAAGATGACTTTGTTGATATTGATGCATTACTAGAGCAAAGTGATGATGCGGATATAGATCACGAACCCTACACCGACGTCGATATGGATGTTGGTTTGGGTGACTACGATTCATTACTTGCTGGTGATAACCCTATGGATGTTGATACTCAAAGTGGTGGTTACTCGGCAAAGCTTGATCTTGCTCACGCATATATAGAGATAGATGATGCTGACTCGGCAGTTAAAATTTTAGATGAGATTATTAATAATGGCCCAGACGATGTGCAAGAAGAAGCACAAAATCTAAAAGCTAAGCTGAAAAACTAACAATAGCTAATCCTGAAAAGGATATCTGAGCTGTAAAACCCGTTATTGGTTAACACTAATAACGGGTTTTTTGTATCGCATAGTTAGGAACCTTAGTTCGCTGCTTTTATTGGAACGCCATATAGCATAAAATGCAGCGTCGATTAGCACAGTAGGTAAAGCAGTAATTATGCGAGTAGCACTTGGAGTAGAATACAACGGCGCGCGTTACAGTGGTTGGCAGCGTCAATCTCATGTAAATAGCGTACAACAAGAAGTAGAAAAAGCGTTGTCGCGCATTTGTAATCATCCGGTTGAAATTGTATGTGCAGGGCGCACCGATGCCGGCGTGCATGGCACTGGTCAAGTTGTGCATTTTGATACCCATGCTGATCGTGAAATGGTGGCCTTTACATTAGGCATGAATACCTTATTACCAAAAGACATTGCTATTCGTTTTGCCCAGCCTGTGGTTGAAGACTTTCATGCTCGCTTTAGTGCAACTGCTCGTCGTTATCGTTATGTGATTTATAATTATGCGTTTCGTGGTGCGGTATTAAATGAAGGTGTTACCCATTTTCATCATCCTTTAGATGAAGTGAAAATGCAGCAGGCTTGCCAATATTTATTAGGTGAGCACGATTTCACCTCGTTTAGAGCGCTTCACTGCCAAGCTAATACGGCAACGCGAACGATTCATCATTTATCGGTACAGCGCCAAGGTGCTTATGTCATTATTGACATTAAAGCCAATGCGTTTTTGCATCATATGGTACGTAATATTACCGGGTGTTTAATGGATATCGGTTTACATAAACATGAACCAATTTGGTTAAAAGAGTTGCTAGATCTTAAAGAGCGTGCCAAAGCGAGCGCCACAGCAAAAGCGGCGGGTTTATATTTAGTAGATGTTGATTACCCAGAACACTTTAATATTCCTAGAACGCCGTTGGGGCCATTGTTTTTAGCCGATACCGATATTTAAAAGGTAATCAGGTGGTTATTTTTATACGCTATTATTCGTAGGGCTAACTACTAAGACCAGTTTTTTATACCGTGATAGCGTAATTCATGTTTTAATTGGAAAAATTTGTTTGCATGGTTAACATGTAGACTCGCGACACAGAACAGCATTAAGAGAGTTGCAAATGAGTTGGCTAGAAAAAATCTTACCAAAAACGACTAAATCTTCAGGTCGTAAAGAAATTCCAGAAGGTGTATGGGCTAAATGTACGTCATGTGATTCAATTTTATATAAAGCAGAATTAGAAAAATCACTAAATGTATGCCCTAAGTGCGACCATCATATGCGTGTTAGTGGTCGTAAGCGTCTTGAACAATTTTTAGATGACGGTGACCGTCATGAATTAGGCGCTCAACACGAACCCAAAGATGTGCTTAAATTTAGAGACTCTAAAAAATACTCAGATCGTATTAATGCAGCTCAAAAGTCAAGCGGTGAAAAAGACGCACTGGTTGCAATGAAAGGAAACCTAAAAGGTATTCCGGTTGCTGCAGTTGCATTTGAATTCTCATTTATGGGTGGCTCAATGGCATCGGTTGTAGGTGCTCGCTTTGTTGATGCGGTTGACCAATGTTTAGAGCATAATATGCCGCTGATTTGTTTTTCTGCATCGGGCGGCGCGCGTATGCAAGAGGCGCTAATGTCACTTATGCAAATGGCTAAAACCAGTGCCGCACTTGCTAAAATGACCGAAAAAGGCCTACCGTTCATCTCGGTAATGACTGATCCAACAATGGGTGGTGTATCAGCATCATTGGCAATGCTTGGTGATATTAATGTTGCAGAGCCTAAAGCTTTGATTGGTTTTGCCGGTCCGCGTGTTATTGAACAAACTGTGCGTGAAACACTGCCAGAGGGTTTCCAACGCAGTGAGTTTTTATTAGAGCACGGTGCAATTGACATGATTATTGACCGTCGAGAAATGCGCGATACGCTAGCACGTATCTTAGCAAAATTTATGAACTTGCCTTCTACGGAACAAGAGCATAGAGTAGCGTAAATTTCAGCTTTACTGATTACATGCTATGACAAAAACAATTCCTAGCCAATCATCAAGCCTTGATGATTGGCTTTGTTATTTAGAGAGTGTTCACCCTGCTAATATAGAAATGGGTTTAGAGCGCGTTGCTCGTGTTGCTAACAACATAGAGCTTTTAACTTCCTCAAGTAAAATCATTCTTATTGCAGGCACCAATGGCAAAGGAACAACGGCACGTTGTTTAGAGTCATTATTATTAGCCCAGGGTTATTGTGTTGGCACCTATGCTTCACCTCATTTAGTTCGCTACAATGAACGTGTACGTGTTAATGGCGCAGAGCTTGACGATCAATACCATGTCGATGCGTTTAATTTACTAGAGCAAGGACGTGGTGACACACCATTAACCTATTTTGAATATGGCACCTTAGGCGCGTTGGCAATATTTAAACGCTTAGAAGTTGACTACGTGTTGTTAGAGGTCGGTTTGGGCGGGCGTTTTGACGCGACTAATATTGTTACCCCATTTGCCAGTGTGATCACCACCATCGATTTAGATCATAAAGAATATTTAGGTGATACCCGTGAGCTAGTGGCTTATGACAAGGCGGGAATTTTTAGAGAGAGTACTCCGGCAATTATTGGGGATTTAAATATTCCGTATACAATGACCGATTATGGCAAAGAAATTAACGCTAATATGGTGCTATCGGGTAGCGACTTTATTTTTAAAGAGTATGCGCAGAGTTTTAGTTGGCAATTTAAAGCACATAAACTCGAGTTACCTAAACCGGCCATCCCGTGTCAAAATGTGGCCACTGCGTTAACGACCTTGTCGGTGCTAGATTTATTACCAAGTGATGAAGTGATAACTCAGTGCATAGCTAACTTAGTGGTAGAAGGGCGCTTTCAACAATTAAGTGAGTCGCCATTAGTGTACACCGATGTGGCACATAACCCTGAATCGGCACGTTATTTAGCAACTAAGTTAGCAAGCTATAAAGATAAAGGCTTTAAAATTCATGCATTAGCCGCTATGCTTGCTGATAAAGATAAAGTCGGTGTGCTTAAAGAAGTGGCTGATGTGGTAGATGAATGGTCGTTGGCTAGCTTAGATGTCCCGCGAGGGGATAGTGCAGCTCATCTTCAACAGGCGCTTTCAAGTATACCCAATAGTCATTTTAAACAGGGTTATAGCAACGTAGAGGTAGCATTGGATGCTATTTTGCCAAGCCAGCCAAGTAATACACTTTTGATTGTATTTGGCTCATTTTTTACCGTGGCTGGCGCTATTCATTACTTTAAAAAATAGAGAGGATGTCGGTGAACTCAGGTTTTATTAATCGCTTAGTCGGAACAAGTATTGTGGTGATCGCAGCAATTGTGTTTATTCCCAATATACTCGATGGTGAAAAAGTGCACTATAAAGAAGGCTTTAAAGCGATTCCAGAACGCTCTGAGTTCAAGACCATTGATTTACAAGAATCAATTGATCAGCAAGTGGCAAATGCAGAACCATTAAAAGAGGATGAAATTGAAAATATTCAGCCTGATGATGCTGCATTTGAGCAACAAAACAGCTCTGCTAAAACTGACGTTACTGCACAGCCAGCAATGGTTGAAGCAGTTATAGCCGATACAAAACAAGGCACAGTCACTACCGGGCAAGATGATGCTATGCGTAATACTGATGAAAACCTAACAAGTATGGCGTATGTCATTCAGCTTGGTAGTTTTTCTCATGCGGCAAATGTAAAAGCGTTGCAGGCAAAGCTAAAAACGAAAGGTTTTAAAAGCTTTACTAGGCCAATTAAAACGCCAAATGGTACGTTAACTAAAGTATTTGTAGGGCCGTCATTAAGTAAAAATGAGCTGCAGTCCCAACTTCCCGCACTGAAAGAACTAACTAAACTAAACGGTAAAGTTACTCAATTTGAAGTGGCAAAATAACTTAGTCATTAATAGGTAAATGTGTTTATCAGCTGATATTACACATTTATCTATTCCCTGAACTATCCTCACTTCTAGCCTACATATTTCACGCTATTTTTTATCTAAAAACTGCATGTTTTTACTCATCTGCAATCTCACGCTTAAACTTGCATCACGAGGAGGTTTAGGTATAGAATGCGCCCAAAATTAGCGACTATTTGGTTCTTATGATCTGGGTTGATTACGCCATTCTTGGCATTATTGCACTCTCTACCATCATCGGTTTAATACGCGGCTTTGTTAAAGAAGCTATGTCATTAGCGGTATGGGCAGGGGCTTTCATCATCTCCAGCTTATTTTATCAATATTTAGCTTCCTTCCTAACATCCATTTCTGAACCCCTTTTAAGAAATGCGGCGGCCATTGCCATATTATTCTTTGCGACGCTATTGTTAGGCGGTTTACTAAACTATATTTTAGGTGAGCTTGTACAGCGAACCGGATTATCCGGCACAGACCGTGTTTTTGGTCTGGTGTTTGGTGCTCTTCGAGGCGTGTTGGTCGTGAGCGCGTTACTCTTCTTTCTTGATGCTTTTACTGGTGCGCCTAATACGCATTGGTGGGGCAACTCCATTTTGATTCCAGAATTTGGCTTTGTAGTTGAATGGTTCTTTTCGTACCTAGAAAACAACTCGAGCTTTTTAAATTCAGTAAACCGTTAATCGGCGAGGATAAATTACATGTGTGGTATCGTTGGAATAGTCGGAACATCGCCAGTTAATCAGGCGATTTATGATGGCTTAACCGTTTTGCAACACCGTGGCCAAGATGCTGCGGGTATCATAACTATTGAGAACAATACATTTAGCTTGCGCAAAGCAAATGGCCTAGTGAAAGATGTGTTTCACACTCGTCATATGAAACGTTTGCAAGGCAACATTGGCATTGGCCATGTGCGCTACCCAACGGCGGGCTCTTCAAGCTCGTCAGAGGCTCAGCCGTTTTACGTGAACTCTCCTTTTGGTATAGCACTTGCCCATAATGGTAATTTAACCAATGCAGAGTCGTTAAAAGAGCAGTTATTTTCAGAGGCACGTCGCCATGTTAATACCACCTCTGATTCTGAGATTTTACTTAACATCATGGCACATGAGCTAAGTAAGTCAGACAAACTAAAATTAGACCCTGAAGATATTTTTACCGCGGTTACTGAAGTTAACAATAAAGTGACGGGTGGTTATGCCACTATTGCCATGATTATTGGCCATGGTATTGTGGCGTTTCGCGATCCAAATGGTATTCGTCCTCTTGTATTTGGTAAACGTGAATCTGCTGCGGGTACTGAATATATGTTTGCCTCAGAAAGTGTAGCGTTAAAGCCAGATGGTTTTGAGTTTATCCGTGATGTTGCCCCAGGCGAAGCTATTTATGTGACGGAAAAAGGCGAGTTTCATTCTTTTGCCTGTGCAGATAAAGTGTCTTACTCACCGTGTATTTTTGAATTTGTTTACTTTGCGCGCCCGGATTCAACCATTGATCGTATGTCGGTTTATGCTGCACGTGTAAATATGGGGACTAAACTAGGCGAGAAAGTAGCACGTGAGTGGGCTGATAAAGACATTGATGTCGTTATTCCTATCCCAGAGACTTCGTGTGATATCGCTTTAGAAATGGCACGCGTGCTTGACTTACCTTACCGCCAAGGCTTTGTTAAAAACCGCTATATTGGCCGTACGTTTATTATGCCAGGCCAAGAGCTACGTAAAAAATCGGTACGTCAAAAACTCAATGCAATTGACCGTGAGTTTAAAGGTAAAAATGTCCTACTTGTTGATGATTCAATTGTACGTGGTACTACCTCAGCACAAATAGTTGAGATGGCACGCGAGTCTGGTGCTAAAAATGTTTACTTTGCGTCAGCGGCACCGGAAATACGCTTTCCAAATGTATACGGTATAGATATGCCATCGGCGGCTGAACTCATTGCACACGGCCGTGAAGTTGAAGATATTAACCAAAGCATTAGCTCTGATGGTTTAATTTTTCAATCATTAAGCGATTTAATTGCAGCAGTTAGCCAAGAAAACCCTGAAATCACTAAGTTTGAAACGTCAGTGTTTGATGGACAATACATTACTGGCGACGTTGATCAAGACTACCTAAATCGTATTGATAAGCTACGTAACGATTCTGCTAAAAGCACCCGCGAAAACGCGATGTCGTCTGGTTTAGAAATACATAACCAAGATGAAAACGAATCTGATTAATAGTGTAGTTACAGTCTAATAGTTATATTAACTGTAAATAAAAAAGGAGCTTAATCGCTCCTTTTTTGTTTTTCAAAAACTAATTTTTTATGTAAACATAGGGCTGATTATACCGTTGGTCCATAGCATGGCGGTAAGTGCTAAAATGATAACCAGCAAAATGAGTCCACAGGTTACAACAGAGCTTGCATAAATAAAGCCGCGCTCCTGCGGAATGTGCATTAAAATAGGGACGCCGGTATACAGTAAATAAACTGAGTAGGCGAGCGCCACTAATCCAACACACACCACAAACCATAACTCAGGCCAAAAAGCAGCCAATGCTGACATAAACACCGGTGTAGCGGTATACGCTGCCAGCTCGATAGTTTGGGTAAAGGTCGGTTTAGCACCGAAAGTAACCGCCATCCAATGCGCTAAATAGGCCAGTGCAAATACACCGCCAATTAAAGCAACATACATGGCTGCGCCAATCATCAGTGCGCTTTCATGGGTTAAAAAAACGGGGTTACCTGTGCCTATACTCCAGCCTAAGTAAACCGATGAGTAGTACCCCATTACGGAGGGAAATAAAGCGATAAGCAAAATGTGCGATAAGCTGTAAGTTAAGCTTTCGTGACGGTTATCAATTGTTTGCCACTCTTCGAGTGGGTGGGCGTATAAGCCCCATAGGTGATTTAGTATCATTGCGTGCTCTCCATAAAGGATAAGTTACTGTTTGGTTATAGTTGGTTTGTTTTTATACAGTCCATTTAGTTATGGTTCAGTAACTAAGCAAAGTCAAGTTATCCACATGCCTGTAAGAGCTGCGTGTGTTTATTTTATTCAGAACATTATTTCGTGTTAAAATGCGTAATCGCAATTTTTAGCAATGAGTAGTCAGCGTGCCACATAGTCAGCTTTTAGAGCCAATTAACAACTTTTTATTATGCCGTACCCCTGATGAGTGGGTTGAACAGGCGACCAAAAAAGAAAATTTATCCATCATATTAATTGATCATTTAATTTGTGAGCTAAAAGCGGCGCAAAGTGCGATGTTTTTAATTCGTAAGTATGCAGTAGATAAAGACAGCAGTGATGCACTGCTTGAATGGCTAAAACCGTTTGAAACGCTTATTTATAAACGTGAGGGGAATTGGCGTGATTTAGCGGCTAAAAATAAACTCACTAAATCTATTATTCCTAAATCTAACTCACCTTATGGACAAGACTTAATTGATAAAATGGTCATGCTAATAAAAGAAGAACTACATCATTTTTATCAGGTGCTGGAAATTATGGATGAATATGGCGTTGAGTATAAAAGCATTACGCCGTGTCGTTACGCCAAAGGCATGTTACGTAATGTTAAAACGTTTGAGCCCAATGCCTTAGTTGATAAACTTATTGTAGGTGCGTACATAGAAGCGCGCTCATGTGAACGTTTTGCTGCGCTTGCCCCGCATGTAGATAAACGCTTAGGGGACTTTTATATTTCATTGTTACGCTCAGAGGCTCGCCATTATCAAGATTACTTAACCCTTGCTCAAGAAATTGCTGATTTTGATATTACCGAGCGGGTAAAAGAATTTGCTGAAATAGAAGCGCAGCTAATTACATCGGACGATGAAGACTTCAAATTTCATAGCGGCGTACCTATTACTGCTTGCCAACAACCTGCATAATTTACACATAAAGCTGCTACTAACTAGTTAAACAACAAACTGTTGTAGCAGCTAATTTTAATTAAATTCTTTTTAAATTAGACACATCCAATACCCTCACCTAATATTAGAATAACTATTTAAATTATTTAACTTATTGCTTTGTAATTCATTTTAATAACAAGGTCATACCTTATTTATTATTGGGTGAGAAGATATGCAAGATAAAGAGGGATTGTTTGTATTTGCTGCTGAAGAAGAAAAAGCAGATACAGAGCTAAAAGCATGGAAGATATTAACCGTTGAGGATGACCTTGATTATCAAAACGCGTTAGTTAATAGCTTGAGAGAATTAAAAGCAAAGGATGGTTATAAATACGAGCTGTTAACAGCAAATTCTGTGCCTGAGGCTGCTTTGGCGTTGAGTATGCATCCTGATATTGCACTTATTTTTATAGATGTAGTAATGGAGGAGGATGACTCAGGCTTGCGTTTAGTAAATACTATTCGAGAGGTTATAGGTAACGCAGAAATGCGTATTGTGCTATTAACAGGTCAACCTGGTTTTGCTCCAGAGAGTGATATCATGAAAGTCCTTGATATCGATGAATACTGGAATAAATCAGATATTACAGCAGAAAAGTTGCAATCAATTGTTAATAGTAACATGCGTACATGGGAGTATATTTCACAAATTAGGTCAGCAAAGCAAGGTTTACAGCTGGTGCTAGATGCATCTAGAAGTATTAACGGTAAGCATGATATGGCCTCTTTTTCTCATGCAGTGCTTAAAGAAATTAGTAATATTTTAAAAATAACCGAAGGCGGCGGTATTTTTTGTTCGAGTAATTCAAACTCTAGCTCTGAATGCTTAATACTCTCTACCCATGGTTGCTTTAGTGGCACTAAAGGGCAACCTGTTGTACCTAACCTGCCTGCAGAAATGCTGCAAGATTTTAAACAAGCGATTAAACAGCGTAGTCATATTTTTTCAAAGCACCACAGCGTATTTTTTTTCGAGACTCCCTTAACGCAAGAACAAGATATTTCTTATATAACGATCGTAAAATCAGACAACCCAATTAATGAGCAAAATGAGTATTTACTAAAAGTATTTAGCGAAAATGTGAGCACGGGATTTGCGAATATTTCGTTATTAAATCGTTTAACAGAGCTTGCTTATACCGATGTATCACTAAATTTACCAAATAGGAACTGGTTAACCCGTGAAATAAAGAACATGAATGCCCATGAGCGATTAAAAACACGATTAGTCATTTTTGACATTTATCAGTTTGATGAAAAAGCATTTACTTTCGGGAATGACTTTTGTAATAAATTAATGAAGTTAGTTCATCAAAATATAGTTGATACTTTTGCTAAATATGAACCACGCATAGCACTAATTAGTAACAAAACCTTTGGCATGCTAATTAGCGTTGACTTTGATATTTCAGATGCAATTAGTTACTTTCAAAATAAGCAAAAGTTCGAAATTGAACAGGTGAAGCAATATATTGATGTGCGTATACTGGAGTTGAAGTTAAGCGCTGCTTTAAACTTAACACCTGAAAAAGTGATTAGCTTAGCAGAGTCTAGCCTCAACTATACGTTGGCAAACCATGCAAAATATATTCAGCATACAGAGGAAAAAACAGATCAGATAACTCGTCGATATGAGCTGATGGCTGAGCTCAGAACGGCTATAGGTAATAAAAGCTTAGAGGTGGTGTTACAACCCAAAATCAGCTTATCAACCTTGAAACCAGCAGGTTTTGAAGCGCTCGCTAGGTGGCAAAGAGCCGATGGCAGCTTTGTACGCCCCGACGAGTTTATAGAATTAGCTGAAACAGCCGGATTAATTAATGAACTAGACCATGTGATTTTTGAGAAAATACTAGAGGCTATTAATCAACTTAAAGAGCAAGGCTGTAACTTACCCGTTGCATTTAATGCGTCCTCTTATGATTTAGTTGAGCCAAGCTACTTTGAACAGATAAAAAATAAAATTGAAGAATACAGTATTTTGCCTTCTATGCTTGAGCTTGAGGTGACCGAAACACAAGCTATTAGTAATTACAGCTTAATTAAAGAGGCGCTTGAGCGGTTTATTTCTTTGGGCATGAAAGTCAGCATTGATGACTTTGGTACAGGGTATTCGTCTTTGGCTCACATTAATGAAATACCGTCTACGTCGATAAAAATAGATCGCTATTTTGTTAGTGACCTTGAGTTTAATGACAATAATCAATACATGATTAAGATGATATTGTCTTTGGCAAAGCAATTTAACTTTTCGGTGATTGCTGAAGGTGTTGAGAATGAGTTTGAGGCCAAGTGGTTGCAGCAACAAGGCTGCGAAACAGCTCAAGGGTATTATTTTTCTAAACCTCTATCTCTAAAAGATCTGTTCGGATGGTTAAAGCAGTATGAAGTGACTGATAATGAATAGCATTAATAGTTTGCCTGTTGGTACAAAAAAAAGTGTGCTAGTTAAATTGCTATTCAGTTTATTCATTACCTTCTTTATTGGTTGGCTTATATACGAACAAATATATCAAGAAAAAATAAACACCATTAAAGCTCAGCAAGATGAAAAGTTAGTACTAATTAGTAGTGATTTCTCCAAAGAGCTCAGCAGCATTAAAAAGCTAACTCGTATTTTGGCTCAAGGCCCAGTTTTAAAAAGCGATGCACAAAACAAGCCTTTGCAACAAATGCGAAGCAGAGATGAAATAAATAATTATTTTTTAAATTTTGCGGCTATCTCTACTAACATAGCCCAAATTCGCTGGCTCGATAAGCAAGGGCAAGAGCAATACCGCATTAACGCAGTGAATGGTGTTGGCGAAATTGTATCGCCTGATGGTTTGCAAAATAAGCAAAACCGTTACTACTTTCAAAAAGGGATGCAGATCAGTGCGCCTGACATTTTTGCTACAGAAATAGATTTAAACATTGAACACAACAAAATCATAAAACCTCATCAACCATCAATCCGCGTAACCTACCGTACCAATCAAGAAAATTACCTATTAGATGGCCTATTGGTGGTTAACTTTAACTTAGATTATCTATTTAATCAGATCAAAAGCTATAGCCAAAAAAGTACCCATATAAGCATTTTGAATCATAATGGTTTTTGGTTATTAAATAGTGATGAAGATTTAGAATGGGGGTTTATGTATGGTAAAAATGAGCAAACGCTTGCTATTCAAGAGCCTCGGCTCTGGCAGCAAATTATTGGTGGCAAAGTCGAGTATGGTTCGCACTTTTTTGACCATAACCTCTATACTTACCGACGTTTTTCTATTTTTTCACTGCGCGAGAACAAAGGCAGAATTAGTGACACCGATAAAGAGTTAATTATTTTAATAAGTAGTCCTGATGAATTACTAATAACTGGACAGGTGAAAGCCTTACAGTTTGCGTTTTTGTGTAGTGGATTACTGTGTTTAATTAGTTTTGGCTTTATTTATCGTGAGTATAAGTTTCAAAATAAGCTGTTAACCCTCTCGCATAAATTACATATAGAAAAGATAGAACTAGATATAGTGAACCGAGAGCTTGATGCCACCATAAAGCAGCAACAACAGCTACAAGAAGGACTAATTGAAGCGCAAAAACTATCCTCATTAGGATTGCTCGTAGCAGGAGTTGCTCATGAAATGAATACACCCATTGGTGGAGCCGTTATTTCTGTTTCTAATGCAGATATGGCATTAGCTAAATTAAATGCGGCGATGAGGGAGGGGCTGACTAAATCAACGTTAGAGGAAACAACAACCAGTATTGGTGAGAACCTAGCACTAGCTAAAGTTAACTTAAATAAAACCGCAGTATTAGTGAAAAGTTTTAAAAAAATGGCCATTGATCGCCATAACGATGAATTTATTGCATGTGATATTGAAAAAATCATTCAAGAGTTATTATTGTCATTAAATTCCAGATTAAAAAATTCACCGATAAAAGTGAAAACTATTTTCTTGCTCAAAAAACAGGTGATTAGTTTGCCGGGGATTATTTCTCAGGTGGTCGAAAACCTTGTAATTAATGCGCTAAATCACGCTTTTGATGAAAAGCAGGAGGGAGTGATAGAAATAAAAGTAGAGCAAGCGACAAATAATAGCGTAAGGCTTAGCGTGTCAGATAATGGTAAAGGAGTAAATAATGAGACTAAAGCAGATATATTTGAGCCTTTTTATACAACCGCACGAGGTAAAGGTAATACGGGCTTAGGTTTATATATGGTGCACCAATGGGTAACACAAGTTTTGAAAGGAGACATCAAACTTCATTCAGAACCACAAAGCGATGCCTATTTTAAAACACAATTTATTATTACCTTGCCTGAGTTAACCGCAAAGTCTGATTACGATTAATTACTAGGGACGTTATAAAGGCGTTGAAATTAATTGTTGTGACTCGGGAGTAATCACTAAATACGAACCTTGAGTATACCAATCGCCCAATACTGTACGAGTAAGGGTTTGGTTATTAACTTCATAGGTATGTACATTAGGGCGGTGAGTATGGCCGTGGATCATATTAGCCACGTTATGCTTAGCAAAGGTTTCGAGTACCGCGCTTTGCACTACATCCAGTATTTCTATAGGTTTGTCTGCTTGGCTAAGTTTACTTTTTTCACGCGCATCGCGGGCTATTTTTTTTCGATACCATAATGGCATAGCAAGCATTAATTTGGGCCACCACCAACCACGACTTTTTTGACGAAACTTTTGATATTCAATATCTTGAGTACACATTTCATCACCATGTAAAATTACCGTGGGTGTGCCGTAAAGGTCGATCACTGTTTGCTCATCGAGTAGAGTCATTCCTGCCATGTTTGCATATTTTGTGCGCATGATAAAATCGCGATTACCGTGTACAAAATAAATAGGTATGCCCGAGTTATTAACTGCTTTTAATTGTTTGGCCACTGCTGCTGATAGTTCGCTTACATAATCGTCACCAACCCAGACTTCAAAAAAATCACCTAAAATATATAGGGCGTCTACTTTTTGAGGAACAATATGGGAGTGTAAAAATTTAAAAAATGCCGCTGTAATATCAGGGCGATTTTCACTCAAATGTAAATCTGCAATAAAGTAGGTTTGGCGAGTCATGGTGATTCCAGTTAAATAAAAGCGGGTGAATACCCGCTTTATGTATTCTTTGAAGAATAAAGGGGGTTTTAGCTTACAGTTACACTTTCAATTACCACATCTTCAAGTGGTACATCTTGGTGAAAGCCATTGCTACCTGTAGCAACACCTTTGATTTTATTTACTACGTCCATGCCCTCTACTACTTCAGCAAACACACAGTAACCCCAGCCTTGCGACGTTTCGCTGCTGTGGTTTAAAAAGTCGTTGTTATTCACGTTAATGAAAAATTGCGCTGTAGCTGAGTGTGGATCAGGCGTACGCGCCATTGCTAAAGTACCTACTTTGTTAGATAGGCCGTTGTTAGCTTCATTTTCAATTGGGTCGTTTACTTCTTTTTGTTCCATACCCGATGCAAAACCACCGCCTTGAACCATAAAACCATCAATTACACGATGAAAAATAGTGCCGTTATAAAAACCTGAGTTTGCATACTCTAAAAAGTTTTTTACTGTATTTGGAGCTTCGCTTTCGTGCATTTTAATGGTGATATCACCAAAGTTTGTGTGTAGAACAACCATGAGATTTCCTATAGCTGGTTTGAATATTGGCGCTATTTTATCGTAGTTGACCCAGATTAACAAAGTGCTTTGATAAACCGCTAGAGCCCATGCTTAGCAAGTGGTAACATAGCTTTTCTGTTAATCGTGAAGGAAAGCAACTAAATGGTACAAATATACAACACACTGACACGCCAAAAAGAACAATTTAAACCTATGGTTGATGGAAAAATCGACATGTATGTGTGTGGTATCACCATTTATGATTACTGCCACATTGGCCATGCACGCACATTTGTGGGTTTTGATGTGATTGTTCGCTACCTTCGTCACTTAGGTTACGATTTAAAGTACGTGCGTAATATTACCGATGTAGACGATAAAATTATCAAGCGCGCAAATGAGAACGGTGAAGCCATTAACGACTTAACCGTGCGTATGACTAAAGCCATGCATGAAGACTTTGACAGCTTAAATATGCTACGTCCTGATGTAGAGCCAACGGTTACAGGTCACATGGATGAAATTATTGCCATGGTTGAGCGTTTGATTGCCAAAGGCCATGCTTATGTTGCAACCGATGGCGACGTTTTATTTGATGTATCAACCTTTGAGCAATACGGAGCACTTTCACAGCAAGATTTAACCATGCTGCAATCGGGCTCACGTGTGGAAGTAGCACAAGATAAAGACGATCCTCTTGATTTTGTTTTATGGAAAAAAGCTAAAGCAGGGGAGCCATCGTGGTCATCACCTTGGGGTGAGGGTCGCCCTGGTTGGCACATAGAATGTTCAGCGATGAGTTCAAAGCACCTAGGTGAGCACTTTGATATTCATGGTGGTGGTTCAGACCTACAGTTTCCGCACCACGAAAACGAAATCGCGCAATCATGCTGTGCTAACAACGGCCAATACGTTAATACTTGGATCCATACCGGTATGGTTCAAGTGAACAAAGAAAAGATGTCTAAATCATTAGATAACTTTTTTACCGTTCGTGAAGTATTAAAGCAATACGATGCTGAGTCGGTTCGTTACTTTTTAATTTCTGGCCATTACCGCAGTCAACTTAATTACTCGCAAGAAAACTTAGACCAAGCACGTTCATCACTTGAGCGTATTTACACGGCATTACGTGGTGTTGAGCCAGTTGAATGTGAGCTTGAGGGTAATGAGTATGTAGCTAAGTTTAGAAAAGCTATGAATGATGACTTTAATTCGCCAGAAGCATTACCGGTTGTATTTGAAGTTGCTAAAGAGCTAAACCGAGTAAAAGAAAGTGATAGCGAAAAAGCAGGACATTTAGCCTTTATTCTACGCAGCTTAGGTGAAATACTTGGTATTGCTCAACAAGCACCTGAAGCATTTTTACAAGGCGGTCAAAACGATGATGAAGTGGCTGAAATTGAGGCATTGATTGTAAAACGTAATGACGCACGTGCCAGTAAAAATTGGGCTGCAGCTGATGAAGCTCGCGATGCTTTAAATGCACTGGGTGTAATACTTGAAGATTCAGCGGGAAAAACAACGTGGCGTAAAGCATAGGGACTTTTAACCTTTGCGTATTTAGCCATAACGCGCTGATCACAAAAAAAGGGTTGCCATTGGGTAACCCTTTTTTGTTATATCAATTGCATTAAATTGATTATGCTTTTAATAAAATTGATATTGTTGACCTCAATTATGGTTGAGGTTTTAAACTCGCATTCATCAATTTAAAAATGGAAAATTAATGAATATTTTACTTGCCATGATCCCTGCTTTTTTATGGGGAACGACTTATGCGGTAACTAAATACGCAACCCCAGAGTGGCCGCCAATCTTATTAGGGGCCATACGTGCACTTCCTGCTGGTTTATTATTGTTGTTATTTAAACCCTCTTGGCCAACAGAAAAGCAATGGCCTGGCATCTTTTTAATCGGCACGATTAATATTGCGCTATTTTTTAGTTTTATTTTTGTAATGGCAATTAACCTACCAGCAGCTATTGCTGGCGTGGGTATGGTATCTGTCCCTGTGGTTGCATTATTATATGCATGGCTTGTAAAGCGACAACAGCCAGCGCTAGTGCAAGGTATTTGTGCGCTTGCTTTAGTGGTTTTAGCATGGCGCTTATTTGATCCACAACATGTAGCACTTAATGTTTTGGGGATTTTGGCGCTGATAGGGGCGTTATTAACTATTGTGATAGGCAGTACGCTGGTACAAAAAGTAACGGCTAAAGTTCACTGGTGGACGGTACTCACGTGGCAGCTAATCATTGGTGGCAGTTTGCTAGCAATTGCCGCTATGGTTCAAGCTTTCTATTTTGCACCACAGCAGTATCAATTTTTAACTGCATCAATAAATATCACGCAATGGCTGGCGTTATTTTGGCTGGTGGTACCTAATACTGCTTTGGCTTACATCCTATATGTTTGGTTATTAGGACGAATGTCAGTTGTTGAATTTACTTTTGGCACTATAGCCAACCCAATTGCCGGTATTTTATGTGCAGGAATATTAATTAACGAGCAGTATGCAAATTGGCAGTACGCGATTATGTTATTAATGATTGTGTTTTCGGTTTTGCCACAAGGCTTGGACTTAATAAAACGAAGAATGATGATACAAAAAGCCCGCAATTAAGCGGGCTTTGGATTACTTTATTTTTATTTATTAGCTGTGATATTTCTCACACGCTTCTAACGTATTTTCAATTAAGCTAGCAACTGTCATCGGGCCTACGCCGCCAGGTACAGGGGTAATAAAGTCAGCTTTTTGTTCTGCAGTAGCGTATTCAACGTCACCCACTAACTTACCGTTGTCTAAACGGTTAATACCCACATCAATAACAATCGCGCCTTCTTTTATCCAGTCACCCGGAATAAACTCTGGTTTGCCTACAGCAACAACCAATAAGTCAGCACGGCGAACATGGGTTTCTAAATCTTGTGTGAACTTATGACAAACAGTAGTCGTACAGCCAGCTAACAACAGTTCAAGTGACATAGGGCGACCCACAATATTAGAGGCACCCACTACCACTGCGTGCATGCCTTTGTAACGCACGCCGGTTGAATCTAATAAGGTGATAATACCCTTTGGCGTACATGGGCGAAGGGCAGGCATACGCTGCGCTAAACGACCAATGTTATAAGGGTGAAAGCCATCAACATCTTTATGCGGGGTAATACGCTCAAGAATTTTTTCTGCGTCTAAGCCTGCAGGTAAAGGAAGTTGCACTAAAATACCGTCAACTTCGCCATCAACATTCAATTCATCAATTAATGCTAATAGCGCTTGCTCTGTTGTGTCTGCGGGCAAATCAAATGATTTAGAAATAAAACCAACTTCTTCACAGGCTTTACGTTTTGAACCAACGTAAACTTGGCTTGCTGGGTCTTGTCCAACAAGCACCACAGCTAATCCTGGGGCTCTAAGGTTTTGTGTAACACGTTCTGAAACTCGTTCAGCCACTGCGCTACGTACTTGTTTTGCTACTGCTTTACCATCAATGATGTTTGCCGTCATGGGTGACCTTTAATTAGGTTAATTAACTTGATACCGATACATTTAAAAAACGAATGCATATATAGGGGTTAAAATGCCGATAAAGAAAAAGACCTTTACCTTACTCATTTTTTAATATGGCGGCTATTTTCGCAGAAAAGCGGTTGAGCGCCAAGTTGCTTTTAAATTATAAGCCCCCGAATTTAAAAAAGAGTTTAAATTTTATCCCTGTATCGTAATATTTGACCATTATGAACTAAAAATGAGCAATTGATTTGTTTTCTTAAAAAAACGTTTGACCTAACACGGTCAAATCACTATTATGCACCCCGTTGTCAACGAGGTCACTCGCAGACAATAGTAAGTATCGGCGATTAGCGCAGTTTGGTAGCGCACTTGGTTTGGGTCCAAGGGGTCGCAGGTTCAAATCCTGCATCGCCGACCATTTTTATGTTTAGTCATAACAATTTAACTTACTAGTGAACTATGAAGTTTTCGATGCGCCCATAGCTCAGCTGGATAGAGCAACGCCCTTCTAAGGCGTCGGTCGAAGGTTCGAATCCTTCTGGGTGCGCCATTTTGAAAACACTGTAATGCCGTGGTGATTGTAGCTCAGTTGGTAGAGCCCCGGATTGTGATTCCGGTTGTCGTGGGTTCGAGCCCCATCAGTCACCCCAATTTACAAAAAAGAATATCGGCGATTAGCGCAGTTTGGTAGCGCACTTGGTTTGGGTCCAAGGGGTCGCAGGTTCAAATCCTGCATCGCCGACCACTTTCTTATAAGTGGTCTTAAATCCTAAGTTTAAGTATTCGAGAAAATATTTATATCGGCGATTAGCGCAGTTTGGTAGCGCACTTGGTTTGGGTCCAAGGGGTCGCAGGTTCAAATCCTGCATCGCCGACCATTTCCCCTTAAGTTCTATATTCTAAATCTCTATATTTCATCTAAAATAACTCTATTTTTGCTCCAATTCATTCTATACAGTTGAATTAGCCTGTTTTTTATTCGCTTAGTCGTTATCTACCCTGATCTACCCCAAATAATTGCCCCCCACACTCGACTATCATGAATATTAGGTTATAATGCCGCGTCTATTTGTTTAAAAATATAGTGCCCTAGGGCAGAGCAGCAATGGTATCTCCTGGTAGCGACGGATTTTTTTAAGCTCTAAGGCTTGAATTTTATCAAGACGCCTATAGATTACTTTGTTTGTAATGAAGGCGAAAAGTCGCCAAAATTGAATATTGAGGTAAATCATGCAAGTTTCTGTTGAGACGACTCAAGGCCTTGAGCGCCGTCTGACCATCACCGTTCCTGCAGAGAACGTTGAGACCGAAGTAAAAAAACGCTTACAACAACTGTCAAAAACGCAGCGTATCGACGGTTTCCGTGCTGGTAAAGTACCAGTATCAGTAATCAACAAGCGTTTCGGACCAGCTGTTCGTCAAGAAGTTGCTGGCGAAGTAATGCAACGTAATTACATTGAAGCAATTGTTGCTGAAAAAATTAACCCTGCTGGCGCACCTACATTTGCACCAAAAGCACTTGAAGCAGGTAAAGATTTAGAATTCTCAGCAACATTTGAAGTTTACCCTGAAGTTGAAGTTCAAGGTTTAGAGAAAATTGCTGTTGAAAAACCAGCGGTAGAAGTAACTGACGAAGATTTAGCAAACATGCTAGAGACACTTCGTAAGCAACACGCTTCTTGGGCTGACGTTGATGGAGCTGCTGGCGCAAATGACCGTGTAACGGTTGATTTCGTTGGTACTATCGATGGTGAAGAATTCGAAGGCGGTAAAGCTGAAGATTTCCCATTAGAACTTGGCCAAGGTCGTATGATCCCAGGTTTTGAAGACAACATCGTAGGCAAAAAAGCAGGCGAAGAAGTTGTTGCTGACGTAAACTTCCCTGAAGATTACCACGCTGAAAACTTAAAAGGTAAAGCGGCTCAATTCACTATCACAGTGAAAAAAGTTGAAGCGCAAGAATTACCTGAATTAAGCGATGAGTTTGCAACTAAATTCGGTGTTGCCGAAGGCGGCGTAGACGCGCTTAAAGAAGAAGTTAAAAAGAACATGACACGTGAGCTAGACCAAGCGGTTAAAGCTAACGTAAAAGATCAAGCAATCAAAGGTCTTTTAGAGCAAAACGAAGTTGAAGTGCCTAAAGCATTAATCGACCAAGAAGTTGACGCTTTACGTGAGCAAGCTGCTCAACGTTTTGGTGGTAACGGTCAAAATATGCCTGAGCTTCCAGCTGAATTGTTCCATGAGCAAGCAGTTACACGAGTTAAAACTGGCCTATTATTAGGCGAAGTGATCAAAGCAAACGACATCAAAGTTGATGACGCTAAAGTTGAAGCACTTATCGCTACTGTAGCATCTGCATACGAAGATCCAACTGAAGTGGTAGAATACTACAAAGCAAATGATCAACTAATGCAACAAATGCGTAATGTAGCAATGGAAGAGCAAGCTGTTGAAGCTATTTTAGCTAAAGCAACTGTGACTGATGTTGAAAAAGCATTTGATGACATCATGAATCCACAGCAAGGTGCATAATAAGTCATTGACTTAAGCGCTCGCTAACGATTAAATGGCTCGTGTTACTCTGTTTATGCAGTGTGCCCGGGCCATTTTAGTTTGTGGTTCTTAATTAGCTAAAAATGATCATTATGCTTTTCTTAGAATAAGTATAAGCGCATAAGGAATTAAATAAGTATGAACACTGGTATGACAGATCCCCTAAACGCATTAGTACCAATGGTTGTTGAGCAAACAGCTAAAGGCGAGCGCTCGTTTGATATTTATTCGAGACTATTAAAAGAGCGTATTATCTTTTTAACGGGCCAAGTTGAAGACAACATGGCAAATCTGATTTTAGCGCAAATGCTTTTCTTAGAATCAGAGAACCCAGATAAAGATATTTTCTTATATATCAATTCACCGGGTGGCTCGGTCACTGCGGGAATGGCTATTTACGATACAATGAATTTCATTAAACCTGATGTAAGTACTATTTGTGTGGGCCAAGCGGCTAGCATGGGTGCGTTTTTACTATCTGGTGGTGCTAAGGGTAAACGTTTTTGTTTACCTAATTCACGTGTAATGATTCACCAACCATTAGGTGGATTCCAAGGTCAAGCATCTGATTTTGAAATACACGCGAAAGAAATCTTGTCTATTAAAGACAAATTAAATCGCTTAATGGCTGAGCATACTGGCCAACCGCTTGATGTTGTTTCACGTGATACAGACCGTGATAACTTTATGAGTGCAAGCCAAGCTGTAGATTACGGTATTGTTGACTCAGTATTTACTAATCGCGGTAGCAAGTAAGTATGCCTGCAAGCAGTAATGCTTGCTAATGAGAGTTACTATGCGAAAAAGCCTAAATTTTGGTATAGTTAAAGCGTATTAAAATAGCCACCAAGACTTTGGTGGCCAACGTAATAAAATGAGGTAGCTGAATGTCTGACACTCCTACAGACGGCGACAAAAGTAATAAATTGTTATACTGCTCTTTTTGCGGCAAAAGCCAGCATGAAGTTCGAAAATTAATTGCAGGACCTTCAGTATACGTTTGTGATGAATGTGTAGAGCTGTGTAATGATATTATCAGGGAAGAAATTAAAGACATCGCGCCTAAGCATGATGCCGCTGACAAATTACCTGTGCCAAAAGAAATTCGTAACCACTTAGACGACTACGTAATTGGCCAAGAGCATGCGAAAAAAGTGTTGTCTGTAGCGGTTTACAATCACTATAAGCGTTTACGCAACCAATCAACTAAACAAGACGTTGAACTAGGTAAAAGTAATATTTTATTAATTGGTCCAACGGGGAGTGGTAAAACACTACTAGCTGAAACGTTAGCACGTTTGCTAGATGTGCCGTTTACAATGGCCGATGCCACCACGTTGACCGAAGCCGGTTATGTGGGTGAAGATGTTGAAAACATCATTCAAAAGCTTTTACAAAAATGTGACTACGACGTAGAAAAAGCACAACGTGGTATTGTTTACATTGATGAAATTGACAAAATTTCACGTAAATCAGATAACCCATCAATCACCCGTGATGTATCAGGTGAAGGTGTACAACAAGCCTTACTTAAATTGATTGAAGGTACCGTTGCTTCTGTTCCGCCACAAGGTGGACGTAAACATCCACAGCAAGAGTTCCTGCAAGTAGACACTTCTAAAATTCTGTTTATTTGTGGTGGCGCATTTGCTGGTCTTGATAAAGTTATTGAACAGCGTAGCCACAAAAATACTGGCATTGGTTTTGGCGTTAACGTTAAAGAGTCGGCAGCGAGCCGCTCTTTAAGTGAAACATTTAAAGATGTTGAGCCAGAAGATTTAGTGAAATATGGTTTAATTCCAGAGTTTATTGGCCGTTTACCTGTTGTTGCTACATTGACTGAACTTGATGAAGCTGCACTGGTACAAATTTTAAGCGAGCCTAAAAACGCTATTACTAAGCAATTTTCAGTATTGTTTGGGATGGAAGACGTTGAGCTTGAATTTCGTGATGATGCACTACGTGCTATTGCTCACAAAGCAATGGAACGTAAAACCGGTGCACGTGGCCTGCGTTCAATCGTAGAAGGTGTATTGCTTGATACTATGTATGAGCTGCCTTCAATTGATAACGTAAGTAAAGTGGTTGTTGATGAAACCGTTATTAAAGGTGAGTCTGACCCAATCTTGATTTATGACAGCAGCAATCAAGAACAAGCCGCGGCGGATTAAATTCTGAGCAAGTTGTAAAAAAAAGGAGCCAATGGCTCCTTTTTTTATAATTAATTTAATCGAGTTGGCAAAAATTGTTGAACTTTAATTAGGTTATCCCCATATACTTGAGTAATCTTTAAATAAATGAAGTGCAAAGAGAAAATACAATGACGCTTGAGAGAAACGATCGAGTCGAAATCCCTGTGCTAGCACTGCGCGATGTAGTGGTGTATCCACACATGGTGATCCCGCTTTTTGTAGGCCGTGAAAAATCAATAAAATGCCTTGAAGCGGCAATGGATAAAGACAAACAAATTTTCTTAGTTGCACAAAAAGATGCAACTGTAG
The DNA here is from genome assembly GCF_013394125.1 of Pseudoalteromonas sp. Scap25. Taxonomy (GTDB): domain Bacteria; phylum Pseudomonadota; class Gammaproteobacteria; order Enterobacterales; family Alteromonadaceae; genus Pseudoalteromonas. The sequence continues at coordinate 2,312,326 of NZ_CP041327.1, read as the reverse complement.
ACGAGCCTGAGAAAGACGATATTTATCGTGTAGGGACAATTGCGACTGTACTTCAATTATTAAAGCTACCCGATGGTACAGTAAAAGTATTAGTTGAAGGCACGCAGCGTGCAAATATCGAAGAGTTTGTTGATAACGAAGACTTCTTTGTTGCCAATGCTCAGTTTATTGAATCTGATTCAGTGAATGAACAAGAGCAAGATATTTTTATTCGCAGTGCATTAAGCCAGTTTGAAGGCTACGTAAAATTAAATAAAAAAATCCCACCTGAAGTGATGACTTCGGTCTCTGGTATTGATGAGCCAGCGCGTCTTGCTGATACCATGGCTGCGCATATGCCATTAAAAGTGCCTGAAAAACAAAAAGTACTTGAAATATCAAGCGTTACGGAGCGCTTAGAGTACTTAATGGCGTTGATGGAAGGTGAAATAGACTTACTGCAAGTTGAGAAAAAAATTCGTACCCGCGTTAAAAAGCAGATGGAAAAATCGCAGCGTGAGTACTACCTCAATGAGCAAATGAAAGCGATTCAAAAAGAGCTTGGCGAAATTGACGATGTACCAGATGAATTCGAAGCGCTAAAAAAACGCATCGAAGAATCAGGTATGCCTAACGAAGCGAAAGAAAAAGCCACGGCAGAGTTTAACAAACTTAAAATGATGTCGCCGATGTCGGCAGAAGCGAGTGTTGTTCGCTCATACATAGATACGCTAATTAACGTACCGTGGAAAAAACGCTCTAAAGTTAAAAAAGATTTAGCAGGCGCGCAAAAAATACTAGATAGCGATCACTACGGACTTGATAAAGTTAAAGAGCGTATTATTGAATATCTCGCGGTACAGCAGCGTACTAATAAGCTTAAAGGGCCTATTTTGTGTTTAGTTGGGCCGCCAGGGGTAGGTAAAACCTCTCTTGGGCAATCTATTGCGCGTTCAACTGGCCGTAAGTACATTCGTATGGCACTGGGTGGCGTACGTGATGAAGCTGAGATACGTGGTCACCGTCGTACTTATATTGGCTCTATGCCAGGTAAATTGATTCAAAACATGACTAAAGTGGGCGTTAAAAACCCGTTATTCTTGTTAGATGAAATTGATAAAATGTCAGCAGATATGCGTGGCGACCCTGCATCAGCATTACTTGAAGTACTCGACCCTGAGCAAAACAGTCATTTTGCTGATCATTACCTAGAAGTCGATTACGACTTATCTGATGTAATGTTTGTTGCTACCTCTAATAGCTTTAATATTCCTGGGCCATTATTGGACCGTATGGAAGTTATTCGTTTAGCCGGTTATACCGAAGACGAAAAATTAAATATAGCTAAAGAACATTTAATTCCAAAGCAAGTTAAGCGTAATGGCTTGAAAGAGAAAGAAGTTGAAATTGCTGACAGTGCCATTATCGGTATTATTCGATATTACACGCGTGAAGCGGGCGTTCGTAACTTAGAGCGTGAAGTATCTAAATTATGCCGTAAAGCGGTTAAAAATATCTTAATGGAAAAAGACACCAAAACGGTCACTATCGATGCAGATAACCTTGAAGAGTACTTAGGTGTGCAACGTTTTGATTACGGTAAAGCAGAAGATGGCGACCGTATTGGCCAAGTAACTGGCCTAGCATGGACAGAAGTAGGCGGAGACTTACTAACGATTGAATGTGCTGCAGTACCAGGTAAAGGCAAATTGACTTACACCGGCTCGTTAGGCGATGTAATGCAAGAGTCGATTCAAGCGGCAATGACTGTTGTGCGTAATCGTGCTGATGAGCTACGTATTAATAGCGACTTTTATGAAAAACGTGATATTCACGTGCATGTACCTGAGGGCGCAACTCCTAAAGATGGTCCAAGTGCGGGTATCGCAATGGTTACTTGTTTGGTTTCAAGCCTAACGGGTAATCCAGTGCGCTCTGATGTGGCCATGACGGGTGAGATTACCCTACGTGGTGAAGTACTGCCAATTGGTGGTTTAAAAGAGAAATTATTAGCGGCTCACCGAGGTGGTATTAAAACGGTGGTGATCCCTAAAATTAACGAACGTGACTTAAAAGAGATACCTGATAACGTATTGGCGGGTCTTGAGATTCACCCAGTTACGTGGATTGACGAAGTATTAAAGCTTGCTTTAGTGCATCCAGTTGATAGTTTTTCAGTCGAAACACCAAAAAAGCAGTAAAAAAGCCAAAAAAAGTGCTTTTAGGGGCTTTTCAAATCTAAACGGTATGATAAGTTAAGCACTGGTTTTCAAGCCTAGCCCTTGCAGGGCCTAGGCTTAAGAAAAATATAATCATATGAGCTTAAAAAAATTGCTCAAAAATTTCAAAACAGTGATGTTAGTTTAAAAAACAATCGCTCTTGATAACAACAATGAAAGAGGATGATATTGTGAATAAATCTCAATTAATCGATCAAATCGCAGCTGATGCTGACATTTCTAAAGCGGCTGCAGGTCGTGCACTAGATTCATTCATCGAATCTGTATCTGGCGCGCTAAAAGATGGCGACTCAGTTGCACTTGTTGGTTTTGGTACTTTCTCTGTACGTGAGCGTGCTGCTCGTGCAGGTCGTAACCCACAAACTGGTGAAACGATTCAAATTGCTGCAGCTAACATCCCAGCTTTCAAAGCCGGTAAAGCGCTTAAAGACGCAGTAAACTAATCATTGTGTAAACAATTTAGTTATGGCGAGTAAAGAGACGCTTAATTATTGCAATCGATAAATTAAGTTACTTCACCGCCAGTTACTTCAAGTGAAAAAGCGTATCTGGTAAGATACGCTTTTTTTACATATGACAAGGTAGAAAATACCTTGCTCAGAAAAGAGATAAACAAATGCTTGAGAAAATCAGAGAAGGTTCGCAAGGGCCGGTAGCCAAAGTCATTTTAGGCGCGGTGATTTTATCTTTTGCCTTAGCTGGGATCGGTAGTTACTTAGGTCAAACCACAGAACAACCCGTTGCTGAAGTAAATGGAATTAAAATTAGCCAAACAGAATTTAGCCGTGCGTTTCAAAATGAACGTAGCCGCTTAGAACAACAATTTGGTGAGTACTTTACCCAAATAGCAGCTGATCCAACTTACATGGCTCAAATCCGTCAAGGTGTGATTGACCGTTTAGTACAACAAGAATTACAAAGTCAGTTAGCCGCCGAGCTTGGTTTGCGCGTAAGTGATGAAAGCGTTCGTAAAACAATTTTAGAGCTACCTTATTTTAAAATTGGCGACAAGTTTAATAACGACCGTTATTTACAAGTTATTCGTCAAATGAATTTTCAACCTGACGCATTTCGTGAATACCTGCGTGATGATATGACGCGTAGCCAGTTAGTATCTGCCGTTGCGGGTACAGACTTTGCGCTGCCAAATGAGCTTAAATCAGCCATTGCGTTGCAACAGCAAACACGAAGCATTGATTATTTAGTAATTGATAAACAAGCAATGCAAGCTGATGTTGAAGTTACAGAGCAAGAAGTTGCGGATTACTATGAATTAAACGCAGGTCAATTTTTATCACCTGAATTAATTTCAGTTAATTACATCGAACTAAATGCAGATGATATTGATGTTGCATCGGTAAGCGAAGACGATGTAAAAGCATATTATGAGCAGAGTAAAGCGCAATATGTTGAACCAGAAAAGCGTCGTGTGTCGCATATTCTAATCGACAATAGCGAAGATGATGATGCGGCTAAAGCGAAAGCTGAGTCGTTACTTGCCCAGCTTAACGCTGGTGCTGATTTTGCTGAGCTAGCAGAGACATCGTCAGATGACATTGTTAGTGCAGAAATGGGTGGCGATTTAGAGTGGATTGAACGTGATGTTATGGAACCAGCATTTGAAGATGCAGCGTTCGCATTGCAAAACAAAGGTGATTACTCTGACGTTGTTGCTTCTGAGTTTGGTTATCACATCATCAAACTGACTGATCTACAAACTCAACAAGTTAAACCGTTCGATGAGGTTAAAGCTGACCTACGTGCTGAACTTGAGCAAGCTGAAAAAGTAGATGCGTTTTACGAGAAGCAAACAGAAATGGGGGCATTAGCCTTTGAGATTTCTGATCGCTTAGACGATGCTGCTGAAGTGGCGGGTGTAGAAGTACAATCTACTTCTTTACTAGCGCTTAGCGCGCTTCCTGAGCCGCTTAATAACCCAGCGGTTGTGACTGCCTTATCATCAGTTGAACTACTAGAAGATAAAGTCAATTCAGAAGTAATTGAGCTTGGTAATGAGCACGTGATTGTGGTGCGTGTAAATGAGCACCAACCTGCGGCAACGAAAGCATTAAGCGAGGTAAGTGAGCAAATTAAAACACGCTTAATGAATGAAAAGGCATCAGACCTTGCAAAAGAAAAAGCACGCACGTTATTTGCACAAGTAAAAGAAGGCAAGAGCTTAAACGATGTGGCTGCTGAGCAATCACTAAACGTTCGTCAAGAGTCGCAACTAACTCGTGAAAGCTTTGCTGTTTCACCTGCTATTGTTACCCAAGTATTCAAAATGGCACATCCTAGTGATGCGGCTGTATATGATATGGTTAGCTTAAATAATGGCGATGCAGCGATTGTTGCGCTTAAAGCGGTAAATGATGCACCAGTGAGTGACAACATTGAGCCACAAATGAAGCAAAACATTACTATGGCGCAAGCGCAGAAAAACTATACGGTATTCATTGAATCGCTTAAGCAACAAGCAGAGCTTAATGTACCAAAAGCAGCTCAAGCAGCTGAATAAGTAATAGCTAAATTAAAAAAGGCGCCAATTGGCGCCTTTTTTGTTTGTTTAGACATTAACAACTCAATAAGCGCTGGGTAACCTTTGACTGCGGGTTTTGAAAAATAGTTTCTGTAGCGCCGTATTCAACTATTTCACCTTTATTGAGTACCACTAACTGGTCGCTAATATGGCGCACTAAACTTAAATGATGGGTGATCAAAATATAGGTTAATCCAGTTTCAAGCTGTAGTTTAAGTAATAGGTTTACTATTTGCGCTCTTACAGAAGGGTCAAGCGATGAAAGTGCCTCATCGAGTACAACAACCTTAGGATCTAATATAAGCGCGCGAGCGAGCGCTACACGCTGTAATTGCCCCACACTAAACATATGCGGATAGTATTGCTGATGATCGACCAGTAGACCCACTTTAAGCAGCGTACTGCCAATTTTTTCACTACGTTGAGTTTTATCAAAATCAGTATTGAATTTTAGGCAATCATCGAGCATTTCAGCAATGGTCACTGCTGGGTTCAATGAGGTGGCGGAGTCTTGAAAAATCATTCGGATATAACGACACTGGGCATCACGATTACCATTGTTTTCTATAGTGTTATTCTCCAATAATATCTGCCCGCTATCGGCACTGTATGCACCCACTAATAATTTAGCCAGGGTACTTTTTCCTGAGCCTGTTTCACCAATAATGGCAATTGTTTCACCTTTACCAATACAAAATGAGATATTTTTTAAAACATCAAACTTTTTACGGCTAAACAGACCCGCTCGCATGTTAAAGGTTTTTGATAAGGCTTGAACTTTTAACAGTGGCTGCATTATTTTATTTCCTTGATCAGCGGAAAGTGACAGGCGTAGCTATGACCATGATGCTTTGAAAGTTTAGGCGCAACCACACATTCTTTTTGTGCTTGTGGGCAACGTGGACCGAGTCGACAACCAATCGGTAAATGCTGTAATGTTGGTATGGTGCCTTTAAGTGCATAAAAGGGTTCTTTATGGGCTAAACCATGCTCATAATCGGGCAGGCTTTTTAGTAAAGCCTGCGTATACGGATGACGAGGTTGGCTAAAAATACGGTGTGTTGGACCTGCTTCAACCATTTGACCGCAGTACAGCACATGAATACCATGCGACCAATTAACAATTTCTTCTAGTTCATGAGAGATCATCAAAATAGACATGTTCTTTAGCTGATTTAAACTTTTTAATAACCTAAACACCTGTGCACGGGTGGTGCTTTCTAGTGCGGTTGTAGGCTCATCTGCAATTAATAACTTAGGTGTGCGGGCAATCGCCATGGCTATCATGACCTTTTGGCATACGCCCTCAGAGAGCTCATGCGGGTAACTATCAAGCACCGCTTCATGATTTTTAATACCTACTTTATGTATTAAGGCTTTAACACGGTCTTTACGCTCACGGTTGCGTTTTAAGAAAAACCCTTTAGCAGCCACTTCAGGCAGTGTTTCAGCAATTTGGTTAAATATTTTAGCAGTAGGATCTAGACATCGACTGGGGTCTTGGTAAATCATCGCAATGTCTTGGCTAACCGTTTTACGGCGTTGCTCTGGTGTTAAGCGCATTAAATCAACACCACGCCAATGCATTCTGTCTGCGGTTATCACCCAGCGTTCATTAAGCACGCCGACAATGGCTTTTGCAATTAAGCTTTTGCCAGAGCCTGATTCGCCCACTAAAGCATGTACTTCACCTTCTTTTAAACTAAAGCTTACGCGATCAACAGCACGAATGGCGGTTTCGGAAGTTTGAAGTTCAATGGTTAAATTTCGAATATCTAGTAACTGCATCTAATCGGCCTTACGCGCTTGTAAAACTTTGCGAAGTCCATCGCCCACTAAGTTTGTTGAAAGAACCGCTAAAAATAACAGCACGCCCGGCAATGCTACCGTCCAGGGTGCTAAATATATAAGTCCTAAGTTCTCTGCTAAAATTGCGCCCCATTCAGTAGTCGGCGGCTGTGCACCCAGTTTTAAAAACCCTAACGCCGCAATATCTAAAATAGCAGTAGAAAGCGCCATCGTAAAAATAACCACAATATACTCATACACATTAGGAAAAATCCCGCGTGATAAAATATGCCATTTAGAGGCGCCATCTAAGCGGTAGGCTGTAACATAATCTTTGCCAAGTTCGTCAACTATCAGGTTTCTAATTGAATGAATAAACTGGGGTAATAAGGCTAAAATAATTGCCCATACGGTATTCATTAATCCAGGGCCGAGTATGGCAATAATAATGATGGCCAGTAACAATGAGGGAATTGACAGCGTTACATCCAGTAAGTGGTTCAAAAAACTAGAACGTATGCCTTTACTGATCCCTGCAAAGGTACCTACCAACACACCAATAACAGTGGTGATCAGTGCAGCCACAACCGATAACCCGAACGTATATGTGGCACCATTCATTAAACGAGACAGCACATCTCGGCCTAAATCATCGGTGCCAAGTATAAACCGCACATCGCCCATTTCATTCCACGAGGGAGGCAGTAATAGTGCATCACTGTGCTGTTGATTTACCCCATAAGGCGCAAGAAAAGGCGCGGTAGCCGCTAACAGGCTAAAGGCAATAAACACCCATAAACCAACCAGTGCAGGGTGGTTATTTTTAAACTTTCGCCAGAGTCTCGCTAATGGCGATTTATTTGAATCTTCTGAAAATAAGTTAAACTTTGCCATGCGCTTGGTTCCGAGACAGAGGATCGAGTAGGGTGTAGGTCAGTTCGGCCATAATTGTGGCAATAATAATAAATAAAGAGACGGCCATTAACCCACCTTGTATGGCGGGATAATCACGTTGATAAATACTGTCTATTAACCAGCGACCGATCCCAGGCCACGAAAAAATAACTTCAGTGATCATCGCTAGGGTGATCAAGGTACTAAACTGCAAACCTATTTGTTTTATAACCGGTAGTAAGGCATTTCTTAGGGCGTGATGAATAATAAGCTGTCCACGAGTAAGCCCTTTGGCACGAGCCGTTTTAATGAAATTTTGATCCATTACTTTTAACATCGATTCGCGAGTAAAGCGCACTAATACCGTGGTTGGATACATAGCAAGCACAATAGTGGGTAAGGTAAGGTGATGCAGTGCATCTAACATGGCCAAACCATTGTAAGGAAAATCAGCGAGTAAAATATCAAGTAAAATAAACCCTGTGCTCGCAGGTATCTCATACAACAAGCTCACTCGCCCCGACATGGGAAACCAGCCAAGTTGGAGCGAAAAAACCATAATTAATAATAATGCCAGCCAAAAAATTGGCATAGAATAGCCAATCATCGCTGTAGAGCTAATAAATTTATCAGGCCATTGTTTATTATATGCCGATGCTAAAATACCGACAGGCACACCCACTACCACCGAGATAACTAACGCGTAAATACTTAGCTCTAACGTTGCAGGGATTAAATCAATCACATGGGCGAAAACACTGCCCCCCGAGGCGAATGACATTCCCCAGTCCCCTTGTAAAATTCGTCCCACAAAGGCGATGTACTGCATAAAGTAGTTACTGTTAAACAAGTACTTTTCTTCTAACTGCGCATTTTGGGTGAAGTTAGTATCTGGTATGCCGCTTAAATTACTGAGTGGATCGCCGGGAAATAAGTAACTCAACGAAAAGGTAAAAATACTGAGTAGTAACACCATAAAAAATAACAGTCCGAGGCGGCGTAAAATATAATCTAAGATCATTATTTTTTCCTCGCGTTAGCCAACGAAATAGCACCGAATGGCCCTAAGGTAATGCCCTCAACATCTGCACTACTTGCTTGAAAACGCATGCCGTGGGCAATTGGCAGTAGAGGCAATTGTTTGATGATCATACTCTGTGCTGCGTCATAATATTGTTTACGTAAATTTAAATCTGTGGTGTCTAACGCTTTGGTTAGCAGTAAATCAAATTCAGGATTACACCAGTTTGCGGGGTTTTTGCCGCTGAATGTCGCAGTACAACTTAATAATGGGCTAAAAAAGTTATCGGGATCAGGCGTATCAGCTGCCCAACCTAATAACACACTGTCGTGGCGATGTTCTCCAATGCGTTGAATAAAGGTGTTCCATTCATATTCAACAATATTTACGTTAACGCCAATTTTGCGTAAATCACTTTGCATTAGCTCAGCCATTTTGCGGGCGTTGGGGTTATAAATACGGCTTACCGGCATAGCCCAAATGCTCATATCAAAGCCTTTTGGAAAACCGGCTTCAGTTAATAACCTTTTTGCCAACTGTGGGTCAAAAATAGGCATGTTTTTTTGTAGTTCAAACGCCCAAGACGTAGGCGGAAGAATAGACTGTGCACGCAAGCCATTACCGTAATACACCGCCTGCATTATTTTATCTATATCAATGGCATGAACTAATGCTTGACGTACTTTTAGGTTATCAAAAGGTGGACGCTCGGTATTAAATGCCCAGTAACCAATATTTAAGTTAGTTTCTCTTTCAACATTAATATCATCACGTTGCGCTAAGATACTTAATTGGGCACTGCTTGGGTGTGCAGTAACATCACATTCTTTGGTCAATATTTTTGCGATACGGGTGGTACCATTTGGAGTAATGTCGTACACCAACTGCTCAAGGGCAACATCATGTTTCCAATAATCAGCGTTTTTATAAAAGCGTACTAAATGGTCGCGTCGATACTCTTTGTAAATATAAGGACCCGTACCAATCGGGTATTGATCAAATAGGTTTTCTTGATTATTAGCTTTGAGCGCCATGGCATATTCTTTAGAGAGCACGACAGCAAAATCGGTCGCCATATTAGCTAAAAAGCTGCTCTCGGGATTAAATAGCTCAAATCGGACTTGATGATCAGAGACTCTAACAATTTTACGAATTAGCTGATCAATCCCCACACTTTGAAAATAAGGGTAATTAGCATCGCCAATAAAGTGATAAGGATTATAAACGTCGAATAATCGACTAAAAGTAAATATTACATCATCAGCGTTAAATTCACGACTAGGAGTAAAATAAGAGGTGGTATGAAACTTAACTCCTTTGCGCAAAGTGAAGGTAACCGATTTACCGTCTTTACTGATTTTCCAATCAGTGGCAAGTTCACTCTTAAATTCGGCGGTCACGGGGTCAATACTAATTAACCGGTCGTATAACTGGTTAGCAATAATATCGATAGTCGACCCTGTGGTTGTGACTTGTGGGTTAAACGACACAGGATTAGCCTCGGCGCAATAAACGAGGCCTTGGTTTTTTTCTTCTAAGATTTCTTCTTTACTATCAATGCAACCTACTAAGCTCAATGATATTAAAGCAAGTAATAATTTATGCACCCGCACAACCTCTACTATTCTAGCAAATTGTATTTTTTCAAATAACCACGTAGTTGATGATACGTTAAACCAAGTACTTCTGCAGTCTTCTTTTGATTAAATTGGCTATGTTCTAATGCTTTTTTTATCAATGTAATTTCAAATTCATTAGAGAGCGTTTTTAAGTCGCATGGAAACTCAGGTTCTTTGGTACTTGAACTCAATGCTACAGGCGCTTCTGCAGGTTGGGCATGAGTAGTCGGTTCAGATTGTATTATAGCAGGTGCTTGTGCATGTTTTATGCGGGCTTTAGGTCTAAAGCGACTTTCGAATGGGTCTAAAATAATTTTATGTACAGGAATATGTTCATTGCCGTGGCGATACAGACTTCGCTCCACCACATTTTTAAGTTCACGGACATTACCTGGCCACTCATAACTGAGCAAACTTTCTTGTGCACTGCGGGTAAAGCCACTAAATAGCTCCCACTCAAGGTCTCGTGCCATATTCATCGCAAATTGTTCTGCCAGTAACATAATGTCATCTTGACGTTCACGCAGTGGCGGTAAGGTGATCACATCAAACGCGAGCCTATCGAGTAAATCACTTCTAAATTCACCTTGCTCGGCTAAATGTGGCAAGTCTTCATTGGTTGCACAGACTAAGCGAGTATCTACTTTAACGGTTTGCTTGCCGCCAACACGCTCAAATTCACCATACTCAATCACTCTTAGTAGCTTTTCTTGAACCATGGCAGAGGTATTTGCTAACTCATCTAAGAATAAGGTGCCGCTATTAGCACGTTCGAAGCGGCCTTCATGGCGTTTACTTGCGCCTGTGAAAGCACCACTTTCATGACCAAATAATTCACTCTCGAGTAGGTTTTCGTTTAAAGCCGCACAGTTAAGCTTGACGTAATTTTGATCCCAGCGCTTGGATAAAAAGTGTAAACGTGCTGCAATTAGCTCTTTACCGGTACCACGTTCACCAATAATGAGTACGGGTTTATCTAGGTTAGCCAGTTGCGAAACCTGATCAAGCACCGATAAAAAGCTGTCTGATTGGCCAAGTAAATTGTCCTGTTGGCGATATTGACTCATATTTCCTAACTCTTAGTCATTTTTACTAACAGTTAGTGTATTTCATTATGAAGGATAACAAAAGTAATTTGTAATTTACATTTAACATATTGAAAATAAATGGTATTTTAAAAATATAAAAGTTGGCAAGCATATTGATACTAATAAAAGCAGACACATTTAGATTAAATAATAGAGGTATATGTTATGGGAATTTTTTCACGTTTTGCAGACATTGTTAATTCTAATATCAATGCCATTTTAGATAAAGCAGAAGATCCTGAAAAAATGGTTCGTCTTATTATCCAAGAGATGGAAGATACACTTGTAGAGGTACGCTCTACGTCAGCAAAAACCCTTGCTGAGAAAAAAGAATTAGTACGTCGCGTAGATACACTAAAAGCTCAAGTAAGCGATTGGCAAGACAAAGCCGAATTAGCACTGAGCAAAGATCGTGATGATTTAGCTCGCTCGGCTTTACTTGAAAAGCAAAAATCAGCAGATGCAGTCGCCGCAGTAGAAAGTGAACTTGATCATGTAGAATCTCATATCGAGAAACTACAGCAAGAAGTGACTACGCTACAAGAGAAACTAGCGGATGCTAAAGCACGTCAAAAAGCTATTATTTTACGTCAACGCTCGGCTGAGTCGCGCCTTGAGGTTAAAAAAGCACTTGATAGTTCTAAAGTGGATGATGCACTTAATCGTTTTGAACGTTACGAAACCAAAATTGATGGGCTAGAATCTCAAATAGAGTCTTACGATTTGGGTAAACAAACGTTAGCAGATGAAATTGCTGATTTACAAAAGAATGAAAAAATTGACGACGAGTTAGCTGAACTTAAAAAGAAACTCTCGAATAAATAAATATAAAACAGGGGCCTTGTGCCCCTGACATCAACATTGAATACGGATTGTCAGGAGAGGATTATGTTTGATTCAGACGTAATAATTGTACCATTTGTTATGTTTATGATTTTTGTTGCGCCATTGTGGTTAATTTTACACTATCGAAGCAAAAAGCAGGTAAGCCAAGGGTTAAGCGAGCATGAGCATCACCAGTTATTAGAACTTGCTCAAAAAGCTGAAAAAATGACTGATAGAATCGAGACATTAGAAGCGTTACTTGATCAAGAGTCACCACAGTGGAGACAAAAAGTATGAACACCAAACGCGAATTATTAAGAGACCCACAACGCGGTAAAATTGCCGGTGTATGTGCGGGATTAAGTGACTACTTTAATATGGAGTTATGGTTAGTTCGCATTATTTTTGTTAGTGCTGTGCTACTAACTGGTGGCCCATTATTTGTGGTGGCGTATATTGCAGCGTGGTTTATTTTAGATAAAAAACAACCCAGTGCCGTAAGTAAAACACAATCAACGTATGGCGGTGATCCGCTAGAAGTAAAATTTAAAGTATGGCAAAAAGGCGAGCCACCGCGTCGTGCGCTTCAAGACTTAAAAGAGCGATTGACCCGTGTAGATAGCCGCCTTCAAAACATGGAACGCTACGTTACTTCAAGCGAGTTTACGGTCAGCCGTGAAATTAATAAACTTTAAAGGATTAATAAGCACCTTGTTTGCAGCGTGATCAATGACGGCAACTAAGGTGCAAAACACTTTATGAGCCAATCATTTGCAAAAAAGACCTTTAAAAGCGTTAAAGGCAAAGCACAAAAAGCCCTGCACCGTAGTTTAGATCAACACGTTAAACTTGCCGTAACAGGGCTGAGCGGCAGTGGTAAAACGGCGTTCATTAGCGCGCTAGTTAAACATTTAACCTCTCAGGCGAATGACAACAACTTACCTTTTTTTGATGTAATGCGTGAACATCGCCATATTGCTACTAAAATTGTGCCGCAAGAGGCATTAAATGTTCCCACTTTTGATTACAACCGTGCAATAAGTGCTTTACTACCAAGTGAAGGCGACCCTGCATGGCCCGCTTCTACCGAGCGAATAAATACTTTACGTTTGGCGATTAAATATCAAAGCAACGCGGGTCTGCGCGGTCATTTCTCACCACAATCGACGCTGTATTTAGATATTATTGACTATCCTGGTGAGTGGTTGCTTGACCTACCTATGCTCGGGCAAAGCTTTGAACAGTGGTGCGAGCAACAATATCCATTGCTAAGCCAAACGCCACGTGATCAAAGCTCAGCTGAATTTTTACAATCCATAGAGCTGATTGATTTAGATGCACCGGTAGATGAAAACGCACTGGCTGATATTGCACGATGTTATCAAACCATGTTGGTAGGGCTAAAAAAAGACACTAAGCTTGCCATGTTACAGCCAGGGCGTATGTTAATGCCGGGTGACTTGCAAGGTGCACCATTATTACTATTTTTTCCAATTAGTCCTAAAAAAATAAGTGACGATGTAGTAGCGGGTTCTAACTTAGCGCATTTAATTAAACGTTTTGATGCTTACGTAAAAGAAGTCGTTAAACCTTTTTATAATGAGCATTTTCGCCATTTTGACCGTCAAATCGTCTTGGTAGATGTACTGAGTGCATTAAATGAAGGTTATGAAACGTTGGCTGAGCAAAGTCGAGTGATCAATCAGTTATTGTCACACTTTAGCTATGGTGATTCCGGTTTTTTTAAACGCTTGTTTAAACCTAATATAGATAAAATATTATTTGCTGCTAATAAGTCCGATCACATCAGTGCGAAGCATCACAAAGATCTTGCATTGTTACTCGATTCGTTAGTTAAAGAGCAAAGTAATCACTTAAAATTTGATGGGGTTAAAATAGAAACATTGGCGATGTCATCAATTGCTGCCACTGTGCCCCGCCAAGTGGTTGATAAAGGGCAAACACTCGACTGTATCTATGGCAAGCCATTGAATGAACAACAGTGGCTAACTTACCTGCCTCCTCAGCCGCCGAGCAGAATGCTTAATAAAAGTGAGTGGCCAGCACATGGGTTTGAGTTTTTATCATTTGCACCTATGCCAAGCCCAGATCAACAGCTTAAGCACATTCGCTTAGACCATGTGATGCAGTACTTGTTAGGAGATAAGTTAACATGAGTGAGTCAACACACCAATTTCAAGCTGGGCGTCGTATTAATGCCCAAAATATTGAGCAAAATGAACCAGATTTATTAGCGGCTAAAGTCGTAGAGCAGGGACAAAGTGAGCAGCCTAGCAAAGATAGTGACGAGCTAATTGAACCTGAAATCGATATTGAGCCTGTATATAAAAAGTCTAAGTGGCAAACCCTTAAAGGCCTATTTGCACTGAGCTTTATTGTTTTAATATTACTTGAGTTCGCATTTTCAATTGTATTGGCGTTTCAGCAGTCTGTTATTTTAGGTGGGGTGTACTTAACCGCTGTAATAACCGGTGTACTCCTGATATCGCGTTTATTGTGGCGTGAATATAGAATGTTACGCAGCTTAAAGCGTAATCAGCTACACCGCCATGAAGCTAACCGTTTGCTCAATAGTGAGCAGGTAGGCGGGGCGATACCTTGGCTTGAAAAGCTTAATAAACATCAGCAATTAGATAATTTCGAAAACTTTAAAAATCAGGTCGCTACGCACCACAGTGACAAAGAAATAATGTCTCTGTACGCGAATAGCTTACTGATAACGCAAGACAATCAAGCTAAAAAGTTAATAAACCGTTTTGCAACAGAGTCAGCTTTATTAGTTGCTCTAAGCCCAATTGCGCTGGTGGATATGATGGCTGTGCTGTGGCGTGGCACTAAATTAATAGAGCAAATAGGCCGCATATATGGCATTGGCTTTGGTTATGCCAGCCGTATTAAACTTTACCGCATGCTTATTAAGCAAGTAATGTTTGTAGGCAGTGCAGAGCTCGTATCTGATTTAGCCGCCACGGCACTCAGTGCTGAATTATTAGGCAAGCTTTCAGGGCGAGCTGCACAAGGTGTTAGTGCCGGTATATTTACAGCGCGTATTGGTTACAAAGCTATGGAATTAAGCCGACCCTTACCGCGTCTTGAAAACAAGCGTAGCTTGTTAAAAGGCACAGTCCAAGGGATTGCGAGTAAAATTATGAGCCGTAAGGGAGCTGAAACTAAGTAGTGAGACTTCGTTGGCAATATTTGTGTACAGCTTTTTGGGTAAAGTTTGCACAAATAGCCATCTGAGCATCCGGCATGCTTGTGATTTTAAGTGCGGTGCGTTTTATTTATGCTATTGACACACATAATAAAAACGAGAACACACAATGAGCAAGCATCATCAAAATACCCAATGTATCCATGGCCCACAAAAAGCAAATGATCCGCATGGCGCATTAACCTCACCTTTGTATCAAACGTCTACGTTTCATTTTGAAAATGCCGCCCAAGGTGCTGCCCGCTTTGCAGGTGAAGAGCCCGGTTATATTTACACGCGTTTAGGTAACCCTACCACGACTGAACTTGAGCAAAAAGTGGCGCAATTAGAAGGCTGTGAGGCCGCCGCCGCCACGGCAACAGGTATGGGGGCTGTATCGGCTTCGGTACTAAGCTTCCTATCGCAAGGCGATCACTTAATTGCATCAAGCGCTCTGTATGGCTGCACTTTTGCTTTTTTTTCGCATATGTTGCCGCGATGGGGAATTGAAGTCACCTTTGTTGATATGACCAATGAAAGTGAACTGCGCGCAGCCATTAAGCCTAACTCAAAAATGATATTTGTAGAAACACCAATCAATCCAACCATGGCAGTGATTGATTTAGCACTTATTGGCGATGTTGCTAAACAGCATAATTTACTGAGTGTGGTCGACAATACTTTTTTAACCCCGCTGCTGCAGTCACCAAAAAAGTACGGTATCGATATTATAATGCATAGCGCGACCAAGTATTTAAATGGTCACGGCGATGTTGTTGCGGGTATTGTGTGTGGTTCACTTGAGCATATTACACAGATTAAAATGACCGTGCTTAAAGATATTGGTGCCACTATTAGTCCACACGATGCGTGGTTAATAAACCGCGGCTTAAAAACTTTAGCTATTCGCGTTGAACGCCATTGCCAAAGTGCGCAAACGATTGCTGAGTATTTAGAAGCTCATCCGCAAGTAAATAAAGTGTATTACCCTGGGCTTAAGTCTCACCCAGGTTACAAGTATATTGGTAAGCAAATGAAAGCGGCTGGCGGTGTTATTGCCTTTGAAATTAAAGGGAGCTTAACCGACGGTGAGCAGTTTATTGATAGTATGCAGCTGTGCACATTAGCGGTTAGCTTAGGCGATGCTGAAACGCTTATTCAACACCCTGCATCGATGACGCATTCGCCATACACTCCCGAAGAAAGACTAGCAGCTGGAATTAGTGATGGTTTAATTCGTTTATCAGTTGGACTTGAAGATGTTAACGATATTATTAACGATCTCAACCAAGCATTTACTAAAATATCCTGAGGTGTAATTTAATGTTTACGAATATTTCTATCTATAGGTACCAATAAATATGGTGTGTGCTTTTATCTTTGCTCTTGTGTAATTTTAAATTTACGATTTGTGTGATCTGCAAAAGTATTGATCTGCGTCAAGCTATTAAACTTTTGTTCACTTTTGCATAGTATGGCTACATCGAATAGCCAAGCACTTGGCTGTTATTTTGACACCGATTTAGGGTTTTATCCCAAAGAAGGTATTTATGGCTAAAGCAAGTAATTACACCTCCAAAACACCTGATGAAAATGGGGTTATACATTGGAGCGATGAAGAAAATAAAATTTGGTCTGAGCTTGTAGCACGCCAACTTGCGTGCATTGAAGGCAAAGCCTGTGATGAGTACATGGAAGGATTGAAAAAAATCAATCTGCCTCATGATCGTATCCCACAGCTGAGTGAGCTAAACGAAGTACTTTTAGCAACCACAGGTTGGCAGGTTGCACCTGTACCTGCACTTATCGATTTTGATGAGTTTTTTAGGTTACTCGCTAACAAGCAATTTCCTGTAGCGACCTTTATTCGTAGCCGTGAAGAATTTGACTACTTACAAGAACCCGATATTTTTCATGAGATATTTGGTCATTGTGCCATGCTAACCAATCCTGACTTTGCAGAATTTACCCACAAGTATGGGCAACTAGGATACGCGGCAGAGAAAAAAGATCGCGTTTATTTAGCGCGCATGTACTGGTTTACCGTTGAGTTTGGTTTGATGCAAACTGAAAAAGGATTGCGTATTTACGGTGGCGGTATTTTATCAAGCCCAGGGGAAACCCAATACGTGTATTCAGATACACCAGAGATTAATCTAATGAATGTGCTAGATGTGCTACGTACACCGTACCGTATAGATATTATGCAACCATTGTATTACACGATAAATTCGATTCATGATCTGTTTGAAATATCTCAAATGGATATAATGACTTTAGTTGAGCAAGCTAAATCACTTGGTTTGCACGACCCTAAGTTTCCTCCAAAAGAAAAATTAGCTAGTTAATTTTTGAAAAAAGTAACGCTAAACTAAGGATTTAAAATGTCTTCATTAAGTGCACAAAAATGTGAAGCCTGTCATGCAGATGCACCAAAAGTATCTGATGCTGAATTGGCTGAATTAATTAAAAAAATCCCTGACTGGGTGCCAGAAGTACGCGACGGTATTATGCAGTTAGAGCGCGTTTATAAGTTTAAAAACTTTAAACAAGCCATTGCGTTTACCAATAAGGTAGGTGATATGGCTGAAGACGAAGGGCATCACCCAGGTCTATTAACCGAATGGGGCAAAGTAACCGTGACTTGGTGGAGCCATTCAATTAAAGGTCTGCATAAAAATGACTTCATTTGCGCTGCTAAAACAGATGACGTATTTAACGCGTTGTAATTAATTAGATTTGAGTAAATAAAAAGGCACTTAACAGTGCCTTTTTTATTTTTGTGGTTATTAAGTTAACCTGAGTATTGATTAAGAGGCTTTGTAAGGTATTGAATTAAAATGATATTTATTTTTATCTTCTCTGGCCTATCTTATTATATATCCCGTTTGTTAGCCAATTCAGTAGCTTGTTTTATATACTTATATTAGAAGTAAAAAAGTAGATAAAAGTTAGTTTATAGGCTTCTAACTAAGCTTAGCTGAACGTTTATAACTTAAAGCTATAAACTTTTCTCCCAATTGCATTGCTTTACTAAGTTAAACCATGGGCTGGTAAACTCTTTAGCCGTAATAGGCTCAGGTAGGGTTAAAGTCACATTAAGTTTGTTAGCTAAATAACGTGCAATTAATTGCTTCATTTTATCGCTTTCTAATTGCTCGTAAGCTGCTTGCAGCTGATGTTTATCTTTTTGACTTATAAACTCGCCAGTTAAATTTTTGTAGCCTAATTCAAGCCAAACTAGCTGTGCTTGTTTAGCTTCATTGGGAAATGCATGGGTCAAAGTTGCCGTTGGAGTGTAGAGGCGTTCGAAGTTAAGCTGATGTTCTTGAATTAAAAAAACCATTAATAAATTAAGCCCAGCCGAAATTTGCCCTGCGCGTTTATCAATATTTTGGTTAAGGCTTAATGCACTTCTAAAGTAGCGCTCAGCGTTAGCAACATTGCCTTCATCAAGTGCTAAAGAGCCCAAATTATTTTTTATAAGTGCTGTTACATTAGGAAGTGTTAATTGTGTTGTGAGATCAAGATTATTTAAGTATAAAGCACGCGCCTTAGCAAAGTCGTTTTGCGAGCGAGCAACCAGTGCCATACTGTTGGTGAGTGTTAATCGTTGGCGATCGCTTTGCGCATATTTATAAGCACATTTAAATGAGAGCTGGGCATCGCTTAAATATTCAGCATGGCGAAGCCATATTCCCAAGGCACTCATTATGGTGGTCAATTTTTGTTTAAAGTAGTCAGCTTGATAATGCTGAAATATTGCGTCAATCGATTTATAAAGCCGATCGTAATGACTGGTGGGAACCGCTGATCGAGCATAAAGCAAGTGCCAGCGGATAAATAGCGCAGCAGGAGCTGTATTTAGTTCTGTGAGATTTTCAAGAATGATTATTGATTGTGCAGGATTAACAACAAGATAATCCTCGGCTTCGTTAAGTTTAGCTTCAAACGTTGTAAAATCATTAGCCATAGCCTGCGTTGAACCTAATAACACCAACCAACCTAAAACGAAAAGGCGCAACAATTTATCCTCAAAAATCGAATTATGTGTTTTTCCACTATAGATGCTGGTATCTAACAAAGCAAGACTATTAAAAGGGATAGATTTGTGAAGAGGTATTTTGAAAGCACTAAAAAAGCCCCAAACCTATACAAGCTTAGAGCTTTTTCTGTATGTAATTAAATTTTAGCGAATACACTTAACTTTAATGTGTTGTTGGGTTTCGTTTTACTCAACCCAATCTACGTTTAATATTAACCTGCTTAGCGCTAACAGCTAAAAACTTACAGCTGCTTTTTAATCATCAATTGAGCGAAGTAGGGCGTTAATGCCTACTTTTTCGCGTGTTTGTTGATCAACTTTTTTCACAATAATCGCAGCGTATAAACTATGAGTGCCATCTTTTGAAGGCAGAGCACCTGGAACCACGACAGCACCAGCAGGTACGCGACCATAATGAATTTCACCGGTTTCACGGTCGTAAATACGGGTACTTTGGCTAATGTAAACACCCATTGAAATAACCGCACCTTCTTCAACAATAACGCCTTCAACAATTTCTGAACGTGCGCCAATAAAGCAGTTGTCTTCAATGATGGTAGGATTTGCTTGTAGAGGCTCTAAAACGCCACCTATGCCTACGCCACCTGATAAGTGTACATTCTTACCAATTTGAGCACATGAACCTACAGTGGCCCATGTATCAACCATAGTGCCCTCATCAACGTAAGCACCAATGTTTACATACGATGGCATTAGTACAACATTTTTCCCTACAAAACTGCCTTTACGCGCTACGGCGTTTGGTACCACACGCATACCGCCTTGCTGAAACTGCTCCGGTGTATAGTCGCTAAATTTAAGCGGTACTTTGTCGTAAAACTGGTTTACGCCGTCGTTCATTGGTTGGTTGTCGCGAATACGAAACGACAGTAACACGGCTTTTTTAAGCCATTGATGAACAACCCATTCGCCAGAAATTTTTTCTGCAACACGCGCTGCGCCACTATCTAGTAGCTCAAGTGCATCAATAATTGCTTGTTTAACATCGCTTGATACGGTTGCTGGGCTAATACTGTCGCGGTTATCCCACGCATTTTCAATCATGGTTTTTAAATCTGACATAGTGTCCTCTTATTCAATTTCGGCGTTGAGTTTTTTACGTAATGCCTGATGAATTTTTGCTTGCTCTTCATCAGTCAGCGCTTGATATTCGTTATTAGATACCACAAAGAAATCTTCTGCGCGCTCGCCTACCGTGGTAATGCGTGCGGCATGTATGTGGAGTAAGTAAGCTTGAAAAACCTCGGCTATTTTAGTTAATAGTCCAGGTATATCAACCGCTTGAATTTCTATTAAACTACGATCCTTACGAGGATGCGGGCGTAGTACAATTTTAGGTTTAATATTAAAGTCTTTAAAGCGTTGTGAGCGGCTCTTTTTAAAGCGTATTTTTTTTCGCGGATCATTCAATGCTTGCTCTAATCCGCGTTTAATCGATTGTGCACGGCTACTGGCAATTGGGTCACCGCTAACTTCTAAAATAACAAAGTTAAATAGTACGTAGCCATCTTTGGTGGTCAGTACTTGGGCGTGTTGAATTTGTGCTTTTTTAGAGCCAATAACACTGACTAATCGAGCAAATAGTCCACCTGAGTAAGGGCTGTATGCAAATACTTGAGTACCGCCATGCATTGCTTTATTCGAGACAATAACACTAGGTAGGCTCAAGTCAGTGCATTTTAGTAAATGCTCTGTATGCCACGAAATTTGTTGCTCACTAAAGGCGGTAAAGTAATTCGCTTTAAAACGACTCCAAGTTAAGTCAATTTGTTCCTCGTGATAATGCAAATTAATCAGGCGTTGCTTAGCTTGATGCTTCTTATCTCGAATTTGGTCGCGTTGATCCATTGGATTTTCAAGCCCAAGACGCAAAGCTCGTTGTGTATGTAAGTACAGCTCACGAAGTAGCGTGTTTTTCCAGTCATTCCATAAGTTGTCATTGGTAGCGCGTATATCGGCGACCGTTAAACAATAGAGGTAATCGAGTTGACGCTCTGTTTTTACTCGCGATGCGAAATCTTTTATTACATCTGGGTCGTTTATATCTTTACGCTGCGCCGTAACTGACATAAGTAAGTGATTGCTAACAAGCCAAGAAATTAACTTACCATCGGATGATGCAAAGCCATGCAATTTAGAAAAAGCAATGGCGTCAACAGCACCCAGCTCAGAGTGATCCCCCCCACGACCCTTGGCAATGTCGTGGAAAATACCGGCTAAATACAGTAGCTCCGGTTTATCCATACGCGTGACAATTTCGCTACAAATTGGGAATTCGCTAACCCCAGTTTTATCAAAATACTGATAAATATTATTGATTAGCTTATGGGTATGTTCATCAACCGTGTAGGCATGAAACAAATCAAACTGCATTTGGCCAAAAATATTTCGCCACTGCGGCAAATAAGCGGCAATCATGCCGTGTTTGTGCATCAGCGTAAAAGCACGCCCCATACCATTAGGATGCTTTATGATTCGTAGAAAAGCTTCCCGGCAGGCCGCGTAGTCTTGTAGGTCGCCCAATAAACGACGACGAACTTGGCGAATAGTGCGAATAGTGCTCGGGTATATATGGGTGATTTCTGGGTGGTCAGCAATATGCTCAAACAATACAAAAAGTTGATCGCGCCTAAAGAATACTGATGGGCTTTTTACTCGAATTTGATGGCCAACGCGCTCAAAGTTGAGATCGAGTTCTTCAACAGTCGCTTGACTACTGTCTGGCGAAATACTTTGCTCAAAGTACGAAAGCAACATCTGGTTGAGCTCACGTACTCGGCTCATAATTCTGAATAAGCGTTTCATCATGCGCTCAACCGAGGCCTTACCATCGCTACCAAAGCCCAAAATTTCTGCAGCTTGGGGTTGGTGATCAAACAATAAACGGTTTTCTGAACGTTCTGCAGCTAAATGTAACGCAAAACGAATATTCCATAAATTCTCAAGACACTCTAACAGCTCTTGATATTCCTCGTGAGTCAGGTAGCCGTGATTAATTAGCTCTTGCAGAGTTTCGGCTCTAAAGTGCTTTTTAGCCACCCAAATAATAGTTTGCAGGTCGCGCAGACCCCCTGGGTTTTCTTTTATATTTGGTTCTAAATTATAGGCTGTGCCGTGGCACTTTCTGTGACGCAAATTTTGTTCTTGTACTTTTGCGACAAAAAATTCACCTGAGCCCCAAACCGGTGTTTCAATAATATGGTTTTTGAGTTTTTCAAACTCAATATGATTGCCAAAAATAAGACGGCTTTCTAATAAGCTGGTGGCAAAGGTAACGTCTTCACGTTTTTGTTCTATGGCTTGTTCAATAGTACGAACACTGTGGCCTATCTCGAGATTAAGATCCCACAACATAGTGACAAACTGACCGATTTTTTCGCAAATATCATCATTAGGCTGTTTCGTAACAAGTAATAAAAAATCTATATCAGAGTAGGGGTGTAGCTCGCCACGACCATAACCACCTACTGCTATCAAAGCGAGATCTGGTTCGTGAGCTAAATCATAAACTTGGAAAAGTTTGATCAGCAGTCGATCAATAAATTCTGCACGGGCATTAATTAATTTACCAACCGGTTGTTTTGAGAATTCATTATGCAACCATTTATAGAAATAGGCGGAGCAATCGCGGTAATCGCTTAATTGCTCAGCATCATTGAGCAACTTTTTTACTTTGTTAGGTAATGCCACTTAGGCTGGCTCCTATATATGGACTGCATTATAAGTTTGAGATTTATTTTTATAATATATTTGCTGTAAGGGCAATAAGTTATGTTAGCCCCTTACAGCAAACCACTTAAGCGATATACAGGCAAAACCTGTTACAACCGCGATTAAGCGCGCACTTAATTAGTGCTCGATAATTCTATCGATTGTATCATCTGATCGTAGTGTTAAAATTTCAACACCATTTTCAGTTACTAGTAAGGTGTGTTCCCATTGAGCGGATAAACTACGGTCTTTTGTTACCACAGTCCAGTCGTCTTTGAGTAATTTACATTGGCGTTTGCCCGCATTTACCATAGGCTCAATAGTTAAACACATACCTGCTTTTAATGTTTCGCCAGTGCCTGCTTTACCGTAATGCATTACCTGTGGTTCTTCATGGAACTCGCTACCGATACCATGGCCGCAGTATTCACGTACGATAGAGTAGTTAAAGCTCTCTGCATATTTTTGAATAGCTGCACCAATATCACCAAGGCGAACACCTGGTTTTACCATTTTAATGGCAAGGTAAAGACTTTCTTGAGTGACTTCTGCAAGACGTTTACCTTGGATATTAGGCGTGCCTACATGAAACATTTTTGATGTGTCACCATGGTAACCATCTTTGATAACAGTGATGTCAATATTAACACTATCACCATCTTTTAATGCTTTGTCATTCGGAATACCGTGACAAATTACATGATTTACTGAGGTACAAATTGATTTTGGAAAACCATGATAATTAAGAGGAGCAGGAACAGCATCTTGCACATTAACAATATAATCATGACAAATTGTATTTAGCTCATCGGTGGTGATACCTGGTACCACATGTGGTTCGATCATTTCTAGCACATCAGCAGCCAAACGGCCGGCTACACGCATTTTCTCGATTTCTTCAGGGGTCTTAATCACAGCGCTCATTGAGGCTCCAAAGTTGCGTTTTTAGATGATTATCGTCGCACAATTTTTGCACGAGACGTTGAGTATTTATTTTTAATATGGTATAAAGCGCGCCGTCTTTTTACAAATAAATTCTTAAATGATTTTTTGTATTTAAGGCAAACACAATTTTATTTTAACACACACACGTATCGTCACATACACTTGGGTGCATTTCAGTTTCATTTAACTGCGGTGTTGGTGCTATGGGATATGTGGAGGCCTAACCCTAAACAACTTAGAGGATTTACAAAATGGCAAACGTTTCAATGCGCGATATGCTTCAAGCTGGTGTTCACTTTGGTCACCAAGCACGTTACTGGAACCCTAAGATGAAGCCTTTCATCTTCGGCGCACGTAACCGTGTACATATCATCAACCTTGAGCAAACTGTACCAATGTTCAACACTGCACTTAAGTTTTTATCTGGTGCTGCTGCAAACAAAGGTAAAGTTCTTTTCGTTGGTACTAAGCGCGCAGCAAGCGAAGCAGTAAAAGAAGCTGCTTTACAAAGCGATCAATTCTTCGTTAACCACCGTTGGTTAGGCGGCATGTTGACTAACTGGAAAACAGTTCGTCAATCAATCAAGCGTCTTAAAGACCTTGAAGCTCAAAGCCAAGACGGTACTTTCGAGAAGTTAACTAAGAAAGAAGCGTTAATGCTTACTCGTGAAATGGACAAGCTTGAAAAGAGCCTTGGTGGTATTAAAAACATGGGTGGCCTTCCAGACGCTATCTTTGTAATCGATGCTGACCACGAGCACATTGCTATCCGTGAAGCTAACAACCTAGGTATCCCAGTTGTTGCAATCGTTGATACTAACTCTAACCCAGACGGTGTTGATTACATCGTACCTGGTAACGATGATGCTATCCGTGCAATCAACCTTTACACTAGTGCTGTTGCAGCTGCGATCACTGAAGGCCGTGAGAGTAACATCGTTGCTCAAGCTGAAAAAGATGACTTCGTAGAAGCTGAGTAATTAGCTGTCATCAAGTCTTCATCTTTTAAAGGTGAAGACTTGCTATTCTTGTGGAGCGGGTAACCCGCTTATCTAAACCTGATTTCAGATTTGAGGATTTACTAATGGCTGTAACTACTGCCCTAGTTAAAGAATTACGCGAGCGTACTGGCGCTGGCATGATGGATTGTAAAAAAGCGTTAACTGAGACTGATGGTGACATCGAGTTAGCGATTGAGAACATGCGTAAGAGCGGTGCTGCAAAGGCTGCTAAAAAAGCAGGTAACATTGCTGCTGAAGGTACTATCATCATCAAGCAAAACGCGGGTGTTGCAGTACTTGTAGAAGTTAACTGTCAAACTGACTTCGTTGCTAAAGATGCAAGCTTCCTAGCATTTGCTAACAAAGTTGCAGATGCTGCTATCGCTGACACTACATCTATCGAAGACTTACAAGCTAAGTTCGAAGAAGACCGTGTTGAGCTAGTAACTAAAATTGGTGAAAACATCAATGTACGTCGTCTTCAGTACATCACTGGCGAGCAACTAGTTGAGTACCGTCATGGCGAGCGTATTGGTGTTGTTGTTGCGGGTGTTGCTGATGAAGAAACACTTAAGCATGTTGCAATGCACGTTGCTGCTTCAAACCCAGATTACCTAACTCCAGATGACGTACCTGCTGATGTTGTTGAAAAAGAAAAGCAAGTACAAATCGACATCGCGATGAACGAAGGCAAGCCTGCTGAAATCGCTGAGAAAATGGTTGTTGGTCGTATGAAGAAGTTTACTGGTGAGGTTTCTCTTACTGGTCAAGCTTTCATCATGGAACCGAAAAAATCTGTTGGCGAAATTCTTAAAGAGAAAAACGCAACAGTTACTGGCTTTGTACGTATGGAAGTTGGTGCAGGTATCGAGAAGAAAGAAGAAGATTTTGCTGCTGAAGTTGCTGCTCAAATTGCAGCTGCTAAAGGTCAGTAAGACATACTATTTGTGATACAAAAGGAAAATACATGCAATTAAAGTACTATTTGCTTTTGCGTCACGCTTAGAAATTCTTTAAAATAACCGCGCTTTTATGTTTAACATAAGCGCGGTTATTTTTTATCCATAATTCAATAAAAGTTGGCCCCAAAACTATGACTATCAATCGCAAACCTATTTTTAGACGTGTTCTTCTCAAATTAAGTGGTGAAGCTTTAATGGGAGACGAAGGCTTCGGCATCGACCCAAAAGTTTTAGATCGTATGGCACAAGAAATTAAAGAGCTTGTAGAACTCGACGTAGAAGTGGGTTTGGTTATTGGTGGCGGTAACTTTTTACGCGGTGGCTCATTAGCCGAAGCGGGCATGAATCGTGTTGTTGGTGACCACATGGGGATGCTTGCAACCGTAATGAACGGCCTAGCTATGCGTGATGCGCTACACCGTGCGTTTGTAAATTGTCGCTTAATGTCAGCTATCCCATTAAATGGCGTATGTGATGCGTATAACTGGGCTGAAGCAATTAGCTTGTTAAAAACAGGTCGCGTTGTTATTTTTGCCGCTGGTACAGGTAACCCGTTCTTCACTACTGACTCTGCGGCGTGTTTACGCGGCATCGAGATTGAAGCTGATACGGTAATTAAAGCGACTAAAGTAGATGGTGTATTTAGTGATGATCCGGTGAAAAACCCTGAAGCGACACTTTACCGTCACTTAAGCTACAATGAAATTATTGATAAAGAATTAAAAGTAATGGATTTAGCGGCATTCACTCTTGCTCGCGACCATAATATGCCATTGAGCGTATTTAATATGAATAAATCAGGCGCATTAAAGCGCGTAATAATGGGTGAAGAAGAAGGAACCCTTATTTCTTCACAAGCCTCAGATGAAGTTAGTAACTAGATTAGGATTAAACCGTGATTAACGATATTCAAAAAGATGCGCAAGAGCGCATGCAAAAAAGTGTAGCAGCACTTGGTAGTCAATTATCTAAAATTCGTACTGGCCGTGCTCATCCTGCAATTTTAGACGGCATCATGGTGTCGTACTACGGCGCACCAACGCCTCTAAACCAAGTTGCAAATGTAACTATTGAAGATTCACGTACACTGGCTATTGGTGTATTTGATAAATCTTTAGCTCAGGCAGTTGAGAAAGCGATTATGGCTTCTGACCTTGGTTTAAACCCAATGTCTGCAGGCACGGTTATTCGTGTACCACTTCCTCCATTAACTGAAGAGCGTCGTAAAGATTTAATTAAAATCGTGCGTGGCGAAGTAGAAGGCGGACGTGTTGCTATTCGTAATATTCGCCGTGATGCAAATGGCGATATTAAAAACTTATTAAAAGATAAAGACATCTCTGAAGACGAAGCACGTCAAGGTGAAGATGCAATTCAAAAAATCACTGATAAGTTCATTAAAGAAATGGATACACAACTAACAGCAAAAGAAGCTGAGTTGATGGAAATTTAATAACTGTTCTAAACCCAAATAAACAGCTTTAGTTAGATATTTAAGTCGCTGCTTATCAGTCTTCGCACTTTATTTTAATAGTGTGATTTTAAAAGGTAACAGATTGTGACTGCTCTTTAGTGACGACTCAGTTGTCAGTAAATACAAGGTTGTTAGCTGTATAATTATTTGCTTAAAGTAGATTTATTATCACGGGTACAGGTTAAATTTATTAGTTTTGAAACGCCGTCTGGGGTATACTAGGCGGCGTTTTTTTATGGAATACACAAAATTTATGGTTCTAGACGCTGATACAATTTCACAGCAATGTTTGCCTAAACATGTTGCTATCATCATGGATGGGAACGGGCGTTGGGCACAAGCTAGAAATAGGCCTCGTGTATATGGGCATAAAAAGGGCGTGGATGCAGTTCGTCAATCTGTGCAGTTTTGTACTAAATTAGGGATACAATCGTTGACCTTATTTGCTTTTAGTAGTGAAAACTGGCGCCGCCCTGAAGACGAAGTAAATACATTAATGGAGCTTTTTTTATTTGTACTAAGTAAAGAAGTTAAAAAGCTGCATAAAAATAACGTAAAACTAACCATCATTGGAGATTTATCTCGATTCTCTGAAAGCTTGCGCGCGAAAGTACATACTGCACAAGAACTAACAGCGAATAATACCGGCCTGCACTTAAATGTAGCGGCAAATTACGGTGGTCGCTGGGATATGACCCATGCTGCTAAGCTGGTTGCTTTACAAGTAGCAAATGGGGAAATTGATCCCGCAGACATTACAGAAGAACATATTGCACAGCATATGAGTATGGCAGATCAGGCACAGCCTGATTTACTGATCCGTACTGGTGGCGATGTCAGAATTAGTAATTTTTTACTTTGGCAGGCAGCCTACGCTGAACTTTATTTTACCAATACACTTTGGCCTGACTTTAACGAAGCTGCTTTTGCAGAGGCCATTGCATGTTACGTTGCCAGAGAGCGACGTTTTGGTTGCACGGGCGAACAAATAAAACAATTACTCGCTCAAACCTAAAATAGATTAAGGGTCATCATTTTGTTAAAACAACGTATTTTAACCTCACTAGTGCTAGCGCCATTAGCACTGGCTTTGGTTTTTTACACCCCACTAACGTTATTTAGTTATTTTGCGGGTGCTATTGTATTAATGGGCGCATGGGAATGGTCTGCTTTTATGGGGCTATGCGATAAACTAAAGCGCGGTGCGTTTGTATTGTTAGTTGCGGTTTTACTAGGCTTACTTAATTTACATTGGCCGATAGAAACCCTATGGCAGAACGGCAAGCTTGTAGGTGATGCCAATTACTTATTTACCTTATCGTTTTCGTGGTGGCTGGTTGCAAGTTATTTAGTGTGGCGTTACCCCGCTATGGCTAAAGGCTGGAACGAAGGACTTGTAATGCGCGGTATTGCCGGTTTACTGACATTGATACCACTGTGGCTTGCGCTTAATACGCTTCGCAGTGCGCAATATACAGAATCAACACACTATGGTTCTATGCTGATTTTAGTGGTACTGGGTATTGTATGGAGTGCCGATATTGGCGCTTACTTTACCGGTAAAAGTTTCGGTAAACATAAGCTAATGCCTAAAGTTAGTCCAAATAAAACCATAGAAGGCCTCGCTGGTGGCGTGGTTGCTGCGGTGTTATTTGTATTGGCTTTTTGTTTTTACACCAATGTTGATACTTCTGTATGGCCTATTTATGCAGTAATGACAGCATTTATTGCTTTGTTCTCTGCGGTAGGTGATTTACTAGAGAGTATGTTTAAGCGCGAAGCGGGTCTTAAAGATAGCGGCAGTTGCCTACCTGGACACGGCGGTATTTTAGACCGTATTGATAGCTTAACTGCAGCAGCGCCGATGTTTGTTATTTGCTTTGCCTGGACACTTAGTTTATGAGTGCAGTGCAACAACTGGTTATTTTGGGTGCGACGGGGTCGATAGGTCTTAGCACGTTAGATGTTGTTGCAAGAAATCAACAGCAGTTCAAGGTGTTCGCATTAGCCGCTGGGCAAAATGCAAAAAAAATGGCTGAGTTGTGTCTTGCTCATCAACCTCGTTATGCTGTTATGGCTTCAGAGCAAGCCGCTAAGCAGCTTTGTGAACTTTTAAAAGGCATAAGTAAAACACAAGTAATGCATGGCGAGAAAGCTATGAGTGAGCTTTGTGCGCATGTTGATGTTGATACTGTGATGTCAGCAATTGTTGGTGCGGCTGGATTACTACCCACTTTGAGCGCAGTCGAAGCGGGTAAAAAAGTGTTGCTGGCAAACAAAGAGTCATTGGTGATGTCGGGTCAGTTGTTTATTGATAAAGTGAAACAACACCAAGCAACTTTATTACCCATCGACAGCGAACACAATGCCATTTTTCAGTGTTTACCTAGTGCGTTACAAAACACCCAAGGACAAGCACGGCTTGAGCAGCATGGTGTTAGTAAAATTTTATTAACTGGTTCTGGAGGGCCGTTTTTAAACCGTGACATTAATACGCTTGCTAGTGTTAGCGTCAGTGAAGCGGTTGCTCACCCTAATTGGTCAATGGGACAAAAAATATCGGTAGATTCAGCCACGATGATGAACAAAGGTTTAGAGTTTATTGAGGCTAAATGGTTATTTAACTGTGATGCCAGCGATATTGATGTGGTGATCCACCCACAAAGTATTATCCACTCTATGGTGCAATACCAAGATGGCTCTATTTTAGCGCAAATGGGAAATCCCGATATGCGCACCCCAATAGCGCATGCGCTTGCTTTTCCACAGCGAATTGATGCGGGAGTTAAACCGCTAAACTTTTCTGATATTTGTGATTTTTCGTTCACCAAACCTGATTTCTCGCGTTACCCTAATTTAAAATTGGCAATTGCTGCGTGTGATGCGGGACAGGGGGCAACAACTACGGTGAATGCTGCCAATGAAATAGCTGTAAATGCATTTTTACAAGGTCAAATTAGTTTTACTGATATTTATAAAGTGAATGCGCAAACGTTAGAGACTGCAAAGTTTACTAATGTGCAAACTCTAGATGAAGTTTTAGAGTGTGATCGTTTAGCACGCATAAGCGCAACGCAGTTTATAACAAAAGTGGTGCATTAAGATGTTCGATTTTTTTTGGAATTTAGGCTCGTTTATACTTGCGCTCGGTATTTTAGTGACCGTTCACGAATATGGTCATTTTTGGGTAGCACGCAAGGCTGGCGTTAAGGTACTGCGCTTTTCAATTGGTTTTGGTAAACCCCTATTAAAATGGCACGATAAATACAATACTGAGTTTGTGATTGCGGCAATACCACTAGGTGGTTACGTAAAAATGTTAGACGAGCGTGTTGATGAAGTACCTGCCAATCAACGTCATTTATCGTTTAATGCTAAATCTGTTCAAGCGCGAATAGCTATTGTAGCAGCAGGGCCCATGGCGAACTTTTTATTCGCTATTTTTTCTTTAGCGGTCATGTATATGGTGGGTGTGCAAACCATAAAACCGGTTGTAGGCAATGTTGTTGAAGGCAGCAGAGCAGAACAAGCGGGCATTTTGCCTACTCAGCAAATAATTAAAATTGGTGATGACGATATTAGCAATTGGCAAGATGCGACTTTCTCTTTGATGTCGCACTTGGGTGATAAAAGCGTTGCTGTTACTTTACGTAACGAAAATTATCAACAAACAACGCAGACTCTTAACCTCGATGGCTGGAAGCTTGATCAGCAAGACGTACCGCCATTAAGTTCGTTGGGGATTGTGCCGTTTCGCCCTCAAGCAACACTCACCATCGCTGCAATTACCAAAGACTCTGCTGCTGAACAGGCAAATTTACAGGTTAATGACGTTATTTTGGCTGTAAACGGTGAAACAATGAGCAGTTGGCAGCAATTAGTTAATCTTATTACTCAATCGGCTAACAAATCCTTACAATTTAGTGTAAAAAGACAAGATAGTATAAAAACCATATTAGTTACCCCAAAGAGCCGAGTTGTTAGTAATGGTGTTGAACAAGGCTTTTTAGGTGTTGCTCCAGTTGTAGAGCAGTGGCCTGATGATTTTGTTGAGACTAGACATTATGGGCCACTAGATAGTATTGTGCTGGGCACAAAAGAGACATGGCGTTTAATTACGCTGAGTTTTGACATGATAGGTAACTTAATTACTGGTCAAGTGTCAGTGAAAAATTTAAGTGGGCCTGTCGGCATTGCAGTCGGCGCAGGCACAAGTGTTAGTTACGGATTAGTCGCATTTTTAAGCTTTTTAGCTTTGATCAGCGTTAATTTGGGAGTATTTAATTTACTTCCTCTGCCGGTGCTTGATGGTGGGCACTTAATGTATTACATAATTGAACTTTTTCGTAAAAAGCCGGTCTCTGAAAAGACACAAGAGTTTGGTTTTAAAGTGGGAGCCTTGCTACTCATTTTTCTAACATGTTTCGCTTTGTTCAATGATGTATCGCGCTTGTAGTTGTTTAAGCGTGGTAACGACAAATTAGAACACGATTGTAAAGCTCGTAACTATTTAGTTTTCGATGCTAAGCGGTAATACAGTTGTAAAGGATAAAGATAATAAAATGGCTATAAAAAAACATTTGGTAGTTTCAAGTTTATTGGGTGCAAGTTTTGCAGCCCTAGGCCAAAACTCCTTTATTGTTGAAGATTTAAAAGTTGAAGGGTTGCAACGTGTTGCACTTGGTGCCGCATTAACGCATATTCCTATTAACGTGGGCGACAATGTTGATGAATACACAATTTCAAAAACAATTAAGTCACTTTATCGCTCTGGTCACTTTGACAATATAAAAGCGTTGCGTGATGGCAATAACGTAATTTTTAAAGTAACTGAACGTCCAACAATTAGCTTTATTGAATTTGAAGGCAATAAAGACATTAAAGATGAGCAGTTAAACCAGTCGCTTGATCAACAAGATATTCGTCAAGGCGAGCCGCTGGACAAAACGGTTATCGATAATATTGAAAAAGGTTTAGTTGAGTTTTTCCACAGTATTGGTAAATACAATGCAAAAGTGGACATTAGCATCACTAAGCTGCCACGTAATCGGGTTAAACTGAGACTCGAGTTTGATGAGGGCGATGCTGCCTCTATTCGTCAAATCAACTTAGTTGGTAATGAACTTTTTTCAAACGAAGAGTTATTACAGCTTGCTGAGTCGCAACAAGATTTGCCTTGGTGGCAGTTTATGGGTAGCGATCGCTATCAAAAACAAACCATCGAAGGCGATTTAGAAAAAATTCGTAGCTTTTATTTAGACCGTGGCTATTTACGCTTCAATATTGATTCGACTCAAGTGTCAGTCAGTCCTGAGCGTGAATCGGTTTATGTAACGGCAAATATTACCGAAGGCGTAAAGTACAAGGTAAAAGGCTTTGATTTTATCGGTGATTTACTCGGCCGAGAAGAACTAATCAAAAGTGTTATCCCGCTTCGCACCGGAGAGCTTTATAACGGCTCAGTGGTAACTTCTTCAGAAGAGTTTATAAAAAGTTACTTAGCTCGTTTTGGATATGCTAACGCTGAAGTACGCACCATTCCAGAAATTGATGATGAAAACCAAGAGGTACAACTGACTTTATCGGTTGACCCTGGTAAACGTGTTTATGTACGTCGAATCATTGTAGGTGGTAACCAAAATACAGCTGATGAAGTACTGCGGCGTGAAATGACACAGCTTGAAGGGGCATGGTTATCTAACCAAAACTTAGAGCGTTCTAAATTGCAAATTCAACGCTTACCTTATATGGAATCGGTTGACTTTAATGTAGTGCCTGTTCCGGGTGTTGATGATCAAGTTGACGTTGACTTTACTGTTAAAGAGCAATCTGCAGGTAGTTTTAACGCCGGTCTTGCTTATGGTTCATACTTAGGTCTGCAATTTAATATTGGTGTAACCGAATCTAACTTTTTAGGTACGGGTAATCAAATTGGTTTTAACATTAATACCTCGCGTGGTTCTGAACGCGTTAGTGTGTCATACACAGACCCTTACTTTACGCCAGATGGTGTATCGCAAGGTAGCAGTATTTTTTATAGTAATTACGACGCTAGCCAGTTTAGCTTGATTGACTATAAGTCAAAGAGTTATGGTCTTGGAACTAACATTGGTTTTCCAATTGATGCTATAAACCGTATTAACTTTGGAGCTCGTTGGATAGAAGAAGAGCTATCTGATATTGCAGAATATGAGCAAACACGTGTACTACGTGAAACTTTCCTAGACCCAGAGAACCCAGATGCGGGCTTTGAGTTTACCAAGTATGAGTTAAGTGTGGGTTGGTCGCGTGTAACGGTTAACCGTGGTTTATTCCCAACAGCAGGCTCAAGACAAACATTAAACCTAACAGCAACAACGCCGAATTCAGATTTAAAATACTTTAAATTAAATTACGATTCACGTTTCTACTGGCCGATTTCAAACGACCATCGTTGGGTGTTCTCAACGCGTGCGGCATTAGGTTACGGTAATGGTTATGGCTCTACTAATGGGTATGAGCAGACGCTTCCATTCCAAGAGTATTTCCGTATTACAGAAATGGAACTACGTGGCTTTGATAGAAATACTATCTTACCGCGTGCAGTATCACGAGTACCACAATCTATACCAGGCACGCCATCAGGTGATGGTACAACCACAGGTAATATTGGTGGAGCATCGGAGTTTGATGTATTGAGAACTCAAGGCCGTATAGGTGGTAACGCGAAGGCGGTTGCAGGTATGGAACTTATTGTTCCTACACCGTTCTTAGATGAAGAAAATACCAGTTCGGTACGTACTAGTTTCTTTGTTGATGCTGCCAACGTTTGGGATACCGAGTTTAACGTTGATCGTTATCAAAACTTAGGTATTGATGAGCGTGCAAAATTAGATGATTATTCAGACCCAATGCGCTTTAGGGTTGCAACCGGTTTATCATTACAATGGATCTCACCTATGGGTCCTATGCTGATCAGCTTTGCGTATCCGTTGCAAAAAGAAGAAGATGACGATACCAAGACCATCAGTTTTAATATTAGTAACACTTTCTAAAGGAGTTTTTTGTGAAAAAATTATTCAAATCAACAGCAGTTGCAGTTCTAGCTACACTTATGATGGGTACATCAGTTAATGCTTTTGCTCATAAAGTGGGTATTGTAGATATGCAAGAAATCTACAAGCAGCTTCCACAAATGGCTAAAATCGAACAGTCTTTACAAACTGAATTTGCTGAGCGTCGTCAAGAGCTTGAAAAGTTACAGGGCGATATTCGCTTTGAAGCTGAAAAGTTTAAGCGTGAAAGCACCACAATGAGTCAAGATCAAAAAGACGCATTACGTGATAAAATCCAGGGTATGCAAAAAAACCTTGCTGAAAAGGGCCGTCCATTAGAGCAAGAAATTAAAGCACGTCAAAATCAAGAGTTGGCTAAAGTTCAGACTTTAATCATTGAAACTATCCAAGAGATTGCTAAAAAAGGTGATTTTGACGAAGTTAAAGTAAAAGACACAACTATTTACTTCAACCCTAAAGAAGTAACTGATCTTTCTGAAAAAGTAGTAACAGCTGTAAGTAAGAAATAATTAATCTATGCAAAATTATACGCTTTCGCAAATTGCGGAACTTCTAGGTGCCGAGCTTCAAGGTGATGGCGCTTTAGAAATTAAAAAAATAGCGACACTTGCAAATGCCCATACTGGGCATATTGCATTTTTAGCGAACAAGAAATATCGATCTCAGCTTGAGACAACAAAGGCCAGCGCAGTAATACTTAGCCCTGACGATGCGCCTTACTTTTCAGGCAATAAAATCATCGTTGCCAATCCTTATGTTTGTTATGCCAAACTCGCTCAGTTTATGGATACTACACCACGTAGTGCAAATAGCGGTATACACCCGAGTGCGGTAATACATGCCAGTGCACAAGTGAGCAAAAGTGCAGCCATTGGTGCTAATGTTGTAATTGAAGCTGATGCTGTAATTGGTGATAACGCACAAATTGGTCCGAACAGTTTTATTGGTGAACGTGCTAAAATAGGCTCAGGCACCAAACTTTGGCCAAGTGTGAGCATTTATCATGATGTTGAGATTGGCGCAGATTGTTTATTGCAAGCTAATACGGTCATTGGTAGTGATGGCTTTGGCTATGCAAATGAACGTGGTCAGTGGCTTAAAATTCCACAATTAGGCTCTGTGATCATTGGCGATAAAGTAGAAATTGGCGCAAGTACCACGATAGATCGTGGTGCGCTTGATGATACTATTATCCACAGTAACGTTATTATTGATAACCAGTGTCAAATAGCACACAACGTTGAAGTTAACTCAGGCACTGCTATTGCCGGTTGTACTGTACTTGCAGGCAGTGTCACCATAGGTAAAAATTGCCAGATTGGCGGCATGAGCGCAATTAACGGTCACATGTCTGTGTGTGATGGTGTTATAATTACTGGCATGAGTATGGTGACCAAATCAATCAACGAACCAGGTATCTACTCATCTGGTATGCCTCATACGACTAACAAAGAATGGCGAAAATCAATTGCTCATTTGCGCAACCTTTCAGACATGAAATCACGTCTAAAAGCGCTTGAAGCATTGAACAAGTCATGAACGTTGAACACTAATAAGGATGCTATTTTGGCAAACGAATTAAATAGCCTTGATATTCAAGAAATTTTAAGTTTATTACCGCACCGTTACCCGATGCTACTAATTGATCGTGTAATCGATTTCACCCCAGGTGAATCGTTGCATGCAATTAAAAATGTATCGATTAATGAACCTATTTTCACTGGCCATTTCCCAAATCAGCCGATTTTTCCTGGTGTGCTAATATTAGAGTCAATGGCGCAAGCAACGGGTCTATTAGGGTTTAAAACGGTTGAAAATCGCAGCGAAAACGAACTTTACCTATTTGCAGCCGTAGACAATGCCCGTTTTAAGCAGCCGGTTGTACCAGGTGATACCATGCATCTTCATGTTAAGTTTTTAAAAGAGCGTCGTAACATATGGAAATTTGCGGCTGAAGCTAAAGTTGACGGCAAAACAGTGTGTAGCGCCGAAATCATGTGTGCTAGAAGAGAGTTTTAATTGTGATCCATGCTACGGCAATAATCGAACCGGGTGCAAAACTTGGTAACAATGTGTCAGTTGGACCATACAGTTACATCGGTAATGATGTTGTTATTGGTGATGACTGTATAATTGAGTCTCACGTTGTTGTTAAAGGGCCTGCTACCATTGGCTCTGGTAACCATATTTTTCAGTTTGCTTCTGTAGGCGAAGCCTGCCAAGACAAAAAATATAACAACGAGCCAACCAGCTTAATTATTGGCGACAATAATGTTATTCGCGAGTGTGCGACTATTCACCGCGGCACAATCCAAGATGAGGGCGTCACTAAAATAGGCAGCAATAATCTATTTATGGCTTACACTCATGTTGCGCATGATGCTGTTGTTGGTGATAACGTTATTTTTGCAAATAATGCCAGTGTAGCGGGTCACGTTCATGTTGGTGATTGGGTGATTTTAGCGGGCAACTCCGGTGTGCATCAATTTTGTAAAATTGGTGCGCATGCATTTGTTGGTATGTATTCGGGGGTAAATAAAGACGTGCCTCCATTCGTTACTACCATAGGTATGCCAGCAGGCCCTGCGGCAATCAATACTGAAGGCATGAAACGCCGTGGTTTTGAAAGTGATGAAATCATGGCAGTACGCCGCGCTTATAAAGCGTTTTACCGCAAGAGCTTAGGTGTTGATGAAGCGATTGAATTACTTGCTGAAGATGCTGCAAAGTTTCCAGCAGTGCAACTGATGATTGATTTCGTTAAAAGTTCTGAACGCGGTATTGTGCGTTAACAAATAGTACTTTTAACAGATTTAAAAAACCACCGTTGAGTAATCAAGGTGGTTTTTTATTAGCTGATTAATAATTCAGTCTCTACTCAGCCTTGTCCTATTACACTTCCTACACATTTCCCTATAAAGTATAAAGAATGAAACTGATAAAGTTAGTATTGCTTTCAATGCTATTGGTTATTTTAAATGCATGTAGTGCTTTGCCAAGTAATATAAATAATCAACAACGTGATGTTGCAGAGCAAGGTAAAGCATCATTTTATGCTGATAAGTACCACGGCCGAACTACTGCCAGTGGCGAGCGATTTAGCCAACAAGCAGCAACAGCTGCTCACTTAAAACTCCCGTTTGGTACACGGGTAAAAGTTACTAATAGTGCTAATAATAAGTCAGTAGTGGTGAGAATTAATGACAGGGGTCCTTATATTCAGGGGCGAATTATAGATCTATCAAAAGCTATGTTTGAAAAAATAGCCGACTCTAGCGCCGGCGTTATTGATGTATCGGTCACCGTTATTGAGAATAAGTAATACTGCTAAGGGCTAAAAGCGGGTTGTTAACGCCACATAGTCAGGGTGTTCATTGAGCAATTGTTGATGTGAACCTTGAGCGATGATTTGTCCACTATCTAACCAGATAACACTATCCATTTGCGATAACAATGCTGGATCATGAGTAATTGTTAATACACTGGCATGCTCTTTTAGCTGTAAAACACTATTCATAACAGCTTGTTTAGAAATATTATCGAGCCCTTCAGTCGGTTCATCGAGTACTAAAATGGCGGGTTTTTGTAGCAGGGCCTGTGCCAAGGCTATACGTCTTGATTGACCTTGAGACACATTTCGCCCGCCGGTACCTAAACGGGTTTTCAGCCCTTGTTTGAGCTCAGAGAACCAACCACCAAGTTCTGCCTGTGTTAATGCTGCTATCATTTGTTGAGAGGTTGCATCGGGAGCTGCATAAGCAAGGTTTTCGCTTAATGTGCCATCAAAAATATGATGCTGCTGAGCTAAAATATTTAATGTCTTTGCACGACTCTCATTATTTAAATCATGCAGGCTTATGATTTTTTTGTCGCTTTGTAAGTTTATTGTTCCTTGCTGCAGTGGCCATAAACTACTGAGCAAATTCACTAAGGTAGTTTTACCACTGCCGCTTCTACCAACAATAGCCACTTTTTGCTTCGCGGGGAGCTCAAAACTCACATTATTTAATGCCTGCTTTTGGCCATAGTGATAGCTGACATTATTTAATGATAATGCCCAGTGCTTATTTAATAGCTCAATATCTGTGGTTGATACATTATTTGTGCTAAGCGTTTTGTCTTCAAGAATAAAGAGTCGCTCAGCTGCTTTTAGTACATTAGGAAGCTCAATAAAGGCATTAGGCAGTAACAATACGCTTTCAAAACTGGCAAGCACAAACAGGCTCAACATCGCCAGCTCTACATTGACCATAGCACCGCTAAACACTAGCGGCACAATAGTAATAATGCTGGCAAGCATAGCCAATTGCACTATGAGTAAGCTTAAGCCATCAGCGTTGCCAAGAGTCTTATGACGAATAAATAATTGCTGATTATACTGTACACTTAACTGATCACACTTAGTGAGTTGTTGGTTTCGAGCTTGATAAATATTTAGTTCTCTAAGGCCCGTAAGGGTGTCTGATAGCTCTGCTCTAAGTTGTGCACTAAGTAAGGTTTCTTGGTGACTATTTTTATCTAATTGCTTACTCAATATTGCCGGTATAATCACCCCAATAATAATAATGCCAACAAAACAAATAAGGGCGACATTTACATTGTAGGCTGACATAAACAGCATAATAATAGGCACAGTCAGTAAAGCTACTAACATCGGCAGCAACACATTTAAATAAAACTTATCTAATGCGTCTACATCGTTTTGTAAGCGATTAACTAAATCGGCACTGCGGCTCATAGCTAAATCAAGGTTATTGAGCTTGCTGAGAGTGGCGAACATGTTTACTCGTATTTCACTTAACAATAAAAATGTGGCGTTGTGAGTAACTAAGCGTTCAGCGTAACGTGAGGCGGTGCGCACAATCGCTAAAAAGCGGATGGTGCCAGCTGGGGTAAAGTAGTTCATATGGACGCCGGCAATTCCTGCGGCTGCCATAGAAGCTAAAAACCAGCCTGAAATAGCGAGTAAGCCTACATTTGCTAGCACCGTGAGTGACGCTAGAAACGTCCCTAAAAGCATCGCTTTATAATGAGGGCGGCACAATTTGAGCAAACGAATAAAATTAGCCATTAGTTACCCCTTGTTGTGCTGTTTTTAGCAGCTTTGCAAATTCGCCAGGTTGCTGGCTGAGCGCTTTAAAATCGCCGTGTTGAACGATGCAGCCGTTTTCCATAACGATAAGTTGCTTAGCATTTTTTACTGTATTTAAGCGATGTGCGATGGTGATCACCAAGTGGTTTTTTGCATACTCAGCAATTGCGTTTTGAATGAGTTGCTCGGTTTGACTATCTAAATGAGCGGTTGGCTCATCGAGCATTAGAATAGGGGCGTGTTTTAAAAATGCACGAGCTAATGCTATACGCTGTTTTTGCCCGCCAGATAGTCCTTCACCTTGCTCACCTATTAAGGTGTTAAAGCCATCGGGTAGCTCGTTAATAAATTCCAGCGCACCTGCTTGCTCTGCAGCATGTACAAGTGCTTCATATGAAGCGTCTGGGTTACCTAATTTTATGTTGGCGGCTAGGGTGTCGTAAAATAAGGTTGGCTTTTGTGGGATCCATGCAATGTTTTGTTGTAATTGGCTTATATCCGCTGTCGTCAATGGTTGTTGTCCAATGGATATGTGTTGTATTACTTCTGGGTGAAAACCAAGCATGCAATCAAGTAGGGTGCTCTTACCTGAGCCGCTAGCTCCGACAATGGCTACTAGTCCTGTGCTTGGCAGGGTTAAATTAATATTATTTATTCCCTCATTGCTATTAGGGTAACTAAAGTTGAGCTCATGGATGCTTATAGCTCTACTAGCATTAACATTGATCTTTGCTGTGTGGCTATCATCATTTTCGGGCAGTGGTGCATTTAAAATAATCAACATATCTGCAGCAGCACTAATTCCCTGCAGGCGTGCATGGTAATGGCTGCCTAATTGGCGAAGGGGTAAATAAAATTCAGGTGCTAGTAACAGCACTACAAAGCCAGTAGCAAAATCTAGGGTGCCAAAAAATAATCTAAAGCCAATAATTACCGCTACCAGTGCCACACTAATTGTGGCTAAAA
Source organism: Pseudoalteromonas sp. Scap25 (assembly GCF_013394125.1). Classification (GTDB taxonomy): domain Bacteria; phylum Pseudomonadota; class Gammaproteobacteria; order Enterobacterales; family Alteromonadaceae; genus Pseudoalteromonas. The sequence continues at coordinate 2,271,847 of NZ_CP041327.1, read as the reverse complement.
ATTCCAGAGCAAAAGAGGATAAAAAAGCAATTTTTAACACGTTCAGCGTTGCGTGTCTAAAGTCATCGGAAATACGCGCGATTTGTTTAAGCTCTTTGCGTGTGGCATTAAATAATTTTAGTTGAGTAAGCCCTTGTACGCGATCAAAAAAGTAGTTACCTAACACTGCCAGTTGTTGCCAACGTTTTTGATTAAGTGCCTCGGCTTTGTGGCCAACTAAAATCATAAAAAATGGAATAAGTGGTGCAGTTAATAAAAATATTAATCCTGCTTTGTAATCGGTCGGAAATATAACCACTAATATTGCAATAGGAATAAGCGCACTGTAGGCAACCCCAGGTAAGTACTTTGCATAGTAGTCATGCAGTGCTTCTACGCCATTGTGCAGCGTGTTAAGTGTTGCACCTTGGCCATGTTGCTCTATATAACTTGGGCCGAGTTGTGTGAGTTTATCGAGTAAGGTTTGGCGAATAGCCGATTTAATTTTAAGGGTAGCAAATGCGCTCAAGCGCTCACTTAACGCTAAGAAAATGGCGCGCAGTAAAATAATACCCGCTAAAGGCCATAAATAGTGGGTTACTTGGGCTAAACTATGCCCTTCAAACATCACCTCATGAATGGTTTGCGCGAGTAAGTAAGCTCCTGCAATCATTAAAATCGCATTAACTGTGCCAAGTGCAATGCTTAGCTTTAACCACATTGCCGCCGGTTTACTCTGCTGTTTTAAAAAAGCGCGCAGGGGTTGTTGCTGCGCGCGATTTGGTCGGGGATTAGTCGTCATTGTGATTTGTATTATGCTCGTTTAATAAATCATGGGTGGCTTGTTCATCATCAGCAATGCTGTTTTTATTTTGATGAAATTCATACCACATCACGTTTATAACGCCTAAGGTACAAGCAAGCAGTACACCTAAAATCCACGCGAAATACCACATAATTTAGTCTCCTTAATAACTGCCGTGAGGGTTATTTTCAATTTCATCAACGGTCACTCTGCGCCACATTTTCACATAACACCAGGTGGTGTAGGCTAAAATGAGTGGCACAAATATAACCACAGCAATAAACATAACATTGAGTGTTCTGTGGCTCGATACCGCATCCCAAATTGTTAAGCTAATATCAGGGTTATTGCTTGAAGGCATAATAAACGGAAATAACGATATGCCCGCAGTCATAATCACCCCAATTAACATCACACTGGTTGCTAATAATCCCAAAGCGGGCTTATTCAATTTAGAAAACAGGAGTGCACACAGTGCCATCGCAAATGCCAAAATAGGGAAGGTCATTGTCCATGGACGCTCACTGTAGTTATTAAGCCATGCGCCTTGAGCAGTGGTAACTACTTTAGCCAGTGGATCTGCATGGCCTTGGGTGTCACCCATAGAGGCAATTTGATAGCCCGTTAGGTTGGCAACCCACACACCAGCTGCCGCAAATAACACTATAAAGGCAAGTAATGAGTAGCGACCATATTGTCCTGAGCGCTCAGCAACTTGATCAGCGGTTCGCAGTTGTAACCACATGCCCGCATGTGCCACTAACATAGTAATACTAACCAAGCCGGCAATGAGCGCAAACGGATTAAGTAAAGCAAAAAACGACCCTTGATAACTGACTCTTAATAAATTATCGATATGAAACGGCACGCCTAAAAACAAGTTACCAAACGCGACACCAAATACTAGGGCAGGTATGGCACTGCCGGCGAATAAGCCCCAGTCCCAGTTATTACGCCAGCGTTTAGAGTCAACTTTAGAGCGATAATCAAAGCCAAGAGGCCTAAAAAATAATGCAAATAACACCAGCATCATGGCAAAGTAAAAACCAGAAAACGCTGCCGCATAAACCATAGGCCACGCTGCAAACAAGGCACCGCCTGCAGTAATAAACCATACTTGGTTACCATCCCAGTGGGCACCAATGGTATTAATAACGGTACGCCGTTCACTGTCTGTTTTGCCCACAAAGCGCAGTAACATAGCAACGCCCATGTCCATACCATCGGTAATGGCAAAACCAATTAACAGCACACCAATAATTAACCACCAGAGCATTTTTAATGTTTCATAATCAAAAATCATGATAGTTCTCCTTTAGCAGCCGTGCTGTGATCAGGTAATTCAAAATGGTACTTACCGGTATGAAGGGAGCTTGGGCCTTGCTTAATAAATTTAATCATTAACCATGCTTCAACAATCGCCAATCCAGTATAGAAAACAATAAAACCGGTCAAGCTAATTAAAATATCATTTACCGTCAGCGATGACGTTGCTAAAAAGGTCGGTAATACTTCAGAAATAGCCCATGGCTGGCGGCCATATTCAGCCACAATCCAACCAAATTCAATAGCAATCCAAGGCAGAGGAATGCTCAATACCGCCGCCCACAACAACCAACGTTTTTGTTCAATAATACGATGTGCGTTGTAATAAAAAGAGAGAATAAACACGCCAAGCATAATTACACCACAGCCAACCATAATCCTAAATGACCAAAACATAGGACCCACTTTAGGGAAGGAGTCTTTAACGGCTTGTTGTATTTGTGCCTCACTGGCATCTACCACGTTAGGGGTATAACGTTTCAGTAATAGGCCATAGCCTAAATCATCTTTCACGTTATCAAACTTTTCGATATTTGCAGGGGTATCGTCACCTGCGCGAAGTTTTTCTAGGTATTCATAAGCAATCATGCCATTGCGAATACGCTTCTCGTGTTTTTTCTCAAGATCTGAAATACCAATCACTTGTTCATCAAGTGAGCGCGTTGCAATAATACCTAATGCGTAAGGAATTTTAACCGCAGCATGAGTTACTTGCTCTTCAGAGTCAGGAATACCAAGCATGGTAAAAGCTGCGGGGGCTTCTTCGGTATGCCATTCAGCTTCAATGGTCGCGAGTTTTACTTTTTGTACTTCACCGACTTCGTAGCCAGATTCATCACCGAGTAAAATAACACATAAAATAGAGGCTAAACCAAAGCCTGATGCCACCGAGAACGAACGTTTAGCAAATGCCAAATCACGTCCTTTTAATATGTACCAGCTACTAATCCCAAGCACAAACATAGACGCCGCAACATAACCTGCAGACACAGTATGAATAAACTTAACTTGCGCTACAGGGTTAAATACTAGCTCTGCAAAACTAGTCATTTCCATACGCATGGTTTGATAGTTAAACTCTGCCCCGACTGGGTTTTGCATCCACGCATTAGCAACTAAAATCCATAGCGCAGACATATTTGTGCCCAGCGCCATTAAAAATGTTACCCCTAAATGCTGGCGTTTAGAGAGCCTGTCCCAACCTAAAAAGAACATCCCCACAAAGGTTGACTCTAAAAAGAAGGCCATTAAGCCTTCAATAGCTAGTGGTGCACCAAATACATCACCCACATAATGAGAGTAATACGACCAGTTAGTACCAAACTCAAATTCCATGGTGAGGCCGGTAGCCACACCAATAGCAAAGTTAATACCAAATAACTTGCCCCAAAACTTAGTCATATCACGATAAATCTCGCGACCGGTCATAACATAAACCGATTCCATAATAACTAAAATCCAGGTCATACCGATTGTTAACGGCACAAATAAAAAATGAAATAGAGCGGTGACAGCAAACTGTAATCGCGATAGATCCACAAAGGTTTCATCTATCATTTTTGGCTCCTTTGGTTGTGATGCAGTGACAGCACAAAGCAATTGTTAATGTTTTTTAATAAACTTTCAGTAATTTCTGAAAGTTTGCATCATTATTGGCGTTTGTACAATTTTTGTCAATATGTATATTAGAAAACTTTAATATACTATGACATTACATCAGTCTATAAAATACGCAATCATCAATTAAGAGTAAGCTAGAAAAAAGTGGTGCGTTTTAAGCGTTTAACCTGGCCTTAAAACACGGTAAACTAATCGATATGAACGCCGGGTTTACTTGTGAAAAAATAGCAAATGAAAAAAGATAAAAAACAACTACGAATTGGTATTGTGGCAGGTGAACTGTCGGGCGATATTTTAGGTGAAGGGCTCATAAAAGCGCTTAAAGCGCATTTTCCTGATGCAATCTTTGAAGGTATTGCAGGTCCTAAAATGCAAGCACAAGGCTGCAAAACGCTGTTTGATATGGATGAACTGTCGGTTATGGGGTTGGTTGAAGTCCTTGGCCGTTTACCGCGCTTGCTAAAAATTCGCAAACAACTTGTGCAGCATTTTATTGATAATCCTCCTGATGTGTTTATAGGCATTGACGCGCCCGATTTTAATTTACGTGTAGAAAAACCGTTAAAAGATGCGGGTATTAAAACTGTGCAATACGTTAGCCCTTCAGTATGGGCGTGGCGTGAAAAACGCATTCACACCATAAGTGCAGCCACTAACTTAGTATTGGCTTTATTACCTTTTGAAAAAGAATTTTACGACAAGCACCAAGTACCGTGTACTTTTGTAGGCCACACATTAGCCGACGACATTGCACTTGAGCACGATGATAGCCAAGCCCGCAGCCAATTAGGCTTAAGTGCTGATGACAAGGTGTTAGCGTTATTACCCGGGAGCCGGGGCTCAGAAGTGGGCTTGTTAAGTGAAACTTACATAAAAACAGCGGCTCAGTTGCAAGCACAGAACCCAGCGCTTAAAGTCGTTGTGCCACTGGTGAACGAAAAGCGCAAAGCGCAGTTTATTGCTATTTTAAATGCCACAGCGCCCTCACTTAATGTTAACTTACTAGACGGCCAATCAAATTTAGCCATGCAAGCCGCTGATGCCATATTACTGGCATCAGGTACGGCAACGCTTGAGGGCATGTTATATAAAAAACCAATGGTGGTTGGTTATAAAATTAAACCCATGAGTTATTGGATTTTTAAAATCTTATTTACCTTTAATATTAAATATTTTTCGTTACCTAATTTATTGGCAGACGAAGAATTAGTGCCAGAGTTTTTGCAAAGCGAGTGTAATGTCGCTAATTTAACAGCAGCACTTACCCCTATGCTAAATAGTGACAATAAAGAATTAAAAGCCCGCTTTTTAGCCATACATGAAAAAATTAGATTAGATGCAAGTAAACAAGCTGCAAATGCAGTGGCGGAGTTAATAAATGCAAATTGAACGACCTAATGTAACCCTAATTGCCGGTGTAGATGAAGTGGGTCGTGGACCGCTGGTGGGCGACGTGGTTACTGCCGCTGTTATTTTAAATCCCGCTAAGCCAATCGCAGGCTTGGCCGATTCTAAAAAATTAACGGATAAAAAACGTCAATTATTAGCCACTGAAATAAAAGAAAAAGCACTGTGTTACGCCATTGGCCGTTGTAGCCCCAGTGAAATAGATGAGCTAAATATATTACAAGCCACTATGCTTGCTATGAGCCGCGCAGTGGAAGCACTTAGCACCGTGCCTGAATTTGTGTTTGTAGATGGTAACCGCCTGCCTAAATTAGCTATGCCCGCCCAAGCGGTGGTTAAAGGTGATAGCTTAGTCGCTGAAATATCAGCCGCATCTATTTTAGCAAAAGTGGCTCGTGATGATGAAATGATTGAACTTGATGCGCGCTATCCACAATATGGGTTTGCAGGGCATAAGGGGTATCCGACCAAAGCACACTTTGCAGCGCTTGAGCAATACGGCGCTATAGATGAGCATCGTAAGAGCTTTAAACCGGTGCAGCGTGTGCTTGCGCTTTCGGGTAAGGAGTAATTATGCCAGCTCCTGATTTTGTTCACTTACGAGTGCACTCAGACTTTTCGATGGTTGATGGTTTGGCAAAAACCAAACCAATAGTCGCTAAAGCACAAGAGCTTGAAATGCCAGCGCTGGCAATTACCGATCAAATGAACTTTTGTGGTTTAGTGCGTTTTTATGGCGCAGCGCATAACGCAGGTATCAAGCCACTTGTTGGTGCTGATTTTTGGGTACGTAGTCCTGAGTTTCCTGATGAACCAAGCCGGATAACGTTATTAGCTAAAGATAACACTGGCTATAAAAATATTACTTTATTGATTTCTAAAGCCTACCAACGTGGTCATGTGTTTCATCGCCCAGTGATTGACCGTGAATGGTTAGTTGATTTAAAAGAGGGGCTCATCATACTCTCGGGTGCTAAAGATGGCGATTTAGGAAAAGCATTAATAAAAGGCAACCCCGCTATTGTTGAGTCGGTGGTAAGCTTTTATAAGCAGCACTTTAGCGATCATTATTATATTGAGCTTATTCGTACCAACCGTGCTCAAGAAGAAAATTATTTGCATATGGCAGTGGAGCTTGCAACCACAGAGCAACTGCCTGTAGTGGCTACCAATGAAGTGGTTTTTTTAAAGCCAGAAAACTTTGAAGCCCATGAAATTCGGGTGGCTATTTTTGATGGTTATACCCTAGATGATAAACGCCGACCAAAGCGTTTTTCACAAGAGCAATACCTAAAAACGCCAGAGCAAATGGCAGAGCTATTTAGTGATATTCCAGAGGCGTTACAAAATACCGTAGAAATCGCAAAGCGCTGTAATGTAACCGTTCAATTAGGTGAGTATTTCCTACCAGATTATCCCACAGGCTCACTAAAAATTGATGAGTTTTTGGTTAAAGTCTCACAAGACGGACTTGAAGAACGACTGCAGTTTTTATTCCCTAATGAACAAGAACGCCAAGAAAAACGCGGCGAATACGATGAGCGTTTAAAGATAGAGCTCGATGTAATTAACCAAATGGGATTCCCAGGCTACTTCTTGATCGTAATGGAATTTATTCAATGGAGTAAAGATAACAATATTCCTGTAGGTCCAGGGCGTGGTTCAGGTGCGGGCTCCTTAGTAGCTTATGCGCTTAAAATTACCGACCTTGATCCACTAGAGTTCGATTTACTCTTCGAGCGCTTCTTGAATCCAGAACGTGTTTCTATGCCCGACTTTGACGTCGATTTTTGTATGGATAGACGTGATGAAGTAATTGATCACGTATCGGCCTTGTATGGCCGTGATGCGGTATCGCAAATTATTACCTTTGGTACTATGGCGGCCAAAGCGGTTATACGCGATGTAGGCCGGGTACTTGGTCATCCTTATGGATTTGTTGATCGTATTTCTAAGCTTATTCCGGGCGATCCGGGAATGACCTTGGCCAAAGCGTTTGAAGTTGAACCTCGTTTGCAAGAAGCCTACGACGGCGATGAAGAAGTTAAAGACTTAATCGACATGTGTCGTATTCTCGAGGGTTGTACCCGTAATGCCGGTAAACACGCAGGGGGGGTTGTAATATCGCCGACCACGATTACCGATTTTGCTGCGCTCTATTGTGATGATGAAGGCAAGTTTCCGGTTACTCAGTTTGATAAAAACGATGTAGAAACCGCCGGTTTGGTTAAGTTTGACTTTTTAGGCTTACGTACGCTGACCATCTTGCAGTGGGCAGTGGATATGACCAATGAACGCTTAAAGCGTGAAGGCAAACAGCCGGTTGATATCAACACCATTCCACTGGATGATAAAAAAAGTATAGAACTACTGCTGCGCGCTGAAACCACCGCCGTATTCCAGCTAGAATCACGCGGCATGAAAGACCTAGTTCGCCGATTAAAGCCCGATTGCTTCGAAGATATGATAGCCCTTGTTGCTTTGTTCCGTCCAGGTCCACTGCAATCAGGCATGGTAGATAACTTCATCGACCGAAAGCTCGGCAGAGAAGAGATTTCATACCCCGATGCGCAATATCAACACGAAAGTTTAAAGCCGATTCTTGAGCCGACTTACGGCATTATTTTGTATCAAGAACAAGTTATGCAAATAGCGCAGGTGCTGGCCGGTTATACACTAGGCGGCGCCGATATGTTACGTCGTGCCATGGGTAAGAAAAAGCCCGAAGAAATGGCAAAACAGCGCTCAACCTTTGAAGAGGGCGCGCGTAATAATGGAATAGATGGCGAGCTTGCGATAAAAATATTCGACTTGGTTGAAAAGTTCGCGGGTTATGGTTTTAACAAATCTCACTCAGCAGCTTATGCATTGGTATCGTATCAAACGCTGTGGATGAAAACCCATTATCCGGCCGAGTTTATGGCTGCGGTAATGTCGGCCGATATGGATAACACCGACAAAATAGTAACGCTGGTGGATGAGTGTGAAAACATGAAACTCACTTTGTTACCGCCCGATGTAAACGCCGGTGAATACAAGTTTACTGTTAATCTTCAAGGTGAAGTTGTTTACGGTATAGGAGCAATTAAAGGCGTGGGTGAAGCCCCCGTTGATGCCATATTAGAAGCGCGAGCGAAAGGCGGCCCATTTAAGGATTTATTTGATTTTTGTGCGCGTGTTGATTTAAAGCGCTTAAATAAACGTGTCACCGAAAAATTAATTTATGCAGGTGCATTAGATCAGCTAGGACCAGAAAAAAGCCAACCTGGGCGAGCAACGCTGCTGGCAAGTTTAAAAGATGCAATGCGCGCAGCCGATCAACACAACAAAGCTGAGCTGTTAGGGCAAAGTGACTTGTTTGGTTTACTGGCCACAGAGCCTGACGAAGTAGAACAAGCGTTTTTTAAAGCCACACCACTTACAGATAATCAGTGGCTTGATGGTGAAAAAGATACCTTAGGCCTTTATTTAACTGGCCATCCTATAAACCAGTATCGACGAGAGCTTGGCCATTATACTAGTGGCCGACTCATTGATTTGCAGCCCACTAACCGTGATGTAGTCTCAACTGGGGCGGGCTTGGTGATTGCCGCGAGAACCTTAATTAATAAAAAAGGAAATCGCTGGGGCTTGATAACTTTAGATGACAAAAGCGCCCGAATTGATGTACGCTTGTTTCCAGAACAGTTTGAAATGTACCAAGATATGTTGCAAATCAATAATATTTTGGTGATATCCGGACAGGTCAGCTTTGATAACTTCTCTGGTGGTATTACAATGACCGCCAGAGAAATAAACACCATTGCTCAGGCGCGTGAAAAGCGTATAAAAGCGATTAAGATGACGCTGAATATGGTGCAGATCGAGGCTGGTTTCTTCGATAAATTACAAAAAGTACTCGAACCATACAAAATGGGAACGTGTCCGATCAAGGTATATTATCAACGCCCCGATGCGTTGGTGCAATTAACCCTAGGGATCGAATGGTGTGTTACGCCAAGTGACGACTTAATTCATAAGTTATCGCTGATGGCAGCGCAAAATGTAGAACTAGAATTTAACTAATTAGGTAGTTTAGAGCATGAGCCTCAATTATCTTGATTTTGAGCTTCCAATCGCAGAATTAGAAGCAAAAATTGAAGAATTACAAAATGTAAGCCGCGCTGGCGAATTAGACCTTGGATTAGAAGAGGAAGTCAGCAAACTTAAAGAAAAGAGCGCACAAATGAAGGAGAAAATTTTCTCTGAACTTGGTGCTTGGCAAGTATCACAGCTAGCACGTCATCCGCTGCGTCCTTATACTCGAGATTATATCGAGCGTATTTTTACGGAATTTGACGAGTTTGCGGGTGATCGTACGTTTGCTAACGACCCTGCAATTTTAGGCGGCGTTGCTCGTTTAGATGGTGAACCTGTTATGGTGATCGGTCAGCAAAAGGGCCGTGGTACTGCTGAAAAAATTAAACGTAATTTTGGCATGCCAAAACCAGAAGGCTACCGTAAAGCATTGCGCTTAATGGAAATGGCTGAGCGTTTTAAAATGCCAATCATGACATTTATCGACACCCCAGGTGCATACCCAGGTGTTGGCGCAGAAGAGCGTGGTCAGTCTGAAGCAATTGCACGTAACCTAAAAGTAATGGCCGCACTAAAAGTACCTACAATTTGTACTGTTATTGGTGAAGGTGGTTCAGGTGGTGCATTAGCGATTGGTGTAGGCGACAGAGTAAACATGCTGCAATACAGCACTTACTCAGTTATTTCACCAGAAGGCTGTGCCTCTATTTTATGGAAAAGTGCTGATAAAGCGCCACTTGCAGCAGAAGCAATGGGTGTAACAGCCGAGCGTGTTAAAGAGCTAGATTTAATCAACAACCTAGTTGATGAGCCGCTAGGTGGTGCACACCGTAATTATGATGCCATGGCACGCAATTTAAAAGTTCGCCTTAAGCGCGATTTAGCAGATTTACAAGCGTTATCGCTTGAAGAAATGCTTGACCAACGTTACAAGCGTTTAATGTCGTTTGGTTATTGCTAAACATAGCTAAATGTAGCTAAATGTAGCTAAATATAGAAAAAAGCCGCCTATGCGGCTTTTTTTGTTTTAAAATAACGTAACGTAGAGCCTTTCTTATTGGGGTTATTAGCAATTCACTCATTGGTTATAATAATGAACACATCACAAATTTATCTGCAGGTACAAAAAGCCCTTAATCACTATATAGAAAACGGGCAATTCACATTTACTGTGGCCTTATCTGGTGGCGTAGATTCGGTGGTGTTGTTGCAGATAATGCATGGGTTAAAAGAGCAGTGGCCACAATTAAATTTAAGTGCAATTTATGTAAATCATGGCTTAAGTGATAACTCCCATCACTGGCAGCAATTTTGCCAAGCACGTTGTGAGCAACTTTCAATTTATTTTAAAGCGGCACACGTCATAATTAAGCAGCAATCGCGCATCAGTATTGAAGCGCAGGCTCGCGAAGCTCGTTATCAAGCGCTTGATGAATATAGCCCAAATGATAGTGTCATTTTGTTAGGCCAGCATTTAAACGACCAAGTAGAGACATTTTTACTTCGTTTAAAGCGCGGCTCAGGCTTAAAAGGGCTCGGCGCTATGCAGCAAACTCGCGTGCTTGAAAGTGGCCGTGAGTGCTATAGGCCATTATTGGCGGTAAAACGCAGCGAGATAGAAGCGTTTGCCCAGCAATTTAATATTAGCCATATTACCGATGAATCCAACGCCAATGAACGCTTTGATCGTAATTTTTTGCGCCAGCAAATAGTGCCTAAGTTGGCAGAGCGTTTTACTGGGTTTGAGCAGTGTACAGCACGAAGTATTGAATTATTACAGCAGCAGCAAGCACTGCTTGATGAATATACCCAGCAAGATCTCGCACAGTGTCTTAACCAACATCAGGCGCTTAATATACAAAATATGGCTCATTACAGCGCTATTCGCATTGCTAATGTATTACGCGCGTGGCTGGCATTATTTAGCCACACTATGCCCTCACAAAAGCAATTAACACAAATAATGAGCCAAGCCATTCATGCACAAGCTGATGCACAAATAAAAATTGAGCTAAGTGATGGGCAAATACGTCGCCATCAAGGTTTACTTTATTTTGTGCAACCAAAGCCATTAGCCGTTAATATTGAGCAGGTAATAAGTAATGAGCTGGTTTTGAGTGACGGAAAAAAATTATCATGTCAGCAAGGAGTGGGTATACGAGCCCCTAAAACGGATGAACAAGTTAGTGTGCGCTTTAACTGCAATAGTGCGCGTATTAAACCACTCAAAAAACCAGGTAGTAATACGCTTAAACATTGGTTTAAAGATGCAAAGGTAGCGCCTTGGCTACGTGCTGATATTCCATTAATTTTTTACAACGATGAGCTAGTGCAAGTGGTTGGTTATTTTGTTAGTGATAACCATAAAGATGAACATGGTGTAATTTGGGAGTATAAATTATGAGTCAACAAGCTCATGTTGGGCTGTCGCTTATCAATAAGGCACCCATTGGCATATTAATTACGCTATTGATTGCGGTTTTAGCGAATGTATTTTTAACCCTTAGTATTACTACCCTCGGCTACGCTGTATTGGGTGGCATGGTATGTGCCGCCATTTTACTTGCCTACTGGTTGGGTAAAGGGGGCGTGTTTTTCATTTTAGGAGTGAGTACGCCTTTACTGTTGGTGCTTTTTACACCGCTTGCAACAATTGCCGCACTACTTAATTTACTCAGTGGCTTCTTTTTTGGCTTTTGCGTCATGCTACTAATTTACAAATACTTTATATTAAAAAAGTAGCGTAAAAAAGCCCAGCGGGGGAGGCTGAGCTTTTCTAATATTTTGCTCTTTTATTGCTTAGTAAGCTTTTGCGCAGTTTCGCCCAGATGCCTTTGCTTTATATAAGCCCTTATCCGCACGAGAAAATATCTCATTTTGGCAATCATCACTGTTAGTTAGGGTAAAACCAATACTGGTTGTTACATTGTATTTAGACATAATCGGTGAGTTTCTTACTAAACGCATAATACGTTCAGCAATCACTTTATTGGTGGTAAAAGCGGGGTCCTCAATTAGTATTGAAAACTCATCGCCGCCAAAACGAAATACCGAATCTGTGCCTCTAATACTACTAGATAAAACTGTGGCAAATTCTATTAAAACGTCATCGCCAATTTTATGACCATAGTTATCATTTACTTGTTTAAAATTATCTAAATCAAGCAGCATTAAACTAAATGGATGGCCGTTACGTCTATGACTTTCAAGCTTTTGTTGTAACATGTCATTAAATTGACTACGGTTGTTTAACCCCGTTAAAGAGTCTTTAGTTGCTAGCTTTAATACACGGCTGTACATTATTGCATTTCGCAGTGGATATATTAATACGCTGTGAAAGTGCTGCAGCTTTTTTTCAATAGCCGCACTAAGCGGATATTTGGTGTAATAAGTGAGTGTGCCTAAATGCTCATTTTCCACTTTTAGATCAAATGAGTAGGCTGGGTTTTCAACATCACTATTAGGTGTTTTTACATCAATATGAGCTGATTGAAAGTGCACCCCAGAAAAATTAAGCAGTTGTTTTGCAAAGCTTGCAAATGTACCTAAAATATCTTCCAGCACTAGGCTAGTTTGCAGTTTGGCCGCCAGCTCATGTAGTGCTGTTGGTGTATTGCTATTGTATTGCTCCGCTGAGAACGGCAAAAATTCACCGCGTCCAGAGATACGTTGTGTCAAAATATGAACGTTTTCCACTATTTATTCCCCCTATAGTATTACTTTTTATAAATAAGCAGATTGCGTGCCATATTTTTATTCTGGCTGAAAGTTATGCGGTTGCTATAGTTAAGTCACACTCCATAGATTGTTTTAAGGTTTGCGTTGCAAAGTATTAATGCTCAGATTTTTGGACTTTTAGTCGCTGCGGTTTTATTTGTATGGATATTTAAGCGCATAGGGCTTCCCCCTGTATTGGCATACTTGGCTGTGGGTTTATTCGCGGGTGGTCATGGTGTCGGCTGGATGACACAAAGCCATGAAATAGACTTTATTGCAGAGCTAGGTATTGTATTTTTGCTATTTAGCTTAGGTTTGGAGTTTTCAGTATCGCACCTAATGGCAATGCGTAACATTGTATTTGGTTTAGGGTCGTTGCAAGTATTTGTTAGTAGTATTTTGCTGATTGTGATTCTGTACTTATTAAATTTTAATTTATTAACCAGTTTTACCATGGGCATTATTATTATGCTTTCCTCTACTGCGGTAGTTGCTAAATTATTAAAAGAGAGCGGCGATTTAAATAAACGCCGAGGGCAATTAGCAATCGGCGTTTTACTATTTCAAGACATTGCCGTTGTACCATTACTGATTATTTTACCATTATTTGCCAGCAGTGATTCTAATGATATTGGCTGGGCATTATTGTTTGCACTTTCTAAAGGGGCGTTTGTATGCCTTTTGTTATGGGCTATTGGAAAATGGGTTTTACCTAAAGTTTTTAATGAAGTGGCATTAGCAAAAAGTGATGAACTATTTGTGTTAACGACTCTATTAGTTGCTTTGTTTGCGGGTTTACTTACTTATTCATTTGGCTTATCAATGGCATTAGGGGCATTTTTAGCGGGTATGATGCTTGGTGAAAGCCATTACCGCCATCAGCTAGAAGCGGATATTCGCCCGTTTCGTGATATTTTAATGGGTTTATTTTTTGTCACCGTAGGTATGCAGCTAGATATCAGCTTTGTTGTTAATCATGCAGGGATTATTGTTGTTGCCTTACTAGGAATTCTAATCTTAAAAATCGCCGTAGTAACCGTGTCGTCTTTATTTATGGGAGAGCGAAAACAGGACGCATTAGCCTGCGCTATTATGTTATGGCAAATGGGAGAGTTTGGTTTTGTGTTAATCGCACTTGCAGCACAGCATGACTTACTGAGTGCGGAGCAAGTATCATTTTTAATTGCCATGGGTGTAATTTCTATGGCACTCACCCCGTATTTAATCGATAAAACTCCCTTTATTTTAAAGCGACTGGGTATGTTAGAACGCGCTAAGTTTGCCTATGAAGATGAGCCACAAAGCAGTACGCTTTATAATAATCATGTAGTTATATGTGGATTTTCTCGGGTAGGGCAAACTATTGCCCGCTTTTTATCGCCAGAGGCTATTGATTATGTGGCCATTGAAAGCGACCCCATATTAGTACAAGAAGGAAAAGCGGCGGGTGAACCATTATTGTTTGGTCACGTTGAGCAAAAAGATATTTTAAAGTGTGCAGGGATAGAGCGAGCACGTTTAGTGATTATTACTTTTACGGAATTTCAACAAACTCAAATAGTGATTGATGCTATAAAGCAGGTTGCTCCTAGGGTAAAAATACTCATAAGAACCCGTGATGACAGCCAACTAGAGCGTTTAAAAGATTTAGGCGTCACTGAGGTTGTTCCTGAGGCATTAGAGGCAAGCTTAATGCTGGTCTCACATGTGTTGTCTATGTCGGGTGTACCAATGAGCCGAATAATTCGCCGCGTTAGTAGTGAGAGGCGTAACCGCTATAAGCTATTACAAAGCTTTTTTGCAGGCGAAAACATCGAAAGCGATACCAATTTGCCCGAACGCTTAGAGTACTTACATGTCATTGCCTTGCCGGATAAAGCATTTGCGGTAAACAAGGCTATTAGTGAGCTTAATTTAGCTAAAAGAAAGGTGCTAATTAAGGCGCTTCGACGTGAAGGCGAGGAGATAGAGATGCCACAGGAGCATACCATATTATACGCAAATGATATTTTAGTATTGCAAGGTAAACCTAGGCGAGTAGAGCATGTTGAGCATTACTTACTTGATGGCATTGAGTAAGAGTGGCTTCTTAGTCTAGCTCTAAAAACTTTCTCATCTCGGGCAGTTGCTTCATACCATCTTCGTATCCAATTTGAATTAAGTGCTGGGTGTAGCGTTTTTCAAATAATAAATAACTGGTTAAACTCGACTGAGAGCGTTTTTTTACACCTATCATACGCAGTAACACTTTAATTGCCCAAGGCATATCGTCATAGTATTGCGCTGCAATTGCATTAAAGTTTTGCGAGGGGTTAATGATAAAGCTGTCTATTTGTTTTAACTCTTGATGCTTTTGCTTATTTGGTAATAACCCCAGTGTACGGTTTACTCTATCTAAGCGTTCTAAATCAGACTGCATGGTGTCGGTAAATACACTGTCGAGTAAGTGACCTGCTACCGCAGAAAGCCCTGGAAAATGCGCAGAGTAACCTGGAGGATGAGGTTCCTTGGGTTGCTCAACACCAATAATAAATATTTTGTTTGCCCCTAAGTGAATAGACGGGCTTAAAGGTGAAAGTTGATGTATTGAACCATCACCAAAATAGTGGTTATAAATATTTACACTAGGGAACACCATAGGAATAGCACTAGAGGCCATTAAATGCTCAACATTGATACGCGTAGCGCGACCCTCGCGCTTTGCTCGTTGCCAAGAATGCTGTGTATTTGACTGAAAAAAAGCAACAGAATCACCAGTAGTATAACTAGATGCTGTAATCGACAGCGCCTCTAAATAGTCACGATGTAAGTTACGTTCAATTCGATGTAAATCAAGAATATCGTTTAATAGTTTTCTAAGTGGCCGATTATTTAACAAACTCGCTGGTGGATGGTTTATATGCTCAGACTGAAAACTAGTTAAAATATTACGAGTAATATGGCCAAATACACTCAGAAAGTCACTTTTGTATACCATAGAGGTGGAAAAGTTTTTCCATACTGTTTCTAGCTTTCTAACGGCTAAATGCATACATGAAGCGTAACACGCTAACGCCGCAGAATTAATTGCGCCAGCAGAGGTTCCATTTATCACTCTAAAGGGCAGTGGGGCAGTTCTGGGCATACTTTGCGCTAATGCTTTTAACACGCCCACTTGGTAAGCCGCTCGGGCACCACCACCGGTAAGTAATAAAGCCACTTTTGGTTTACTAGGATCGACTTGCTTAATTTTCATATTACGTATTTAAACTGTTCACTGTCTTTACTTTATTTATTCACTGTAAGTCTTTAAGCTAGAAGAATCAAAGGATACATTAGCTACATTAATAAATATTAGTGTAAGTTATGAATTAAACCTGTTTAGAGTACTCTAAACAGTATCGCATTTTTATATTTATGGAGTTCGTATGTCAGATAAACCATCAGGATCAGACGTTCAAAAACGTCCGCCGAATAACAACCTTATCTTTGCTGGGGTTATTTTATTAATCATCATTATTGCCGCTGCGTTTGCTTTATTAAAACCAAGTGAAGCTCCAAAAACAGTTATGCAGGTTGAAGAACCAGTAAAAGAACAACCTATTATGGAGCTAAAACCTGAGAACGACCCTGTGGTAGGTGCGCCCTCTGTTAAGCCTGAAAAACCTGCCGAATTAGCCGTTCCAGCTCAGCGCCCAGAAGTTGAGCCTGAAGCTGAAGTTGTGCCTTTACCAGCGTTAAACGACAGCGATCCTGTAGTCATCGCAAAATTAGATGAATATTTGGGGGATGTAGCGATGAGCTTAGTGTTAAATGATGATGTTATTCGTCGTGGCGTGGTATTTATTGATAATTTAGCAAAAGGCAAAGTGGCTACCAAGCATACCCCAGTTGCAAAATTAGAAGAGGGTTTTAGCGTAAACGAAGGGGATATTTTAACAATTGACCCTAATAGCTATGAACGCTATACCCCGTATGTAAAAATACTCACAAGTATGAGTGCAGCTCAAACTGTGCGTTTATACGAAGAGTATAAACCGCTGATCAACAGCGCATACACTGAGATTGGTTATGGTGATGATGAGTTTACTCAAACACTTGAAGATGCCATTGACCTGTTACTTGATACTCCTGAGCCAAAAGGTAGCTTACCATTATTGCGTGATTCAGTGACCTATCAGTATGCGTTTTCAGAATGGGAGCAATTACCCGCTGCGCAAAAGCAACTTTTACGCATGGGCCCAGAGAACATGAAAAAAGTAAAAGCGGCACTACGTAACATAAAAGCTGAGTTAGAGAGCAATTAATAATCGCTTTAACACCCAAATAGACTGCGATTGTATATGAAGTATGCAATCGCACTTTCTTTTTTGATTATCCCTTGAATAACAGAGCAAAAGTAGAGATAATCTCAATCGCGCCAACCAAGGCCCTCAATGGTAGTCTTATTGGTCCTCTCGCAACACTAGCAGGCGAACCTGGTCAGGCCCGGAAGGGAGCAGCCACAGTTTGTGACGTGTGTGCCGAGATGTGGCTGGTAAGACTGCCACCCAAACTCCTCATTTGGGTGCTTATAATTCTTCAAATATTAATCCATGTATTTTAAGTGAGTTTTACTTAAATTTTGTATCAGAATAACTCTTTTCACTTAATGTTTTTATAAAGTAAAGCCAACCGACAGCGTTTTATTTCTTATACAAATACTGAAAGTATAAATTTCATAGAAATTAATGTTAATAATGATGGTTTTTGCTACAAATCAAACATTTCAAGGCACGGTTCCTTCATTGAATACCTTTTAAAAAGTAGCAATCGAATATTAATAATGCTTTTAATAAGTTATACGATTAGGTAAAAGTAAAGTGTAAAAATATAAAAATCACTTAACAGTTTGTTATTTATAAAAATTTAAACTACTTTTTATAGTGAGCTGCCGAGTAGGTAGCTGAAAATGTACAGCAAAGCGGGAAGTTGTGAGCCTTTTTGTGAACTGCCGAGTAGGCAGCTGAAAATTTAGAAAATAGTCGTGTAGTTCCTACACGTGTATCTTCTGCCGAATAGGCAGCTGAAATTAGGCCAGGAAGTAAACAAGCACAACTTGTGACTTTTAACTGCCGAAAAGGCAGAGGCTAAATAAAAAGACCCCAGCAAACGCTGGGGTCTTTTTATTCAACTTTAATTAAGGTATGAGCTATTTGTGTTTATTCATACTTGATCTATTTCTTGTTTCACAGATAATTTTATCCTTATCATCTAAGCCATAAAGTTTT
Organism: Pseudoalteromonas sp. Scap25; assembly: GCF_013394125.1. Lineage (GTDB taxonomy): Bacteria > Pseudomonadota > Gammaproteobacteria > Enterobacterales > Alteromonadaceae > Pseudoalteromonas. The sequence goes on along the minus strand of NZ_CP041327.1, from coordinate 2,253,667 downwards.
TCGTTACTGCTCAGTTTTTCAAAATGCTTAGAAAAATCCTGTTCTAAATTAGAGTTTATAGCTTCGTCAAAATTATTCATAAATACACCTTGTTCAGCTGCTCTAAGATCATCTACGGACAGCCGACCATCTAATGCAGCTTTTACATTTTCATAATCGAAACTCTCCGATTTATCAATGGTGCTGCTAGTTTTTATTGTTTTAGCCATATTAAACTCCCAAAATATAAGAGCTGTTATTATCTAACCATAACTTAATTCTAGAAATTTGCGAAGTTCGGCTATTAGCGAAAAGCAAACTGTCGAGTAAACTTGTTTTTTGGACAGAAGTGACCTCGGGCCTTTTTCTAGTGTGGGTGGCATGGATCAGGATAATTCATGCGAAAATAAAAGAGCCAGCAATCCAGCTGGCAAAAAAGCAGTGTAAATAGCTAACAAGACTTTCAGTGGAAGTCAAACCTTGGTTGCTATCTCTTTTAGTGTTTCACGTAGTGCATTGATATCGAGAGCCCCCGGAACAACCCACCTTTTATTGATAATCAGCGTTGGCGTAGAAGTAATGCCATATTCTTGAGCTAACTTCCTATCGCGTTGTATCTCAGTTTGTCGTTCAGAAGAAGCAAAGTCATCAAGAAAACGAGGTTTATCTAGCCCAACCTCACCGGCAGTTTCTATAAGCTCGTCCAAATCACCGATATTTCTGTTTTCACTCATATGTGCATGTGTTACAGCATCAAAATAGTTCCAGTAAGCACTGGCTCCTCCCTGTTGTTCGGCGGCCTTACATGCCACCAAACCTGGCGTTGAAAATGGGTATTCAAACTTCTGCTGACGCATCCCTTCGACGTTAACGCGCTTGTTATCGTCGGCACGCGCACATTGCTCCCAGTGCCCCAAAATGATTTGCTTTGCTTGCTTCATTGAACCAAACTTGCCAATCATTTCTTCCCGTGTGGCTGACAAAGCAAATGCATGATGATGGATATCTAAATTAAACTCTTCTGCAAGTTGGCGTAGTCTAGCTGACAAAACATAACACCACCCACAAATGACATCGTGAAAAAAATCGACTCTAATCTTTTTGCTCATTACTTTTCTCCAAGGTTGAAAATATTACTGGTTCACCAACTGATGTCAGGCCCTGCTGGAACGATTCCATGTGGGTTAATGTGCTTGTGCGAGAAGTAGTAATGCTGCTTCATGTATTCGATATCAATCGTTTTTCTGATGCTCTCTTCACTGAGTAAATCCAACATATAGCGGTATAAGTTCTCGAAATTTTTTAGCGGCTCTTTATTAGCCTTAAAATGAACTTCATAAACCGCTTCAAACCTGACAAGTGTTGGCAATAAAAATAGATCCGATAGAGTAATATTCGAACCATTTAGATAACAAGTTTGATTTAGTCTCCTGTCAAGCTTCCCCATAGCATCAAACAAGGTGTCACTGGCTTGGTCATATTCTGCTTGAACTGTGGCAAAACCAACGTGGTAGACTTTTCGATTCACATTAAGATGCAACCACTCGTTGAGCTTCTCTATTTCTTCTCGCAGACTATTTGGAACCAATTCAACTTTGTTCTTAGCTAAAGGTAACCATTTGGTAGCTAACTCCATCGCTATCGAAGAGGAGTCATTACCTACAATGGTATGCTCTTGTTTATCCCAAAGTACAGGTACTGTCACTCTTCCTGTGTAATTTGGATTTGCTCGTTGGTAAAGTTCTACCAGATTTTGAGAACTATACAAAGGATCCGCGTTGAAGTCGTCAAATAACCATCCGTCGGAATATCGTTTTGCTGCAACAGAAGAAACAGTGATTGCATTATTCAACCCCAAATAGTTGATCACTAGATAAGGTCTATGAGCAAAAGGGCAAGCAAACGACATATACAAGTGATATCGCCCTTGCTCAGCGGCTTTCGGCAGTTCGAAGCTGTCCTCATTAGACAAGTTATTTGCTTCTTTATTGGGATACCATATCCCTTTTTCTAATACAGCCATTCGTTACTCCTAAGTACTTGAAACAGAGACTAATGTAACGTGAACTTTTACTCAACGTTACATTGTTGAGGTATACAGTGATAAATTTGACTCACAACATTGAACGTAACATCCATGCCGCTTTTTCATGCTCTCGCATTCGATCAGAGACCAATGATGCAGAAGATTCATCATCCCCATCTTGAGCCAATCTCAGCACGTCTCTGCAAGTCTTAACTACTTTTTCATGAGAACGAATAAGAATAGATACCATTCCCGTCGCCGCAGGCACGCCATCGACTTCAGCAATTGAACTCAGTTTAGCGAACGCTTTGTAAGTCCCAGGCGCAACTTCATCCAGTGTTCGGATTCGCTCAGCAATATCATCGACGGCGATTGCCAATGCGTTGTATTGTTCTTCAAACATAAGGTGTAGCTCGCGAAATTGGGGGCCAGTAACATTCCAATGAAAATTATGTGTTTGCAAATATAAGGTGTATGAGTCTGCTAGAAGGCGTTTAAGCGCTTCTACAATCACAACTCGATCCTGTTCATTTATTCCAATATCTACTTTCATATTTATACTCCTACAGTGAATATTCAAAGGAAGACATCAGAGCTTTCAGCTCTATTTTTGTTTTCTGGTCAAACTCACCCTCATGACTTTTCTCTTGATAACTCCCTAAACTATATGAACCTTTAACATCACCCCCCCACCATGGCATTAACTCTGCCATCGTTTTGAGATTGGTTGCACCACCATTTGGTCCAGGAGAGGTACTGACTAAAAGAACGGGCTTCTTATCGCTACCAAAAAAGGGCTTACTTGGTTCAGCAACACGTGAAAGCCAGTCAATCACATTTTTTAAGAATGCAGGCATAGATCCGTTGTGTTCCGGTGAGGCGATAATCAAAGCATCGTGCTCAACTAGTACTTGTCTCAGCCTTATTGCATCAGTAGGGATACCCTTTGACTCCACATCAATGCTATACATTGGTAAATCAAAATCAGTCAAATCCAAAATAGTCACTTCTGTTCGAGCAGCACAAGCTGCTAACGCGCGAATCAGAGTATTATGAATTGATTGGCTATGATTACTTCCCGAAAATGCGAGTACTTTTTTCATGATTTCATCCTATCTAATATTTGAGACCAACCTCTTGCGTTGGCGATTACAATAAATATTAATTGACCACTTATGATGAATAAACTATATATTAGTAACAAAATAGTTTACCAATGGTAAACAATAGAGAGTTAAATGAGGTTGTCGTGGATAAAATAAGGGCTCTAACCGTTTACAGAAGGGTTGTGGAACTAGGAAGCTTCAAAGCGGCAGCAGAAGATTTAAGCCTATCAAAAGCCGCTATTAGTAAGAATATTAATGAGCTGGAGGACTATCTTAAAAGTCCGTTGATCAACCGTACTACTCGCAACATGCATATTACTGATAATGGACAACTTTATTATAGACAAGTTTGCAACATATTAGATGATTTGAAACATGCTGATTTATCCGTTATGGAGTCCTCTGATATCTTAAAAGGCTCACTGAAAATAAGTGTTCCTATGTCCTTAGGCCTTTTAGAAATTAACCCCATCGTTTGTGAATTCATGCATCAACATCCCGAGTTATCTGTTGAAATTGTCATGAGCGACCAATATATCGATCTAATTGAACAAGGAATTGATATTGCAATTAGGGGTGGGGGCGAACTAAGTAACTCCAGCCTGAGATCCCGAAAGCTTATCAATATGAGAAGAGTGCTTTGTGCTTCTCCGGAGTACCTTTCAAAGTGCAGTAAGGTCCTCAAGCCTGAAGATCTCGCTCACCATAAATGCCTCATATACAGTTTCTCTTCATCAGCAAGACGCTGGCTATTCAGAAATGAGGATGAAGTCAAAGAGATCGAACTTCCACCTAACTCTTACGTGGTAAATAACGGGTTAGCACTCAAGCAAACAGCGTGCGCAGGCCATGGTATTTTGTTACTGCCTGATTTATTCGTTAATGATGAGTTAGAATCTGGAGAATTAGTTGAGATTTTACCGATGTGGCAAGTGGAAGATCATTCACTGTATGTTGTTTACCCTTTCCATAAAGAGCAGTCTCAAAAAGTCAGGGCTTTTATTGATTTTGTCGTCAAACACTTCGAAAGAAAACAACATTAACCTTCATAATCTCCTATCCAATTGCTTACTTAAACATGAAAACGCCACCTTTGCGAGAAGGTGGCCAGGTTTTTCAACAGACTTAGTTTCACTTGGCGTTACTATTCGCCAGCTGTAATATCACTGTAGAAAAGATGGATAATGCAATACCCGGATATACCGCTGTAGGTATACTTTTTCCCTGAAATAAAAACATGATAAACGCAACAAATACAGGACTTAGATAAATATAGGCCATCACTTTTGCAGGCCCCAGTACAATAGTAGTTTTGTGGATGATAAAGGTTGAGACCAAAGTCGCAAACAAAGCGAGGTATAGCATGTGCAGGGCAAGCTCGGCATTTAAGGCAAACCAGTCTAGTGGTTGATGGAATACAAACAATGCTAGCATCATCCAGAAGGCACCTCCCAACAGAGTACAAAATACGGTAACAATGGTTTCTTCTCCACGATGAAAAACTTTCATCGAGACAGAGAAGCACACCATAGAGATACAGCCGAGCAAAAATAAGATGTCTCCCTTATTGAGGTTCAGTCTCAATAATGTCTCTAAGTTTCCTTGCACAATCACCCAGCATGTACCTATAGCCCCTAGCAAATAAACGCCAAGCATCGGAATTGATAATTTTTCCTTAAAGAGGAAAACACTGACAATGGCAGTAATAAATGGCACTAATGTATACAATGTTCCTGTGTTTAATGCCGTGGTTGTCTCCAATGCCATGAACATACATATAAAGAAGATTGCAAAGAAAAGGCTCATGATAAGACTTCTAGGAAAAACATTTTTCGCTATTTTGAGAAAACGTTTCTTTGTTAGAATAAAAGGAAGTAATACCAGCGCTGAAAGCAGGAACCTCAATAACGTTAAGGAGAATGGATTGATTACACCGGATAGTTTTTCTGAAGATAAAAAAGATCCTGCAACCAGTGCTGTCACTAATAAGGACAAAAGGTGATATTTAATATTTTTCACATCGAGACCATCTATTTAAGGAGAGGGGAAGTTCTCTACTAATGGTTAAGTACCATAAACTTAACCCTAACAGCCGTCTTTACTAATTAAACATCCATTTAGTAATTTAACTATTTACCAAGAGTAAACAATTCATAGTGAATTACTCAGAATTAATCTATCTAAATGTCATTAATTCACTGTTGGTAAACAATTAGTTTACCTGAGTGCTGTTTATTTGATTTAGCACAACTCCTACACTTAGGCCTGAAAACACAACTCACCGTCCTATAATCCGTCAGGAGAGCGAATAATGAAAAAATTAATTAACTTAGTCTTAGTGAGCGCGATTGCCACTATGCCGGTCGCACAAAGCGTAGCGAAAACGATATCAACAGAGGGCCAACTTACCTTGTCTTACAGTGATGGTCGAGTGCCGACGCGAGGAGTTGAAAAAGTAAACAAAGTGCTCAAAACTGTTGGAGTACGAGTTAGTAGGGTTCCCCTACCTGAAGAGGCTAAGCCTATCCTCGAAATATCCAAAAAAAGAGCTATTACAAAGAAAGAAACCGAGAAACTAATCTCACTCTTTTCTATGCATCGCGGTGACTTATTGGATCAAATCAAGAAAGCTGGCCGAGTACCAGAGGTACACAGAGGCGGCTTCTTGTCGACATCTGAAGTTGGCGTTGCTCCATATCCAAAGGTTTATGATATGAAAGCAATGACTCCAGAAGTTATGCACTATTTACAGGAGAAATTTGGCAAATTGCATGTCAATAGTTCAGACAATGGCCAGGGTATTGATGAAGTGATGACTATAGTGTCAGGTGGGGAGTGGACATGGTTTTTCGCGCTAGCGAATAATGTAGTAGGTAAACTAACTCTGGGCTATGTATCAACGGATGGTGATGCATGGAGAATTAGTTACCCTGGACTAGGCCCTCACGGAGGTTTCTTAGATGCACCTTATGGTTTGGTTGTTGCATATGCACACGGTCCTAAAAACTTTGAGATGCGTTACGAAGAACCAAGTGTGCAAGGTACTGAGACCCTAGGTACTAACCCTTGGATCGACCTCAGCGGCGATGTTCCGAAGCTAGTTGACTAACATCAAAACACTACGAACCCCAGACTAATTACAATGACCAGATTTGCTTGACTGGTCATTTTTCATTTCTAGGTATTTCACTCCTTTGGTTAAGGTATTGACCCTGATAAGTGTAACGCTTCCACATTTTTTGGATGAAGCCAGGTATGACAACACCACATGAACAGATAATGAGCGAACATTCTAAGTGGGAATGGGGCAGAAACGAGTTAATCATGAATGACTGCTCATGGCACATAGCAGTAAACTAAACTTGGTAGTATTTTTATTTAGTTGGCTTCATAAAGCCTGTAATTGGTAACTTTATGCCATTATATGCTTCAATATTATGCCAAGTTACACTTCACTTGTAGCTCAATGAAATCTAATGTGCCTATGTCAACTTATGCTTCAAACAACATTTGGGTGCTTATAATTCTTCAAATATTAATCCATGTATTTTAAGTGAGTTTTACTTAAATCTTGTATCAGAATAACTTTTTTCAATTAATGTTTTTATAAAGTAAAGCCAACCGACAGCGTTTTATTTCTTATACAAATACTGAAAGTATAAATTTCATAGAAATTTATGTTAAATATTATGGTTTTTGCTACAAATCAAACATTTTAAGGCACGGTTCCCTCTTTGAATACCTTTTAAAAATTGCTTAATAGAATGGCGCTTACTAATTCAAGAAACAAAATCTATAAGCTCAATTTTATAAATACATTACGTGGCGTGAAAATAAAAAATCATAAGATGCCAGCCAGTGTTATGCTGCGTAAAAATGCTAATTGGGATAGTAAATCATGAAGTTGTTTTCGTTAAAGCCCGTTACTAATTCTTACGACATGGTTGAGTGGGACATACTTTCATTCGCGGAAAAAATACAACCAATGTTGCCATCTAATCAAGATGCTTGCATGTTTCTACTTGATATCCATATGAATAACGACTCTTTATTAGCGTAATGGCCTTAAGGTTATGAGTTGCCTTTTTTACCTGATTATCTAAAAGATAACTACGATATAAGTATCATAGATGGGTTTATCGCTCTTCGGATGAATGCTTATGAAGCTTTAAAAGATTTATTAGCGCCTTTAGGTGAGTTTATTGAAACAAAAGCTGATGGTGAACCTATTGTAATCTTTAACTTGCGTACATTTGGACTAGAAGATGAAGCAAAATGTGAACGCGAATATTTAGATGGTTATCCTTTAGATTATATCAAAATTGCTTTCATAAATGATGATGTAAAAAACAAGCCTGTTTTTAAGAGTAAATTTACAGGTGGTTCTCGTTTGTATTGTACAGATAAGTTTAAATCTGCTGTAGAAGATAATGGATTAACGGATGTTTATATTGACGAAGATCTCGATAATATTTTTTCTAATTAAGTTAATTTAGATAAAGAAAACATTATTTAGGCCGCGTTATATAAAACGAAAATCAAAGCTACCTTTAAAAACCAACTATTATATTTTAGTAATTTCAATACCCACATGGATGTGGGTATTTAAATGACTGAAATAAATCGGATGCTATATGCCAATAAACTTTAACAGCTTATCCGGTGATTGTTTTTTACCAATTCCTCTTACATAAAAATTTAATAACATATTTGTAGTAGCCCACATCTCAGTTTGAAAAGAGGATTTTGATTTTATCTAACAGTCCCTAGTGAGCGAGAAGCAGTCAATCAAAAGCGTTTTTATTAAATCCATGTGCTTACTATATACACAATAAAATAGTGATATATTTTATCGTGCATTATTAGGTACATTAAAACAATAGTTATTTTTGTGGGCTACCAGCGTTTGTGCTTTAAACTATTGGTTAATTAATTTAATCCATTCAATTGGATTCGAGACAATGAATTGATATTTATTACCATCTTTTAATACGATTTCAATTGCATCATGTGTATAAGGCAAAATACCCGAAACTTTACCAGAGCACTTACTCACTTTTACAATTTCACACCGTGCAAACATATAAGGCCCTAACCCAAATTGTGCATTCAACGGCGCAAAATGAATATCGGTGTTGGTTAGCCAAAATTTGCCGTCTGCTTTAACCGCCCCTTGTTGAATCGTGGCGATGGTCGATTTGATTGTTATTGCATGCATAATAGTATTCCTTTATGTAGTGCTGCTTTTAAGTCATTACCAAGTAACGACATTTAAGCTGACTGTATTACCTTTCTCTTGGTTTGCCTACCGTTAAGTAGTGCGCCCAGCCACATATTTTTAACTAATAATAAATAACTTATTTGACCTATAAGCAATGTAACCACCACGCTTACTATAAACTTTACTAAAACTGGCCAATTAGTATTAATCAATGGCATCTGAATATAAATCAGCACTGGCACATGTATTAAATAAATCCAATATGATGCATTTGAGATGCTGCGACTGAGCTTACTTTGGTGATTTAAAAAACGATGCCCAAGTAAAAACGTTATGGCGGTTAACAAAATAACACTCAGTCCTTGTGATAAAACATGTAATACATGTAGCTCTCCCGCTGCGGCAAAATACCCCGAAGTTGCGGCGGCAATCACTTCATCTAAGCTTGGCGCGGCTGGTAATAAAGAAAAATAACCAGTCAGCGATATTGCAATACCCAAAATAAGAGGCCATAAGTACTTATGATATGACCAAATGAGCTGCTGTTTTTTATAAAGCCCCACTCCTAACCAATAAAAACTGCCGTAAAAACCATACGACCATAACTGTGGCGTGAGTTTATCAGGAGCAGGAAATGGAATAGATTGCCCCATTAATGAAAACGTTAACACGATGGGAAGTACAACCCACATAAATAAAGGGTGAACGCTAAGCGCATCGAATTTATTGCCTAATAAGTTAGTTGTTTTCAACAACCAGTGAATTAAGCAAAACTGGAATAAGTTCCACAAAAACCATAAGTGCATAGTGCTAACAACAGGCTCTTTAATAACTTTAAACACAGCAAAAATCGGCGGTATTGGATTAGCTATACCGGCTCCAAAACTCAATGCATGGTAGTAAACGGCAAAGCTTAAAGGTAAAAATACAATAAAAGGCAGTAGAATATGTTTACTGCGATGATGTAAAAAGCGCGCGTTGCTCGATTTATCTATTAAAAGTGCACTGCAAAACCCTGCAATAATAAAAAATAACGGCATCCGAAATAAGTGCAGCGTATGCGTAATATAATCAAATAGACCATGTGTGCTTGAGTCTGCCGTAAACCAAATATTGCCAAAGAACGGACTGTAGGCTAAAGCGGCATGAAATACGATGCCGAGCAATAGCGCGAGGCTGCGTAAATTATCAATGTAATGTAATCGACTGTCTTTATTCATTAATGTGCCCAACTATTTTTTATTAATAAAGCATAAATGAATGAGGTTTCATGGCACTAGTCACAAAGCTCATAGCCCGAGCTATGACAGATGTCACTGTTTTTACAACGCGAGTTCTGCAATAATTGCTAAAAAAATATGGCCACAGTAATGGAATCAACTATACGACATACAACCGATTGGCATTTCTCAACATTGGCATCGTGGCTTGGAGTGACATCGGCGTGTGCCTATTATGCCAACTCAGAATTAGCGCTATATTTGCAAATCATAGTAAGTGGTTCCATTTTAGCTATTTTGCTGTATGTGTTAAAACAGCCTAACAAATTTGTTCACGGCGTAGCACTTGGCTATTTCCTGCTTATTTTGGCAATGATACAACTGAGTTCAACATCCTTAGTTTTTATCCACCTAGTGATGTTTACCGCGGTTTTTAGTCCTCATTTTTCGCTTCCTAAAATACTGGCTTGCGTTGTGGCCGCCATGCTGGTGTATGGTTTAACGCATTATGCGCGCTGGGAAAATGGCATTCCTTGGGTCACGTTTACAATTTGGTTTTTCTTTTGCTTGATGAATTGGTTTGTTAGCCGGCGTATTGTCGAAAGTTTAAATACACATTACCAATCCCGCCAAAACTACAAAGAGTTAAAAGCCACCCAACACATGATGGGGGCGATGCATGCAGCGCAAGAGCGACAAAATATATCACGCGAGCTCCATGACTCACTCGGCCATAAGCTTACCGCGCTCAGCATTAATTTAGATTTTGCTAAAAGAGCAGCAAATGAAGCCACCGTTGAAACCCTCTCTCTTTGCCACCAACTTAGCCAAGAAGTATTGGCTGAGGTGCGCGAAATCGTTTCCACTCAACGCAATGACAAAACGATTCTTAAGCAAGCTCTTGAGGCCATTTGCGAACTGACACCTAATTTACACTGTGATCTCCAACTAAGTAAGGAGACAGAGCAGCTTCCTCAAGACGATACCCTGTGTGTATTGCGGTTTACCCAAGAGATGATCAGCAACACCCTTAAACATACCCAAGCAAACCATTTTACTTTGCATGTAAATGTCACCCACGTTGGCCAACAGCCGCTGTTAATTGCAAAGGCGTATCATAATCAGCCAGAGACCCATTTACCAAAACAAGGGAATGGATTAGCAGGATTAAATGAGCGAATGGCACAATTTGGCGGTGAATTTTCACAACACCTTGAGCAAGAAACACTGATCAATACCATGACACTGCCACTCAATTTAGAAGAAAAAAGCCATGATAAAGTGCCTACTAGTTGAAGATCAGACCTTAGTTCGTTTAGGCCTCGCTAATTTACTTAACCTCGATAGCGCCATTAATATCGAAGCCCAAGCTGAAGATGGCTTACAAGCGCTTGCACTATTAGCTGAGCATAGTTTTGACATTGCTTTACTCGATATGAGAATGCCGAATTTAGATGGGCTCGGCGTGCTGCAAAAAATGCGTGAAAAGGGTGATAAAACCCCTGTGCTGATCATTACCACATTTGAAGATTGTGATGTATTAGTCAAAGCCCTTAATCTAGGTGCTCGTGGGTATGTGCTTAAAAACATTGAGCTTGAAGAACTTATTAGCGCTATCAAGCAGGTCGTTGCAGGTGAGCGAGTATTGCAAAGTGCGGTGACTGATTTTTTACTCAAAAAGCAGTTAAGCCCTCAGCTCTGCTTAACAGGCAAAGAACAAACCGTATTGCAGTGTTTGTCTTTAGGCATGTCGAACAAAGTGATTGCCAAAAAATTAGATAACTCTGAGGGGACTATTCGTAATCATGTGTCACAAATCCTTGCTAAGTTAGAGGTAGAAGACCGCACTCAGGCCGTTATAAAAGCCATTAATCAAAACCTAATTTAACACGCGAACAGCATCAAATTCGCACGGAAACACCCCAAACTAACCAAGGTATACCACCAATAAAAAAGAAAGGAATAGCTAAAAACAATTGTTGGAGCACCCACGTTTTTTAGATGAGTTGATAAAACTTTTTTAAAGATACTGATTTTTTTCTATCTTAAATTCAGGTGAAGAATTTAGTTCAAGGTCACAATTTAGTTGCCACCAATCATCCTTTAATATTTTTGAAGTGAATGGGGTCACCCATTAGAAAGTTCCGGTCAAGCAGGCAGCTGTGTTTCCTTGATCTTTTATTCAAAAACTAAGTGTTTTTTATTGTTTAAACTCAATTTAAATATGACTACGCACCTAGTAATAACGTCGATTGGTGTGAATATGCACTATGGCTTAGGTAAAAAACGCGATATGAATTTAGGCAGTTTAATTAAGCATTATTGATGATTAATTAATGCCCTTGGCTTTCGCCTCAGTCATCGTTTAGTACCAATGTCAGTCCAGTTTCTGGCTGTGTTTACACACTGCGCTGTAACAATTCTGTGGTTTATGCTTGAACATAACCAGCCCTTGGTGGCTCAAACATTGGGCATATCCAGTATTTAAAATATGAGCGGTTAACGTGCAGGCTCAATCAAATCTAGTGGTTTTACCAACCCCATTACTAGCTCAACACATTAACCTAATTTGTTTTTTCGTCGCTAGGAAAAAGCCTTGTGTTCATCAAATGGAACATTATCTTTAAGCCTGTGATAACAGGCTCTTGCGAGCTTATGCGCAACCGTTTTAATTGCGATAACTTGGTTCGTTTTAGCCAGTTTTCGTTGATAATATTTTTTGATTGTCGGGTTGTACCGAATGGCAAAATTAGCGGCCTCAGTAAAAGCCCACGCTAAATAACGATTACCATTCTTCTGATTCGTAGCGCCTTTTTTCTTTCCATTACTGTACCTTGCTCCTTTAACACAGCGACAATACGATGAGAAATTCCCTGGGCTATTAAAACGTTTAATAGTGCCTGTCTCTAACATAATGGTCAGTGCTAAGGTATTCCCAATTCCATCAATACTGGCTAGGTTCATAAACTCAGGGGAGAGTGATGTTTGTTTTAAAATAGCGCCTTCTATCACATTAATTTGCTGTTGGGCACAGCGTATTAATGAGAGGTTAGAAATGACTGACAGTGCTGTATTCATTGAGCTAAAGTCTGCATGTACCTGCTCAGTATCAACGCCTTTTCTGATAGCGGCCATTTGTTTTATTTTGTTGCTACTGAGCTTATATCCAAGATGTCGCATGTAACAACTTTGTACTGATTAATAAGTTTTTAGTGGACTTTAAACTCTGTATCCATTAAAGCGTCGACTAACCAGTACCAATTAAATGTTGATTCGACAACAAGCTCTTTTAAGTTGTCTTTATAAGGACTTAGAAAAGATAAAATGACAGACATGTCATTATTTAAACGCTTAACGGTAAGTGTTTCACCTTGTTCATTAATGATAGCAACAACAAAATTTTTTGAATACAAGTCAATGCCACCATATAGTTTCATACCAAGCTCCTCGAAATACAGTTTATGTTTTGGTCAACACAACTGTATCGAAAAACTCGAGAAGCTTTCTATATGATTATCAAATCTTGATTTTGGACATTAAAGATTTTCAAGGTCTGCTCAAGGCACAGAGCAGTCAACTAAACTGGGCTGTATTATTAAGTGGTTAGCTACATAAAGCCTGTATTTAGTAACTTTATGCCATTATAAGCTTCAATCTTATGCCAACTTACACTTCAAACAACATTGGGTGTATTAAAATTCCATTTATCTATTTTCTAATATTTTATTTTGTTATTCGTGCGCTAATTCTAGCTTTTACGCACTTAGCTAATTCTTTGTCTTTATAGACAATAGCTAATGGGTAAGTAATAATTAAAACTCGTGATTATACTTTACGCCGCAGGTGTTCAATAAAGCTATTAAGGGTCAATATGACATCTCAGAGGAATAAATGGGCGCTGGCAATATTACTCGGGCTTATTGGAGGTTGCGTTAATCTTTTACCTCTGTATTTTTTTGATAGCTCTGAATTTTTATTTGGTCAGACGTTTGTAATACTTAGCCTAGTGTTTGCAGGGCTTCGTTATTCTCTCCTTAGCTTAGCGATTGTAACTGGTTTTTTATTTTATCGCTGGGGACATAGCTGGAACAGTGTTGTTTATGTGCTTGAGCTGTTTTGGCTTTATGCCTTTTGTTTAAAGCGTTCTAAGCCAATACTTCCCTTAGGCGCTGTATTTTGGTTTTTAGTAGGTTTACCACTGGTGTGGTTTTTGGGTCACTTTGTTATAGGCCTGCCTTGGCTCACACTTGTTGTGGCTGCCTCAAAGTACTTAATAAATGCCATGATTGCATTGGCCCTGGTCGACTTGGTCAGTCTGTTTGTTCCTCATGCCAGTCGAGTCTATCAAGGACAACCTCTTGCACGTATTTTAAGTTATATTGTTAGCGTTATCATTATTTTAGTGGTGTTGATCACCAGTGTTTCTTTGGTTAATCAGCATTATTCGCGTTTAGAATACGAAGTGAATACGCAACTCGAAGAGCAGTCTCAATCAATTAGCACTCAGCTCAATGATTATTTACAGTTTCATAAAAACGCGGTTGTAATGACCAGTAATACAATTAGCGTTGGTGGACAAATTCAGCCTCAGTTAGAGCAGTTGATGGCTTTATATCCAGGTTTTTTAACTAGCCTTTATGCCAGTCCAAAGGGCCTTGTTAAAAACAGCATGCCGAGCGAGCTACTAAGTGGACTAACTAAAGAGCAGCGTTATGTTAATGATCGCTCTTATTTTTCTCAAGCTCAGCAGTACCCTTTCGGTTATAGCAGTGGTGTATTTCGAGGAAGGGGATTAGGGAATCAACCGATCGTAGCACTTTCCGCTCCTATTTATAGAGATGATGAATTTTATGGTGTTATTGAGGGCTCGCTCCAACTAGACCGACTAGAGCGATTTATTCCGGACTTATTTGAATATAAAGGGCAGTTAGTAATTTTAGATGCCAACAAAAAAGTAGTATTTAGTTCACTAAATCAGTTTACTGCACTGAGTGACTTTAACCTGCAAGCTTTTAAAGCTCAGCGTCAACCTAACAGCCAACTATTTCGCTCTGCTGATAATGAAATGTATCACACCAGTCAGTTTATTGATGACAAAAATGGTTGGCAGGTCATTTCTTTTTATAATCGAAAGTACATAACCATAGTGGTCGTGGGTACATGGTTGCCAACCATGCTACTAGGCTTAATTTCGATGGTATTGGTTGTGTTGTTTATTTATAAATTTACTCACTTACTTACCAAGCCAATTAGAGAGCTGACTAATTTAATTCAAGACTTTAGCAAAACAAAAAAGCAGGTATTCAATACGGAATCTAGTTGGTATGAAGTACTACAATTGCAGTATCAATTTGACATGTTGGGCAGTGCGTTACAGCATTCAATTGGCAATTTAGAAGCATCTAATATAGAAAATGAAGAACTCAATAAGCAGCTTAGCCAATTTAATCAGCAATTAGAAAGTAAAGTCGCAGAGCAAACAACTGAATTAACACAAACGGTTAAACTCGCCAATGAAGCAAATATTGCTAAGTCACAATTTTTAGCAAACATGAGTCATGAACTTAGAACACCTATGAATGGCATATTAGGTATGGGAGAGGTTTTGCTTCGAGATCAGTCCTTGAGTACCGAACAAAAGGAATTGTTAATCACACAGCAAAAAAGTGCCAAAAACTTGCTTAATATTCTTAACGATATTTTAGATTTTTCTAAAATTGAAGCAAATGCCATGGAGCTAAATATTAGGCCCACGCAGCTAACTCCATTTATCGAAAATATACGCTCTTTATTTTCCTCGATTGTTGCTGCCAAAGAGGTAGAATTTACGGTTATTCAAACTAATAATTTGCCACAGTGTATTAGTATTGATGAATTACGCTTAAATCAGGTGATCATAAATTTACTCTCTAATGCGTATAAATTTACGCAGCAAGGCTTTGTAAATTTATCGTTTGATTATCACGATAATAAGCTTCAAGTTAGCGTTGAAGATAGTGGTATTGGTATTGCGAAGGCACAGCAATCACTGTTATTTAGCGAATTTACTCAAGCTGATGTGGGCGTTGCGCGTAAATATGGAGGAACAGGGCTCGGGTTGGCTATTTCTCAAAAGCTAATAAAAATGATGGACGGTGAAATTCAGTTACATAGCGAAGAGGGTAAAGGTAGTACGTTTACATTTAGCATTAGTGCACCAAAATCAGCAGAAGCCCCATCAACATTACCTAAAAAAACAGCTATGCAACCAAACCTGTTGGGTAAGCACATACTGTTAGTTGAAGATAATGCGATTAACCGACATGTTATTTCAAAAATGTTGGAGCCGACTGAAGCGGTGATAGTTATGGCCGAGGATGGTGTTAAGGCTCTTGATGTATTAAAAGATCAATCGTTTGATTTGATTTTAATGGATTGCCAAATGCCTAATATGGATGGCTATGAATGCACACGTACGATTAGAGTTATGGAAGTTAAAACAGGTTTGCGAGTGCCTATAGTAGCGATTACGGCTAATGCCTATGAAGAAGATAAACAGCGATGTTTAATAGCAGGTATGGATGACTTTATTGCCAAACCAATTAATAGTGATGATTTATACACTGTGATTGGTAACATTCTCAGCTGATAATAGTTCAACAGGCAAAAGCTTACACCGTGCCAGAGAGTATCCGCTTGCCAAATGGTTAAATGTATCTAATTAGTTTTATGAGCAGAAAAATAAGATAATAGAATGGGGGGATTAGCCTGAGTAAACTAATGGAAAGTCGGCGCTACTCAGGCTATATAATTACATTGACTCTAATTTCATGCCGCGTGTTTCTTTGATGTATTTAACCACAAAAAATACACTAATAAATGCCGAAAGAGTGTAAAAGCCATAAGCACCTGCTAAACCAATACTGCCGAGCATAATCGGGAAGGTCATAGTAATAGCAAAGTTAGCTATCCATTGTGCGCTAGCTGCAACAGCAAGGGCTGCTCCGCGAATACGGTTATTGAACATTTCACCAAGTAGTACCCATACAATAGGGCCCCAGCTTAAGCCAAAAAATACCACAAATAAATTAGCCATTATTAATGCAAAGGTACCCATATTTTCGCTAAGTGCTAACTTGCCCGCTTCATCAAGGCCTGCACTTCCAAAGGTGTAGGTAAGTGCACTTAAACTAATAAACATACCTATGCTACCTACCAATAATAGTGGCTTACGGCCTACTTTATCGACTAAGGCAATAGCTATAAAGGTAGATAAAATATTGGTGGTGCCTGCAAGTACATTAATAAACAGTGATTGTGATTCATCAAAACCAGCGGCTTGCCATAGCTCTGAGCCGTAATAAAATACCACGTTAATACCAACAAATTGTTGGAAAACTGATAAAGCCACACCCACCCAAACAATAGGATGTACTTTTTTACTGCCATCAATAAATAAGTCGCGAATACTTGGTTTTTTATCACTTTGCAGAGACTGTTTCACGTCATTGATTTGCGTATCAGCATCGTCATTTGAGATTTTATTAAATACAGTTTTAGCGTGTTTAAGTTTACCTTGTGCGACTAGGTAACGCGGTGACTCAGGAATAAAAAGTACGCCAATTAAAAATAAGCCTGCAGGAACAAGTTCAGCCCAAAACATCCAGCGCCATGCGGCTAAATCTAACATTAAAATACCTTCGGCACCGCCAGCGGCGTTAGCAATTAGGTAATTACTTAAAAAGGCTGCAAATAAACCAAGTACGATAGCGAGTTGTTGTAATGTCGCTAAACGACCACGTAAACTTGCTGGTGCTACTTCTGCAATATAAGCAGGTGCTAAAACAGAGGCTGCACCTATGCCTAATCCGCCAAATAAGCGGTAAAAAATAAACTCAGCAGAACTATCGGCAACCCCAGAGCCAAAAGCGCTGACTGCAAATATAATGGCAGTGACAATCATAATAGCGCGACGGCCAAATTTGTCAGCTAATGGGCCAGCAGCTAAAGCCCCCAGCGCACAACCTAATAATACAGATGCAACATTAAAACCAGTTGCAACACTGCTTGAGTTAAATGTATTACCTAATGCCGATACGGTGCCGTTTATAACGCCCGAATCGAAACCAAATAAAAAGCCACCAATAGCGGCAACGGCCGATATAAAAATAACATATAAAAGCGAGCACTTAGTCTGTGCGCTATGCTCACCTTTAGTTGCATGCTGTGTCGTCATGTTGTTCAATCCTAATTTTTATTATGTGTAATGTAGTTAAAGTAGCACTAAATTTGCTGGCAACCTTAGCACAGAGTGATCACGCTAAAAAAGATATTTCAATAGTAATACGTATGCATAAAAATTTTATTGGGTTGATAAAAATAACGAGATACTAGATACTGTTTTTATATACAGTATGGGCGGTTTTATGAAAAAAGAGTTACCAGCGAAATATTATTTGGCACATTTTAGAGAGCTATTAACGTTTGTGAGCGAGAAATGCATGCATTTACTCGAGCAAAAGCATATTTCATTTATTAGTAAAATAAACACGCTCGACGAACAGAGCCAGTGTATGTTGGCGCGCATTTATTCTCGTAAGCCTTATTTAGTTCAAACCCAATCATTAAACTACGAAGAAATTAGCTTGCCATACCAAGCACTTTTTAAATTAAAAGCGGCAAAGTTAATTGCTGAACCTTCTCATAAAGATTATAGGCAACTACTAAGTCACCTAACAAAACCGGCCTTAACAGAGCTGCTAGAAAAGCAAGAACAACCGCCATTATTTAAAAAAAGCGCTGCTAAAAGTAACTTAGTTGAAATAGTTAGTTCATTCTTTGAATCTAAGCCAGAGTGTCTTGCACACTTATATAATCAGTACGTGATAAATAATAGAGAAGAGTATTACGAGTATTTTGAATTTTTATATATCGGCAGGCTCAGTGCAGGCGATATTAATCATCAAAATCGATTTGTACTGCGAGATTTAGGCGTAACACCTGTTAGGCAAGAGCATAGTGAAAGCTTGTCGCGCTTTGATTCAATAGAGGAAGCGCAGTCTAACTATGCATTAAACCGTTTGCGGCTAACGCTTAAAAATACAAAAGATGACAATGAAAGAGAGGTACTAGCAAAGAAGCTAATAAATGAAGTAGCGTTAGGGGATCTTGCACAAGAGTTAAAAAACAAGTTACTGGTTATACTTTATAAGCAACTAAAAACAACTAACCCAACACTTGCGTTTGATGTACTTAATGCTTGCGAAGACGATGCACAAGCCCTCGAGATTCAAATAAGGGAGCAATATCGACAAGGCAATAAGCAATGGGTAAAAACGCAGCTTGAGCAAATTATAGAAAACCCGCTTACTGATGAGTTACTGTATTTTGCAGATGACTTTTTAATGCGTAAATTTAACAAGCAAACCCGTTCGCGGCTCAGTGAAATGTTAGCCAGTACACGCTGCATTATAGAAGTTGATGAACTCTACCGCGGCGATGTTGAGTTAGGTGTAAGCGATCACTACACTCGTCAAGGCAAACAGGTTTTTTATACTGAAAATACTTTGTGGCAAAGCCTATTTTCGCTGGTTTTTTGGCAAGAGCTATTTATTGAAACCCCGACGTCGCTTTGTAATGAATTTGATATTTTCCCACAAGCGTTAAAAACAGACTCCTTTTACTTAAATCAATCCTCACAAATAGAAGCGCGGCTGGCTGCGTGTAATAGTACCCCCAAATTGCTGCGTTTAGTGTGTAACCATGCCGCGAAGTATTATGAGCAACCAAATGGCTTATTTAGGTGGCACCCAGATGTTTTAAAGCCAGTAGAGATGCTTATATTAAATAGCCCAATAACGGCTTTACTTCAGCATTTAAAAAATATGGCAAAGAACTACCGACAGCTAAAAGATGGTTATCCCGATTTAATGATTGTTGATAATAACGCCGTTCATTTTGAAGAGGTTAAAGCGCCTGGCGATAAGCTCAAAAGAAACCAGTTAGTGAGTATCGATAATTTAAAAAACTGTGGCTTTATCGTAAATATTGCAGCGGTAAACTGGTATGTAGATCCTAAGCGGATTTATAGTGTGGTAGATATTGAAACAACAGGGGGCCTAAAAGGGGGGAACCGAATTACCGAAATTGGTGTTGTTAAAATACAGCAAGGCAACATTATTGATACATGGACTACGCTGATAAACCCAGAGCGGCCTATCCCTCGTTTTATTACTAAACTAACCGGTATCAACGACGCCATGGTAAGTGATGCGCCTATATTTAGCGACATTGCTTCGACTTTATTAGATAAGCTTTCGGGTAGTATTTTTGTCGCTCACAATGTTAATTTTGATTATGGCTTTATTAAAAAAGAGCTTGATGGGCTGGGAATCAACTTTAAAATGCCAAAACTATGTACCGTTGTTGAATCACGTAAAGCATTTAAGGGATTAAAGTCGTACTCACTGGGGAATTTATCTGCACACTTTAATTTAGATTTAACTAACCATCACCGTGCATTAGATGATGCTAAAGCGGCCGCGCAGTTATTGTTACTGGTACAACAATCTACAAATAGGGTTTGCGTTTAGGAAGTAAAAAGCGCTAAGTGCGCTTTGTTACTTTATTTTCAAAGTCACTTTTTACGATATCGAGCGCTTTTAATACTTCTTCTGGCTCTACATCGTGTTGCTCTAAAATCATAATTAAATCAACAGCCAGTTTCACGTGTGTAGGAGCTTCTTCTAGTGGGTTACTCATGGAGCGCTTTCTTTTTAGCTATTTGATCAATCGCAAAATTAATGGCAACTTCTACGCGTTGCTGCATATCTAAACGATCTGTTTGAGTTAAATAAAACGCCATATCTACATCGTAACGAATATAGCGGGGTGGTAATTGATTGAGAACGGTGCAGCAAAAGTCAGCCATTACATCG
This sequence comes from Pseudoalteromonas sp. Scap25, assembly GCF_013394125.1. GTDB lineage: Bacteria > Pseudomonadota > Gammaproteobacteria > Enterobacterales > Alteromonadaceae > Pseudoalteromonas. Next base: position 2,233,199 of record NZ_CP041327.1, on the reverse strand, counting down.
TCGTTGTAACGTTCATTAAGTTTACGTTTTTCTATTTCTTCTAAAACGAGTTTTTCGTAAAAATTGTGTATGTCGTCATCTAATCGCATATTCCTGTCACTCTTTTTTATTGTCTGTAATGAGTCTATACCAAGGATTGTTATAAATCGAGAGTCGCTTTAAATAGTTGCTTATGGACACTAACTAAATTGTTGATGTTACGTTGATAACCGCCACCTAAAGCGCACGTCAGTGGTATGTTTCGCTGCTTACAAAAGTTAAGAACAGCAAAGTCGCGTTTATACACACCAGCTAAGGAAACATCAAATAAGCCGAGTTCGTCTTTGGTATAAATATCGGCGCCCGCATTATATAAAATAATATCGGGCTGGTGCAGACGAACACATAACTCAAGAGCTTGCTCTAGTGTTGTTAAATACTCTGCATCTGTGGTGTTTGCAGGTAAGCCAAAGTCATAGTTTGAGAGCTGTTTTTGCCGAGGAAAGTTTTGTTCACAGTGAATTGAGCAACTAATTATCTGCTCGTGCTGTTGGGTTATTTGCGCGGTACCGTCACCTTGGTGTACGTCACAATCAAATATTAATACAGTGTCGGCTTGCTCTGTTGAAATAAGATGCGCTGCCGCAATGGCTAAATCATTAAAAATACAAAAGCCACTGCCGTAATTGCTGTAAGCATGGTGATAGCCGCCACTTAAATTAACCGCTAAACCACTTTCAAGTGCTGTTTCAGCGGCTTGAATACTGGCACCAACAGAGTAAAGAGTTCGCTCAACAAGTTTATAAGAGTGAGGAAATCCCATTTTCTTCACCGCTTTGTCAGTTAACGACCCGTTTAAAAAGTCAGCAATATAATCTGAGCTATGGCATAAGCTTAACTGCGCTTTAGTTGCTGGCGAAGGCGATATAAACCGCGTATAGCCTAAACGTTCAACTTCATGCTTGAGCTGTTGATACTTTTTAATTGGAAATCGATGGCGCTCAGGGAGCGTTAAAGCAGAGTAGAGAGGGTGATAAAAAAGCTGCATTAGCGTAGCTGTTGTTTTTCTACTTGTTGAATTTTGTCTTCGGTGGCAGAAATTGCTTTTCTACAACGGCCGAGTCGTGCATGAGTAGTTAAAATTTCTTGGTTAAGCTTTTGTGCTTGCGCAGGCGATGCTTTTTCCATTTGCAGTTTACGCTCTTCAATCATCAGTACTAGGCGACGTTCAAATTCATGGTTTTGTTTAAGTTCATCATATAATTCGTGGGATGATTGCATGATTTTTTGCACCGCTTGTTTATAAACAGGCTGTTTAGCACGAGGCTTATAATGACTTTTATTTTCTTTCACCCAAATAGGGGTCGATTTAATAACATTAAATACCGCTTGTACCTGACTGGCAATACGCTCAAGTGCATAGGTGTATGCATGACGGTGTTCGCTCGGTGGTAAGCTGGCTATTTCATCTTCTATTTCTACTACGTAGTCGGCTAAGTTCATACTTTTGGTGCTAAACACGGCTCTGTCAAATAGGCTCGGCTGTGCCTGCATATACCGGTTTTTAGAAAAGAGCTTTGCTTTGTCAAATTGCTCTGCTTGTTGCTTAAGCGTGGCAACTTGTTGGCGTAGTTTGTCTAAAGCAGCAGATTGCATATTAAAAGTATGCCTCGTAAATTAGTTTTAATGCTAAAAGTATAACCATAGTATTAAATACTGGACGAATAAATTTACTGCCAAAACGAATCGCTGAATGTGCGCCAAACCATGCACCAAGCATGATAAAGAAGCCCATTGTAATTCCCAGTAAGAAGTTAACATGGCCAAGTGCAACAAAGGTGATCAGCGAGATAAAGTTAGAAACAAAATTCATTGAACGCGCCAAACCACAATTAAGTAGCAAACTCATTTTATAAAGCATACCGTTTGAGGCAGTCCAAAAAGTTCCCGTTCCAGGCCCAGCTAAACCATCAAAAAAACCTAGGCTTAATCCTTGTAGCCACTGTTTTACTTTTATTGTGCGGGTTAATTTAGGCAGATCATCACTTTGTGTGGTACTTAAATTACCAAACAAGCTGTAGCAAGCCACTAAAATAATAATAATGGGTAAGAGCTTATTTAAAAACTCGATACTTAAATGATCAACAATAAGTGTGCCTAACAAAGCACCTATGGCGGTAGCCATAATAGAAGCAAACCAAAATCGTGGACTAAATAACTGTTTTTTATAATAGGTGATACTGGCCGTTAACGAGCCAAAACTGGCGGCCAATTTATTAGTGCCAAGCGTCAAATGAGGAGGTAATCCCGCCGTTAACAGTGCCGGTACAGTGAGTAAACCACCACCGCCAGCAATAGCATCAATAAAGCCCGCTAAAAGTGCAACGCCACATAAAATAGCCCAAGTTGTTGGGTCGAGTGCAAGTTCAAACATCAGTAATCTATTTGTCTTTTAAAAGGTGGTAAGGTGTCGAGCATGGCTTTGCCATATCGTTTGGTGATTAAGCGTCTATCTAAAATAGTTATTGTGCCAATATCACTTTCTTTGCGCAGCAGTCTACCACAGCTTTGTACCAATTTCTTTGCTGCGTCTGGCACGGTTATCGATAAAAACGGATTACCGCCTTTACTTTGCACAAACTCCGCTTGTGCTTCTTCGATAGGCGAGGTGGGCACCGCAAATGGAATTTTTGTAATAATCAGGTTTTCTAAATATTTACCAGGTAAATCAAGTCCTTCAGAAAGGCTTTGGGTGCCAAATAAAATACTGCCTTTGCCTTCATCAATATTTTTAGTGTGTAATTTGAGTAAAGCTTCTCGTGACATTTCACCTTGTACTAATAAGTTAAATCCTTTTGTTCTAAGAAACTTACTTACATGGTCCATTTGCCAGTAAGAGGCAAATAACACTAAGTTAGCTTTTTTAGTGTTTAGGTATTCGGGTAATGTTTTAGCAATATGATCGCTGAATTCTTTATCTGTTGGCTCTATGCTTGACGTCGGAATACGCAGAGTGGCTTGTTTTGGGTAGTCAAACGGGGAGGGGACTTTAATAAACTTTACCCCTTCTTCTTTAGCAAGGCCACTTTCATAGGCAAAATGATCAAATGAGCCTAGTGCGCTCAAGGTAGCAGAACATAGCACGGCTCCAGCACATTCGCTCCACAGCTTGTCTTTTAAATAGTAACCGACCTCAATGGGGCAGTCGCTAAGCAAGTGATCATGATGGCTTTTATATTCAAGTCGTTTTATCCAACGCGCATGCGGCGTGCCTTCACCTTTAGTGGCGTAACTAAACCATAATTTATTAAGTTGTTCTAACCGGTTTATGTATTGCCCACTTTCAGCCAGAATGGGGTCGGCAACATAAGGTTTAATATCACCGTCGCTTACATCTTGTGTGAGGGTATCGTGCATTTTATTCAAACAGCGTAAAGCATCAAGCGTAGCCTCACTAATGTCTTTTGCCTTAGCGTGTAACGATTTAGGAATTTCACCATGTTCAAAGCGATAGGTATCGTCTTTTGAATATTCAAAATCGGCGTTGTCGAGAATATCGCGGACTACTTTTAAATCTTTGTTAGCATCGTTAACGCTATCGCATAACTTAAAGTTTTGCCCAATACCTTTTTGCCCCACTAACACTTTGGCCATTTTGCCACTAAATTTAGTGAGTTTGTCGAGCCAATCTATCGTGCCTTTTATGGTAGCTGCAGCAGATGAAAAGTCGCGGGTAATATGCGCAAGGTGATGCGCTTCATCGATTACATAAATGGTATTGTCGGGTTCGGGTAAAATTTTTCCGCCCCCTAAATCTAAATCGGCTAACAGTAACGAATGGTTTATAACTAATACATCCATTTGCATTAACTGCTGGCGGGCGAGTTGAAAAGGACATGTTTGGTGTGCTTTCATCTGGCGTTGGCAAGCATGCTTATCGCAAGCAATTAGTCCCCATACCCTATCAGGAATGGTATCAGCCCAGCTGTCTCTATCGCCTTGCCATTTTTTGTTTACATAGGCATCGTAAAGTTGCTTTAAGCACTTAGTTTCCATATCACTTAGTGGTGATGTAAGGGTAGGCATAAACTCCATTTGAGTTTGGCTATCGCTGTTCAGCGCATTATGAAGTTTGTGAGCGCAAATATAACGTTGGCGGCCTTTTACTAAATCAAATTTAAAATCGAGCCCTGAGTGCTTTTTAAAAAACGGCAGTTCTTTAGCGATTAATTGCTCTTGCAAAGCAACAGTAGCCGTAGAAATAACCAGTTTCTTTTTTTGTGCTAATGCCAATGGTAGAGCGCCTAGACAGTAAGCTAATGACTTACCGGTGCCGGTGCCTGCTTCAATAACACAAATACGTTGTTTTTTATGGTATTCACCGGCTAATGTTTTGGCGATTTCAGCAACTAAATAGTTTTGACTACTGCGAGGGCGGTAATCGGTTAGGTTATTTGCAACATGCTGGTGTACTTGTCTAATTGTTTTTTTAAGTGAGCTCGATAGCATGTGATGATTAACCTAAAATATGTATATAATTACAGTGTATATATTAAGTGGGATCGAACATTGACACAAGCAATCTATCAGGGCTTTATTTTATCAAGGCAACAATACGGGGCTAAAAATGCACAAGGTATTACTTTGTGTTACTGGCTAAGCTCTGATCAGGGCCCGATAAAAGTGACGATTGAAAACCAGCAAGCGGTATTCTTCATCCCATTAGCACAGCAGCAGGCAGCGAATACCTTGTTGACTAAGGCGAGTGTTAACGTCCAGTTTAATAATGTTGAGCTTTGTCACTTTAGTGGTAGCGAGTGTGTTGCCTGTTACTTTAACGATATAAAAAGCCTATACACTGCAAGAGCTCTTTTAGAGCAAGTAATGCCAATTTACGAAGCCGATGTGCGCCACAGTGATCGCTTTTTAATGGAGCGCTTTATTAAAGGAGGTGTATGGGTAACCGGTAACGCCAAAGCTCAAAACGGCTTTATTGAAATTAGTGATGCAAAGCTAAAAGCAAACACCGAGTATACGCCAACGCTTAAGTCTGTTTCTTTGGATATAGAATGCAATGGCGACGGGGTGTTATTTAGTGTTGCACTGGTGGGAAATGGTTTAGATTGTGTATTGATGATAGGTGAGCAACAGCTGCAGAGCGACTCGACATTTGAAATAGACTGGTGCTATGACGAAATTAACCTACTCACCAAGCTGCAGCAGTACATTATAAATAATGATCCCGATGTTATTGTTGGTTGGAATGTTATTGATTTTGATTTTAGTTTATTGCAAGAACGCGCTGAGGCGTTAGGGCTTACTCTAAACTTTGGTCGAGATAATCAACCTTTATATATTAATAAGGGTCATTACACCCGATTAACGCTCCCAGGGCGGTGCGTCATTGATGGCATTGATACCTTGAAGAATGCCACTTATAGATTTGACAGCTTTTCGTTAGCTAATGTTGCAGAGCGGGTGCTTAACGAATCTAAATTAATAAAAACTGACAACCGATTAACAGAAATTGTTCGTCAATTTAATGAAGACAAGCTAGCTCTTGCTGCCTACAACCGTCAAGACTGTATTTTGGTTAATCAAATTTTCGAAAAATTAAAGTTATTTGAATTTGCCATAGTTAGAACTCAAATCACTGGGCTCGAACTTGAACGCATGGGTGGATCAGTTGCCGCATTTACAAACTTATACTTACCGTTATTACACCGCAGTGGTTATATTGCCCCCAATTTAGGCGATCATGGGCTCTCATTTGAGAGCCCAGGTGGCTATGTGATGGAGTCGACACCAGGGCTGTATAAAAACGTTTTGGTATTGGATTTCAAAAGCTTATATCCTTCAATTATGCGTACGTTTTGTATTGACCCGCTAGGTTTAATCGTAGGGCTAAATGAGCCAGAACAAGCAGTTGAAGGATTTAATCAGGCATTATTTTCAAGAACGCAGCACCACCTGCCTAAATTAATTGAGCACCTGACACAAACTCGCCAACAAGCCAAAGACACTAATCAACCCATGCTCTCGCAAGCGATTAAAATTATTATGAATAGTTTATATGGTGTACTCGGCTCAAAAGGCTGTCGGTTTTACGACCCGCGCTTATCGAGTTCTATCACTTTACGTGGCCATGAAATAATGCAAACAACCCGTAAATGGATAGAAGTGCAAGGCTTTGAGGTGATATATGGTGATACCGACTCTACGTTTGTAAAACTTAGTGAAGATAAAAGCCCTGAGCAATGTAACGAAATTGGCTGCCAACTTGTTCGACATATCAACGAAAAGTGGCAAGTAGAATTAAAGCAGCGTTATGACTTAAAAAGCTATTTGGAAATTGAATTTGAAACCCATTACAGTCCGTTTTTTATGCCAACTATACGAGGTAAAAAAACAGGTTCTAAAAAACGTTATGTGGGGCAAGTAACTAAAAATAATGAGAAAAAACTTGTATTTAAAGGTATGGAAACAGTACGTAGCGATTGGACTGAGTTTGCACAAGAGTTTCAAACACAGTTATTCGAGACATTATTTACCGACAACTTCGAAATACAGCAACTGCACGATATTATAAATAGCTACACTCAAAAGCTTTATAATGGTGAGTTTGACCGTAAATTAGTATATAGAAAGCGTTTAGGGCAGCACCTTAACGATTATATTAAAAATATCCCACCTCACGTTCAAGCAGTTAAAAAACACAAAGCGAGCCATCCTGAGTTTGAAATAAAACGCGGGCAAGTAATCGAATATGTTTACGCAATAACTGGCGCCGAACTTTATACTGGTAAAAATATCCTTAATTACCCCCTATACATTCAAAGACAGCTTGAACCCGTAGCGCAAATGATATTAAGCGCTTTAAACACATCAACTGAATCTACTCAAGCTACATTATTTTAACTTAGCTATGAGAAAAATAGGTGCTTTGTAGGTTTTTTCGATTATAAGTTCCTATTTCGCATAAAAATTGTAAATTTTAAAGTTAACATTTGTGATCATGATTACAGAATTGTTTTAAATCACTACAAAATAAAAATCTAACATAAATTAATAATTGCCATTTAAATCAATTATTTATCTTTTTGTTTTTAGGTTGTTTCTAAATCAAATCCAAAAAAAAGCTTAAAAAGCGAACCAAATAAACTTAAAAATGATAACGAGACGTCACTTAAAGTGTTTTTAAGGTTAATTTAATGTTGACCGTGTTGTGGTCAAAGTATTATCATCTAGGGCATGATCACAATTTAATTAACAAAAGTGGTCAAAAATAAAAAAACAAATAGTATTCTAGGGAGAATCAAATGTTAAATAACAAAGTTTCAAAAGCAGTTCGTTTAGCGATCGCTTTTGGTGCAGCTTCTACTGCTGCTTTCTCAGCAAGCACAATTGCTGCAGAAGAAGGCGCTGAAAAAGTTGAACGTATTCAGGTTACAGGTTCACGTATCAAGCGTACTGATATAGAAACTACGGTTCCAATTACTACAATTGGTCGTTCAGATATAGTAGCAATGGGTGCTATCAATGTTTCTGATATCTTAAATCAGTCTCCAGTAACAATTGCTGGTGCAGACCAATCTAATTCATCATTTAGCACTTCTGGTGTTGGTCTAAATACAACATCGCTTCGTAACCTTGGTGAGTCAAGAACACTTGTATTAGTTAATGGTCGTCGATTTGTATCTGGCCGTTCGCCTTCTAGTGGTTACGCAGTAGATTTAAACTCTATTCCAGCATCTATGATTGAGCGCATTGATATCCTTAAAAGCGCATCTTCAGCGGTTTATGGTACTGATGCTGTTGCTGGTGTAGTTAATATTATTACCCGTAACAATGTTGAAGGTGTTGAAGTTAATGCACAAACTGGTATTTCATCTGAGGGTGACCGCGAAAAGTATTCATTAAGCTTAACCGCTGGTAACAGCTGGAGCACAGGTAATGTAACAGCATCTTTTGGTTACGATGATGATAAAGGCCTAAAGCCTGCAGACCGTGCTTTTTCAGAGTTTGACGAAGCGATATTACTTGATGAAAATGGTAATGAGTACGTAGACAAAGTATTCTCATCTTACCCTCCTCAAGGACGTATTGGTAGTTTTAATGGTGATGGTACACCTTATCAAGGACTTGCAGGTGGTGAAGCCTTTAACCGTGCAGCTTTTCGCCAGCTTGTAACACCATTAGAAAGAAAATATGCAGCTCTAAATATCAAGCAAGATATTAATGATGAGGTTCAATTTTTTGCTGAAATGAACTGGAACTCTTCAAAAACTTATGGTTCAACAATTGAACCAACTCCATTCGCTACTAATGATGTGTTTATTCCAGAACGAGGTGGTGTAGGCGGGATCAAGCTAAGTAACCCAATGATTCCTGATTTGTTACGTCAAAACTTAATGGCTGCTAACCCTGATTTAACTATGGATGATAATATCCCTAATCTGGTTCGCCGTATGGTTGAGTTTGGTCCTCGTTCTACAGATTTAGAGCGTGATACAATCCGTATCGCAACTGGCTTTGACTGGTTTATAAATGATGACTGGTCTTTGAATACTTATGTTTCTTGGGGTAAAACAGACCAACGTCAAGACAGCGGTGGTCAAGTTAATATCGAGAGAGCAGCCAAAGCATTTGACGTTGTAGAGAATGCAGATGGCACACTACAATGTGCTGACGACCTTGCTATTTTACAGGGCTGTGTACCGCTTAATTTGTTCGGCGCTGGTACAGTATCTCAAGAAGCAGTTGATTATATTAAAGTGCCTGCAAAAATCGCTGGTCAAACTGAACAATTTATTGTTTCAGCATCACTTGTTGGTCAATTACCAATCGAGCTTCCTGGTGGTTTTGTAGGAGTTGCATTTGGTGCAGAGCACCGTTTTGAAAGTGGTTTCTTTAACCCTGGTGATTTAGCTCAAACGGGTGCTTCTAGTACTAATAAGTCGTTACCAACAGATGGTAGTTACTACTCAAATGATTACTACGCTGAAACAATTCTACCAATACTTGACAACCTTGAAGTTGACTTAGCTGCTCGCTATTCAGACCATGAAATTGTTGGCGGTCAGACAACATGGAATGCTGGTATTCAGTACTCTCCATTAGATACGCTTAAATTCCGTGCTTCTGCTGCAACAGCAATCCGCACACCTAATATTGCAGATTTATTCGGTGGTCGAAGTGAGACTTTTGCTGGTGTAACAGATCCGTGTAGCGGCGTTACTGCTTCTGACACAGGTAATGCAGCTCAAAACTGTTTGTCAATTCCTGAAGTTGCCGCGCGTGTAGCAGCTGATGGAAAATTTGAGCTTACACAGATCGAAGCTCAAAGCGCTGGTGGTTTTATTGGCGGTAACGAGAATGTTAAAGAAGAAACTGCTGACACATACAGTGTAGGTGTTGTTTGGCAGATGACAGAAGAGCTTTCTTTAACTGTTGATTATTATGATATTTCAGTAGAAGATGCAATATCAAGTACTAGTCGTACTACTGTACTTAATCGTTGTTTTGATGTTAGTTCAGCTAACTTTGACCCATCTTGTGGTGGTAACGCATTACGTGATGCGAACGGTGCATTAGTAGAAGTTAATTCAGGTACTGGTAACGAAAATAACATCGAAACTTCAGGCGTAGATATTGAATTAGCATACAAATTAGATACAGAGTATGGTGCTTTTGGAGCTAACTTAATTTGGAACCACTTAAGCAAATACGATACTACAGGTATTGAAAGTGGCGAAACAGTTGAATACGCTGGTGAGGTACTTACACCAGATAACAGAGCTAACCTAAACCTAACTTATGGCATGGAAGATTTAAATGTTTCTTGGCGTATGCGCTACTGGGATCGCTCAGTAGATAGTGTTGAAGGTGCTAACTTTAACTACACTGATTTTACACCGTTAGAGAAGTATAATAACTTCCCATCTGTTGTTTATCATGATGTATCAGCAGGTTATAACTTTACTGATAACACAAGTGTTACATTAACTGTTCGTAACTTATTCGATAAGCAACCACCAGTTGCGAACCAAAGTTCATCAAATGGCGGCACTGGTATTAATACAGTATCAGAAGCTTATGATGTAACAGGTCGTTATTTACAGTTGAACTTTACTACTAAGTTCTAATTTAAGTACAACATATTAAAAAGCCACGGTATACCGTGGCTTTTTTTTTAGTTTTTCCCAAATTTTTTGCTAATATCCATTTTTTGATCATCCTAGACTTATGACCTACACCCTCAGACCCTACCAGAGCGAAGCGGTTGAACGTACCGTTTTACATTTTAGAAAAACTAACGAACCTGCTGTTATTGTATTGCCTACGGGGGCGGGTAAAAGTTTAGTGATAGCTGAGCTTGCGCGTATTGCTAAACAAAAAATATTGGTATTGGCGCACGTAAAAGAATTAGTGGAGCAAAATGCTCAAAAATATAAAAGCTTTGGCTTGCAAGCGAGTATATTTTCCGCAGGACTCAAAGAGAAGTCGTTAACTCACCAAGTTACCTTTGCCAGTGTGCAGTCGTTATCGCGCAATCTAAATAAACTTAATGAGCACTACTCATTACTTATTATTGATGAGTGTCACAGAGTAAATGGCGAAAAGAAAAGCCAATACGGAAAAGTTATTAATGCACTTAAATCTCACAACTCTGAATTAAAAGTATTAGGTTTAACCGCGACGCCTTACCGACTAGGGCTAGGCTGGATTTATCAGCATCATTACCATGGCTTTGTGCGTGGTAATAAGGAAAGCCCATTCAAACGCTGTATTTTTGAATTACCTTTGCGTTATATGATCAAGCATAACTACTTAACTCCCCCTAAAGAGGTTGATGCTGCAATTAGCCATTATGATTTTTCATCTTTAACTAGCAATGCATTTGGGCAGTATAGTAATGAGGATATGAATGCGCTGTTAAAAAAATCGACCCGTGCAACTCAAACAATTCTGCAGCAGGTTATTCAATATAGTGAGAACCGCCATGGCGTGATGATATTTGCTGCTACGGTTATGCATGCACAAGAGATAATGACTTATTTACCCGAGGATGAAAGTGCGCTGATCACCGGAGATACTCCCAATAGCGAACGCGATAAAATAATTAAACAATTCAAAGCTAAAAAAGTAAAGTATTTAGTGAATATATCGGTTCTTACTACCGGCTTTGATGCACCCCATGTAGATTTTATTGCTATTTTACGGCCCACAGAGTCAGTAAGTTTATACCAGCAAATTGTCGGTAGAGGTTTAAGGTTGGCTGAGGGTAAAGATGATTGTTTAGTAATTGACTATGCGGGCAATGGCTTTGATTTATTTTACCCAGAGGTTGGTGATAAAAAAGGCGATAGCGATAATGAACCCGTGCAAGTGCTGTGTCCTGGGTGTGGCTTTGCCAATATATTTTGGGGTAAAACAGAGGCTGATGGCAAAGTAATCGAGCACTTTGGTAGGCGTTGCCAAGGCTTATTAGAAGACGATAATGGGGTAAGCGAGCAATGCGATTATCGTTTTCGTTTTAAAGAGTGTGAGCAGTGCGGCGCACAAAATGATATTGCTGCTCGAAAATGCCATGATTGTGGTGCTGTGATGGCCGATCCTGATGATAAGCTTCGTAATGCGTTAAATCTTAAAGATGCATTAGTCCTTCGTTGTAGTGGCTTGAGTGTGACTAAACTTAAAGAGCAATTGTTAAAAGTTACTTATTTTGATGAAGACGGAGCCAGTTGTGATGAAGTTTTTGATTTAGCAAACAAAGGATCACAGTATTACTTTAATAAGCAATTTGGTAAGCGTGTAGGGCAGGGACAGTCACCAATTGAATTTATCAGTGCAGAGCAAGTTATAAAAGCCCAGTTTGATTTAATACCACCGGATTTTGTGATTGCTCGAAAAAGTAAAAAGTATGGCTGGAAAGTGGCAGATAAACTTTTTGATTATAAAGGCAGCTTTAGAAAAGCAAACCAGCTAAGCCGATAGGCTAAGCTGGATATCTCATTCATCATGAAATTAGGGTTATACTTCTTCTGCGTCTAATCCCCAACCATCGCCATAACCATTTAAGCTATTAGCGATACTTTCAATATATTGTTCTGCTTGGCCTAAAAGTGCATGCTCTGGAACCATTTGTACATGGGCTATTACCTCCCAAACACCGGTATCTTTACATTTCTCAACATCAGCAGTTTGCACTAATGCATCGTTTACAATCTCAGTTGCAAATTTTTCGGCATCAGCCTGTTGTTCAAATAAAATGTAAAAATCAATTTGTTGCATTTTACTTAAATCTACACCGGCGGCGGAAATTTCAGCAAGAAGCTGGCCATTATCATCATCAGGAAATTGCATTTAAAACTCATAAAATTAGTGTTTACTCATTAGCGCTATTGTAACCAAAATAAATCATTAAAGCGCAAGAATTTTTAGTTAACCTCAAAGCGATTTAAAAGGTTCGTATAGAGCCAGTTAATATTTTAGGCACTGATAATGATTAAGTTAATGTTAGGCTCATTATCGCTATGCTATTATTCTGTCGTTAGTTTGTTGTTTTTTATGGGTACATAGTAAGGATGATTACTTGTTCAATCAGTTTTTAAAATCCGTTATTTGTTTTTGCTTATTTGTGAGCTTTTTCACTATTGCAGCTGACAATACAATTGAAGATTATGAAATAAAAGGAATTAGTGGAGAGTTAGAAAACAACGTTGCTCTTTATTTAAAACCCTTAGTGGGTGAAAAATCAACACGCTCACTGCGTCGATACGCTAAAACGCAAGTTAAGGATAGCTTAAAGGCATTAGGGTATTACAGTCCAAATGTGACTATTGAATTTAATAAAGATGAGCGCGAACTCGTTGCGACTATTGAGCGCGGCTCTGCAACCCGTATAGAGACGCTTAATATTAGCGTTAACGGGGAAGCTAAACATGACCCATTAATTCAGCAAGTTATTGAAAGTTTAAAGTTAAAGCAAGGCGACATTTTAAATCATGGAATGTATAGCGCAGCCTATAAAAAAATCGAATCCGTTTTGTTAGAACATGGTTACTTTGACGCCAAATGGCCTGCCCGAAAATTTGAAGTGTCACTAAAAAAACACAGCGCTATTATTACCTTCACCATTGAAAGTGGTATACGTTATCGTTTTGGCGATGTGTTAATTACCAATCAAAGCCCCGCAGAAAAATACATTCTCTCTTTAGCCCCGTTTAAAAGAAGTGAGCACTATAAAGCATCTAAGATTGCTGACTATAACCTAGATTTATCGAGTACTCCTTATTTTACTAGCGTGCGTGTTTACGCTGATATTTCAGCTAGAAAAAATAGCCAAGTACCTATAAAAGTCGACGTATTACATAAGCCCGCGAATAGCTACGAAATTGGAGGCGGGTTCAATACCGAGCTGGGCCCAAAGGTACGGTTTAAATGGAGTAAACCGTGGATCACGGAGCAGGGACACTACCTAGAAAGCAATCTAAATATTGCAAAAAAACAACAAGATATTTCTATGGCTTATACTATCCCTGTTAATAATCCTAATGATGATTTATGGCGTTTATCAGCAGGTTATAAACTTGAGGATGAATTAGCCGACGATATTTACAGTGAAATTTTAACCGCACAACTACAAAGGCAATGGCTTACCGAACAAAAATGGATTAGAACTGCATTTATCAGACGCGAGCAAGAAACCTATCGGTTTGGCGACGGGGTAGAGCGCACTACAGAAATGTTATTACCAGGTGTCAGTTACGCCCGAAAGCAATCGAAAGGGGGCACCACCCCTTATTCGGGAGAGCAATGGTCTATTTCGGCAGAGTTTGGCCTCGATAGTGTGCTCTCTAGTACCAATATTGTTAGGGTGCAATTACAGCATGCATGGCTGCGAACTTACCTTAATAAACACCTTGTGTTTTTAAAAGCAAACGTAGGAGCCATGTTAGTTGACGACATTAATAATGTTCCATATTCATTAAGATTTTATGCTGGTGGCGATCAAAGTGTGCGTGGCTTTGCTTATCAATCAATCTCACCAGAAAATGATAATGGCGATCGCATCGGTGGTAAATATTTGATCGCGACGACAGCTGAATATAATTATCAATTTGCCAAAAACTGGCGAGCAGCCTTGTTTGTTGATGGGGGGACGGCAACCAATGATTTTTCTGAGCAATTTGAAGTTGGTGCAGGTTTTGGTTTTCGTTATTTAACGCCTATAGGGCCAATAAGAATAGATCATGCGTGGGGGCTCACTAAAGAAAGCAAAAGCACTCGTTTAAGTATTACCATAGGGCCGGAAATTTAATGTCTGTATTTAAAAAAGTCACTGCAGCACTTAGCACCTTAGTTGTTGCTGTATTAGTGACATTGTTTTGTGTTGTTTTTACAGCTCCTGGTAACCAGCTAATTGCTTATAGCGCCAATAAGTTAGTTGACGGCTTAAAAATTGAAATAAAAAACGGGCGTTTTTTATATAATGATGCGTTTAATTTGCGCTTTGAGCGTGACGGTTTATTACTTGATGCTCAGCAGCTTAAACTAGATTTATTTTGGTGGCACTGCGATGGTATGTGTATTGATAACTTAAGTGCTCGGTCTATAAAACTAAATTTACCAGCATCGTCATCTAATTCTCCTGATACATCTAGCGAACCGCTGGAACAAATCAGTTTGCCATTTAATATTGCACTTAAGCGTTTATCGGTCACTGAGTTTGTGTTAAATCACACAAGTGCAAACGTAGTTGTTAATAATGTGGAGATTGCTGCAAAGGCACAAGGTGCTGATATTAAAGTTAAAAGAGTGAACATTCCGAGTGTTTTAATCGCGTTAAAAGAGCAGCCTGGAGAAAATACAGCCAGTTCTACCCCAATTACTGAGTTACCAGCATTACCTAATATCGCATTTATGTCGCCACTCAATATTTACCTAGAACAGTTTAATATTGCGCAGTTCACGGTAAAGCAGGGCGAACAGCAAAATGTGGTAAATAATATTGCGCTACAAATGAAGCTAATAGGTTCTGAGATTAACGTTGCTTCATTGTCTGCAAATTATCAGCAGTGGCAGCTTAATACTGCAGTTAACGCAAAGCTCAAAGGCCGCTTACCAATTAATGGTGATATCAGTCTAAAAGGGCATGGTTATGATGCCAATATGCAAATAGGCGGAGACTTAGAAAAGCTCAATGTAGATATAAAAAGCAGTGAATCATTTCCTTTTGAACTAGCTGTTACGGCTAATCTTAAACAACCAAATTATCCATTTAGTGTTAATGGCGGTCTAGAGCAGTGGATCATCGAAACAGCAAGTAAAGAGTTAAAGATAACCGACGTAAAATTAATCGCACAAGGCAATGCTAACGATTATCAATTATCGTTATTTGGTAATAGTCAGTTAGGTGCTTATCCAACTGTGAATTTTAACAGTCAAATTAATGGCTCACTGAGCGATGCAAACTTAAAAAATTTAGCTCTTAAAGCGAATGAGAGCCAAGCTACTATCCAAGCGAATATCGATTGGCAAAATGGGTTTAGTGCTAACTTTAGCGGCGCGCTATCGAGTTTAAAAGCGCAATACCTCACTGACACACTTACCAGTGATATTTCAGGTCAATTTAAAGGGGCATTTGTTTCCAGTTCAAATAGCTGGAAATTAAGTATGGATGACACTCAATTAAGCGGATTACTAAATGATGTACCACTTAATTTTGCTGCTCAATTTAACTTAAATGATGAACTTAAAGCCACTGTAAATAAATTTAACCTTAGCAGCGGCACAAATAGGTTAACCTTAACCGGCGAAGTTGATCAGCAATGGCAGATTAATGGGGCTATTGCGCTGCAAAGTAATGATGATGCAAAGCTTCCGTTTATTGCTAACGGTAAAGCCGATTTAAGTATAAGAGGCGAGCGGTTGACGCCTGCAGTTGATTTAGCGTTAAAGCTAGAGCAGTTTATTTATGACGAAATTAATATTAATAAGTTGGCGTTAAAAGCACAGTTAGACACCGCTACCGATTGGCAAACAGATATCAGCGTTAGTCTTGATTCAGCGCGTGTTATGAATCATCAAATTAATAAAGTGGAAATAGTCGGCAGTGGTGATAAAACCGATCATCAATTGAGTGCATCTATTGATGCTGATGCTGGGGCTGCCTCGTTTGAACTAAATGGCAAACTTGCTAACGCGATTTGGCAAGGTGAACTCAGTAATATTAGTGTAAGTGATAAAACGCTTAGCTTTGAAAATGCTAAAGATATAGCCGTAATTATAGATTCGAAAACGGGCGACTTTGATGTGAGTGCGCATTGTTGGCAATCGAGTAATAGTAAGTTATGTATTGATAGATTGAATCAAACCCGCGAATTAGGCCAGCTTAACGTAAAACTGGCCAATCTTGCATTGCGAGAGCTAAAACATTGGTTACCAGAGAATGTAATAACACGTGGTGATATAGCGGGAGACTTTGCTGCTAATTGGCAAGCAGGCACACTTAAAACTCTACGCGCTAATTTAAATTCATCAGGGCTTAACGCGGTACTTATTAACGAAGAAGATCGATTTAAGCTACCTATAGAAACGCTAAACATAAGCGCTTTTTCTGATGCTAAGGTTGGCCAAATAGAAGCTAATATAGAATCGAGTGTTTTGGGTAAAGTAACGACTAAAGTTAATATTGATGATATTCAAAATAAGCAAACGCTTAACGGTAATATTCAAATTGATAAAATTTTATTGTCTGATATACAGCCATTTTTAAATACGTTCGAGCAGCTTAATGGCGCCATTCGTGGGCAAGTTGCATTAGCAGGCACACTTAAAGATCCCTTGTTAGAGGGAAATTTAAATATTGAGAATATCAACCTAGAAGGTGAGCAACTGCCTGTAGCTCTTAAAAACTCCAATATAAATGTGGCGTTTAATAAGTCTACCGCCACCATTGAAGGAGATTTAAATGACCCTCAAGGCGGACAGGTAAAATTAACGGGGAATGTTGATTGGCAAGGTGAACAACCAGCTGTAAATATGAATGTAGTCGGCAGTGAGTTTTTTGTAAGAGCGCAACAAGGCGTGGTGTTTAAAGTATCACCAGAGTTAAAAATAAGTTTAGCTGACAATGCACTTAAGCTGGCAGGTGATGTTGTAGTGCCTTATGGTCGAATAGAAATTGAAGAGCTGCCAGAGGGGGCTGTACAGGTTAGTGATGATGAAATAATTTTGGATCAAACTACGCAAAATACTAAAAAAGCCCCATTTAACTATGATATTGATTTAAAAGTAACGGTTAAAAATGATGTCAGAGTAGCCTCATTTGGACTTGAGTCTAAAGTAGTGGGTGATATGGATATCAAAATGAGCCAAGACTCACCCATTATTGCCATTGGTGAGCTTAATTTAATTGAAGGAACTTACTTGGCATTTGGTCAAGACTTAATAATTAGAACCGGGCAAATTGGTTTCAGTGGCGCAATAGATAAGCCTCATTTAAATATTAAAGCTATTCGCAACCCAAATAATACCGCCGATGGTGTTATTGCAGGTGTTACTTTAACTGGCAGTGTTGAGCAGCCAAATTTAAAAGTATTTTCAGAGCCGGGCATGGACCAAGCACAAGCCCTAGCGTATTTGCTGAATGGTCAACCATTAGGGGAGGGCGACAGTTCAACGGATGCAATGTTAACTCAATTACTACTTTCTCAAGGAGTGAGCCGAAGCGAAAGCTTAGTGTCTAAAGTCGGTGAATCGTTTGGCTTGTCAGATGTCAGTTTAAGCTCTAAAGGTAGTGGCGAGCAAACAAAGGTAGAAATATCAGGTTATTTAGCACCGAGTTTGCAGGTTAAATATAGCGTGGGGGTATTTGAGTCGCTCAGTGAAGTGGCAGTGCGTTATCAGCTAATGTCGAAGTTATATATAGAAATAACCAGTGGCCTGTATCAAAATGTCGACATACTGTATAAATTCAATTGGGATTAACCTTTATCTACCAATACCAATACCAATAATAAAAAGGAAAAGGTATGAAAAAATTTGTAATCACTATTATAGCGTCGGCTTTGCTCGGCGGATGTGTCCAGCAAAGCACTTTGCCAGCAACGCCGGTTAAAAGCCTAACCAGTAGTGAGATTATTGCATCTACAACAGATGAGCAATGGCGATGGGTAGACCCTGAGAATATTTTAAAACTAACCCTACCTACCGGTGCTGCGTATATTGAGCTCAATCCAGCGCTTGCGCCAAAACACAGTGCTAATATTAAAAAATTGGCACGACAGGGCTTTTATCAGGGCACTCATATTTATCGTTTTGTGGAAGGGTTTGTTGCTCAAGGTGGTGATAGCACGGGTAAAAAGTTAACTAAAACCAAAAATAGCACAGTACCTGCCGAGTTTTATTTAACCACCAACGAGCCGCTTATGATCACTGAAATGGGTGGAGATGGTTATGCACCAATAACCGGGTTTTTAAATGGTTTTGCGGTAGCTCAAAATGAAACGCGTGATCAAACATGGCAAATTCATTGCCATGGTGTCTTTGCAATGGCGCGCGGCAACGATATTAATAGTGCCAGCACAGAGTTTTTCGTCACCATAGGGCAAGGTCCACGTTATTTAGACAAAAATATCACCGTATTTGGGCGAGTACTTACAGGTATGGCACATTTTCATCAGCTAGCGCGCACACCTGAAGGTGGTAGCGAGTTTAACCCCATTACAGATTTACAAGTATTAGCCGACGTTAGCAGCGATAGCAGCCGATTTAAAGTAATGAAAACAGACTCAGATGCATTTAAACAGTTAATCTCAGCACGAGGTAGTCGTAGCGAGGAATGGTTTGCGTATAGCCATAATTACATTGATGTGTGTGGAATGCCAGTGCCAACTAAGCAACTTAACGATTAAAAAAAGGAGCCTCGGGCTCCTTTTTTGCTTAGCTTATTGACGGTTTATTTTTACCGCAAAAGGGGTATCGTTATGATGAGTTGAGCGATATGGATTAATATCAAGGCCGCCACGACGCGTATAGCGCGCATACACTTCAAGCTCTTTAATATTCAATTGAGTGGTTAAGTCGCTATAAATACGCTCCACACATTGCTCATGGAACTCATTATGGGTCCTGAACGAAATTAAATAGCGTAATAATGACTCACGACACACTTGCTCACCAGTATAACGAATAATAATGCTGGCCCAATCCGGCTGTGAAGTAATTAAACAGTTCGATTTAAGCAGGTGACTATGCAAGGTTTCGCTAACCACTTTATCGCTTTGTGATTTTAGAGAATGTGCATCAATATGGTAGTTATCTATTTCAATATCTAACTCATCAATACACTCACCTGGAAGCGGTGTGCAAGGAATACAATTATAATCATCAGCGCTGTATAAGGTCACCTTTACCGGGCTGTTTACCGCATTTGATAAGTCGTCAATTAAATGTTGCTTAACAATTTCAACACTACCAAAGCGGCTTTGATTAAAACTGTTTAAATAAAGCTTAAACGACTTTGACTCTATAATGTGACTACTTTGACATTCGAAAGTAAATATCGCCACCGCAACTTGTGGTTTGCCTTTGGTATTTAACCAAGATAGTTCGTAACCGGTCCAAATATCTTGGCCTTTGAATGGTAATGCGGCTTCATCAATACTCAACGCGTCGCGATTAAGCTTGCGAGCAATAGGAAAAAGCAAGCTGGGCGTGTATTGATCTACATACTCAGTAGATTGACCAAGTACGCTGCCTTTAAGATCGGGAGAATTGCTGTAATCTGTCATGTTTGCTCTTAAATAGTTACAATAGGGACATTATATCTAAATTAAATGAGTTTCACAGTATGTCTGTTGCAATGCAATTAGCCCAACTTCACCAACGCTTTAGTGAAAAAACCATCAAAAATACACAAAAGCAGCCACTCATCGCCCACGATGAGCAATGGCCAAGCTCTTGTGAAATAGGCACAGCCGATGAGCACGGTATGATTCAATGGCAAGCGATAGTGAGAGAGCCTGCAGGTTCTTTGGCAGATCTCGCTAACGCATTAGAGCTTGAATTTCCTGATGAACTTAACCAGTTTTATGGCCATATGTTTGCTGGCAGTATTTTAGCCAGCGTTGATGGTCATCAAGTAGAATTATTACAAGCGTGGAATGAGGATGACTTTGACTTACTGCAACAAAATATCACGGGTCATGTTTTAATGAAGCGAAAGCTAAAGCAAGCGCCAAGTGTTTTTATTGGTTTAACTGATCAAGATGATTTACTTGTTACGGTATTAGTGGAAACAGGGGAAGTGTGCTTAGAATATGTAGGTAAAAAACCGCATCATGTGCTGGCTAATAACCTCAGCGAGTTTATTGCTACATTAACAGTTTAAATGGGCTCGGCGCTACTTATTTAGTGCAACACTTCGCTCGTTTTTCATGGGATTTATTGAAAATCCCATGAAATATTAGACACTAAACCACACGGCTCACACCTAAAATCAAATAAACCAAACCACGGCTCAGGTAATTTCCATTCACCTTGGCAACTTGGGCATTTACGCTTAAGCTCCGAGGTTTTATCAACCCCACCTACACGGTATAAGTAATAGTAAACTGGCTTTTTAGTTAAAAAGCTGATGCGTTTGCTAATATCTTTACCTCGGCGATACAAATCACTTTGTGTGCTGGCTATTTCCTCTAGTGCATGAAATTCACAGCGAGTTGCGCCATTAATTTGAATTTGATCGCATGCTTGCCAATCTTCTTGCCATTTAATCAGGGTTTTATAATCGCCATTGGCAATTGCCGGAATATTAAATAGCGGAACGGGTAAAAAGTCATCGCCACAATACAGTGGGCTGCAGGTGTGCACATAGGTAGTATATAAAATATAGCTTGAGGGCTCTTTACAACCATCGGCGCCGTTTGAATGAATGTCTTGACCTATTATTTTCACTTTAGGTGCTAACAAGCCTGCATCATGAAGCTTTTCAACACTGTGTTTTACAAATTCACTGTTGTTAAGTGGATGCATAGCGTCTTCGGTCGGACACATAACGCGTGTTATAAAATAGCCATCTTTTAACACCGTTGGAAATTCTTCTCCAATGATTTGGCCATTAAAACGTAATGCATTTACCAAGCGGTTTATTGCTTGCTCGGCTTGCTCTAAGGTGGTGTCTTGGTAGCAAT
Organism: Pseudoalteromonas sp. Scap25; assembly: GCF_013394125.1. Lineage (GTDB taxonomy): Bacteria > Pseudomonadota > Gammaproteobacteria > Enterobacterales > Alteromonadaceae > Pseudoalteromonas. Next base: position 2,212,020 of record NZ_CP041327.1, on the reverse strand, counting down.
CAAATGTTAAATCAACAACAAACATTTATAGTCTCAAATTATTTTGGCGCGAGCAGTGTAAGTAATTGATCTAACTTTTGCTCAATTCTATCTAATTGAGAGCTGTTTTGACCTTCATTACTGGCACTTTGCTTTGGGGTTTTCATTAAATTATAAATTGAATCAGGATTATTCTTATATTGACTCACCGCAGCAATAATAACCGGCATTGGGGTCGGTGTTGTTAAACGACTTTTAGTTAGTGCAACAGTGGGAACTTTGCCTTCATCAAGAAGGACTTTAATAGCTTCAAATACAGCAGCATTCATTCAATTATAACTCTTTTATAAAGTAAGCTCGCAACATTGACGCTGCGAGCGGGTATGGTATCAATAAAGTGGCTAAGGCACATTAAAATGCGCCATAAAATTAATTATTTTTGACGAAGACGTACGTCTAGTTCATCAATTACTTCACTCCAATCGCCATCAACCGCTAGCGATTCGGCAATAAAATGTTGTTGGGCTTCATCCCAAAAGGGAGCATCTTGCAACAAGGTTGTATCGGCAATGGAGTGCGAGGCAATAAATGCATCTATTTGCGCATCCGAATCCGGCAGTCCTAGTTGGGCGAACAAGGTATTAATAGTATGTTTTGTTGTATCCATAATAATGCTCCTAAATGAATTAATATGTATTAACTCTAGGGGGGAATGGTATATCTAGCCAGTTTAACCCTTACTGAATCTATGCTTTATTTACTCAATAGTAAGTCGCTAAAGCATGATCTGACTCAATGCAGTGGATGAGCGTACTAACTAAAATGTAAATTCGCTTATTTGTCTCACTTAGGTATATAGTTATATAAGCATTTGGTCATCGTTGTAGTTCAAAATTAATCCCTTATGCGTTACTTGGCGTAACGATGGGGGTGTAAAATAACAAAGGAAATAAAATGACAGCCACAGCAGAATCGACAGACGCCTTTAGTGTTCAGCATATTGCACCAGAGGATATAAGCACAGCAGCCAGCCTGATATATCAGGCATATCAAAACGATCCTATTTTACAAACACTGCTAGGGTATAACGAAGACAACCCGCTCGATTATGAAAAAAAATTACGTGCACTTATCCGTGAAGAGCTCAGTAGCTTTTGGCAAGAGAAGCAGCCTTTAATCGGCCTTTACCGCAATGATAAATTAAAAGCGGTTGCCTGTGTGTTTGAGTCAAATAGCCAATTACAAGCTGAGCGTTATTGGCATTGGCGATTAAAACTGATGCTAAGTGCAGGTTATTTACAAACGAATCAATTAATTGAAAAAGAAAAAACCATTCGTGACGCCTTAAAGCCGCAAGGGAATTATTACTTTTTAGCGTTTATTGCGGTTGATCCACACTTTCACGGGCAAGGGTTTGGTCGCACTTTACTTAAAGGTTTAGATGGCTTAATACACGATAATCCTGAGTCTTCTGGTATAGCGGTATTTGTGACTCGTGACGAGCATACGAAATTTTTTAAATCGCAAGGCTTTGAGCACTTTAAACAACTTTCATTTAACCAAGTTAAGGGTGAATTACTATTTAAAGTTGCTAATGCTCAATAAAGGTAGTTGTTCATAATGGCGTATCTGTAAGCCTATGTTCCAAATCGGGCACACCAGTGTGAGATATATCCTACATTAGTGTGCTCTTTGTCAGTTTAAATCCATTATTTATCCGTTTATAAGCATCAAGCTTCTGTTATTTATAGCTATTTTAGTTTTTTCAATTTTGTGACATTAAATTTTTTAGTTTTCCTCACTATTATACCCAGCCGTTTGGTTTAAACTTTACTTTGTCAAGACGACATAGCTCAATGACTGAGCTAATGCCATGGATATGGAATCAGGCAGCATAGTAGTGACTAGCAGGAAGCGTAAAGGACAAGTTAACACGGATGCAAGGATGAAACAGGAAGTACATGAAGTACTAAAATAGCTAGGAGCTATTTAAAGGATACCAAGGATGATGCGATAGGATATTGCAGGAGCGTTAGTTTACGCAGGACGGCCAAGGCGGCAAGAGGATATTGCAGGATGCAATGGAGGGCTAACACGGTAGTTTGCTCGTTCAGTGGATGATAAACAAGGATCAGGTAAAGGATACCTTACAGGATGTTGGCAATTAGGGCGTAACTGAGGTTACGCCTTGGTTTTTTGTTTACAAAAATTATATCTTATGTGGTGGCACAACCACACTTTTTAGCTTTTCATCTTCCATGATTAACACTCCCTGATAAGCATTTTCACCATCGCTTGAAAATTCAAAAATAAATTCGCTTTTCATGCCCGGTTTACCACTTTTTAAAATGCCAAACCGACGCTTGCTACAAGCCACACTCATTAGTTGTACCTGCAATTGCTCACTTTGGCGTTTGGCATGAACGTTCGCTGCTTCGGCTATTTTACGATTTAGCCAAAAAAAATAAATTACAGCCCCAATAAGTATGAACGTCCATAAACTAGCCATTTAAGAGAATAACCTTCCAATTGCGCGAGCTAACGTCTCGCTTCTGTTTTCTTTACGTAGTAATGCTAATAAATGTGGGCGAATAGTTGGAATTGCAACTAAATCTGCAAAAATGCTGGGAAATAACTCAGCTATTTTCTCATGGTGCGCACAGTTATCCATAAATACATGCAAACGCTGTGGCTCTTCTAATTGTTTAAAGCAGCGACCTGCAATAGTTAATAAAATGTCTGAGTCTTGCCCAAGCGTAGATTCTAAAGCGCAGTCAACCAGTTGTGCGCTAAGCCCTGTTGCTTGCCCTGATGATATGGCGCGAAGCGCGGCAGAAGCCGTAACCACATCATTATTCTTAAGGGCGGTTTGTCCATAACTTAACAATAACTCACTTAACGTGGGTGGTATTTCGATGTGTTCAAGCATTGCGCTTAATGGTTGTAATACTTCAACAGGTAAATTAGGCCACGCAGCGTGTAAGTGTTTTAAGTTATCAGCACTGTTGAGGCGATAAGCAAAATCAGCAATGCCTTGTAGCGCCACACTTTGCCAATTATCAAAACCAATCTGGCCACTAAAATAAAGCTGGGCATGCTCATAATACTGTGAGGCTGGTTGTTTTAATAACACTTTAACTTGTGCATTAAACGCCGCTAATTTATTAGCATTAGGAGTAAATACGTAAGGGTTATTATCGAGTTTGCCATCGGCTTGTTCGCCGGTAATTTCTGTTCCTAGTGCTTGAATTACCATGTCTGCAAAGTGGTCGCGGCTGGCACTAACGAGTTTACTTTGTTCATCAAGTGGGAATTTTAAAAACCACACATAGGGTTCTTTGCTAGCTTTACTGTCCCAAAATTGAATCGCTAGCCATGCATGGCCTGCTAATGGGTAAGGGTAAGGAACTTGTGCTTGTTCAACAGCTAAAAATTGTTGTTTATCAAGCTTGGTAATATGCCTGCCAATATCAAAAGCACGCCATTGAGTTCCTGCACCGTCTAAAAGCTGGCCTAATGTGGCTATATGTTCACTCATGAATTTCCAACTGTTTTTACTACAAAATTACGCTAATTATACGCCATAGCGACTGTTGAGGGAACAGGGTATAATTGTGCAATATACAAAGTAAAGGGTGATTATGACTGAGCAAACCCAACTCTATTTAACACAATTAACTGCGCTACTTAAAAAGTATCAGCTTTGGCAGAATGAGCCGATTGACTCTGCATTGTTGCATTCAAGCGTCCCTTTTTGCCATGATACGCTTGCATTTGAACAGTGGTTACAGTTTGTATTTATAGAAAAAATTCAACAGATTATTACAATGAAACAACCGTTACCGCGTAATTTTGCGATTGCTCCTATGGCGCAAATGACACTCATTGATAAGTCCGGAAGCGAAGAGATTATTTCTTTGCTGACGCAATTAGATTCATTGCTTGGAGAGCCAGATGACTGAACGTCCAGCGCCAGTTGAATACGGCGAACTGAACATTCTCTATCAAGATGAGAACTATGTAGCGATTGATAAACCATCAGGCTTACTTGTTCATCGCTCCTTTTTAGATAAGCATGAAACTCAATTTGCAATGCAAATGCTACGCGATCAACTCGGTCAGCATGTGTTTCCTGTGCACCGTCTTGATAGGCCGACATCGGGTGTGTTGCTGTTTGCTCTAAGCTCAGAAGCCGCGCGTGATATGAATCAGTTGTTTATTGAGGGCACGATCTCAAAGCGTTATTTAGCTTTGGTACGCGGATTTGCGCCTGAATCTGTTTTTTTAGATAAACCGTTAAAAGAAGAACTAGACAAAATCGCTGATAAATTTGCCGATCAGAATAAAGATGCTCAAGAAGCACAAACTCAGTTTAACTGTTTGCACCAAGCTGCGTTGCCTATTCCCATAGGAAAATACCCAACGGTTAGGTATTCTTTGGTAGAGTGTTTTCCTAAAACAGGGCGTAAACATCAAATTCGTCGCCATTTAAAACATTTGTCGTTACCGATAATTGGCGACGTTAACCATGGTGATAACCAGCATAATCAGTTTTTTAGAGAGCATTTCTCCCTTAGACGATTAATGTTATTTGCTACAGAACTGCGTTTTGTACATCCTTACAGTAATGAATCGATAATAATTAAAGCGCTACTAGGTGATGCAATGTTGAGTATTTGCAAACAGTTAGGGTGGCCAAGTGAAGAAAAGGATTATTAATGGCACATATTAGTATTTTTGTAGGCAGCGTGTATGGTGGTGCTGAACGTTTAAGTGAGCAAATAAGCGATACTATAGAGCAAACTGGCCATCAGGTAAGCGTATTTGCAGAGCCAAGTTTAGAAGATCTAAAAAATGCGACGCATATTTTAATAGTTACTTCAACAACAGGACAAGGCGATATACCCGCTAACTTGGCAGAGCTTTATAATCAGCTTAACAGTACGTTTCCAATGTTAACCAATAAACCATTTGGCATTGTAGCCATGGGTGACAGAAGCTACGGTGATACGTTTTGCGCAGCAGGGCGTAGCTTTGATGAACTATTACGTGACTTACAAGCTAAACCTGTGGGTAACCGACTAGAAATTGATGCCTGTGAAGACTTTGAGCCTTGGCCTGTCACCGAGCCGTGGTTACAAACTTGGCTTGATAAATTACCCTCTTAAATGCGCAGACTCTAAATGAAAAAATATAAACTGAGTTTAATTGTGCTTGCAGGTGGCTTAGGTAGTCGCTTTGGTGGCAATAAACAAATTGCAGAAATTCCAGGGCTAAATTGCACTATTATGGAGCTGAGTATTATTGATGCGCATGCTGCAGGCGTGACGCAGGTGGTGCTGATCATAAACCAAGCGGTACGCAGTGAAATAGAGCGTACTATTTTGCCCCGATTACCTAGTGATATTGATGTGGTGCTGGTGGAGCAACACATTGAAAAGGTGCCCGAACAATTTAAAGCAACACTTTGCCAGCGAGTAAAGCCTTGGGGCACAGGTCATGCTCTGTTGTGTGCCAAAGCCCACATTAATAACCCCGCTATTGTGATCACTGCCGATGACTATTATGGCAAATCTTCGTTTGTATTACTGAGTGAGCACTTTAAAAGAAGCGCTGAATGGGCAATGGTAGGGTATCCGATTATTGATACTCTTTCTGAGCACGGTGGTGTTAATCGTGGGGTATGTAAAATTGCGGATGGAAAGCTTGTTGCCGTAACCGAGTATTTGAATATTCAACAACAGTCTGAGCATATTTTTGGCGATAACCCACAGGGTTTACGTGATAAAATTAGCCCAAACTCCCTAGGCTCGATGAGTTTTTGGGGGATCACCCCCTGCTTTTTTGACTATTTGCAACAAGGCTTTGAAACGTTTTTACAGCAATATAACGTGAATACTCAGCAAGAGTACTTCTTACCTGATCAAATCCAGAAAGCTATTAATGTAAAAGCACAGCCTGTATTTGTATACACTGCAAAAGAGCCTTGGTTTGGTGTTACCTATAAATCAGAACTGACAACCATTGCGGCTACTTTGTGCGCATTACGTCAAGCGTAGCTATTAAATTATTGTCGCCTTGGGCGAAAAGAGTGAAGTAGAAAATGAATACAGTTCCTATAGAAGTTTATTTATCTGAGAGTTTTGGCCTTGACGAGAAGCATGCGAGCATAAAACCCATAGGCAGTGGGCATATAAATACTACTATGTTATTAAGTACTTCGAAGCGGTCACTGGTTGTACAAAAGCTCAATACGGTGGTGTTTCCAAAACCACAGTTACTTGTTGATAATGCGCGATTAATAGAGCAACACTTAAGTAAAAAACAACAAGCAGGTGAATTCAATCTAGCAATAGTACGCCATGTAGCGACGACTCAGAATGACTATTTAGTTAATAATGATGATGATACTTGGCGAGCACTTGAGTTTATTGGTGGCAGTTATAGTGAAGATGTGGTTAATACTGCTAGCCAGGCACAAACAGCGGCCAATGCATTTGGCCAATTTGCGCAAGCGCTACAAGACTTTGACGCGAACAATTTACATGCGGTTATTCCTAATTTTCATAACTTGGCCATGCGTGCAGAAGTATTCAAGCAAGTTGTTAGCACCGATCCTCATAAACGTTTGGCTCATTGTCAGGAAGAGGTTGATTTTTGCCTGTCGCAGCTTTCACTTATCGATGAGCTTAATGCCCTTGAGGGAAAAGTGCCTATTCGTGTGTGCCATAACGATACTAAAATAAACAACATGCTATTTTGCTTAGACTCTAATAATGCAAAAGCGGTGATAGATTTAGATACCTGTATGCCTGGTTATTGGCTTAACGATTTTGGTGATATGGTCAGAACATTTTGCTCTGCAGAGCAAGAAGATTCAACGGCGCTTGAAAAGGTAGGTGTTCGTGAAGATATTTTTGCAGCGATTGTTAAAGGCTATGTTGAGCCACTAAAGGGGGTATTAACACCCGCCGAGAAACAAAGCTTTTGGTTAGGTGCTAAAGTAATGCCCTTTATGATTGGCTTACGCTTTTTAACTGATTATATAGATGGTGATAATTACTTTAGCGTTAAGCATAAGAGACACAACTTAGATCGCGCAAAAAACCAATTTGCCTTATACAAGGATATAGTAAGTAAGCAGCAGGTCTTAAAGGAGATTTTGACTCAGGTATAAACCCAATTAATTATATTGCTCAAAGCGTTATAACTAAAACTTTGAGCAATATAAATTGAGGTTAAACATTGAAAGTATGTGTTAACTTCCAACATCTCAATTTTTTACTTATTAAGCATCCGCTAGTTTTACACGGATTTTGCTTTTGTCTACTGTGGTTTGATTAAGCGCTTTAATTGCGCCTTTAACTTCAATGTCATTAGGCATTTCTACAAAGGCAAAGCCTTTAGATTGGCCTGTTTCTTTATCGAGTACCAAGTTACAGGTGGTCACTTTACCGTGAGCCGTAAATAACGTACGAAGTTCATGCTCAGTAGTGGCACGTGATAAGTTACGAACTAATAATTTCATATATAACCTAAATAATGGGTTCAAGCATAATTATCTCAAGTAACCTTGCTTTAACCTAACGTTATTTTATAAACAGTAAAAATAACTATTAAAAAACAAAAAACCGCCTAATGGCGGTTTTTTATACATTGCGAGAGATTACTTTACTTCTTTACCCGCTGCTTGTTGATCTGCATGATAGCTTGAACGTACAAACGGGCCTGAAGCGGCGTGTGTAAAGCCAATCTCATCAGCATATTCTTTTAATGCGTCAAATTCAGCTGGTGGCACGTAACGCTTAACGGGTAAGTGATGCTTAGACGGTTGTAGGTATTGCCCTACAGTAAGCATATCAACGTTATGAGCACGTAAATCGCGAAGTACTTCCTCGATTTCGCTAATTTCTTCACCAAGGCCAACCATTAAGCCTGATTTTGTTTTAACCTCAGGATGGGCTTCTTTAAAGCGACGTAATAATTCAAGAGACCATTTATAGTCAGCACCTGGGCGCGCAAGTTTGTATAAACGTGGCGCCGTTTCTAGGTTGTGATTAAATACATCTGGCGGCGTTTCAATTAAAATTTCTAACGCTCTGTCCATACGGCCACGAAAATCGGGCACTAAAATCTCAATGGTAATTTCTGGATTATGCTTACGAATTTCGCGGATACAATCAGCAAAGTGCTGAGCACCACCGTCACGTAAATCATCACGGTCTACAGAAGTAATAACCACATAGCTTAACTTCATGTCTTTAATGGTCAGTGCCAGCTTTTCAGGCTCAGCGGCATCAGGTTTTAATGGGCGACCATGTGCAACGTCACAAAATGGACAACGACGTGTACAAATAGCCCCTAAAATCATAAAGGTCGCTGTACCGTGGTTAAAACACTCTGATAAGTTAGGACACGAAGCTTCTTCACATACAGAGTGAAGGCCATGCTTACGCATTGCTTGTTTTATGCCGTCAATTCGCTCGGTTGACTTGGGTAAGCGAATTTTAAGCCACTCTGGCTTACGGAGCATTTCGGTTTTTTCTGTTGGTAAAACTTTAACGGGGATCAACGCCATTTTTTCTGCGTCGCGTAGTTTTACACCTGGTTCCATTTTGACTGGTTTATTCATTCGTTTTCAAACCCTTCAGTATGCTTAACCTGTGTTGCATTAAGCTTCTTGATCATGTGTTTTACCAGCCCTTCACCTGCAGCTTCAAGGTTTTGAGGGCCATTTAGTTCTTTAGTTTGCACCATATTCATGCCCGCATAACCACATGGGTTAATGCGTAAAAATGGACTTAGATCCATATTAACATTTAATGCCAAGCCATGAAATGAGCAGCCACGACGAACTCGTAAACCTAAAGATGCAATTTTACTGTCGTTAACGTAAACACCAGGGGCATCCGCTTTCGCGTATGCATCTATGGCGAACTCTGAAAGGGACTCAATGATGCACTCTTCAAGCCAAGTAACTAGCTCTCGCACCCCAATTTTTAAACGTCGTAAATTAAATAATACATACATCATTTGCTGACCAGGGCCGTGGTAAGTCACCTGTCCACCGCGGTCAACTTTAATCACTTCAATGTCACCTGGGGCGAGTAAGTGCTCATCTTTACCGGCTTGGCCTTGGGTAAATACACTTTCATGCTCTACTAACCAAATTTCATCTGGCGTATTTTCATCACGGGTGTCGGTAAAGTCTTGCATTTTTTGCCAAATCGGCATGTAACGCTGACGACCCAGTTGGCGTACGATTAGGGTGTTTTCGCTCACAACAAATCTCAACTATAGCTTAAAGCATATGGCGCACGTCATCGATATTGCTGATCACGTTGTAAATTTCTTCAATGTGTTTGCCGCTTGTTACTGTGGCCACTAAAGTGACTGACTCATAGTTACCTTTACTGCTCGGTTTTACTTTTGGCGCATAATCACCCGGAGCGATAGGTTGTAACTTTTCTAAAATTTGATCAGTTAAGTTTACGTTTGCTAAACCCATAATTTTAAATGTAAACGGGCAAGGGTACTCTAGGTACTCATCAAATTTAGTGTTTTTAACAGGTTCAACCACGACGGGAACTCCTCAAACAAAAGTGTTGGCTTAACTTATACGTTAAGCTTAAAACTGACAGGCTAATGACAATCTTGAAATGATGTTACTTTTGACCTAAGCCAACGATAGTCATTCAATACGATTGGTATATATGGGGCGCATTCTAGCACTTTTCAAGCAAAAAAAAACGCCTCACAGAAGAGGCGTTCATATTACTTTACTCGTGCTTACATTATTTGTAAGCGTAAGTAGTCATATATTTTGCTGAAGAAGCTACCTTCTTGTATTTCTTCAAGCGTAACTAGCGGATATTGTGCAATATCTTCGCCTTCAAGTTGTAAAAACAGCGTGCCTACTTTAGTGCCTTTAGCTAAAGGTGCTTCAAGCGTATCGTCAAGCTCAAAGTTTGCTTTCAGGTTTTTATGTTGGCCACGAGGGATTGTAATAGGGGTGTCTTCTAAAATACCTAAAGAGACATTCTCTTTGTTACCCATCCAGATGCGTTGCTCTGCAAAACTATCGCCAGCTTTGTAAGGCGTAATTGTTTCAAAAAAGCGGAAACCGTAGTTAAGCAGTTTTTTACTTTCAACTTTACGCGCACGCTCACTTGAAGTACCCATAACTACCGCAATTAAACGCATGTCGTTTTTCGTTGCCGAGGTTACTAAGCTGTAACCCGCATCAGATGTATGGCCTGTTTTAATACCATCTACATCTAAGCTTTCATCCCATAACAACGAGTTACGGTTATATTGCTTTATACCATTGTATGTAAATGACTTTTCTTTATATAGTGCATATTCGTCCGGCACGTCTCTGATTAAGGCTGCACCAAGTGTGGCCATATCGCGTGGCGTTGTGTAGTGCTCGTCTGTATCAAGACCGTGACTATTAATAAAGTGAGTATTTGTCATGCCTATCTTTTCAGCATGGGCATTCATTAAATCTGCAAAGGCACTTTCGCTGCCTGCAATATGCTCAGCCATGGCAACACAGGCATCATTACCTGATTGCACAATAATACCGTGATTAAGTTCATCTACACTTACTTGCTTACCCACTTCAATGAACATTTTAGATGATTCAGGAAAGTTTTTTGCCCACGCTTTTTCACTGATAGTTACCATATCGGTGGGTGCGATATTACCCGCATTTATTTCTGTACCAATTACATAACTAGTCATCATTTTAGTTAAGCTAGCAGGAGCAAGTTTTGTATCAGCTTCACCTTCTGCAATCACTTTACCTGTGGTGAAGTCCACCAAAAAGTAACCTTTAGCATTAACTTGAGGAGGGGCTGGAATAATTTGTGCGGTGGCTGAAAAGACGGCGGCAGAACAGACTAAGCCGCAAACACCAGTAAGAATTTTATGTTTAATAGATTTCATCATACTCATTAATGGTTAAAGTTAAAAATATGCATTCTCCCTATTCTAAAGGGCTTACTGAGTGTAAAGCAAGAACGCGTTTTGAAATTGATTTTGTTTTAATGTTTCTAGTACTTGTTGCGCGTGTTGGGCATCTTTTATCGGCCCTAAGTGCAATCTATAAATACCGTCTTTTTCGACGATATTTGTTGGTAATTTATATTGCTCTCGTAGTGTGTGTGCCAATGCTTCTATGTTGGCTAACGTACTACCTGCAGCTACTTGAACATAGGTTTTTCGTGCATGGGTATCTGCAAGGGTAATCGCTTCAAGCTTAACCTTTGCTGTACCGTATTTATGGTAGCCAAGTTTATAGGCTGCAGCATAAGAAAGATCAATGATTCTATCGTCATGAAAAGGCCCGCGATCGTTAACCCGTACTATAACAGATTGGCCATTGGCTGTATTTGTTACGCGCACAAAACTCGGTAAGGGCAAGGTTTTGTGAGCTGCCGTCATAGCGAACATATCGTAAATTTCGCCGTTAGAGGTGTGATAACCATGAAATTTTCGGCCATACCATGAGGCAATGCCCGTTTCTGAATAACCTGCTTCATCGAGCATAGGGGTATAACGTTTGCCCAACACTTCGTAAGGGCGTGTGGTGCTCGCGCTTTTTATAACTTTAGTGACAATAGCATCTTGCATTTCTAATTCAGTTGGTGCTCGAAGAGGCGCTGCATCATGGCGCATGCTGTAACGGCTATTTGAACTGCTACATGCACTTAAAAAGAGGCTAACGAGTGTAATAATTATAAGTTGTTTATAAAGGCGCATTATTTTAAGAGCATCCTTTTATCTGTGGCAATCGACATAATAATGCCAAATGCAGCCATCAAGGTCACCATTGAGGTGCCGCCATAACTAATTAATGGTAAGGGAACACCTACAACAGGTAATAAACCCGAGACCATACCAATGTTTACAAAAATATAAACGAAAAATGTCAGAATGAGTGAGCCCGCGAGTAACTTGCCAAAGGCATCTTGGGCATTAACGGCAATATAAAGTCCGCGACCAATAATGAATAGGTATAGGCTCAGTAAAACACACACACCGAACAGGCCAAACTCCTCACTCAGTACTGAAAAAATAAAATCAGTATGTCTTTCAGGTAAAAATTCTAGTTGTGATTGTGTGCCTTGCAACCAGCCTTTGCCTTCTATACCGCCTGAACCAATCGCTATTTTTGATTGGATTATATGATAGCCAGAACCAAGCGGATCGCTCTCTGGATCTAAAAAGGTCAGCACTCTCTGTTTTTGATAATCGTGCATACCATAGTGCCAAAATGGCCATGCCGCTAAGGCAACAACAGAGCTTAAAAAGCCAATTAAACGCCAACTCAAGCCAGATAAAAACAACACAAATACACCCGAACTGGCAATCAAAATTGAGGTGCCCAAATCAGGCTGTTCTTTAATAAGTAGGGTAGGTAGCATAACAATGGCAAAGCCAATCACTAAATGCAGCGCTCGAGGGGGTAAATGATTACGGCCAATATACCAAGCCACCATCATAGGAACCGCTAATTTCATCAGCTCTGAGGGTTGAAAGCGGGTGATGCCTAAATCTAACCAGCGTTGCGCACCTTTGGAGCTCACACCAAATAGGAGTACTCCAACCAGCATGAGTAGTCCTAAGCAATACATAGGGATGACTAAGCGTTTTAAAGTTGCTGGAGGGATTTGTGCTAACACAAACATACCAATAATAGCACCAGCCATACGGGTACCGTGGCGCATCATCATTGCAGAGTCTTGGCCAGAGGCACTGTAAACAATTGTGATGCTGCCTGCCATCATTAGTAATAAAGCAATAAAAAGCGGCAAATCAATATGCAAGCGCAGCCAAATAGAACGCTTATCATGTAAAGCCGTCATGGAACTTTACTCCCTGATGATTGAATGGGGTTAGCAGCAAAATAGTAATCCATTAATTGGCGCGCAATTGGGGCACCTACTGAGCTGCCGCCCCCAGTATTTTCTACCACAATAGAGACAACGATTTGAGGGTTATCGTATGGGGCAAAACCGACGTAAATGGCGTTATCACGCTGGCGCTCTTTAAGTGCATCGGCGTCATAGCGCTCGCCTTGAGCAATACTGACCACTTGGGCGGTACCGGTTTTACCTGCTGGGTCGTATGTAGCCCCTTTAAACGCACGATGTGCTGTACCGGTAGTCTTTTTAACCGTGTTATGCATGGCATCAATAGCAATGCGCCAGTGATCCTCGTTATCAAGAACAACAGGTGGCTTTTCTTCATTATTGAGCTGGGTAATTTGGTCTTCTTTTTTAGCTATTTGCACTAAATGAGGTGGATGATTTATCCCTCTGTTAACTAAAATATTTGTCGCATTAGCTATTTGAATCGGGGTGGCAGTCCAATAACCTTGGCCAATCCCGACAGAAATAGTATCGCCACGCCACCATGACTCTTTAAAACGATCTTCTTTCCACTCTTTTGAGGGTAAAATAGCGGTTGCTTCTTCATGTATATCAATACCTGAAAGTTCACCAAAGCCAAAACGGGCCATAAAGTTACTTATTTTAGTGATCCCCATACGGTACGCTGCATCATAAAAATAAGTATCGCATGACTCTTCTATGGCTTTGTAAACATCAACATGGCCATGGCCCCAACGTCGCCAATCGCGCCATTTATGCTTTACGTTTGGTATTTGAAAAAAACCGGGATCCCACATGGTGGTGGTTTCTTGCACTATATTTTCTTCTAATGCCAAAATAGCCATGTGCGGCTTAATAGTCGATGCTGGTGCATAGCGTCCTTGAGTGGTACGGTTTATAAGCGGGAGATCTGGATTAAGTAGGGCTTTGTAGTCTTTGCTGCTAATACCGTGCACAAATAAATTTGGGTCATAACTTGGGTTTGAATAAAGCGCTAGAACGCCGCCATCTTTTGCATCCATTACCACAATAGCGCCGCGCATATCTTTAAGTGCATGTTGGGCTATTTGTTGTAAACCAATGTCGAGAGTAAGTACTAAATCATCCCCCGGCTGCGGTGGTTCCATGTTTAAGGTGCGAATAATACGGCCACGGTTGTTTACCTCAACTCGCTGTGAGCCGACCTGACCATGTAGTAACGGCTCGTAATATTTTTCGATACCTAGCTTGCCAATATCATGAGTAGCTCTGTAGTTGGTGGCTTCACCTTGTTGCTCAAGTTTGTTTAGCTCTTTTCTATTGAGCTTAGCAACGTAGCCTAATGCATGGGTTAAGGTATCGCCAAAGGGATAATATCTCGCTAGGCGCGCTTCAATGCTAAACCCTGGGAATTTATGCTGGTTTACTGAAAACATCGCTACTTCGTTTTCATTTAAACGGGCTTTGAGGACTTGGCTTTTAAAACGTCGAGTATGTTTTATATCATCAAGAAAATCAGCTTGTTGTTGCTCGGTTATTTCAATAATTTTGCTGATAGACTTCAAAGAGGCGGTTAAATCATCAACTTCTTCGGGGATCACTTCAAGGTTATAAACGGGCTTATTTTCGGCCAGTAAAACACCGTTGCGGTCGTAAATAAGTCCGCGATTAGGTGCAATAGGGATTACTTTTATGCGGTTGTCATTAGAGCGAGTTTGGTAATCTTGGTGGTCGTCAACTTGAATGGTGTACAAGTTAGACAATAATATGGCTACTAAGGCTAAGATAAAAATAAAACCCACAAATGCACGCCGAGCAAATAAATTAGCTTCTGCTGAGTGGTCGCGAATAGTGGGTCTTCGTTTTAGCATGGCAAGAAACTACTCGCGATGATAAGGGTGGTTGTTATTTAAGCTCCAGCCTCTGTAAAGGCTTTCAGCAACAATAATGCGTACTAAAGGGTGTGGGAGCGTTAAATTTGATAACGACCATTTTTGCTCAGAGGCCGCAATACACTCGGGAGCTAAGCCTTCTGGTCCGCCAATCAGTAAACTGACATCGCGACCATCAAGTTGCCACTTTTCCATGTTTTTCGCTAGCTGGTGAGTATCCAGTGCTTTACCGGTTACTTCTAGTGTGACAATACGATTGCCTTTAGGTATGGCGGCTAAGGTTTTTTCACCTTCAATGTGCAAAATACGCTTTATATCTGCGTTTTTGCCACGTTTACCTGCAGGTATTTCGATTAGTTCCAGTGCCATATCTTTGGGAAAGCGGCGCTGATATTCTGCAAAACCTGTTTCTACCCATGCTGGCATTTTTGTACCAACAGCAATCATTTGTATTTTCACGACGTTACTTCCAAGCGTTGTCTAAAATAGGGAGCTATTAGCCCCAAAGCTTTTCTAGATCGTAATAGCTACGTGCTTGATCTTGCATAACGTGAACAATCACATCACCTAAATCAACTAATGCCCATTCGCCATCGCTTTGGCCTTCGTAGCCTAATGGCTCTTCACCAGCGTGACGAGCTTCTTTTGCTAAGTTATCAGCAATTGACAATACATGACGTCTTGATGTGCCTGAACATACAATCATGTAATCGGTTACGTCTGAAGTGCCAGTTACGTCAAGTTGAATCACATCACGTGCTTTCATATCGTCAATTTTGTCTAGTGCAAAAGCGAGTAGTTGTTTCGAATCCAAGGTTTTGTCTCAATTTAAAATTTAATAGCGGTTATTTTAACACGCTGAGGGGTTTATACCAATCACTCTTGATAAAGCTGGTGCTGCTCAATATAGTGACTCACGGTGTCGGGTAATAGTTCACTCTTTTTAATACTTTTTTTAAGAGCTTGACGGATAGTGCTGGATGCGGCATCCAGTTGCTTACCTTCTAAAAAGTAAAGGTGTCCGCCATTTTTTTCGTTCAGTAGTGAAATATCGTTGTTCATAGCCTGCTGTTTGTAGTTTTTAAGTTCACCTTGTACATCACAGTTTTGACCTGGGCGTTGATACACCACTATATGGCATAGACTCGTTATTGTTTGCCACTGATACCATTTATCAAGGTTGTTGAATGAGTCCATACCAATTAAAAATAGAATCGGGGTATCGGGATTTTCTGCTCTTAGTTCTTGCAAGCTTAATAAAGAATACGACGGGCCGCTACGTTTTAGCTCCCGTAAATCAAGCTTAAACTGCGAATATGGTTTAATTGCGGTTTTAAGCATTGCAATACGATGCTCGGTGCTGATCCCCGGTGCCGCTTTGTGTGCGGGTATTGCACAGGGCATAAAATAGAGTGAGTGTAATTTAAAGGTCGCAACGCATTGCTGCGCCATATTAAGGTGCCCAAAATGAACAGGGTCAAAAGTGCCACCAAAAATTGCAATCATGGTATTTTTCCTTTACTGGCGGTTAGTATGACACGGCAGTGGAATATCGAGTGGTTGGCAAAATTTAATACAAATATGTGCTAATGCTTGATAGGGGGCAATTAATACACCTTGTTTGTAGCTTGCATCAAATAATGCCAGTTCACTGCTAATACTTTCAAGGGTGTGAATATTTAGTCTGTTTATCGCTGTTTGTACCGGCACTTGCTGATTTTTCCAAATCGCTTTTTGTTTAAACAGGGTCGCTAATGACTCACCTTGCAATAACCCTTGTTGTACACTGATTAAGGTATTTAAATCTTTATTGATGGCCCATAAAATACTCACCACTTCAGTGTTATCACTGGCAAGCTTATTTAATACTTTTATTGCTTGTGTAGTATAGCCGTTTAACAGGGCATCACTTAAATCAAAAATATCGAATTTAGATTGGTTTAGTAGCCCTTGCATTACCAGTTGTTGGGTAATGAGAGCGTCACCATGTATTAGTGACAGCTTTTCAAGCTCTTGGAAACAAGCCAGTAAATTGCCTTCAGTGGCATTAATTAAACTGAGCTTAGCCTCGTTTTGTAAATTAAGTGACAAGCGTTGGCATTGTTCATCAAGCCAACGTTTTAAGTGATTACCACTAAGCGGATAGCAGGGTACAAATAACCCTTGCTTATCGAGTGCTTTAAACCACGCACCGCGTTGCACATCTTGGCTTGCTTTGGCGCCTTTAACAATTAAAATGGTGTCAGGATTTTCAAGTTCAACAACCTTTTTAAAGGTGTTAGCACCGGGTGTACCAGGTTTTTGCTGGTTTAAGTCAAGCTCAATAATTGTACGCGCACTAAATAACGACATACTTTGGTATTGCGCTATGATTTCCTGCCAATCAAAGCCTTGGGCTAAAGTGAATTTAATTACTTCATCAAAGCCTTGCGCTTTTGCGCTGTCGCGTATGAGCTGTACACATTGCGCTTCTTGAAAAGGCTCTTCACCAAAAACCAAATAAAAAGGTTTTAACCCCTTTTTTAATTCGCTAGGCAGCTGATTTGCATAACAACGCATTATAGTTGCGACAACTCTCTAACAATTCGACGACTCGCTTGCTGGCGAATTTCGCTGATCAGTAGTTCAAGCTCTTTTGCTTTAGCTAGTGCGTTGTCAGGATCATCTTGGTAATTACGGTAAAGCTCAAAACGTTTTTCAATGGCTTCTTGTTTTGGGCGTTTTACAACATAACTCACACTGTATGCCAGTTCATATTCAGCTACTTGTCCGTTTTGAAACAACGACAAGGTTTGGCGCTCTAGCTGCTCTTTAAATAAATATAGTTGCGCAGACTGTTTACTAGCAGGGAGTAAAGTGACATCGCTCATAGTCAGTTCTGTTTGCAAATAGCTAAACAAAGCTGATTTTTGATCATCACCCACCAAGGTTAGCTGTTTTAAATCATCGGGTAGGCTTGATGCTTTTTTAAGGTGAAAGCCACAGCTCGATAACAAAAAACAGACTAGCGCTAAGGCTAGTCCGTTTTTAATGGCATTTAAAGTAGCCATATTAGTTAGCTACCACGTTAAGCAATTTACCTGGTACATAAATTACTTTGCGGATTGTTGCACCATCAGTAAATTTAGTGACGTTAGATTCTGCAAACGCGAGTGCTTCTACTTGCTCTTGCGTTGCATCAGCTGCAACCGTTAGTTTTGCACGTAATTTACCGTTTACTTGTACGATGATTAATTTTTCATCTTCAACTAGGGCAGATTCGTCAACTTTTGGCCATGCTGCATCTAAAATATCACCTTCTTTACCTAGCTCTTGCCATAACTGATGCGATAAATGCGGTGTTATTGGTGCTAGCATAATAAGTAATGCTTCTAATGCCTCGTTAGCAATGGCAACATCTTGAGTGTCGTTTAATGGCGCTTTTAATAACTTATTAGACAGCTCCATGATTGCGGCAATCGCAGTGTTGAATGTTTGACGACGTTCAACATCATCGCTCACTTTTGCAATGGCTTTATGTAGCTCACGGCGAAGTACTTTTTGTGGGTTAGTAAGCGACGATTTATCAAGTGCTTGGAAGCCAACCGTTTTAACATCTACCGCGTATTTCCATACACGTTTTAAGAAACGGTGTGCGCCTTCAACCCCTGAATCTGACCATTCAAGCGTTTGCTCCGGTGGTGCAGTAAACATCATAAATAAACGCACGGTATCTGCACCGTATTGAGCAATTACTTCTTGTGGGTCTATGCCGTTATTTTTCGACTTAGACATTTTGCTCATGCCAGATGAGAACACAGGTTCACCATCATCGACGTGCCATGCCTTGGTTACACGGCCTTTGTCGTCGGTTTCGGTATTTACATCACTTGGCGAAATCCATACATCGCCGCCTTTTTCATCTTTACGATAAAATGTTTCGGCAAGTACCATACCTTGACAAAGTAAGCGGTCGAATGGCTCGTCTGAATTTACTAAACCAAAGTCACGTAGTAATTTATGGAAAAAGCGCGAGTACAATAAGTGTAAAATTGCGTGCTCAATACCACCAATGTATTGGTTTACTGGTAACCAATAGTTAGCGGCTGCTGGATCTAACATACCCTCGTCATGGCGCGGGCTACAGTAGCGAGCGTAATACCATGATGACTCCATAAAGGTGTCAAAAGTATCAGTTTCATGAGTGGCTGGTACACCATTTACAGTTGTTTTAGCCCATTCTGGGTCCGCTTTAATTGGTGAGGTAACGCCATTCATTACCACATCTTCTGGTAAACGCACTGGTAGCATATCTTCAGTGGCAGCAAGCTCATTACCATTCTCATCACTCAGCATTGGAATTGGCGAACCCCAGTAACGCTGACGGCTTACACCCCAATCGCGTAGACGGAAGTTTACTTTACGCTCTCCCACACCTAATGCTTCTAGCTTGTCGGCAACAGCATTAAAGGCGTTTTCAAAATCAAGGCCATCAAATTCACCTGAGTTTACTAATACCCCTTTTTCGGTGAATGCTTCTTGAGCTAGGTTTACTTCAAGCTCAGAGCCTTCAACTGGCGCAATAACTTGTTTAATATCTAGGCCGTAAGCTGTTGCAAATTCAAAGTCACGTTGGTCGTGCGCAGGTACTGCCATTACCGCACCTGAGCCGTAATGCATTAATACAAAGTTAGCAACCCAAATTGGTAGCTGCTCGCCCGTTAATGGGTGAGTGGCGTAAAAGCCTGTTGCAATACCTTTTTTCTCCATGGTTGCCATGTCTGCTTCAGCAACTTTGGTGTTTTTGCATTCTTCAACAAACATTGCAATCGCGTCGCTATTTTTAGCCGCTTCTTGTGCAATAGGGTGGCCACCAGCAACGGCTAGGTATGTTACGCCCATAAATGTATCTGGGCGTGTAGTGTATACGCTAAATTTTTCGTTGCTATCGGTACGCGTAAATTCTATGTCTAAGCCTTCAGAACGACCAATCCAGTTGCGCTGCATGGTTTTAACTTGTTCAGGCCAGTCTTCTAATTTGTCTAAATCGTCTAATAGCTCTTGTGCGTAGTCGGTAATTTTAATAAACCACTGTGGAATTTCTTTTTGTTCCACTACCGCACCTGAACGCCAACCGCGGCCGTCAATTACTTGCTCGTTAGCTAGTACAGTTTGATCGACCGGATCCCAGTTAACCGTTGACATTTTTTTGTACACTAGGCCTTTTTCGTAAAGCTTAGTGAAAAACCATTGTTCCCATTTGTAATATTCTGGGTGGCAGGTTGCAATTTCGCGATCCCAATCGTAGCCAAAACCTAATTGCTTAAGTTGGTTACGCATGTAGTCAATATTTTCGTAAGTCCACTTTGCAGGGGCTGTTTTATTTTTAATAGCCGCGTTTTCTGCAGGTAAACCAAACGCATCCCAACCCATAGGTTGCATTACGTTCTTGCCTTGCAAGCGCTGGAAGCGAGAAACCACGTCACCAATGGTATAGTTACGCACATGACCCATATGCAGTCGACCACTTGGGTAGGGAAACATTGAGAGACAATAGTATTTTTCTTTGCTCTCATCTTCTGTGGCTTTAAATACTTGGTTTTCTTCCCAGTAGCGTTGGACTTTTGACTCTATGTCTTGTGGGTTATATTGCTCTTGCATTTACGTTTCCAAACTTCTTGCATACTAATAAAAAATTGTCGATAGGATACCCCAAATAAAGCGCTATTCACAGCGTCAAAGCGGCGCTTTTTGTAAAATTGCGAGTAAATTAGTTTTCAGTACAGGTTAACCTATACTTATCTATGGTATAGAGTAAATCAGTAGACGTTTTGAAGGAGTATAAAATGGCAGATTACAGAACATGGCTTAGTGATTTATCCGATTGGTTAAAAGATGTGAAAGAGCATGAAGTTAAAGCCGCAGTAAAGCGATTTATTGAATCTGAGCAGGCACTTAAAGATTTAGGTGAAGAAAAATACCAGCTTTATCGTAATTACTTAATGCGTGACATTTCTCACCTACAAGAAAATAATAGCTACTATAATTCGCTTGCATGGCAGGAGCTTAAAGAGTCATTGTGGTTTGAGCTTTCTCATATTGAAGACAAAACACAGCTTGAATGGCAGTCATTAAGTGAAGATTTTAAGCACAATGGTGTTTATCACGCAGGTGAATGGATAGCCATGGGCACATTAGTATGTAAGAATTGCAACCATAGTTATGATGTTTACCATGCAACGCAAATTATTCCTTGCACGCAGTGTGATGGCATCTATTTTAGCCGCCAGGCTTTACAACCCTAAATATAAGTATTGAGTGGCTGTAAGCCACTCAATATGCCCAAATCTAGCAATTAAGCTGGTAAAAAAAGAAGTTAGAATGACGAAAAAACTGCTGCCACTATCCGTATCAAATCTTGCACCGAGTATTTCTTCGAGCCATGTAAACACTTGCATGAGCAATCCATACCCTGAGCAACTTACCTTTATAGGCCAACAACGTGCGCAAAGTGCATTGGACTTCTCTTTAGGAATGGACCTACCTGGTTATAATGTTTACGTAATGGGAGAGGCGGCACACGGGCGTTTTACCTTAGTAAAAGACAAATTAAAACAACACGCTAAAGAGCGCACAACACCGCATGAATGGCTGTATGTTAATAACTACGACGATCACCGTGAGCCTATTGCGTTATTTATGCATGCAGGGCAAAGCAAACAATTAGCCGATGATATTGACTCATTTATTGATGAAGTACTCGACACCTTTCCTGCTGCATTTGATAACCCAGCTTATCAGCGCAAGAAAAAATCGATAGACCGCGAGTTTAACGATGCTTACGACGGTGCAATTACCGCGGTAGAAATAGCCGCGCTTGAGCAAAGTGTGGCACTAATTGAAGAAAAAGGCGTAGTCGGCTTTGCACCGCTGATTGATGGCAAGCAACTTACCGATAATGAATTTTCTGATTTGGAAGATGATTTACGCGAGATGTTTTTTGAGCGTATAGAAAAATTAGAAGATGCCCTCATCGAAGCGCTTATTGAGTTACCGCGCTGGAAACGTGAATCTAAAGAAAAGCTCCGCAATCTTAAAAAGTCTACCGCTGAGCAAGCCACTAAACCGTTATTAAAAGATTTAGAACATAAATATGCCAGCCATATTGGTGTACTGCGTTATTTAAAAGATATACGTGTAGAAATTATTGATGCCGTACTCGAATGGCTTGATGATGAAGGTGAAAGCGAAGAAAACAAAGAAGACTTTGACCGTAAAGGCATGCTTACCGACTTTTTTGCACCTAATATTTTAGTTGAATATAAAGAGGGCGATGCAGCACCGGTTGTTTACGAGCCAAACCCAACTTTTGGTAATATTTTTGGCAAAATTGAATACGCCACATCGCAAGGGTCGTTAATTACCAGCTATCGCTCAATTCAGCCAGGTGCATTGCACCGCGCCAATGGCGGCTATTTAATTATGGATGCTGAAAAAGTAATGGCTCAACCCCAAGTGTGGGATGGGCTAAAGCTGTCGCTAAAAACCCATCAAATTAAAAATGACTTACCTTATCAAGACAGTGTCGTTGGTAGTAGCTTTACACTTCGACCGCAGTTAATACCGCTTGATGTGAAAATTATTTTACTTGGCTCACGTGAGCTTTATTACACCATCGGTGAATACGACGAGGAATTTGCTGAGTTATTTAGAGTACTTGCCGATTTTGATTATTACTTACCAAGTAGCGATAAGCTGCAGTATCAGTTTATTACTAAAGTAAGTGATTACTGCGAGCAAACATTAAAGTGCACGTTAAACGAAGCCGCAATGGTACGATTACTTAAATTTAGTTATCGCCAAGCAGAGCACCATAATAAGTTATCAGCACGTTTTGCTGATGTGTTAGAGCTTGTGGCTGAGGCCAGTTTTTACGCTAAGCAAGACAAGCTAACGGTGATTGATGCACGTCATATTGACGAAGCCATACAAGGCAAGCAGTACCGTACGGGGCAAATTAGCGAAAACATGCTCAGCGATATAAAGGAAGGGCACACTTTAATAGCCACTGAAGGTCAAGCCGTAGGTAAGGTAAATGGTTTGACTGTACTGCACATTGGAGACACCTCATTTGGCACACCTGCACGTATTACTGCTACCGTTTATGCTGGTGCTGACGGCGTAATTGATGTGGAACGCGAAGCTGAGCTGGGTAAAGCAATTCACTCAAAAGGGGTAATGCTGCTTACCGGTTATTTAGGTAACAAATACGCGCAACACTTTAGCTTAACACTCAGTGCGAATATTGCTATTGAACAAAGTTATGGCTACATAGATGGTGATAGCGCCTCTCTTGCTGAACTTTGTGCGCTCATTTCGGCCATTACGAGCTTACCTATCAGTCAGTCTATTGCTCTAACTGGTTCAATTAACCAGCATGGTGATGTGCAGGCCATTGGTGGTGTAAACGAGAAAATAGAAGGTTTCTTTAAGCTATGTAAAATGCGCGGCTTAACGGGTGAGCAAGGGGTTATTATTCCTAAATCGAACCAAGTTAATTTGGTGCTTGATGACGAAATACTCAATGCCGTTGAGTTAGGTAAGTTTAATATTTATGCTGTGGAAACCGTTGACCAAGCATTAAACTTATTAATGGATATTGAAGCGGGTGATATGGTTGATGAACACTACCCAGAAGATTCGGTTAATGGCATCGCATTAGCGCGATTAAAAGACATTGCTGATATTGTTAATGGCGATAACAGCGACGAAAAAGACCACGACTCAGAAGATGAAAAAGGGGAGTTATGATCAATATAATTTTACTGATTGTTATCGCTATTTTTTGCGTTTTAATTTTTAAAAACAGTAAAAAAGCCAAACAACAAGCAATCGCAAACGCACAGATTGAAAGTGATTATTTAATTGCCAATGCAAAAACTGAAGGCGTAAATGAAACCGCATCTGGCTTGCAATATAAAATAATCCATAAAGGACAGAGCGAAAATACACCTAGCCCAACGAGTATGGTTAAAGTGCATTATCATGGCACTTTAATCGACGGCACTGTATTTGACAGCTCAGTGGAGCGCAAAACTCCGATTAGCTTTGGTTTGCACCAAGTTATAAAAGGTTGGACAGAAGGCCTACAACTGATGAGCCCGGGGGATAAATTTCAGTTTTATATACCGCATCAGCTCGCCTATGGTGAAAAGCGAGTAGGGAGTATTCCTCCTGCATCATTGCTTATTTTTGAGGTGGAGTTACTGGCTATAGAGTCGTAATTTTAAGGTAAAAAATACTTTAAGCCCTGCTTTAATCAAGTAGGGCTTTTTTATTTGCTCTTATCAGTCAATCCTACTCAAGAATTTAAAATATCAGTCGATACCTAAAATAGTGACAAATTCATTTTAGGGATAAAATAATGAAGATTTCAACCGCCTCAATTCAATATCAAGCATCTAATTATAACAATCAGGCTTTAGTAGAAACAGAGCCGCAACCTAAAGATGATGAATCACAAGAACAACCTGACTATGTTTTATCAGAGTTTTTAGATGCAAAGGTTCAAAAATACAGCGAAGATAACGCAACATTTGCTGAGCAATATCAAAATTTAGAAAAGGCATATAAATATTTCACCCAGCAAGTAGTTGCATTACAAGAGCAAGTAAATAAGCTTAAGCAGAGCACGGTACAACGTAGTTTAACCATAGATAATAGCCAATATGGGCCAGCTGAAGGCGAGAGTCGCTTAACTATGGATACTGAGCATATCGGGGCTAAAAAATATAAAACCGAGCAACAACAAGAAGAGATAAATAGATTGCAGCTGCAACTTAGTGAGGTGAAGTCTCAGCAGGCAGCAATAAAACAACAAATTATTGAGCTAGTAATCAACGAAATGAAAAGGCGAGGCGACGACTTCACTGTTTAACCTTGTAATGTACACAGAGAAGTTAGTTTTTAAACTCAATTTTTCCTATTTCAAGCCTAAATTTCCCCGCCTGTTTACCTGCAATCATAAAGCCAAGCTGCTTTATCTCTTTAAAGCTAATTGTAGGCTGTTGTTCAAGTAAGCGGCCGCGATAAGTAAGCTGAAAATCTTCAGGTAAAAACTCAATATTAAGCCACTCACTCTTCGTGGTACTGAACGAACGTGTATAAGCCGCCCCATCCATGTACTCATTAGTTCTTAAACGTAGTTGGTAGGTTTGACCATCGCCCTTAACACGTAGCATAATTTTAGTGATGTCTTGGCTTTGTACATCCAATAGCGTTCGAATAGAAGCAAACCCGCCATTGTTTGCAAGCGATAAGTTGCCTGTAAACACTAAATTGTCGTTTTCATACAAAACCTGACTATTAGAAATGCCACCCATCACCGAATCATTCACTACATACCAGCGAGCATTGGCATTTGCCTCGGTGGTGGCAAACAGTAAGTTAAAAACAAAAAGTGATGAGAGTTGTTTGGCGGTCATGAGCTCTTCCTAGTAGCTTTTATATTTAATACGATACAGTAGATTAATTGTTCACTCTTTTAAGAATTAATCTACACCTAGCGGCTATTTTTAATATTAACTCTCGTTATCCATTTTATTCGCTTGAGCAAAAATTAAAAAGCGCGTAATTTAACCGCGTTACCTATTTTAATAACAAGTATAATAATGAAAGCACAAGAATTAGAACAATTAGCGTTATCTAAAGCCGAAACTCGAGAAGTGATCACGCCGTATGCCTTTAAGGTTGATAATGCTTTACTTGGCTTGCCTTTGGCTTCGCCGACTCGGCGCGTATTAGCTATGATTATAGATGTTGCATTAATATTCTTAGCTGCAAAGCTCAGTGCAACTATTATTGCATTCGTTGCTGCGATGGCGTTTTACAAAGGAACGGCGCAGCAATACCTTCCTAAAATTTCGAGTGTGTGGCGAAGAATATTAAAAATAGTAGCAGCAAGTATTTTATTTGTAAGCGCTCTTGCTGTGCTTTCAATTGGCATAGATTACTTAGAAGGCGATGACTCTGCTCAAGGCTTAACTGTTCAAGGCTTAAAAATACAGGATGACATTCAGCTTACTTCCACAGAAAAAAAGCAGGTAAATGCCTACTTAGTGCAAACAGACGACGAAAGCTGTGAGCAATCTTGTCAACAAAATGCACTTGATAATTTGATTGGGCAAGTACCCAAATTAGCCGAAATGGACGACCTACAAAACCCACAACTTGCAAAAGCATTTTTACAATTATTAGTGCTTGGTGAAAATAACGGATTAAAGCTTGCGCAGTTAACAGAAGATAAACCCGCACAAACAACCACACACAGTATTTTGCAGTGGGGCAAAGGTATTATTCAAGATTTAGGTTTGGGTTTTGGCTGGGCGGCTGTGTACTTCACACTGTTTTCTTTATTATGGCGCGGTCAAACCCCTGGTAAAAAGCTCTGTAACACCAGAGTGGTTGCATTAAGTGGTGAACCGCTGGGTTTACTTGATTGTTTTGGCCGCTACGGTGGTTACGGTGCAGGTTTTGCCACTGGCTTGTTAGGTTTTTTACAAGTTTACTGGGATCCAAACAGGCAAGCCATTCAAGATAAAATATCAGCCACGGTAGTTATTCAAGGGAATGTGAACCAAGTTGTAAATGTGCAAACTATAGAAGAGACTGTTAAAAGTTAACTTTGCTCTTATTACAAGGATGGTTATGAAAGCTTTATTAATTGTATTTGTTAATCTGTATTTTATTACGGTTTCGTATGCGTCAGAAGATATTATATTAGCAAAAGCGCATCAGCTTAAGTCTGTTATTTTAGATGAGCAACGCAGCTTCAGCGTTTATTTACCGCCAAGCTATAATGAAAACCCTGATAAAGAATATCCAGTTATTTATTTGCTCGATGGTGACCAAACACAGCTGAAAGCTGTCGCCGGGCTAGTAGAGGCACTTAGTACAGAACGGCTAGAGCAGCAAATACAACAAGCAATTATAGTAGCCATTCCAAATAGTAAAAATGCGATAAGAGAACGTGACTTTACCCCAACCAATGTCGATTGGACATTTAACGGTAAACTCCTAGAAAGGTTTGAAAATATTGGTAACGCCGCGAACTACAGCGTCTTTTTCGAAAAAGAACTTATTCCACTCATTAATAAAAATTACCGAACATCAACTAAACGCGTATTAATTGGCGAGTCTTTTGGTGGCTTGTTTGCAAACTATGTATTGCTTACCAATCATGCGCTATTTACAGACTACTTAATAATTGATGCAACTTACCTTTGGGATAATAACTACCTCAATCGATATTTTGATAAGAAGCAATTTGTAAACAAGCAGCTTAACGGTAATGTGTATTTTACCTTTGCAAATAACGGCGAAGCGTTTGGTGAGATTGGTAAAACAAATTATCAATGGGGCTTAGCATTTGTTGAAAAGCTAAAAGCGCACTCGAGCGATAATTTAAATATAAATCAACGTTACTTTGAAGATGAAACTCATGGCACAGTCGCTGCACTTAGTTGGTATTATGGGTTAAAAAGTATACTTAAAAGATAATTTTATCATTGAAGTTGAATGGGAGTTTAATTGCTAAACATAAAGCACAAAGAGTTTCATAAAAGTTTTTTATATCTATTAATTATATTCGTACTAATGAGCTATTTAGTATTGCTCATTGGATGGTACGAGTTTAACGATCCTGCTCTTATTGCTAATGAGCGATTACATTTTATAGAGCTAGTAGTGCTACCTATATTAACCATGGCAGTAATATATACATTATTTAAAAAGTATAGGTGTGATCACAACTTTAATTATTTAATAACTCGTCACTTTTTTAAAGGTAGCAGGCTAGTAAAAGGATTTTTGATAGTAATGTACCCTTGTTTGATCTATATGGCGCTGTGGAAATTTAGCGTAGTTCCCATTATGTATTATGCTGAAAATAATTTAGGCGAACTGTGGTCTGAAGAATATTTTTTAACTGATGTAACTACATGTATTATAAATGATCAGCAGCAATGTATAACATTAAACATTGCTGATTTATCCACTGGTGAAGAGCATTCGTTTAGATGGTACTTAGATACGGACGAGCTACAAACACTTAAAAACAAAAAAATAAATTTAGCCGGTGAAAAAAGTTACTTTGGCTATCTTGTTAACGAAATACAATGGTAAAAACCAAAGGGAATTAAATGAAAAGTAATAATTTTAATGAGAGCATAAAAGGCTTTTTTTGGGGAGTTGGGTTTGTAATAGCAATGCTTGGCGGTATTAGTGCATTCGCCCTGACAATTGCCGCTGATGTTGACAGTGGATTTAAAACAATGGTTTCTAGTAAAGCATTAGAAACAAGTGATGAATTTAACAATGACTATAATCTAACTCTTTCTGAAATATACAAAGAAAATGGTCAAGTAAGAATCGCAGCTGAATTAAAAAATATTACTAACGAGAGCATTTATACGGGAACCGTTATTGCTTCTACATTTGACGAAAGTGGCAAGTTTATTGGTAATTGTGTAGGCAAAAGCACAGACAGCTTCTTAGAACCTAGCGAAGTTAGCTATGTTGACATTAAGTGCAATTTATTTAGATCACAAGCAAGTAAAGTTCACTCGACAAAGCTTAAAATTAAGTGGTTTTAGGCATGTATTCAATTTTTTTAGAGTTAAGTGTAGATGCTAAATAAGCTATTTAGTTGGGAGCGTGGGCGACAAAGATCAGGTTACGACAAGATGCTGCTCTGTCGTATTTTTGCTCCTTTTAAGTTTGATGTTTATTTGATTAAATTTCCACAAGGGAGTGAAATAAAACCGCATATCGATAACGTTAAAACTGGTCGGCACTTTAGGCTCAATATTATATTAAAACATGCCGCCAAGGGTGGTGAGTTTATTTGTGACAACCCAATTATAAATTACCACCGAGTTAAGCTGTTCAGGCCTGATATAGAACAGCACCAAGTATCAAAAATAGAAAAGGGCAGTCGTTATATTTTAAGCATAGGCTGGATTAAAAATTAAATTTTTTTAGGTTGGGCTTTGCAAAGCTAAGCCCAACAAAAATCATCTTCTGTTGCTGATAGCTAAAAGCTCTAATTTACTTCTTAAACCTAGCCCCAAATCCAATCATACCCAATAACAATATAACTCCCCATACAAACCCATTGCCGTATTGGCTATACACGCTATCCCCTTGTATGAGCTTTATATTGGCTTTGAGTGTGGTAGCTTCAAACTGTGGCATAGTTTGGCGTGTTTGGCTTATGGGGTCGTATACACCGCTTATGCCGTTATTGGTAACACGCACTAGTGGACGTTGTAGTTCAAGGGCGCGCATGCGGGCAATTTGCATATGCTGATGGGGGCCTATTGAGTCACCAAACCAAGCATCATTACTCACCGTAAATAATATGTCTGAGTCGCTTTTATAATTACCCCGCACTAGATCGGCAAATACTATTTCGTAGCAAATAGCAGGCAGTAGGTTAAAGCCATTCGCACGTAAGTTATTTTGCACTTTATCACCGCGAGAGAACGATGACATAGGCAAATCAAATAACGGAGCTATGGGGCGTAGTATGTCTTCAAAGGGAACAAACTCACCAATCGGCAGTAATTGATGTTTTTGATAGCGGTTACTGTCTAAGTAACGATAGTGGCCGTGTTCATCATTTTGCTCTTTGTTACCGACCACAATTAGCGTATTGAAAATGGTTTTAGTGTCTCGTTGGTAATCGACAATACCGGTCACTAATGCAGTTTTATTGAATGAGGCGGCACTGTCTAAGCCTGCTAAATACGAATCGGCAAGCGCTTCTATCTCAGGCACTGCAGCTTCAGGCCACACGATTAAATCGGCATCCCAATGACGGCGCGTCATATCCTGATACTTACTCATGGTGGTCCAAAACTCACTGGGGTCAAAGCGCAAGTGTTGTTTTATATTACCTTGTACAAGCAGCACAGAAAGGTCTTTATCGGAGTAATGGGTTACCTTTGTAAAGTGTGCGCCTGCGAAGGCAAGCAAAACCACAGCAGCGGTAACAACAGGCATTTTAAATTGTTTTTGCGCTAAGCTGTACAATGCAAAGCCAATGGCAATACATAATAGCGTGAGCCCAAATTCACCAATTAAAGGAGCAAGGGCATTCAGAGGGCTATCGGTTTGTGTATAACCAAAGCTTAACCAAGGAAAACCAGTTAACAGGTTGGCACGCAAATATTCACTAATAGCAAAACAAGGGAGTAATAGCGCTGCAAAACTTATAGAGCCGTTTGAAAAGCGAGTGGTTGCCCACAGCGCCAGCGCAGGAAATAACGCAAGGTAGCTACAAAGCAGTGCCATTAATGCAATTGAGGCGATAAGTGGCATACCGCCAAAGGTGGCGATAGAAACATGTACCCAACTTATACCTGCACCAAACCAGCCTAGGCCAAATATAAAGCCATATTTAGCCGCTGTTTTAGCATGTACTTTTCCATTGAGGTTTGCAGGAATACAAAAAAATAGCGAGCCTATGCTAAAAAATACAATCGGCCAAATACCAAAAGGCGCGTAGCTAAAAGTTAAAACAAGGCCCGCAACCAGTGCGAGCCATGCTTTTTTATCTTTTGCTAGTAGGGTGAGACTAGTTAGCAGTTTCTTCACTGTCGTTATCATCAGCCTTAGGAATGGTGACTTGCAGTTGCAATATACGACGATTATCAGAATTGGTTACTTTAAACTGAAATCCCTCTATATCGATGGTTTCGCCACGGCTCGGCATATGGCCAAAGGCGTGTAACACGGTACCACCAATAGTGTCGGCATCTTGCGAGCTATAGCCTGATTTAAAATGCTCGTTAAAGTCATCTACAGGGGTCAGTGCTTGCACAACGTAAACATGTTTAGCCAGTTGTCGAATATCTTGTTGTTCTTCTTCTTCATCGTGCTCATCTTCGATTTCGCCAACAATGATCTCAAGAATATCTTCAATGGTTACTAAACCCGATACACCGCCGTATTCGTCTATCACAATTGCCATATGGTAGCGTTGCTGACGAAATTCATTAAGCAGGGTATCCACCCGTTTACTTTCAGGCACTACCATGGCAGGGCGCAAATAGTCACGTAGCGATGGTAAATGCTCATCTTTATTTAAAATGAGAGGTAATAAGTCTTTTGCGAGTAAAATCCCTTCTACATGGTCTTTATCTTCACACACTACCGGAAAACGAGAGTGGGTAGAGTCAACCATCATAGGTATGTGCTCTTCAAGCGGGCTATCAATTTCCAAAGTGACCATTTGTGAGCGCGGGATCATAATATCTCGCACTTTGAGCTCAGACACGCCAAGCACACCTTCAATCATTTCTTTGGTTTCAGGATCGATTACATCCCGCTCTTGGGCATCGGCAATTACCTCAACCAGCTCTTCTCTATTCTGGGGTTCCCCTTGCAACATCTGGGTTATACGACCCAGCCAAGTTTTGCCAGAAGAACCCTGGCTAGATTGCGAGTTATCGTCGCTCATTACGTCTAATTGCTCCGTTTATTTAAATATCGTCCCGATATGGGTCTGCTATGTTTAGTTCAGCAAGTAATTGCTTTTCTATGCTTTCCATCTCTAACGCGTCTTCACTCTTTATATGGTCAAATCCAAGTAAATGCAAGCATCCATGAATAACCATATGAGCAAAGTGGTCATGAAATGACTTTTCTTGCTCTTGTGCCTCAGCCAAAACAATGGCAGGACAAATAATTAAGTCGCCCACAAGTGGGATATCAATACCCGGTGGCGCTTCAAATTCAAATGATAATACGTTGGTAGGCTTATTTTTACCACGGTAGTCATTATTGAGCTGTTGCGACTGTTCCTCATCGCTGATAACAATGGTCAGCTCAGACTCATCACGATATTGGCTAAGCACTTTATCGGCCCACATGGCAAACTGCTCAAGGCTGGGTAAGTTGTCAAACTCACACGCTATTTGTAAATCAAGTTCTGTTTTCACGGTATTACCCTTTGGTAGCAGGTTGCTCTTGAGCGGCGAGCGCTTCTTTGGCTTGTTGTTTCTCTAACCGCTTAAGGCGTTCACGCTCATCGTTGCGCTCATACGCTTCTACAATGCGGGCTACTACAGGGTGGCGTACCACATCGTGCGATTTGAAAAAGTTAAAGCTAATTTCATCAACGCCATCCAATACTTCAATAGCATGGCGAAGACCAGAGCGCGCACCCCGAGGTAAATCAACTTGGGTTATATCGCCGGTGATCACTGCTTTAGAATTAAAACCAATACGGGTTAAGAACATTTTCATTTGCTCTGTGGTGGTATTTTGGCTTTCATCTAAAATAATAAACGCATCATTAAGTGTGCGCCCACGCATGTAAGCCAATGGCGCAATTTCAATGATGTTTTTTTCAATCAGTTTTTCAACACGCTCAAAGCCAAGCATTTCAAATAAGGCATCGTAAAGTGGGCGTAAGTAAGGGTCTATTTTTTGGCTTAAGTCACCCGGTAAAAAGCCGAGTTTTTCACCCGCTTCAACCGCAGGGCGAGTGAGCAATATACGGCGTATTTCTTGGCGCTCTAGTGCATCAACTGCCGCTGCAACTGCAAGATAGGTTTTACCTGTACCTGCAGGGCCAATACCAAAGGTAATGTCGTGGTGCAAAATATTAGCAACATACAAGCCTTGGTTATCGTTTCGTGGTTTAATAACGCCACGACGGGTTTTAATCATCATTTCTTTGCCATAAGCACTGTGTGCAACATCTTGCTCAAGCGCTTTAGACTCAGTGATGGCTAAATGTACGTTGTCAGGCTCAATTTCGCCAATTTCCCCACGTACAGGTTGAGTATCAATATAAAGGTTTTTTAAGATCTCTACCGCGCCGGCGCTACTGTGTAGTTTACCGGTTACTTTAAAAAAGTTATCACGATGAATAATTTCAACACCCAGACGGCGTTCAATTTGTTTGATGTTTTCGTCAAACGGGCCACATAATGAAGAAAGGCGTTTGTTGTCGGCAGGTTCTAAATAAATCTCTAATGTTTTTAACTGATTACTCAAAATTACTTCCTATTACAGTGCGCCAGAGTTAACTGGCGCAATGAATTTTTGCAACTAAGGTACGAAAGTAGCAACGCCAATTTCGTTAGCTGTCTCGGTTTTTTGCTCACTCGCTGCTTTGGTTAAAATAGCAGAAGGCGCAATTTCGCGGCGTAAGTTCATTTCTGATTCTGTACGAATTAAATCGCCACGTAAAGAGTTTGGTAACGCCTCGGTAATACGTACATCAACAAACTGACCGATCACTGTGTGTGGGCCAACAAAGTTAACTACACGGTTATTTTCAGTTCGGCCACGTAGTTCCATCGGGTTCTTCTTAGAAGGACCTTCAACTAAAATACGTTGCTCAGTATCAAACATTTGGCGGCTAATTTGCTGTGCCATTTGCGTAATACGGTTTTGCAATAAGTACAGGCGCTCTTTTTTCTCTTGCTCGGTTACGTCATCTGGCAAATCGGCTGCTGGTGTACCTGGGCGTGCGCTGTAAATAAAGCTAAAGCTCATATCAAAACCAATATCGTTGATAAGGTTCATGGTGGCTTCAAAATCGGCCTTGCTTTCACCTGGGAAACCTATGATGAAATCTGACGACATGCTTAGGTTAGGGCGAATTTTACGTAGCTTACGAATTGTTGATTTGTACTCAAGAGCAGTATGGCCGCGTTTCATTAAATTTAAAACACGGTCTGAACCACTTTGTACTGGAAGGTGTAAGTGATCAACCAGCTCAGGCACATCAGCATACGCATCAATAATGTCTGGTGTAAACTCTACAGGGTGTGAGGTGGTGTAACGAATACGGTCAATCCCGTCAATTGCAGCCACTAAACGAATTAGATCTGAGAAATAGCAAATTTCACCATCGTGTGTATCACCACGGTACGCATTTACGTTTTGACCTAATAGGTTAACTTCACGTACGCCTTGCTCGGCTAACTGTGCAACTTCTAATAATACATCATCAACAGGGCGGCTTACTTCTTCACCACGGGTGTAAGGCACAACACAGAAAGTACAGTATTTAGAACAACCTTCCATAATTGATACAAACGCAGAAGGACCTTCCGCTTTAGGCTCAGGTAAGCGGTCAAATTTTTCAATCTCAGGGAATGAAATATCAACTACAGATGAACCTTTATCGCCTTGTACTTGTTTAATCATCTCAGGTAAACGGTGCAAAGTTTGTGGACCAAAAATAACATCTACAAACGGAGCACGTTGGCGAATTGAATCACCTTCTTGTGATGCAACACAGCCGCCTACACCAATAATAAGGTCTGGTTTGTCATCTTTTAATAACTTCCAACGACCTAGTTGGTGAAATACTTTTTCTTGCGCTTTTTCACGAATTGAACAGGTATTAAGTAAGATAACATCAGCATCAGCAGCTTCTTCAGTTAGCTGATAGCCGTTGGTAGCATCTAGAAGATCAGCCATTTTCTGAGAGTCGTATTCGTTCATCTGACAACCCCAGGTTTTAATATGCAGCTTTTTGCTCATTGAAATATAGCCTCGTGTTCAATTCGATAGTGGCACAAATATGTGCTAGAAACAGGTATAAGTGGCGGAATTATTAAAATTTCGCTCGACTTAAAGGACGCGTATTTTAGCTGGATACACGCTCAAAACCAAGTATAGATTTCATGTTTGTGATCTGAAATCAATATAGTATGGGTTTAATAATAGAATTAAGCGAAGCGCTCACACTGAGCAAACTAATTACGATACAATCTAAGCAGAGTTAAGTCAGAATTAAAATGATGAAAAACATGGCTAAAAATAATGTAATTGTAGTAGGGGGCGGCATGGTTGGTGCCGCTATGGCTATTAAATTAGCGCAACAAGGCAAAGTCGTACGTGTTATTGAAAAACATCCAATAGATGCACCACAGGTACTTAACAGTGATGACGTTGATATACGCGTTTCGGCTATTAATCGCTTTTCGGAAAAACTGCTTGATCAGCTCGGTGCGATGCCATTACTGAGAGCAAATAGATTGGCTCCCTATGAACAATTAGAGACCTTTGAACGAGGTAACGATCATTTATTATTTGATTGTCATGCTATTAACACCACCCATTTAGGTCATTTAATTGAGAATAAGCTAATTCAAGCCAGTTTATGGCAGCAATTTGAGCAACATAATATTGAAATGATTAATCCTTTGTCGGCTTTAACAGCAATAGAGCAAAACCCTGATAGCATTAGCTTGCACTACAACGAACAAAGCTATACTGCTGATTTAGTCATTGCAGCGGATGGTGGGCAATCACAATTACGTAGCAAAGCCAATATTGGTATAACTGGTTGGCAATATCAGCAGCATTGTATGGGCGTGCTAATAAAGCTCGATGCTCCGCAACAAGTTAAAACATGGCAGCAGTTTACACCTACAGGGCCTGTTGCGTTTTTACCTATGAAAGCACCTTATGCAAATTTAATTTGGTATGACGATGCAAAAACCCTCAAAGCATTTAAAGCCCTACAACCTAGCGAATTAAAGGCTCATATTATTGAAAAGTTTCCAAAGCTTGCAGGTGATTTTGAAGTACAAAGCCATGCTATATTTCCTTTGGCAAGGCAGCATGCCAATAATTATTCACAAGGCAGACTCGTTTTAGTGGGTGATGCGGCGCACACCATTAATCCTCTGGCAGGACAGGGTGTTAATTTAGGCTTTCAAGATGTAGCTGCTTTAGCTGAAGTGTTGCGTACAGCTGATGATGTAGGGTGCCCGCTAATGCTCAAAGAATACGAGCGTAGTCGTCGTAACGCTAATTTGTTAATGATGAGTATGATGGATGCTTGCTACTTTGGTTTCTCAAATCAAATAGCCCCATTAAAATGGGCGCGCAGCACATTTTTAAAGTTAGCTAATAATACAGGGAAGGTAAAAAATTGGGTGCTGAAATACGCGATTAGTGGCAAGTTAGATTAAATTCGCTTACATAAATCTAGATTCTTATAATAATAACAAGTGCCGCTTATGTGGCACTTGTAAACGGAGATAAATTTAGTTCCACATACCTGAACGAGAGTACATATATTCAGCGCTTGCGCACCAATTAACATCTTCCCATGTAAAGTCAGTGTAGTAGATTTTATCAACACATGCTGTCATTGAACTTTCGACTTTATAAACGTCAACTATACATGTTGTTCCATCACAACTGGCTGAACGGTCATATGTACCATCAAAAACCCAAACAACATTAGAAACAGCTTTAGAGGTATTAACCTTAAATGCTATTTTCGGGTGAAAATTAGGGTTACTTTCACCGCCAAAGCACATGTTTTGTGAGTAATTGTCGTAAGCCATTGTGTCTACATAACACGACACTGAGTTTGCAAGTACATTTGCTGAAAAAAGACCCGAAAACAAAGCAATGATTAAATATATTTTTTTCATGATAACTATCCTTATTAAGTTTATATAGCTCTTTATTTGAGCAAAACAAACATTACCATAAAAGGTACACCTGTCAACCTTTCATTAACATGTTTTACATAAATACCTAAATTGGGTCTAATTGCTTTTATCTGAGTGACTAATATCAATACGTAATAATAATTAATCATTTTGAGCGGGTAAGTTAGGCTCTTTAAGCATTAAAAGTTTTTTATTTGGAGTTAGCGAGATTTTTGCTTTGCTGTCGACAATTTCTTTGCTTAAAAATGTTGTATTGGATAATAAAAGTAGAAGTAATGATAAATTATTTTTAATCTAGTGTGGAGGTGTAATCAAAGATGTGTGCAAATTGGCTGGGATACCAGGATTTGAACCTGGGAATGCCAGGATCAAAACCTGGTGCCTTACCGCTTGGCGATATCCCAACTCTAAATTTGGATAAGTTTTAGTTCTAGTTAAGAACATGGTGCGGAAGGAGAGACTTGAACTCTCACATCCTAAGATACTGGAACCTAAATCCAGCGCGTCTACCAATTCCGCCACTCCCGCATACAAGTTTATATTTAGACTCTTAACAGAGTTTTCTTATACAACGTTCTTTGGTAGAAGAAGTTGGCTGGGATACCAGGATTTGAACCTGGGAATGCCAGGATCAAAACCTGGTGCCTTACCGCTTGGCGATATCCCAACTAAGAAATTGCTGATAATTTTAATTCTTATCAAAGAATATGGTGCGGAAGGAGAGACTTGAACTCTCACATCCTAAGATACTGGAACCTAAATCCAGCGCGTCTACCAATTCCGCCACTCCCGCATCGAGTATACAGGTAATACTGTTTTGGAACCTAAATCCAGCGTCTAATTCAAGACAACCGCCAATTCCGCAACTCCTGTATTATCACTTTGAATTAATCAAAGAAATGGTAGTTATTTTAAACTCTTCATTGAGTTGCAATTTAACTCTTGCAGAGCCACTTCTAAAAAAGAAATGGTGGCTAAGACGGGATTTGAACCTGTGACCCCATCATTATGAGTGATGTGCTCTAACCAGCTGAGCTACTTAGCCATTGTTGGCTGGGATACCAGGATTTGAACC
The DNA here is from genome assembly GCF_013394125.1 of Pseudoalteromonas sp. Scap25. Lineage (GTDB taxonomy): Bacteria > Pseudomonadota > Gammaproteobacteria > Enterobacterales > Alteromonadaceae > Pseudoalteromonas. The sequence continues at coordinate 2,174,720 of NZ_CP041327.1, read as the reverse complement.
TGGGAATGCCAGGATCAAAACCTGGTGCCTTACCGCTTGGCGATATCCCAACAATAAACAATTGATAGTTTTAATTCATATCAAGAATATGGTGCGGAAGGAGAGACTTGAACTCTCACATCCTAAGATACTGGAACCTAAATCCAGCGCGTCTACCAATTCCGCCACTCCCGCATTATTACTTTGAATTAATCAAAGAAATGGTAGTTATTTTAAACTCTTCATTGAGCAACAAAAAATAAATGGTGGCTAAGACGGGATTTGAACCTGTGACCCCATCATTATGAGTGATGTGCTCTAACCAGCTGAGCTACTTAGCCATCTTTTTTGTTAGCACTTCATCGCTGAGTGCGGGGCGTATTATGCTGATATGCCCCAAATTCGTCAACACCTTTTTTGCAAAAAAACACTTAAGTTGGTTTGTTTGCAGGAAAAATAGGCTAACCGGCTACTTTTTAATTAAAACGTTGCTTTTTTAACACTCTTTATCAGCGTGGCATTGTAATTATAGCTTTGTTTTACAATTCTGAGCTTATGATAAAAGTAGCTAATTATTGTTTTTATTCGGCTGAAAAGTAAAAAGGCTCGTAAAAACGAGCCTTTCAAAACAATTAGCCACTCAAGGTGGTGCAGTGTTTAATTATACGTTGAACAAGAAGTTCATTACATCGCCATCTTTAACAATGTATTCTTTACCTTCTTGACGCATTTTACCTGCTTCTTTTGCACCGCTTTCGCCTTTACATGCAATAAAGTCATCAAAAGCAATTGTTTGTGCACGGATAAAACCACGTTCAAAGTCGGTATGGATTTTTCCTGCAGCTTGTGGCGCTGTTGCACCCACAGGGATAGTCCATGCGCGCACTTCTTTTACACCCGCAGTAAAGTAGGTTTGTAAGTGCAATAATTCATAACCGCCACGAATAACAAGGTTAAGCCCTGGCTCTTCAAGACCAAGGTCAGCCATAAACTCTAACTTGTCTTCATCTTCAAGCTCAGAAAGCTCAGACTCGATGGCAGCACACACTGGTACAACAACCGCATCTTCAGCGGCAGCTATTTCACGCACACGATCAAGTAGTGGGTTATTTTCAAATCCATCTTCTGCTACGTTTGCAATATACATCGTTGGCTTGATGGTTAAGAAGTTAATAGGTGCAATTGCTGCTTTTTCTTCTTTTGTTAGTGCTAAAGAACGTAAAGTTAAGCCTTCATCAAGATGCACTTTTACTTTTTCAAGTACTGCATTTTGCTCTTTTGCGTCTTTATCACCGCCTTTTGCTTTTTTTGCATTACGGAAAATTGCTTTATCAGCACTGTCCATATCAGCAAGTACAAGCTCAGTGTTGATCACGTCAATGTCGTCCGCAGGGTCAATAGTCCCCGCTACGTGAATAACGTTTTCATCTTCAAAACAGCGAACTACATGGCCAATCGCATCAGTTTCACGAATATTTGCTAAAAACTGATTGCCTAGGCCTTCACCTTTCGATGCACCTTTAACTAAACCTGCAATATCCACAAATTCCATACTTGTTGTAAGAATACGTTGTGGGTTAACAATTTTAGCAAGTTCGTCTAGGCGAGGATCTGGCACCGGTACCACACCTGTATTAGGTTCAATGGTACAAAAAGGAAAGTTAGCGGCTTCAATACCCGCTTTAGTCAATGCATTGAAAAGTGTTGATTTACCAACATTAGGCAAGCCAACGATGCCACATTTAAAACCCATAGTAAGATACCTTGTTTAGATTCGTTTAAAACGTGTGTACGTATACCCTTAAAAACTAGGGTTTAAACGAATGTAGTCTGTTTTGTGCTTTTAACACACCGTCTTTAGCAAGTATTTCCATACAACGAACTGCTTCATCAACCGCGGCATCCATTTTTTCCTGATCTTCCTTGGCTGCTTTTCCAAGCACCCAACCGGTGACCATTTCACGATGTCCTGGATGACCAACACCTATGCGTAAGCGCATAAAGTCTTTTTGATTTGCCATTTTTGCAATAATGTCTTTTAAGCCATTATGACCGCCATGTCCGCCGCCTTTTTTCAATTTGGCAACGCCCGGGTCTAAATCCAATTCATCATGGGCGACAAGTATGTCTTCCACTGGGATTTTAAAAAAATTGGCTAAACTACTCACCGCTTTGCCACTTAAGTTCATGTAAGTGGTGGGGATCAGTAATTTGAATTCTTTGCCTTGAATAATCACTTTGCCAGTAAGGCCGTGATATTTAGGGTCGTGTTTTAGCGTGCAGTTGTAGCGTGCAGCGAGTTCTTGAATGAACCAAGCACCTGCGTTGTGGCGTGTATTTGCGTATTCGGGGCCTGGATTAGCCAGGCCCACAAGCATTTGAATAGAATTCAAGGTGCGAGACCTTAAATATTATTCTGCAGCGTCTGAAGCGTCGTCTTCAGTTGGAGCTGCTTTGTTAGCTTTGATAGTAACGATAGACTGATCGTGGCCTTCGCCTTTACCAAGCTCAACAGATTGAACACCTTTAGGAAACGCAAGATCTGTAAGGTGGATTGAATCACCAGCTACAAGATCAGATACGTCTACTTCGATGAATTCTGGAAGTGACTTAGGAAGACAAGAAATCTCAACTTCAGTTAACTGGTGAACAACAGTTGCACCTAACTTAGTTACTTTATCTTCACCGATGAAGTGTAAAGGAACCTTAGTTACTAGTTTGTGAGTTGCGTCTACACGTTGGAAATCAAGGTGAGTAAGCTTAGGCTTGAAAGGGTGACGTTGGATATCTTTTAAGATAGCTTCAACTTTCTCGCCACCTACATTTAATGTAAGGATGTGAGTGTAAAAGCCTTCGTCTTCTTGTGCTTTGATCATATCTTTATGTTCAAAAGTAAGCGATAAAGCTTCTTTATCAGCTCCATAAAGGATTGCCGGCACTTTGTCTTCGCGACGTAGGCGGCGGCTCGCACCAGTACCAGTTTCTACGCGAAGTTCAGCGTCATAAGTATAAGTTGTGTTAGACATGATGTCTCCAATAATTAAAAGTGTTAGGGCCTTTGCGACCAAGGTCCCTAGCCAAAAGGCGCGCTATCATACCACTGCGGGTTTATAAAATAAACATCACCTACAAAAAAAGCGCCAAAAGGCGCTTTTATACTCATTAATGTTTAACTTTAATGTTCAAACATTGCCGAGATAGATTCTTCGTTGCTAATGCGACGAATAGTCTCTGCTAACATATCTGCAAGTGTTAATACTTTAACAATATCAAGCGCTTTTAGTTCGTCAGACAGTGGAATTGAGTCAGTTACAATCACTTCATCAATCACAGAGTTACGTAAGTTTTCTGCAGCTGTACCAGAAAGAATAGGGTGAGTAGCGTAAGCAAATACGCGTTTAGCACCATGCTCTTTAAGAGCTTCAGCTGCTTTACACAATGTACCACCGGTATCAATCATGTCATCAACAATAATACAATCACGACCTTCAACGTCACCAATAATATGCATTACTTGAGAAACGTTAGCTTGAGGGCGACGTTTATCAATAATAGCTAGGTCAGTATCGTTTAATAGTTTTGCAATTGCACGGGCACGTACAACACCACCAATATCAGGTGATACAACAACCACGTCATCAAAGTCGCGGTTTTTCATATCTTCTAATAATACCGGGCTGCCAAATACGTTATCTACTGGTACATCGAAGAAGCCTTGGATTTGCTCAGCATGTAAATCAACCGTAAGAACGCGGTCAACACCTACACTTGATAAGAAATCCGCAACCACTTTAGCTGTAATTGGCACACGCGCAGAACGTACACGACGATCTTGACGAGCATAACCAAAATAAGGAATAACAGCAGTGATACGACCGGCAGATGCACGGCGTAGCGCATCAACCATAACGATAAGTTCCATTAGGTTATCGTTAGTAGGGGCACAGGTTGATTGTAAGATAAAAACATCCGAGCCACGAACATTTTCATTAATTTGAACACTGATCTCACCGTCACTAAAACGGCCAACAACAGCATCGCCTAATTCAATATATAAACGTTTTGCAACTTTTTGAGCTAGGTCAGGTGTTGCGTTACCAGCGAAGAGCTTCATGTCAGGCACGGTAGGGTTCCTCAGGCACTGAATTTTTGGACTAACTTACATTGAATGAACAAAGTAGGTTAACTTATGATTACTTGTACGTTACTTCATTTATCAATGATGGCGGCTAACTCCGTGTGAGCAGGAGAAGTATTAACGCTTGATGCGATAAACCCCTGCCAAGTATGGGGGAGGTTAGCAAGTACATCTTGTGCTTGAACTTGACTAGCAAATTCAACAAAACAACATGAACCTGTTCCGGTCATCTTTGATGGGGCGTATTTTAGCAACCACTGCAGGGTTTTTTCAACCTCGGGACACAGCTTTTTCACTAAAGGCTCACAATCGTTAGTTAAAACCTGTTGTTGCCAGTCACCTGAAAGTTTAGGCGTGTCACGTTTTAAATCGGGGTGAGTAAATATTTGTGCAGTACTGACATGCTGGTTTGGAAAAACAACGCAGTACCATTTTTGTGGCAATTTAACATACTCTAATTGCTCGCCAATGCCATGTGCTATGGCGCTTTTACCTTTAATGAATACAGGTACGTCTGCACCGAGCTTCAAGCCTAAATCTGCAAGTTCATCTAGTGTAAGAGCGGTATTCCACAGTGTATTCAGCGCTAAAAGTGTTGTTGCGGCATCGGATGAACCACCACCAACACCTCCGCCCATAGGCAAACGTTTAGTTAAATTTATTTTTGCACCTAAATTCACTTTACACTGAGTTTGCAATAATAAAGCTGCTTTATAAATTAAGTTGTCAGTTAGTGCAATGCCATGAGTGTCACCGCTAATACTAATATTTTTATCATTAGTAAGCGTAAAATGGAGCTCGTCGCCATAGTTTAAAAATGTAAACAGGGTTTCTAATTCATGATAGCCATCATCACGGCGACCATTAATATGTAAAAATAAATTTAGCTTCGCCGGCGCAATCAGCGAAAGTTCAAAGGGAGTATTCATAATTAGTTAAACTGCCAATCGTAGAGTTTGATTTTAATTTTAATCTTTTGATGGGTTAAGGTTAGCGCGTTAGGTAACCAAAAACCGTGTTTTTGTATGTAACTGGTGTAGTTTATTTGCCATTTTTTGCCAGCGTCATCAAACCATAACACGCTTTTAGCACGGCCTAATTGATCGACTTCTAAGGTTTGATCGTCAATAGTGGCTTTTAACCACTGACCGGCGTTATTTACCGGTAAAGTAAACCCCGTTAAGCGTTGTAAAAGTTTACTCGCATTAGTATCAAAAAACTGTTGATCATCAAATATTAATTCAGCCCCCACTGCGGTTTGTTTGAGCGATAAAATTCGGGTGCCAATAAATGTGGTTAACACTAAATGATTACTATTTTGTGTTTGTTGCCAATTTAAGTTAGCAGATTGGCGCTCATCAGGGCTAATAAACGCTAATTTACCTTCCACCTGCCAAGTTTTTTGTGTACTAAGACGTAACTTCCAGTCTTCGTAAGTTTTTGTATTGTAGTTGTTTTTATTGGCACAGCCCGTTAAAAAAATAATTAACAGGGTTAAAATAAAATATTGTCGAGTCAAATGTTGTTCCTTACTTTCCATATTCCTGAGATTTTTGATAAAATTGCCGCCTATGAAGTAGGGCTCAGCAATATTTGGCAGATATGACCATAATAGCACTTGGTATTAATCACAAAACCGCATCCGTAGATTTACGAGAAAAAGTGGCCTTTTCGCCTGAGCAAATTTCAGAGGCGCTACAGCAATTAAGTGGTCATGCCGACTTTAATGAAGCGGTTATTGTATCTACCTGTAATCGCACTGAAGTGTATTGTAGCCTTGCGCAACAAAATTCCCAAACATTGTTGCAATGGTTAGCCAGTTTCCATGGTTTAGATGAACATGAACTGAGTAAAAACATCTACTGTTATGAAGACAGCGCAGCAATAAACCATTTAATGCGTGTAGCCTGCGGGCTTGATTCGCTGGTATTAGGTGAACCACAGATTTTAGGGCAAATAAAGCAAGCGTATAACAGTGCTAAAACCCACGATGCGGTGGGTGTAACTTTTGATCGTTTGTTTCAAAAAACCTTTTCAGTGGCAAAAGAAGTACGCACCGAAACTAACATTGGTGCGAGTGCAGTCTCGGTTGCGTTTGCTGCGGTTAATCTTGCAAAGCATATTTATGGCAAATTAGACAAAACCAAGGTGCTATTAATTGGTGCTGGTGAAACCATTGAGCTGGTAGCAAAACATTTATACCAAAATGAGCCACAAAAAATAACGGTAGCTAATAGAACAATAGAACGCGCTCGCGGCTTAGCGGATGAAGTGTCAGCAGATGTTATTGCCTTGGCACAATTACCAGAACGATTACACCAAGCCGATATTGTTATTAGCTCCACTGCCAGTACTTTACCTATTATTGGTAAAGGGGTGGTGGAACAAGCACTGAAACAACGTCGTTATAAGCCTATGCTATTTATAGATATTGCTGTACCACGCGATATTGAAAGCCAAGTCGGAGAGCTTGACGACGCTTATTTATATTCTGTTGATGACTTACAAGCCATTGTTAGCGAAAACATGGCTGCACGTGAGCAAGCGGCAGAACAAGCACAAATTATTATTAGTGAGCGCACCAAAGAGTTTTTTATGTGGCTGCGTTCACTTGATTCAGTGGATTTAATTCGCCACTACCGTAATGATGTACAAACTACAAAAGCAGAACTTGTAGATAGGGCCCTTAGCCAGCTAAATACAGGTAAAAATGCAGAAAAAGTAATTTTAGAGCTAGCCAATAAGTTAACCAATCGCTTAATGCACGCGCCTACCCGTGCCATCCAAGATGCAGCGAAAAAAGGTGAAGTGGCTCAGCTAAATCAATTAAAAAAAATGTTAGGTATAGATCAGGAATAACAGTTAAATGAAAGAGTCCGTTTATCGTAAATTAGAAACCTTAGTTGAGCGCTATGAAGAAGTACAAGCGTTACTAAGTGACCCATCGGTCATTAGTGATCAAAACCGCTTTCGTGCTCTTTCAAAAGAATACTCTGAGCTTGAAGAGGTGGTAAAAACATTTTTAGCTTACCAGCAAGCACAAGAAGACTTGAGCAGCTCTGAAGAAATGCTTAAAGATTCAGACCCTGAAATGCGCGAAATGGCACAAGAAGAATATAAAGAAGCAAAAGCACAGATTTCGACTTTAGAAGACGACATTCAAGTTTTAATGTTACCTAAAGATCCAAAAGACAATAATAACGTGTTTTTAGAGGTTCGTGCAGGAACAGGGGGCGATGAAGCGGCTATTTTTGCTGGCGACTTATTCAGAATGTACAGCCGTTACGCAGAAACAAAAAAATGGAAAGTAGAAGTTGTTACCACCAACGAAGGTGAGCACGGTGGTTATAAGGAAGTAATTGCTAACATCAGCGGTGAAGGTGTTTACGGACAATTAAAATTTGAATCAGGCGTTCACCGTGTACAACGTGTCCCTGAAACTGAGTCTCAAGGCCGTGTACATACCTCAGCATGTACTGTAGCTGTTATGGCTGAAGTACCAGAAGCAGAAGCCATCGAAATCAATACTGCCGATATTAAAGTTGATACTTTTAGAGCGTCGGGAGCGGGTGGTCAGCACGTAAATAAAACCGACTCTGCCATTCGTATTACCCATTTACCTACGGGTGTGGTGGTTGAGTGTCAAGATGAGCGCTCTCAGCATAAAAACCGTGCTAAAGCGATGTCGGTATTGGCTGCGCGCCTTCAGCAAGCTGAAGATGAAAAGCGTCATGCTGCTGAAGCATCAGAACGTCGTAACTTAGTTGGTAGCGGCGATCGTTCTGAGCGTATTCGTACATACAACTATCCACAAGGTCGTATTACCGATCACCGTATTAACTTAACGCTTTATCGTCTTAATGAAGTGGTAGCAGGTGATTTAGGCGCCGTTGTTGAGCCACTAATGCAAGAGCATCAAGCCGATTTACTTGCTGCAATGGGCGACGATTAATCGTGACCCCTTCTGTTGAAAACGCTATTGCTACAGGTGCTAATTTATTAGCATCAAGTAGTGATAGCGCAAAGTTAGATGCACAAGTTTTACTGCTCAATATTTTACAAAAGCCACGAAGTTATTTATTTACTTGGCCTGAAAAACAGCTCACAGATGAGCAGTATCAGGCATTTCAACGTGCCTGTGAACGTCGCTTACAAGGCGAACCTGTTTCGCATATTACCGGCTGTCGTGAATTTTGGAGTTTGCAGCTTGAAGTGAACCCAACAACACTTATCCCTCGACCTGATACAGAAACCTTAGTTGAACTTGCGCTTGAGTGCGAAGTGCCTAAAAACGCGAAAGTACTTGATTTAGGCACTGGCACAGGGGCAATAGCATTGGCGCTTGGAAGCGAAATGCCCTCATGGGATATTATTGCTGTTGATCGTATTGATGATGCGGTAGCGTTGGCAAAGCGCAACCAACAGCGATTAGCTATTAATAATGTGACTGTTGAGCAGAGTAACTGGTTTAGTGCGTTAAAAAGCAAGAAATTTGATCTAATTGTAACCAATCCACCCTATATAGAACATGACGATGTACACTTGCATCAAGGCGATGTTCGCTTTGAACCTTTGTCTGCATTAGTTGCGGATGATGCAGGATTAGCTGATATTAAACAAATAATTACACAATCACGTGACTATTTACATTCTAATGGCTATCTTTTAATTGAACACGGATTTGAGCAAAGTGCAGCTGTACGTCATATTTTCAATCAAATGGCGTTTATAAATGTAAGCACAGTGAAAGATCTTGGTAATAATGACCGCGTAACGTTCGGACAATGGCCTTAAATTATTTTTAATAGCTCCGTTGTTTGTTTGCATATGGTTTAAGGAATTCTATGTGATGGAAGATTTTTTATTTTCAAATGAACAACCACCTGAAGTAGCATGTGAAGAGCAAGGGACATGGAAAGTTTTAATAGTTGATGATGAGCCTGAGGTTCATGCTGTTACACGTTTAGCTTTAAGTGACTTTAAGTTCCAAGATAAACGGTTGGAATTTATAAGCGCATATTCAGGCGCAGAGGCAAAAAAGTTAATTGATGAGCACCCAGATGCAGCCATCATCCTACTCGATGTTGTAATGGAAACAGACGACGCTGGTTTGCAAGTCGCGAAGTACATACGCGATACCGTTAAAAATAATTACATTCGTATCATTTTACGTACAGGGCAACCAGGTCAAGCGCCGGAGCGTCAAGTCATTGTCAATTACGACATAAATGACTACAAATCTAAAACAGAACTCACCGCACAAAAACTATTCACCGTTATGATGGCTAGCCTTCGTTCGTATCGCGATATTATTTCTATTGAGCAGTCACGTGAAGGCCTAGAAAAAATAATCACTGCTTCTCGCAATATTTTTGCAACTCATTCAATGGATAATTTTATTGAAGGAGTGATGCAGCAGCTAACCTCCTTGCTTAATGTGGCCGACGAAGCTATGTATGCCACTACCTTAGTAGCGCAAAATCCGTCAGAGGAATTAAATAAAAAACTGATTGTTTGCTCTGGCACCGGTGACTTTGCTAAGCGCGAAGGAGAAGAGCTAGAAACAGTATTAGCAGCAGATCAACTCTTAGCGTGCCAAGAAGCCCTAGCCAACAAAGCAATTGTTTATAAAGATGACTATTTGTTTGCTTATTGTAGTAGTAAATTTAATCATAATTCGATGTTATTTGTATCCGGTGTGCCATCGAAACTGACAGATACGCAACGAAATCTAATTGAAATTTTTTCTCAAAATGTGCAGTTGGCATTTGAAAATGTACAATTACATACTGAAGTTGAAGCTACCCAACAAGAACTTGTTTATCGTTTAAGTGAAGCGGTTGAACAACGCTCATGCGAGACGGGTAATCACGTAAAGCGGGTTGCTTATATTTGTTATGAGTTAGCAATAGGATATGGATTATCTGAAGAACAAGCGAATTTAATTCGTTTTGCATCGCCTTTACATGATGTGGGTAAAATAGGTATTCCGGATGCTATTTTAAATAAACCCGGTAAATTAAACAGTGATGAGTGGGAAGTTATGAAAACCCATGCAGGCAAAGGCTACGCCATTTTAAAAGATTCACCGCGTAAAATAGTCAGTGCAGGGGCCTTAATTGCACAGCAACATCACGAAAAATGGGATGGGTCTGGTTACCCTTGCGGCTTAAAAGGCGAGAGTATCGATATTTTTGCTCGCATAGTGGCATTGGCCGATGTGTATGATGCACTGCGTCATAAACGGTGTTATAAAGGTGCGTGGACACTTGAAGAAGCCGTTGCTGAGATCAATGCAAACAAAGGTACGCATTTTGATCCTAAACTTGTTGATGTATTCAATGATAAACTTGAAGAACTTGAAGCGGTAATTTTACGCTTTCCTGATAAAACACATAACTAAACAGAAGTAAAAATAAACATGGATTATTTAGCATTAAAACATACGCACATGGCGATTGCGCTAGTGAGTATTATTTTATTTTATGTACGTTCTTTTTCTCGCATGGGCAGTGGCAGCCTTGCTAAAAATAAAGTGGTTTTCATTGGTAGCCACAGTATAGATACCTTACTAATTATTTCGGCTATTACTTTAATGGCCATGGCTAAAATAAACCCACTAGAGCAACTTTGGCTATTAGAAAAAATTGTGCTGGTGGTTATTTATATCGCCGTTGGGATTATTAGTGCCAAGCAAACCACAACATTACCTAAAGTTATGTTTTTAGTGTTTAACACTGCGGTTATCTTAGCTATTGGCTTTTTAGCAACTGCTAAAGCCCCGCTATTGTTGTAATTAACAATATTTGCTTAAGCTTTACACCTATGGTGTAAAGCTTGCCTCTTTATTTCATTTCTGATTATTGGTATCTAACCTTAAAATTAGGTAAACTACGTGTTCGTTTTCTAGAATGTTGTAGTATGAATGACCACCCTCGGGTTTGATGAACACGATGAATCTTATATAGAAGATGCCTACGATGATTTTTTGCCACCGGCAATATATCGTTGTATTAAAGCAGAAGCTAAATGGGACCCTCAAATAGACTTAACACCAAGTCTTGAAATATTGACTGAGTTTGAGCAACAAATAGAGACTATTTGTTCGCAAACACGCGATGCACATGATCGTTTAGAACAACTACTTGATTGCTTTTACAGTCAGTGGTTATTTAGTGCGTCAAGCCTTAAAGTACCTGAGTACAAGCTAAACAGTATTAGCTACACCTTATCTATGCGCAGTGGTACACCCACGACCTTAGCTATTTTGTTATGCCATTTTTTACAGCATGCAAAACTTGATGCTAGTGTAAGCATAACTCAAGGCGAAGTGGGCATTCACGTCGCAATGAGCGATGATGAAGGGTACATTGTTGAGCCAAGTAGTGGTCAACAAAGCTGGTATATCATTCCTGAAAATACCAACGAAGATAATGCACAAGAGCAAGAGCCTCTTGAGCTTATTTTTGAAGACGAAGTATATAAATTATTTTTAGCGCAACAAAAATGGTCTTTTATTAGTGAGAACAAATTTGGTCATGCGTTAACTTGCGTTGATTTGTTAATGGAAATGCTAGGGGATGATCCCTATGAGCGACGCGACAGAGGCTATTTACTAAATCAGCTAGGCTGCCCTAAAATGGCACGAGATGATTTACAATTTTTTGTTGATGAGTGTCCCGACGACCCTGCTATTGAAGTCATCCAACATCAAATCGAAGAACTTGAAGATAATCATAAGACCCACCATTAAAAATAAAAATAGGAAACGTTATGGCTGATCCCCAAACTGCCTTAATCACCAATGATGCTGTTGTACTTGGCTTACTAGCGATTATTTTAGGCTTTATTTTTAAAACCTCGTCAAGTCAGCGCCCAGGGCTGGTCGCATTTTACAAATATGTGCCTGCATTATTGCTGTGTTATTTTTTACCATCGTTGCTAAATACCTTTGGTATTGTTGATGGCTCGCAATCGAGTGTGTATTACGTTGCCTCGCGGTATTTATTACCTGCGTGTTTAATTTTATTAACCATTAGCATTGATTTAAGAGCGATTATTAACCTAGGTCCTAAAGCATTAATTATGTTCTTAACAGGAACCGCTGGTATTGTGATTGGTGGCCCATTAGCTATTTTAATCATGAGTGCCGTCTACCCTGAAGCAGTGGGTGGACATGGCCCAGATGCGGTTTGGCGCGGTATGACAACTATTGCTGGCAGCTGGATTGGCGGCGGCGCAAACCAAGCGTCTATGAAAGAAATGTTTGAAGTTGGCGGTGATATTTTTTCTGCTATGGTCACTGTTGATGTAATTGTGGCTAATTTATGGATGGCGGTATTATTATTAATGGCGGCTAACCATAAAGCGATTGATGCCAAAGCGGGGGCCGATACCACTGCGATTGAAGATTTAAAACAGCGTGTTGAAAAATACCATGCAGAGCATGCCCGTATGCCAACGCTGAATGATTACATGATGATTATTGCTATTGCCTTTGGTATTACTGGTTTAGCACATTTTTGTGCTGATATTTTAGGACCGTTCTTTGCCAATAACTATGCATGGGCAAAAGAATACAGCTTAAATAGTAAGTTCTTTTGGCTTATTGTTATATCGACCACGATTGGCATTAGTTTATCGTTCACTAAAGTGCGTCATATCGAAGCCTTTGGCTCGTCTAAAGTGGCATCAGCATTTTTATATATTTTAGTAGCATCAATTGGCCTGCATATGAATGTGATGGCGATTTTTGATTCACCGATGTATTTTGTGCTTGGTGCTATTTGGATGCTAACTCATGCCAGCTTAATGCTGATTGTTGCTAAACTAATTAAAGCGCCATTATTTTACATGGCTGTTGGCTCACAGGCCAATGTTGGTGGCGCGGCCTCGGCCCCTGTTGTCGCCGCTGCGTTTCATCCATCACTGGCACCGGTAGGCGTTTTATTAGCGGTACTAGGCTATGGTGTAGGTACATATATGGCGTATATTTGTGGATTAATGATGCAAGCAGTTGCACCATAAGGAATTAAAATGAACAACCAAGTTATAAATATTAATCAAATAGAACTGGCAAATGATAAACCTTTCGTTTTATTTGGTGGCATGAACGTACTGGAATCACGTGATTTAGCGATGCGTATTGCCGAGCATTATGTTGAAGTGACCACTAAATTAAATATTCCTTATGTATTTAAGGCGTCATTTGATAAAGCCAATCGCTCGTCAATCAATTCTTACCGTGGTCCAGGCATGGAAGAAGGCTTAAAGATATTTGAAGAGATTAAAAATACCTTTAATATTCCGCTGATCACCGATGTGCACGAACCTCATCAAGCAGCACCGGTTGCTGAGGTTGTTGATGTTATTCAGCTACCGGCATTTTTGGCTCGTCAAACAGACTTAGTGGTTGCAATGGCAAAAACAGGCGCGATTATTAATGTGAAAAAGCCACAGTTTTTAGCCCCACATGAAATGCGTCATATCATTACTAAATTTAATGAAGCGGGCAATAATAATGTGGCCTTGTGTGAACGTGGTTCAAGCTTTGGTTATAACAACCTAGTGGTTGATATGCTGGGCATGGATGACATGAAAACCATGGCGCCCGTTATATTTGACGCTACTCATGCGCTACAACGTCCTGGCGGTCGAGCTGATTCAGCCGATGGTCGTCGTGCTCAAGCAGCAGAACTGGCTCGTAGTGGCATGGCACTGGGTATTGCAGGCTTATTTATTGAAGCACACCCAAATCCAAATGAAGCAAAATGTGATGGCCCTTGTGCATTAGCACTGAGTAAATTAGAAGGGTACTTATCGCAAATGAAAGCGGTTGATGATTTAATCAAAAGCTTTGCTCCGCTTGATACCAGTGCTAGCGATTTATAAAAAAGTGATTAACTCATTAAAAAGCGACTTAGGTCGCTTTTTTTGTGGCTTGAATATACTCTTTCCCAGCATAGGTATATAATTCACCGCATAAGAAAAACTAATTCTAAGCTTGGTTGCCATGTCAAGACGAGTTCCTCCATTAAACGCGCTAAAAGCTTTTGAAGCTGCAGCCCGTCATTTAAGCTTTACTAAAGCCGCAGAAGAGTTGTATGTGACGCAGGCTGCGGTAAGTCATCAAATTAAAACCCTCGAAGAGCACTTAGGGTTAAAGTTGTTTTTGCGTAAAAATCGCTCGTTACTTCTAACCGAAGAAGGTCAAGGCTACTTTTTAGATATTAAAGAGATTTTTACTCAGCTAATTGACGCAACCGAAAAGCTACTAGCCCGTGGTGCAAAAGGCTCGCTAACAGTGAGTTTAACCCCGAGCTTTGCGATTCAATGGCTTATTCCTCGATTGAGCTTATTTAACGAGTTACACCCTGAAATTGATGTGCGAATTAAAGCCCAAGATCAGGACGAAAACTCGTTAACAGACGATGTTGATATTTCAATTTATTATGGTCGCGGTCATTGGAGTGGCGTACAAGCTTATAAATTGCACACTGAATACTTAGTGCCACTGTGTAGCCCATTATTGTTAAGTGGCCCTAGAGCGCTTAATCAACCAAGTGATTTAGCAAACCATACCTTGTTGCATGACACCACTCGTAAAAACTGGAAAACGTGGATGAAAACCGCGGGTGTTCGCAACGTACAAGTTAATCAAGGGCCTATTTTTAGTCATTCATCTATGGTGCTGCAAGCTGCGGTACATGGCCAAGGTGTTGCAATTGGTAATAGTGTTTTAGCAAAACCAGATATTGATGCAGGTCGATTAGTGATCCCGTTTAATCACAGTTTAGAAAGTAAAAACGCCTATTACTTGGTGATCCGTGAGTCGCAAAATGAATTAGGTAAAATTGTGTCATTTAAAGATTGGATGTTAAGCCTAGTTGAGCAGGAGCAAGAATATTAATGAGCATTGAATGGGTTAAAAGCAGTCAGCAACCTGCAATCGCACAGTTTATATTTGCGCATGGTGCAGGGGCTGGCAGTGATTCTGAGTTTATGCAAACCATGGCCAAACAGCTCAGTGAGTATGGTATTGACGTTGGGCTGTTTGATTTTGAATACATGCAAATTGCTAAACAAACCAATAAACGTCGCCCACCAGAGCGAGCACCAAAATTACTTACATATTTTGAGCATATACTTACTCAAGCTGATGCAAATTTACCGCTATTTATAGGGGGTAAATCAATGGGCGGGCGCATGGCGTCTATGCTTGCTTGCTCAGCCTCGCATACTGTTTTAGGTGTACTTGCGTTTGGTTATCCGTTTCATCCACCGGGCAAGCCAGAAAAGCTCCGAACAGATCACTTTGCAGACATACCATGTCCTTTTTTAGTACTACAAGGTGAACGAGACACCTTTGGCACCCGTGAAGAGCTTGCCACAATGGCAATGCCAAAACAGCCGCAGTATATATGGTTAACTGATGGTGACCACTCACTAAAACCACGTAAAAAAAGTGGTATAACCGAGCAACAAAACCTTAATGTTGCAGCAATGCAGGCGGCTAACTTTATCAAAAGC
This sequence comes from Pseudoalteromonas sp. Scap25, assembly GCF_013394125.1. Taxonomy (GTDB): domain Bacteria; phylum Pseudomonadota; class Gammaproteobacteria; order Enterobacterales; family Alteromonadaceae; genus Pseudoalteromonas. Next base: position 2,159,074 of record NZ_CP041327.1, on the reverse strand, counting down.
ACCATTGAGAATGTAAAAGAGGAAAAACATGATTAAACTATTTTTACTCGCAGGCAGCTTTTTTTGTATGCTTTCAGTGATACTGGGCGCATTTGCTGCCCATGGTTTAAAAAGTCGCTTATCAGATTACGCTATTGGTATTTTTAAAACCGCCGCCGAGTATCAAATGGTACATGGGCTGGCACTGATTGCAGTGGCAATCTTAATAAAGTGGGGCATTAACTTAAGCATGGCAGGTGGTTTTTTTATAGCGGGTACACTGTTATTTAGTGGCAGCTTATATTTACTGGCTTTAACCGGCTTAAAGTGGCTGGGCCCAATTACACCTCTAGGTGGACTGTGTTTTATTATTGGTTGGATAGTTATTTTAGTGCAAGTTGCACGATTTAAGTTTTAAAGAGTTTAAGGGTTAATATGTCTAGTGTTGTGATTTACTGTCGTAGTGGTTTTGAAAGCGATGCCGCTGCTGAAATAACGTTTCACGCCGCCGAGCAAGGGTTTGCAGGGTATGTAAAAGCAAAACCAAATACCGGTTATGTTATTTATGAATGTTTTGAAGCGCAGCACAGCGACGAAATAATCAAAAAAGTTGATTTTAAAAATATGGTATTTGCACGCCAATGGTTTGCCGGTAACCTGATAGAAAATATGCCATTAGAGGATAGAGTGGGCGCTATTGTAGATGCCGCAAAAGACTTTACTTTATGCTCTGAACTACGAGTAGAAACACCCGATACCAACGAGGGCAAAGAGTTACTGACTTTTTGTAAAAAAATATCAACTCCGCTTAAAAAAGCGCTCGAGAAACAAAACACCGTATTGCGTGAACCAAAAGCCAATCGTCCAGTAATGCATGTGCTGTTTTTAGCTAATAATACTGCGTATGTGGGTCACTCTTATAGCTATAACAACTCACCTTTCTTTATGGGGATTCTGCGTTTACGTATGCCAAACGATGGCCCAAGCCGTTCAACCCTTAAGTTAGATGAAGCATTTAATGTATTTATTCCTGAGCAGCAGCGTGAGTCAAGAGTACAAGCTGGGATGCGCAGCGTTGATTTAGGTGCTTGCCCAGGTGGTTGGACTTATCAGTTGGTTCGCCGTGGTATGTTTGTTAGCGCGATAGATAATGGCCCAATGAATGAAAGTTTAATGGAAACAGGACAAGTAAAACATTTTAGGGAGGATGGTTTTAAATACCGTCCAGAAAAAAGAAACATAACTTGGTTAGTTTGCGATATGGTAGAAAAGCCAACGAAAGTAACTAACTTGATGATTGACTGGGCAGTAAATGCCTATGCAAAAGAGCTTATTTTCAATCTAAAATTACCGATGAAAAAACGCTTTGATAGTGTGTATGAATGTCTAAAAATGATTAGAGAAGAAATGGCGAAGTTTAGTATTAGCTACGAATTACAAGCTAAGCATTTGTACCATGATCGTGAAGAAATAACGGTGCACTTAAACGTAATTAAAGTACCACAAAGCTTATATAGTTAATCTATTGGCGAGTATAAAAAAATGGGCCGGCTGGCCCATTTTATTTTAACTACGATATTGTGGACGGTAATGCTCAACCCATAGCCGCGTAGCGCCGCATACTGCCACAGGCATCACAATTAAATTTATAAATGGGATAGCGGTTAGCAGCATCACTGCAAAACCAAACCCGTAAGATAAGCCTTGTTTGCTTTTTAGATCATTTTTCATTTGGGTAAAGCTGATTTTGTGGTTATCAAAAGCATAATCTTTATATTGCACCGCATACATCCAGCAGGTAAAAAGCACCCAGAGCACTTGGCCTATTACCGGTAACACCCACAATAGAATAAAAAAGCCGATTGCGCGTGGGAGGTAGTAGCAAAGCTTAGTCCATTCTCGGCCCAGCATTCGCGGCACATCTTTTACTAAATCAGCTAATCCGTCATCGTTAATTTTTTGACCAGTTAAGTATAGCTCAACCTTTTCACTTAGTAAGCCATTGAAAGGGGCGGCTATAAAATTAGTAATAACGGTAAATAACATACTGTAACTAAACAGCACCACCAGTACAGCAATTGGCCACATTAACCATTCGAGCCAACTAAGCCATTCTGGAAGCATTGAATTTACAGCGTTAAAGCCATCACTAAGCCAGCCAAATAAAAAGAATAAGGAGCTACCAAATAATAAAATATTAATAAGTAGGGGTATAAGCACAAAGCGTTTTAGCCCTTTTTGACTAATTAACTTAAACCCGGAAAAAAAATATTCCATACCTTGTGTTATTTGCACACTAACCTCACCAATTATTTATATTTTAGCTATTATAAATAGCCTGATGATTTTAAACAGTACTTTTAAGTAACAAAGTATTTAATAAATGGAATTTCAAATAGAATGATAATAAATTGTTAGCTTGGGCAATTGCTTTGAATTCTTCGAAAGTGCTTAATGAAATAAAATGCTCGGCAATAGACAAAATTACCATAGATGCTAATTTCAATATTATGTATAGTCAAAAGACTATAATAAATTATTATATAGAATATAGCGGCGTATTTAGCGTAAGTGACTGTTGAGGAATATAATTTGATTGAAATAATGAGACTCAGAAAGCTGCTTTCTCAGCAACAAAATATATTATCTAAAATAGCCTTGGGTGCGCCACTTGATGAAGTACTTGAAAATATTTGTTTATCTATTGAGGAGCTTATTGAAGACTCCTCTGCAAAGTGCTCTATATTAACACTCAAAGGTGAACAGCTATTTCATAGTGCGGCCCCGAATATTGCAAAGGGTTACTGTGAGGCAATTAATGGCGTACATATCGGCCCCAGTGTTGGCTCATGCGGTACTGCAGTGTATGAAAAAAAGCGAGTAATAGCCTCAGATATTGCAACATCACCCTTATGGGAAAACTATAAAGCGTTGGCATTGAGTTTTGATTTAAGGTCGTGCTGGTCAACCCCTATTATTTCAACACAATCAGACATATTAGGCACTTTTGCAATTTATCATGACAGTGCCAAGTCACCGACAACTCAAGATTTAGAGTTAATAGACTTTTTTGTTGATTTCACCAGTATTGCTTTAGAAAAGCACACAGAGTCACTAAAATCAAAAGTGTTACTTGCAGAATTACAGCAAAGTAATGAAAAGTTTAAAGCCTTCGCAAAAGTACTTCCCGATCTAACCCTCATTTTGAGTGAAGAAGGGGAGTATACCAACGTTTACGGCACTGCTAATGAAAGTTTATATTTAAGCAAAGAGCATGTGATTAATCGAAATGTCAGAGATATTATGCCTCCCGAGGATTCTAATCCTATTATGGAGGTAATTGCCAAAACGCTTCAAACTAATGAAGTTCAAGTGTTTGAGTATCAGCTAAATATAAAAGGTAAGCAACTTACATTTGAAGGGCGAACAGCCCCGCTTGAAAGTTACCAACCTAATAATCCCTCTCAGCGACATGTAGTATGGATGGCCAGAGATATCTCTACTCGTAAAGCGGCAGAAGAGGAAGTGCAACGGTTAGCATTTTTTGACCCGCTTACAAACCTCCCGAACCGCAGAATGCTCAATGATAAACTCAGTATGTATGTTGAACAAATTAAGCAGTCTGATCACACGGGCGCACTCTTATTTTTAGATTTAGATAATTTTAAACGTATAAACGACTCATTAGGGCACAATGCCGGTGATGAAATACTGGTTGAGCTATCACAGCGACTAACGCGTGTTTTAAACCCAACAGATACCCTTGCCCGTGTTGGCGGTGATGAATTTATTATACTCATTGAGAATGTAGGAGATAGCCATAAGCAAGCGAGTCTTGAATCAGAATTAATGGCTAAAGTGGTACAAAGCGTTTTTTATGACAAGTTTGAGATAGGGGATTTGGCGTTTCAAGTAAGCTGCAGTATTGGTATATGTTTAATTAATAACGCCAATGCCATTAGCGAAAATATTTTAAAATTTGCAGATACCGCTATGTACCGCTCTAAAATGAAGGGTGGAAATAGCAGTAGCTTTTACGATCCTGCATTGCAAACCTTACTGGAAAATCAAACTGAGCTTGAAACAGATATAGTCAGAGCGATTGCATGTGATGAATTTTGTGCTTACTTTCAGCCTCAATTATCAATTGATGGCAGTATTATTGGTGCAGAAGCACTCATACGATGGAATCACCCAACCAAAGGACTAATCTCTCCTAATTCGTTTATTCCGATTGCCGAGCAATTTGGCTTAATTCAAAAGTTACAAAACATTGTATTGCGCGATATTTGTATTTTACTGGAAACACTTCGAGCTCATAACATACTGAAAACCCAGTTTAATGTGTCTATTAACATTAGCCAGTGTCAGTTTAATTCTTCTACTTTAAAAGGAGAATTGTTTAAAGCGATTGAGACGTATGATGTATTACCCTCACAAATTAAATTAGAGATCACTGAGTCCATGTTAGCGGGTGATTTAATGAGTACGGTAAAGCAAATGAAAGAGCTAAAGTCGCAGGGATTTGTATTTTCAATTGATGACTTTGGTACTGGCTACTCGTGTTTAAAGCACTTGAGTGTTTTACCGATAGACGAACTAAAAATAGATAAAAGCTTTATTGATAAAGTGTTGGATAACGCATCGGGACAAAGCATTGTTCAGTCTATTATTGGTTTAGGTCATAGTTTAGATATTAATATTGTAGCCGAAGGGGTCGAAAGTGCTGAGCAACTACATGTATTAAAGTCTATGGGTGTAAACGCAGTGCAAGGGTTCTTATTTGCAAAACCATTAACACACAGCAATTACTTAAAATGGCATAAAGAGCACCAATAACATCGTGCTTGTTACTAACTGAGGCGACAAGTTTAGTTACCCCAATCGATAAGTCGCTTTGTTTAACCTCTAATTGGGGAGTAACGTTTGCTAACTTACTGCGTTTTAGCTCAGACAGAAATGTATACTTTTTGTTTGTTTGCTAGCTAAGTGTAATGAGTTTTTTACTATTTTGTAACAGTTGCACAAATCATTGCTGTGGCATTGGTTTAGTGTTTTTAACGCGTTAAACTAGCCATTAATTGGCAATAAGTCTACTTGTTGTGACATTATCTAAGCGTAAACACGACAGGTACTTAAAACTTGCTTTTGAGTTGCTTTTTTGTTCGTTGTAACTATGGTTTAGGGTTATGTCATGGTATGTCGCTATGTCGGTAACTGTAAAAAACCATTAGGAGCGATAAATGAATACCACGAAAGCAGCTTTAAAGTCGGGTGAAATACACTCTCCCCGAGTAAAGTTTCTGGAAGGGGTTGATATACCCGTTTTTTTAATCAGTGGCGGTATATTAGTTTTATTTGCCGCGCTGGCACTGTACGACATAAAACTGATGTCGGATTGGATAAACTCTGCCTTTGCCTTCTCCACCAAAATATTTGGCGCCTTTTGGCAAGTTCTGCTGTTATTAACCTTTGTGATTGGCATATTTTTAGCCGTAGGCCGCACCGGTTCAGTGGTGCTCGGCGGTTTAAAAACCCCTGAAATATCTACCTTCAAATGGATAAGTATAATTATGTGTACTTTGCTTGCAGGTGGCGGTGTATTTTGGGCCGCAGCAGAGCCAATGGCACACTTTATTTCTCCGCCCCCGTTATTTGGTGGTGAAACCGGCACAAAGGATGCCGCCTACAATGCTCTTGCACAAAGCTTTATGCACTGGGGCTTTTTAGCCTGGGCTATTTTAGGTAGTTTGACCGGTATTGTTTATATGCATCTCCATTACGAAAAAGGCTTACCGCTTAAACCACGCACTTTGCTTTACCCCGTATTTGGCGATCGCGCAATGAAAGGTGCGCTTGGTACTATTGTTGATGCATGTTGTGTACTCGCTGTGGTTGCTGGCACTGTTGGTCCTATTGGTTTTTTAGGTTTACAAGTGAGTTTTGGTCTAGAAAAATTGTTTGCCATTCCTGATACCTACACCACGCAGGTGGTTATTTTATTTAGCTTAATTGGAATTTACACACTTTCAGCGGTAAGTGGGGTTACCAAAGGTATTCAGCTACTAAGCCGTTTTAATGTTGTACTGGCAGTGTTGCTGATGTTGTTTATATTACTAATGGGGCCAACTGCGTTTATTATCGACAGTTACATTCATTCCTTTGGTTTGTATTTAGATAACTTTATTCCTATGGCTACATTTCGTGCCGATAAACCGTGGCTAGACTGGTGGACTGTATTCTTTTGGGGCTGGTTTTTAGGTTATGGCCCATTAATGGCTATGTTCGTTGCACGTATATCCCGTGGACGTACTATTCGTGAAATGATTTTACTTATTTCTGTGGTTGCCCCTGTGATCACGTGTTTTTGGTTTACTATTGTTGGCGGCTCAGGCATCTTTTTTGAATTAAATAATCCTGGCGTTATATCAGAGCCTTTTGCTGGGCTTAATTTGCCAGCGGCATTGTTAGCCATCACTGAGCAGTTACCTATGGGATTTGTTGTGTCGGTGTTATTTTTAGTACTGACCACTATTTTTGTGGCAACAACAGGTGATTCAATGACGTATTCGGTATCTATGGTAATGACGGGTACCGATCACCCACAAACGTCTATTCGAGTGTTTTGGGGGATTATGATGGGGGTGATGGCGGCGTTGCTTATTTCTATAGGCGAGGGCGGAATTTCAGCCTTGCAGTCGTTTATTGTGGTCACTGCGGTGCCAGTTTCGTTTGTGTTACTACCTTCGTTGTGGACAGCACCACAAATAGTTAAGAAAATGGCAGACGAACAAGGGCTTTAATAATTGATAAAGAGCGCTAATAAGCGCTCTTTTTCTGGGTACATCATATTCTCACCTTGTTATTGAGCTATTTATTATCCTAGCAATAAACTAACCCACTAAAAATAACTTAGCCTAAGTAGGTTGTTCATTCCTATCGATACGGTATAGTTTAAATATATTTAAGCATAACCTTGAGATAAACCATGCAGTTAGTCGACTTAGACCCTTGTGATCAGGATGTGATCAACGTATTTGCTGACATAGATCGACTTATTAGCTCATTATATCCTGTAGCAACTTCACAAGCGCTTACAGTTAATGAGCTTGGCCTACCGGGCGTTTACGCTGTAGGGTTAAAAAATCAAGACGGAATAGTTGCCTGTGGCGCGATAGTAAAGCAATTTGATGGTAGCTGGTATGGCGAAATTAGACGGCTTTACGTAAAACCTAGCTATCGCGGAAAAGGCTTATCGCGGCGTATTATGCAAATTTTATTGCACTATGCAGGCGAAGAAGAAATCCCAATCATAAAACTAGAAACAGGACCAAAGCAAATACAATCAATCCATCTTTATGAGAATTTAGGGTTTGTGCAATGTGCCCCTTTTGGTGAATACACAGAAAACCCGAATAGCTTATTTATGGAGCTTGCGCTCAGCTAATATTGCTTTGTTTGAAGCTTTTATTTATCAATTTCAATCCTAACTCGTTACGAGTAGAAATACTTGTTGGACATGAATCACTATTTTTCTTTTAATGCGCGGCAACTAGCCGGTTTGGCATTCATAAATAAAAGAGAAAGATAAATGAAAGAGACAACATCACTAGAACAAGCTCGTACGAGCTACAACGTTCGTCATTGGAGCCAAGGTTTTTTTGGTATTAATGATCAAGGTGATGTGTATGTTGCGCCAAAGGCTGATGCCCCACAGCAAACCATTGCACTAACAGACATTGCTAAGCAGCTTGAAGAAAAAGGCTTAAGTTTGCCAGCACTCGTTCGTTTTCCACAAATATTACACCATCGTGTGCATAGCTTATGTGGCGCATTTAATACCGCAATAGAAAGCTATGGGTATCCAAAAGACTATTTATTAGTTTATCCGATTAAAGTAAATCAACAGCGCGAAGTCGTTGAAGAAATTGTTGCCAGTCAAGCACAAGTAGAAAAAAAACAGCTAGGTTTAGAAGCAGGCAGCAAGCCAGAGTTATTAACCGTATTAGCATTGGCTGAAAAAACCAGTGCGGTGATTGTGTGTAATGGCTACAAAGATAAAGAATATGTGCGCTTAGCGCTGATTGGCGAAAAGCTGGGTCATAAAGTGTATATCGTACTTGAGAAATTGTCTGAGCTGGACATGGTGCTTAGCCAAGCCAAAGAACTTAATGTAAAACCGCGTATTGGTATTCGTGTGCGTTTAGCATCGCAGGGCAAAGGAAAATGGCAAGCAAGTGGCGGTGAAAAATCGAAGTTTGGGTTGTCTGCTTCGCAAGTGCTGTATGTAGTAAACCGTTTAAAAGAAACTGATCAGCTTGATTTAGTACAGCTTGTGCATTTTCACTTAGGGTCGCAAATGGCCAACATTCGTGATGTACGCTTAGGTGTAAGTGAAGCTGCTCGTTTTTATTGTGAATTACGTAAGTTGGGTGCACACGTAGAGTGCCTTGATGTAGGGGGCGGTTTAGCGGTTGATTACGACGGCACACGCAGTCAATCACACAACTCAATGAACTACAGTTTAGCTGAATACGCAAATAATATTGTGTACACCATAGGTGATATTTGTAAGCAGTATGAACAGCCTTTTCCTACCATTATTTCAGAGTCGGGAAGAGCATTAACAGCGCATCACGCGGTACTAATTTCCAATGTAATTGGCACCGAAACGTATACACCGGAAGAAATAGAAGCGCCAGCTGATGATGCGCCGCAATTACTTAAAAATATGTGGATTTCATGGCAACAATTGCATGTGCTTACTGATGACCGTGCATTAATTGAGATTTTTCACGACAGCCAAGGTGATTTAGCTGAAGCGCATAGCCAGTTTGCGATGGGATTATTAGATTTAACTCAGCGTGCATGGGCAGAGCAAATAAACTTACGCGTGTGTTATGAACTTAATAAATTAATGGATAACAAAAACCGTTTTCATCGACCGATTATAGATGATCTGAATGCGCGTTTAGCGGACAAGTTTTTTGTCAATTTCTCATTGTTTCAGTCATTGCCTGACGCGTGGGGTATTGACCAAGTGTTTCCGGTATTGCCTTTAAGTGGTTTAACGCAAGCTCCACAAAAGCGGGCTGTGTTACTAGATATCACCTGTGATTCAGATGGCGCTTTAGAGCACTATGTTGATGGTCAAGGTATTGAAAGTACGTTACCAGTACCTGAGTTCACAGCAGATAAACCTTATTTAATGGGTTTTTTCTTAGTAGGTGCCTATCAAGAGATTTTAGGCGATATGCATAACTTATTTGGTGATACGCACAGTGCTATTGTCAATATGGATGAGCAAGGTATTGCTAGCATTACAGAAATTAATCATGGTGATACTGTGGCTGATATGATGCGTTATGTACATTTAGATGTTGAAGGTTTTCAGCAGTCATATGCGCAGTTAGTGAGCGCAAAAATTGCACCAGATGAACAGCAAAGCGTTTTAGACGAGTTGCAAAGCGGCCTTGATGGCTACACTTATTTAGAAGAGTTATAAGCAATGTCTAGCTTGTTTGGTTGTGTTGACCACTCACTGTACTCAAATGGGATGACGTTTTTACGTCGTCCTATGGTACAAAACATTAACGCGATTGAAGCCGATGTAGTGGTACTGGGTTTACCGTTTGATTTGGCCACTTCAGGGCGCCCTGGTGCCCGCTTAGGGCCTGATGCTATTCGCAGAGCATCGGTACATTTAGCATGGGAAGATACAAAATACCCATGGACATTTCCATTGTTTGAGCGCTTAACCGTGGCGGATGCTGGCGACTTTACTTATCCGGTAGGCGACCCTGAATATTTTACCGCGCAATTAGAAATGGCGGCAGAGCAAATACTTCGCCAAGGTAAAACATTATTAGGCTTGGGTGGCGATCATTTCGTAACGTTACCACTATTGCGCGCACATGCAAAAATTCATGGCAAAATGGCATTAGTTCACTTCGATGCGCATACCGATACCTATAGCAACGGCTCGCGTTTTGATCACGGCACCATGTTTTATCATGCGCCAATGGAAGGGTTAATTGATGTTAATCACAGTATTCAGCTAGGCATTCGTACTGACTTTGATCAAAGCAGGCATGAGTTTGCAGTGATTGATGCCATGCAAGCCAATGATCTGCATGCGAATGATATTGCAGCTCAGATTATTGAGCGAGTGGGTGATTTACCGGTTTACTTAACCTTTGATATAGATTGTTTAGACCCCGCCTTTGCACCAGGTACGGGCACACCCGTGTGTGGTGGTTTAACCTCTGATAAAGTGCTTAAAATCTTACGCGCACTGAAAGGGGTTAATATGGTGGGAATGGATGTGGTTGAAGTATCCCCGTCGTACGACCAAAGTGAGCTTACCGCCATTGCCGCTGCAACGATTGCCAGTGAATTACTGCATTTGTGGGCATTTAAGCATAAATATTAATATGTGTTAATGCAGTTTAAAAAGCGCCAATTTGGCGCTTTTTTTGTATGAAAATAAAAGACTATTAAAACTGCATATTGTGCTTTTTAGCATAAATAAAAAACACCGGAATTTCGATTATGACGTAAGTTAAAAAAGTAAACCAAAACCAATTAACTTCAAATACTAACCAGCTAAATTGCACGCCCGAGTTGTAATAAAGGCTAGATGCAATTAATAGTGTAATGCCCGTTGCAAATAAATCTTGCACCGATACTTTTTTAAAGCTACTGCCTGCAAAGCGCGGATAAATAAATCCGTAGCCAAGCGTTATCATAATGATAACTAATAACAATAAATTTAGTTCAGGGGTCATTGTGGTTTATATTGCCTCGCATATTCTATTCGCTCTTGGGAACTTGGGTGCGTTGATAAATACTTTAACCAAGCATCATCATAGCTCCCTTCTTGCGCTTGTAAATTCTTTTCCAGTGCTTCAATTGCATCAGCAAAGTCGTGGTTAGAATAGCCTAATTTTAAAAGGTTTTTAATCGCATATATATCGGCTTCTTGTTCCATATCTCGCGAAAACGCTTGTTGTAAAAAAGATGAACCAGAGCCAAGCACGACTTCTAATATACCTTCTAAGTCACCAAAAATAACTGCAAATACAACGGTGCTCGCTGCAGCTTGTGCCGCAAGTCGAATGCTGTGATGGTGCTGAACATGACCAATTTCATGAAGTAAAATAGCACGCAGGGCATCAGGATCATTTTTTAATAGATCAACAAGTTCGTCAGTTACTACAACCCGACCATTTGGAAGAGCAAACGCATTAGCTGAAAAATAATCAGACTGATAAAAAGATAGCCTAAACTTTGCACTGTCTAAATTGAGCGAGTTAAGCATTAAACGCCATTGTTGCTGTATTTCTGATTGCTTATTAGTGGAAAGTTGAGAAGGTTCCAATGCGACTTTTTCTATTACACTGAGCGTTTGCTCTCCCATCGTTTCAATTGTCGAGGCAGGTGCTAAGTTAACGCTATAAACGGCTACTGATGGTATTAAGCGGTATAAAATTAACCAAAGTAATAGGGGAATTAGCAGCACGGATGCAACAATAAGAATCTTATTTTTTTCTAAGCGTTCACTGAGTCCATGCTCTTTAAGCGCGAATGGCCACCTAAATTCTAAATCTTGAGGAATAAATCGCCCACCATCAGCAAAATTTAACTCTGACGCCATGCCAGGTAACGGGCTATCAAGTTGGCAATTGTCTATTTTTGATGCAAGTAACGTCGTATTCTCAGAGTCAACAAGTGTTATTTGCTCATGGGAAAGGTGTGCATAGCTTTTAATATGTTGGCTGCTATTAGGGTAATAATAACAGCCAAAAATAGGATAATTACTCATTAGGTGAGTGAAATATCAATATCAAACACATTGGCCGCTTCTTCAGCAAATGATGACTGCTCATTTTGTGCAACATCAATCAACGAAAGTGCGCCGCTATAAATAGTGACTTCAGTAACCGATGCTAACAGCTTTGCTCTGCGTACTTTAGCCCAAGGGTAGGCCAGTCCTAAGGTAAATATAATTGCCAATACATTGGTAAATAGTAAGATGGCATAGTCAATGGCTTTTAAGTTCGAATCAAAGGTAGCTACTTCTGTAAATTCACTGTTATTAAAAATATGATTTCGAATAAGCGAATGATAAACAGCGCCTACCAGTGTTAAAAACGCAACATACAACGTAGCAATTAATAGCGGCACTACAATTGTCGAAAGGCTAAAGTTTTGTGTGTTTAAGTTATCGATAGTTAAGGCACTTGCACCAGCAAAGAAGCCAAAAATAACTAAGCCACCTATTGCAACTCCTAGGGTAATAAGTGCTGCGATGTAATAGCGTTCGCCCTGAAGATTTACTGTAAGTGGTTTATTTCCATAGCTGATGTTTTCATGCATATATTGATCAATTCGCTTTAATACATACGGCAGTAATAGGTGTAATGTGAATACACTTGCAATAGGCAATAAAACGAAGTTAATAAATGCATCGCCGTAATTACCTGAAAAGGCAAAGCGTACATTACGATGGCGAGTCATACGCATATTAAAACGCAGACCTTGGTTGATGATCCACGGCAATAAAAATAAAAAGCCAATAGCAAATAAAAGGCCTATTGCCGGTGCGAGGCTGCTAAGTAAGGTGTAAATTAAAAATGCGATGACCGCTAAAATGCGCCCTTTTAAAATTTGTATTGGGGTCGCTAGATAGTCAAAGCTATGGCCGTCGATACGCGTATGACCGTAAAAATAACGGTAGGTGCGCACTTTTGCCCATGCAGAGTAAATTCCGAGAGTAATAATACTAAGTAGTATATTAACACTCCATATGCCAAAAAATTCGCCGGCTTTGCCGCTAAATTGTACTTTACCGCTAAAAATAGCAGGGGGTGTTTGATTTGACTCAGATGAAGTTGGGTGTACTGGTTCCATTTTAAAAATATATCCATGTAGTTTTTTGTAAATTTACCTTTTTTAGATAAAAAAAACAATCTTTATAATTAGCTAGCTGATTGTAAGTAGGCTATTTTTATTGCTTTTACTGTTTATGGGGCTGCACTTTAAGTCACCTCTGGTATACTGTGCAGATAATTTAATGGGGCTGTCATGATTTCAAAAAACCAACTTAAACTTATTCGCCAGCTTGGCCAAAAAAAGTATCGCAAGCAATTTAATCAATACCTTGTACAAGGCGAAAAAAACGTACTGGAGTTATTAAATAGCCCATTAAAAGTAAACGATGTATTTGCAACGCAAAGCTTTATTGATAATAACCAAAGCGCATACCCTCAAACGCATTTTATTACAGCAGATGAAGAGCAGCTAACAAAGGCCAGTACTTTGGTAAGTAATAATGCGGCTATTGCAATTATTGATATGCCAAGCACCGTATTACCAGATGAAAACAGTTTAATATTAGCCTTAGATGGCGTATCTGATCCTGGGAATTTAGGTACCATCATTCGCGTGGCTGATTGGTACGGTATAAAACATATTGTTGCTAGCACTGACAGTGCCGATCCGTATAACCCAAAAACAATTAGCGCCACAATGGGGTCGTTCGTTCGCGTATCGGTAAGCCAAGTTGAATTGCCTGAATACTTATCTACATTAAACATGCCTATTTATGGTGCATTTTTAGATGGCCAAAGTGTGCATAGCACTAAATTTAGTGGCCAAGGTGTATTGCTTATGGGCAGTGAATCACATGGAATACGCGAGCAGTGTGCAAAATTAGTGAGCAACAAAATAACCATACCGGCTTTTGGCGGTGCAGAGTCGCTTAATGTAGCAATGGCCACGGGTATTATTTTAGATAATTTTAAACGCCAAGCTTAACTTTTTAGCTATTTATGCGTTAAGTTACTTATAGTAAAAAACAATAATAAATCGGTAATAACAATAAAATGCGCTTAAGCACTATTAAATTAGCGGGCTTTAAATCGTTTGTAGAGCCCACTAAAATTCCATTTCCTGACCAAATGACGTGTGTTGTCGGCCCTAATGGCTGTGGCAAATCAAACGTCATTGATGCGGTGCGATGGGTGCTTGGTGAAAGCTCAGCTAAAAATTTACGTGGCGATGCCATGACCGATGTCATTTTTAATGGCTCTACTAACCGCAAGCCCATTTCGCAAGCCTCCGTTGAATTAATATTTGATAATACCCAGGGTAAGTTACCCAATACTTTTGCTGATCGTAACCAAGTGGCTATTAAGCGTTTGGTGACTCGCGATGGCCAGTCATTGTACTTTTTAAACGGCAGTAAATGCCGAAAACGTGATATTACCGACATATTTTTAGGCACGGGCCTTGGGCCGCGAAGCTACGCTATTATTGAACAAGGGATGATCTCACGTTTAATAGAGAGCAAACCGCAAGAGCTACGTGTTTTCTTAGAAGAAGCCGCAGGGGTCTCTAAATACAAAGAGCGTCGCCGCGAAACGCAAACACGCATAAAAAGCACCCGAGAAAACCTAGAGCGACTGCTTGATGTTCGTCAAGAGTTACAAAACCAGCTTGATAAACTGGCGGTACAATCGGTTGAGGCTAAAAAATATCGCGAACTTAAATCCAAAGAGCGCACCTTAAAGGGGCAAATAGCGGTATTAAAATGGCAAAAACTGCATCAACAACAGCTCGATAAAAGTGCGCAAATAAAAAAGCTGGATGACCAAATCAGCTTCTTTAAAACGGCGCATTCAGGCCATGATGATGTGCTGGCAAGCCTTGATGCTCAAGTGCAAGCTCAACAAGATAAACTCGATGATGCACAGCAACAGCAGCACCTTACGCATACCGAATTGACTCGCAGTGAACAGCAGCAGATTAGCATTAAGCAACAAACGCTTTCACTGAAACAAAATTTAGCCAAGTTAGAGCAACAAAAAAACCAAAGTGAAGAAGTCAAAACGCAGCAACAAAGTCTTTGCCAAGAGTTAGATGACAACTTGCAACAGGCTGTAGAGCATAACTTAATGTGTAGCGAGCAGGTTATAGAACTTACCGATGAGGTTAATCGGCTGTTGGAGATTAAAAATACCGACACATCACAGTGGCAATCACTAACAGAAGACTATCAAAAATTAAATAATCAGCAGCTAGCGCATGCAAATGCAGTAAAACATACAGAACAGAAAATCAGTTATGTTAAGCAACAACTAACGCAGCTTGATGATCAAATAGATGAGTTAAAACGCAGTGAGATAGAGCAGCAATTAATTCAGCAACAGCAGCACAGACAAACGCTAACAGAGCAGCTGGCTAACGCGCAAACTGCTCATAGTAGAGGTCAAAGTGCTCAGGCAATACAGCAGCAACAGCTTGATGAAGCTCAGCAGCAATGGCAGCATTTATCTCAGCAAGTTAATGAACTAAAAGCCGGTATAGCAGGGCTAAAAACTACCCTTGGACTTGAAAAAAACAGCGATAAAACTTTAACTTTATTCAAGCAGTTAACTGTTCAGCCTGGTTATGAGTTTTTAGTAGAGCAGGCGCTGTCATCACTTGAGCACATTCATATTTCACCAGGTAAAGCAGAAAATAGCACGTGGCAAATACCCTCACAGTCTGTGGCAAGCAATAGTATTGCTGCCTTTATTAGCGCTGGTATCTACCCAGAGTTATTAAACCATATTGCTTATGATGCCGAGGGTGAAGCTCACCATCTTAACGATGCCAGTTATATTGCAGTGATGGACAAGCAAGGAGCGTTACATGGTCGAAATTGGCATCTTAGTGGCGAAAAAAATGCAGAAAACTCCTTATTATTAATGCACAAAAAGCTCAAACAGCAAGAAACCTTACTTGAGCAACAACAACAGGCATTGACGGACGCACACTCCACACTTGAAGAACATCAAGCGCAGGCTGCATTAATAACCGAGCAGCAAAACGAGCGCAAAGACACTATTCATCAATTAGCACAACAACTTGCTGTAGCAACAACGCGTGGTGAAATGCTCAAAGCGCAAGCTGATCAACATCAGCAACAGGTGACGAAATTACAACAACAACGTCAGCCACTGCTAGAACAACAGCAGCAGTTAAGCGAATTGTTGGGCGAAGAGCTTGATAAAAATGAACAGCTTGCAGAGCAGTTAGAGGCCTTAGCTGTAGAGCTTAACCAAGCCGATAGCACACGAATAAATAGTGATGAACGTTACAAACAAGTTTTGAATAATGCTGAACAATATAGAACGCAAGCACATCAGGCAGACCTTAATGAGCAAAAAGTGCGTAGTGAGTGGCAGCTCAGTCAAACCAAGTTGAACCATGCCGAACAAGCATTAACAATGGCTGTAGAAGGAACGCAAGAGCTAATAGAGCAAATTGAGGCGTTACTTATTCCTGAGCAAGAGCTTGCACTAACTATTGAACAATTATTAGTACAGCACCAACAAGGCGAACAAACCCTTGTGGATATTCAACAGCAGTTAGCTCAAGCAAAACAAGAATTACAAACCAAACAAGCGAGTTTAAAAACGTCACAAACTGAGCTGGTGGCATTACAAGAGCAACACCAGAAGCTGAGCATTGAAGAGCAAAGCCTATTAATAAAAGCGCAAGCGGTACTTGAGCCACTTAGCGAGCTTAATCAAAATTTAAAACAGGTTTTAGCAGAGCTTCCTGCAGAGTTGTCATTAAACGCAGCGCAAAATCAACTTGCTGGAGTCAGTAATCAGCTAGAGCAATTAGGAGCCGTTAACCTTGCAGCCATTGATGAATTTGAACAAGCTAAGCAAAGAAGTGATTATTTAAATAATCAGCTGGATGATTTAACCCAGGCATTGACAGCTTTAGAAGGCGCTATTCATAAAATAGATCGTGAAACTAAAACGCGCTTTAAGTCTACCTTTGATCAAGTGAATCACGATTTTGGCCAGCTTTTTCCAAAAGTATTTGGCGGCGGCAGTGCTTACTTAGAATTAACCAGTGACGATTTACTCGAAAGTGGTGTTAGTATAATGGCAAGACCTCCGGGTAAAAAAAATTCGACAATTCATTTGTTAAGTGGTGGAGAAAAAGCGCTGAGCGCATTATCATTGGTGTTTTCTATATTCAGGCTCAATCCAGCTCCATTCTGTATGCTGGACGAGGTAGATGCCCCATTAGATGATGCCAATGTGGTCCGTTTTTGCCGATTGGTTGAAGAAATGTCACAATCTGTGCAGTTTATTTATATAAGCCATAATAAAATTGCAATGGAAATGGCGGGTAGATTAACGGGTGTAACCATGGCAGAGCCAGGCGTGTCGCGCATGGTTGCTGTAGATATTGAACAAGCGGTGCAACTTGCACATGCATAATTTTATAGTCATTTGCTAGTTGTTTTGGGTAAAATGATGGCAGTTAGGCATATTAATAATAAAAGGTGAGGGGATGGCCGAAGAATTAAGATGGGTTTTAATTGTGATCAGTGTGTTTGTCATTGGTGGCTTATTAATACACGGTTTGTGGTCAGTAAGAAAAAAAGAGAATGCTGAACTCCCTGCAAGCGAGCGAGTTGAACCTGTTCAAGAACAGCAGCCTTCATCTGTGCATACTGAGCCACAAGAGCCAACGTTAGCGCAACGAGAAGAGCCACAAATGAGTGAGTTAAACTTCAGTGCTGATGAGCCACAAATAGATGTTAGCCCAGCTGATACAGCTATTGAAGATGACCTTGAAGTGGTAACCGAAGAGGCTGTTGATACACAACAAGACGCCCCTAAAGATGTTTCAGACTTTGTGATTGTGCATATTCAAATGCCAGAAGGACTGACCATGCAAGGCAGTAAATTACTGCCAGCAGTTAACACGCTAGGTTTTAAATATTCAGAAGAAGGCTTTTTTAATCGCCATCTAGACCCTGCAGGCCAAGGGCCGGTGTTATTTAGACTGGTAAATATGTATAACCCTGGCACGTTCGATATTGATAATATGGAACAGTTTAGTACCGCAGGCGTGAGCTTATTTATGACTCTACCATGTGATGGCGATGGCCTTGCTGCGTTTAATATGCTGCACAGCGCCGCTAAGAAGCTAGCAGATGAATTTGGAGCTGAAATCTTGGATGCTGAGCGAAACGAAATGACGGTAGAGCGTATTCGTCAATATGTTGAGCAGGTTCGCGCATTTTCTGCGTAATATACGCATAAGTTAAATTTTGTAAGCCACTGGGCGTTCACTCGTCAAAGTGGCTTTTTTTATGTTTTTGAGGTCTACATGGCAAGCAGCATTAGTGAGCAAATTAATCATCTTCGTACCACGCTTGAGCAACACAATTATAGTTATTATGTGCTTGATACACCCAGCATACCCGATGCCGAATATGATCGCTTATTACGTACTTTGAGCGAATTAGAAACCCAGCACCCTGAGTTTTTAACCTCCGATTCACCTACTCAAAAAGTAGGTGGGGCGGCGCTTGCCAAGTTTGAGCAAGTAGCACACCAAGTGCCTATGTTGTCGCTTGATAACGCTTTTGGTGAAGACGAATTCAATGGTTTTAATCGTCGTATTAAAGAGCGTTTAATGAGCACTGAAGAGCTTACATTTTGCTGTGAGCCTAAACTGGATGGCTTAGCGGTATCGATTATTTATCGCGATGGGGTATTAGTGCAAGCAGCGACTCGTGGCGATGGTTTTACTGGCGAAAATATTACCCAAAATGTAAAAACAATTCGCAATGTGCCATTAAAGTTACGCGGTGATGATTACCCGCGTGAGCTTGAAGTGCGCGGTGAAGTGTTTATGGATAGCGCGGGCTTTGAAAAATTAAATGCCGAAGCAGAAAAGCGCGGTGACAAAGTTTTTGTAAACCCACGTAATGCGGCAGCGGGCAGTTTACGCCAGCTAGACTCAAAAATTACCGCAAAACGGCCATTGATGTTTTATGCCTACAGCACCGGATTAGTTGCCGATGGCACCTTACCTGAAGATCACTACCAGCAACTTGCTAAGCTTACCGATTGGGGATTACCACTGTGTCCAGAAACCAAATTAGTTGAGGGCCCAAAGGCTGCGCTTGCCTATTACAATGATATTTTAACGCGTCGTAGCGAGCTAAAGTACGAAATAGATGGCGTGGTAATAAAGGTAAATAAAAAAGCCTTACAAGAGCGCTTAGGCTTTGTAGCTCGCGCACCGCGGTGGGCAATCGCTTATAAATTTCCGGCGCAAGAAGAAATAACGCAATTATTAGATGTTGAATTTCAAGTAGGGCGCACAGGGGCAATTACTCCCGTAGCACGACTAGAGCCGGTATTTGTTGGGGGTGTTACGGTATCAAATGCAACGCTGCATAATGCCGACGAAATAGCTCGTTTAGGCGTTAAAGTGGGCGATACTGTCATTATTCGCCGCGCAGGGGATGTTATCCCGCAAATTACTCAAGTGGTACTTGAGCAACGCCCAAGCGATGCAAAAGAAATTGTCTTTCCAACTATGTGCCCCATTTGTGACTCGCATATTGAACGGGTTGAAGGTGAAGCCGTTGCACGTTGTACCGGTGGTTTAGTATGCCAAGCACAGCGTAAACAAGCAATTAAGCATTTTGCATCGCGTAAGGCATTAGATATTGACGGCTTGGGCGACAAAATTGTTGATCAATTAGTTGACCGAGAGCTGATCAAAACCCCGGCTGATTTATTTATTTTAAAGCAGGGACATTTTGAATCACTTGAACGAATGGGGCCTAAATCAGCTAAAAATTTAGTTGCCGCGCTTGATGATGCAAAAACGACTACCTTAGCAAAGTTTTTATATTCACTGGGTATCCGTGAAGTCGGTGAGGCAACCGCGCAAAACTTAGCTAATCATTTTTTAACGCTTGAAAACGTAATCGATGCCAGCATTGAACAGCTGATTGAAGTAAGCGATGTAGGTGAAATAGTGGCAAAGCACGTGCGTGGCTTTTTTACTGAAGAGCATAATTTAACCGTGGTGAACGAATTAATAGCCCAAGACATTAACTGGCCACAGTTAACAGCGCCATCAGAGCAAGAACAACCGCTAGCGGGTTTAACTTATGTGCTAACTGGGACGCTTAATACGCTTAATCGCAATGATGCGAAAGCGCGCCTACAACAATTAGGTGCCAAGGTATCTGGCAGTGTTTCAGCCAAAACGGATGCGCTAGTGGCGGGCGAAAAAGCCGGCTCTAAACTAACTAAAGCGCAAGAACTCGGTATAGAAA
This sequence comes from Pseudoalteromonas sp. Scap25, assembly GCF_013394125.1. Classification (GTDB taxonomy): domain Bacteria; phylum Pseudomonadota; class Gammaproteobacteria; order Enterobacterales; family Alteromonadaceae; genus Pseudoalteromonas. Next base: position 2,138,937 of record NZ_CP041327.1, on the reverse strand, counting down.
TACTGACAGAGGATGATTTAATTACTTTGTTAGAGACTCATAATGGCTAGTTTTACAAATATACTTAATACCTTGTTAATTGACCTAGGCCAGTGGCTACAAGGCTATTTACCGCATTTATCATTGCTTTTGATGGTGTGCTTAGTGTCGCTTTATGCGGATGACATTTTAAAGTTAACCAAAGGCGTCGTAGCTAGGCGCCACTTTATTATTAGGGTGGCGTGTTTTGTGTTGATAACTGCGTTTGGCTTTGGCTTGTTAGTGGTGTGGTTAAGCCCACTGCTAACTAAAGCTTTACTGTTTTTTGGCACTAAGTGGTTAGCGCTTACCTTATTAGTGGCATTTTTTATTTTGGGCACTATTGCCGATAGGAAAAACCAGTTGTGAGTCGATATGGACCTGAATACTGGGATAAATATGGAAGCTATCGTACACCATTCGCATTCCACTTGAGTATTTTAGTGTTACTGCGGGCCTATTTTATTTGGGTGATTGCCGCGTTGAGTCGTCGACCTGAGCTTGATTTAATGTCATTGTTTTTTAAGTCAAAAGATGATTTTTTTATTGCTATAGCGATCGGTGCTGTAGCGATTGTACCCACTATTTTATTTTGTTTACGCAGACCAAGAGACTCGCATCAAGCAACACAACGCTTGGCGCGTATTTGGCGGTATATGCGTTGGCCGCTGATTGCGTGTGCATTAATTGATTTGTCGTGGTTAAGTATTCAGGCAGCCCATAGCCATTATCGCTTCTCATTGTTTTTAGCTGTGCAAATGGTGATTGTATTATGGGTGTTGTGGTATTTGGCAAAAAGTCGTTACTTAAGTGTTTTCTTTAGTGATTGGCCCGAGCCGACAGAAAAAGCAACTGATAAAAAGTAAGAGGGCTTATGCACAGTATCAATAAAAAAATAGCACAAGTAATTGCTTTAATAGGGCTCATTATTATAGCGAGTGGCTATTTTTTTTCTTTAGGCGAATTCCTTTGGTTTAAAGCTGCCTTAGTAATGTGGGTTGTGGTGTTTTGTTCGTGTTGTTACCGATTAACGCCGTTGTTTAAAATGCGCAATCCGCTGCGTAATTTTATTCAACGCGATGCGCAGCACTTATTTGTTTTTAGTTTAACAGGGCTGTTTGATAAAAAAAATGGCCCGCATTGGTTAGTCATCAGTAATATTGAGTCGATAGAAATAAGAAACGATGAACTAATAGTGCACAGTAATAATGACCGGCAATTAAGCGTGAGCATTCCTGGCAGTCAAGCCCAATTGCATGCCTATGTAAGCCGTATACTTACAGCAACAGAAAAGCACACTATAGTCTTTAGATAGCGTTGATCGTGGGATTAGCCACAGGCGTACTAGACTACAAGTAAATGATTGCTAGTTAAATTAATAACGTAATGAGGTTGTTATGTTGAAGTGGAACGATATTGTTAATTTTGCCAACCATGGTAATCCAACACCGGTTCGAAAAGTGGTTAAAACAGATCAGCAATGGCGCGAACTGTTAAACGAAGAGCAATATTATGTGACCCGTAAAAAGGGAACTGAACGACCAAATAGTTCGAGTAGTTGTACCTTGTTAGAGCCAGGTAAGTATGTGTGTGTTTGTTGTGACAATTTACTATTTGATGCAGATGAAAAGTTTGATAGTGGCACCGGCTGGCCTTCATTTACGCAACCGGCAACTGAGGAAGCGATTGGTTATGTCATGGATAATAGTCATGGCATGGAGCGAGTTGAAGTTGTTTGTAATGTGTGTGATGCGCATTTAGGGCATATTTTCCCTGATGGGCCACTTCCTACTGGTTTACGCTACTGTGTAAACGCACTGGCAATGAAAAAGCTCTAGGGCCTGTTGACCTTTCAAGATTAAATTTACAGCGGCCTGTTTGGGATTTAGGCAATGCAGCGCCTATGTGGTGTGGTTACTCACCATAAATAGGCGATAACGTAGCATTAATGCCAAACAGGCTCTAACTAATCTCTAGTTTCATTTCTTTAGCAATCTGAAGTAGTTTATCGAACCGCTCTGATTGCTCTTCTGCTAAGGGGGATTTTTTTAATAGTTTAAAGCACTTTTGGGCCAACAGACTATTGAAAGAGTCACCATGTTTTTTTGACTTATCCACTAAACATTGCAATAAATTAAGCGCAATACTTGGATTGTGTGGCATGACTCTAAATGCTTGGCTGAATGCCTCTAAGGCAACATTTAATTGGCCGCGCTCAAACTGCTTAACAGCATGATTATTGAGCTCTTTCGGCCCCATTTTAATATCACGTCTTTCACTTTGCTGTTGCTGTATATAACGCAAGTAAGTAGCATCGCTTCTACTTGGGTGACGTTCGCAATGATCAATTATTTGACTAAATAGCGCTTGCGCCTTTTGGTGAAAACCTAATTCATGCAGTGCTTTTGCTTTGTCTAGGGCACCATCTACTGAACGTATTTGAGTATCGCTGTCATCAAGTTGCTCAATGAGCTGTTTCGCTTTTTTATGTTCATCTTTTAAATAATAAAGGCGTGCATTGAGCACATCGATTTGAGTTTGCGCATTACTGGTTGGGAATTGTGTTTTTAACTCATTAATATATTTATTTGTTTGACGAGAGATCCTGTTTATTTGGTCGGTTTGATCTGTGGTCAATGCAAAATCAATCCCAGCACGAGCAGCATTTAAATAAATGTCTGGGCTATCATGCATAGAGTACTTAGCATAAGTGGCAATATCTTTTTGAGTTAAGTAGCTGGTTTCATAATCTCTATTAATGAGCGATACGCTGTTCAGTGATTTTTGACGGTCTATATTACGTGGAGCAATGTGTGCCGCTTGGCTTAAAAAGTCTTGGGCTAAATCAAATTGGTTTAGTTTTATTTCTAAACGCCCTAATAAGTCTAAGGCTATAAGACGCGTTTCATTTCGTTCAAGCATTGTTTTAAGCATGCGTTGAGCTAAAATATGCTCATTGTTAGCAATTAAGGCTTCTACCAATCCTACTTTTGCCCATGCAAACTTTTGCATATTCAAAACTGACTTAAAAAAATCTTTCGCTTCTTGGTTTTGTTTTAGCGCCAGTAAAATATTGCCTTTTAATCTAAGTAGAATAGGGCTGTATTTATTACTTTTATCGAGTTGGGCATTAATTTGTTTCAATGCTTTAGACTGGTTATCGTCATCAATTAAAGTGTATATAGCTTTTAAGTCGCTTTTACGTTTGAGAATACGCTCTATGCGCACTCTTAACTCTTGTACAGAGAAGGGTTTTACTAAAAAGTCATCGGGTTGAAGTTCTAATACACTGTGAACTAACTCTCCGCTCGTTTCCGCAGATGTAAAAATAAACCCAGTAGAGTGTTTTATTAATGCTTTAGCGCGTAATTCTTCATAAAGCTGGTAGCCATCTTGGCGTTTGCTTAGATTAAAAGAGCAAATTACCAAGTCAAATTCTTCATGTAAGCATTGTTCTTTTGCCGCTAGAGCATGATCTGCAAAACGCATATGTCCAAAGCCAATTTTTTCGAGCGACTGTTTCATGTAGCTTTGAGCAAGTGGCTGCTCTTCTACAATCAGTATTTTTGCTTCATTGAAAATATTTTTAGACATTGGCTTAAGCGTAATTGAATTTAACACAGACTATAATCAACAGTTTAGACGCTTACAAGGTAATTTAAAGATTCGCCTCGAAGATGAGAGCTTATTAAGCAAATTAATTCTAAAGGTTTATATTTTTATCTTAAAAGAGCTAAAAACCCATTTAAAGTAAATGAATAGCACGCGTAATAAAGTAAGTTTAAACAAAATGATTTTGGAGATAATAAAACTCGGAAGATAGATTTTTGGTATGTGATTGGAATACTGATTTTTTGAAACCGAAGAATTACTTGGTAACGAATTTCTAAATGGTAATTAATACTGAACCTGAACTAAAAGAGTTGAGGATAATGAATACTAAAAATGGAAGGTGGTACTGGAGGATTTAGATTTTTGTAATATGCACCATTCAAAGAATGGTGGGTCGTACTGGACTTGAACCAGTGACCCTCGCCTTGTAAGGGCGATGCTCTCCCAACTGAGCTAACGACCCATATTACAAATTTACACATGACTATTAACATAACAATAGATTTATATGTGGTGGGTGATACTGGACTTGAACCAGTGACCCTCGCCTTGTAAGGGCGATGCTCTCCCAACTGAGCTAATCACCCACATATAAATTAAAACGCTACTATTAAAATAAATAGTACTGGACTTTAACCAGTGAACCTCGCCGTTATTTGTAAATAACGATGACACTCTATTATTTCTAACTGAGCTAATTACCCATATAGAACTTAGATACGACACATTAGAATGTGGTGGGTGATACTGGACTTGAACCAGTGACCCTCGCCTTGTAAGGGCGATGCTCTCCCAACTGAGCTAATCACCCGCATCTAAATAACACCACATTGCTGCGTTGTTGTGGGGCGCTATTATAGATAGACTTGTAAATGTGTCAACACTTGAATGATAAAAATGTGCTGAATGAAGCTTTTATAATCAATGCAATGCAAATAGTGTTCACTTTATCAACAAGGTAACATAAAACGAACAATAAGCATGCATGGCTGGGCGCTAATGTAACTACATTCATATTCACTTGATAGGGCTCTGTTGCTTTTTAAGGATGAAAATTAATTCAATTTAGTGGTAATTGATTTACCGAGCCAGGGTTGCAACCAAGAAATCAAAGTTAAACTTTCTAGTTCAGATCATCCTGCCTATATTATTCAATTGTTTAAACCACTCAAATTAGCAAGTTGTTTATCGCTTAGCATAGTTAAGCTTTACAATTAGCATTTAATAAAATCCAGCTAGGTTATGATGGAAGTAGGCCCGTTTTAGGCAAAAAGCGGTGGTAACTCAATTTGCATATAAATGTATACCTTTTGAGTCCGATCTGAATAGGTACTTTTAGTATTATAAAGTCGTTATTCTCAACTCAAACGCAAATGTGGCACACTTAACGTAACTCATGGTTACTTAATACTATGAAAATCTACTTTTTAGCATGTATGATAGCCAGTTTGTTGAAAATTAAACCATTTAAATAATGTCGCACAAAAAACTGTTGACTTTATTTTGGGGGGTGCATAGAATGCGCCCCGCACTAAGCGATACACGACGTGGTTATCACCGAGCGTATTGAATAAGTTGGGGCTATAGCTCAGCTGGGAGAGCGCTTCGCTGGCAGCGAAGAGGTCTGCGGTTCGATCCCGCATAGCTCCACCAATTTTTAGTGTTTGTCCTAGGGTAGCAGTTTTCTGTGTCCCCATCGTCTAGAGGCCTAGGACACCGCCCTTTCACGGCGGTAACAGGGGTTCGAATCCCCTTGGGGACGCCACTTAACTTTTAGTTAAAGGCGGTTTTACCGAGAAAATAGCGTAACACATAAAGCTCGAGTCTTTATTTGTACTATTACGCCATTACCTTAAAGCTCAGGATGTGAGTTTAACTAATCAATTGTCCTAGTGACACTTTTTAGTGTCCCCATCGTCTAGAGGCCTAGGACACCGCCCTTTCACGGCGGTAACAGGGGTTCGAATCCCCTTGGGGACGCCACTTACTATTATATAGTAGGGTAGTGTTATTAAAGCTCGTCTGAATCGAGTCTAAACTTTCAGTTGTCCTAGTGACACTTTTTAGTGTCCCCATCGTCTAGAGGCCTAGGACACCGCCCTTTCACGGCGGTAACAGGGGTTCGAATCCCCTTGGGGACGCCACTTACTATTATATAGTAGGGTAGTGTTATTAAAGCTCGTCTGAATCGAGTCTAAACTTTCAGTTGTCCTAGTGACACTTTTTAGTGTCCCCATCGTCTAGAGGCCTAGGACACCGCCCTTTCACGGCGGTAACAGGGGTTCGAATCCCCTTGGGGACGCCACTTATTTTTTCTAAAATAGGGTAGTGTTATTAAAGCTCGTCTGAATCGAGTCTAAACTTTCAGTTGTCCTAGTGACACTTTTTAGTGTCCCCATCGTCTAGAGGCCTAGGACACCGCCCTTTCACGGCGGTAACAGGGGTTCGAATCCCCTTGGGGACGCCACTTACTATTATATAGTAGGGTAGTGTTATTAAAGCTCGTCTGAATCGAGTCTAAACTTTCAGTTGTCCTAGTGACACTTTTTAGTGTCCCCATCGTCTAGAGGCCTAGGACACCGCCCTTTCACGGCGGTAACAGGGGTTCGAATCCCCTTGGGGACGCCACTTACTTATTTCTAATAGTGAAGTGCAGTGTTATTAAGTAACTCGTCTGAATCGAGTCTAAACTTTCAGTTGTCCTAGTGACACAGAAAATGTTTCTGAGAAGATAATGCCATTCGCCTCACAGGCTCGGCTCATCTTACGCAGAAATAGCAAATCAGTGATTTGCAAACCAATTTCTGCGTCCCCATCGTCTAGAGGCCTAGGACACCGCCCTTTCACGGCGGTAACAGGGGTTCGAATCCCCTTGGGGACGCCACTTACTTTTTCTAAAGTAGGTATGTGTTATTAAGATAAAAAACTTTCTGTTCAAGTACTTCCTACGTTCGTCTATAAAATACCTCTCTAAATTAAATATTTAGGTCTATCAAAGCCTAGAGTCACGATATTCACTCAAGTATTGTTCAACCTCAAAAGACTTAATTAAAAGTATCTGTGTTTTTTATTCAGGGCTTATAAATATTCTACTTGTTAATCTACATAAAACTTCCAAAAAATGAGGAGGATTTATGGCAAGTGGATGGGCGCGAGATGGCGCAATTCAAGATCAAATAGATGCAAGTGTTAATGATGCAGTGCAATACGCAAGAAGTAACCTAATTTCAGGAGCGAGCGCTGAGCTTTGTGATGAGTGTGACGAGAGAATACCACAAGCAAGAAGGTTAGCATTACCAGGCGTGCGCTACTGTATTTCATGCCAAGCGGAATTAGAAGGGCTACCAAGTAATGCTAACGCGTTTAATCGCCGTGGCAGTAAAGATAGTCAATTACGATAAAGGTGCTCAAGGCACCTTTTTTTATGGGTAAAATACTACCCGTGATTATTTATGATTTTTTCTGAATAAGTTCAATTGCATATCCATCAGGGTCTTTAACAAATGCAATTTCCGTTTTGCCACCTTTTACTGGACCTGGTTCACGACTAACGTTACCGCCAGCTGCTTTGATATCCTCACAGGCCTTATAAATATCATCAAATTCAATCGCTATATGGCCATAGGCATTACCTAAATCGTAGCTGTCAGTATCCCAGTTATAGGTCAGTTCAAGTACTGTTGTATCAGTTTCATCACCGTAGCCGACGAAGGCAAGGGTATAGCGATACTCTTCATTATCTGCACGACGTAACTCTTTCATACCTAGCACATTAGTGTAAAAGGCAATTGATTTATCTAGATCAGCAACCCGTAACATAGTATGTAGTAAACGCATTTAAATTTACCTCAATTTATTCTTTGAAATCTGTAAAGTACGATTATAAGCAATTCCTAATCATAAAACTGTATTACGCGATATTTTTACTTCTCAACTTTACCTTTAAGGACATATATTTCGCCATCAAAACTGCCCTGAATCGTTAACCCTTGTCCTGCAAGCTCCTTCAGATAGTCTATATGCTCTTGTGTAATATGTTGCCCCGGAACCAAAAGCGGAATTCCTGGCGGGTAGGGCGTAACTAAACCGGCGCAAATGCGGTTGTTACTTTTGCTAATAGGTACCGATTCGCGCTCGCCATAAAAAGCTTCGCTTGGAATACAGGCTAAGTCTATAGCTGGTAAATTCTCCGGTAAGCGAGAACGTCGTGTCGATGTGGCTAGTTTTACCTTGCCACTATCGAGTTTTTTTAACGCATTGTATAAGCGAATGATCTTCGAGCGCGTGCCGCCAAGAGTCAGTAACACCAAAATAGTACTGTGGGTGTATTTTTCTATTTCTAAGCCAATTTCATCCAGCAGATACTTATGAATATCTTTTAATGAATAGGGTAATTCGCTAATGTCGATAAGAATTTTTAGCGGGTCGTGGCCCATGTTATCATCACTAAAGTGCGGGAATATTTCCGTAAACTCTTGTTTACCAAGCACTTTAATCTGCTTTAGTGATGCCATCTGTTGCTTAAATTCGTCTACATGATTTAACAAGGCATTGAGTAACTTATAGCCTTCCATCTCCAATTGTTTTTGGCACACATCAAGAGAAGCGATAAGCTGATATTTCGGCGATGTACTGGCATAAATACTGTAAATCTCGCGAAAGAAGTCAGCATCAAAATCAGGATCGTTTACATGGATATACGATGCCTGAGAAAACGCCGATACCACTTTATGCGCTGAATGAGTAACATAATCAGCGCCAGCATGAATCGCAGAATAATACCGTAAACTTGGATGAAATAGCGAGTAAGCAAACCACGCTTCGTCGATAAACACCTTAATACCATGTTGATGAGCAAACTCGACTACCTGTTTAAGGTCACTCAGTAGGCCATCGTAAGTACAACCGGTAAGAACCAGCAATTTCGCATCGCTGTTCTGCTCAATTGTTTGTTTTATATCAGCCAATGACGGTGGCGCAAAAATCCCATATTTAGGGTTTAAAATACTCGACAAGTAAATGGGTAAACTGGCTGATTGCAAAATGCCATAGTGCACAGATTTATGGCAATTACGGTCAATAATCACTTTATCGCCTTTGCGAAGCAGTGTCTGCAAGATGATTTTATTTGAAGTGGATGACCCATTAGTGACGAAGTAAGTGTGCTTCACCTCAAACGTAGCGGCAGCTGACTCTTGGGCACGGCCAATGGTATTGGTGCTATCTGATAATGAGCCTAACGAATCGACTGACACCGACAAGTCACCCACAAACACATTACGGCCATAAAACTGATAAAAATCTTTAATATAGGGAGAATTTCTAAAGCTTGAACCACCGCTGTGCCCAGGTGTGTGCCATGAATCGTTCGACTCGCCAACATAACGGCGGTACGCTGTCCAAAAAGGCGTTTCTGAGCGATCATCAAAGTCATTGATCATATAACCTAAAATTGCTTCAGGGTCTGAGATTACTTCATCTTTAAAGAAGAATGACTCAATCTCCTCCGACTCATTAACAATTTCTAGCCCCTCTGTGTCGTCTCCAATAACATACACAGGTAATTCAAGACGGATCCCCTTTAGCTGCTCTATAAAACGACTATAAGTGCGTTCACCAACCTTATTTTGCACATCCCAACTAAGTACAACGGCCTGAATATCACCATCTTCCTTTACACCCTCCAGTGCTTGTTCAAGTTCAAGGTACTCAATAATATCGATATGAATATCGTTTCGCTCAAAATTAGGGATAACTTTTGACAGATTCGTCGAAAGTTCTTTTAAGGTGCTAGGGTCTTGCTCAATCAGTAATATACGAAGTAAGGGTAACATAGAGGGTCGCACTATAATTTTATTATGCTCAGTAGCATAACTAATGAATTAAGACTTGTGAAATTAATACTTTGGAAATGTTCCAATAATTACGGCAAATCACGAATAAACAGATTTTATTTGAATTGATTTACAAGGTATGAAAAATGAAAGGTGCCAAAGTTAGACACCTACTTTGAATAAACAAAAAAGTAACACTGGAATACGAATTAATCATTGAGCTTATTCTTATAAGCCTGATAATTGAGGTTTATTATTAACAATCGTGCTAAATGAACGTTTTTTATTTACGGATCTATTCTACTTTATCTTTAAACTCTTTAGGCACTACTTTTTCGAGCTTCTTTTCTACTTCAATAAGGTTCTTACCCATAGCAAACTTATCAAGGTTTGAGTCGGCCAGCCGAAAGATAATAAAAGTAGATGCAAAAGGTAATACCTATAGGATGCTTTTATTAACTTCCTGACTGTTACTATCGACATAGCATTATTTACCCTAATTAAACAGCTAACAGTCAGCTAACAGCCTCAATAGTTTTAGTTTTTTAAAACAATGTTTTGGCCTACTAAGTGCATTTTTTAAAAATCCATTCTAAAGGCCCGTGTTTAAAATACTTGAGCCAAAACACACTGGAAATTATGCTAATTATGCAAAAAACCAATGCGGAAAATATTGACAAGTCTATGGTTTGATTAACGAGTAAGCCAGTTGCCTCAAGAATTCCCATGCCAATAATGACATGTGCTACATACAGAGTTAACGTTAACTGCCCAGTTTTGCTTAGCCACTCAATTAACCGGTTGGTAGGAAATACACTTGCTAGTTTTAGAGAAACCAGCAAAACAAGAACGGCAGAGCTTGCAGCTGAAAACATATATTGTGGCAACGGCGGTATTATTGACGTGGTTAACAAAAACTCAATTTCATCTTTTGACATGCCAATAGACGGGTCATCTCCTGCCCACATTCTCAGCATATAGAAGCTTGCTTCTACAATAAGTAAAATACTTAAAGACCATGTAAACAAAGACTTCCTTACATTAGTATTGGATAAATCTTGTTTACCCAACCATATGCCAAATAGCAAGAAACCACACCATGGTAAAACTGGGTGATAACCATTAAAGAAAAGGTGTCTAATCACTCCTTCAGTTGTCCAAAAACCAGAATAACTAAGCTCAAGCCAATCCCATCCTTTTTCGTAATCAAAGAATAGCCACATTAATGGAAATGCAAAAACAAAACCGATAGATGCACTGAGCAGTTTCTTGCTGCTAAGAGTAAATAATAATGCAGCTATCAAAAAATAGAATGCATAGAATTTCAAGATGTCGGCTTCCCAAATAGGTGTAAAAGCCAAGCCAATCAAAAGTAGTAAAACAGACCTTTTTATCAAAGAGGTTCTTACTTGCTTGATGTGTTCAAGTGATCCACTGGTAACACATTTTTTAGTTAAAAACGCAATACCTATACCCGCTAATATAACAAACAAAGCCGAAGCCCGACCTTCGAATAGAGCCGCAAACTCTATTAATTGTGGTGTGCCATTATCGGCGTTCATGGCTAACTTAAAGTTGACAATAACCATACCAAAGAGCGCTAACGCTCTTGCAAAGTCAATACCGATTAGTCTATTCACTCTCTTGCTCCACAGAATTCATTTTTAACTTTTGAGACATTGCTGTATCATAATGGAACTTAATAGATGATACAAGGCTGTCTCATAAAATGGATGCAAGAACAAATAATTCGAGAAAAAAAATTATTCAATCGGGGTTAAAACTGTTTATTCAAAATGAGGATTCAACGCTAGTTGACGTGGCTAAAAGGGCTGAAGTTGGTAGAGCAACGGTGTACCGCCAATTTAAGCATAAGGAAGCGCTTCAAGAAGAGATTGCGTTATATTGTTTAGACCGCTTTGACGAAGTAAATATGTCCGTTGAAAATAAAGCTAAAGACTCATTGGATGCTATTAGGCTTGTATTCGAAAATACTTTGCCGTTATACGAGGAATTCGCTTTTTTGCAAAAGTTCGAGAAGATGTTTCAGAAAAGTGAAAAGCTTCAAGTTCGTATGCAACAGCAAGATAACGAGATACGAGAATTGATAAAACTTGCGAAAGATGAGGGGTTATTAAGTAAGCACTTCTGTGTTGATTGGGTTTTTTATTTTTTTGAAGGTTTATTGTACGCAGGTTACAAGATGAGTCATCTAGATAATTACAGTTCAGGTAAGGCAGCACATTTAGCTTTTTTATCGTTCAAGAGTGGGGTTGCTTCATAACCCCCTGCAAGAATATAGATGTAACATTAATTTACTGAAGACAGTTACTACGCCAGCATAACCCCTGAGCCATTCAACGAGCACACTTAGCTGCTAAAAGAAGTGAGTGAATCGTTATAAGTTTACTAGGCACATCTTGTGGTTAATTTATTTAAAAGATCAGTTTGCTACCTATCAGTTCTTTTTTTGGGGGGAAATCGACACAACTTAAGCCAGCTATGTCGCAACTTGACACTGGGTAAGCCAAAGCTAACGTCCGCTTTCGTACCTTAACAGGTGGGAGCTATTCAGTCTTATCTTTAAACTCACATAAATCTTCAATAATACAGCTGCCACATTTGGGCTTTCGTGCAGTACACACGTAGCGGCCATGTAAAATGAGCCTGTCGTGTACAATCACTTTGAACTATTTTGGGGTCACTTTTTTACATTGATTGTCGGCACAACTAAAAGATAGTGCTGATAAATGAGAGATATAGTTAGTTGGATTAGACCTAAGTTTATATCAAAGAGTGCTTCATTCTAGTCATCTCACAATTACTTATTAACTATATTGAAATATATATCATCAATAGTTGTGTAGCGGTTTATATAGAGTATTGAAAAGGCTAAATAATAATGACCTACAGGAAGTAATAAAAAACAATTTTAATAAATAATACGTTCGAATAGGCCCATTTGGTCGTCAACGCGCGCCTAAATGGCTAAATTGCCCAACCTAACTATAAAACGATAATCAATGTTAAAAACCAAAAAAAGGTAAGAAATAACTTTGAATATTTATAACTTTAAGGAAACACATTATGTCTAGTTTAACCGCTGCTCGTTTAGTGGGCGTATTATGGCTAATTTCATCATTCTCATACATGACGGCTAGTTCACTCATTGCGGAGTTGGTTAGTTCACCGGACTACCTTGAGCAACTTTTTGCTAATAAGCTTACGGTAACCACGGCAGTGCTATTAGAGTTCATAAATTCAGCGGCTGTTGTGGGGATGGCAATAATTATTTACCCCATTATCAAACAATATAGTGAGCGTATTGCAGTTTGCTATGTAGCATTTAGGCTTGTTGAAGCAGTTATGTTACTAATAGGTGCTGTCGCTCTATTGTCAATGATGAGGATAAGTAAGGAGCTCGTTGAAACGACCGTTAGTAATGTTGATTACTTGCACACTATGGCGACTGTTCTTAGAGCTGAGCGCTATTATGACTTTCAAATGGGCATGATCCCTTTGGCAATATGTGGCTTTGTTCTATGCGCAAACTTTTATCAATACCGACTTGTACCGCGTGGATTTTCGGTGTTAGGAATGATTGGCTATTTTGCTTTATTGCTAAAAATACTTTTTGGTTTTTTTGGGATGAATTTGGGCGGACAATGGTTATACCTTCCAGGGGCTTTATTTGAGTTGTTACTACCATTTTGGTTATTTGTTAAAGGCTTTAATTTAGAAAATAGTCCGAAAAAATAGTATATTTTCAATTTAATTAAGGTGGGTATTATTTTTTCCTATGGACCCAACATTAGTAGATAAAGAAATTAGGAGAGCACAGAAGTTATTTATCGAAATAAAAGTACTTAACTTCACCTATTATTTATTACGAATTAGCTTAGCTAATGACACAAATAATTACTGGAGAGGCTAGTGAGTATAAATCTACTTAGTTGACAATAGGTAGTGTTAGTTAGAGTTTAGATTTATAATTAAAAGAAATTATAAATCTTTTATCTTAGGTAAGTTCGATGGTTAACCTTTTACCGACAATATTATATTCTAGCATGATAGGAATGACACTTATTGCTTTGCTTGATGTTCTTAAAAGGCCAAAGCAAAAGCAAAATGTTTTTCTGAAAGGTTTACTGTTGTTATTAATGGTGCATTTAGCGGGGGAGCTATTTATTCATTCTGGCGCATATATTTATGCTCCGGGTATAGCAGGTCTTCAGTTTCCGCTTCGTGTATTACTTGGGCCTGCTCTATATTATTATGCACATGCCTCTATGTCAGCTGATAAAGTCGCCAATAAAAGCCTTAAAACATTAGCGCTCTCTGGTCCTATTATTGTTTTATTAGGTATGGTCCCTTTTATATTTATGATCACTCCAGCAGAGAAGCTCGCGCTGGCCACTCCTTCAACGAGAGATCCTGACCTTTGGAAAATTGCAGTATTTACCTGTTTATTCACTACGTCAGTTTTTATTTTTTATACGCTTTTTTATTTAGTGGCAGCCTTAAAGCTTCATAACGTTCATCGTCGACAATTGATGGAGCGCTTTTCTGAAATAGAGCATAGTTCATTGGTGTGGTTTAGGCCCATATTGTTTATATGGGGGGCTACATGGTTATTGTATGCCATTGAGTTTTCACTCGGTGCCTTGGGTATACACTGGTATGGCTCTGGTGTTGTGCTGCCAATATTGGAGGTTATAGCTTTGGCTATTTTTATCCATAAGGCTTTAAGCCAAAAAGTTCTTACTGACTCTGAAAAAGGGATACCTCACACTAGTCAGCCGTCTCAAAGTCAAACAAGAGCTGCATTACTTAGTACTGAAAAAATGCAATTTATAGCGTCAAAGCTTGAACATGCAATGAAAAAAGATAAGCTGTTTTTGCAAGATGACTTATCGCTAAAAAATCTATCTGAATGCATATCTGAAACTGAAAACCATATTTCAGAAACACTCTCTCAATTTTTAAACACCAAATTTTTTCAATTTATTAATGGTTTTCGAGTCGAAGAAGCCAAAAAGGCTTTAGATAATAGTGATAAATTAATTACGAATATTGCCTTCGATGCCGGATTTAATTCAAAATCGACATTCAATACTGCGTTTAAAAAATTAGTGGGTTATAGTCCATCTGCGTACCGAAAATTGAAGCGTGAAAATAAGCAAAATATGTCTAGAGTGAATGAATCTAAAGTTTAAAGTAGAAAACAAAGATTATTCTGTCTCAGCTTTATACTCACACAAGTTTTCAATGATGCACGCACCACATATAGGTTTACAGGCTACACAAGCATAACGACCGTGCAGAATAAGCCAATGATGAACGTCCACTTTTAATTCGGCAGGGACTATTTTTAACAGCATTTGCACAAAATAGACATTTTACCAGTGGCCAATTTTGAACGGTTCGATATTCTAAATATATGGATATCCACGGCTATAGTAGGCCAGCCAAAAGGTGGCTATGTAGATGGTTGAAATTCTTACTTGTACTTAAATCTAACCGATTTATAACAAATTCGGTATAAGAAGTTTATAGCAATTGAAATATTAAACCTTAATGAATTAAAGATAAAAAAGTTTCGACTAAAAAACAGGATTGCTAACCCTAACTGTATTCATCACTGATGATGAGCTGATACAATTTTAGTGAAACATATAATATGAGTTATTTTAGGATGAATTAACCCTCATGACAGAGAGTAAAACGATAAAATTTGACGAAATAAAATATGTTGTCACTAAAGATAATCAATCAGTGACTTTAAATCCGTTAAGTTTTAAATTACTGTTCACGCTGGCACAAACACCAGAACTCGTTGTATCAAATAAAACGCTCATGACAAGTGTTTGGCCTAACACTGTTATTAGTCCTGACACTTTAAAACAGCGAGTATTTGTTTTACGAAAGTCACTAGAGCAATCAACAATAAAAGGCCTTTCAATTCAAACGGTAAGGGGGGAAGGGTACCGATTACTAATTGAGCGAGAGGTCATGCCAATCGATCAAACGTTTGTTCCTGAACCGACACCCAACGTACACACAGATAAAATTCCTCGGTTAAACAAAAAAGTGTTCGGTATAACGTTTGTGGCGCTGTTAATGACAATAATCATATTAATATACGTGACTCAATCAACGAATAATGACAAAGCGACAAGTAACAATCGGATTGCGCTATGGAGTAATACCCCCCTTAATGAAATGCCTGAGAATGCGTTAAGTATTTATCAAACATGGAATGATTTGCTTAGCCAAGCAAATGAAGAACAGCGTCTTCAACTCATATTATCAAAGCAACGAAAAGAGTTAGTCTTACCATTACAAGCAAGAAAAGATCGGCTTGCATTAATTAGTTATTTTGAAGTGATAGAAGTAAACAACAACACGACAATAAAGCTAAGCATAGTAGAGCCAACTACCGCAACAATATTACGGACTAGTTCGTTTTCTATGTCATCAACGTCATCGTTACTTCAAGCATTACAATCACAATTGAATGGCATTGAATCGTTAATGTCATCTGGGAAATTGTATTTAAATAAACAGCAACGTGAATATGCTAAAGACCCTATCTGGTCAGTGTTAAAGGCGCTTGCTAACCCAGCATAACCATTCATAACCTTTATTAACTCGCGCTTTTTTAACAACTCATGCTCAATGAAAAAAAAGGAGCATGATATGAAAATACCATTATTTATTTTACTGGCATGTATTATTAATATGCCAAAATCTACAGCAAAAAATCACGATGAAGTTCAGCACTATAATAAACAAAGCTATGAATGGCAGTTAACAAAACTGCTCACTAGCTTGAATGAAGTTACTGGAGTTCCCGGGTTTTCAGTGGCTGTGGTGTATAAAGATAAACTTGTTGCGTCTGTTGCCACTGGTTTTTCTGATATAAAAAATGAACTACCCGCCAAGCCTAATACCACGTTCAGGTTAGCCAGTGTGTCAAAAGTTATAGGCGCCACCATGTTAGCTGAATTAGTCAATAATGATCAGCTAAACCCTGATGTCAGCATTGGACAGTATTATCCTGAACTCAATAAAAAATATCACAGCATCACAGTAAGGCAATTACTATCACATACTTCGGGAATGCCACATTATCAAATAAAAGATTATGATATTTATGACGCACATTTCGATACAGCTGTTGAGGCAGTTAATACACTCAAGGATCGAGACTTATTATCTCGCCCCGGTACTAAATATCTTTATTCTACACATGGCTATACGTTAGCTGGCGCTTTATACGAGAAAATAACCAAACAACCATTAACAGTGAGTGTTGAAAATTTTATTACCCGTTGGTCAGGCAACGAAACACCAGCGATAGAGAATATCAACGACCTTCATGAACGCAGTTCAAGGCTTTATGAACTAAGTAAAATGGGGGGAAGTGAAATTGCGTTTGGCGAAAAGTCGTATAGCGTTTTTGGTGCAGGGCTTTATGCATCGGCAAGTGATTTAGCCTTTTTTGGGGGAGAAGTCTTAAAAAAAGCAAAGACTCAAAAACCTTACCAGCAACTACTGTTTACGCCAACAACAACTCAAGACGGAAACCCCGTAACAAGTCGAAACTTTGACGTTGGTTTTGGTTGGCGTATAGCTAAAGATTTACATGGGCGTAAAGTTTATCATCATGCTGGAGCTACACCAGGAGCTCGCTCAATGCTAGCAATATATCCCGAGCATGATTTAAGTATTGCCTTTTTATCCAATAGTAGCTGGATTTCCTCAATTGATAAATTAGTGTTTGCGTTAGCAGGCCTTTATATTGATAGCGTCAAGCCTAAAACATTAACTAGCATTGAATATCACATTAATAATAACGGTACGAGCCTAACAGGTACGGCAAGCTGCCAAGAAAACAAATGCCTGTTAACGGATAGCATGACTGATTACTCGCGTTGGTTAAACACATTTAACGTAAACAAAGCCGCCATTAAACAATGGCCCGTCTTTTTCTATAGCACTGAACAAGGTCAGCGACTATTGATGGTAAATAAAGTGGGTATTACTGAGTTTGACGATAAGGGTACCCACTTTGAAGTTAATACGGGTAAAGATCAAACTTACTCAATTGAATTGATTAACCAAAAATTAGATTAATCAATTCAACTGTTTAAATTATTTATTCAAAGGAATTACTTATGTTAAAAGCATTTATTGTCTCATTGTTATTTTTACTTCATATTAATGTTCTGGTAGCCAATGCGTCCGACACCTCTTTACCTAAACCTTACGGTCAAGGTAACTTCGTTAAAAGTAAATTTGGTCATATTTACTATGAAGCAGACGGTGAAGGCACTCCCATTGTTATGATTAATGGTGGTCCCGGTGCTTCTCGCACCATATTTTGGGGAGCATTAGACTTTTTAAAACCACACGGGTATCAAATTATATATTTTGATGAAACTGGTGTAGGCAGAGCGACAAGAGAGATTCAAGATAAGTTCTCACCATCTATCACTGTTGAAGATATAGAAACGTTACGCCAACATTTGAATGTACCGGAACTCGTACTAGCTGGTCATTCATATGGTGGTATCCCAGCGGTGCAATATGCATTAACTTACCCGAACAGAGTAGCGAAGTTGATCATGTTAAGCGCATCTGCTGACGGACTAAGTCAACAGATGAATGTTGATGCCGCCAAGTACTTAAGAAAAACTTTTTTTCCACAACAGTGGGAGAAACTAGAGGAGATTAGAGCAAAAGGCGCATTAACAAGCAGTCATGAGTATATGAAAGCCTTTTACAACAGAGCCATCGGTAATATGTCTGATTGGTACGACCCAGAAAAACGCTCAAAATTAAGAAAATACCGCTCAAGAGATAAAAGAGATGGTTCAAATATCAAGGTATATTTTGATATGGCTGGTTTAGACCCAGAAGTAAAAATTACTGGCACTTTAAAAGACGTTATTATTAAAGAAGAAATGTTCAAAGACTTTCCTATTCCAACCTTAATTATTAACGGACGTAAAGATTGGAAAACTACACCAGCAATGGCTTATCGATTTTATAAAATGCTACCAGAAGGAACAGCAACACTTAAATTTTTAGAGCAAACGGGGCATTGGACATGGGTAGAACAACCTGAAGAATTTGCTGATACAGTTACACAATTTTTGATAAATAATAACAAATTGATTAAATAATTGTTCAAGTTTAGAGTGAATAAAACAAGGGATAGATAGTCGTTCTATTTTAGTTTATTTCATTTAGTTTATTTCGCAAAATTATCAACATGGTATTAGCCGTTACTATTGATTAAACGTAGCATGATATTTTTACTAAAAAAGAGCACAGATTTCTAACGTCGACTTTTAGTATAGCCGACGTTAGAAGCCAAAAATTAGTGCCTTTCTTATACAGAGGTTAGTGCTCATAAATGAAGTGAGGCGCATGGATTTGCTTAGATATCTAGGCAATTTGAGCCTGTAACGGGATTCTGACCAACTTTAGTGGTTCGCTATTTAACCTTGCGGGCGGTGCTCATGTAACGGCCTTGAATAATGAGCAAGTGGAGTACATCGACTTTAAATTCTTTGGGGATCACTTTTTCGAGTTGTTGCTCAACCGCGACCACGTCTTTACCCATGGCAAACTTGGTGCGATTAGAAACGCGGAAGATATGGGTGTCTTCGGCGATTGTGGGCCAGGCAAAAGGTAATTAAAGTAGATTGAAAACTAATTTTGTTTGGTATCTGCTTTTTCTCAGATTGGTAGTTTAATTTTTAACACCTTTAAACCTTTGTTGTACTTTAAGCGACTAATACATTTTATAGAGGAAAGTATTGATGAAAAAATTTGTTGTAAGTTCTTTATTAATTCCTATTTCTTTAGTTGCTTGCTCTAAGCCGGTGGTCGATTGCACTGTATTTCCAGATCTAGAAAATTCAGTCTATTTGTTACCATACGAAGTGGGCACCACAAGAAGTGTTTATGCTGCTACAGAGCATTATCGCGCCTCGAATAATGGGGTAGGTACTTTTGCAATAGATTTTGTAATGCCTATTGGTACTAAGATAGTTGCATCTAGAGAGGGGGAGGTCGTCAGTGTTCGAGAAGTTTTTGAAGATGGAAATAATAAAGATTTGGAAGAAAATTATATTTTTATTCAACATGATGATGGCTCAGTAGCAAGATATTTCCACCTTACAGAAAATGGTTCTTTTGTATCAAAAGGAGATAAAGTAAAAGCGGGAGATATTATAGGATTAAGTGGTAATACCGGACAAAGTGGGGGCCCTCACTTGCACTTTGATGTTCAAAAGTGTGGACCAAATTTACCACCCAATTATAATGTTCTTCCTTGTGGCCAAACGATTCCAATTACTTTTAAGAATACACATAATCATTCTTGTGGATTAAAGAGCGGATCGGAATACAAAGCGTTTAAATATGATGATAAAAGGGGATAGCTCAAACTAACTTTAGAATATTGCGGCTAAAAGATTTATTTGCTCAATAAACTGATATTTCAATGCTAAAAAAGATCAGAGTATAACATGTATAACATGTATAACTTTGATCTTGACTCAAATCTACTCAGTCTTATCTTTAAACTCACACAAGTCTTCAATAATACAGCTGCCACATTTTGGTTTACGGGCAACGCAGGTATAGCGCCCATGTAAAATGAGCCAGTGATGTACATCGACTTTGAATTCTTTGGGGATCACTTTTTCGAGTTTTTGCTCAACCGCAACCACATCTTTACCCATAGCAAGCTTGGTACGGTTTGATACACGGAATATGTGCGTATCTACAGCGATTGTCGGCCAGCCAAAATATAATGAACGTAGAACGAAAATACTTACTTTTTCAAGACTGCTTTGAGCGAAAACCTGTCATTGATATTGAATAATATAAAAGTCAATTGGGTGATCAAACTCTGCTTTGCGCATATATTCACGAAAATGAGCGACGCGCGCATATTGTTCTATTTAACTTTTTTTAAAGTTTTAGAAAACTTAGTGATAGTAATACCTTAGCTTATTTGTTAAAACTATATTATGCAGAAAAATGAGCGTAGCGTCGTCAGAAATATGCGCGATGAGCGCACTATTAAATTGTTATACGAATAAGGAACTACAGTGTCATTATCTAAAATCATTGATGAGTATGATGAGCAACTTTCTCTAAATGAAGAAATGGCTCAATCAATGGTCGCTCTGATCTCGGCTCTATTAAGCAATGAAGCTATTGTGCCTCATTCTGTATCATCAAGGGTTAAAGACAGGAATAGCCTCTCTCGAAAAGTAACCAATAAAGATAAATATACTTCTATACAGGACATTACAGATATCGTTGGAATCAGGATAATTTCAAATTATTCTGATGAGGTGGATAAAATAGCTAAAATTATTGAAGATAATTTTGCTATCGATGCAAAAAACTCTATCGATAAAAGAGCATCTTTAGACCCTGATAGATTTGGCTACTTATCATTGCACTATGTTGTTTCAATTTCACAAGACAGAGAGCGGTTGGTAGAGTACCAAAGATTTAACGGAAGAAAAGTTGAAATTCAAATTCGCTCCGTGCTGCAACACGCGTGGGCTGAAATTGAGCATGACATTGGATACAAATCAACAATTGAAGTACCTAAGCATGTAAGAAGGCAATTTTCTAGATTAGCAAGTCTTTTAGAATTAGCAGATGAAGGCTTTGTTAAGATTAAAGAAGAGTTAACCAACTACCAACATGACGTAGAAGAAAATATTAGCTCCAAACCTGATGAAGTGGAAATTGATTTAGTCACAATTTTAGAGTTCTTAAATAAGAGTGACGTTGTAAATAAATTGGATCAAAAAGTTGCTGAACAAGCTAAATTTAATTTGAAAGAGCTAGATTCAGAATTTGTTAGCCGACACCTCAAATATTTGCAGTATTTTAATATTACAAAAATATCAGACCTCATTTTAACTATTAATGAGAATGAAAAAAATATTTTTCTTAGAGCTAATGATATTAATGCAGAGGGTGATACCGCGAGTAAAGGTATATCTATTTTCTACCTTTACCATATCCTAGCTGCAAAACTAGGCAGCAAAGAAAAAATAGTAACCTTTTTAGATGAGATGGGCTTGTGTCTTGAAGAAGATAGAGATGGCTTTGCTGATTATCTTATTGAATTGAGTGGTAAATTCGTATAACAAGTCGTTTAAAAGGACAAAAAACAGTTGGCTTTTGCTCCTTCGTCGCTTAATTTTAGCCAACTATTTTATTGCCTCTTAACGAGGCGTTACCACTGTCTGCTCATGGCACAAAGCAGGCTTTAATTACTCTGTTTTCTCTTTAAACTCACACAAATCTTCAATAATACAGCTGCCACATTTAGGTTTTCTGGCAACACAGGTATAGCGACCATGCAAAATGAGCCAGTGATGTACATCGACTTTAAATTCTTTGGGGATCACTTTTTCGAGTTTTTGTTCAACCGCAACCACGTCTTTACCCATGGCAAGTTTAGTACGGTTAGAAACACGGAATATGTGCGTATCTACAGCGATTGTCGGCCAGCCGAAGGCTGTATTTAATACTACGTTAGCAGTTTTACGACCTACGCCTGGGAGGGCTTCTAGAGCTTCACGATTCTCTGGCACTTCACCGTTATGCTGATCTACCAATATTTGGCACATTTTATATACATTGGCTGCTTTTGAATTAAATAAGCCGATGGTTTTTATGTAATCACGTAGTGTGTCGTGGCCAATATCTAAAATGGCTTGTGGCGTATTAGCAACCGGAAATAATTTACGAGTGGCTTTATTTACCCCAACATCGGTGGCTTGTGCTGAGAGCGTTACGGCAACTAACAACTCAAATGGGCTTGAATATTCAAGCTCCGTTTCAGGATGTGGATTGTCATCGCGTAAGCGAGTAAGTATTTGGTGACGTTTTTCTTTATTCATATAACTTAAAACGCATTAGCTTTTATTAAGTTAATGCGCTTTCCCCTTAAGTTAAGCTAGTAACACGCGCTCGAGGGCCTTTTTCAGCTTCTGGCGGTGCGACTTGTTTTGATTTTATTTGTGCATCAATTACATTTTTAGCGGCAATCAGCAGACCAAGCCCTAAGAATGCGCCCGGTGGTAAAATGGCCAGTAAAAACTGGCTATCAAAGCTAAACACTTCAATGCGCAATATAGCAGCCCAAGGCCCGAGTAATAAATCGGCACCATCAAATAATGTGCCTTGTCCAACCAGCTCTCGCATAGCGCCAAGTACAACCAGAACCAACATAAAGCCTAAGCCCATCATCAAGCCATCAAAGGCGGATAAGTGCACTGGATTTTTTGAGGCAAACGCTTCTGCACGGCCAATAATGGCGCAGTTGGTTACAATTAACGGAATGAAAATCCCTAAAGATTGGTAAAGGCCAAAAGTGTAAGCGTTCATTAACAGCTGCACAATTGTTACAAAACCGGCAATGATCATCACAAACACAGGTATTCTAATATCTTTAGGTACCCAGTTACGCACTATTGATACAGTAATATTAGAGCCCACTAATACCAATAAGGTTGCTAAGCCTAAACCTAGCGCATTAGTAATTGTAGAGGTAACAGCGAGTAAAGGGCATAAACCTAATAACTGTACCAAGGCGGGGTTATTTCCCCATAAGCCTTCTTTGTAAAGGGTTTTTAATTCGCTCATGGCGTTACCTCTGGGCATGCGTTTGCTGCTGTGAACAGAGCATCAAAGTTATCTTGTGCATAAAGTACCGCGTTTTTGACTGAGCCTACAACGGCACGAGGTGTAATTGTAGCGCCAGTAAACTGATCAAACTGGCCGCCGTCTTTTTTAACGGCCCAACGATCGTCGCTTTCGCTTTGTACTGTTTTTGTATTAAATGTGGTGATCCAGTCTGATTTTTTTACTTCAACTTTATCACCTAAACCTGGCGTTTCTTCATGTTTGGTTACCCTTACACCCGCAATGGTACCATCGCGATATACTGCACTGAGTAAGTTTATATCACCACTGTAGCCGCTAGGGGTGACATGACGAATGACTAATGCCATAGGTTCGTTATCTTTTCGGGCACGATAAATAACTTGGTTATCGTATGGCCCTAGTAATGGATCAGATATAATTACACAATCTTGCGATAGCTCATTGCTGTATTTGGAATGCGGCAATACTTCTTGAAGCTGATTAGTTAACTGCAACTGCTCTTGCTCTGCAATTTTATCAGCGGTAAGTGTATTAATTGTGGCAACGAGTCCCGTTGTTAGTAACGCAAACCCACACAATATTGCGCCATTTTTTACCATTGAAGAAATAATCATTTTACTGCTCCATGGCCATAGGTTCTTGGTTGTGTATAGTAATCGATTAGCGGTACCGCTATGTTTATTAGCAACACCCCAAATGCAACTGCATCAGGAAAACCACCAAAGGTGCGAATTAAATACACAATTAAACCAATTGCTGCACCATAAATAAGGCGACCTCGATTAGTGGTTGCAGCTGATACAGGATCGGTGGCGATAAAAAAGGCCCCCAGCATAGTCGCACCACTAAACAAGTGAAACACTACACCCGGCTCTGTACCTGGCGAGGCAATATAACCAATTGCTGCGCATAAGCTTAAGCTTGCAATAAAACTCACTGGTATATGCCAGTTAATTACTTTTGTTTTTAACAGGTAAAGGCCGCCGAGTAAGAAGGCTAAGTTAACCCATCCCCAACCTAGGCCAGTCCACTCATTAAATACGCTCTTTTGCATGCTCTCTGTCACCGTTAGTCCGTGAGCAATATCTGTTTTTAAGGTATCAAGTGGGGTAGCCATTGTGCTGCCGTCTATTCCTACTCGGAGCTGATCTAAGCTGTATCCTAACGTGGTAAAGTCGCTAAAGATTAAGCTTAACTGCTGGCTGAAAGTAATACCCGTATTAAGTAATTCTGTAACGGGTAACCAAGCAGTCATTTGCACAGGGAACGACACTAATAAAAGCACATAGGCTGCCATTGCAGGGTTAAATAAATTAAAACCTAAACCACCATATAGTTGTTTAACAATAACTATGGCAAACAAACACCCTATAACAATAATCCACCAAGGCGCTAAGGGCGGAATACTTATTGCTAATAACACACCGGTAAGCCATGCACTGCCATCACTTAATGCAGGCCAAATAGGGCGCTTACGCATTAACATAACGGCTGCTTCAAATGCGCTTACACACACTAACGCCAATAATAATTGGATAAGGACACCGGTGCCAAAAAATACAACTTGCGCAATAACACCAGGAATACAAGCCGCAATTACAGTTAACATTAACCGTGTCACAGATTTGTGACTATGATTGTGGGGTGAACTGGCCATGGTTAGTTTCATGACTGATCATTTCCTTCTTTTTGTTGCTTTTTAGCTTTAGCGCGAGCAATCGCGGCGGCTACGGCGGCTTTCTTTTTTTCTTGAGCTGTTTGCTGTGAAGCTTCTGAAGGTTCATCGTTGCTTTGTGGCTCAGTGTTTTCACTTTGATTTGCTAATTCATCAGCTTGCGCTGCTTTTTTGGCTTTTGCGCGGGCAATGGCTGCAGCGACGGCAGCTTTTTTATCATCGGCGGCGACAGGTGATTCACTTGCTATGTCATCGTTTGGTGTTTGCTCAGCAGCTTGCGCTGCTTTTTTGGCTTTAGCACGGGCAATGGCTGCAGCGACGGCAGCTTTTTTATCATCGGCAGCAACTGGAGATTCACTTGTTGTGCTATCGTTTGGTGTTTGCTCAGCAGCTTGCGCTGCCTTTTTAGCTTTAGCGCGGGCAATAGCGGCAGCGACGGCGGCTTTTTTATCATCGGCAGCGACGGGTGATTCATTTGCAGTGTCATCACTTGCTGCCTGCTCATTAGCTTGTGCTGCCTTTTTGGCTTTAGCACGAGCAATAGCGGCAGCGACGGCAGCTTTTTTATCATCGGCAGCGACGGGTGATTCACTTGCAGTGTCATCGCTTGCTGTTTGCTCATTAGCTTGTGCTGCCTTTTTGGCTTTAGCGCGGGCAATAGCGGCTGCAACTGCTGACTTTTTGTCATCTACAGCTTCGTCATCACCATTACTTTGTGCTTTTTGCTCTTTATAAAGGCGAGCTTGCTCTTTACGGGCAGCGCGTTCTTTTGCAACTTCACTGTTATCTGGCTCAAGTTCGCCACCTTGCTTTTTAGCTTTAGCACGCGCAATTGCCGCTGCTACAGCTGATTTATTGTCACCATCGCTGGTTTTATCTTTAACGCGGGCAAGGGCATCGGCTACTTTTTGCTGTTCTTCGGTAGATTTAGCTACAGGCTTACGTTTGTGGCGATTTTTTCGCTCAGCTTGTTCTTGCTCTAAACGCGCTTTACGTGCATCAAAGCGTTCTTTAGCGCGATCTGATTTTATCTTCTCGGCAATTTGCTCTTTAATCTCAACTTTTGCAACGCGGTAGTACTGAACGAGTGGTATTTCACTTGGGCAAACATAGGCACACGCGCCACATTCAATACAATCAAATAAGTTATGCTCTTGGAGTTTGTCGTATTCTTTTGATTTAGCAAACCATTGTAATTGTTGTGGCAATAACGAGGCAGGGCACGCATCGGCACAGGCACTGCAGCGAATACAGGCTTTTTCTGGGCCTGGCTCTGCTAATTCTTTATGATCTGGAGCAAGTATACAGTTTGTTGTTTTAACAACGCCAATACGAACCGTGGGTAAGGTAAAGCCCATCATAGGGCCGCCCATAACGACGCGCTGTTGTGGTACGGGTGAAAACCCTTGGCAATCCAGTAAGTGTTTTATCTCAGTACCTAATAGCGCCCATACATTACCGGGCTTATGAATAGTATTACCCGTTACTGTAACTACGCGCTCTATTAATGGTTTGCCTTCGTATACGGCTTGCGCAATGGCGTACAAGGTACCTGTGTTATGTACTAAAATACCGATATCAGCAGGAATGCCACCATTAGGAACTTCACGATTAGTCAGTAGCTTTATTAGCTGTTTTTCACCGCCAGAGGGATAAGCAGTAGGCACGGTTTGTATTAAAATATGCTCGTTATGCTTCGCCGCTTCTGTCATGGCTGTGATAGCCTCAGGCTTATTATCTTCAATACCAATAATACACAGCGTCGGATTGAGTAGCTGCTGCATTAGCTCAATACCTTTGACTATTTCAGCGGCGTGCTCGCGCATTAAAGTATCGTCAGCCGTGATATAAGGTTCACACTCAACCGCATTAACAATCAAAAATTCAATAGGTTGTTTAATATCAGCTTTTACATAGGTTGGGAAGCCTGCGCCGCCCATGCCAGAGATCCCCGCATTATGAATAACATCAACGAGTTCATCGTGTGATGCATTGGCTGGGTTTGCTAAAGGCGATAATTCACACCAGGTATCTTTGCCATCGGGTTCAATAATAATGCTTAATTCAGGCAAAGCAGAAGGGTGTGCTGATGGCATAGGCGTAATATCAATAATAGTGCCTGATGTAGGTGCATGCACAGGTACCGACCAGTTAGCAGAAGGCTTAGTTAATGGTTGACCTTTTAATACGTGCTGGCTTTTTTCTACAATTAACTTGCCGCTAGCGCCTATATGCTGCTTTAAAGGCAGAACGAGTTTTTCAGGCAAAGGAAGGCGCGCAATAGGCGTATTATTAGATAATGACTTTTGCTGCGGAGGATGTACGCCGCCAGGAAATGCCCAAACGGTGCCTTTTTTTATTTGTTCAAGTAACTTTTCCACTCAAACCTCTAATCTATTTGGGTAACAGGAATAGCGTCTAGTTGCCATTTCCAAGTTTGTTTTGTTGGTGCAACGGGTAGCATGTCAATACAATCGACCGGACAAGGTTCAACGCACAAATCGCAGCCTGTACATTCGTCAATTAGAACGGTGTGCATTTGACGGGTTGCACCAACAATGGCATCAACAGGGCAGGCTTGAATACATTTGGTACAACCAATACATTCATCTTCGCGAATGTAGGCCACCGTTTTAACTGGCTCTGCTTGTTCGCCGCCGGCTAGAGGTTTAGCCTCAACACCCATCAAATCGGCTAACTTTTTAACTGTCGCATCACCACCGGGTGGGCACTTGTTTATTTCATCGCCATTGGCAATGGCTTCTGCATAAGGGCGACAACCAGGATAACCACATTGACCACACTGTGTTTGTGGCAAAATGGTATCGATTTGCTCCACTACAGGGTTACCTTCAACGCGAAAGCGAACAGCTGCAAATCCTAAAATTAATCCGAAAATTAACGCCAGCAAACCCAGCGCTATTAAAGCGTACAACAAGGTCATATTAAAACTTCACTAATCCAGTAAAACCCATAAAGGCCATTGACATTAAACCTGCCGTTATCATTGCGATTGAAGCTCCTTTAAATGGAGTGGGCACATCTGCTGCGGCCAAACGTTCGCGCAATGCCGCAAATAAAACCAATACTAATGAAAAACCTACAGCGGCACCAAAGCCATAAACGGCAGATTGTAAAAAGGTGTGATCTTCTTTGATGTTTAATAAAGCAACACCGAGTACTGCACAGTTAGTCGTTATTAAAGGTAAAAATATTCCCAGTAGACGGTATAACGTTGGACTGGTTTTTCTAACAACCATTTCAGTAAATTGAACAACCACTGCAATAACTAAAATAAAGCTCATTGTTTTCAGGTAGGTGATATCTAGTGGTAATAAAATATACTCGTTTACTAAATAACTGGTCACAGAGGCAAGCGTTAGCACAAAGGTAGTTGCTAAAGACATACCTATGGCTGTATCAAGTTTTCCTGATACACCCATAAACGGGCAAAGGCCTAAAAATTGTACTAATACAAAGTTGTTAACTAACACTGTTCCAATTAATAACAAGACGTATTCTGTCATGTGTGCCTCACGCTAATAAAATCCCGTGTATTATCCTTTTTTCTACTGCGATTAACAACACGTTGAGTGATTATCAGTTAAATAAACAACGTAAAATAACGGGCTAATTCTAAAGGGCCAAAATCTAAGAGCTTTGCAATTAAAAAGCTGTCTGCATTTTAACGGCTGAACAATAGCAAAAGCACACTTTAAAACGTAAAAAAGAGCATAAATGCTCTTTTTTATTTGAGTTAGGATGGGTTAGATGTCTTTAGGCTTTTCAATGTAATAACCCTGAACGCCATCAAGGCATAATGTTTCTACAATATGTTTTTCTTCTTGGCTTTCAACGCCCTCTGCAAAAACACTGACGCCAATTCTATGGGCAAGGTCGACCATTAAACGCATAAAGTACTGATTGTTTTTATCGTCTTCCAAACCACGTGTATAGCTTGCATCCATTTTAATAAAATCTGGTTTTAAATCTCTGAAAAATTTAAATGAGGTGAGTCCCACACCAAAGCGTTCTACCGTTATTCTGGCACCAACGCGATGTACCATATCAATAAAGCGTTTGCTTGCTTTAATGTTTTGTTGAAGACCAAATTCACTCACTTCAAAAATTAACTTAGAAGCAATATGGGTATCTTTGAGTAAGCGGCGCTCTAACCAAATCATGAATTGGTCGCTGTGCGCGCTAGATGGGGTAATATTTAAGCCAAAATACTTTTCAGATAAATTACTCGATTTTATTCTTTCCAAAGACGATTCTATTATTAACTTGTCAATTTCAATGGCCATATCGAGCTTTTCAGCCATTGCTAAAAATGAAGCGGTAGGCAAAGCTTGGTTTTCTTCTGTTTTGAAGCGGGCTTGAATTTCAGCATAGGCTTTAATGCTTTTGCCTAAAGGCATAATATTTTGGATCACCAAATGGACGCTTTTAGACTCAATTACTTCGTTAATCACTTTACGCCAGTTTTGGTTACCAAATCCTGCGCTCACATTATTAACTAGATCAGTATCACGTTGCACATGCCACGCATTAGCTTGCTTAGACTGCGCCATGCTCATTGCATTATCAACAATAGAGAGTAACTCACCCAAAGGTTTTGATTTTTCGTACCCCACAATACCCGTGTTTGCAACCGAGCTAAGCTCTTGGTTTTGCATATATTGAGTAAAGCGAGATTGTAAGTTCTCACCAAATTTTTCGGCTTCTTTCAACGGGGTATTTGGTAAAATGGTTATAAAATCAGAGCTGTTTACTCTAAAAACTTGGCTGCCGGAATAGGTGCCACTGATGCTGACAATAATATCTGCAACGGCTTTAATGTATTCATCACCTTTTTGATAACCGCGGCTTTGATTTATAGACTGCAACTCACTACAGCGAACGAGTGCTAAAGAGCCAAATGTACTTACTTCGGTGTTTTCAATATTCTTTTCGTAGTAATCAACAAACATATTGCGATTACCTAACTCAGTCACACCGTCTTTGTAGGCCTCACGTTTTATTGTGTGTGCAGCATTTTTTATATTGTCATTCTTACTTTTTAAAAAGTGCGATAAACGATTAAAGCTAGGAATTAAACTTTTCCCTAACTTAGCTAACTCTGGCGAATCAATTTTAGTCGCAAAATCATCGCCTAGTTGATTTTGGTTTATATAAATATCAATGACATCAGCAACGTCCGTACATATATTGTCATTAATGTGCTTAACAATGGTTTTCATTAATGCAATAGGTATTAGAGCGAGTAGGGTGCTAATAATTAAAATTATAAAAAAAGCAGTTTGAAACTGCTCACTCAAATGAGTGATGTTGATTTTAAACTCAACTTTTATATCGGCGTTATCATTAGTGGCATACTGAGGGCGTACTGAGTTATTGTTTGACTGAATAAGTTCTGCAATAACAGGTAATTGCGCTGAATTGTTAACTGAAAATACTTCCGCACCTTGATAATCACGTAAAGTAAAATGTGAAAAGATTTCACTGCTTGCAAGTGTATTTTTTAAGTTATCAGCAGAGAGGTCAGTTGCAGATAGGTTTTTAATATATTGCTCGACGGTCGCCTGCGCATTTTTTTGAGCTTTACCGATGGCACTATCAAAGTTTTGGCTAATAAAATAACAGCCAGCAGTCACAAGAATCAACCAAGCCATCAGTTGTATAAAAATAAGTTTTTTAAATGCTGCCATTGTTTAATCTTTATATGTCAAAGGGGAGGACACAACCTCATGATTATTAAAATAATTATAGCTTGATAAAGAAAGTTATCAAATAGTTAGTTTTTGTAATCAAAAAGTTTTTTATTTTAATAGGAAATGGTAGAGCAAATTTAAGGAGATGTCTATGGAAGTGTAGTAAATTGGCTCCCCCTCCCCGACTCGAACGGGGGACCTGCGGATTAACAGTCCGTCGCTCTAACCAACTGAGCTAAGGGGGAACTAAAATATACTTTTTATGACTTGGCTCCCCCTCCCCGACTCGAACGGGGGACCTGCGGATTAACAGTCCGTCGCTCTAACCAACTGAGCTAAGGGGGAACTACATCATAAACATAAACTTGGCTCCCCCTCCCCGACTCGAACGGGGGACCTGCGGATTAACAGTCCGTCGCTCTAACCAACTGAGCTAAGGGGGAATCGTTTATGGCTGAAAAACTTGGCTCCCCCTCCCCGACTCGAACGGGGGACCTGCGGATTAACAGTCCGTCGCTCTAACCAACTGAGCTAAGGGGGAAGCGTCTTGCCTTTCAACGGGGCGAAATATTAATGACCGCATAGCAAAGTGTCAACATATAAAAGATCATAAATTCAAAAAAGAGGTCTATTCGTTGTTTTTATGTGCAATCTGCGCGTTTTATAACACTATTTAAGTAAAGCGCAGTGATATTGTTTTACAAAAACAGCGTAATATTTGAATCAAGTGAGTAATTTCAGCTAATAAAACTTGCCGTAAAATTAAATAAAGTAGCTTTTAGTGATAAAAAACTGTTCTATTTCCTATATTTTTACAAAGTCTAAATAAACGTATTTAAAATAAATACCTCACTTTTATTTTGTATCGTTAAAGTTTGTTGAACTGAATCTTAATCAAAGACGTATATTTATTTTAAATATTGATAAAAACCTAATAATTTTAGAACTGCTATGGAGTTGTATAAAAATAAAGCAATCAAAGGCTTGGCTATTTATTAAGCACGAATGTGGATTTGCATTAAATAAACAAATAATCCCATATCAAGGCGTTACAATTCCATTTAACGTTGTTTGCTTATTGATAACGTAAAAAAATCACAGCACCTTTAAATTTGCACCTCGTTGTAGCCCTTTATAAACGTGGGGTTGAATGAGTTATCCACGGTTTCTGTGGATAACTCTGTTTATTAAACTTTAAGAACATCAGCACCCCCAGCGTTGTAGGGCGCTACAACGATTTCAAGTATTAAAAAGCTTTTTTTTTATGTTCTTAAAAACAAAGACTTATGATTCAGCTTAGATAGCCACCTAAACGATAAATAAAATTTTTCGTGACGATAAAGCATTATCGCTAACTGTGTAATAAATCAGCAAAACCTAAAAGCTAAATGTTGCAAAAGTTATATAAATGTATTTAATTTGGTTTTTAATGTGTTTGTGCGAAATTTATTTACAACAGCATAAAAATAACAGTTTTTTGATAAAAAACGGATTAAATGGTTTAGGTTTAATAAAGCATGGCTTGAACAGCTCGGATGCTTTAAAATATGCCGTTCAGTAAAAGAGGCTTATTTATTTTATGCGCGCACATTCTCAATCACATACTCGCTCTGATTTACTCACCGCTCCAATTTTGCCTACGCTAAAGAAAATGACCGTTCCAATGATTTTTGGGATGATAACCTTAATGATGTTCAACATAGTTGATACTTTTTTTATTAGCTTATTGGGTACAGAGCCGCTTGCCGCGGTGAGTTTTACATTTCCCGTTACTTTTACTGTAATCAGTTTAGCAATTGGTTTAGGTATAGGTACTTCTGCGGTTATTGCAAAAGCATTAGGCAGTAACAATATAGAAGAAGCGCGTTTTGATGCCAGTGTTTCGTTGTTGGTAGCGGTAATATTAGTATTGGTTTTATCTGCCAGTGGCTATTTATTGATTGACCCCATATTTACCTTGCTTGGGGCAGGGGAGCAAGTACTTCCACTAATTCATCAGTATATTAGTATTTGGTTTTTGGGTAGTGTGTTTTTAATTACCCCCATGATTGGAAATTCAGTACTGCGTGCCAGTGGTGATACTAAAACACCAAGCATTATTATGGGCGGGGCTGGGCTTATTAATGCTGTACTCGATCCGATGCTTATTTTTGGCTTTGGTCCTATTCCCGCATTAGGTATTAAAGGGGCTGCTATTGCCAGTGTTATAGCTTGGGCAGTTGCAGTGGCGATTATTTTATACATATTAATTTTTAAAAAGCAGTTGCTCAGTTTAAAAGCGGGCAAACAAACCATTGTTGGTGCAATTCGTAAAATTTTAAAAATTGGTTTACCGGCAGCGGGTGCTAACATGCTCACCCCAGTTGCTATGGCGGTAATGACCGCATTGGTTGCTCATCATGGCCCCGAAGCTGTGGCAGCTTTTGGAGTAGGGAGTCGAATAGAATCAATAGCGAGTTTAGTGGTATTAGCTTTGTCGATGACCTTACCACCTTTTATTAGCCAAAATTTTGGAGCAAGTCATTTTTCTCGCGTAAAAGATGCCTACCTAGGTACGCTCAAGTTTGTAATGTTGTGGCAGTTTGTTATTTATATTGTATTAATTATTTTTTCAGGTGTCATTAGTGAAATATTTGGTAAAGAGCAAGCTGTTGTTGATGTCATCAAGCTGTTTATTTATACCATTCCTTTAAGTTATGGTTTGCAAGGAGTGATCATTTTATCAAACTCCTCGTTTAACGCTTTACACAAACCCATGAACGCCTTAGTTTTGAGCGTTATTCGATTGTTTGTTTTTTATATTCCCTTTGCGTATATCGGAAACGAACTTGCAGGCTTAATCGGCTTGTTTATTGGCGCGGCCATTGGTAATTTATTTACAGCACTTGTAGCCTACAAGTGGTTTATGAAAGAAATTGAAGCGTTAAGCAGTCAAGCATTACAGGAGTGTAGTCATTGAGCGATCATTTTCAGCTAGTATCAAAATTTAAACCCGCAGGGGATCAGCCAACCGCTATTGCTCAGTTGTGTGAAGGCTTAGAGGCCGGACTGGCCCAGCAAACCTTATTAGGCGCAACGGGAACCGGTAAAACGTTCACTATGGCTAACATTATTAGTGATTTAAACCGGCCAACTATTATTATGGCGCATAATAAAACCTTAGCGGCTCAATTGTATGGCGAAATGAAAGAATTTTTTCCACATAATGCGGTTGAATACTTTGTATCTTACTACGATTACTACCAACCTGAAGCCTATGTGGTAGCCAGCGACACCTTTATCGAAAAAGACGCATCTATTAATGAACACATAGAGCAAATGCGACTCAGTGCCACTAAAGCGCTTTTAGAGCGACGCGATACCATTATTGTTGCCTCTGTGTCGGCAATTTATGGTTTGGGCGATCCTGACTCATACATGAAAATGATGCTGCTTTTAAAAGTAGGTGAAAAGGTCGATCAACGTGACATGCTGCGCCGTCTTGCAGAGCTACAATATACGCGAAACGATATTGATTTTAGTCGCGGTACATACCGCGTTCGTGGTGAAGTGGTTGATATATTTCCAGCTGAATCAGACACCTATGCAGTGCGTGTAGAAATGTTTGATGACGAAGTTGAACGCTTAAGTATTTTTGACCCATTAACCGGTGCGGTAGAAAAACACATAGTACGTGCCACTATTTATCCTAAAACTCACTATGTAACGCCACGAGAAAAAATTCTCGAAGCCATAGAAAAAATTAAAGCCGAACTCAAAGAGCGCAGAGCACAATTGCTCAGCGCAAACAAGTTAGTAGAAGAGCAGCGCATAGCTCAGCGTACCCAATACGATATAGAAATGATGACCGAGCTTGGTTATTGCTCTGGTATTGAAAACTACAGCCGTTATTTATCGGGGCGTACACCTGGCGATCCACCGCCAACATTACTGGACTATTTACCCGACGATGCATTAATGATTATTGATGAATCGCACGTAACCGTCTCGCAAATTGGTGCCATGTATAAAGGCGATAGAAGCCGTAAAGAAAACCTCGTTGAATATGGTTTTAGAATGCCCTCAGCTATGGATAACAGGCCACTGCGTTTTGAAGAGTTTGAGGCCATTGCACCACAAACCATTTATGTATCGGCCACCCCAGGCGACTTTGAATTAGAGCGCAGCAACGGCGAAGTTGCAGAGCAGGTTATTCGTCCAACCGGCTTACTTGACCCTGTTATTGAAGTTCGCCCAGTAGGCGATCAGGTTGATGATTTACTCTCAGAAATTTACAAATGTGTTGAAGCAAAAGAGCGAGTGCTGGTAACCACGCTTACCAAACGTATGGCTGAAGATTTAACTGACTACCTGAGTGAGCACAATGTAAAAGTACGTTATTTACACTCTGACATTGATACCGTAGAGCGGGTAGAAATTATTCGAGATTTACGTGCCGGTGTATTTGATGTGTTAGTAGGCATTAACTTACTACGTGAAGGCTTAGATATGCCAGAAGTTGCACTAGTGGCTATTTTAGATGCTGATAAAGAAGGCTTTTTACGTTCAGCGCGCTCACTTATTCAAACAATAGGCCGTGCGGCGCGCCACCTTGATGGCCGCGCTATTTTATACGGTGACAGAGTGACTAAATCGATGGCCAAAGCCATTGAAGAAACTGACCGACGCCGAGAAATACAACATGCTTATAATGTTAAGCACGGTATTGAACCTAGTGCCTTGGTTAAAAAGATACTTGATGTAATGGATGTAGGCCAAGATGCCTCACCGCAAGACAATCTACAGCTTATTCGTAAAGACTCTAAAAAAATCCTCAGTGCTAAAGAAATTGCAACGCAAATTAAGCAGTTAGAAACCAAAATGCATGCGTATGCCAGTGATTTAGAATTTGAAAAAGCCGCCTCAGTGCGCGACGAAATACATGAACTACAACAACAGTTGATTAATTAAATGACAACCGATTTTACTCCCCTTATAAATGCTTTGGCAGACACGCCTTTTTCCGATAATGAGCTTTGCCGGGTATTTCATGGGCGTGGCCACAGTGTGGAAGCGCTTAGTCATATTAACTTAGACTTTTACCCACCAAGTTTGTTTTTGGTGTCATACAGTGAAATTGACGAGGAAACACTCGCTGCACTCACCGATACGTTATGGCAATGGGCACAACAACATCATCCAGAGTTAATTACTGCATTGGTGTATCAACAGCGAGCTGGGCTACAAAGCCATAACACCCTTGTTCACGGTCAACTGCCAGTTCGTCATAGCGTAGCCGAAAACGGGGTGCGTTTTTTGGTTGATTTAATGAGTAAGCAAAACACCGGTATTTTTCCTGATATGCGAAAAGGCCGTGAGTTTGTTATGCAAAATAGTAAGCACGCCAAAGTACTAAATTTGTTTTCTTATACCTGTGGTTTTTCGGTTGCGGCTATGCACGGTGGTGCAGATCATGTGATGAACATGGATATGAGCAAAGGTGTGTTAAAAGTGGGTAAGCAAAACCACCAACTCAATAATGTCGATCGTGGGGTCAGTTTTTTACCGCACGATATTTTAAAGTCGTTTGGTAAGCTAAAAAAAGCAGCACCGTTTGATTTGATTATTGTTGATCCGCCCAGTTTTCAAAAAGGCAGTTTTATTTTAACTAAAGACTATCAAAAAGTGCTGCGCAGACTTCCTGAGCTTTTAAACGATACTACACAGCTATTGTTATGCGCTAATAGCCCTGAGCTTACAGAAAACGATTTTAGAGCACTTATTGAAGAGCATACTCAAGGTGCTATTGAGTTTGTTAAACGCCTAGAACCTACGGATCGCTTTATTGAAATTGATAGCGATAAAAGCTTAAAAGCATTGGTGTACAAAACAAAAACATAGTGAGTTAAATGAAACTGAGTAAACGTTTAAACGCCATCAATTCGTTAATTACACAGCCGCACGATATTGTTTGGGATTGTTGTTGCGATCATGGCTTTTTAGGTATGGCATTACTTGAGCGCGGCATAGCCAAACAAATAAACTTTGTTGATATTATTCCAGAGTTAATGGAAGCGCTTGAGCAGTCGCTACAACAATTTGAGCAAGTAAAGTCTTTGCCTTCATGGCAAGTGCGCTGCGAAGATGTTGCTCAAATTAAACTGCCAACAGGTGCTAAGCAAGTAATTGTTATTGCTGGAGTAGGGGGCGATTTATGTTTAAAGCTAATTCAGCAAATTATTGCTAATAACCCACAAAGCCTTAAACAACTTCGTTTTATTATTTGCCCTATTATGCACCTTTATAAGGTACGTGCGGGTTTACAGGCGTGTAATTTGCAGCTCGAAAGCGAGCAAATTATTGTTGAAAATAAGCGTTTTTACGAAGTGTTACAAGTCAGCTTTAATGCCACGGGCACTATCACTAAAACGGGGGCTAACATGTGGGATATACATAACTCTCAACATCATCAATATCAGCAACAATTGCTTGACCATTATACCCGAATGCTCAATAAAGATAGACTTTACTATCAAAAAGTTATAACAGAGTATCAACACGTATTTGGACGCTAAATACTGACAAAAAGTGTGATCGTTTTTTATGATTAACTTCGTAAAGTGCTTCATAGTTAATATCTTGCCGCTGGGCAGATTTATTTGGTTTATATATGTCAGATAACAATATAAAAATTGAGTCATTATTAGGTGATGGGCAAAAATGGCAACACAGCTACGAGCAACCCATTTCGTATGCGCCCCTAGTGCAACTGGCTAATAAAAATTGGATTGTTCCGCAGCATTTTTTGCGTTACAAGCATACACTGGCCAGTGTTAATGAAGTACTTAACGACATTAGTTTTTCCAACCACTTTAGTGTGTTAGCAGCTGAAAAAAACAGTGATGTTTATTTGCAAGTAGCAGTACTTAGTCCCGACAATTACCGTGCTGATAATAAAGCAAAAAAACTATTGTTTGGTCGCCGTTGGCCAGTAGAGCAAAACTTACCTACTTCAGAGCTTATTCAAACTGCATTTTTAGCGTTAAAAGTGGCGCGTGAACATGAGGTTAGAGAGCTTTTTCAGCTGCAACACCAAGGCGCAACTAGTACGCCATTTAATAATCATCATGATTTACCCGTTATGGCACAAAATCCCGAGCTTGTTAAAAGTACATCGTTTAAAAATATTTCATTGAACGAGCTGATAGAGCGCCTTGTGTTTGCGGATAACCAAATAGAGCTAATTAACTGCCAAGCTATAATCACCGGTGAACAGGTGTATACGGTTCAACTTCATTGCGATAGTTGCCAGCTGAGTGAGTTTAATAACAAAACTTTGTCATTCTTAGCACCGGATACAACAACAAATAGCTTTTTACATAGTTTTATTGCCGCATTGGTTGCTATAAGCAATGATTATGTGAGCGAGCATTTTAAATACCAAGGTTTTGCACGTTTTAATAAGCATGTACAGGCGGAGCAAATAGGCGAGTTAAGTGTTTCTATGCGTTCGCCAAGTTCAGTTAGTTTGTGCTCAATGGGTAAACAAGAGGCGAATCAGTTAAATTTTGAAATAGACAGTGGCAGAGCACCGCAAGGGTGTGGTCAAGCAATTGGTGGTTTTTTAGCTGCCCATGGCATTGAGCAGCCTGAAAACGCACATTTATACCCAAATTACTTGTAACGTATACATTAAAGTTTGTTTATTTCTTGTTTTACGTTATAGCTTGAGTCGGTAACAATGGCTTCAAGTGTTTGTACTCGTTGTTTAAGTTCACTCACTTGAGCGGTTACCTCAGCTAGTTGTTTGTGTTCGTCTTGATTGTTGTCCTGTACTTTATGTTTAAATTCAAGGTGCTTTTTATACATATCGTAAATAACTCCCGAACCTACAGAAATAAGTACAATGAGAACTATCATTGTTGTGCCAGACATAATTACTTCCTTTAACTTTTATTTAAGCTTAAATTATAACCATAATTAAGCGCTCATAAAGCTAATTAATTGTAACTTTATTTGTATTTATAAATATTCGATAAGTCATTGTTATTATTTGTGATGCCACCATATAGTAATTATGAAGTTTTTTAATCGATACAAGGAGTAGGTATGTTAAATAATAAAATTCCACCGGTTGTGGTTGTGGTGTTTTTTGCTGCTGTAATGGCACTGATTGCACATTATAGCGTGATTGATTTTAGCGCATTTATTACTTATCTCTCGCTAGCACTTGTCGCTACTGGGTGTATATTTTGTATTGCTGGGGTCGTGAGTTTCCGGTTTGCTAAAACAACAGTACTACCTAACAAACCAGAACAAGCGTCTAGTTTAGTTACCTCAGGTGTTTATAAATTCTCTCGTAATCCGATGTATTTAGGTTTTGCGTTTATATTAGCAGGCTGGGGCGTGTGGTTGGGTTCAATGTGGGCTTTTTTAGGTGTAGCAGGGTTTATTGCTTACATTACCTTATTTCAAATAATCCCAGAGGAACGGGCGCTCCACAAATTATTTGGTGAGCAATTTGACGATTATAAATCACGAGTAAAACGCTGGCTTTAACGTTTTATCGCAACAAAAAAGGCTACCCTTGGTAGCCTTTTAGTGTATTAACGTTGAACTTTACTCATATTCAAGCGGGTCTGTCACGTTGTTAAGCTCAAAGGCCTCTAAACGTTCTTGGCAGGCACCACATTTACCACACGCTTTGTCACGACCATTATAACAGGTCCATGTTTGGCTGTAGTCTAAGCCCATTTTAATACCGTCGGTTAAAATATCGATTTTAGTATTGTTTAAATACGGGCTAAAAATTTCTACTGCATCGTAATTTGCAATACGACATACATCATCCATCTTTTTAACAAACTCAGGACGACAGTCAGGGTAAATTGCATGATCGCCTGAATGCGCGCCGTAATATACTTTGCTCGCTTTAAGCGACACTGCATAACCTACCGCTAAGGAAAGTAAAATCATATTGCGGTTAGGCACAATGGTGCTTTTCATGCTTTCTTCTTCGTAATGGCCTTCTGGCACATCAATATCGTCTGTTAACGACGAACCACCAATAAGCTGATTAATTGCTGATATATCAACAATTTTGTGCGGGACATTTAGCTTTTCACATACGTTGGCGGCAACTTTAAGTTCTTTAACATGACGCTGACCATAATCAAACGAGAGGGCATAAACATCATGGCCTTGCTGCAAGGCTTTATTTAATACAGTAAATGAGTCCATACCGCCGGAATAAATAACAACTACTTTTTGCGTCATACGTGGTTTGCTCTTTAGTTTTGATAGAGGTTTATATCAGGGCGCGATATACTACACGGCCAAGGCATAAATGACAATTTTTGCACCGTGCTTTGCGATTTTTAATAGTAACAATTTTGCCGTCAGGTTGTAAGTGAGATTTCTTTTGTACAAAATTAATGAAGTGTTTGAAACCATTCAAGGTGAAGCGAGCTTTACCGGTACGCCGTCTATATTTTTACGCCTGCAAGGTTGTCCTGTGGGATGTTCGTGGTGTGACACTAAACAAACCTGGGATGTTGATAATGTATATAAAGTATCACTAGATGACACGGTAGAA
The DNA here is from genome assembly GCF_013394125.1 of Pseudoalteromonas sp. Scap25. Taxonomy (GTDB): domain Bacteria; phylum Pseudomonadota; class Gammaproteobacteria; order Enterobacterales; family Alteromonadaceae; genus Pseudoalteromonas. The sequence goes on along the minus strand of NZ_CP041327.1, from coordinate 2,098,791 downwards.
AAAAAAGCCGACTCAGATCATTGGGCTGAGGCCAGTGCCGCGCAGGTCCTGGAGTTATTTAAATCCCGTGGCTATACAGCCAAGCATGTTGTGATCACCGGTGGTGAACCTTGCATGTACGATTTAAATCCAGTATGTAATTTATTGCATGATCATGGCTTTAGCACGCAAATAGAAACCAGTGGCACCTTCGAAATTCTCGCCCCTGCCCAAACGTGGGTTACGGTATCGCCAAAAATTAATATGCGTGGTGGTTACAAAGTATTGAGCAGTGCTATGCAACGCGCCGATGAAATTAAACATCCGGTTGCTATGCAAAAGCACGTAGAAGAACTGGAAGAGTTATTTGTCGCCACGGGTGTTAACCCAAAACTGGTATATTTACAGCCAATCAGCCAAAAAACGTCGGCAACTAAATTAGCCATTGATACTTGTATCGCCAAAAACTGGCGTTTATCAATTCAAGTACATAAGTTTTTGGGAATTAGTTAAACAGAAAGAGCAGTTATAAGTGCTTAGCTATAAGCGATCAGCTGCTCGGCGTTGAGTTATATTACGTAGGTTGGGTTGAGTACAGCGAAACCCAACAAAAAAGTGTCTCAAATTTTTTGAATGGTGCTTCATAGACTATAAAGTGCCACGAGCGGACATTGTGAGTGTTGTTTTAAGCGGCGAGAAGTAGTTCGTTAAAATACAAAGTGAAGTGGCGCTTAGCAAACTATACGAATCCGACTGGGTAACACTATTTATGTTTCGAGACGTCTATTGTATCTTTATTTTAAAGACAAATAACGAATTACCTTTACCAGTCGCAACCAATAAGTGACGATTATCAACGGTAAGAGTAATAGATGAGATTCCATTTAATTCATCATCATGCACATTTACTAGCTTATTCTTATAGCTAAGTCGCCCATCAGCTTTCACACTAAATAAATATAGACCGCTACCCGACTCCCCAGCTGCATATATTTTTAAGCCATCTGACGATATCGCTAAGCTACTTGCTCCCTCTAAGCCAGAACCGCCAATATCCGAATTATTTATTGCCTGTAAAAATGTAAATTGTCCGGTATCCAATTTGTGAAAAACAACAATAGAATTACTCCCAGCACAGGCAACATACAAAAATTTTCCATTTGGTGAGACAACAATTTCTTGTGGATTAATAAATTGCTTCACACCTGCAATGTCATTTTTTAATACTTGTTTTGCTAATAAGTCACCGCTAGGGTCTCTATCATAAATGGTTAATTGATGACCATCAAAACCTAGGACGTACAACTCATTATTTAGTGGAGATAAAGCTATGGCAATAGGTTTCCCTAAATCATTACTAAGTGGCTTAGCGTCTTTTATAACTCTATTAAAAATAACCTTTTTATCCTCCATTACATCTAAAATAGAAATAGCGTTACTCATATAGCTTGCAACGAAGAGCTGCTTTTCGTTGTTAGCCTTGACGATATTCCAAGCGCCTAAAAGACCAAGGCTATCAAGTTTGCCTATTGGCACATTACTATCAAACACTCTTTCATAGCTTAGACCGTCACTGATAAATTGATTAAAACGGTAACTATTATTATTTCTAGAGAATTTGGTTAAGGCGCCATCATAGAATCCAGTAACGACTATTTCATTACCGAGATCAAAATAGGTAACACCAGAGGCGCCTTCTAAACCGTTTATGTTGGTGGCGGTATTTTTGAACACTTGGCTAAAAGTTAGCTTAAAATTTTCGTCTAAATTAAAAACAGCGAGAGCATTATCGTCTCCACTAGAAACAAAAACCTTTGAATTATCCGAAATAACCTTAACACTCCTAGGGTTACCTAAGCCATCAAAGTCGTTAACGTCATCTTTTAGTACTTGGATGAGCTGAAGATCTTCTATACCACTAGCATAAGATGCATCGGTGTTAATAAGCCCCACAAAGAGGAAAAGTGCAATCATCTTTTTATTATTAAACATTAATTTTAAACTCTTTTAGGAACATAGCGCCTGTATAAACTGTGGAGCGAGTTAGCGCACTTCTTCGCCTTTTGTATTTTGCAAAAACGACAGCTTGCGGAGTCAGATTTGATACGCTTGTTATAGGCCGTAATCTCGCTCTACTTTTGAGATACGAACTTTAAATGAATCGTACCAAGACTTACGACCAGTTTTTTGAGCTTCTAAGTGCTCAGAGTTAGCTTTCCAATTTTTAATTGAATCTAGATCTGCCCAGTAGGAGACAGTTATACCAACATTTTCTCTAGCTGATTCTATGCCTAAAAAACCAGGTTGTTGCTCAGCAAGCTCAACCATCCTATTTGCCGTTTCACCGTAGCCATTATCATCTTCAGTTCGCGTAGAAGTGAAAATCACAGCAAAATATGGAGGTTTAGGTGTATTAGCGATAGCTGACATTGGGTCTCCTAAGTATATAACGCCTCGTTAAAAGTTATCGGTTTTTTGTCCTTTTGAACGACTCATTAGAAATTTTAACATCGTTCTCTGAAATTTTCTTGCCTCTTCGCCAAAAGAGAGCATTTTCACTGCTATACCAATGCTTCCGCACACTACCTTAACCACTAAAACCAACGCATAGTAAAAATGCCACGCGTGCGAATCGTTCTTGAAGAATTTGCTAGCCAACTTCAACCGCAGAAGTAATTAACCCGTAGTCCTCTATGTCCTCGTTATTTCCCATTACATACGAAAGCTCATTGAGAGCTGAGTTTGCATGCTTAAGAAATTCAATCGTCAAGAGTTCATTATAAGGTCGCTTAAAAACTGCAAATTCGACTTCACTGTCACCCAGATCGTATTCATATCTATCGGGCTTTGCATGTGCCAAACTATTTCTTGCACCACGAAGTGCATCAAGGACTTCATGTAATCCTTCGATATGCTCGACATTTAAAATCGAGAAAACATTTTTCGTTTCCAATGATACGGTTTCTTTTCTTTGAAGCTTTCTTGGAGTAAGCCAAAACCCGCCATATTTATTAACACCTCCGCCAGAAATACATGTGAGATTAAACATGCTTGCATATCCATACTAATACCATTGGAGTGACCAGAACTATTTTTTGTCTCAATGCAATCAAGTTGATATTGAGCTAAATTCGCAAGGTCTGAATGTGGGTTGTATCTAACTTGATACTCCAAATTATCTCTAGTTGGCTAACAGCTTTATCAGAGGACACTTTCCCCATTTTAGCGCAAAAACGTCCTTATTTTGTGAACTTGCATTAATAGCAAATAGCTTAAGTTATTGCCGGCTATAAATATTATAATTTCTGTAGCTTATATAAACACGTAAAAAAGAGGAAAGTTTCCTCTCATTATTACTAAATTAATGACGATTCATCTGGATGACAGGTTCTCGCTGTGAGTTCAACTGGCTAGTGTGCCTGACTAGGTAATCAAATTAATGTGCAATATAAAAATAAAATACGTTTCAGGGGTTAAGTAAATTACTAACTTTTAAATGTACTGTCACAACAACAATAATAATCTTCTTGAACAGCTTAAAACTTAAAACTTAAAACTTAGTGCATAACGTAATTTTTAATCGCTAGGGTAGGCGTATTTACTATTGAAATATTAAGTCGAAGGTAAACACAAAAACGCTACTATAAAGTAAATTTATATGAAGCTGAATCGCTGTTTCTGAAAATTCAAACAATGGCACTGACAAGTGCGCCAGCGTCTGTAATACCTGCATCTTTCATGGCTTGGCTAATCATTTGCACCAGCGCGACTACTTGAGATTGTGTTGATGAAACGATGTTTGCTTGTGCTTCAATTTGTGCTTGTATAGCCTCGTCTTCTTGGTCCGATTGAGCTTGTAATTGAGTGAGTTGTTCTTTTTGTTCTTCAAGCAGCTGTTTGAGCTCTTTAAGTTGCTCTATCATTTTTGCAATATATTCAGGTATTTCTGAATTTGTGGTTTTTTCAACGTTTTGCTCAGCCTCTTTTCCCGAGAGTTTATTACGCTCTCTGTCTGATAATTGATAATCAGCGTTGTCCTTATTTTTAGTTGTTTCTTTTGTTTGTTGTGCAACATTTATTTTTTCTGCTGCAATTTTAACGTCAAAGGCTGAGTGTTTATTTAGCTGTATCACGGTTAATTATCCATAATGTTATTCGTTACCAATTTAGCTATCGGCAGGAATGCTAAAGTACTAAAGCGATAAATACAAAAAAGCGTTGCCCTTGAGCAACGCTTTTATTTTATCTTGTTTAGCCTTTAGCCTTTAGCCTTTAGCCTTTAGCCTTTATTCAGCAGCTAAATAATCCAATACCACTTGGTGATGATCTTTGGTTTTAAATTTATCAAACAAGTGTTTAATTTTACCGTCTTGACCGACTAAGAAAGTGAGGCGGTGGATACCATCATATTCTTTGCCCATAAACTTTTTGTATCCCCACACGCCAAATGCCTCAGCAATGGCATGATCTTCGTCAGAAAGTAGGTCAAAGTTAAGCTCTTTTTTAGTTTCAAAGTTTTTAAGGCGCTTAATTGGATCTGGGCTTATACCAACCACGTGAGTGTTGAATTTTGCAAGCTCGGCTTGTTGGTCACGCAGATTCTCGGCTTGTATGGTACAGCCTGGCGTTGACGCTTTAGGGTAAAAGTATACCAATACTTGTTTTTCTTTTAATAACTCGTTGAGCACGACGGTTTCGTCATTTTGGTTTTGTAAGCTAAAAGCCGGTGCTGTGTCGCCACTTTGTAATGGGGTAATTTTGTTCATGCTAAACTCCTTAGCGAATACGTCGAAAGATGTAATCTACGTTTAAAACGTGCGAAAGGTTTTCAAAACTAATTTTAAATTGGTCAATGTCAACGTCAACGGGAATATTAAATTCAAGTTCACAGCGCATTTTAAGTTCAGTATCTTCTTCGTAGGTATCTGATTTTAATGAGCAAATATTAATATTACTGTCTGCAAAAAAGCGCGTTACTTTACTCAAGGTGCCAGGGGTGTCTATGCCAGTATATTCTAGGGTGTAACCTGCACAAAACTCGCTTTGATTATGGCTTGAAGTGCGTTTCATCATAGTAAGCAGGCCAAGCTCCATACCTTTGGTAGGCAGGGTGTGCTCAATACGGCTAATGGCTGACATATCACCGCTAAGTAGCATAATAAAAGTAAGTTCGTTGCCTAAAATAGCAATGCGGCTATCTATAATATTACAGTGGCAATCACTGACGAGTTGCGTAAGCTCACTAACGATGCCCGATCTATCTTCGCCAATTGCGGTTAAAACAATTTGATGATTTGAAAATGCAGTCATGGGTTTTAAAGTACCTAAGTTACTTGGATGATAACAACCGACTTGGCAACAAAAAATAAACACGTAGCGTTGCACGGCAGCAAAGTTTAACACAAAACCCGCGTTAAACTACAGCGACGGTTAATTTTAGGCGGTTAATAGTGCAGTGTTTCTTGTTTTTACAAGCTTGTGAAAGTACCATAGCAAAAATGTGTCTATTTGTAGCTTAGTCTGTCGGTCATCTTGTTGGCTTAATGCAGTTAGATAAGCAAATTATAAATGTAAAGTTAATATTGATTTTACACTGAACCAAATCGGTATTACCCACTCATATATTTGTTAAAACAATTAAGGGTATGCTAAGGAGAATTATCTGTGCAGTATTGGATCCCAAAAGCACTTGCAGTAAGTGTATTGGTAAGTTTGTCAGGGTGTAGTGTATTTACAAGTGATGCCCATAATGAGCGTAACTACCGCGCCCATGAGCCGGTTAAAGCACCTGCTTCGTTATCACAACCCGCTCAAGATCCTGTTTATAAGATGGATGTGGGTCAATATGATAATAATCCGGAGGCAACAAACTATCGTCCGCCGGCGCAAGTATTAACGGTTGCTAAAGGCAGTTGGGTTGAGGAAGCAGATAAACAAGCACGTATTTATTTTGATAAAAATGATGGCATTGACGATTTAGATGTATTCATTTGGGACTCGATTCAAGCAGTGCTTGCTGACAACAACATTAGTGCGACACAACAAAACAAAATGCAAGGAACACTTGAAACAGATTGGTACGCTATTGTTAAGCCAGAGGAAAGCTGGTTATGGGGCGATGATGAAAGTGTTGATTTAGAACGTTTTAAATTTACTATTGAAGAAAAAGAGCATCAACGTACAGCGTCTTTAACTGCGGAGCTTATTGATTTTAAAGGCGATAAGCCTTTGACTGATTTATTAAAACAGCAGCTAGAAGTACGTGCACTTAACCAAGTAGTAAGTGAGTTTGATTACCGCTATCGTCAACTTGAAGTTGATATGCGTAAGCGTAAAGGGGTAATTTCATTAGAGCTTGGGTTTGATAACAAAGGCAATGCAGCACTTGTTACTGAGCAAGCCTACGATACAGTATTCGATCGCTTTTCTGGATTCTTAGAGCGCTTATCTTTCACCATTGTTGAAATAAACCAAGAGACAGGTTTAATTACAGCAGATTACGCCAAAGTAGAAAGTAGCGTATGGGATTCTATTTGGGGCGATGAACCAACAGAATTACCAATTGATGAAGGCCAATACCAAATTTTGGTTAGCAAAACCAAGCAAGGTGGCACCAGTCTTACGTGGATGGATGACAAAGGCGAAACGCTTGAACCAGGTACAATGAATGGTTTACAGCAAGCATTAGAAGCGGCGTTAATTAAGCGCGGTATTAAAATTTAATAATTATAAATACTTACCACAAAAAGAGCACTTAGCTCTTTTTGTGGTTTTTACAGGTTGAAAATATGTCTCAGTTAGATTCATCACGCCCAGCATCCGTTCAAAAAAGTTATGATTTGAAAGTATGGTTGGTTTTTTTAATTCCTTCTTTAATCGGCGTTTTTTTGTTCATGACGCCAGTACCGTCTGGCGAAATAATGACGATACCTATCGCGGTAATGGCCAAGGCAATTCAAGCCTCATTCAGTGAGATAGCACTAGGGCTAATAGCTACCATTATTTGTATTACTGGTGTAATGTCGCTGGTGCTTAGTGTCTTTAAACCGAAAAGCTTAACCAAATTTCGCTTATTAAATCATTTGTTTAATGTGAGTTGGATTTGGTTAGTAACACGGTTGTTTGGTATGGCGTTTGTGCTTTTAACTTATTTTCAAGTTGGACCGCATGCTATTACCTCAGAAAATACTGGCTTGCTAGTATTAAAAGATTTATTACCGGTGCTGTTTTCGGTGTTTATTTTAGCGGGCTTATTACTGCCGTTATTACTTAATTTTGGTTTACTTGAGCTGGTGGGTACCTTACTTACTAAAGTAATGCGTCCATTGTTTGGGGTGCCAGGGCGCAGTGCAGTTAATTGTGTTGCTTCATGGTTAGGTGATGGTAGCGTAGGTATTTTAATGACTGCGCGTCAGTATGAAGATAAATATTATACTCAACGTGAAGCTGCGATTATTGGTACCACTTTCTCTGCTGTATCAATTACCTTTTGTTTAGTTGTTATTGGCCAAGTAAAGCTTGAATACTTATTTGCACCTTTCTACCTAACCGTGTGTTTAGCCGGTGTAGTGGCTGCGATAATTGTTCCGCGTTTACCACCACTGCGTTTTAAAAAGGACGTGCTTATTGATGGTGAAGAGCCCGATGGAAACGCTGAATTGGTTCCTGAAGGCAAAACATTATTTAAGCATTCACTTGATGTTGCATTAACTAAAGCAGAAAAAGCGCCAGGCTTGAAGGGCACCTTAGAAGAAGGTATACACAATGCATTTGATATGGTGTTTGCAGTATTACCAGTAGTCATGGCTGTGGGTACATTTGCACTTATTATTGCTGAATATACCCCGATATTTCAGTATTTAGGTATGCCGTTTATTCCGTTCTTGGAGCTTTTACAAGTACCAGAAGCTGAAATGGCTGCACAAACTATTATGGTCGGTTTTGCAGATATGTTTATTCCTTCTATTTTAGCTGCAGGTTCAATTGAAAGTGATGTAACACGTTTTATTATTGCAGCCATGAGTGTGACGCAACTTATTTATATGTCTGAAGTGGGCGCACTTTTATTAGGAAGTAAAATACCAGTTAATATTTTTGAGTTGTTTGTTATTTTCATTCTCAGAACATTAGTTACATTGCCTGTTATTGCCTTAATGGCACACTGGTTAGTTGGTTAAGTAATAATTAAACGAAAAAAGCCCTGAATATTCAGGGCTTTTTTATGTCTTTTTTATGAATAATAGAGGGAGAGGCTTTAAACTCGCTTTTTGCACTTAAACGCAGCAGTGCTAAATTACCGATAACAATAGCCAGTACAATCGAGATAACGAGTACGATTTGCCAAATTTGCATGTTGTTGACCTTATTGTTTTTTAAGCAGTAATTATGACCGCTTTCAATATAAGCCGCAACATTTTGAGTGTTTATTACGGGTGTTTAAAACCGTTGTGCTACCGACAATGTTAAAAAGTTTATTCCTGGATTAGGTGCTTTAAATCCTGCGTTTGAATAGTGAATAATACGCAGTGCTACGTTGGTTTCTCCAAAATCGGCCACTAGGCCTATTCTATCTTCAAACTGATAGTGAGTACTTAGGTTTTTACCTGCAAAATGGTGCTCATCAAGTAGGGAAAAGCCAATACCAGCCTCCACATAGAATGGCGTATTGTATACGCTAAATGCAGGAAACTGCACAACTGGTGAAACAGCGAATACTAGGTTGGATTGTGACTGTTGATCATGGTGGTAATGCCACAGATTGAGGCTGCTTTCTAGATAAAAACGGGCATCGCCAACAAAGTTTTGTGCACCCTTGGGATGATATTGATACGCAAGCTTTACCCCAGTCACATTACCTTCGCCTTTTAATAAGTCCACAGCGTAGCCATGGCTTGAGGATGCATAGGCTGCATTTGTTGGCAGTAAAAATAAACAAAAAACAATAATTGAAATCATCTCAAATGAGGTTTTCATAACGACCTACTGGTAGGTAAATTTAAATAGTAATTAAATGATAAGGGCGGTGAATTACTGTTTTCAATGAGGACAAAAATCCGCTTGTAGATGGCTTGTTAACTAAAGTTTTTAACTAATTGAATTTATTTAATTAATTTTATTGGTGCTAATTGGGCATTAATAAGTTGCTTATTTATGCCTTTTTTGTTGCCTGTTATTTGCGTAGATTACACTAAACTTAATTATTTAAACTATGCATTTATTATGAAACTTATAAAGCTTTTAGTGGTTATTGCTGTTTTTTTTAGTAGCGCACTCACTGCACAAACGCAGCCGTCACCTAAACAATTATTGCAAACTGTAGCCGAATCATTATTTAACGATATTGGGCAGGTAAATGCGCAAGGTAATGCCAGCAAAGAAGCGATGTCATTAATTGTTGAGCAGCGTTTGATGCCACATATTGATATTAAGTTTGTGTCGTTTAAATTATTAGGTAAACATATTAAAGGCATTAACCGTGAACAAGGCGTTGCGTTTATAGATGCGGTAGAGCATTACTTAACGGGCACTTATGCTAGTGCGCTTGTGAAGTACACAGGGCAAGATGTAATTTTTGAGCAAGACGCTGCTGCAAGCGACTCTAAATTTGCCACAGTTAAAACGCAAATTATTGAAGCTAATAAACCCACCATAGATTTACACTTTAAACTTCGTTTGGGGAACGATCAGCAATGGAAAGTATACGATATTGTTGCTGAGGGGATTTCGTTACTTAGTGCTAAGCAAAAAGAGATCATTCAACGTATTTCTGATGTGGGTTTAGATCAAGTCACAGCAGAACTTCAGCAAAGTTAGTTCCTTTGTAATTAAAAGCTCCAACCGTAAAAGCAGCTAATGGCGCATGTCGTTAGTTGCTTTTGTATTTTGGCCTATATTGCACGAGTTTACGCTAGCTTGGCAACCTAGCTGTGTTAGAATATCGGCTTCTTTGATTAAGCGTGGTGTCAGCTAAAAACTGTTATAACTGACCACTCACCCGAGCTACACTGGAGTTGTGTTGTTTTAATGGAAAATGTACTAATTTGGCCAAAGGAATACCCGTTACTGGTCAAAGGGCTGGTTGAACAAAACGGTGCCTTCATTTTAGATGCTTTAGAAGCTTGGCCTGCCTGTCGTTCTACTGAAGAAGATGATGGTGTTTGCACCACGGTTTTGCCCCCAATTTATTATTTAACCTGGTTAACCCCCATAGAGCCGTTTGAAGAATGTTACTTTCAGCATATTTGTGAATATGATGAGGATGCACAAGTCTATATTGCAGCACTTAAAGAGCACTATTTTGCTAATGACTACAACATAGAAAATATTGTGTTAATGCTGTGTCAGCGACTTGAAAAATACGCAAGTGTATCGGCACAAAATAATATTGAAACGCCGCTTTCATTGATTAGCCTATTTTTTAGTAAACGCTTTTTCACTCTAATAGAGCATGCCCTAGAACAGGGTGCCAAGTTGTCGGCAGCAGACACCCTATCTATTTGGCAAGAGGTCGACTTTAGAGAACGCTTAAGTGCGTATATTCCTCAGTCGATTGCAGACATTGACTATTTAGCAGAGCTCACCAGCGAAAAGGTAGCTGCAGGCAAAGATTACTTTACTTTATTAACTCAGGTTTCGCCTGATGTTGATTCTATTGTGTTGTTAGAAAATGCTTTACTTGCCCACCTAAACAAGAAAAAAGCTAAGCAAACAATGGCGATGCGCTTTATTGAGCAGGGCGCTACAGGTGCTTTAACCGATGAAGATAACAAAACAGCATTTATGTGGGCAGCAGAAAAAGGCTATGTAAATGTAGTTGAAACACTCCTGCAGTACCAAGATAAAAAAGCCGTCGACAATAAAGGTAATACGGCGCTGCATTACGCAGTAATGAGTAAAAATGAATCGTTAATGATTTTACTGCTTAAAGCGGGCTATGACTTTAGAGCGCGTAATAACGATGGATTAAGTTGTTATCGTTTAGCGGTAAGTATCAAAGCCAGTAATTTAGTTAAGTGCCTTGAACGTGATTTTGGAATTAAAGAGTTATCCCCTGAAGGGCAGTTAGAGCGAATTAAAAAGGTACATGTATTACACGCGGTTGTGGCGTTATTGCTACCACTTCAGTTGTTTTTCTTTTTTGATGAAAACATCACTATAAAAAGTGAGCTTACTCTTTTTATGACCATGACGGCGGTGGTGTGTTTTTTCTTTGCGACAAATTTAAAGCGTTGTTCGTTGTACCCGCATATTAAACATCCTTGGGGATTGTTTTTATTAAGAGTGGTATCGGCTTTTAGCCTTATAGCCCAGCTAGGTTTAGCTTGCATAGTGGGGTTAGCTGCTTTAAGCGAGTTAGTTTAACCATTTATTTAATTACAAAAAAACGCGCTAATAAAGCGCGTTTTTTATGTTTTGAGCTGCTAGCTATGAGTTGTTTTTATTGTGTTCATGCGCTGCTTTTTCTTCAGCAAGTTCATCTTTAAGCTTGCGAATCTTAAGTCCAAGCTCTTGTCCTCTATGGCGTGCATAGTAAGTGCAGCCAATAAACATAGACGAGGCGAAAAGTAACTCTAGTAATACCCATACGAGTTCATCTTGAGCAACCCATAGCAATGTAAAGCCATGGATAAAATAAAACATAACGATAAAATTAGCCCACGCATAAGTGTAGGTTTTATCTTGCAGTATGCCTTTTAAAGGTAATAACAGTGGTAGTACATAGACTAAAAAAAGAAATGCGTTACTGTGGCCTTCTCTGGGGGCTAATACAAACATCCATAGTGGCATTAAAATCAGCAGGCCAAAATAACCAAATAAGGCTAGGCGCTGAAATTTTACGGTCACTGGCTTTTTAGCAGACTCGCTCTTTTGGGTCATTTAAGTTTACTCGCTACTTGCGTCAAGCGTTTGCCTACGCTTTGACATATTTTAATTTCATCTTTACTTAGGGTAGAGCTGTTGCTGCTGCCAGCAACGTGGGAAGCGCCGTAAGGTGTGCCTCCAGTTTCAGTGCCAAGAAGTTCTGGTACATCGTAAGGTACCCCCATTAACATCATCCCGTGATGCAATAACGGCAGTGACAAGTTAAGTAGGGTTGCTTCATTTCCCCCATGCATACTACTCGATGATGAAAACACACAGGCAGGCTTATCTATAAGTTGGCCTTTAAGCCACAGATCACTGGTGGTTTCCCAAAATGTCTTTGCCTGTGCGGCCATCATGCCAAAGCGGGTAGGTGTGCCAAATGCAAGCCCATCACAAGCAACTAAATCGTCTTTATTTATCACAATGTCGTGCGGGTTTTTAGCCACAAACGTGCGCAGCAAGGCGGTTGCGCCTTGTTGTTCTATCGATTCTGCAATTTCATGCGCCATGGCTTCTACAGAGCCATGGCTTGAGTGGTACAGCACCACAATGGTTGTGCTCATTATAGAACGCTTAATACGTTTTCAGGCGGGCGACCCAAGGCTGCTTTGTTGTTGCTAACAACAATGGGGCGTTCAATTAATTTTGGATGTTCGACCATGGCAGCAATTAGTGCCGACTCATCATTTTCATCTTTTAAATTAAGGGCTTTGTACTGCTCTTCTTTGGTACGCATTAAATCTCGGGCAGAATTAAGCCCCAGTTGTGAAACTAAGGTACTAATTTGCTCATGAGAAAGCGGTGTTTTTAAGTATTCAACAACACTCGGTTCAATGTTTTTACTTTGTAATAGGTTAAGTGTTTCGCGTGATTTTGAACAGCGCGGATTATGGTAAATAGTAACTGACATAAAAATAAATCCAAAGTATAAATTGTGGCTATTTTAGGTGAACTCGCCAAATACTTAAAGCCTTGCAAGCTCTTTTTGTAATAACCGATATTGTGTGAGTAACGCTTTTAAACGCTGTTGTTTCACATTTTCAGTTGGCTCAACAAAATTAAGTGCTTTTTGTATTTCGTCAGCCGCTTTTAAATATGCGCCATATTGCGACAACACATCGGCGTTTGCTTCGTGATACGCGGCTAATTTTTCTTGCTTTTTATAGGCATCGGTTAAAAGCTGCTTACCTAAACTATGATCTGGCTTCTCTAATAAAAATGACTTTAGTACATTTTCGGCTAACTCATATTGCTCAGCTTCCAACGCGGCGTTTGCAAAATTTAAAGTAATTACTTGGTTGTTTGGCCGGTAGTTATTTAACTCACTTAAATAACTAACTGCTTCAGCTGCTTTTTTTTGTGCAATTAGCAAATCTGTTTTTGTATCAATATAAAATAAATTTTTAGGATCACTTGCCAATAGCTCATCTAGGATAGGCTGCGCTTCATCCGTTTTCTTTTGATCAACTAAGCTAATTGCTAAACCATACTGTAGTGCTACGTTGTTATAGGTATTTTCGCGCATTAACTTTCTAAATAAGGCCTCTGCATTTTCTGGCTCGTTATCGTAGCGTGCTAGTACACGGCTTTTAGCTAAATTAAAATCAAGGCTTGAACCTATTTGGCGTTTTGGATATTGCTCGGCACGCAAGCGTACATCCGACACGCGGCTTTCTGGTAGCGGGTGAGTGAGTAAAAACGCCGGGGGTTTATATTTATAACGAATTTGCGCTGCCAGTTTAGTTAAAAATTCACTAGAAGCTCTTGCATCAAATCCTGCATTGCTAAGGGTTTGCATGCCAATTCTATCGGCTTCTTGTTCGGCAGAGCGGCTATGGGTGAGTTGGCTAAATGCCGACTGTGTTTGGCTGGCTGAAATAATTGCTATGCCTGCATCTGGGGCTACAACGGTTGCTAAAATACCGGCTATCATACCGGCAATGGTGAGACCGCTATTGTCTTGTTGTTGCTGAATACGCCTTGCTAAGTGGCGTTGTGTTACGTGCGCGATTTCATGACCAAGTACTGAGGCAAACTGACTTTCGTTATCGGCTTGAGCAATTAAGCCTGTGTGAACACCTACATGACCGCCATAAAATGCAAATGCGTTAATTTCTGGGTTATTTAACCAAAAAAATGAAAAACCGAAGCGTACATCATTGGCGTTCGCAACTAATTTTCGGCCTAAGGTTGTTAGGTACTCATCAAGCACTGGATCGTTAATTAATGGTGAAGACCCTCTGATCTGCATCATCATCACTTCACCAATCGCTCTTTCTTTCTCCAGTGGTAATGCCTGCAGCGCAGACGTGCCTAAGTCGGGCAGTTGAAGATTTGTTTGTGCCTTTAACGGCTCACTCATTAGTAGGCTAAATGTAAGCACTGCACTGCATAAAGTGATAAAGGCGGATTTTAGTTGCATTATATTCCTTGTTTATTTTTTATCAGGGGCACTTGTTGGATCATCTGTATATAAACGGCTGTCCTTTTCACATAATTGATAAAACGACTTTATTGTGACCCCATCAACCTTAACAATGTTCAATTGAGTTTGTAAAAAAGCAATAATCTTATGAACTACTTTATGTGAATGCAATATAAGCGCTTTGTCTGCTTCATCGCCTTGTTCTAAATAAAAACCTATGAATTTATGTAGTTGATTAATGCGAATCACAGTTTTCATGGTTAATGGATCCCATAATATAAATTCCATTGACTCATCATGTCGAGCGTATCTATCGATGGTAGTATCATTAGAATAAGGAAACGCTTGTAGTTCAAAACCGCGTTCGGTAAATACTTGATGCAACGAAATTCGTGGCTTGTTATTACTCTCTTTCTCAAAAAGCTCGTTTGGGTCGATACCCAAGGACTCTAGGTTCCAATTGCGTTTGTCGATGATACGCTTTATAGCATTATCAAACCCGTGATCTAAAATGCTTTCACACTCACTTACCGATGAGGCTACTAAATGATAAAAATGCGGCAGCTCTCCCCAATTAATTTGCTTTTTAAACCAATTTATTTCTTTGAGAGTTGGATTGCTAGGCAATTGCGCTTTATTATGCGAATTAGGCATTAACGTATCCTTTTAGCTAACTATGCTATAAGGATAAACCATTGCAGAGGTTGTTTTAAGAAAAAGTTAAATTTAACTGTGGTTAATCTTAATTAGCCTTGGTATAGGACTTATTATTAATGTGAACAGGTAGTGAAACGAGTATGCTAGAGCTAGATTTGCGCGCTTATAAATGCCCTCAGCAATTTATTCAGTTTAAATTAGGGTTGCGTGAGGCAATATCGTTAAATCAAACAATTACCTTTAATATCTCAAGCGAGCAAAATACAGATGATATTGAACGATATTTGCAAAAAAAAATGTATTATTACAAGTTAAATAAACAACAAGCGTTGTTATTAGTGGAGCCGTTGCGTGTTTGAATATGTAAAAGCATGGTATGAAAAAAAGTTTTCTGATCCTAATTCAGTTACTTTACTTTTTTTGTTATTGGCACTGGTTGCCATGTTGTACTTTTTTGGCCCATTAATTGTGCCTGTGTTAGTGGCACTGATCATTGCTTATTTATTAGATTGGCCCGTGGTTCACCTAGAGCGAGTTGGCTTAAAGCGTTTTACTGCCACTAGCATAGTTATGTTGATATTTATTGGCATTATGCTCACCTTAATATTGGTTATAGGCCCGGTACTTTGGCAGCAAAGTAGTAACTTAGTGCAAGAAACCCCGCATATGGTAGAGCAAGGTAAATCGTTTTTACTCGACCTACCAGCTAAATACCCCAGCCTTATTAGTGCAGAGCAAGTACAGTCTATTGTGGTAACGGTAGAAACCAAAGTGCTCGAATTTGGCCAAGTGGTGCTGTCGGCATCGCTCAATTCATTAAAAGATGCTGTTGCGTGGTTAATTTATCTTATTTTAGTACCGCTACTGGTATTTTTTATGCTTAAAGACAAAGTAGAGCTCAGTGCCAGCATTGCTAAACTGATCCCGCGCCAACGACGCTTAATTTTGCAAGTGTGGCATGAAATGAATCAGCAAATAATGAATTATATTCGAGGTAAAGTATTCGAAATTTTAATTATTGGCTCGGTGTCCTTTATTGCCTTTACGGTATTGGATTTACGTTATGCGGCGCTGCTTGGTGTGTTAGTTGGCTTTTCGGTGCTCATTCCATTTGTTGGTGCTGCGCTGGTGACTATACCTGTGGCGGCGGTGGCGCTGTTTCAGTTTGGTTTAGAAACCCAGTTTTGGACCATTTTAATTATTTACGGCATTATTCAAGCGCTTGATGGCAATGTGTTAGTCCCTTTATTGTTCTCTGAAGCGGTTGATTTAAACCCGGTGTTTATTATTGTCGCCGTACTATTTTTTGGTGGGCTGTGGGGTTTTTGGGGCGTATTTTTTGCTATTCCATTAGCATCATTGGTAAAAGCGCTGATTAAGGCGTGGTCATCCACACATGAAGAGCTCGCAGAAGAGCTCGGTAACTAAAAAGTATAGTAAACGCACTTTAATTACTAAAGATTATTACTCATTCCTATTAAAACTATGTACTATTGGGAATAAGATATATTTTTTAGTAATAAGGTGCGTTTTTAATGTCAGAGTTTTTATTGCCAGATGAACCTAACAGCCAAGTTTATCTTGATGCAAATGCGACCACACCTGTATTGCCTTGTATTGCAGAGGTGGTGTGCCATGCGATGCAAATTTGTTTTGGTAATCCCTCAAGTCCCCATATAACCGGTATTCAAGCCAAACACTTATTAGAACAAACGAGGCAAAAAGCGCGCAGCGTGATTGGTGCGCAACAGGGCGATATATTATTTACCTCAGGTGCGACCGAAGGTATTCAAACTGCTATCGTATCAACCTTAATTAATGCCAAACAGCACACAAAATCTAAACCGGTTTTATTGTATGGAGCAACTGAGCATAAAGCGGTGCCTAATACATTAAAACATTGGAATGCCGTGCTTGAAATTAATGCTGAAATTATTGCTATTCCGGTTAACCGAGACGGTATTTTAGACTTAGACTTTATTGCTCAGCATATTGATAATGCCCTGATGATTTGTACTATGGCTGTTAATAATGAAACCGGTGTATACCAAGATTTAAGTGCTATAGAAAAGGTGATCCGCAGTCGTAATAACGATGTGACTTGGATGGTTGACTGTGTGCAGGCACTGGGTAAACAACAACTCAACCTAAGCAAAACCACGATTGATTATGCGCCATTTTCAGGACATAAGCTCTATGCACCTAAAGGCATCGGATTATTGTATATTCGTAAAGGAAGCCCATACACGCCGTTTATAGCTGGTGGAGGCCAAGAAAGTGGCATGCGTTCAGGTACAGAAAACCTGCCCGGTATTGCTGGGCTTAATAAGCTGTTTAGTTTGCTGCTTGATAAGCAAGACGATACTTTTAAATCAGCTGATGTACTTAATTTGTATCGCGATAAACTGCATAGCGCTTTAGTTGACACCTTTGGAAGTATTACCTTTAATCATGATTTTGCCTGCTCAGTGCCCACAACACTAAACTTTGCAGTTAATGATTTAACCAGTAAAGAAGTTATTGATTTATTTGACGCTGCAGGTATTAGAGTCAGCGGTGGCTCAGCCTGTAGTACGGGCGCAACTCAAAGCTTTGTACTTGATGCGATGGGAGTGTCACAGTGGCAAAGTGAAAATGCGATTCGTTTATCGTTTGGGCCTGCTGCCACTATGGCGCAAATAGACTATGCATGTGAACAAATTCGCGCACTTAAAACAGTGTTACAAGCAAATTGTTTGGTTATTTCTGATAGTAGCTTAGTAGCACAAGAAGTATGTGCCTTGGGGCTTACCCAATTTAGACACCAAGGTGCTTGCAGTTGGTTGTATGTAGCTGATGATCAACAGGCAATTATTATTGACCCAATTATTGAACTGATCCCTCGATTTGAAAAAATAGTGAATACACAAAATTTAACTATTACTGCTATTTTAAACACGCATGAGCACCAAGATCGTCACTGTGCTCTTGATTTAATGCGCAGCGCACTCAAAACAAATTTAGTTGCTGGTGAAGTTGATCAATTAGGCTGGCCTGTTAATTGTGAACAATTGCAACTAACCGAACAAGTACTTGAAAAGCTAGCGACGCCTGGACACAGCCAAGATAGCGTGAGTTATTTATTAAAGGCTAATAACGGCGATGTACAGTACTGTTTTTGTGGTGATTTAATTTTACCTGCGGGGCTTGGTAATACAGTACTTGATGGGGGAGATGCGATGCAGATGGCAGACTCTTTGACTAAGTTAACTGCAGAGCTTAATCCGCAAAGTGTGGTGTGCTCTGGGCATGATTATCAACAGTGTTTTGCCATGAATTGGGCTGTGCAAAAGCAGCAAACACCTTTATTAAAAGCGCTTATTGAAGGTGATATCAGCCATACTGAATTTGCCATGCAAAAACAACAAGCAGACTCACAACAACACACATTAGCAAATTCGCTTTGTGGTTATGTTAATGCAAAGCCTAAAGTCGAAACTTCGCAGCTTAGTTTTAATCAAGCGAAGGAAATGCTTTCACATAACAGTGTATATTTAATTGATACCCGAGAGCCTTATGAGCATGGCGCTAACAATATCAGTGGATTGCTTAATGTGCCTGAGGCTAAAACTTTAAATATTCCTTTAAGCCGAATGGCCTATGCACTCACCCAAGGGCAACTAGATAAAAACAATCAATACATATTGGTGTGTCGCAGTGGAAATCGTTCAAAAATTGCGGCGGCAAACTTAATTGAACTTGGTTATAACCGCGTTTTTAACTTATCGGGTGGTTTAGCATTGACCAGCTAATAGTTTAATAAAAGAAAAAGGCCGACATGTGTCGGTCTTTTTTTTGCCTGCTTTAATCGAAGATTAATAAAATGTTCATTGTGCAGAGGGGGTGAACAGTTGTTAAATTCAATTTTTAATTTTATGATACCGGTGTCAAAAGCAAAAAATTGCGCTATTATCTGCATCAAAGCTTATAAAAATAACGCAATTTAGACCATTTAAGCTATAATGTTGGGCTTTGCTTTTTACAAAAATCGCTTGTTCAGTGTCGTAAAAAATAAAATAAAATGCTTAAAATCAATAGATTAATTAATTAGGGGATGTTTACATGGCGAGCCGTTCTGAGTTAGTAAGTTGGCAAGCACTAGAAAATAGTGCACAAAAGATGACACACACACATCTGAAAACTTTATTTGCACAAGACGATTCTCGTTTTTCTCAATTCTCTACTCAAATCCCAGGTGTGTTGTTTGATTACTCAAAACAACGCATAGATGAAAACGTATTTGGTCAATTAATTTCATTAGCGAAAGAATGCGATATTGAAGCATGGCGTGAGAAAATGTTTACCGGTGAAAAAATTAATATCACCGAAGACCGTGCGGTTTTACATACTGCGCTTAGAAATCGCGCTCATACACCGCTTATTGTTGACGGCGAAAATATTACAGAAGCGGTCGATAGCGAACTTGCCAAAATTAAGACCTTTGTTGAAAAAGTGCGAAGTGGTCAATGGCTAGGTTACACCGGAAAAGCGGTAAAAGATGTGGTTAGCATTGGTGTTGGTGGTTCAAACTTAGGGCCGCAAACGGCAACTGAAGCACTTAAAGCAGTGGTTGATAAGCCATTGAACGTTCACTATGTTTCAAACGCAGATGGCGTACAAATTGCGTCAGTATTAGATAAAGTAGATCCTGAAACCACGTTATTTGTAATTTCGTCAAAGACATTTACTACCTCAGAAACCATGACTAACTCAAAAACAGCGGTTGATTGGTTTTTAGACAGTGCAAAGGATGACAGCGCTATAGCAAAGCATTTTGTTGCAGTAAGCACTAATTTAGAAAAAACTGCTGCATTTGGTATAAGTGACGAAAACGTATTTACCATGTGGGATTGGGTTGGCGGTCGTTTTTCACTTTGGAGTGCCATTGGTTTACCTATTGCACTTTATGCTGGGTTTGAAGCATTTGAGGCCATTTTAGAGGGAGCGTTTGAAGTTGATGAGCACTTTAAATCGGCGCCGCTAGAACAGAATATTCCTTTAATTATGGCGCTACTCAGTGTTTGGAATACCAGCTTTTTAGGGTTTGATTCGCAAGCTATTTTGCCATACGACCAAGCCCTGCATATGTTGCCAGCATATTTGCAACAAGGTGAAATGGAAAGTAATGGTAAACATGTAACCTTTGATGGACAGACAGTGC
This sequence comes from Pseudoalteromonas sp. Scap25, assembly GCF_013394125.1. GTDB lineage: Bacteria > Pseudomonadota > Gammaproteobacteria > Enterobacterales > Alteromonadaceae > Pseudoalteromonas. The sequence goes on along the minus strand of NZ_CP041327.1, from coordinate 2,078,665 downwards.
CATACACTACCGTGCCAATCATTTGGGGTATGACAGGGATAAACGGTCAGCATGCGTTTTATCAATGTTTGCACCAAGGCAATGTAATTGTCCCTGCGGACTTTATTGGCTCTGTAAAGCCTCAGGTTAACGTAGATAAGCATCACGATATTTTATTATCGAACTTTTTTGCACAAACCGAAGCACTAATGAACGGGGTCGATGCACAGCAGATAACGGCTGATTTAACAGCCAAAGGCAAAACGCCTGCACAAATTGAAATGCTGCTAAAGCATAAAATTCACCAAGGAAACCGCCCAACAACGTCTATATTATTAGACACGATTGATGCAAAAGCGGTCGGTCGATTAATTGCACTGTATGAGCACAAGATTTTTTGTCACGGTATTATTTTACAAATATGCTCATTTGATCAGTGGGGCGTAGAACTTGGTAAAGGCTTAGCATCTAAAATTGAAGCTGAATTAACCGATGATAACGTGGTGAATGAGCACGACAGCTCAACACAAGGCTTAATGGCGTACTACAAACAATACCGTACGCAGTAACATATTCACTTATTACATAATAAGTAACCAAATACCTTTGAACGGGTAGCGCTGGAGTCCTAGGGCCTGTATTTTTGTGAGAGGAATTACAGTGTCCCTAGACCCATTTTAATCGCGCATATACGAACAACATTAGTAGGCTTTGTGCTGAGGCCTACATTATCCAGATAATAAACCGCTATAACTGATTACCAATACGGTAGTGGCAGGTAGCATAAACGTAGAGAGTAACTATGCTTAATCCTTTTGATATTATAATTTTTGGGGGCGGTGGTGATCTTGCGTTACGCAAATTACTTCCTGCAATGTATCGAGCATATCAAGAAGGTAACTTACCACAAGGCTCACGTATTTTGCCTACCGTGCGCGAACAAAGTAAATGCGATGAATACATCGATACAGCACACAAAGCTTTACAAGAATTTTTAAGCGAAGGCGAATATAACGCAAAAGATTGGAAATCGTTCTCAGACTTTTTAGTACCCGTAGTGAGCAATGTCACCGAAGCGGATGATAACTGGGATGTACTGAAAAAAATTCTAGATGAAGATGATAGCGATAAATCACGAGTATTTTACTTATCTCTTCCACCTGCTGTTTATGGCACCTGTTGTGAAATATTATCAACGAAAAAACTAATTACTGCGAACTCGCGTGTTGTAGTAGAAAAACCAATTGGTTACTGCGGTGAGTCAGCAGAAGTAATTAATGCGAAAATTGCACAGTATTTTAACGAAGAACAAATTTTCCGTATTGACCACTACTTAGGTAAAGAAACGGTTCAAAACTTAATGGCTCTGCGTTTTTCAAATTCATTATTTGAGAACATGTGGGATGCTAAATCGATTGATAATATTCAAATTAGCTTGTCAGAAACAGTAGGACTTGAAAGCCGTGCTGGTTTTTATGACAAAGCGGGTGCCTTGCGTGACATGGTGCAAAACCACTTGTTACAACTACTTTGTTTAGTGGCTATGGAGTCACCGCATAAGTTAAACGCTAACAGCATCCGTAATGAAAAATTAAAAGTATTAGAAGCATTACGTCCACTTGAAGATACAGATGTTGATAATAATATTATTCGTGGTCAGTACGTACCCGGTGATTTAAACGGTAAAATAGTCCCAGGTTACCTTGAAGAGCTAAACGAAGGGGCGAGTAAAACCGAAACTTTCGTTGCTATTCGTGCGCATATTGATAACTGGCGTTGGGCGGGCGTTCCTTTTTATCTGCGAACCGGTAAACGCATGGCGAAGCGCTGCGCTGAAATTGTAGTGCAATATAAAAAAGTATCACATAACGTTTATGAAGACAGCGTAGGCAATATTGAACCAAACCGTTTGATTATTCGCTTACAGCCACAAGAAAGCATTCAGTTAACGCTGATGTCAAAGCGTCTTGATAACTTAGATATGCAACTTGAACCTGTAACGATGAATATTGAATTGTCACAAGCGTATAGTAACGGTTTCCATTCAGATGCTTATAAACGTTTAATGCTTGATGCAGCCGCTAATAATCCTTCGTTATTTATTCACCGCGACGAAGTACGCCAAGCTTGGAAGTGGATTGATCCAATTATTGAACGTTGGCAAGAGAAGGGTAAACCTTCATTGTACCGAGCGGGTAGTTGGGGTCCTGAAGACGCTGATGATTTATTAGCAGAGAATAACCATGTTTGGTTTAACACCGGTGATAAGGCATAAGTAATGGCAAAAATAGTAGAAAAGTTTTTTGACGATAAAGCCGCTTTAACTGATGAATTATCTCAGTCATTAGAGCAGGCCTTACGTAATGGGATTGAAGCTGATGGCCGTGCAGTGCTAATGGTTTCAGGCGGATCTTCACCTGAACCTGCGTACAAGCATTTATCAACCCTTGATTTAAACTGGGCTCATGTTGATGTTGCTATGGTTGATGAACGTTGGGTTGAGGCAAGTCACGAAAAGAGTAATGAAGCATTCATTAAGCGTACTTTGCTACAAAACCATGGTGCAGCCGCTAATTTTATTAGCATGAAAAATGCAGCAGCCACTGCAGAGCAAGGTGTTGATTCGTGTGAAGCGCAGTTTCAAGCATTAAAGCGCCCGTTTGATGTCACTATTTTAGGGATGGGCCCTGATGGACATACTGCTTCGTTATTTCCACATGCTCAAGGGCTGGAAAACGGCTTAGATTCAAACCAACTTGTGTGTGCCATTAACGCAATTGAGAGTGATGTAACAGGTAGTATTACCGAACGAATGAGCTTAACGCTGAATGCAATTTTACAGTCTAAAGTAGTTAAATTACTTATTAGTGGCGATGAAAAGCTGGCTGTTTATAAGCAAGCTTTAGCGGGTGGTAATGTTAATGATATGCCGTTACGTGCAGTTCTAAATCACCCTGAGATCAACATTGAAGTGTATTGGGCACCTTAATTTAGTCTAAACTAGGTGCTTTAAAACCATGTTGTATTGATGGTTTAATGAAAGGTCAGTTGCTTTTGCTACTGGCCTTTTTTATTGCGACATGTTTTTGTCATTAATCAATTAATAACAAAGTGCTGTAAACATTTGAAGTTTAAATATTTCCCTTAAGCTAAGTACCTTTTTAATGCTCTTATATTTTTAAAAGTCACTAACTAAACTTATATTTATCAATAAAAACAGTAGGTTAATTTTGGTTCGGCGCGGAGTTATATAACCCATTAATCTTATCTGCTATTCGCAATCTCTCTTATTTTAAATACATTAAGTATAAACATGTCATTATTTACATACCTAGTATAGAGAGTAATTCTTGGGCGAACTCTGCTTTTTTATGAAATAATTAATCAATTTAAAATCAATGACTTAATAATAATTAAGTTAAATTTCATACAAAAAGAGCGGAAAAATGTAGCAAAATTGTAATTTAGCATGTATGGTTTGTTACTACTATGACAGCGCTGTCATGGCGGTTAGGCAAAATGATAAACAAAACCAATAAAATGATTCGAGGGGAATCCTGTGTTAGCTAAAAATTTTAAAAAAAGCTTATTAGCAGTAAATATCGGCTTAGTTGTGGGAGCTGGGTTTACTGGTGCTGCATTCGCAGCCGATGAAGTTAAAGTTCAAAATGATGTTGAGGTTATTGAAGTACGCGGTATTCGTGGCTCTTTAGAAGCATCATTAAATACTAAGCGCTTTTCAGATTCTGTGGTAGACGCGTTATCATCTGAAGATGTCGGTAAGTTTCCTGACAGCGATGTAGGCGAAGCATTAGGTCGTATTTCTGGTGTTGCTGTAAATAGAGCATTTGGCCAAGGTCAACAAGTATCTATCCGCGGTGCATCAGCGCAACTAACTCGTACATTACTAAATGGCCATTCTGTGGCTTCAACTGGCTGGTACGATCAACAAAACATTGATCGTAGTTTTAACTATACATTATTGCCGCCTGAGATGGTTGGTAGTATCGAAGTATACAAATCATCACAAGCAGATATTGTTGAAGGTGGCATTGGTGGTACGGTTATCGTTAATACGCGCAAACCATTAGATTTAGATTCAAATACAGTATTTGCAAGCATTAAAGGTGATTACGGTTCAATATCAGAAGAGATTGATCCAGAGATTTCTGGCCTTTATAGCTGGAAAAATGATGATGAAACCTTTGGTGCGCTTGTGTCAGCAGCATTCTCAGAAACTAATTATCAGCGTAACGGTATTGAATCGCTAGTTGGTTGGGGTGACATTGTTCCTTCAACATTCCAACAAGAGCGAGAGCGTACAGCTATTAATGCAACATTCCAATACAGACCCAGTGATGAGTTAGAAATTGGTTTAAATATCATGAGTCTAGATTTGTCGGCAGATAATGCAAATACGTCGTTATTTGTTATGTTTCCAGATGACAAAGATGCAGCGTGTGAGCAAGTCAATGTAGATGGTACATGTACTTTTTATCGTCGTTCTGGTAACGGTGCCAACCCTGGTTGGGCTCAAACTTGGGCTCGTGCGGGTTCAATGACGTCAGAAACTGTTGATTTAGACTTTAAGTATGTAGGCGAAAGTTTTGAGGTTGAAGGCCGAATTGGTAACACGCAATCAGATGGCGGTACAGATTTAACAGCTAACTATGGTTTTTGGTTAGGTACTGCAGCAGATTACGCGGGTACCTATGATGCAACTGGCGATGAAATAAAAATTGATGTTGCGAATAAATCTTTCACACCCGATGACTTTCAAGGTGAATTATCATCTGCGGGCTGGGCACTCAAAAAGCAGCCAAATACGGATGAAGAAACCTATGCACAGCTTGATTTTACTTTCCCTGTAGATTTTGGTGCTATCACATCAATTAAAACCGGCTTTCGTTGGGCTGATCATGAAGTAAAACAAGAAACGTATACGGCAAACTTAGTTGACTCTATTTCAGCTTATGATGCCTCACGATATTATTCGGGTACAGTGACATCAGGTGCTGGTTACGTGTTACCAGAGCCTAATTTAGGACAAATGATCAGTGATGGCTATGCAGCAATTACAAGCTTCGATAACACCTCAATTGCATACAAGTCTGGTTACGGTACGATCCAAGAAGAAAATATTTCTTTGTACGCGATGGCTAATTTCTCAGCAGAGGGCATTCGTGGTAACTTCGGTATTCGCTATGTGTCAACCGATGCGGAGTCTGATTACTATGCCCTAGACGCTACGGGTAGTTATGGCAATGGTTTAAGCACAGAGAAAGCAGATTATAATGAAGTGTTACCAAGTGTAAATGTTGCATTTGATTTAACCGAAGACGTTATTTTACGTTTCTCTGCGGCGCAAGTTATTTCGCGTGCTAACTACACTGACATGTTTGCTGCATCATCACTATCAGGTTACGAAGATGGCACTGTAGGAAATGAAGTTATTTCTACCGGTAATATCGGCCTTGAACCATTTAAAGCAACACAGTCAGACTTAGGTGTTGAATACTACTTTGATGGCGACGGCATGGTAAGTGCGACTTACTTTATTAAGAATATTTCATCATTTACCAAAGTTGATCAAATCCTTAATCAAAGTATTGGGATCGTTGACCCTGATTCAGGTGTAGATAACTGGACAGTGGCTACCAAAGGCACAGGTTCAGGTGGTGAAATTCAAGGTATTGAACTTCAAATCCAAGATGGTTTTGATAGTGGCTTTGGTTATCAAGCAAATTATACGTGGGTTGACTCAGAAGCACCTGCAGAAAACTTCCCAGACCGTATCGAGTTATTTTCAGATTCATCTGAACATACAGTGAATTTGGTAGGTTACTATGAAGCTGATAACTACAGTGTTCGTTTAGCGTATAACTGGCGTTCAGAGTATATGGTTCGTGAAGCACCTTATTTCTACGGTAACCGTGAACACCAAGACTACGGTACACTTGATTTAACTGCAAACTACGCTGTAACTGACTACTTAGACCTAACGTTTGAAGCTGTTAATATAACAGAAGAAGATAGTATTCAGGTAGGTACAGCAACAGGTGATGCAGAAGTTAAACCTGAGCTTCGTAATGGCTATCCAGCGTGGAGTTTTGAAGGTGAAGCACGCTATAGAGTGGGTATTGCTCTTCGTTTCTAACTCGGTTTAGATGACAAAATGAAAGCCCAGTTAATACTGGGCTTTTTTATGAGCTAATCAATAAAGTGGTTTAACTATGATAAGAAAAATAGCAATTGTTGGTGGGGGGACAGCCGGTTGGTTAGCAGCCAATCATTTAGGTCACTCATTATTAGAAACAAATACTGAAATTACATTGATAGAGTCTCCGACAATTCCCACCATTGGGGTAGGAGAGGGAACGGTGCCTTCAATTCGTAATTCGCTTCAAAAGTTTGGTATTCGTGAAACTGATTTTATTCGTGAGTGTGATGTAACCTTTAAGCAATCTATTAAATTTGTAAATTGGTTAGATAAAACGAAGCATGGTGAAAATTACTATCATCATTTATTCGATAATCCACATATATTTGGCGAAGAAATGACTCAACAATGGCTAGCTGGTGAATCACAAAACCGTTATGCCAATGCGGTGTCTAAGCAAGAAATTTGCTGTGAAGAAAAATATGCGCCAAAAACAATATCTACTCCAGAGTATGTCGGAATTAATGGTTACGCCTATCATTTTGATGCTAAAAAATTTGCTGCGTTTTTAATGAAGCATGCCCAAGATGCGTTTGCTATTAAGCATTTATATGCTGACATTATAGATATTGCCATTGACGATGATGGCTTTATTAGTCACTTAATAGATAGCAATAATAAACATCTAGCTTATGACTTTATTATTGATTGTTCCGGATTTAGCGCTGCCATTATTGGTGAAAAATTAAATGTTGATTTTATAGAACGCTCTGATGAATTACTTACAGACACAGCACTTACATTGCAAGTACCCACCTCATTAGATGATGAAATCCTTCCTTATACTATTGCCACAGCGCACCAAGCTGGCTGGATATGGGATATAGCACTTACCAAACGTCGTGGTGTTGGTTTTGTTTATTCGTCTAAACACATGGATGAAGAGCAAGCGGTAAAAAAGTTACATCATTATCTTGGTAATAAATTTACCGATTTACAGCCACGTAAAATTCCTATGAAGATAGGACGTAGAGAATTATTTTGGCATAAAAATTGTGTTGCTATTGGTTTATCTCAGGGTTTTGTAGAGCCTCTTGAGGCGACAGCTATTTTGATAACCGATTTCTCAGCAGGTTTATTATCAAAGCGTTTTCCTCGGTATAAGGCAGATATAGAGTATATAGCACCTGACTTTAATAAGCATGTCGCGCATGTCTGGGAAAGTACCTTTGATTTTATTAAAATGCATTATTGTATTTCAGATAGAAGTGACTCTTTGTTTTGGCAGGATAATCGCAAGGCGTCAGGGGTTTCAAGTAAGCTTACAAGTAATTTAGCGCGATGGAAAAGCTTTGCGCCATTGCGAGAAGACTTCAGCAGTAAGTTTGATTTATTTGATTTAGAAAATTATCTTTACGTGCTTTATGGTATGAATTTTTTACCTCGCAAAAAAGCTGTGACTGAGCAAGTGACAGCCCTAGCTGATAAGCAATGTACTTTTAAAAACAAACGGATAAAACAGTTATTAGCAGAATTGCCAAAACACAGAGAGCTTATTAATAAAATACATCAGTTCGGCTTACAAAAAAATTAAAATTGATGCGCCATTAAAAACTAACATTTAGATTATTGGGCTGTTGTCTAGGGTCTGTTGATCTTTCAAGGTTAAATTTACAGCAGTCTGTTTGGTATTTAGGCAAGGCAGAGCCTATGTGTTGTGGTTATTCCCCATAAATAGGCGATAACGCAGCATCAATGCCAAACAGGCGCTGCCCGAAGGGTTCTGCCTAGGGGCGATTTACTCTTTGTTGCCTACATGGATGTAGGTAAGGGGCGTGAGCAGGACGCGGAAGCTTTGCTCGGCTTTTACTTATTCTTACATGGATGTAAGCCAGTAGAATAACGCAGGAGCAGTTATCGAGCCCACTAGGTTACAAACCTCGCGCCGCGATTAAATCGTCCCTAGTTTGAACAAATTTTAATCCGCAAAGGTCAACAGACCCTAGTCAATTCTAAAAAAAGAAGAGATTGATAAACGGCCATTTTTTATATCGCCTGTGAATTCATAGTCATTATCTAAGTTAGCACAATGAAGTAAATTGCTTTTATATAACACCACGCGGTTTTGCTTTGCTTTAATATTAATGACTTGCTCGAATAAGGCGGTATTACTGTTTAAATACCCTTGATGTTCTGATTCATTATTTTTGGTTTGTTCTATTACATCGCTAAAAAGGTGTTGGTTTCGTGGCGTTATTTTAATTAGGTTTTCAGGAATATAGCGATAAATTGATGTGCCGTTAGACTCTTTACCAGCTATATAATGCACTGCTGCAAAGGTATTATCATCGGTCGAATCTATATGAGGTATACGTTGTAATAACTTAAGCTCACAGGCTTTTTGGGTAACTAATGATAATTTGCAACGATGAACATAGAGTGCTTTATGCTCGCGGTTAAAAACACCTCGTGCTTGAAGAGATAGTAATAGCTGCCTAAAAGCACGGTAATAAGGTTCAGGCATTACATCACGCTTACCGGGAAATAAAGTACCATCGCTGCCAACGGGCTCTAAATACGCTACATGCGCAGCAAAATTAACCACAGGTTCAATACTTTTTAGAAAATTATCGATGATGATCACATCTTCGTTTTCAGTTTCAAGATGAACTATTTCAACCCTAAAATCGGGGTTTAACTCGTAGTGTTCCATTTTAATTCAACTGATATTAATCGCAACATTGTTGAATATACTAACAAAAGTCCATAATTATGAAACAAAAAACAACACTCAGCAGAGTGTTTTTTACACTACATATTGTACAAATAATTACCTTCTTTATTTGTTAATTAATAACGTACAAAATGACACAAAATTTTCACTTCCTTTTTGTCACCAAAACCATTAGCCTTAGGCCACTAACAGTAATAAATCAAATTTATAAAATAACGGAGCAGTAACATGGCGGAGCAACAAGTACAGCCTTTACACAACGAAAAACATGCCAACACTAAAATTAAAAATGGCATCAACATCGAATTTATGAAAACTCAACACTTAGTGCCAGTGGTTGCACATGAGTTTGCGCGTATCGCCAATGAATTCCCAATGTCTTTTGTTAAAAATAACGAAACAGGTACTTTTCAAGCGGTTGCAATGTTTGGCCTAGAGCCAGGCGAAAATTTATTTATTGATGGCGACAAATGGACAGCATCATTTGCGCCTATGGCAACAACGCGTTACCCATTAGGTTTAGTAAAGCACCCAGAGCAAGATCAATTTGGTATCGTAATTGACGAAGCGAGCTCATTAGTTGGTGAAGAAGAGGGTAATGCATTATTCGAAAACGGTGAAGAAACTGATTACCTTAAGCGTCGTAAAGAAGCGTTAGTATCGTTCATTGAGTTTTCTCAAGTAACCGATGCGTTCACTAAATTCCTTGCTGATAAAGAACTACTGGTAGCACAAACGCTAACAGTTGATATTAAAGGTGAGAAAAAAGACATCAACGGTATTTACCTTATCGATGAGAAGAAACTAAATGAGCTAAGCGATGCAGACTTTCTTGAGCTTCGTAAGCGCGGTTATTTAGCACCAATCTATTCTTTCTTAACGTCTACACACCAAGTAGCACGTTTAGCACGTTTAAAAGCGCAACAAGCGTAACTTTAAACGAAATTAAAAAAGCGCCTTAGGGCGCTTTTTTTGTGCCATTAAACTCAGTTCACTTGAAAAACTCTTCATAACCATTCACATTGGTTTTAATCCTGTATTTATAAAAGAACACACAATGAAAAAATCACTATTATTAGGGCTCATTGCAACAAGTTTGATGGGGTTGAGCACGCAGGCATTGAGTGAAAACACAAATACGCCGTTTGCCATTGCGATTCATGGCGGTGCAGGCACGATTGAAAAAAGTAAATTTACGGCAGATCAAGAGCAAGCTTATCGCAATAAATTAGCAGAAGCTGTTGAGGCCGGATATAAGGTACTTGAACAAGGCGGAGAAAGCCTTGATGCAGTGACTACTGCCATTGAAGTACTTGAACAATCGCCTTATTTTAATGCCGGGCGTGGTGCGGTATATACCTATGATGGTAGTCACGAATTAGATGCCTCTATAATGGATGGTCGCAATCGTCAAGCAGGCGCTGTGTCAGGTATTAAACATATCGAAAGTCCAATTAAACTTGCCCGGTTAGTAATGGAAAAATCAGTGCATGTGATGTTAAGTGGTCAAGGTGCAGAAGAGTTTGCCAAAGAGCAAGGCGTGAGCCTAGTAGAGAACAATATATTTGATACTGAGCATCGTTATGAGGCTTTATTAAAAGCCAAAAAGAAACTCGAGGCGAGCAAAAATACCAGTAAAGATTATCAGGCAGCGCATAAAGCGTTACCAGTAAATTATAAAGTGGGCACAGTCGGAGCGGTGGCACTGGATAAACAAGGTAATTTAGCGGCGGGCACGTCAACCGGCGGAATGACCGCAAAACGTTTTGGTCGTATTGGCGATGCACCGGTTATTGGCGCAGGCACTTTTGCTGAAAATGCCTCATGTGCGGTTTCGGCAACTGGGCACGGCGAATATTTTATTCGTTATAATGTGGCAAGTGATATTTGTGCGCGAGTAAAGTACCAAGGTAAAACCATAGACCAAGCAGGTAATGAAGTAATAAACGAGGTGCTTAAACCGATAGGGGGCACAGGCGGTGTTATTATTATTGATACAAAAGGCAGTATTAGTCTGCCGTTTAATACTTCAGGCATGTATCGTGCGAGTAAATCGAATACGCAAGCAACCTACGTAGGTATTTTTAGTGACGAATAAACACTATTAGTTAGTGGCTGGTGGTTTATATAATAATCCGCTGATTGTTATATTCTTTACAGGATTAACCCCAGCCATTTAATTTGCTACAATCGGGGCTCTTTGACTAATTTTTATAAGGTATGCAGGTGGTAAACCTAGGTCAGTTGTTTGGCGAGCTAAAAACGTGCTTAAAAAAAGATCAATTCAGTTTTAAAAAACGTCTTCACGGCGTTAAAAAAATCACCGACGAGGCAAAGCTTACCAGTGCGCTTGAAAAAATTGCGACTGATATCAGTCGTAGTCAAACGCTGCGAGAGCAGCGCTTAGCTGGGCTACCTAAAGTTACTTACCCTGAGCAGTTACCGGTTAGTCAAAAAAAAGACACCATTAAAGAGGCCATTGCTAATAATCAAGTGGTGATCATTGCTGGTGAAACTGGCTCAGGCAAAACCACACAAATACCTAAAATGTGTTTAGAGCTAGGCCGAGGCGTTGAGGGCTACATTGGCCATACACAACCAAGGCGTTTAGCAGCACGCAGTGTTGCCAACCGTATCGCAGAAGAAATGCAATGCGAGCTTGGCCAGCAGGTCGGTTTTAAAATTCGTTTTAGCGATCAGGTATCTAATAACAGTTACATCAAACTGATGACCGACGGTATTTTATTAGCTGAAATACAACAAGACCGATTTTTAAATCAATACGACACTATTATTATTGATGAAGCGCATGAACGTAGCTTAAACATTGATTTTATTTTAGGTTATCTTAAAAATTTACTCCCTAAGCGCCCCGATTTAAAAGTTATTATTACCTCAGCAACTATCGACCCTGAGCGCTTTTCTAAGCATTTTGATGATGCACCTATTATTGAAGTATCAGGAAGAACGTTTCCAGTTGATGTACGCTATAACCCAATTAGTGATATTCAAAAAGAAGATATGGAAGCCGAAGGCGACCAACTTCAGGGGATTTTTGATGCGGTAGATGAACTTTGCGCCGAAGGTCCTGGCGATATACTGATCTTTTTGAATGGTGAGCGAGAAATACGCGATACCGCTGATGCACTAAGCAAGCGTAATTTAAAACACACTGATGTATTACCTTTGTATTCAAGGCTATCGAACGCTGAGCAAAACCGCATTTTTGCGCCGCATTCGCGCCGCCATATTATACTCTCTACCAACGTCGCTGAAACATCGCTAACAGTACCTGGTATTCGTTATGTTATTGACCCGGGTACAGCGCGAATTAGTCGTTATAGTTATCGCACAAAAGTGCAACGTTTACCTATAGAGCCTATTTCGCAAGCCAGTGCTAATCAGCGAATGGGGCGTTGTGGACGTGTTGAAGCGGGTATTTGTATTCGTTTATATTCAGAAGATGACTTTTTATCGCGTCCTGAATTTACTGACCCTGAAATATTACGTACTAATTTAGCATCAGTTATTTTGCAAATGTTAGCCCTTGGGCTGGGTGATATGGCGCAATTTCCTTTTGTGCAAGCTCCAGATAGCCGAAATATTAATGATGGTTTAACATTGCTTGAAGAGCTACAAGCAGTAAAAGCGGCTAAGCGTCATCAAAAAACCAGCCTAACACAATCTGGGCGGGAGCTAAGTCGTTTGCCGGTTGACCCGCGTTTAGCAAAAATGGTGTTAACTGCGCATAAACTGGGTGCATTGCGTGAGGTGATAGTTATTGTTGCCGCGCTCTCAATTCAAGATCCCCGCGAGCGACCACAAGAAAAACGCCAAGCCGCAAATGAAAAACATGGTCGCTTTGACGATCCTGATTCTGACTTTATCGCCTTTTTAAACCTGTGGAATTATTTAGAAGAGCAGCAAAGTGAGCTGACTAACAGCCAGTTTAGAAAGTTATGTCAAAAAGACTTTTTAGCCTATATGCGTATTCGTGAATGGCAAGATATCGTTTATCAAATCAGCACTGTGTGCAATGAAATGAAAATGAAAGCCACCACTAATGTTGCAGACAGCGAGCTTATTCACAAAGCACTTTTAAGTGGCATGCTCAGTCACATCGGTTTTAAAGACGAAAAGCAGCTATATAAAGGTGCGCGTAATAGCCAATTTCATATTTTCCCAGGCTCAGGATTATTTAAAAAGAGTCCAAAATGGATGATGTCGGCTGAGTTGGTGGAAACCAGTAAACTCTATGCTCGTATTAATGCCAAAATTGATGTGAACTGGGTAGAACCATTCGCTCAGCATTTAGTAAAACGCAGCTACACAGAGCCTCATTGGGAGAAAAAACCCGGTGCGGTCATTGCCTTTGAGCAACAAACTTTGTATGGCTTATTAATTGTTAATAAGCGCCGCTGTGTTTACAGCAATATTGACCCAAAAGTAAGCCGTGAGTTATTTATTCGCACAGCGCTGGTTGAACAAGAGCTGGGGCTCAATGAAGGATTTTTACAATATAACCGCGAATTAATTGAAGATATTCAAGTGCTCGAGAACAAATCTCGTAGGCGCGATATTTTAGTTGATGAACAAACCTTATTTGAGTTTTACGAGAAAAAAATACCGAACGATATTAATAATCGTGCTGCGTTTATTAAGTGGTATAAAACACAAAAACAGCAAGACAAACACTACCTGCACATGACGCGAGAAGAGCTCATGCAGCATGGTGCAAGTAGCATTACTGAATTTGATTATCCAGATACATGGCAACAAGATAACTTAATGCTGCCGCTTACTTATCATTTTGATCCAGGCCAAGCAGTTGATGGTGTTGCTGTACAAATACCGGTTGCGCTATTAAACCAAGTTCAAGAAAGTGGTTTTGATTGGCATATACCGGCATTTCGTCATGAGCTAATTTGTGGGTTAATCAAGTCATTGCCAAAGTCACTTCGCCGTAACTTTGTCCCTGCGCCTAATTATGCCGACGCGGTTTTAGCGGCCATAGAGCCTCTACAAGGCTCGTTAATCGACTCACTAAGTAATCGGTTATTGCGCATGACTGGCGTGCGAGTCGACCCTGAGGCGTGGGATTTAACAGCCCTTGCTCCTCATTTAAGATTGCAGTTTGAAGTACGTGATGAAAACGACCAACTTCTTGCCCGTGGGCTCGATTTAGCTAAGCTTAAAGCGCAGCTTCAAGGCAAAGTGACAGACACCTTATCTAAAGTGGCCGACAAAGGCATAGAAAAAACCGATTTAATCCAGTGGGATTTTGGTGAGTTACCAACATCGTATGTGAAAAAGCAAGGTCAATACGAAATTAAAGCCTACCCAGCACTAGTGGATAAAAAATCAACGGCCGCAGTAGAGCTATTCGATAACGAAATAAAAGCGCAATTAGCGCACCAGCAAGGTTTACGTCGTTTAGTACTTTTAAACGTGCCATCACCAATTAAATACCTGCAGCAAAACCTACCAAACAAAGCTAAATTAGGATTGTACTTTAATCCTTTTGGTAAAATTGCCGATTTAATTGATGACTGCATTGCATCAGGCGTTGACAGCCTATTAGTTAAATATGGTGACATTCGTACAAGTGAGGCATTTGAAACGGTTAAAGAGCATATTCGCGGCGAGTTAGGCGATACCGTTGTGGCCATTGCTACACAGGTTGAGCAAGTGCTGAGTATTGCGCATGCACTGCATAAAAAAATGAAAGGGCGTGTAGATTTAACCATGATCACCGCTCATGGGGATATTAAGTCTCAGCTAGAATCACTTATTTTTAAAGGCTTTGTCAGTCAACATGGGGCAGACAAACTCGGCGATTTAATTCGTTATTTAAAAGCGATTCAAAAACGCCTAGAAAAACTACCTGTTGACCCAAATCGTGATAGATTATGTGTGTTAGAGCTTGAAAAAGTAGCGCAAGAATATAAAAAACTAACGAATAAAACACCTAAAGGAATGCCATTGCCTACTGATGTTGAGGCTATTTTTTGGATGCAGCAAGAATTACGCGTATCCTTATTCGCACAAACCTTAGGTACGCCTTATCCAATTTCAGCAAAACGTGTGTTAAATGCGATAAAAGAAATTGAATAATCTCTTTATTCTCTATTAAGCTAAGTAAGTTAACAGAGGGACTAACTTGAGAAGGAAATGACATACCTATGTCCTCATTAATAAAACACAAAGCGCGACAGTTGTTAGTGGTTGATGATGAGTATTTCAATTTTGAAATACTCAAAGCAGGGTTAGCATCAATATTTGATTTGAGCTATGCTGACTCAGGTAAAAGTTGTTTAGCATCTGCGATTGCAAATCCGCCCGATATTATTTTGCTTGATGTGTGTATGCCAGGACTCGATGGTTATGATACGTGTCGCATACTTAAACACACGCCAGAGACAAAAAACATTCCGGTGGTTATGATATCTGGACTTGAGTCGGAGCTTGAACAACAAGCTGGCTTTGACGCAGGGTGTGATGCTTACGTTGTAAAACCTTTTTCTATCGCTGTACTACGAGAAAAAATTAATAATATTGTGTAGAGGGAATTATGTTTACTGAAGATAAGCGAAACTATAGACGTATGCAGGTTAACACGCCAGCGAAGTTAACCTCAATAGAGCCTGTTGCTGGGCTCAGTTACACTGGCACCTGCCTTGATTTAAGTGCAACGGGTCTTTCATTACAACTCGATGATTTGTTAGAGCTTAACTCAATTTTATCGGTTGATATTGCATCAACACATCCGAGCATTGCACCGTTAAAAGCCACCGTTAAGGTAATACGTGCCAGCACAGAAGAGGATGGCACGATAACCGCAGGGCTTGAAATTGTAGAGTTTAACTAACTACTTAATTAGTTTTTAGTAAACCTTACAAATAAGCCCTTTAAGGTAAAAACCTTCAGGATAGCTGCCTGCAATAGGGTGGTCAGCTGCTTGATTTAAGCGCTCCATGATCAGTAAATCCTTACCTGCATCAAGGGCTGCATCTGCGACTACTTTTTGAAACAAGTTTTGTTCCATTAAACCAGAGCATGAGAATGTTAGCAAAGTGCCGCCGGGCTTTAAAATTTGCATCGCAATCATATTGATGTCCTTGTAACCGCGACACGCCCCAGTTAACTGCGCCTTGTTATCGGCAAATTTAGGCGGGTCCATAACGATCGTATCAAACATCACCCCGTCTTCACGGTATTGGCGTAATAATTTAAAGACATCTTGTTTTACAAAGTCGACTTTATTTAAATCAAGGTTGTTATGCTCAACATTGCGCTTCGCTGTATCAAGTGCTGGTTGTGAAACATCAACATTGGTTACATGTTTACAGCCACCGCGCAGGGCATAAAGAGAAAACGTTCCCGTATAACTAAAGCAATTTAATACGGTTTTATCTTTTGAAAAACGCTCCAGTGCAGCACGGCTATCTCGTTGATCTAAATAAAAACCAGTTTTATGGCCTTCTAGAATATCAACTTCAATTTTTAAACCATTTTCTTCAATTATGACAGGTGCAGTGGGTTCACTCCCCCAAAGTACGCCCTTAATAGGCTCTAGCCCTTCTTTGGTTCGAACATCTACATCTGAGCGCTCATAAATAGTAGAGCCTGGGAAAATAGCCATTAAAGCACCAACAATCTCACCTTTATGACGTTCTGCGCCTGCGCTTAGTAATTGACACACAATTACATTATCAAACTTATCTATGGTAATACCGGGTAAGTAGTCTGATTCTGCTGCACATAACCTAAAGCCGGTAAGTCCACCTTCTTCAATTGCATGGCTGCGAGCTTCTAAAGCACGGCGAAGACGACGCTCAAAAAAATGTTGATCAATCACTTCTTTTTCGTCAAAGCTCCAAACACGAGCACGTATTTGTGAATGAGGACTGTAAGCTGCGGTGGCTAAAAATTTACCCTCACTGTCGTGTATGGTTACCGTGTCACCTAATCCAGGTTTACCTTTAATTTTTTTGATGGCTTTAGAAAATAACCAAGGGTGTTTTCTTTTTAATGATTTATCGCGACCAGCTTGCAGGTAAACGGCAGATGACATAAGGCTTCTCTGTAGTAATAAATAAGCGCTGTATTTTAGTCAAGGCTCGCGCAACATACAATGAATGTTTTGCAAGGGGCTTATAAATCGCGGTAAAGTAGCCATTATTAACTCGTTTAAATAGATTTTTGGAAATTCGGTGGACAATTCAGCTCTTAGCCCCTCATTACAGCAACTTAATCAGCAATGCAGAGACTTTATTACATCCTTAGTACATGCGGATGTTGCCCATGATATTACCCATATTGAACGGGTAGTGCGTGTTGCTGTGCAGCTATGTATAGCAGAGCAGGCTGATATGGCGATTGTATTGCCTGCAGCTTGGTTGCATGATTGTGTTGCAGTGGCTAAAAATCACCCAGATAGAGCAAGGGCATCAACAATGGCCGCGGATAAAGCGATTAACTTTTTAGCGTCTATTGGCTATGATGACGCGCTATTTGATGATATTCACCATGCCATTGCCGCACATAGTTTTAGCGCCAATATTGCTATTAAAACGGTTGAAGCACAGATTGTACAAGATGCTGACAGAATGGATGCCTTGGGTGCTATTGGCGTAAGCCGTTGTATGAAAGTAGGCGGCTCTATTAGTCGATTATTATACAACCCCGATGATCCATTTTGTTTAAACCGAGAAGCTGACGATAAAAAGTACACCCTAGATCATTTTTTTATTA
This sequence comes from Pseudoalteromonas sp. Scap25, assembly GCF_013394125.1. GTDB lineage: Bacteria > Pseudomonadota > Gammaproteobacteria > Enterobacterales > Alteromonadaceae > Pseudoalteromonas. The sequence goes on along the minus strand of NZ_CP041327.1, from coordinate 2,061,038 downwards.
AATTACTGCATATTGCCCAGAGTATGAATACTCCTTCTGCAAAAGCCGAAGCACAAAGACGCACTGCATACATGCACGACTTTTTAGCTCAGCTTAAGTCTGAAATTGGTGAACAACGCGATGACACCTAAACTTTCGGGAATTGATCATTGTCATTTAAATGTTCAAAGCCTCAACCAAGCTATTGAGTGGTATGAAAAGGTGCTTGGTTTTACCGTAGTAGAGGAGTTAGCCTTTTGGAATGAAGAGGGAAAAGGTCCTTTAACACTTGAAGATGAAAGCGCTACTACACGATTGGCTTTATTTGAAGGCGATGGGCGTAGTAAAGGAATCGCTTTTGCTGCAACTGGGGAGCAATTTGTTATTTGGCTTAAGCATCTTAAGCAGCATCAAGTGAAAACCATATTGGCTGATCATGGCGTGACTTTTTCTATGTATTTTAAAGACAATAGTGGTAATAGCCATGAAATCACTTCTCATGATTATAATGTCATAAAAGTGCAACTCGAGAGCTAGCGGCTTTGTTTAGTAAAACTTCAACAGTTAAAATAGCCAAGGGTAGATTTATGATCCATCGTTTAGCCTATTTAGTATCGAGCAATATTAAAACGATACCTACTAACTGGTTTTTTCTCCTACGAATTAACTTATTAAGCTAATAGAGAAAGTTTTATTTTATAATAACTTATAGGCACTTTAGATTGTTAGATTATACGTTAAGAAGAAGCCGTCGGCGAAAAACAGTGGCTATTAAAGTCGCACAACGAGAACTTACTGTGTATGCGCCCCATTTTGTAACGAAAACACAAATTAACGAATGGCTGTTGAGTAAACAGGGCTGGATTGATGCTCAGTTACATAAGCAACAAATTCAAGCCGATACACGACAGTTTCCACTTAAAACCAATAGCATTAAATTATTTAATGAAGCTGTTAATGTGCAATTTGAAAACGCAGCACGCACTCAATGGCAGCAGCACAATGAAAGCCAAACACTGTTACTGAGTCTTTCTTCACGTGTGAAGCATCGAACGCAAATGTATCAAAGTTTGCTAGAGCAGTTTTTGCATGAGAAATTAGAAAGCTATATTGAAATGCGAGTTAACTACTATTGTCAGCTGATGGGTGAAAAGCTACCGAGTAATATTCGTATTCAATTGTATAAGCGTCGCTGGGGCAGTTGTAACCGCAGGCGTGAGCTTACCTTTAATTTACACCTTGCAAGCGCACCCACCTGGGTAATTGACTACGTGATTGTGCATGAGTTAGCGCATTTAAAGTATTTAAATCACAGTGCACAATTTTGGCATCGTGTAGGTTTATTTTATTCAGAATACAAAAAAGCAAGCGCTTGGTTAAATAAGCATGGGATGAGTTTACAATGGGTTTTTGAATAATTAGAACATAAAACGAGGTAGTAAAGAGAAGTGGTGGAGGGAGCTGGATTCGAACCAGCGAAGGCTGAGCCGTCAGATTTACAGTCTGATCCCTTTGGCCGCTCGGGAACCCCTCCACACTAATTTTTATTGCATTTGGCCCCACTTAACTTAGCCTAAGAAAAGTGGTGGAGGGAGCTGGATTCGAACCAGCGAAGGCTGAGCCGTCAGATTTACAGTCTGATCCCTTTGGCCGCTCGGGAACCCCTCCAATGCAACGCGGCAGATAATAGCAAACTTCTTATTTAAGTAAAGAAAAAAGCTAAAGAAAATTCAAATTTAGCCGATAAATACTTATTAATTAGTTAAATAGGCTAAAGTCTATGCAGATTGGTGATTTGTTAATCACAGAGAGTCAATTAAAAACACGACTCAATAAAAGTGTGCATGAAAGCCGTCGGGGTGAATTTGCTCTTTTATTAGCAATGCTATCTCATGATGCGCTCGATTTTAGTGAGTTTCACTTACCTAAAAGTGATGCAAGTGGTTATCAAGCTGATGAAGAGACCTTGCGTAAACACTTAGGTGCGGGCCCAAAGCAGCCATTGGCGCCTGAGAGTTTTAATATGTTAATTGGCAAAAATAACACGGAACTTTTAGCAAAAATGGGAAGCGCCGAAGGGATGAGTGAGATAAAGTTAACTCAGTGCTTAAAACCTGAGCCATTTAATATTCGTGATGATAAAAACCACATTCCACTTAACGTAATTGATAACTGTGAATTAGCGGTACGTCGACGAATTCAAAATACCAACACCGAGCTATCAAACCCTCAAATGGATGCGGTGGCATTTTATGATGATTTACAAAATGATGCCCTCCACCAGCCATTACATTTGTTTAGTGCCTAATTGAATTTTATTAAATGCTATTTTTTAGGCGCCATTGGATTGTAATAAACCGTGTTTATATTAGTGGTTTTATAGGTGCTTTATGTTAATAACAGATTTAATATAAAAAAAGCATCCAAAATTTAAATGCAATTGCTATAATGGCGCAAATGGTATGACATTAAATGCCATTATCATTAAACCAAGGTAATTAGGAACGTAATGAAGAAAACATTCACGCTGAATCATGAGAAAATCAAATACCCTCGTATGGTTGATGCTGCAAAGCATGAAGTGAAAAAATATTTGAAAAGAGAACGTAATAAAACTTTACCTGTTGATGCCGACTACTGGGCATTCGATTGTAAGTTTGGTAACACGGCTGAAGAAGCCCAAGTTGTTCACGTTGCTGAAATTAACAATCACATCAGTGAAATTGAAAAGCAAGGTTTAACCTCTTTCTACTTAGAGATTTTAGCAAGACCTGCACAGCGTCAAGACTTCGATGAAGATGATGACGAATAAAGCGCTAAGTTGCGTTTAGTGTAGTTTTTGAAAATGGGCCAAGTGGCCCATTTTTTGTGGTTGTTACTTATACACTATGACACTTTTTATACTTTTTATTACTGCCGCAAGGACAAGTATCATTGCGTTTCACTTTGATATCAGCAACCGGTGTGATCTCACCATCAAGGTATCGCCACTGTTCATCTTCTTTAATAAATCTTGAATGCTCAGCCAGCTCGCAATACAAGTCTTGGTAAAAGTAATGGGCTTTAAACTTTACAAACCCTGTTTCATCATTATAACCAGAATCTAATACGGTTAAGTTTATAAAGCGGCAACTAGTTGCAAAGTCCTTAATTTCTGATAGTGAGTTTTCAGCTTGCTTTTCTTTTGCGTAACTTTCACGAACAAAAGCCGCTTTTTTAACCGCATATGCACTGTAGCGAGCACGCATAAGTTGCTCAGGTGTTTGTGGCTGTTTGGTTTTTAAATGAAAAGGTTCACAGCAATCAGCATAAAGTTGCTGACTGCCACAAAAACATAGTAGGGCGTTAGAGGTCATAATAAATGTACTGTGTATTAAAACGCTAGTTTACCAAGCTTATTGCGTTAGTGAAATCTCAGCTTGAGCGCTTTTTTTGCTAAAGCAATACAGCTTAGTGCGTGTATGGCTCAGGTTTAATGATAACTGTGATAGTTGCTGATTATTTATTATGTCGGTCCAGGTGATCACCGCTGCAAAATTTCCATTGTGAAGTGCAGAACTTAAAACATACTCTATATTAACTAAATGTTTTTGGCGTATAACTAATAATTTACTGGTATCAATTGAACATGAATCAAGTAACGCTTTACTAGGTACATGGTCTGGCGCAATTAAAAGTGTCCATGCATTTAAGCTATTGTATTGGTGTAATACTTTTAATAATTCAAACGTCGCTGAAATCTCATCTTCAATTTGTACAACGTTAACACAATCAGATTGGTCATCTTGTTGGTAGCTCTTAACTGTTCTTACGGTAATAGGCTGTAACATAATCGTCTCACTCACTGGGTTTTTATACAGTACATGTATACAGTAGTTTATACAGTTGTTTGGTGCAAGTGTTTTTTGCTATTTTTTTGTACAGTTATTCAGCTGAGCACGATAATGAAACTATTTAAAAATAAATAGTTCATATATAACAATAGATTATAATTTTTGGGGATGAATACTTTTGACGGTAGCTTTTTAATCTATAACTAAATAAATCTTGAAATGCATGAGGTATACAGTAGTTTAAAAAATTAAGCGTTGTTGCATTTAACTTATAAAACGCTTAATTAATTTACAGATGGAATGAGTTACTAGGTAGTAAAACTATTTTTCGTGACTTATAGGGATCAAATGTGAAAATTGTAACTGATGAATTTGTTCATATAAGCTGGCGGCATAACACTGGGCGTCTTTAAGTCGTTTGGTACTAATGTGTTTGCGTATATCGCTCATTGCCTCTATTGCTGGCTCATATCCTTGGCTACTAGCTAAGCTGAGCCACGCAGCCCCATGAAATACACTTTGTGGCACACCTTGGCCTTTAATGAAAAATAGCCCTAAGTAAAACTGTGCACGATAGTTTCCTGCCATTGCTGCTAAACGCATCCATTTTGCGGCTAAGGCGCCTTGTTCATTTTTAAGGTAATAAAGAGCTTTATTTAATGTGTCTTGATCGGTGTTTTTAGAGCTCGCAGGGGGATTTGCATCGCTTGGTTGCGTTACAAAAGAAAGAATGTTGTCTAATTGTTGCTCTAAGTCTTGGCCACTTGGTGTCGTTTTGATCATGCTACTTCGTTTGTTATTTTAATCACTTAGCTAGTTTAGTATATAGCAAGGTAAAATGTCCTGTAAAAAGTTATTTTTATGCTAAAATCTCGCCACTTTTTACAACCACAAGTTTATTATGCTCGAAGCCTTATTCAAAATCCGTGCAAATGATTCTTCGGTTCGCCGTGAATGTATTGCCGGTATGACTACATTTATTACGATGGTTTATATCGTATTCGTTAACCCAGCTATGCTTGCAGAAGCAGGCATGGACCAAGGTGCTGCCTTTGTTGCAACCTGTATTGCCGCTGCAATAGGGTGTTTTATTATGGGGTTGTGGGCCAATTATCCATTGGCATTGGCACCGGGTATGGGATTAAATGCATTTTTTACCTATGGCGTGGTGTTAGGTATGGGCTATAGCTGGCAAGCAGCGCTGGGCGCGGTGTTTATGTCAGGGTGTATATTTTTAATATTAAGCTTATTTAAGGTGCGAGAGTGGATTATTAATGCAATCCCCCTGGTGCTCAAACAAGCAATAGCAACCGGTATTGGTGCATTTTTAGCGCTTATTGCACTAAAAAGTGCTGGTATTATTGTATCAAGCCCAGCAACACTTGTGCAGCTAGGCGATATAACGTCACCGGGTCCGCTATTAGCTATTTTTAGTTTTTTTATTATTGCGGCATTACTTTATCGCGATTTTAAAAGCGGTGTATTAATTAGTATTTTACTCGTTACCGCGATTGCAGTGTCGATGGGGTTAGTTGAATATCATGGTGTTGTTGCAATGCCACCTTCAATAATGCCAACTTTTATGCAACTTGATTTTAGTGCTGCTTTTGAACTGTCTATGTTGAGTGTTATTTTTGCGTTTCTATTTGTTGATTTATTTGATACCTCAGGTACGTTGGTAGCGGTTACTCAAAAAGCGGGCCTAGCAGATAAAAACGGCAATATGCCGCGCTTGGGTCGCGCATTAAGCGCTGACAGCACTGCAACCATTGCCGGTGCAATGCTAGGTACTTCAACAACAACGTCTTACATAGAATCTGTAGCAGGGGTATCAGTGGGGGGGCGAACGGGCTTAACGGCTGTAGTTGTAGGTTGCTGCTTTTTATTAATGATGTTTTTTGCACCTTTGGCACAAATGGTACCAGCATACGCAACAGCAGGGGCAATCTTATATGTATCTGTTCTAATGCTACAAAACTTAAAGTTTGTAAACTGGGATGATATGACCGATGCAATTCCAGTGAGTGTTGTATTGTTAATGACTCCATTGACCTTTTCAATTGCACACGGTATTGCACTGGGTTTTATTTCTTATACAGCAGTTAAAGTACTGTGTGGTAAAAAAGATCAGGTAAGTATTAGTGTTTGGATTTTAACGGCACTGTTTATTATTAAGTTTGCATTTTTATCTTAATGCTTTTGTTAAATAGCTAGATTTAGTTTGGGTATGTAAATTTATATAGTGACTAAATTTCAGTTATAAAAAAGCCCATACAGTTGTATGGGCTTTTTTATTAGATAATGAATTACCATTTCTTTTTCGGTGCAAACAGTACGTCTAAATCATCTTGCTCTTGTTCGTTCTTTTTCTTCAATGATGTAGCGTTTGATGCCTTTAATTCAGTGCTTATTGTTTCTAGATAGCCTTCAACTTCAACTCGTTTTGCAGTAATGTAATCATCATTAAATGACACACTGTTTAGCGTCGTCGATGCTTTTTCAAAGTACTGCCTAGCAGAGCCAACCATACCGGCTGTTTGAGCTGCTAGACCACGTTTTATCTGGCTTTCAATGTTGATTCTTAGTTGTAGCTTCTCAAGGCGTTTGTCTTCTGCAATAAACGCTTGGCTGTCAACTTTCCCCTTGTTGTGCTCAGAACGGATAATAGTACGGAGCTTTTTTATACCCTGTATTAGTGATATCAGTTGCTTGTCATTACCTGGCAAAACAAAACCATCCGAGCCGTCTTGAATCGGATTTTGTAGTCGCTCTTTTGCTTCTTTTAAGCGGTTTTTTAGTCCGCTACCACCGCTTGAAATAGACACCATATTACTTAGCGCATCATGAATACGACGTTGTAATATTCGCTGAGTTGCTTCTGAAAGAGGGATATTTGCGCTATTCATTAACGCCTCTTCAGTTTCTTCAATGATAGCTTTTTGTTTTGTTAGCTCTTTACGTCGTTCAGCTTCTTGTTTTTCTTTGTGTTGTTGAACAGCACTAACCCACAGTGCAATGACGATAAGCGCAACAATTAATACAATTATAATGGAAACGATCATGTTATAATTCTCAAATTCTTAACCTTATTATCTAATCTTACATTAAATATATAAAAGGTGGGAAACTTTGCGCCGATTAACTAAAAAAAACACCATGCATAAAGCGTTTAAATCTTAATGTGTTATGTTTTGTTTGCTGATAATCATTGCTATCTCAACTTTATTTATTGTGTTAACCTGAAATTTCAATAAATTAATTGTTACATTGTGTAACCTTAATCAGCCTTTATATAGTTACCTATTAATTAGGGTGCGCTTTTATCTGTCAATGTGAATTATAACGAAACTACATAGCCATGAAATTACAACAACTTAGATATATCGTAGAAGTTCAAAATCATAAATTAAATGTTTCAGCTACCGCTGAGAGTTTATTTACCTCCCAGCCTGGTATTTCTAAGCAAGTACGTATGTTAGAAGATGAACTAGGTGTACAAATTTTTGGCCGTAGTGGTAAACATTTAACTCACGTTACAGGTGCTGGCGAAGAAATCATTAACATATCGCGAGAAATACTCTCAAAAGTTGAGGGCATTAAAGCGGTTGCTAATGAACATACGCTGCCCGATCAAGGTAAACTTAATATTGCGACTACGCACACCCAAGCACGTTATGCGTTACCAAGCGTAATTCAAGGCTTTACCCAAAAATACCCAGCAGTGTCACTGCATATGCACCAAGGTACGCCGCAGCAAATATCGGATGCAGCTGCGCGCGGTGATGCAGATTTTGCGATTGCTACTGAAGCACTGCACTTATATTCAGATTTAGTTATGTTGCCTTGTTATCACTGGAATCGCAGTATTGTGGTTGCTAAAGATCACCCCCTTGCGAAAAAAGTCGATAACTTAACGGTGGCAGATATAGCGCAGTATCCTTTGATCACTTATGTATTTGGTTTTACTGGTCGCTCAGAGCTTGATAAAGCATTTAACGCCTATGGGCTTGAGCCGCATATTGTATTTACCGCCACCGATGCCGATGTTATTAAAACGTATGTGCGCCTGGGATTAGGTGTCGGTGTGGTTGCATCTATGGCAATTGACCAGGTAAACGACAGCGACTTAGTGTGCATTGATGCTAGCCATTTATTTGAAGCAAGCACCACTAAGATTGGTTTTAGAAAAGGTAGCTTTTTACGTACCTACATGTATGACTTTATCGAACGTTTTGCACCGCATTTAACCAAAGAGCGAGTAGAGCGAGCAAGTTTGCTGCGTAATCAAGACGATGTTGATAAATTATTTGCTGATATCGAATTGCCAGTTAAATAACCGCCATAAACAGTAATGAAAAAGCCGCTTAGTTTTGCAACTAAGCGGCTTTTTTTATGCTATCTAATTAGCACTCGATAATGTTAACCGCTAATCCACCGCGAGCGGTTTCTTTGTATTTTGTTTTCATATCGTTACCGGTATCGAGCATGGTTTTAATTACTTTATCAAGCGATACTTTTTGTTCTCCACTACCGCGAATAGCAAGACGAGAAGCATTAATTGCTTTAATAGCGCCCATTGCATTACGCTCAATACAAGGTACCTGCACTAAGCCGCCCACTGGATCGCAGGTCAATCCTAAGTTATGTTCCATGCCAATTTCAGCGGCATTTTCTACGTGTACCACGTTACCACCAACAATTTCAGTCAGCGCACCAGCAGCCATTGAACAGGCAACACCAACTTCACCTTGGCAACCCACTTCAGCACCTGAAATAGAGGCATTTTTTTTGTATAAAATACCAATAGCGGCCGCGGTTAATAAATACCGAGTAGCAATGTCGCGATCAACTTCTTTGATAAAAGTATGATAGTACATTAATACGGCTGGTAGGATACCAGCTGCACCATTTGTTGGTGCAGTAACCACACGACCGCCTGCTGCATTTTCTTCATTCACTGCTAATGCGAATAAATCAACCCAATCCATAGCACGAAGTGGATCGTTACTCACTTCTACATTGAGCTTTAAATATAAGCTTGGTGCACGGCGTTTTACTTTCAAACCACCAGGTAAAATACCTTCGGTACGCATACCACGTTCAATACAGGCTTTCATTACTTGCCAAATATTAAATAATTCATCTTTTATGGCTTCTTCACTGCGTAAGGTTTTTTCGTTTTTCATCATTAACGTTGATACGCTGTAACCCGACTCTTTACACATTTCGAGTAATTCTTTAGCCGTTCCAAACGGGAACGGGGCAGGGTTTTCTTCGCGAATATCTAAGGCCGCTTGTTTTTCTTTTTCAAACTCTTCATCTGTAACAATAAACCCGCCACCAATAGAGTAGTAAACTTTGCTATATACTTTTTCGCCATTGTTATAGGCAATAATTTCCATTGCGTTGGAATGTTTAGGGAGTGTTTTTCTACGATGAAAAACAATAGCGCCTTGTTTAGGGAATTTAGCTTTATGAGTTTGGTTTAGATAAATAACCTGCTCATTTTCTATTTTTGCTAAAATATCGTCCACTAAATCGGCATCAATGGTTTCAGGGTCATAACCGGCTAGGCCAAGGATCACTGCTTTTCCCGAACCATGACCAACACCTGTTTGCCCCAGTGAGCCGTAAAGCTCTACTTTTACATCGGTTACATTTGCTAATAGTTGTTGCTCATCTAGGTCATTAACAAATAAGCGTGATGCACGCATTGGGCCGACGGTATGTGACGATGAGGGGCCAATACCAATGCTAAACATGTCAAATGCACTGATCATAATGTGTGTCTCTACTTAGTTTTCTCAGCATTAAGCTGTTCTTTGAACGGTCGACTATAATAACGTGGAAATGCAGGTGTGTAACCCTTATTAGCAAAGATTTAAACTGGTATGGCGAGTTGTTTTGTAAAGTTTTTAATAATGCTGGCTGTGGCACCCCACAAAAGCCCGTGAGGAGTGATAAAGCCATTTAAAGTTAGGGCTTTTCCATTACGTTCAAAGGGGATTGGTTGCCAATTAGCTTCGTTGTTCAGTGCTTTTATAGAGAGTAAAAAGCTGGCTTGTACTTCGTTATGATCGTTCTCCCATACCGTTTCTTTTTTAATTAAGCCCACAAAAGGACGTATAGTAAATCCAGTAAGGGTAGAGTATTCCGGCAGCTGGCCTAAAACTTGAACATTATGCGGGGGAATGTTTAGCTCCTCATGTAATTCACGCAGTGCCGTAGTGCGCAGGTTAACATCATTAATTTCAAATTTACCACCCGGTAAACAAATCTCCCCAGGGTGGTGATGTAAATAGGTTGGCCGCTTACACAATAAAACATGTGCTTCGTTATCTATATCAATCAAAGGTAGCATCACTGCACTGGCGCGCTTTTTTTTATTATCTTTGAGCTGATCCACGGCTAAACTGCGGTTTAATTGAAAACGAGCCGAAATGGTTTCACTATTCAAAGCGACCTTCATTTAATATAGGGAGTATTTTATTTACTTTATCGTATGTTTCTTGATATTCCAATTCGACTTTTGAATCAGCAACAATGCCACCGCCAGCCCAACAATGTATTTGCTGATGATGAGTAACTAAAGTTCGAATGGTAATACTGGTATCCATATTACCGCAGGCGCTAATATAGCCAATAGAGCCACAATAAATACTGCGTCTGTGTGGCTCCAGCTCTTCTATTATTTCCATTGCGCGCACTTTTGGTGCCCCGGTAATAGACCCTCCAGGGAATGCAGCTTCAAGTTGATCGACTGCTGTTTTTCCTTCATCAAGGATGGATGTAACTGTACTTACCAAATGGTGTACTGCCGGAAAGCTTTCAATAGCAAATAAAGAAGGTACAACAACAGAGCCCGGTTTTGCGACTTTACCTAAATCATTTCGTAGCAGGTCTACTATCATTACATTTTCAGCGCGGTCTTTACTGGAATTTTCCAGAAGTGTGGCTTGTTTTGCATCTTCTAAAGCATCGGCTTTACGTGGTAGCGTGCCTTTAATAGGTTTTGTTTCTACCTTGTTGTCGTGCACTGCAATAAAACGCTCGGGTGATATTGATAAAATAGCGCCTTGCGGATGATTTATAAAACTAGAAAAAGGCGCTTTATTGGCCTGCGTTAATTTAACATAAGCCGCCCAAGGAGACCCTTGGTAATGTGCGCTAAAACGCTGCGCTAGGTTAATTTGATAACAATCACCACTTTTTAAGTATTCTTCAATCGCTGCAAACTTTTCGCTATAACTCCTCTGACTCATATTTGACTGCCACTGTGATGTAAGCGAAAAGCTTTCGTGCTTAGGTGGTTGCGTTAAATATTGCTGATACAACCAGAGACGATTTACATTGGGCTGCGAAACATAAAACCAAGTATCCAGTTGTTTATCGTAAATCAGTGCATCAAGGTAAAGTCCAACGGCCATTTGTGGTAAATCAATATCGTTTAAAGCACTGCTTGGCAGTTGCTCTATGGTACGCCCTAAGTCATAACCAAAATAACCAAGCCAGCCACCGTTAAAGGGTAAATTGTGGGCGGCTTTTGTTGTATCAAGCTTAGCTAATTCATCGTTCATTATTTCAAAGCAGCTTTTAGCACTCGCTTGGTTATTAAAAACGGTTAGATTATTTTTAACTTCCAGAGTGCTTTGAGGCTCAATAGCAATTATGTCAAAACGACTGTTAATGTGATCGCTATCACCCGAATCTAGCAAAATGGCGTAGGGCAAATGAGCAAAATGCGAAAATACCTCTATACAATTTTGTGATATGGCTAATTCAACACAATTTTTTTTATTGTTTAGCATTTAGTATCCCTTTAAGAACTGGCTCGAAACGGGCTGGGAGGGTATCATAAGTCAAATTTATTTGGCAGCGTTTAGTGAGCGCTGTGGTTGAAAACAGTTCGAACCACCGTCACGGGTTTGATATCGCTTACGTGCAGCGTGCGTAACAACAACTTAAGGAACCACTATGAGTACAATTCGTCAGCAAGACTTTATTGATAGCATTGAAGATGCCTTGCAATACATCTCGTTTTATCATCCTCTTGATTTTGTTCAAGCGCTAGAAAAAGCGTATAACAAAGAGCAAAGCAAAGCCGCTAAAGATGCGATTGCACAAATCTTAATTAACTCGCGTATGTCGGCAGAAGGTAAGCGCCCGCTGTGTCAGGATACTGGGATCATCACCTGTTTCGTAAAAGTAGGTATGGATGTTAATTGGGATAAAACCGACTTAACAGTACAACAAATGGTAGATGAGGGGACGCGTCGTGCGTACTTAAATCCAGATAACCCATTGCGTGCATCGATTGTTGCCGACCCTGCGGGAACACGTAAAAATACTAAAGATAATACGCCATCAGTTGTACACATTGACTTAGTTGCAGGCGATAAAGTTGAGGTGATGGTGGCTGCTAAGGGTGGTGGCTCAGAGAACAAAAGTAAAATGGTGATGTTAAACCCATCTGACGATGTGGCCGAGTGGGTAGAAAAAACGTTACCAACAATGGGGGCGGGTTGGTGTCCACCAGGTATGCTAGGCATAGGTATTGGTGGCACTGCAGAAAAAGCAGCGGTAATGGCGAAAGAATCATTAATGGATCCGGTTGATATTCATGAACTCATTGAGCGCGGCGCAGAAACAACAGAAGAAAAGCTGCGTTTAGAAATTTTTGAACGTGCGAATAAATTAGGTATTGGTGCGCAAGGTCTTGGCGGTTTAACCACGGTTGTTGATATTAAAATTAAAACGGCGCCAACTCACGCGGCTTCAAAGCCAGTGGTTATGATCCCAAATTGTGCTGCTACGCGCCACGTTCACTTTACGCTTGATGGTTCAGGCCCTGCGAATTTAAAAGCACCTAAATTAGAAGACTGGCCAGAAGTGACTTTCGAAGTCGGTGAGGGCACACGCCGTGTTAATTTAGATACCCTGACTAAAGAAGACACTAAAGAATGGAAAATGGGTGAAACCGTTTTACTCTCAGGTACTATTTTAACGGGTCGAGATGCTGCTCATAAGCGTCTGCAAGATATGATCAACTCAGGGGAAGGTTTACCTGAAGGTGTTGATTTTGATAACAAGTTTATTTACTACGTTGGTCCTGTGGATGCAGTAGGCGATGAAGCAGTAGGTCCTGCAGGCCCGACAACGGCTACTCGTATGGACAAATTTACTGACATGATGTTAGAAAAAACAGGCATCGTGGGAATGATTGGTAAAGCTGAACGTGGCCCTGCAACGGTTGAGTCTATTAAAAAGCATCAGTCAGTGTATTTAATGGCTGTAGGCGGTGCGGCTTATCTAGTATCTAAAGCAATTAAAAAAGCACGTGTTGTTGCCTTTGAAGATTTAGGTATGGAAGCTATCTACGAATTTGAAGTAGAAGATATGCCAGTAACGGTAGCCGTTGACAGCGAAGGTGAAAATGCTCACACCCAAGGTCCTGCAATTTGGAAAGCAAAAATTGAAGAACTAGACAGTAAAATGAAGTAAGTTTTCTGTATAAACAGCAATCATAAAAGCGAGCACCCCGTGCTCGTTTTTTTATTTTTAAAATTTGCAGATACTTAAACACCTCAGACCAGTTTATACTGCGCAGACAGATATTATATAACCCATTGTATTTTATGATGTAGTGTTCTTTTTCAAGATGTACTATTAAGTTTACATATAAATTCAAAGTGACGTTCACGTAAGCGTAAACTTTAATCGCGATGACGTTTTTAGCTTTTATACTTAATAATATAATTATTATTAAATTTTTTATGCTTATTTATCGCGATAAACCGTTTTATTTTTCTATTGAGTGCGGTTTATTTGGTTTATCTACTCATAGTGTGGCGAACCATCAACTGAAGTGATAAAGTCTCGTCAATTTGTAGCGTGCTTGCCCAAAAGGGCCCATTATTTTCGGAGTATTTAAAGTGGTTGTATTTAATCAAGTTGAATTTGATAACCATGAACAAGTGGTTTTTTGTTCAGACAAAGCGTCTGGTTTAAAGGCTATTATTGCGGTACATAACACAAATTTAGGCCCAGCTGTAGGTGGTTGTAGAATGTGGGATTATTCCAACGATGAGGATGCAGTTTACGACGTATTGCGCTTATCAAAAGGGATGACCTATAAAAATGCTGTGGCACGCTTGCCATTTGGTGGTGGTAAGTCAGTTATTATTGGCAATGCAAAAGAGATCAAGTCTGAACAGTTATTCCGTGCATTTGGTCGTCAATTAGAGCGTTTAAATGGCAGTTACTACTCAGCAGAAGACGTAAACATCACCTGTGATGATGTTGCTTTGATGAACAAAGAAACAAATTACGTGCTAGGCCTTGAAGGCAAAAGTGGTAACCCATCGCCATTTACAGCTTACGGCACATTTTTAGGTATGAAAGCAGCACTTCATCACCAACGCGGCATTCAAGATTTTTCAGGCATTAAAGTAGCTGTGCAAGGATTAGGTGCAGTAGCTTATGGATTATGTAAGCATTTGGCTGAAGCTGGTGCACAATTATTTGTTACTGATATTAACCAAGCTGCAGTTGAGCGTGTAGTCAACGATTTTGGTGCAACAGCGGTTGGTATTGATGAAATATACGACTTAGATGTTGATGTATATGCGCCTTGTGCGTTAGGTGCCACTATTAATGACACAACAATCCCTCGCTTAAAAGCGACTATTGTTGCAGGTTGTGCAAATAATCAGCTTGCAGAATCACGCCATGGTGAAATTATACGTGAAAAAGGTATTTTATACGCACCAGATTATGTAATAAATGCAGGCGGTATTATTAACGTGTATTACGAAACAGCGCCTGAAGGTTACAGTAAAGAGGCGTCTAATAAACACGTAGAGAAAATTTTCGATACATTAAGCGAAATATTTACCCGTAGTGAAAAAGAACAAAAATCAACGCATTTAATTGCTGATGAACTTGCTCAAGAAATTATTGAAAACGGACTTTAAGTTTTTTATTTAGTTCAACTAAGGAGCGACTATCGCTCCTTTTTTTATGCCTATATAAGACTTTGGTATAACTACACCCAAAGCATCATTTTAATTAATGCGAATACAGGCAAAGCGAGGTAAAATTTTACTTTTGCTCTGTGTATACTTTATGTCTTCTGCCGATTTATCTCTTCGGGCTATTGATTTTGATCAGTGGCCGCGCAAACAACATTTTGAATTGTTTCAAAACTTCACTCAGCCTTATTTTAATGTTTGTGTAAAGCTCAGTGCTAAAAAGTTATATACCGCGTGTAAACAAACTAATCGTGCTTTTTTTCATGGTTATGTTTATTGCTTATTAAAAGCATGTCATGAGTATGAGCCGATGATGCTGCGTATTGTTAATCAAAAACCTTATTATTTAAACACCACGCGCGCGAGTGTGGTTGAGCTTGCCGATGATGACTCGTTTCGCTTTAGTTATTTTAAACAGCAAAACTCGTTAAATGAGTTTGCTAATAAAGCAAAAGCGATTAGTCATGAAGCAAGGTTAAACCCGCTGTTTTCTGATGCCTTTGCAGCAACTGAAGGACAAGCTGATTTAATTCACGTTTCTGTTTTACCTTGGTTAAACTTTAGCAGCTTTTCGCATGCGTTTACCCAGGGCCAAAGCTGTGGCATCCCTAAATTTGTGTTTGGTCAATACAACCCCGATACAGGCGAAATGCCACTATCAATTGATGTCCATCATGCGTTATTAGATGGACTACATGTGGCTAAGTTCATCCAACGATTGCAACATACATTTGATAGTTTGAGTGATAATACTTAATGAAAAAGTTGTAAATCTTATGTTATTATTTGTTGGTGATGTTTTCTAATTAAATTTTCACCTTGAATTTACTCAAATATAAAAACTAATAATTATAAAGGCAGTGTCTGATGAATCGCTTGGTGATTTTATGTTTCTTGTTGGTGATTTTTACTGTTAATGCTCAGCAACAGACTCGGCTGCCGTTGCGCGATTATTTTTTTGAAACGTGGAATACCCGTTCGGGCCTTCCTCACAATAGCATTAATAGCCTTGCACAAACACAAGATGGCTATTTATGGGTGGCTACTTGGGAAGGGCTTGCCCGCTTTAACGGTCAAGAATTTAAACTATTTACCCGCTCAGAAATTACTGATTTGCCCGATTCAGGCGTACGTGCGCTTACTCCTACATCCGATGGCGGCTTACTCATAGCCGGAGCGCGCGGCGGTATTAGTTTATATCAGCACCGACAATGGGACACTCAACCTAACGCCCAAGCAATGGTTAATCACGTATTTAAGAGTAAAAACGAGGATTTGTGGTTAGCACTTGAAAATGATGGTGTGTTTTATCGACCTGCCAAAAGCACTCAAGATATCCCAATAATACAAAACGTCAGTGCTTACAGAATAATTGAAGATAAGCAGGGCATTATATGGGCGGCAACCAGTGATGGGCTGTATAAAATAGTTAATTACACGCCTACATTGATGACTCCACATCATGGTTTGCCAGATGCACCTGTATATACTCTATTGATTACCCGTGAAGGACGCCTTGTTATTGGAAGTGAAAGAGGTGCGCGAGTATTAAATGGCAATGTGTTTGAGTCACCCCATCCACAGCTTAATGCAGAGTCTATTTCTAGTTTATTAGAAGATAACCATGGTGATTTGTGGTTTGGCACTATTAATAAAGGGGTATTTAGACTCAGTGTTGATGGCATAGAGCAATTAGATGCTAAAAATGGCTTACCTGCAAACCGCATATTGTCGTTATTACAAGACAGAGAAAACAGTATTTGGGTAGGGACCAACGCGGGTGTATTTAGGTTAAGAGAAGCCCCGTTTTCATCGTGGGGAAAAAAGCGAGGCTTATCTAGCGATTATGTACGCACGGTACTGTCACATTCTGATGGCAGTTTATGGATAGGCGGGAGTACAGGCTTAGATCGGCTGCAAAACAATAAAATTACCCATCTTAAAGGTACTAAGCAAGGCTCTCCTTATTCAGTATTGAGCTTACTTGAACAAAGCCAAGGTGATGTTTGGGTCGGTACATACACTTCAGGTGTGTTGAAGGTGGTTAATAACGAGCTTGTACCTTACTTAAATCGTGATAATGGCCTTGGTAGTAATGAAGTACGATCGTTACTTTTTGATTCAAAAAATCGTTTATGGGTAGGTTCAGCCATGGGGTTAACGCGAGTTAATACCGACGGCAGCTTAGACCAATTTACTAATGAGAAAGAGTTGCCGAGTGGCTTTATTCTAGCTTTGAGTGAAGATAAGAGGGCAAATATTTGGATAGGAACTGGCAATGGCGTAGTAGTTTATAATACCAATACGGAGAAATTTCAACCAATTCAGTTCCCTGAAGCGTTTTTGGCTAAATATGCGTTTGGCTTTTATATTGACGATAAATATACCTGGATGGCGACCGATAGAGGTTTATTGCGTTATCAACATTCAAATGGCCATATGACTATTTTAGGGAGGGAGTTAGGATTACCGGTTGATAAGCTTTTTCAAATTGTGCCCTTTAAAGATTCACTTTGGCTATCAAGTAACCGTGGCATTATTGAAGTTAATTATAAGCAGGTTAATCAGCTGCTAGATTCAGCTACAAAAGGTAGTCAGACGCTAGCTTTTCAATTATACGATGAGGGCGATGGCATGCTCAGTGCGCAAGCCAATGGAGGGTCAACGCCTTCGGCTACAGCGCATTCAGATGGTACTATTTGGTTTGCCACCGCAAAAGGGGTGAGTACGGTTAAACCCGCACGATTAAAAGAAGCCACCGAGATACCGTTACCAACTATTGTAGAAAGTTTTTCTGTAGATGGTAAACCCATGTTATTGCCTGTTGATGGTGACACACTTGTTTTGCCACCTGGAGTTACACGACTGTCGTTCCATTATGCGGGCTTAAGTTTTATCATGCCGCAGCGATTAAACTTTCAAACAAAAATGAAAGGCTTTAACGATGAATGGGTTGATCGTTTTCATATTGCAACAGCTGAATATACTAATTTACCCGCGGGTAAATATTCATTTGCAGTGCGTTCTGCCTATCCTAATACCGATTGGCAGCAAAATGACAAAGTGATTCATTTTGAAATTCAATCGCATTTTTGGCAAAAAACCAGCTTTAAGCTAGTGGTGTTTTTTATTTTTGTGGTTGTCATATATAGTGCATATCGTTATCGCTTGTATCGCTATAAGCAAGTAGAAAAAGAGCTAACTAGCCGAGTGGTGAAGCAAACCCAAGCACTGCAAGAGCAAGCTAGTGCCTTTGCTTATCAAGCTACCCATGATCAGCTCACCGACTTACCGAATCGCCGTGCATTTGATGGTTGGCTGGCCGACAACTTTACAGATTTTAAAGCGCGTAATACTCCGCTTGCGATTGCCATTATGGATATTGACCACTTTAAACGCATTAATGATGGTTGGTCTCATTTGATTGGCGATCAGGTTATATGTGAAGTCGCCAATATTCTTAAAGCGCATTGTGAAGGCGAGCAAGAAGTGGCTCGTTGGGGCGGTGAAGAATTCACATTTGTATTTCCTGACATGAATACTGTGCAAGCACAGAAATTATGTGAACAATTACGCAAAGAAATTGAAAATAAAGACTTTTCGTCTATTGCCCAAGGGCTTAGCGTAACCGTGAGCTTTGGTGTTTCTGACTCAGATAACGTCGATGATTATGATCGGTTATTATCTCGTGCTGATCAAGCTTTATACAAGGCAAAAAACAATGGCCGAAATAGGGTTGAGTGCATAGCTTCCTAAAAAGAGCTGCTTTAATGCGTTAAATCGTTTTTTCCGACAGCTTTTATCATATAGAGAATTTCAACTTCTTTATTATTTGTGTAGGTTAAGTTAATTCATTAAGTAATTATATGTAAGCATAAGTAATATTAATTAACTTTATTTTAATTTGGGTGCTATACCTTGTGTACCCATTAGGGGTTTTTTTGCTTTTTACTTAAGGAATATAAGATGAAAAACAAGATAATTAATATTACATTCGCAAGTCTTCTAGGGGCCTCACCCGTGGTATTAGCAGAAGGCGATAAGCATGATGACTTTTTGTTTACTAAACAGGCTTTAGCATCACTCAAGCTTAACTCTTTACTGACTATTGATGATACGCAATTTGTGTTTAATGACTCATTATTAAACGAAGATTGGGATAACTTTTTTTCTTTGCATGCGTCAGCAATTGAAGATAAAAAAGAGCTCATTTTACACTGGGCAGGTTATACCAGTATTAATCCAAAAGTAATTTTAGCGCTGATAGAGCAACAAAGTGGCTTACTTTCAAACCCAAATGCTGATATTGAGAACCCTTTAGCTGGTATAACAGACAAGCATGGTTTTGATGCGCAAGTAAAAGACGTAGTGATGAAATTAAGTCAACGCTTTTATGCATATAAGCAGTGGCAAGAGTCACAAGATAAGTTAAAAAAACGCAATCAGGCAACCCAAACTACGAGTAGCACAGCTGCAACTGCGGCTCTAGTAAGTCTGTTTGCAGATAGCGATAGACTGGCATCAAACTCTAAAAATAATCAACAGACTTTGACTGAGTTTTTAGCTACGTTTGACCGTGTATTTCCTAGTAACACTAGTCAATTGCAACGTTCATTGAATAGTGTAGATCAAAATAATGAAAAGCAACTTTTAGCCGCTAGTTTTGAAATGAATTTACCGTGGCCGTCTGGCTATTGGTACAGTGGTGGCGCTCACTCAAATACAGGTTCTGGCTACCCATACTCATCACTTGATTTTAACAATGGCTCTGGTGGCTGGGGCGCTAATACTCCGTTTGTTCAAGCTGCGCATGGCGGAACGGTAACTCGCTTTTCTTCCTGCAATATTCGAGTAACACACGCCAGTGGCTATTCAACCAACTACTACCACATGTCAAACCTTCAATATAGCAGTGGTGATTATGTTCAACCTGGTGCATGGTTAGGTCGCTATGCAAATAATTATAATCAAGCATTGTGTGAGGGCGGCCAATCATCAGGTCCTCATGTCCACTTTACTTTATTGTATAATGGGCAACAGGTTTCTCTGCATAATAAATATATAAGTGAGCATCGCATTGATGTTGGCTCAAGTAATTATGACACCAACTGTAATCGTTTCTATTTTGAACGATATGGCTATCGTACATGTGCATGGCAGCCTTTGTATCGCTAGAATGATATAAATAAACAGTTCACTTGTTAAAGAAAAGGCCACGCTCTAACAGATGTGTGGCTTTTTATTTAGTGTTAAATAATTGAATTCTAGTTTTATGGACCAATTAATACTGTATAGATAATTATAGGGCTATTAAATGGTAAACGGATTATTGATTTTCTTACTTTTTGCGTTTGTCGTTATTTTTTGGCGTTGGCCTGATATTCAAAATACTCTGTGGCGCCGTAAATACAGTCATTTATCATTAAGCCCACAACAGCATGCGCTGTTGCTGCGGGCTATGCCAATTTATAACAAAATGACTGATGCAGATCGAGCCAAGTTGGCTCGTCATATTGTGTGGTTTTTAAATGAAAAGCGCTTTGTTGGCTGTGATGGGTTGCAACTAACTGAAGCAATGAAACTCATTATTGCCGCCGATGCTTGCCTGCTGGTACTAAATAAACCTTGGCCTTTGTATAAAAACGTGAAGGAAATTTTACTCTATCCCAGCGCCTATTATGCGCCTCAATCAAGTCGCGATAACGCAGGACTTGTTAGTTTTCATAATACCGTAAGGCAAGGTGAGTCATGGCCAGGAGGCACACTGGTGCTGAGCTGGCATGATGTGCTTGAGGGTAACCGCTTACCCAGTGACGGGCATAATTTAGTGTTTCATGAGTTTGCGCATCAACTTGATCAAGAGACCGGTAAAACCACCGGCACGCCATTACTTACATCACAGACTCACTATCAACAATGGGGCAAGGTATTTAGCCGAGCGTTTTCGCAGTTAAAAACACACGTTGCTTATAACATGCCGCATGTTATTCATAGCTACGGAGCCACAAATGAGGCAGAATTTTTTGCGGTGATCACCGAAACGTTCTTAGAAAAACCCGCAGATTTACGCCGCGATGACCCTGAAATTTACCGTTTGCTGGTAGATTTTTATCAATTTGATCCTATTGTTTGGCATTAATTTTATGCACTTCATCCTATTACGCTGGTAACTTGCTAGCGTTTTTGTTGCAATCATGTAATAGAGCAACACACAGCAACAATAATAAGTGAGATAAGCATGAAGAAAATGCTGCAAACAGCGCTTGCGTTATCAGTTTCATTGGCATTGGGTCAAGTACACGCAGAGCAAACAGATGAAAAAAAATGGCAAGTTGATTCACCAAAAGGGCAATTTGTAGATGCTTCTATTAGTGTAGAGCAAGGCACATGGATGAATGTAGATATAAGCCCTGATGGAGAAACCTTAGTATTTGACTTACTGGGCGATATTTACACTATGCCAATGAGTGGTGGTAAAGCCACTCAAATAACCTCAGATATCGCATGGCAAATGCAGCCGCGTTTTAGCCCAGATGGTAAACATATCGCATTTACCTCAGATCAGGGGGGCGGTGATAATATTTGGGTTATGGACGTTAATGGCGAGAATCAAACTGCAGTAACGGACGAAACGTTTCGTTTACTTAATAGCCCGGCATGGAGCCCTGATGGCGATTATTTAGTTGCACGTAAGCACTTTACCGCCAGTCGTTCTTTGGGCGCGGGTGAAGTTTGGCTTTATCACAAAGCGGGTGGTAAAGGGGTACAACTGACTAAACGTGAAAACGATCAAAAAGATTTAGGTGAGCCGATGTTTTCACCTGATGGCCGTTATGTTTATTTTTCTCATGATGCCACCCCAGGTAAAACCTTTCATTACTCAAAAGATTCGGTTGCGGGTATTTATAAAATTAAGCGCTATGATCGTGAAACCGGTGAAATAGAAACGATTATTAGTGGTATGGGTGGGGCAATCAGACCAACTCCGTCACCTGATGGTAAAAAACTTGCCTATGTAAAGCGTGATGACTTTCAAACTAGCTTGTACTTATACGATTTAACCAGCGGTGAGCATACCAAGCTATATGACAAGCTAGAGCGCGATATGCAAGAAACATGGGCTATTCATGGGGTATACCCAACAATTGCGTGGACACCAGATAATGAAGAGTTAGTATTTTGGGCTGGTGGCACCATTCATAAACTCAATGTCGATGATAAATCTGTCAGCGATATTGCATTCAAAATAGACACCACGAAAAAAATTCAAAAAGCGGTGCGCTTTACTCAAAATATCGATACTGAAGAATTTGATGTAAAAATGCTGCGAAATGTACAAATTAGCCCAGATGGTGAAACGGCATTGTTTGAAGCACTGGGTCATATTTATAAACGCGATTTAGACTCAGGAAAAATCAAACGTTTAACCAAGCAAACCGATCATTATGAGTTATTTCCACAGTACTCGCGTGATGGTAAAAAAATTGTCTACACCACGTGGGACGATAACGAACAAGGCACAGTGCGCGTTGTCTCTGCACGAAGTGGTCGCGGCGATACGATTACCGATGAACCGGGTAAATATGTAGAGCCTACCTTTAGCCCTGATGGCAAAACTGTAGTTTATCGTAAAGCCAGTGGTGGCAGTATTTTAAATCCTAAATGGTCACTGCACCCTGGGGTTTACAGTGTCAGTGCTAAAGGCGGTAAGAGTGAACTAATTTCTAAAAGTGGTTATCAACCGCAGTTTGGTAGTGCCAATGACCGTGTTTATATTATGAGCCCATGGCCTAAACCAACGTTAAGTGTGGTTGAGCTTGAAAGTAAAAAAGTGCGCAAACTCTATGAATCAGAGCATGCCACTGAATTTAGGGTATCGCCTGATGGTGAGTACTTAGCATTTGCAGAGCGCTTTAAAGTGTTTGTAACACCGTTTGTTGAGCGTGGTAAGACCATTAATATTGGGCCTAAAGACAGCCAATTTCCAATTGAGCAATTATCTGTTCGTGCTGGTGAAAATATTAGCTGGAGTGCCAACAGCAATAAACTCTATTGGACACTTGGCCCTGAGCTATACCATGCCAGTTTAGAGGGAATGTTTGCTATTAATAAAGCCGATGACCAAGGGGTTAAAGTCAAAAGCGGGACTAACATTGGTTTTAGCAAAAAAATGGCTGAACCAGAAGGCATGATTGCCTTAACTGGCGCAAAAATTATTACCATGGACGGCGAAAAAGTCATTGAAAATGGCGTTATTGTTACCGATGGTAAACATATTAAAGCTATTGGCTCTGCTGCAGATATTAGCATTCCAAAAAATGCTGAGATTGTTGATGTAACAGGCAAAACAATTATGCCTGGTATGGTTGATGCACATGCACATGGCTCACAAGCAAGCGATGAAATTATCCCACAACAAAACTGGAAAAACTTTGCAGGCCTTGCGCTAGGTGTTACCACCATCCACGATCCATCAAACGACACCACTGAAATATTCACTGCCAGTGAAATGCAAAAAGCCGGTATGATTGTCGGCCCGCGTATTTTTTCTACTGGTACTATTTTATATGGCGCGAATATGCCTGGTTATACTTCGCATATTGATTCATTAGATGATGCTAAATTTCATTTAGAACGCTTGAAAAAAGTAGGGGCGTTTAGTGTTAAGTCTTATAACCAACCTCGCAGAGAGCAGCGTCAGCAAGTGATTGAGGCTGGTCGTGAACTTGAAATGATGGTAGTGCCAGAAGGGGGCTCATTATTACAACATAACTTGAGTATGGTGGTTGATGGGCATACAGGGATTGAGCATTCCATTCCGGTTGAACATATTTATGATGATATTAAGCAGTTGTGGTCACAAAGTGATGTAGGTTATACGCCTACATTGGTGGTTGCCTATGGCGGTATTTGGGGTGAAAACTACTGGTACGATAAAACTGATGTGTGGAATCATCCTCGATTGAGCAAGTTTGTGCCAAAAAATCAATTATTACCACGTTCAATGCGTCGTGTTAAAGCGCCTGATCATCACTATAACCACTTTAACAATGCACGTGTGGCAGCTGAACTACAAGATTTAGGTGTACTGGTTAATTTAGGTGCACATGGTCAGCGTGAAGGTTTAGGTGCGCACTGGGAAATGTGGATGTTTGCTCAAGGTGGTATGACGCCGCTTGAGGCTATTCGAGCATCAACGCTCGATCCTGCTAAATACCTAGGTTTAGATAAAAACGTAGGCTCATTAGAAGTCGGTAAACTGGCAGATTTAATGGTTATTGATGGCGACCCACTGAAAAACATCCGCGATTCAGACAAAATTGATTACACCATGATCAACGGCCGCTTGTTCGACGCAGCAACGATGAACGAAGTTGGTAAAAAACAACGTGCCCCATTATTTTTTGAATAATGTATAGGCTTACTGATAAAAAAGCGGCTAGTCGGTCGCTTTTTTTATGCTGTATTTATCTAAACAGCTAGAGCTCAGATTAATTATTATGTAGTTAATAACAAGTGACGGGCATAAAAAAAACCGCTTAACGCGGTTTCTTTTAAACTGAGCACTCAGTAAATTACACTACACCGCGCGGTAGGCGACAGTCGTGATCTTTACGAGCAAGCTCTACTATCCAAAGCTCTTCTGCTGTGTAACCTTCTTCGTTCTCAGTGATCACGGTGAAAGGCGCTTTTTTCTGTGCTTTTACAGGAGCAGCTTTTTTAGTTTTTTTAGCGGGTGCTTTTACTGCAGCTTTTTTTGTAGACTTTCCAGAGCTTAATTCTTTAGTCAGCTCTGCTACATCAGCTAGGCGCATATTCTTGCCACCATCAACGCTGTACCAGCCAGGTTTAGTTGTTATTTCAGGTTTTTTACCGTTGGCAGCTTCATATGCAGCTTCAAAGGCAGATAACACTTCTGTTTTGTCTAGTTTGCTCATCAGAGACCCTATACGTTGTTTTCACAGATAAAGAAGAGGTATTTATACCTATTTTAGAACTGTTTTTCAATTTTTTGCGATTTTCCTTTCATTTTTAGCGCATAACCGCCAAAATTTGTACAAAATTCAGTGCAAAGTAAGGTAAGTAGTATGCAACGTAGAGAATTTAATCAACTGTTAAACACGTTATTGAAACCAGAAACCATTAACGATTTTTGTCCAAACGGGCTTCAGGTAGAAGGTAAAGATGAGATACGCACCATAGTAACCGGTGTTACAGCAAGCCAAGCACTTATTGATGCCGCCATTGAAAAAAATGCCGATGCTATTTTGGTACACCATGGCTATTTTTGGAAAGGTGAGTCGCAACCAATTACTGGCATGAAAAAACGTCGTGTGGCTGCGCTTTTAGCTAACGACATTAATTTATTTGCTTATCATTTGCCATTAGATATTCACCCTGAAATTGGCAATAACGCTCAACTAGCGCAATTACTGGATATTGAAATTGAGGTGGGTTTAGAGCCAATTAACAACAGTGTCGCAATGAGAGGACGGTTAAAAACGCCGATAACGGGGTGCGAATTTGCTAAAAAAATAGGCCAAGTACTCAATCGCGAGCCACTGACAAGTTTAGTGCGTAATGATAAAATTGAAACCATTGCGCTGTGCACTGGTGGTGGGCAAGGGTATATTGACTTAGCAGCCGAGCAGGGGTTAGATGCTTACTTAACCGGTGAGGCATCAGAGCAAACTATTCACAGTTCACGTGAACAAAATATCGACTTTTTTGCTGCAGGCCACCATGCCACTGAGCGATACGGTATTAAAGCGCTGGGAGAGCTTCTCGCAGAGCAATATAGTTTTGACGTAACATTTATTGATATAGATAACCCAGTGTAAACGCTTGCTGTAAAAGCAATGTCATTAATATAACCTACTCATCATTTATCCTGAGTAGGTTATTTAAAATATTCAAAAAAAACTAACTACTTTATCAAGCCAAAGGAAGCTTCTATTGCATTGGTACATAACAGATCTTTCGCTGCAATTATCCCGTTTAAATTAAAATGTTATTTTCTCGCCGCCAGGCAATTCAACATAAAGGTATAAAATGGAAGGCATGTTGGATTTAATACAGCAATATGGGTTGTTGGTTTATTTGTTACTTTTTGGTTATTGTGCTTTAAAAAGTGGGTGGTTACCCTTATTTGCAGGCTATGCTGCACATACCGGTGCACTTGATGTTGGTTATGTTGCTCTGGTAGCTTTTACGGGCGGATATTTGGGGGATGAATTACGATTTGCTCTCGCAAGAACATATGGCACTACATGGCTTGAAAAGCCAAACCGACTAGGTCGGTTATTTAAAAGAGCCACTGAGCTTGCAAATCGTTATGGCACTGCCTACATTTTTTTATATCGGTATCCAAAAGGGCTTCGTACTATTGGTGCTCTACCGATTGGGCTCACCTCGATTAGTTGGCGCCGTTTTAGCCTATTAAACGCATGCTCTGCACTGGTTTGGGTCGTTGTTTTAGTTGGTGGAGGCTTTACTTTTGGCGCTACCTTTGATTCTTTAGGGGTTGAGAACCTAACAGCCCTCAGTTTATTATTTCTTTGTGTATTCTTGCTCACACTGTATCGTCTTTGGAACCAGGCTGCAGAGGTTAAAACCCATCAACAATAACAAATATAGGCTTGTTTATAGCTAATCGTGTTTTTTATTTTTTAATACCCCCTGTTAATAAACTAATTACCGCAGTTTTTCAGGGGGATAATATATTTAGCTAAATAAAGATTTAATAAATCAAAGAGCTTCCGGATTTATTGTACGACGTATTTTTATCCATGCATCACCGACAACTTCATGGGCAAATTGAGTTACCACTAATAATGCTTTTGCGTTGGGTATGAGTTGCTTGTACCGCGGGTAAGCGGCAAAGTTGTGGTAGTCAGTTGCTGCTGGGATTGCTGCGACACCTTGTGCATTGAATAAATTTATTGCTCTGGGCATATGACTTACAGAGGTAACTAAAGCGGTATTATAGTCGACAAGTTTTGAGGCTAAAAATGCGGCTTCTTGCGCTGTGTCCATTGCGTTTGGATTTTGTACAATACGATTTTTATTAATACCCAAGCTAATTGCCGTTTTATACATGAGTGCGCTGTTGGTGATTTTTTCATAACCCCCACCCGATACAATTAGCTGAGCTCGCGGATATATATTTGCGAGCCTAATGCCTTCCACTAAACGTGTTAATGCACAATTTCCTAGCTGACTGTTAGCGCTGAGTGCCGGGTTAGGGTTTATATCACAGCCAAGCACCACAATTTTGTCTATTTTGGGGTGCTTAAGGAAATTAAAAGCCAATGAAGTAGGTTGATTATGTTTAATCAATAAGTTGGCAAACCAAGGCGTGCTGGCAAGTAATAAGGTTGCGAGACTCAAAAAAGATAAGGTAATAACACGCTTTCGTTGTTTGAGTGCAAAAATAAGTAGTATCAGACTAAG
This sequence comes from Pseudoalteromonas sp. Scap25, assembly GCF_013394125.1. Classification (GTDB taxonomy): domain Bacteria; phylum Pseudomonadota; class Gammaproteobacteria; order Enterobacterales; family Alteromonadaceae; genus Pseudoalteromonas. Next base: position 2,033,743 of record NZ_CP041327.1, on the reverse strand, counting down.
CAAGCCCAGTAAAGGTAACGGCATAAGTAAGCCGCCCAGTATTTTTTTAAGTTCAAACATAATGAGTAACACAGTTGAATATATTTACCAATATGTTACTCATAAGCTTAAGATTTATCGACCGTTATTTAATTTACAGGTGTTTAAAAAGTGACGGTAAACTGGATTGTCTTTCATCTCTTTTTTCATCGCTAAGTACATCGGGCGGGTTAAACCCAGTGCGCCCAATGGAATTGACTTAATTAACCCCTGGCTTTCATAAGGGGTAACTAGCCAGTCGGGTAGGGCCGCTACCCCCATACCTGCACTGACTAATTGAAATATAAGTAAGCCTTGATCAACTGTTTTAAGCGTGCCGTCAAAACGTGCATTTTGAATAAAATGCTTAAATATATCTTGGCGCTCACGCGGAATAGGGTAAGAAATAATAGTTTCGTTTTTTAAATCAAGCGCAGTTACGTAGGCTTTTTTAGCTAAGTCATGATCCGGCGCCACTATTAGCTTAAGTTTAAAGTCAAATAGGTGGGCGTATTCTAGTTTGTCGGGTTCACGCACATCTGATGTAAGCACTAGGTCTAATTCATCATTTAATAAATCTGGGATGGCGTCGTAACTAAAACCACGCTCGTAATCAATCTTTATGTCAGGCCAGAAATTATTAAATTCTTTAATAGTAGGCAATAACCAGTGAAAGCATGCATGGCATTCAACACTTAGACGCAGTTGTGAGATTGGCTGATTTAAACTTTCCTTTAATCGGCATTTAGTTGCTTCTAACTTAGGTAATATTTCGTGTGCCAATTCAAGTAATAACATACCTTGAGGTGTAAATCGGACTGGTTGAGTTTTTCGTTCGAACAACTGGCAATCTAATTTATTTTCTAAATCTTTAATCTGATGCGATAAAGCTGACTGAGTTAAAAATAGCTCGCGGGCTGTATTAACTAACGATCCCGTTTCTTTGAGGGTCGCTATAGTTTTTAGGTGTTTAATGTCAATCATCTTTAATAAATCTCATGGCTGTGGTGAGTATTGCTTAGATTAACTACATACTACGCCTATCTAAAAATCGTTTCAACGTCTAGATGGCTATAACAATTAGATTTGGTGTGTTTTTTACTGCAAACATTAAATTTATTAACTTTACACAGTCAGATGATGTTTTGTTATTTGTTTGTTGTTGAATTTAGCTCATGTTAAATTAAGGTGTTAAATGGGTGCTTGTCGATGATTGTGAAATCAATAGGCCCTAATATTATCTAAAAATTTGTAATGAATTTTTATATCGGTGAATTATATAAATTAGGTTGAATAGTTAAACAGAAATTAAAAACAGAGTAGGGTGAGTTTGGTTATGGAATAAGTTATGTGTTTAACAATTACTGTGTTGTTGTAAAACATTTTGTTAAGGTTAGCATCAAGGCTTAATTGGTACGCTCTTACAAACCGGGTTAAATTATTTAAGAGTATTAGAGCGAGTAAGCACAGCGGTCAGTTTAATCCTGAATACTTGAGATTGTAAATTCCAGCTGTGCTTAGCCTATTAAAGAGGGGTGTGTATTAGTGAAATAGCCTCTTTTGCTGTAACCGGTTTTGATTTTAAAAAGCCTTGCCCATAATCACATTGGGTTTTTTGTAAAATAGTAAGTTGTTCAGCGGTTTCTATTCCCTCGGCTATAACAATAAGATCTAAAGAAATAGCCAAGGTTAAAATAGCATCTATTAACGGGTTAGCAGTAGCTTTTAAATTATCAATAAAGCTTTTATCAATTTTTAGCACATGAATAGGCAGTTGATGCAAGTAACCTAAGGCAGAGTAGCCAGTGCCAAAATCGTCTAGGCAAAGCAATACTTTTAAAGGCGATAATCCCTGTATAATTTGCGTCGCTAATTCTAAATTTTCAATTAACCCCGACTCTGTTATTTCAAGACACAATGAGCCTAATGGTAGTTGGTATTTTTTATAAATTTCATGGAGCTGCTCTAGAAACTCTAAGCTGGCAAAGTGTCGAGACGATACATTAACCGTGACACGTAAAAAGCGATGACCTTGTTGTTGCCACAAAGCAATATGTTGCGCTGCGAGGTCGAGTAAATGCAAGTCTAAGTTAGTAATTTGCCCGGTCTTTTCTGCAATTGGAATAAAGTCGCTCGGTGATACAAACCCTTTCTTTGGATGATGCCAACGTACAAGAGCTTCAAACCCTATAACTTCACTACTGTTAATAGTAAATATAGGCTGAAAATACAGTTCAAATTCATTATGCTCAATACCGTGCTGTAAGTCGTTTTCAAGATCTGCACGCGTTTTTAGCTTATTACGCATCACATTATTAAAAAACTTAACTTGACCACGTCCTGATGATTTTGCCTCATACATAGCCGCATCGGATTGTTGTAATAATACAAATGCTTCATCATTTACGTTGTCACTAAATGCTACGCCAATGCTGGTGGACGGTTGCAGTAAATGGCCATCAATATTAACGGGTTCAGATAGTGCCGTTTTAATACGAGTCAGGGCAACGTTTACTTGATCACGATGACTAAGATTTTCCATGAAAATAGCAAACTCATCGCCACCTAAGCGAGAGAAAGTATCGGTATTGCGAACGGTTTTAGTAATAAGCTTACATATAGCAATTAAAAAGTGATCGCCTACTTCATGGCCTAATGAATCATTAATACTTTTAAAGCGGTCAAAATCCAGATAGAGCAGGGCATGAAAAGTGCCTTTTTTTGCGCGATTTAGGCGTAAAATTGCATGCTTCATCCTTTCTATTAATAGCGACCGGTTTGCAAGCCCAGTTAGCTCATCGTGCAGCGCTTTGTGCTCAAGCTCTTGACGAGCTAAATGCCGATCTATAACCATGCTTATTTGTCGACTTACATAGGTTAGCAACGAGCTATCATGTTCATTGTAATAATGTTGATTGTCATAGCTTTGCACGACAATAACGCCACTCATGCGCTCATTAACTTTAAAAGGCACGCCTAGCCATGAATCCGCTTGTTCACCTACTAGCTTAAAATGGCCTTGTGCAATATGTTCAAAGTATTGCTGTTTATTGAGTAACAGTGGGCGTTCATTAATCAGCAAATAGTAAGAGGCTGTTTCTTTTAGTTGCTCTTTTGAAATAACTTTGTGGGTATTTGTTTGTACACCGCCTTCAACAGTATAAACAAAGTCGAGCGCGTCTTCTTTTTTGTCGTACAGCGCAATAAAAAAGTTACTCGCAGTCAATAAGCTGTCAATAATCGCATGCAAAGATTGAAAGAAGGTGTCTAAATTTTGTGCTTTATAAGTTAAATTAGCTATTTGCAATAGGCTGCTTTCTAATTTTTGTGCATTGTTTAGCTGCATAACAGTGTCTTGCAAGCTATTAACGGTATTCACTTGATTGATTTTTGCACTTAGTAAGTGAGCTACGGTGGTTAAAATCTCTAAATGTGAACTAGTAAAGTAATTTTTTATTGGGTGCTCACAATCTATAACCCCTAGGACACGATCTTTGTATATCAAGGGTACGCATATTTCTGATTGAGCCGGGCGCTCATCAGCTATGTAACGGTTGTCTTTAGTTACATCGCCAATTATTAAAGCTTGGCCTGTAGATGCTGCATAACCTGTAATGCCTTCGCTAAAGCGAATGATTTTTCGCTCAGATTGATAACTGATATGCCCGTTTTTAATACCCATAGAAGCTACTTGATTTAGCAAAGACTGACTGTCATCTGCTAAGTAGATAACACAATCTACAAACCCAAGTCGATTAACAACTTGTGTGGTGACGTAACTAAAAAGCGCTTCTAACGTATTCAGTTGCAATAAACTTGATGAGAACTGATTGATTATACTCAACTGATCCGTTTTAGTTTCGAGCGCTTTAGTGGTATCGATAGTATTCGACATAGGCAGCTTTGGGAGGCCTTATAATTATTAAAGGTACATACGTTAACCTAATATTAACGTTTCTACAAAATAAAACGTTAAATGAGAATCATGAAGTGTAAAGTTAACTTTAAATGTAGTATCTAAGGATTATTTCTAATAAGCCCTTTACTCGAAATCACCATATGCCTATGATCAGTTAACTTAAGCATTAGGACTTTACGATGACGAGCAAAATGACAACTTTAACGATTACTAGACCCGATGATTGGCATGTTCATTTACGTGATGGAGATCAGTTAAAAGATACGGTGCGTGATATTAGCCGCTATATGGGCCGCGCGATTATTATGCCAAATTTAGTTCCGCCAGCAACGTGTACAGAAACCGCATTATCGTATCGAGAGCGAATTATGGCTGCAAAACCTCAAGGGCAGTTTGAACCTTTAATGGTGCTTTACCTTACCGACAAAACGACGCCTGATGAAATAAAAAAAGCAAAAGCGACAGGTAAAATTTTTGCAGCTAAACTCTACCCAGCGGGCGCAACAACTAACTCAGATTCTGGTGTAACATCAGTAAAAAATATTTATCCAGTATTAAAAGCAATGCAAGAAGTTGGCATGCTTTTACTCGTACATGGTGAAGTTACTGACTCTTCTATTGATATATTCGATCGTGAAAAAGTGTTTTTAGATACTATTTTAGGCGACGTTGTCGCAGATTTTCCTGAGCTTAAAATTGTCCTTGAACATATAACAACAAAAGATGCGGTAGAGTTTGTTGAAAATGCTTCGGCTAATGTAGCAGCTACAATTACTGCTCATCATTTGTTATATAACCGCAACCATATGCTAGCAGGGGGTATACGCCCACATTATTATTGCTTACCTATATTAAAGCGTAATATTCATCAACAAGCGCTCATGGCGGCAGCTACAAGTGGTAGTAAAAAATTCTTTTTAGGCACGGATTCAGCCCCGCATTACAAAGACAAAAAAGAGGCAGCATGTGGCTGTGCGGGTGCTTATACTGCGCACGCAGCTATTGAACTTTATGCTGAAGCTTTTGAAGAGGCAGGGGCGCTTGATAAGTTAGAGGGCTTTGCAAGTCACTTCGGCCCAGATTTTTATGGTCTAGCGCGTAATAAAGACACTATTACCTTAGAGAAAGCACCTTGGACAGTGCCAGCAAGTTATTCGCTAGGGGACTCAGAAGTTGTACCAATCAAAGCAGATAGTGTTATTGACTGGCAAGTTAAATAATTAGAATTTAAAACCACCTAAAACTAAGGTGGTTTTTTTATTTTAAGTTAGCAAAAAGCTGTGCAGATCGGCAATATTTTAAAAAAATACACTCTGTTTATAAAAAACACAAATTATGAACTGTTTATCCCGTTAAAAATTAGAAACTTACAAAGAAAGTAATAAATCGATGAATCTTCAAAAATAAATCCCAATTAATAGAGCTAAAAAAATATTAATGTGTTAACCTTAATTGGCTTTGAGTTTTTGCGTATTGAATTACGGTATTGTGCTGCGTTTAAGGTTACCGGTTTGGTTATTACTTCTTCCTGTACTATCACCTCCAGTTTTTTGGGCATTGACTCAGGGAGGATATTGCCATAATAATATGGCTGAATTTTAATTATTGACTTACAGGAAAATTTAGTATGTCGGTTACTGGTAAAGTAAAATTTTTCAACGAAGCTAAAGGCTTTGGTTTCATTGAACAAGAAAATGGTCCTGACGTGTTTGTACATTTCAGCGCAATCACTGGTTCTGGTTTTCGCACTCTTAGCGAAGGTCAAGCAGTGACTTTCAGCATCAAGCAAGGTCAAAAAGGCCCAGAAGCTGAGAACGTAGAAGTAGCATAATTTATTATGTGAACCTAAGTTCATCGTGGTGAAGCACTAACCTGTTTCACCATAATTCATTAAAATGTGCAAAACTTTTTGAACTTTCTAAACCATTCCTTTTTATATCTTTCTTCAGTCAAACTTCTATCTATCTATCTATCTATCTATCTATCTATCTATCTATCTATCTATCTATCTAATTAATTTAAACCTTGATGATTTAAATATTCTATCGGGCATTAAAGATTCTTTATTTAATCTTACGATTAGTCTATCTGACTCTAATCCTTCAGAGATGATATAACTGCTTAAGGTTGAGGTTGGGGCTTGGAAAAATATTAAAAATGGATAAGGCCTTTAGGCTAATAAAGATAAAAAACACAGGTGTTAATAAAAATGATTTTTTGTAATCACCTTCCCCTCCTTTGTATTGCTTTTTATTAAATCTGCACGTCATTATTATTATGCGATGAATAACCTAATAATAACGATTAGCTGTATTTTTTGTGTAAAAAGCGTTAAAAAACCTTCGAAATGAATATTCGGGACAGAAAATTAGCTTATTTTTAATTTTTTTTCAGCAACGATTAAGTTAATTTTAAATGTTATATTTTTGTTTACATTAACAGTGGTGGTTATCGTTATTCTTACTATATCAGGGCTTGCAGAAATTGTGTTTATCACGTTAGTTATAATAATGTTAATTTTTTTGTTCAAGCCCAGTAAATATCTTACAAACAAGCTGATTTATTTATAGGTTATGCTAAACATGAAGTTGACATGACATGATGCATTTAGCATTATTGGTAAGTTGATATCTATTAAAAGATATCAGGGTTGTCTTCCCCTTAGCGGGTTGATAATTAAATTATAAAAGTAACATTACTTAATTGGTTGGGAACTATGTCTGTTAAAATCAGAAAGAGTCTTGTAGCAACTGCGTTGGTTGGCGCTTTTGCATTTGCAAGCAGCAATGTGATTGCAGATCCTTTGAATGACGTGCAAAAAGCAGGTCAAACAATTCAAAAGGCTGCGGTTAAGTCTCAAACTAAAATTGACAATGTATATGGTCAAACTCAGGAGCTAATCGCTGAGTACCGTAGCATCGTTGATGAGACTGAACTTATGAAAGTGTACAACGATCACGTAGCACGTTTGGTCGCAGACCAAAACGCGTCTATCGCATCGTTCGATCGTCAAATCGCGACTATCGATAACACTAAACAAAACGTTGTGCCTTTGATGTATCGCATGATCGATACGCTTGAGCAATTCATCAAAGCGGACGTTCCATTTAACCTTGAAACTCGTCTTGGACGCGTTGAAAGATTACGTGAGATCATGGCATCTGCATCTGTAACAACGTCTGAAAAGTTCCGTCAGGTTCTTGAAGCGTACACTGTTGAAACAGCATACAGCTCAGCTGTAACTGCTTCTCAAGGTACTTTAGATGTTGATGGTCGTAGCATTAACGTAGATATCGGTCGTTTAGGTCGTATTACTTACGTAGCGCAATCATTCGATCTAAAACACGCTTGGGTGTGGGATAACAACACTAAACAGTGGAAAGAATTAGGTGAAGAATACCTAAAACCTGTTAAAGAAGTGATCCGTATGGCACGTAAGCAAGCGACACTAGAACTTGTTAAACTACCAATTTTTGGCGCGGAGTAATCAATAATGAAGAAACTATTTAAAGGTTTTGCTGTTGCAGCAGTACTGTCTGTTTCTGCCGGTACCGCGCTTAATGCACATGCAAATACTGACGCTTTAGATAAAATTCTTGAGCAAGTAAAGCAAGAGCGTATCTCTGAAGGAAAAATCAATAAGCAACGTGAACAAGAGTTCTTGTCAGATCGTGCTGATAAGCAAGCGTTACTTAACAAAGCGAAAAGCCAACTAGCTGCTGAAAAAGCACGTGGTGATCGTCTTAGCAAAGAATATGCACAAAACGAAAATACTCTAGCGGAAAAAGAGCAAGCTCTTCAAAACGCTCAAGGTACGTTAGGTGAAATGTTTGGTGTTGTTCGTCGTGCAGCAGCTGACGCGATTGGTTCAATTGAAGCATCTTTAGTAAGTGCTGAAAAACCAGGTCGTGCTGAAGTACTTCGTTCATTAGCAGCAGCTAAAGAACTTCCAACTGTTCGTGAACTAGAAGAACTTTGGATTTCACTTCAAACAGAAATGACTGAATCAGCAAAAGTTTCAACGTTTGAAACTGAAGTTGCTGGTCTTGACGGTAACCCGTCTATGAAAAAAGTAACACGTATCGGTAACTTCAACTTAGTTACAGACGACGGATACTTAATCTACTCACCAGAGACTAAATCTATTCAGCCTCTAGGTAAGCAACCTGACAGCTATATCCTTAAAGGTATTTCTGATTTAGAAGGTACTTCAGCTGATAACTATGCTGGCGTGTACGTGGATCCTACACGTGGTGCAATTTTACGTATTAACACTCAGAAAAAGTCTCTTATGGAGTACTACGAGCAAGGTGCTGAAGTTGGTTACATCATCACAGTATTACTTGTTGTAGGTCTTTTAATCTTCTTAGTACGTTTCGTTGATTTAGCGCTTACTACTTCTAAGATCAAAGGTCAGCTTAAGAACTTGTCTACACCGAATACAAATAACCCACTGGGTCGTATTCTTAAAGTGTACTCTGACAACAAAAACCAAGATGTTGAAAACCTTGAGCTTAAACTGGATGAAGCGATTCTTCGTGAAACGCCACGCATCGAAGCGGGTATTAACATCATCAAGATCCTTGCTGCTATCGCACCATTACTAGGTCTACTAGGTACGGTAATCGGTATGATCCTAACGTTCCAAACAATCACATTGTTCGGTACGGGCGATCCGAAGATCATGGCTGGTAACATCTCTCTAGCACTTGTAACTACAGCGCTAGGTCTAATTGCAGCTCTACCACTTATCCTACTTCATTCTATTGTTGCAGGTCGTAGTAAGTCGGTATTACACATCCTTGATGAGCAAAGCGCGGGTATCATCGCGACTCACGCGGAGAAGGAGAAAGCCTAATGCTAGTCCTGATGGAGATCTGGGAATCTATCAGGGATTTTGTTGGCACAGGCGGCCAGGTTTTATACGTGGTCGCGATAGCACTCTTTCTTATGTGGGTTTTAATGATTGAGCGCTATTGGTTCCTACTTGCTGAATTTCCTCGTTTAACGAAGGATATTGTAGCCAAGTGGGATGCCCGCCAAGACACTACGTCTTGGTACGCACACAGAATCCGTGAAGCATGGATTTCTGAAGCGTCTGAAAAATTAGATCAGCGTATGTTGTTGATTAAAACATTAGTAGCTGTATGTCCTTTAATAGGCTTACTTGGCACTGTTACGGGTATGATCGCGGTTTTTGAAACCATGGCAACCCAAGGTACAGGTAATGCACGTTTAATGGCATCAGGCATATCAATGGCAACAATCCCAACAATGGCTGGAATGGTTGCGGCACTATCTGGGGTATTCTTTAGCTCACGCCTTGAGGCAAGAGCGAGAATGGTGAAAGCCAAACTTGTAGATAGTATGCCTCATCACTAGAGAGAGAATTAAATATGGCACGTAAACAACGTTTTCGTGAAGAAGAAGAAGCAGCGGTAGATATGACGCCAATGCTTGACATCGTATTTATCATGCTTATTTTCTTTATCGTAACTACATCGTTCGTTAAAGAGGCTGGTATCGAGGTCAATAAACCAAAAGCTGCCCAAGCTACGAAGCAAAAAAATGCTAATATTTTTATTGCTATTCGTAATGACGGTGCAATCTGGATTGATAAACAGCAAGTTGATGTTGAACGTGTTTCAGCAAAAATTGAAAGTTTATTAGCAGAACAACCTACAGATGTTGTAATTTTGCAAGCTGACAAAGAAGCAAAACATGGCACAGTGGTTAAAGTTATGGACCAGATTAAAGCGACAGGTGATAACCTGAGAATTTCAATAGCTGGAGATCAGTAATGATTCGTTTTCTGTTTTCACTGATTGCAGGTGGGGCAGTTACTTTCGGCTTGTTCTACTTCATGGCATACCTCATCTCTGGTGGGGCTGACCGTAATACGGAACAAAAAGAGCAGATCATAGTCGAAATTATGACGAATCCGCCTGAATCTAAGGTGCAGGAGAGGAAGCGTGTACCGCCTCCGCCTCCGCCACCGCCAAAGCAGCCGCCTAAACCGCAGCCGCCACAGCCGGAAAATAGCAACCCAAGTACGAGTTTGTCGTTTAATATGCCAAGCATCGATGTGGGAAGCACGGCTGGTGGACTGAGTGGTCCAGGTGCATTTGGACGAGATGGTGATGCGACACCGATCGTTCGTATTGAACCAAAATATCCAACACAAGCAGCACGTGATGGTAAAGAAGGTTGGGTTCAACTTTCATTCACAATTGATGAGTTAGGTGGTGTGACTGACGTTGATGTAATCGACGCAGATCCAAAACGTATCTTTGACCGTGAAGCTAAACGTGCATTGCGCAAGTGGAAATACCGTCCTAAGATCATTGACGGCAAACCACAAAAGCAAGTTGGTTTACAAGTTCAACTAGACTTTAAACTTAACCAAGGCAACTAAGGAGGCGAGTAATGAGAAATTTTTCTAAAGTAACTGCACTTGCAATTCTTATGTCTGTGTCAGGTGCAGCATTAACTGCACCTGTTTTAGCGGCGCCAGATTACGCGAAAATTGAAGAGCGTAAGAAAGCAAAAACTAAAATCATGGGCGAACGTACTGGTAAAAAAGTAATTAAAGCGTTTGATTTGTATAATGAAGATGATGTTGATGGTGCAATTGCTTTATTAAAAGAGTTAGATCCGTCTAACGACTTTGACAAAGCAACTGTTAATCGTTACTTAGGCAGCATGTATGCTCAAAAAGAGCAGTACAAAGTCGCTATTAAGTATATGAAAGCAGCGATTGCACCAGATGTATTAAACTTTGCCGATCAGGCTCAAGGTTTAAAAACCTTAGGTGACATGTATGCAGGTACTGAACAGTACAATGCCGCAAAGCAAGCATATTCTGATTGGATGGACTTTACAGGCGAAGAAGACCCAAAAGTTTACACTCGTATTGCGCAAGCAAGCTATGAGCTTAAACAGTTTAATGAGGTTCTCGAGCCGGCAAACAAAGCAATTAAGTTAGCAAAAGAGCCTAATAAAGCTCCTTATCAACTTAAATTAGCTGCCTATTTTGAGCAAAAGCAATATCAAAATATGGTTAAAGTCGCTGAAGAAATCGTTCGTGTATGGCCTGAAGACAAAAAGTCTTGGGTAGGCTTAGGTAAGTATTATTTACAAACCGAAGAATACAAAAAAGGCCTAGCAACTATGGAAGTTGCTTACAAGAACGGTTACTTTGAAAACGAAGTTGAATACAAAGTTCTAGCTAATTTCTATTCTTTAAATGAAATTCCTTATAAAGCAGCTGTAACGCTTGAAAAGGCCGTTAAAGAAGAAAAAGTTAAACGCACTAAGCAAAACATGAGTGCGATTGCTAGTAACTACCATCGTTCGAAAGATATAGAGAAGGCTGCTAAGTACTACGAAGAAGCTGCTAAATTTGATAATGACGCTGAGCTTTATCGCAAAGCCGGTTCATTACTTCTACAATCTGAAAAATTTAGTGCTGCCGTTGTTCGTTTGAACAAAGCGTTAGAGCTTGGCTCTGACAAAAAAGGTACTATATATTCAGATCTAGCTGAAGCGTTTTACTACCAAGGCAAGTATAAGCAAGCACATGCCGCTATTACTAAAGCTATGGACGATCCAACCACACGTAGATTTGCAAAAGGTTGGGCTACATATATTAAAGATAAAGCCGCTCGCAACGGTGTTAAAATTTAATATTTAATGTACTCTAGTATTTTTAAAAAGCCCCATTGGGGCTTTTTTTATTGGAATTAACATGAACAGAACGCCTATTATTTCATTGCTCTTTTGTTTGCTTTTAGCATCATGCTCAAAGCCAGCTGATTTGTTTTCATCTTATGAAGAGGCACAAAGCGCGTTAATATCACTTAATACGGCTTTAAGTGCACAAAAGAACTTAAACAGTACAGGGCTCAGTAACGAACAACTGCCTTTTACTGATTCATATTTAGCGCGTCGCCACGCTATTTACCAGCAGCTAATGCAAATGAAGTTATCTTCTGCGCAAACCCATCAAGTAAATTATTTGGTGATTGCTGAGCGGTTTCCAGAGCGTTATTTTGCATGGCCTGCACACACTGATGTGTTATCAAACATGCTTTCGATAGTTAAAAATGATGCTCAGTATAAAAACATTGAGCAGTGGCTGATATTTGTTAAATCACAGCTACAAGCCGCTGAGCAAAGTAACTTAAAGCTTAATAAAATAGAGCATAATTATTTAAAGCACTATGTGCAGCAAGCAATTAATAGTACTGACACACCTATTGAGCTTAATGAGTCTCTGAGTGTATTAAATAATTACTTAACGCAGTATAAGCCCAGAGGCAGCATTGGGTTGTCTGGTCTTGCAAATGGCAGCCAGTGGTACCAAAGTAAACTAAATTATTTTGCAAATGATGTACTTTCGCCGCTTGAGTGGCTAAGCCTTATAGATAGTAAATTTAAAACAATGCAAAGCTCAACCGAGCTAATAACGGTGGGTATCTCTGATGTATCGCAGCTTAGCGAAACATTTTTAAAAAAAACGCAAGTATTAGGTTTAGATTGGTCAACGGGTTACATGCTATTACCTCAACGTGCTAACAATAAGCAATTAACGGCTGCAAATAAGCGGCTCTATTTAGCGATGATGGAAACTGATCTTGGGGTGCATTACCACGCGTGGACATTATCGCAAGCGCGCTTAAATTTACTAAAACGTTTAAATATTAGTGAAGAAGATGCGAGGATATTAGTTGAGGATATTATTTTTTATCCAGGGCAATCATTTAGTTTTGCACCGCAATTACTCAATTAAACTTAAGTGCGCTACTACTTAGCGCACTTATCACACCGCTGAGCAGCAGGGTCTCTTTCTAAGCGCTGCTCTGATATTTTCTCTTCACAGTCACAGCAGTAGCCATATTGACCAATATCTATTTGACTAATTGCTGCTTCAAGCTTGTTCATTCGTTCAATTAACGGATTATACTCATTACCTAATTGTTGAGCTGCTAAATCAAGCCACTCTTCATTAGATGTTTGGGTTAGGATGCAGAACAAGTTTTGATGTGTAGGGTGAGTTGATTGTGACAACAAACCTAATATCGTTGCTTTAACACTTTCTATTTCATCGTTTAGTCGTTGCTGATGATGCATTAGCAGTATAACCCTTAAGTTAATTTGTAGTGATACTGCTATTATCTATTTAGATTTGTTTAGGTGTTATGATTTGCATCAAATTGTGGCGCTTTCGCATATTTCTTTAATACTTCGGCTACCTCATCCTTTGCTTTTAAACGACGAATTTCATCAAATAATAGCCCAGCTTGTGGATATTGGCGTTTTAAATAACCAAGCCATTGCTTTGTTCGAGATGCAAAATATTTATTATCTTTGCTAGCTGTTTGGTGCATAGATGAATGAATAATATGGTGTAAAATATTCTCCCAAGTGAGCTCGTTGTAGCTTTCGTTATTAACTTGCGCTTTAATTTTTCTTGCGAGATCAGGATGTGAAAGGGCGCCACGACCAATCATCAAATCACGACAACCACTGCGTTTTTGGCATAAAAGAGCATCTTCTATTTGCCAAATTTCGCCATTGGCGACCACTGCAATTTTTTTATCTTTGACCAAAGGGGGAATTTTTTCCCAATAGGCGGGTGGATTGTAGCCATCGCGTTTAGTTCTTGCATGTATTGCAATGCTGTTAGCACCAGCGCTAACAACGGCATCGACAATTTCTTGGCTATTACTATCATCATCAAAACCTAAGCGAATTTTAGCACTTACCTCATACTCATCATCAACGGCATCCCTTACCGTTTTTATAATCGAGTACATATGTTCTGGATCTTTGAGTAATACAGCACCGCCTTTGCTTTTATTGACTGTTTTTGCGGGGCAACCAAAGTTTAAATCAACGCCATGAGAGCCTAAGCCAATTGCTTTTACAGCATTTTCTGCTAACACGTCGGCTACTTGGCCTAATAACTGAATACGAACCGGAGTACCGCTACGAGTGAGTCCCGCATTTTTAAGTTCAGGGCAATAACGGTGGAATACTTTATCTGGAAGGCAAGTATCTACAACACGGATAAATTCGGTCACACAAAGATCGAAGCCGCCTATGTCGGTGAGGAGTTGCCGCATTTTAAAGTCAACGACACCTTCCATGGGTGCTAAAATAAGTTTCATAGTGTGATTAATGTATTACTAAAAAAGGAGCGCCAGTTTACCTGTAAATCATAAATTCATAAAACGCTTATTAGCGTTCATAGAGAGTTAAATAACTTATTTGCAAAAAAAATAGAAAATTTGAAAGTTTTTAGTTTAATACCGGTCTACTTTTATAATGATGTTCAACAAGTTTAAAAGGTAATTAAAAATGAATACAATAAAGAAAAACTCAATTGCATTAACATTAGGCGCAGTGGTTGTTGGCAGCGCAAGTATGGCGAGTACTGATGTTCAAGCTAATCCATTTGAGTTTCAACAAATGGTAGCTGGTTATCAATTAGACGCTGGTGAAGGCAAGTGCGGCGAAGGAAAATGTGGCGGCGACGCTAAAGCGAAAAAAGAAGGCAAGTGTGGCGGCGACGCTAAAGCGAAAAAAGAAGGCAAGTGCGGCGAAGGTAAATGCGGCGGTGATGCTAAGGCCAAAAAAGAAGGCAAGTGCGGCGAAGGTAAATGTGGTGGTGATGCTAAGGCCAAAAAAGAAGGCAAGTGCGGCGAAGGTAAATGTGGTGGTAGCCACTAAACTTTTCTTTTTCAGATAAGCGAGAGGGCCATTAGGCCCTTTTTATTTAATATGAGGTTTTATTATGGCTCAAAATCAAACGCCTAACTTTGGCATGGTCGGTTTAGGCTTGCGAAGAGAAATGCTAGATGAGCTTGAGCATGCTATACCAAAACAAATTGAGTTTATGGAAGTGGCTCCAGAGAACTGGTTAAAGCTAGGTGGGCGCTTTGAAAAGCAATTTAAACAGTTAACTAATAATAATCACTTTGTTTGTCATGGTTTGTCACTTTCTATTGGATCGCCTGAGCCGCTTGATATTGAATTTATAAAGTCGTTAAAATCTTTCTTTGATAACCACGATATTAAAGCTTATAGCGAACATTTAAGCTATTGCTCAGGTAAAGGCCATATGTATGACTTAATGCCAATTCCTTTTACTGAAGAAGCGATAAAACATGTCGTTTCTCGGGTTAAGCAGGTACAAGATATATTAGAGCGACCACTTGTGCTGGAAAATGTGTCTTATTATGGTGCCCCTGGTCAGCAGCTATCAGAGCTTGAATTTACCAATGCTATTTTAGAAGACGCAGACTGCCAGCTGCTATTAGATGTTAATAATATCTATGTGAACTCGATTAATCATGGTTATGATGCACAAGCGTTTTTAAGTGGGCTACCAACTAATAAAATTGCCTATTGCCATGTTGCAGGTCACTACAATGAAGCTGATGACCTAATTATTGATACTCATGGTGCTGATGTTATCGACCCTGTCTGGCAATTGCTCGATAGCGCATATCAAGCACATGGTGTTTTTCCCACACTGCTAGAGCGAGATTTTAATATTCCGCCTATTAATGTGTTAACCAAAGAGCTGGATATAATCCATCAATTACAGGCAAAGCACCTTAAGTTGTTATCAACAGCACAAAGTGCTTAGCTGTTTGAATTTAATAAGTACTTGCTATTTTAGGGTTTTATAAGAGTCGTTATTATGAGTTTTATCGATGTGCAAAATGAGTTTATGGCCCATATTCGAGAGCCTAATAAGCAGCCGTGTCCAACCGATGTTGAAGACAGACGAATGGCTATTTACCGAGATCTGTTTTTTAATAATATTAATGGCTTTGTTTCATCGGCATTTCCAGTTTTAAAAACACTCTATAGTGATCAACAGTGGCTATTACTGGTTCGTCAATTTTTTAGTGAGCATGATTGCCAATCTCCTTATTTTTTAGATATAGGTGAAGAATTTATTACCTATTTAATGACAAGCTATGTACCTAGAGAGTCTGATCCGATATTTATGCTGGCGCTAGCCCATTATGAATGGATTGAGCTTGACGTGTCTGTAATGAAGGCTGACCCCCGTGAGCTCCCTCTAAGCGCTAATAAGCTTACTCACTCTCCTTTGTATTTATCTAAAACAGCGCGTAACTTAAGCTACGACTATCCAGTGCAACATATTAGTGAAGAGTTTCAACCTCAACAGCCTTCAGAGCAGCCGTATTTCTTTGTTGTTTACCGCGATGAGAGTGATGAGGTGCAATTTTTGGCCACAAATGCCATGACCGCCATGCTACTGTCTATTATTGAAAATGAAGCGGGAAGTACGTTTGAGCAGGTTTGCCAACAGGTTAGTGAAAATGCACCACAATTTAATCTTGAGCAAATAACACAAGGGGCACTGAGTACCTTAACAGCTATGGCACAGCGGCAAATTATAGTGACAAAAAATCAAGACTAAGCTCTTTATTGATTATTTCACATCGTCTATTATAGCGCCTTTATTTGTTGTGCTTAATAAAAGGTTGTACCCATGTCAGATGATAAAGACTTTAAAGACCCGTTCAATGCGGCTTACTTTTTTGCATTCTTAGCCGTATTTGCTGGAATAGGGTGTTTAAATGCCATTTTAGGTTGGATCACCAGCTTAACTTAATCAGGTTTTATTTTAAGGCTGTTGTTTTTCATCAGCCTTACATTTTTATCACTTCCCTCTCCCGACACTTTATAATTATCGCAAACTCGCAATTTACGACCACTTAAGGTTATAATCACCTGCTTTGTAATATTAATCATTGAGCAGTTAAAATTATGACTCAAGTAACACCAGCAATTATCAAAAACAGCATTACTACAATTGCTGATTATCCTAAAGCGGGCATTATGTTTCGCGATGTAACAACCCTAATGGCAAACCCTGAAGCGTTTAAAGCAACCATAGATGCATTTATTGACGCTTATAAAGACCAAGGTTTTACTAAAATTATCGGCACTGAATCGCGTGGCTTTATTTTTGGTGCTCCGCTATCTTATGCTTTGGGAATTCCTTTTATCCCTGTTCGTAAACCAGGTAAATTACCGCGCGAAGTTATTCGCCAAGATTACCAACTCGAATATGGCGAAGATACATTAGAGCTTCATACTGATGCGATTGTAGCCGGTGATAAAGTCTTGTTAGTTGACGACTTGTTGGCGACCGGTGGTACAATTGAAGCAACAGCCAAGTTGGTTGCAAAATTAGGCGGAAACGCCACAGATGCTGCCTTTGTTGTATCACTTCCAGAGCTTGGTGGTGAGCAACGCATTGAGAAAATGGGCATCAATATTTTAAAATTGGTTGAATTCGAAGGCGAATAATCGATGAGTTATCAGGTTCTAGCGAGAAAATGGCGTCCTCAAACCTTTCATGAATTGGTTGGGCAGTCTCATGTAAAACAGGCGTTGGTAAACGCGCTGACTCAAAATAGACTGCATCACGCTTATTTATTCACTGGAACCCGTGGTGTAGGTAAAACCACCATTGCCCGTATTTTTGCTAAAAGCTTAAATTGTGATGAAGGTATATCTGCCACACCATGTGGTCAATGTAGTAGCTGTGTTGATATAGAGGCAGGGCGCTACATTGATTTACTCGAAATAGATGCGGCCTCACGCACTAAGGTTGAGGATACGCGTGAGATACTTGATAACGTTCAATATGCGCCAACGCGCGGACGTTACAAAGTATATCTAATCGATGAAGTACACATGTTGTCAAAGCACAGCTTTAATGCGTTATTAAAAACGCTTGAAGAGCCGCCTGAGCATGTGAAATTTTTGCTCGCAACCACTGATCCTCAAAAATTACCAGTGACTATTTTATCTCGCTGTTTACAGTTTAATCTGAACGCATTGTCGCAAGCTGAGATTAAGCAACAGCTTGAGCATGTGCTTACCCATGAGCAGCTTAACTTCGATAATGATGCGCTAAGTATTATTGCCAAAGCGGCCGATGGTAGTATGCGAGATGCATTAAGTCTGACCGATCAGGCGATTGCTCAAACAAATGGTGATATTAAAAATCAAGCTGTACAAGACATGCTTGGTTTAATGGACACCCATTACAGTCAGAGCTTACTTGCGGCATTATTAGCGCAAGATGGCACAGCACTGATGAATGAAGTTGCACAAGTCGCTAGCCGAAATCCAAATTACATTGCGCTGCTTGATGACTTAATTGCGCTAACGCATGTGATTCAATTGAGTCAATTAGTCCCTGAAGCAGCAGCGCTTGATAGCAATAACGCCGATTACATTGAGCATGTTGCAGCGCATACCCATGCTCAACAAATGCAAGTGTATTACCAGCTATTACTTAACGGCAAAAAAGATTTACAATGGGCACCTGAGCCTCGTTTAGGGTTCGAAATGATTATGCTCAGGTTATTGGCATTTGAACCTACGCAGTTGCAAACCAATCAACCTGAACCTAGCTCACAAGCTGCGCCAGAGCAAAATAGTGCTGGGCGTGCTAATGCACTGCGTGATATTTTAAATAAAAATAAACCAGCGCAGAGTAATACACCTCAAACGCAGCCAACAAAAGCCGCTGAGCCTGAGGTTTCACAGCCTGATAATAGCCAAACACAACTTGAGCAAAGTTCGGTACAAAGTCAGCCTCAAATTGTCGATACCCCCGTAATAAGTGATGAACAAGCGCAGCGTCAAAGCGAAGATGATGCTTACATGCAGCACAGTGATGTAGAACAAACCATTGCCGCACAATACGATGATGTAATGAGTAGCGCTGTTGATCAAGGGTTTAATCCTGAGTTAGCAAATGCCACTAGTAACGCAGAACAGTCTGCGTCATCAATGGGTGAGCAAGAAGCGCGAGCACAGTCAGCAATAGCGCGTATTTTACGCGATAGAAACATTTCGGGTGCCGGTAAGCTTTCAAGTGCCGCTATTGAAAAGCCAACTGAAGAAAAACCAGTACCGACAAAATCCGAATTTAGTCGCCCGGTGAGCAATGAAGCGCAAACTGTATCGCAGCAGCCACCGCCATGGGATAATGAGGTGAGCGATGACCTGCAAAAAAAGCCTCAGCTCCCAGCACAGGGGAGCCGAGCTCAGGTAGCAAATAAGCCAGCGAGTAAAGTTGACTTTAAAGCAAAGCATCAAACGATTACTGAAAATTTAGCACCGGAGCTATTAGAGCAAATTAACCCGCAAAAACCAGCACCTGTTGTTGAGCAAGAGCCTAGTATTCCCGTACCAGATGATTTTCAAAGCCCAATTAGTGAAATTAGATTTGCTCATCAACAAGACGAGTGGGCCTATTTAATAAAGCGTATGGGACTTGGCGGACGCATGCGCCAGTTTGCATTGCATTCAATTTTTACCAAACAAGACAATCATTTCCATATTGAAGTGGATGAATCGCAAAAGCACTTAGATACGCCAATGTTACGTCAAAAGTTAAATGTGGCGTTATCAAGTATTTATGGACACAACGTTGAGCTTAATATTGATTTTGCTAGCGGGGTGATTGACTCACCTTATTTGATTCAACAAAAAATTGATGCAGGTCGTCACCAGCAAGCGATTGATGTGATCACCAGCGATGAAAATATAGTACAATTTCAACAGCTATTTAGCGCTGAAATTGACGAAAACAGTATTCAGGCATTGTAATTAACGACCAGTGCCCTTATTTATACTCCAGTTAATGTATTAAAAGAAAGAGAGACGATTATGTTTAAAGGTGGAATGGGTAACATGATGAAGCAAGCGCAGCAAATGCAAGAGCGCATGCAAAAAGCCCAAGAAGAAATCGCAACAATGGAAGTCGTTGGTGAAGCTGGTGCCGGTTTAGTTAAAGTAACCATGCTTGGTAACCACAACGTGCGCCGTGTTGAGCTTGATGAAAGCTTAATGGAAGACGACAAAGACATGATTGAAGATTTATTAGCTGCAGCATGTAACGATGCTGTGCGCCGTGTTGCCGATGAAACGCAAGAACGCATGGGTAAAGTGACAGGCGGTATGCAGTTACCACCTGGTATGAAAATGCCGTTCTAAGCAACTATGCAACTTTCAGATAGTTTAACATCGCTGATAGAAGCACTTCGTTGTCAGCCAGGTATTGGCCCGAAGTCTGCCCAGCGTATTGCATTTCATTTATTAGAGCGCGACCGTAAAGGCGGTGCTCAACTTGGTAATGCCTTGACTAAAGCAATGAGCGCTGTAGGTCATTGCCAATCGTGCCGCACATTTACCGAGCAGGCGCAGTGTGATATTTGCTTAAGCACTAAACGCCAAGACAGTGGTATTTTATGTGTTGTTGAATCGCCAACGGATGTACTGGCCATTGAGCAAACAGGTCAATACAAAGGGCTTTACTTTGTATTAATGGGGCATTTATCACCGATTGATGGCATAGGGCCTAAAGAAATTGGCCTTGATGTACTCGAGCAAAAGCTCGCGCAAGGCGGTATTAATGAAGTCATTTTGGCCACAAATCCTTCGGTTGAAGGCGAAACAACGGCGCATTATATTGCTCAGCTTTGCCACAAAAACAATGTGGGTGCATCGCGTATTGCTCATGGTATTCCTGTTGGTGGTGAGCTTGATTTAGTCGATGGAATGACGCTTATGCATGCATTTAGCGGTAGGCGCTTAGTCAGCCATGAATAGTTTATTTTAAGCTTAACTATTTGAACTTACTTTAAAAGCCTACATACATGCTGTAGGCTTTTTTGTTGGCTTTAATTGCAATATAAACAAAAGTTTAAGGATGGTATGGCTGCAATAACCCAAAGTGCTAATGTGATTGTTGATGACTTTATCGCACCTGTTTGCCATGAACACATAAAAATTATTTATCAAGATGAGGCGCTTTTAGTGATCAATAAACCTAGCGGTTTATTGAGTTTGTCGGGTAAAAACCCACTAAATTGGGATTCCGTTCATTATCGCTTAGTCAATGGTCAACAGGGTAAAACAGCTGCCTTTGCAGAAGCAAAGTTACCTCATCGATTAGATTTTGGTACCTCAGGGATTATGCTGGTGGCACTCAATAGTGACTCGGCAAAAAACCTCAATCAACAATTTCAAAGTCACACCATAAGCAAACGCTATGTCGCTATGTTACAAGGAAAAGTGTGCGATAACCACGGACAAATAAATTACCCGATTGCTAAAGACAAACTCTATTTTCCTCGTGTTAAGTTATGTAACACCACAGGCAAAGCGGCCTTAACACACTACACAGTACTTAAGCGTTTTATTCAACCAATAAAGACGTTAGTGCAATTTACCCCCGTTACTGGTCGAACGCATCAATTACGTATTCATAGTCATGCAATTGGGCATCCTATTTTAGGCTGCGATTTGTATAAAAGTGAACAGAGTGAGCAGATGGCGTCGCGTTTGCAGTTACATGCCAGCGATATATACTTTCATCATCCAAGCACTCAAAAGCCGATGCATTTACACTGTGCTAGCCCATTTTGAACAGATATTGTTTTTTATAATATTGTTGTTTTTTGCTGGCAGCTTTTTTTACTTTTTTCCCTTGAAGTTCTGACACCTCCCCCCATATTAAGTGCATAACGCAGACACTTTGCAAATTGGAGATACATAAATGACTGCAGCACAAAAAGAAACATTAGGCTTTCAAACAGAAGTAAAACAACTATTAAACTTAATGATTCACTCGCTTTATTCAAATAAAGAAATCTTTTTACGCGAGCTTGTATCAAATGCATCTGACGCAGCCGATAAACTACGCTTTTTAGCCCTTTCAAACGGTGACCTTTATCAAGGTGATGCAGATTTACGCGTACGTATAAGCGCAGATAAAGACGCTAACACAGTGACCATTTCTGATAATGGTATTGGTATGAGGCGTGATGAAGTGATCAGCTCATTAGGCACAATTGCTAAGTCGGGTACGGCTGAATTTTTCAAAAACTTAACTGGTGATCAAAGTAAAGACTCACAGCTTATTGGTCAATTTGGTGTTGGTTTTTACTCAGCATTTATTGTTGCTGATGAAGTGACTGTTCGTACTCGTAAAGCAGGAGAGACTACAGCGGTTGAATGGCAGTCAAAAGGTGAAGGCGAGTACACGCTACAAGAAATCGAAAAAGAAGGCCGTGGTACAGACATTATTTTACATCTTCGTGAAGAAGAAAGTGAATATGCAGATGAGTGGCGTCTTCGCAGTATCGTAACTAAATACTCTGATCATATTTCTACACCAGTACAGATGTACAAGGCAGAAGTACCTGAGTCTGAAGGTGAAGATGGTGAAAAAATTCCAGCTGTTCCTGGTGAATGGGAAAGCATTAACCGTGCAACAGCATTGTGGACACGTGACAAATCAGAAATCTCTGAGGACGAATACAAAGAGTTTTATAAGCATGTAAGCCACGACTGGGAAGATCCGCTTAGCTGGGGACACAATAAAGTTGAAGGTAAAACTGAATACACCAGTTTGTTATACATTCCTAAAAAAGCACCCTTTGATTTATGGAACCGTGAGCGCCAAAGTGGTTTAAAACTTTATGTTCAACGCGTGTTTATTATGGATGACGCTGAACAGTTTATGCCAAGCTACCTGCGTTTCGTTAAAGGTTTATTAGATTCAAATGATTTACCACTAAACGTATCGCGTGAAATACTTCAAGATAACAAAGTGACCCAAGCTATCCGCAAGGGGTGTACGTCGCGTATTATTAAAATGCTTGAGCGTATGGCGAAAAACAAAGCCGATGATTACCAAACGTTTTGGAATGAATTTGGTCAAGTAATGAAAGAAGGCCCAGCAGAAGATGCGGCTAACAAAGAGAGCATTGCTAAGCTATTACGTTTTGCTTCAACGCATACCGATTCAGACACTCAAGATGTATCGCTTGAACAATACATTGAGCGTATGAAAGACAGCCAAGATAAAATTTACTATGTTGTTGCTGACTCATTTATTGCAGCTAAAAACTCACCGCATTTAGAAATTTTCCGCAAAAAAGGCATTGAAGTTTTACTACTAAGTGACCGTGTTGATGAGTGGATGATGAGCCATTTAACGGAATTTGGCGAAAAGCAATTTCAGTCAATTACCCGTGGTGATTTAGACTTAGGTAAATTAGATGACGAAGAAACTAAAAAAGCACAAGAAGAGTCTGAAAAAGAAGTTGCAGGTTTAGTTGAGCGCATTAAAACTTCATTAGGTGATGATGTTAAAGATGTACGCTTCACTCACCGCTTAACTGACTCACCAGCGTGTGTAGTGAGCGATGACAACGACATGAGCTCGCAAATGCAAAAGCTAATGGAGTCAGTAGGTCAAGCTGTTCCAGAGGCTAAGCCTGTGTTTGAATTAAACCCAGAGCACCAACTGGTTAAGCACTTAAATGATGAGCAAGACGAAGATAAGTTTGCACAGTGGTCACATGTACTACTAGACCAAGCCTTACTTGCAGAGCGCGGTACGCTTAAAGATCCGACTGGATTTGTAACTCGCTTAAATAAACTTATGCTTGATTTAAGCAAATAAGTATTAAAAATCAATGATTGAGTCAAAAGGGAACGTTTGTTCCCTTTTTTATGCGCTGCTGTATAGACAATTAGTATAAGTTACTTGAGTATCTGCAGCGCTTATGGAAGAATTCAGACTTTAAAATAAACTCTCATATTAGGGGACAATGATATGCGCATTATTCTTTTGGGCGCACCGGGTGCAGGTAAAGGTACTCAAGCTCAGTTTTTAATGGATAGATACGGTATTCCACAAATTTCTACCGGTGATATGCTACGAGCTGCAATTAAAGAGGGCACACCACTTGGCCTAGAAGCAAAAAAAGTAATGGACGCAGGTCAGCTTATTTCAGACGATATTATTATTGGCCTTGTTAAAGAGCGTATTGCAAAACCAGATTGTGAGAAAGGCTTCTTACTCGATGGTTTCCCACGTACAATTCCACAAGCAGATGCTATGAAAGAAAATGGCGTAGTGGTTGATCACGTTATTGAATTTGATGTTGCTGATGAAGTTATTGTTGAGCGTATGGGCGGACGTCGTGTTCATCCAGGTTCTGGTCGCGTTTACCATGTTGTTTACAATCCACCAAAAGAGGAAGGTAAAGACAACGAAACAGGTGAAGAACTTATTATTCGTGCAGATGATACCGAAGAGACAGTTCGTAAGCGCTTAGGCATTTACCATGAGCAAACAATGCCATTGGTTGACTACTACCAAGCAGAAGCGAAAGCGGGTAACACGCAGTACCATAAACTAGACGGTACACAAGCGGTTGAAGCAGTAAGCAAGCAACTAGCTGAGCTTTTAGGTTAACTTGTAGCTAAAACTAAAAGCATAATTAAAAAAACCGCTTTATAGCGGTTTTTTATTATTTGAAATTCGACCCTTAAAGCGTTTTAAGCTTTTCAATAACGCTATCGTATTCAGGCTCAGTTGATAAACTACTAACTAATTGCTTATAAATAACTTTATGGCTTTTATCTAAAATAAATACCGCGCGGGTAAGTAAGCCCATATCTTTAATTATTAAGCCATACTTTTGGCCAAAATCACGCCATACAGAATCAGAAAGCGTCGTCACTTTATCGATATTTTCGGCCTTGCAAAAACGTTTTTGCGCAAACGGTAAATCGGCACTAATGGTGAGCATGGCCACGCCTGGAAATTGTTGGGCGACTTTTTCATTAAAGTGCTTAGTTTGTAAGCTACAAATACCGGTATCTAAGCTCGGTACAACACTAATTAATACAGCTTGGCCTTTATAGTTTTCTAATGTAACTGCAGTGAAACGCTCATCAACTACTTTAAAATTAGGGGCATCTTCACCGACAGTAAGGCCTTTCCCTAATAAGGTCACTGGCTTACCTTGTGCGGTTACTCTTCCTGCATCGAGTTTGTTTTCGGGTAAATCTGCGGCAAAACTTGCACAGCAAAATAGGCTTAATGCAAAAGCTAATGTACGACGCATGGAATTTTTTCCTTTTAAATTAACGTAATAATTGTGAGTGTATTATAATGTAGATAAGTTACCAAGCAGAATAATCCATAGCTTTATTTTTGCCTAAAATTGTAAATAGGCGATACATTGATTACTATATACGTATAGGAAATAGGTATTGTTTTTTTATGTACCTGTGGCTTGTTCTAAACGCTTAAAATTGCACCCCGTTTTAAAATAGTGAGATTGTATGTCAACATCGGTTTTAATATGTGATGATTCAAAATTAGCACGACGCCAGTTAGCTCGCTCCTTGCCCGATGATTGGGATATTAAAATTGAATTTGCATGTGACGGTGTAGACTGCATAAAACAAATAACCAAAGCCCAACCTGAAATTCTTTTTCTTGATTTAAATATGCCAGAGATGGACGGTTATGGCGTACTGGCAGCAATGAAAGATCAGGGGCTAGACGTACTTACTGTGGTGGTATCGGGCGATATTCAACCTAGCGCACATCAGCGTGTACTTGAGCTTGGCGCCATCGATTTTATTCAAAAACCATGTTCCCCCGAAAAGCTCGCTGCCATTATAGAACACCATGGTATACGAGATAGAGCACTGCGTGAACGCTTATCTCATTCTTTAGGTGAACAAGTTGACCCTGATGTTCGTGATATATATCAAGAGTTGACTAATGTCGCTATGGGCCAAGCTGGGGATCTACTCGCAAGACTGCTTAATGTATTTGTTAAGTTACCCATTCCTAATGTTAATGTTTTAGAAGTCAGTGAGCTTAACATGGCCTTAAGCTCTGTTGATACCAATGACACTACATCAGGTATTTGCCAAGGCTTTATAGGCGGCGGGGTATCTGGTGAGGCGTTATTACTTTTAAATGATTCTAGTTTTAAAGAAATAGCCTCACTAATGAATTACGAAGGTGAATTAAACGACAAGGTGGAGTTAGAGTTGCTAATGGATGTGAGTAACATCTTAATTGGCGCTATATTAACAGGCTTGTCCAAACAGCTCGATATGACCTTTAGTCAAGGCCACCCCATTGTATTGGGCCAGCATCGTGATGTTTCTGAACTTGTTCAGTCTAATAAGTCGCGTTGGCAACGAACACTTGCCATAGAAATTAGTTACGGTATTGAAAATCATGATATTAGTTGTGATTTAATGTTGCTCTTTACTGAAGATTCACTTAAAACTTTGAAATATAAAGTTGCTTATCTACTGGAAGATTAAATATTTATGCCAGCTGATTTAGATTTAAATGAAATCCATTGGTTAATGGACATGTTCAATACTGTTGATGTAGGCCTTGTGGTGCTTGATAGAGACTACAAGGTGTGCGTTTGGAATGGTTTTATGGAAAACCATTCTGGGTTATTACCTAGTGCAGTAAAAGATAAAGACTTGTTTGATCTATTCCCAGCCATAGATGAAAAATGGTTTAGAAGTAAAGCTGAGTCAGTGTTTGTATTAAAAAATCGCTCATTTACTATCTGGGAACAGCAGCCGTATATTTTTCGTTTTAAAAATTATCGGCCGATAACAGGTAAAGCTGATTATATGTATCAAAACGCCACGTTTATTCCACTTACGAATGTACGAGGCGAAGTTGAGCATATTTGTATTATTATCTACGATGTAACAGATATTGCAGTTAACAAAAAAGAGCTTGAAGAGTTAAACAAAAAATTAGAGCAAGTAAGCCAAACTGACAGCCTTACCCAGCTTGCAAACCGAGGACATTGGGAGCATTTACTACATCAAGAATTTTTACGCACTAAGCGTAGTGAAGGTTGTTGCTCGTTATTAATTTTTGATATCGACCACTTTAAAAAGGTAAACGATGACTTTGGTCATAGTGCGGGAGATGAAGCTCTTCGTCATATAGCGAGTTTACTTAAAACTGCATTGCGTGAAACTGATATTGCTGGGCGATACGGCGGTGAAGAGTTTGTTGTTACTTTATTAGATACCGATAAACAAGGGGCTATCGTATTTGCTGAGCGCTTACGCCAATTAATCGAAACCTCACCAGCGAAATACAAAGAGCACACTATGCATATGGCCATTAGTGTGGGTATTGCCTGCTTTGACAACGAATTTAAAGATCATGAGCGTTGGATTGAAGCTGCCGATAAAGCACTTTACCATTCAAAAGAAACCGGTCGAAATAAAGTGTCGGTATATGCTGATATAAAAAATGATGCGTAAGCATCATTTTTTAATTGGGAGTTAAAATAACTAAATCAACGTTGAACAAACGCATTATTTTTTCTGCAGTATTACCAATGAGCTTAGCTTTAATCCCTATATTTCCTACAGAGCCTATAATCACTAAATCAGCATTAATCTTAGCCGCTAAGCTTGAGATCACCTCCTCGGGTAACCCCCGCTTTAATATGAAGCTTATCGCGTAAGTTATTATCAGTTATAAGGGCCTGCTGCTATTGTGGTCGTTTCTCAAACGCATTAACGAGCTGTTCCTTAGAAAAAACCAAGCCTAAATCTCTTAATATTGGAGAAATATAGACAGTGTAACTTACATAAAACTCACAATCGGTTCGCTCTGCATTTTTTTACTCTGTTGTATGGCGTGAATCATCCATTGGGCATTGACCAATGGTTGAAATATCACCAGAATTTGACTCCTGTTCAAGTTTTACCCTAAAGCCCCATAGTCTGTAAAGGTGTTTTAATACCTCCTCATGGGAGTTGGCCAGTGGAATGGCGTTGTGAGGAATATATCGCAAGGTTAATGAGCGATCGCCACGTAAGTCTACATCGTAAACTTGTATGTTAGGTTCATGATTACTAAGGTTATATTGTGCAGAAAGTGCCTCTCTAACCGCTTTGTAGCCATTATCGTCATGAATAGCGCCTATTTCTAAATGTGGGTTGCTGGTGTGGTCGACGATAGTGAACAATTTAAAGTCTCTAATTAGTTTAGGTGATAAAAATTGGCTAATAAAACTTTCATCTTTAAAGTTTTGCATTGCAAAGTGAAGAGTTTCAAGCCAGTCACTACCAGCATGTTCAGGAAACCAGCGTTTATCTTCTTCTGTCGGGTTTTCACAAATTCGGCGTATATCTACCATCATATTAAAACCCAGCGCATAGGGGTTAATACCTGAGTAATAATCGCTATTATAAGGGGGTTGATACACAACATTTGTATGGCTTTGTAAAAACTCTAACATAAATGAGTCGGTTAGTTTTCCCTCATCATATAAGTGGTTCAAAATAGTGTAGTGCCAAAAAGTGGCCCAACCTTCATTCATAACCTGTGTTTGTTTTTGCGGATAAAAGTACTGCGATATTTTTCGCACAATACGCACGATTTCTCGTTGCCATGGCTCAAGTAAAGGAGCATTTTTTTCAATAAAATACAGAATGTTTTCCTGCGGCTCTTGCGGAAAGTGGCGCTCAGGCTTTTTCGATTCTTGCTGCTGAGAGGGAATGGTACGCCATAGTTCATTAACTTGTGATTGTAAGTACTCAGCCCGTTCTTGCTGGCGTTTTTGTTCTTCAAATAACGAAATACGCTGCGGACGTTTATACCTGTCAACACCATAACTCATTAACGCATGGCAAGAGTCGAGTATGCTTTCTACTTCAGAAATACCGTATTTCTCTTCACAGCGGCTAATATAATTTTTAGCAAACAATAAATAGTCAATTATAGAACCGGCATCAGTCCATGTTTTAAATAAATAATTCCCCTTAAAAAAAGAGTTATGCCCGTAACACGCATGTGCCATAACCAATGCCTGCATCGGCAGCGTATTTTCTTCCATTAAATAAGCTATACATGGATTGGAGTTAATCACAATTTCATATGCAAGGCCCATTTGACCTCGTTTATAATTTTGTTCTGTTTGGATAAACTTTTTACCGTAAGACCAGTGAGTATAGCCAATAGGCATGCCTACACTGGAGTAAGCATCCATCATTTGCTCAGCAGTGATCACTTCAATTTGGTTAGGGTATGTGTCTAGTTTATAATGCTCAGCAACACGTGCAATTTCATCTTGATATTGCTGAAGTAACTCAAAGGTCCAATCGGGCCCATCACTGATTCGCTCGTTATTCATATTGCTACCTCGCTTTGGCTATGCAGCCCCTTGCTGTTGACGGCCTTTTTTAAATAGCTCCCTAAATATAGGGTAAATGTCTTCAACACCTTGAATATGTTGGATGGCAAAATTACTGTGAGTTTGGCTTATGCTTTGGTACTCGCGCCATAAACTTTGGTGGGCGCGGGTAGTAATTTCTATATAGGCAAAATATCGCACTGCGCTTAACAGTTTGTTACGTAAAATATGCCCACATTGCGGGGTATCATCTGCCCAGTTATCACCATCAGAGGCTTGTGCTGCGTATATATTCCATTCATCAGCATTATAGCGCTCTGCTATTATTTCATTCATCAGCTTAAGCGCACTTGAAACGATAGTACCGCCCGTTTCTTGGGAGTAAAAAAACTCTTGTTCATCAACTTCTTTAGCTTGAGTATGATGACGAATATACACAACCTCAATGTCTTTATAGCTGCGAGTTAAAAACTGATAAAGCAAAATATAAAAGCGTTTTGCCATGTCTTTGGTGGCTTGATCCATTGAACCGGATACATCCATTATACAAAACATTACTGCTTTGCTGGTTGGGTGCGGTTGTTTATTGTAGTTACGAAAACGCAAATCGTAGTTATCAATAAAGGGTACCGATTTAATTTGCTGCTTTAGAATGTCGATTTCTTGTTGCAACAATGTCACAGCGGCTTTGTCGCAGTGTGGTTGTTCAAGCAGTAGCGCGAGTTGACCCTCAAGTTCACTAAGGCGGCGCTTTTTTCCTGCGGTCATTGCAATTCTACGAGCTAAAGAGCCTTGTAATGAGCGCACTACGTCAATATTACTGGGCATACCGTCGCTGCAAAACCCAGCGCGATGGGTTTTCATTTGTACGAGCTTATCGAGCTGGTTTTCTTGTAAATTAGGGAGTTCTAAATCTTCAAATAACAAATCAAGATATTCGTCTTTAGAAATTGAGAAAACAAAATCATCTTGGCCTTCGCCAGAATCACTCGCTTTACCTTCGCCCGCGCCACCGCCTTGTCCACCTTTAGGTCGCTCAATTTTATCACCAGTAGAGAACTGATCGTTCCCTGGATGTATTTGCTCTCTATTACCGCCTCTACCTTGATGAAAAGTAGGTTCACTAATATCACGCTGTGGAATAGATATACTCTCTCCAGAGCTAGAGTCGGTGACGCTGC
The DNA here is from genome assembly GCF_013394125.1 of Pseudoalteromonas sp. Scap25. Taxonomy (GTDB): domain Bacteria; phylum Pseudomonadota; class Gammaproteobacteria; order Enterobacterales; family Alteromonadaceae; genus Pseudoalteromonas. The sequence goes on along the minus strand of NZ_CP041327.1, from coordinate 2,003,546 downwards.
GTTTATTTATCGCATCAGACACCGCTTCTTTTATCTGCTTTTTATAACGCCTAATAAAACGCTGGCGGTTAACTGTGCTTTTGTTTTTGCCATTTAAACGCCTGTCGATAAAATGCGCCATAATGACCTCCTAAAAACTGCAATTATGAAGGTTATTGCGATTTTCTAACCCGTAAATACCACTCAGATAGCAAACGCACTTGTTTTTTCGTGTAGCCTTTTTCAACCATACGGTTAACAAAGTCCTCATGCTTTTGCTGATCCTCAGCCGATGTTTTAGCATTGAATGAAATGACAGGGAGTAAGTCTTCGGTGTTTGAGAACATTTTTTTCTCAATAACAGTGCGTAGTTTCTCATAACTCGTCCATAGCGGATTCTTGCCATTATTGTGAGCGCGAGCACGTAGTACAAAGTTAACAATTTCATTTCTGAAATCTTTAGGATTTGAAATACCTGCCGGTTTCTCAATTTTTTCGAGCTCAGCATTAAGCGCATCACGGTCAAACAATTGCCCTGTATCAGGGTCGCGATATTCTTGATCTTGAATCCAAAAATCAGCATAAATAACGTAGCGGTCAAAAATATTTTGTCCGTATTCCGAGTACGATTCTAGATAGGCGGTTTGCAGCTCTTTACCTATAAACTCAACATATTGTGGAATTAAATAGCCTTTTAAAAAGCTTAAATAACGCTCTTCAACCTCGGCACTAAATTGTTCTCGTTCAATTTGTTGCTCAAGTACATAAAACAAATGTACTGGGTTGGCGGCCACTTCGGTGGTATCAAAGTTGAATACGCGAGATAAAATTTTAAACGCAAAACGAGTTGAAAGACCGTTCATGCCCTCATCGACACCAGCGTAATCACGATATTCTTGGTATGACTTAGCTTTTGGATCGGTATCTTTGAGTGTTTCACCATCGTAGACCCGCATTTTAGAGTAAATGCTAGAGTTTTCTGGCTCTTTTAAGCGCGAGAGAGTGGTAAATTGAGCTAAAATTTTAAGTGTTCCTGGCGCACATGGAGCATTATAAAGCTCACTGTGTTCAATCAGCTTATCGTAAATTTTAATTTCTTCGGTCACTCTTAAGCAATAGGGGACTTTAACAATATAAACACGGTCTAAAAAAGCTTCGTTGTTTTTATTGTTTTTAAAGGTTTGCCATTCTGACTCGTTGGAGTGGGCGAGTATCATACCGTTAAATGGCAGGGCGCTTATGCCTTCTGTGCCGTTATAGTTGCCTTCTTGTGTGGCTGTTAAAAGCGGGTGTAGCACTTTTATCGGTGCTTTGAACATTTCCACAAACTCCATTAAGCCTTGGTTAGCTAAACATAATGCGCCTGAATAAGCGTACGCATCAGGATCATTTTGCGCAAAGTGTTCAAGCTGGCGGATATCTACTTTACCTACAAGAGCCGAAATATCTTGGTTGTTTTCATCGCCGGGCTCTGTTTTAGCAATCGCTACTTGATTTAAAATTGATGGGAAGCGTTTAACCACTCTAAATTGGCTAATATCACCATTAAATTCTTGTAAGCGTTTTGCGGCCCATGGCGACATCACTGTTTTAAGGTAGCGTGACTTAATTCCATATTCTTTTTCGAGCAGGTTTGCATCTTCAATGGGGTCAAATAATGCCAGCGGATGGTCATTAACTGGTGAGCCTTTAATGGAGTAGATAGGCACTTGTTGCATTAAATACTTTAATTTTTCGGCAATTGATGACTTACCACCACCCACAGGGCCGAGTAAATAAAGTACTTGTTTACACTCCTCTAAGCCTTGTGCTGCATGTTTTAGATAAGACACAATTTGTTCAATAGCGTCTTCCATGCCATAAAAGTCAGCAAATGCTGGGTAACGTGCAACAACACGATTTGAAAATAAGCGACTTAGGCGAGTATCGGTAGCAGTATCTACCATTTTAGGCTCGCCAATGGCCATCAGTAACCTTTCAGGTGCACTGGCATAAGCAGACTTATCGGTTTTACAAATTTCGAGGAATTCAGCAACACTGTACTCTTCTTCTTGTGTTGATTCATAACGTGCTTGGTAGTGATCAAAAATAGTCATAATGACCTCCGAAACCTACTTTGAAGATGTATTCACTATTTAAAGTCTAGTCACGAATTTCATTTTTTGTGCAATAAAATTAAAAATTTATATGAAAAATGATCAAGATGCGCTTTTATAAAACAACCTACGTACAACCATAATCAAATAAAGTAGCGGGCATAAAAAAAGACGCCTAAGCGTCTTTTTAAAACTAATATTAAACTAATTATGCGAAGTTAGCGTTCGCGAATTCCCAGTTAACTAGTGACCAGAAACCTTTAAGGTAATCTGGACGCACGTTACGGTAATCAATGTAGTATGCGTGTTCCCATAAATCCACAGTTAGGATTGGAGTAACACCTGCATCTGTTAGTGGTGTAGCAGCGTTAGATGTATTAACGATGTCTAGTGAACCATCAGCTAGTTTAACTAACCAAGTCCAGCTTGAACCAAAGTTATTTACTGCTTTGTCGTTTAACGCGTCTTTAAATGCGTCAAATGAGCCCCATTTCGCGTTAATTGCATCAGCAATTGCACCTGTTGGAGCGCCACCGCCATTTGGAGATAGGCTGTTCCAGTAGAAAGTGTGGTTCCAGATTTGAGCAGCGTTATTAAATACACCGCCTTCTGAAGAACATACGATTTCTTCAAGTGACTTACCTTCAAACTCAGTGCCTGGGATTAAACCGTTAAGTTTAGTCACATAAGTGTTGTGGTGTTTACCATGGTGAAACTCTAGCGTTTCTTGTGAAATATGTGGCTCAAGTGCATCAATTGCATACGGTAGTGACGGTAGTTCAAATGCCATTTTTTATCTCCATCTTCTTTTGGTTGATAGTCTATTTAGTAATACGTAATGCCTGCGCAAACAGGGCACTTATCTATACCAAACAGGAATATAGTGTTACTATAATTGTTGAGTATTTTACTCAAGTTTTAGCAAACAGCAATGCTCTTGCTAAAGCTAATTAAGATTGAGGCTTTAATTGCCTATTTTAATCTATATATCTGAGGCCACAGTGAAACTTTTTCAAGGCCTAATGTGTTCGCTATCGTCATTTTGAGGTTGTAAATGGAAACCATCGATAAAATTAAACAGCAAATTGCTGAAAACCCAATCATCTTATACATGAAAGGATCACCAAAACTGCCTAATTGTGGTTTTTCTTCACAAGCATCACAAGCGTTAATGTCGTGTGGTGAACCGTTTGCTTATGTAGATATTTTACTTAATCCAGACATTCGTGCAGAGCTTCCTGCGTATGCTAACTGGCCTACTTTCCCACAACTTTGGGTTGAAGGTGAGTTAATTGGTGGCTGTGACATTATCATTGAAATGTTTCAACGTGGTGAATTACAACCACTGATCACTGAAACAGCTGCAAAGCATAAACCTGCAGACGCTGAATAAGTGTTTAGGTAAAAAAAAGCTGCAATTTGCAGCTTTTTTTATATCTATAGACAAGTTACTCGTTTTTTCGTAGCTTACAAAGCCGCAAACTTCAGAGCGCGATTTAATCGCCCATAAATTGGACAAGTTTTCATTCTTAAATAAGCAGTTATCAGGGTAAACTTACAAAAACACTGATCCCGCCGATTTCACGATTATGCAGGCTAATTTGCCCATGATGGGCTTCAACAATTTCTCGACACAGTGCCAACCCTAATCCACTTCCAGCTGCCTTGGTAGAATAAAAAGGGATGAGAGCACTGGCCATAACCGTTTCACTCATGCCTTTTCCTTGATCGCTCACATTAATATGAGTGCCGAGGTTATCTTGTGTTATTTTTAAACTAATATGCTCTGCTAGCGACTCTGATTCATGTGCGTTTTTCAACAGGTTAATGAGCAATTGTTCTATTTGGGTTTGATCGGCTCGTGTGATGATATCTTTTTGAAGGTCGAAATTAAATTGCCATTGGCTTTGTAATTGATCGAGTAATGAATGCCAATCAACCGTTGTTATTTTAGGTGGTGGTAGTTTAGCAAACTTTCCATAGCCTTGAACGAACTCGTTTAAATGCTTTATTCGCTCTTCAATGGTAGTGAAAACGCGTTGTAAACGAGGTTCATCCACTTTTTGCGTTAACAGCTGTGCACTATGTAACATGGATGACATTGGACCTAGTGAGTTATTGAGTTCATGGCTAATGATCCTAATAACCTTTTTCCAAACTTCAACTTCTTGGCGGCTCAATTCGCGGGTCAATTGTTTAAATACAAACAACCTGTGGTGTTGGTTGTTAAGCAATAAGCGACCCATTGAAAGATGCCATGTTTGCGGTTCTTGTTCTGCTTTATCGAGAATAAATAAACCATCTACGCCTTTATTAACGGCATTAATTATTTGCTGTGGGGCTTTAGACAATAATGGTGATATTTTTTCGCCTTCTAGGGCTGTACTTGCATTAAAAAAATCTCTCGCACTATGGTTACTATAAACAATAAAATCATTGTCATTTACCAATAATACAGCTTGAGGGGCGTTTTGTAATACCTTATCAAGCATCAACTCTCGTTGGTAAACCCATTGTTTTTCTTGTCTTAATTGCTTTGCAGTTTTGTTGTAAAGCTGGCACAAATGACCTAATTCATCATTATGGTTATAGGCCAGTAAAGTCGATAGTTCCCCATCTTTAAAATTTAATAAGCCAGTTTCTAATGAAGTAATACCTTGGACCAGTTTACCGCTGAGTCGATGAGCCAATAAGCTACTTAGCGCGGCTGTGAAAATGACACTTACTGTTGTTTTTATAGCGTCAACACCCAGCAGCCAACAACAGATAAAAACAGGGATCACAGAGGAAAATACACATACTAAAATCACTTTAGAAGTTAAAGAGAAGCGGTATCTTGATTTTTTCATCAGTAGGCAATCTCAAACTTATCAAGACGACGGTAGAGTGCTTGTCGGCTGAGGCCAAACTCACGTGCTACTTTGGCAATCACCCCTTTATGTAAACGCATGGCATCCTCAATTTGTTGTTTGTTAGGCTCTACTTTTTGAGTGTGTGTTTGAGGCGTAATAGGAGTTAAACCAAAGTCGTCGATGCTTATCTCACCGCTGGGTTTGAGCACACTGACACGTTTACATGCATTTTCAAGTTCACGAACATTACCGGGCCATGAATGGGCTAAAAGTAGGTTTTCGCATTGTAAGTCCAGCTCACGTTCTACTAAAAAATGATGAATAAGAGGAAGTATGTCATCCGGTCGCTGATTAAGACTTGGCAGGTTAAGTTCAATTACATTTAAGCGGTAGTATAAGTCTTCTCTAAACAGCCCTTTGCTGATTGCATCTGTTAGGTTTTCATTGGTCGCTGATATTACACGGACATTAACTTTTCGGGTCTGGGTTGAACCTAAGCGCTCGAATTCTCCCGTTTGTAAAATCCGTAGGAGCTTCATTTGTCCTGATAAAGGGAGATTACCTATTTCATCTAAAAATAATGTGCCACCATCAGCCGCTTCAAATCGACCAATCCTTTGTTTTGTGATCCCTGTAAAAGCACCTGCTTCTGCACCAAATAATTCTGCTTCTATTAGTTGATGGGGAAGGGCACCTGCATTGACCGTAATAAACGCAGCATTTTGGCGAGGTGAGTTTGCTTGAATAATTTGTGCTATGCGCTCTTTACCACTGCCATTTGGGCCTGTTATTAATACAGAGACATCAGATTTGGCGACTTGTAATGCCATTTTAACTAATTGCTCCATCGCCGTACTGCGATAAATTAAACCTACTAAATTAGCATTTTCTATAGATGCCTCACGCTCTTGCTGGTGGCGCAATAAGGTTTGATTTTGTTTTTTTGTCTTTCCTAGTTCAATTAGGTTATTAACACAGGTAAGAAGCTTGGCATCATCCCATGGTTTTGGTAAATAATCAGCCGCACCGGCTTTGACAAGTTCAACGGCTGTTTCAAGCTCAGTCCATGCAGTGATCAGAATAATGGGCAGATGGGGATTTAGCTCTCTAAGTTGATAAAAGAGTAACTTTCCCTCTTCTCCTGAAGTTGTGTCGTTACTAAAGTTCATATCTTGAAGTACAAGTGCAATACGCTGGTATTGCACAATTTGAATAGCTTCAAATGGGCTATTTGCAGTAACCACTTTATAGTCGTGAATCTCTAGCAATAATGACAAAGCATCTAAAATTGCAGGATTATCATCAACGATAAGTATTTTTTCCATGTTAATTTAATCGCTGTTTATTATTATTTAAATATTGAAAATGCTACACCGCGTTTAGCCAGTGTAGCATAGGTTGGGAGCTGTGCTATATGGTTCGGGTTGCGATACTCGGCGAAATATTTGCCGCGCGTTTAGCTGGGCCAAATACAGCCAAAAGACTCATTGTAAACACCATGACTGCCGTGACAGCAATATAACTTGATGGTAATGCCGCTATTGAAAAATGTTGCATTAATAACTGACCGAGTAAAAGTGCTGAAATAGCACCTAAAAATAAGCCAGCAATGCAAATCAGCGCATTTTCAACTAAAAAATAATTAACAATTGCAGATTTACGAGCGCCTAAAGCACGACGGGTTCCAATTTGCTTGGTACGTTTGTTTATATTAAATAGCGTCAAACCAAAAATGCCCAGTGCGGTTACCAATACCAGTATGGTTATGAGCACAATTAACATACGCATCATAAGTTTATCTGCAGCCATATATTGATCTTTAAGTTCATCAAGACCTTTAATATTGTTGATCACCCGCTTGCTATAATTATTTAGCATCGCATTTTCGATTTGTTTCATTACAGCTGCGCGTTGTCCTGGCTTTGTTCTTACAGCAAATTGTGCGTAAGTTTTGCCTTGAATATACGGAATAAGCGCGACATTATTGGGGTGACTATCTTTTAGCCAAGGGCCTTTCATTGGCGCTGTGATCCCAATAATTTGTAGGGGTAAGTCACCAAAATAAACGGTCTTACCAAGGCCATTGCCCTCAGGGAAAAGCTCATTGGCTAACGCCTCAGTAACGACAGTGACATTAGTTGTTCTATCTGTCGGTGAATTTGTAATGAGTACTTCAGCCTCAGTAAAATTACGCCCAGCAATTAATTTTACGCCATATGTGTCTAGGCCGTGCTCATCAATAAAAAAGTAAGCAGTGCGCACATTTTTGCTTTCTTGTGGTGCAGGTTTTAAATTAAAGCCGGAAGCGCTGCCACTACCAGATAACGGAATACTGCTACTTTGCGCTGCACTCTCAACCCCTGGTAGGGCTCTTAACATGGCTTCATCTAGTTCAAACTGCTGGCTAGCATCAACGTCTTTCCCAAAGGTCATCACATTGAACTTAAACAAGTCTTGCTCTGGATAGCCGGTTTCTTGGTTTAAAAAAGCGATTCTATCTTGAATGATAAACGCCGCATTGCTGACAATGGCTGTCGTAATTGCAATTTGAATTAAAAGTAATATTGCGCCTACCTTTGAGCGGCAAAGGGCATGAAATATCGGTTTTATTTCTAACATGATTAGCTCCTCATTGGCTCTTCAGGTAAATGGCAGGGTTGGTTTTACACACTAGCCAAGCAGGGTAAAGCCCAGCAATAATGCAAGTAGTTATTGCGATAACTGGGGCACTTAATAACATGGCTAAATCCATCGTGGCTATGTTTTTGTAATATTCGTAACTTTGCCTTACCCCGAGAAGGCCAATTTGTGCAAGTACAATACCGAGCAACCCGCCGATAAAACCAAGCATGGCTACTTCTACTAAATGCTGTAGAAAGACTTGTCGCTTACTTGCCCCGAGTGCTCGACGCACGCCGACTTCTGGAGCACGGCGTAAAAACTTTGCTAGTAATAATCCTAAAATATTAGCTAAACACACCGCTAAAAACATAAAGCTTAAACTAACCAGTATTTTGTTATCTTCACTAACGACATTGTTGTATTCCATCCATTGGTTTACATCACGTAGGCTATATTCAGGTTTCTCTCGCGTGAAGCGGCCACGTTTTTTTTGCTCTTCAATGTAAGAGGTGAGGTAATCACCGTAAGCGGTTTTTTGCTCTGGTGTATCAAGCTGAGCCCAAAATTGGATCCACACTATTTCCGATTGCAATCTATCGGCATAGGTATTTATATTTTCATGTTTCCAGCCATTGCTATTGCCCCAGCTGGTGAGCTCTTTTGCTTTAATTAAACTAAAGGGTAAAAATAGGTCTGCTATTTTATCAAAAGCGCCGTTATTTAAATCGTAATATTTAAGGTTGAGGGGCCAGTCATCAATAACACCGACAATTTGGTAGCTATCGTCATCCAAATAGACTAGTTTGCCGATGGAGTTTTCACCCGCAAACAACTTATCGTTCAGCTCTTTTGAAATCACCAAAACAGGGGCTGCAGATTGCTCTTGTTGTACACTCCACACACCGCCATAAATAAATGGCACATCAAACATGCTAAAAAAATCGGGTGTGGTCATGCGTGCTTCACCAGTAAACGGCTTAACTTTATCTGAGTCTAAATACACCGAGAAGCCAGTGCGCATCATGGCCACTTTTTTATCTGGAGTAGGCGCATTATGTAAATTTACGGCATCTTGATAAGTCAATTGCATGGGGATATCGTCACCCGTCCACCACGTGTGACCTTCATCCATGGTTTGTAATTGTACGTTATACAATTGACTGCTCTTATGTGGGATAGGGTCTGCCGACATCATATGATAAACGCTTAAACTGGTCATGGTTACACCAATCCCAATGGCAATCGCCAGCACCATTAAGAAACTCACCAGAGGAGTGCGCTTAAAGCTACGCCAACTTAAATCTAGGTAATGTAATAGCATGGCTTACGCTCCAGCAACATTTTTAAGGTTTTGTGCACCTTGGTACAAGGTGAAATCAGCAAGTTGACCGTCGACAACTTGAATGTTTCGAGGGGCACGCCGAGCAAGTTCTGCATCATGGGTGACCATGACAATGGTTGCGCCATCGCGATTGATTTGTTCAAGCAGCTCCATTACTTGACGAGCCATAAGGCTGTCGAGATTACCGGTAGGTTCATCGGCTAATAAAAATCGTGGCTCGCCAGCAAGCGCGCGTGCTATGGCCACTCGTTGTTGCTGTCCGCCAGAGAGTTGCTGTGGCAAATGTTTTGCCCGAGAGGCAAGACCAACTTGTTCTAAACATTTTTCAATGCGACGTTTACGCTCTGCGGCTTTAATACCTCTATAACGTAGCGGTACTTCAATATTTTCATATAAGTTTAAGTCAGGTATTAAATTGAACCCTTGGAAGATAAAGCCTATTTTTTGATTTCGACAATCTGCGCGCTGGTTATCGTTTAACTTACCTACATCAATTCCATCAAGTAAATATTCACCTGCAGAGAAGGGTTCTAACATTCCAGCTATATTTAAAAAGGTCGTTTTTCCTGACCCGCTAGGGCCTGTAACAGCAATAAATTCGCCTTCATCAACGTGTAGATTAAAATCACGTAATGCATGGGTTTGAACCATTTCTGTTTGATATACTTTACTTATATTATTCATCTTTAACATGCTTTTTCCTTTTGTTGTTTGGTTCTACGCGATTGTTAGCGAAGTAATAATGTGTGTGTGTGTTTGAAACTGTTATAGCTTGAAATAATCAATTCATCGCCAGCTTGAACCCCTGAAATTAACTCAACCGCATCAATGCTGGTTGCACCAATTGAAATATCAATGAGCTGAGCTGTATCACCGGTAATTTTATAAACCTGTGTACCGCCTTGTTGTAAAAATGCCCCACGCTTAACTTGTAAAACATCGTCACGATTTTCTAATAAAATACGGGCTGTTAATCGTTGGTTTTGTCTGATACCCGTCATGTCTTTGTCAAAACGTACACGCGTTGTGACTTCTCTATTATTTACTTCTGGTGAAATGGCAGAGAGGGCGCCCATCACTTTGCTAGCGCCCATTGTTATCTCTACGTCCATACCTAAACCAAGCTCATTTGCATAACTTTCAGGGACTTGTAGCTCTGCTTCAAAATTACTCAAATCAACTAAAGTCATTAATGGTTGGCTTTGTGTTACCGCTTCTCTTTGTTGAACTAGTAAGTTACCTACAATCCCTGACACAGTGGCTTTAATTGTTAAGTTATTAACTTTACGAAGTAGATCATCGACAATCAGTTGTTGACGAGTGACATCTCGTTTAGCGGCCTGTAGTTCAAAAGCAAGTGTATCTTTGGACAATTCAACTTCTTGCTCTGCATGTTTATAAGAGAGTTTTGCACGGGCAAGCTCATCAATGGCTTTTTCGTGATCAATTTGACTGATCACATTTTTTTGCATTGATAAGGCCGCTCTGCGATTTTCTCTATCGGCAGCGTTTAACTCTACTTGTGCTAGATCAAGTGCTTTATTTAAGCTTAATGATTGGCGGCGTGCCTCAAGGTGTTTACGTTGTAGCTCGCCCTCAAGACGAGCTAAAACAGACTGTTGCTGCTTTAATTCGTTTGTGAGCTCAGGACTATCAACCATGGCTATTACATCATGCAGTTTTACTGAGTCACCAGCATTAACCTTCAATGAAACAAAGCCTCGTTCAGGGCTGTAAACTTTTGGTGCTCTGGCGGCCACAATTTTACCGCTGGCTGCAACATCGCGTATTAGCGATTGGCGCACCACCGTGGCTATTTGTAGGCTTACTCTATCAACCGAGATAGTACCTTCTTGATCAGCATTTAATAGTGCATATACACATAGAGCAACTAGGCCCACAATAAATATAAACAGCCTGATGTATTTTTTAAAATTTATAGGTCGTGAGATTTGCGTGTCTTGCCCGCTAGTGTCTTTAATCATTATTCATTCTCTTAGTGTTTTTCAAACACAGTAATCATTAGCGAGGCAATAAATAGAATAATTGGTGAAATTAAAAATAAGCCAATAGTAAACATTCGAACATCCTCAAAATTTATATAGTTATGCTGTATTCGAATAGCATGCCATTTTTTATCTTATTGAATTTATTCGGTTTTTAACTTTACCCTTGTTGTTTTACATGTCCGCGGACATAAAAAGTGTCCGCTGCGGGCACTTTTTTGATTTGTCTATGGGATGAGGTTATCTCAACGTAAAGCAAAGCAAGTTGTTAATTAATGCATAACATGAGGGGAGCGTTTAAATCTATTGAATAAACTATGCGCTAATAGAAGCCGCTGTAATTAAATGTCGTGTTCAGATGAATTACTAATACAGCACAAAAGAGGAAATAGCCCATAATGAATAGTTATTCATTTTGGGCTCACCTTACGTTTACGTAAACTGCTAGTCGCACATGCTTTTTGTTTACAAGTTTTTAAAAATAACACCGGTGTCAATCTATTTTTCGATTCGATATCTATGCAAATGTTAATGGGTGGCATTATTTTATGATTTTTAATTAAGTTGAAATATATTCAATATAATGAATATGTATTCATAAAAATATTGACTCAAGGGTGGAATAACGCTAATTTTGTTCGTCTGTTAGCAAATCGTCGAGCCGTTCATCCACGTTAACAGCGCAGCAAGGGGAGGGGTCCATGTTATATGACTCAAAACTAGAAAAAGATAATTGTGGCTTTGGCTTAATAGCCCAAGTTAATAACCAAGCGAGTCACCGACTCATTCGTACGGCGATCACCGGTTTAGATCGCATGCAGCACCGCGGTGGTATTTCTGCTGATGGTAAAACGGGTGATGGTTGTGGCTTGTTATTACAAAAACCAGACAGCTTCTTTCGGGCTATTGCTGCCGAGAATAATTGGCATTTAGGTAAAAATTACGCCGTTGGGATGATTTTCCTCAATGCTGATCCGGTACTAGCACAAGCAGCCAAAGATGTTTTAAGCGAAGAACTAGAAAAAGAAACGCTAAATATTTTGGGCTGGCGTGTGGTTCCAACTGATCCATCAATGTTAGGACCTATTGCTCTAAAACAATTGCCAGGTTTTGAACAAATTTTTATTAGTGCGCCAGAAGGTTGGCGTTCTAAAGATTTAGAACGCCGCTTGTATGTTGCACGTCGTCGTGCAGAAAAGCGTCTAATGGACGATGAATCATTTTATATTGCGAGCTTATCTGGGTTAGTCACAATATATAAAGGCTTAATGATGCCTGCTGACTTGCCTAATTTTTACCTTGATCTTGCGGATATTCGCATGACCAGTGCTATTTGTGTTTTTCATCAACGCTTCTCTACAAACACACAGCCTCGCTGGCCTTTAGCGCAACCATTTCGTTATTTAGCACATAATGGTGAAATTAATACTATTGAAGGTAACCGCCAATGGGCACGTGCCCGTTCTTATAAATTTGCTTCGCCACTTATTCCTGATTTACAAAGCGCAGCGCCGTTTGTTAATGAGACAGGGTCTGACTCATCTAGCCTCGATAATATGCTGGAGCTATTTTTAGCTGGTGGTATGGATTTATTCCGTGCGATGCGCATGCTAGTGCCGCCAGCATGGCAAAAAAATCGAGCTATGGATGACGACTTACGTGCGTTCTATGATTTTAACTCTATGCATATGGAACCGTGGGATGGCCCTGCAGGCATCGTTATGTCTGATGGGCGCTTTGCAGCCTGTAACCTAGACCGTAATGGTCTGCGCCCTGCGCGTTATATTATTACTCAAGATGGCTTTATTACTTTAGCTTCTGAGGTGGGAATTTGGGATTACACCGCTGATGAGGTGGTAGAAAAAGGACGTGTTGGCCCAGGCGAGCTACTGGTTATTGATACCAAACTCGGAAAAATTTGGCATTCAGATGAAATTGACCAAGATTTAAAATCACGCCACCCTTATAAATCGTGGTTAGAAGAAAACGTTAAACGCTTAACACCTTTTGAAGCACTGACTGAGCAAGATGCAGGTAATCGCTCATTCGATGATGCAACTCTAGCCAAATATCAAAAGATGTTTGGCTATACTAATGAAGAGCTAGACAGTGTTATTCGTGTTATGGGTGAAAATGGTCAAGAAGCTACCGGTTCAATGGGTGACGATACGCCGTTTGCCGTCCTAAGCGAAGGGCATCGTTCACTTTACGATTATTTCCGCCAGAAGTTTGCCCAAGTGACTAATCCGCCAATCGATCCGTTACGTGAAAACCATGTAATGTCGTTGGCAACGTGTATTGGCAGTGAACAAAACGTATTTAATGAAACGACAGGGCATGCTAAACGCCTGCAATTTGATACCCCTATTTTAATGTATGCTGACATGCAGCAGCTACTCAATGCCGATGAAGCACACTACAGTTACTGTAAGATTGACATTACTTACACCATAGAAGAAGGACTTGAAAACGCCGTTAAGCGTGTTTGTGATGAAGCACAAGAAAAAGCAGCATCAGGCTGCATTATGCTGGTATTAACGGATCGTAACTTTGATGACAATCAATTACCTATTCCTGCAGCTATGGCGGTGGGTGCGGTACAAAAACGCTTGGTAGATAATAACTTACGCTGTGAGTCTAACATCATTATTGAAACCGGTAGCGTTCGTGACGCGCATCAATTTGCTGTTCTACTTGGCTTCGGTGCAACCGCAATCTACCCGTATTTAGCGTATGAGTCACTTGTGGCCATGAGCGATAGCAAGGTAATTAATAAGTCATACTGCGAAGTGACACTGGCTTATCGTCAAGCAATTAATAAAGGCTTGTACAAAATCATGTCGAAAATGGGTATTAGCACCGTGGCTTCATATCGTTGTTCGATGTTGTTTGAAGCGGTTGGTCTATCTGACGCGATTGTTGAGATGTGTTTTAAGGGCGTTGCAAGTCGCATAAAAGGGGCGTGTTTTAGCGACTTTGATGACGATCAGCAAAGCTTGCACAAACTAGCGCTTAGTAAACGTAAATTACTAAGCCATGGTGGCTTATTTAAGTACGTACACGGCGGCGAGTATCATGCTTACAACCCTGATGTGATTCAAACGTTACAAAAAGCAGTACGAAGCGGTCAGTACAGTGATTACAGCGAATACGCAAAGCTAGTTAATCACCGTCCAGTCGCGACTTTGCGCGATATGTTGGCTTTAAAACTGCCAGAAAAGGGTATAAGCATTGATGAGGTAGAGCCTGCCACTGAGCTTTATAAACGTTTTGATTCTGCAGCGATGAGTATTGGTGCATTATCACCAGAGGCGCATGAAGCACTAGCCATTGCCATGAATCGTTTAGGTGGTTGCTCAAATTCTGGCGAAGGTGGCGAAGATAAACTTCGTTACGGTACAGAAAAAAATTCACGGATTAAACAAGTGGCCTCAGGTCGATTTGGTGTAACACCTCATTATTTACGCAGTGCGGATGTCATTCAAATAAAAGTGGCTCAAGGCGCTAAGCCAGGAGAAGGCGGGCAGTTACCGGGTGAAAAAGTAACGCCTTATATTGCTAAGCTTCGTTACTCTGTACCAGGCGTGACACTAATTTCACCGCCGCCGCATCACGATATTTACTCTATTGAAGATTTAGCCCAGCTTATTTTTGATTTAAAGCAAGTAAATCCAAAGGCACTGATTTCGGTAAAACTGGTGTCTGAACCGGGCGTAGGAACAATTGCAACCGGTGTTGCAAAAGCGTATGCCGATCTAATTACTATCTCAGGCTACGATGGTGGCACAGGTGCAAGTCCCTTAACCTCGGTTAAATATGCAGGCAGCCCATGGGAGCTTGGCCTTGCAGAAACGCAACAAGCACTTGTCGAAAATGGCCTTCGTCATCGTATTCGCCTGCAAACAGATGGGGGGTTAAAAACCGGGCTTGATATCATCAAAGCAGCCATTTTAGGCGCTGAAAGTTTTGGTTTTGGTACCGGGCCTATGGTGGCGTTAGGCTGTAAATACTTACGAATTTGTCACTTAAATAACTGTGCTACCGGTGTAGCAACTCAAGACGATACATTGCGTCAAAAGCACTATCATGGCTTACCAGAAATGGCGATGAACTACTTTAAGTTTATAGCTCAAGAAGCGCGTGAAATTATGGCAAGTTTAGGTGTTGCAAACCTAACCGATTTGATTGGTCGCTTAGATTTACTCGAAGCCATTGAAGGCAAAACAGCCAAGCAGCAAAAAATAGATTTATCAGCGGTTATCGCTCAGCCAAACAACCCTACGGGTGAAACATTGTTTTGCAGTACACCAAATAGCTCGCACTATTTAGGTGAGTTAAATGAGAGCTTACTCGGCAAGGCACAAGAGGCAATTGATAACTCAAGCGGCATTTCATTAGTGAGCCGTATATGTAATACCGATAGATCTGTTGGCGCAATGCTTTCTGGTTATATTGCTGATAAGCACGGTAATCAAGGTATGGCAGCAGATCCCGTAGTGATTGAGCTTCATGGTACCGCTGGCCAGTCATTCGGGGTATGGAACGCTGGCGGCCTTGAAATGACTTTAGTTGGTGATGCCAACGATTACGTTGGTAAAGGAATGGCGGGCGGTAAGCTAGTCGTTCGCCCACCACTGGGTTCGTCATTTGAAAGTCACAAAGCAACCATCGTAGGTAATACCTGTTTATATGGTGCCACTGGCGGTAAATTGTTTGCAGCCGGATGTGCTGGTGAGCGTTTTGCTGTGCGTAATTCGGGTGTGCAAGCTGTTGTTGAAGGTGTTGGTGATAATGGTTGTGAATATATGACCGGTGGTGTGGTATGTGTACTTGGTAATGTAGGGGTTAACTTTGGTGCAGGTATGACCGGTGGTTTTGCTTATATTTTAGATGAACGAGGTGATTTTGAGAAACGCATTAACCCAGAGTTGGTTGAAGTGGTTACTTTAGATGATTTGAGTTCACATCAAGAGCATTTACGCGGCTTAATTGCTGATCATTTAGAACTAACAGGCTCATGTAGAGCAGAAACTATTTTAGCTAATTTTGAACTTTATTTACCGATGTTCAAATTAGTAAAACCTAAATCAAGTGACGTAAAAAGTTTACTCGGGCATCGTGCTCGCAGTAGCGCCGAACTTCGTGTTCAGGCGCAATAAGGGGGCAGTATGAGCGAAAATGTATATCAATTTATAGACGTGCAGCGTGTAGACCCACGCAAAAAACCAATCTCGTCACGTAAAAAATCGTTCGTAGAAATTTATGAACCCTTTTCAGAAAATCAGGTTAATTCACAGGCAGATCGTTGTCTTGATTGCGGTAATCCTTATTGTGAGTGGAAATGTCCAGTACATAACTATATTCCACAATGGTTAAAACTGATCCGTACAGGGCGCATTTTAGAGGCGGCTGAGCTTTCGCACCGTACTAACAGTTTGCCTGAAGTGTGTGGTCGAGTATGCCCGCAAGATCGCTTATGTGAAGGCTCATGTACATTAGATGAAGAATTTGGTGCGGTAACAATTGGTAATATTGAAAAGTACATCACCGATACCGCGTTCAAAATGGGCTGGAAGCCAGACATGTCCTATGTGACATGGACTGATAAAAAAGTTGCCATTATCGGCGCAGGACCCGCAGGGTTAGGCTGTGCTGATATTTTAGTACGCAACGGCGTTAAGCCTGTGGTCTTTGACCGTCACCCAGAAATTGGTGGACTGTTAACTTTTGGTATACCTTCTTTTAAATTAGAAAAAGAAGTCATGCAAAAACGTCGCGAAATATTTACTGAAATGGGTGTTGAATTTAAGCTTAATGTTGAAGTGGGTAAAGACATTAGCATGGATGAAATACTTAATGAGTATGACGCCGTATTTTTGGGAGTGGGGACTTATCAGAGTATGCGTGCGGGGCTTGAAAACGAAGATGCTCCGGGTGTGCATGATGCCCTGCCATTCTTAATTGGTAACACTAATCGTGTTATGGGTTACGATGAGTCTAAACAAGCTTGCATTGATATGGCAAACCAAAAAGTAGTGGTACTAGGTGGTGGTGATACAGCAATGGACTGTGTGCGTACCTCCATTCGTCATAACGCGTTAAAAGTAACGTGTGCTTATCGTCGTGATGAAGAGAACATGCCTGGTTCAAAACGCGAAGTAAAAAATGCAAAAGAAGAGGGCGTAATTTTTACTTATAACGTTCAGCCTAAAGGGATTGTACTTGATGACAAAGGTGCTGTAGCCGGCGTTAAAATGGTAAAAACTCAGCTTGGCGAGGCAGATGAAAATGGCCGTCGTCGCGCTGAGGAAGTACCCGGATCAGAGCACATTATTGAAGCTACACAAGTGATTATGGCATTTGGCTTTAAGCCTCATAAAATGGACTGGTTAGAACAGTACGATGTAGAAATTAACCACTGGGGCGGTATTAATGCACCTGAACAAGGTGAATTTACTCATCAAACTACCAACCCTAAAATATTTGCTGGTGGTGATATTGTTCGTGGTTCAGACTTAGTGGTTACTGCTATATTTGAGGGGCGTAATGCTGCAGAAGGCATTATGGATTATTTAAAAGTGTAAATAATTCTTTTGTTAGAATGGAGTCAAAAGCAAACCTTCGGGTTTGCTTTTTTATTCCCTCAGTTTTACAAATAAAAATGCCCGCAATACACAGGTTGCGGGCATTTTTAAACGCTATGTTAGTTAATCCATCGAGAAGTGATCAAGGCTCGATTTCACTCTGGCTTGTCGACGTTTCACACTTTTATAGCAGATAATGTTACAAACAAGCTGTAGGCTAATAACCAACCAACTAAGTGTTATTAAGCCACTAATAGTTGTGCTGCTAAAAACTAACATAACAGCAATAACAATATGTACAATCAATGCCATATTTAAAAAACGATATAAGCCTTGTTTAAATTGTGTATGTTTAAACTTGCTAAACATGGCTAAAAGTACACTAACTATAAGTAGTAGCCAGTTAATTGCTAAGCCAAAATAAATGACCGTTGTTTGCATCAAGGTATCCTCACCGTATCAAGGTAACGCACTATAAATGTATAATTTTATCCGTGCGCTTTTATAAGCTCTTTCGCATTTGCTTTAGCTGTTTTGCTAATGTTATCACCACCCAGCAAGCGCGCAATTTCATTAACCCTGCCATCTTTATTCAATGCCAGCATATGCGTAAATGTTTCACCATTAGCGATTTCTTTGGCAACAAAAAATTGCTGATGAGCACTACTGGCCACTTGCGGTAAATGAGTTACACAAATTACTTGTGTCGATTTACCTAATTGGCGCAGCAGTTTACCAACGGCAGCAGCCGTTGGGCCAGAAATACCGACATCAACTTCATCAAATATAAGCGTAGGAGTCGTGACTTTTTGGGCAATAATAACCTGAATAGCCAAACTAATGCGTGATAGCTCACCACCAGAGGCTACTTTTGCTAAAGGTTGCAATGGTTGCCCTGGGTTTGTTGATACTAAAAACGATACATTATCAAAACCTAAGCTGTTTGGAGAGCGATCGGTATGTGCTGTAAGGGCTATTTCAAAAACGCCATTTTCCATAGATAAATTAGCCATGCTTTCGCTGATCAAGCCATTAAGTGTATTAGCGTATTGATGACGGCTAGCACTTAATTCCTCACTAGCCGTTTGATAATCTTCAAGAGCTGCTGTAATTTCACCTTCAAGCTGTTCGAGGCGCGAACTATTACTGCTTATAGAGTCTAGCTCTTGTGTTACATTTTGATGAAACTCAACGAGCTCTTGTGGCTTTATATGGTGTTTTCTTGCTAAATCCATAGCGCCGCTGAGCCTGTTTTCTACTTCCGTTAAGCGAGTAGGATCTAAGTCAGCTTGTTCAGTATAATTGCGTATTTCTCTGCTTGCTTCTTCAACTTGAACCGCCGCTTCTGTCAGTAATGCTGCTACATTGGCCAGGGTTTCATCATAATGTGCAAGTTCATTAAATTGTTGCGCGCTATGTTGTATAAGAGAGCACGCATTTTGCTCATCACTTTCGTATAAGTGTTGTAGCTCGCGCTGACAAGATTGCAAAATAGTTTGGCTATTACTGAGCTTATAATGCTCTGCTTCTATTTGTTCAAATTCACCTGTTTGCAAGGCAAATTCATCAAGTTCAGCTACTTGGTATTCTAATAACTGTTTCTGCGCAGCTTGTTGTTGCTGTTGATGTTCTAGTTGTTTAAATTCTTTTTGTAAATCAGCATAACGTTTATAGCGTTGGCTTACAGCATTAACTAGATTTTGGTGCCCGGCGTAAGCATCCAGTAGCTGTAATTGATGCTCTGCTTTTAATAGATGCTGGTGTGCATGTTGACCATGTATAGAAATTAAATATTGGCCTAGCTCTTTTAGCTGTGCAGCGGTGACAGGGCTACCATTAATGTAGCTTTTGCTGCGGCCATTCTTGCAAACAACTCTACGAAGTAGACATTCGTTATCGTCATTATTAAGCATGTTCTCTTCTAGAAATGCATGGGCGTGTGGCAAATTGCTTAAATCAAATTGCGCACTTACCTCGGCTTTATCAGTGCCCGGGCGCACAGCAGATGCTTCTGCTCTTTCTCCAAGGCACAGTGATAACGCATCAATAGCGATTGATTTACCCGCACCCGTTTCACCGGTAATAGCGGTCATGCCCGAATGCCATTCAGTGCTTAAATTACTTACAATTGCAAAATTTTTAATTTCTAAACCAATTAACATACTGTTCATCCATCCAGTGAATTAACTGTTAATTTATACAGTGTTTTGGTTTATTGCAAATTAAATTTCTATATTTTAAGCAAGGCTGGGCTCAATTAGTGTTTTTTTTTCTTCATCAATAGGGAGGGTTTCATCGTTAAGATCAATATTATCAACTGGTTGTATGTTTTCTTCAGTTTTCAACTTTAAGATTAACGTAGGAAGGACTTCTTGGTAAAAATTTTTATTGTATAAAATACCTTGAGCTGGCAACTCTGCTATAAAATATTGAGTGCTGTCGGCAAATGCTTGGCTATTGTTACTTTTATAGGTTTTTATAAGTTCTTCATTAAGTATATTAATAAGTTGGTTACATAACGATTCCAACTTAACTAAATTTTCATCGGTGTGAGGCTGTACCACAAAAAAGTTACTAACAACGGCTTGAATTCTAGGAAGGTGCTTAGCACTGATTACTTTTGCATCAAGTAACTCGTTTAGTTTTATTTTTAAACGTGATTGAGTACTTGCTACGCGCTCGTTAAACAGCTTTTTCTTTGCTTCAATGGTTTTTTTTCGATTACTCTCAATTAGCATGTAACTGCCAAGTAGGGTAATTAATAATAATAAAGCAAGAAATACTACATAATTCATTACTACTTTTTCCTGATGATATTTAAAATTTCTAGTCCAATATTTTGCGCTAAAGTTGCATCTTTGGCAATAAAATTAGGGGCTAATGATTTTTTCAGATTAAAATTCGTTCAAACTAGTATAGACGACTACCCCAATTAAGCTTTTTACGTAGCACATTATAATAAGAATAATTTTTTGGGTGGATTAAGCGTAATTTTTTGTCAGCTTTACGTATAACTACCTCATCACCCGGTAATACGGCGAGTACAACATGGCTGTCACAGCTTACTTGTAAGCTATCAGTATTTTCTAAACTAAGCTTTAAACGCACTTCATTATCAGCATCCACCACTAAAGGGCGACTTGATAAAGTATGTGGAAACATCGGAACCAGTGACATTGCATTAAGCTCTGGTGTTAAAATAGGCCCACCGCCCGATAAAGAGTATGCCGTTGAGCCTGTTGGAGTCGACACAATCAAACCATCGGAGCGTTGAGAAAATACAAAGTCATCGTTTATAAAGGCTTCAAACTCAATCATATGTGCTACTTTATCAGCATGAAGCACTGCTTCGTTTACTGCAGAATTAGCGCTTTTAAGTTCGTTATGACGATACACTTCAACTTCTAATAAAAAACGTTTTTCTTCAATGTAATCACCGCTGAGTACCTGTTCTAAGCTACCCTCAAACCCTTCTGGATTCAAATCAGTTAAAAAGCCTAAATTACCTCTATTTACACCAATTACGGCTATATCAAAGCGAGCAAGTACCCGTGCAGCACCCAGCATGTTGCCATCGCCTCCAACCACAATCGCCAAGTCGGCACGCTCGCCTAAATCAACGAGCTTTACGAGTTTGTCACTCGGTACATCACTAAGTTGACTCCCTGTACGTTTTTCAACAATCACCTCAAAGCCTAAAGCTAATAAAAACGTATGTAATCGTTGTAAAGTAGCGGCAGCATTAGGATGATTTGGCTTACCAATCAAGCCGATAGTGTTAAAGGGAGAGTCCATAATAAATACACTGAGAGTTCTAATATTTGTAGAGTAACCTAAAACAGAAGTGTTTGAAAACACAGATCTTAGTAATAACCAGCGGATTTAATTAATTCACTGTAAAATTTAGATTTATTGTATTTTTTATACTTGAAATAATAATACTTAGCCCCGATATAACAGCTATGCATAAAGATGTAGATAACATGAAACTAAACCCACGAGATCAGCAAATATTTGCCGCTGTTATGAGTATGTACTGTAATGGCGATGGCTTACCTGTGCCGTCAACAAAAATTGCAAAGCAAAAAGGTATGGCGGTATGCTCTGCCACTGTGCGTAACGCGATGGCGCGCCTTGAAAAAATAGGCTTGTTGTATTCACCACATACATCGGCTGGCCGAGTGCCAACCAATGATGGGTTTGACTATTGGTTTGATGAGTTTTTTACGCTCAATGATATTGCTAATTATTGGCAACCTGAGCAGGCACAATTGGTTGAGCTAGCGCATGGCTTGAGTCAACGTTACCAAGTATGCTGTTGTGTGGGGCTACCGCAGGTTAGAACACAGCAGGTATTTAGGGTAGAAGTGCTCGACTTTGATGCAAACAACTGGCTTATTTTACTCTTAGATAGAGCAGGGCAGAGCCACAATATTTGTATTAATAAGCCTAATGACCCTAGCGATAGCCAACGCTATGAATTTGCTACTTGGCTCAATACGGTTTTTAGTCAACAATCTTTAATTGAAGGCCTCTACCGAATGCAGGCAATGGCCAATACGGCTCCGCGTAATTGTCATGACTCTTTAACTCAATGGACCCGTGAGCTAAGCCAAAAATTAGGCTCAGATAACAGTATCGTTGTTGGCGAAAACTACCTTTATAAAAAAATAGATTGTGAGCAAAGCCTTAATATTGGTGTATCATTTTTAAATTTTGTTGAAGATAAACTCGCTTTTAAAAATGGGGTCTCTATTCTCAATACTGAAAACTTACCGTTCAGTAGCTGCGATGAACTCATTGTGATTAGTGTGCCGTATTTTCAAAATCAAGAATATCAGAGTCGCTTTTGTGTTATTTGTCCAAAATCAGCGCAATTAGAGAAAATAATCCAAGAATTTAAATTATTAGAGCCATTGAGCTCTTGAATCTTTTTATTCAATCCCCATAATTACCGCAGTTGTAAAGAATTGGAGCGTATATTTTATGTCTGAGCAGACACAAAACCCAGAGCAAGAAGTAGAACTGAACGAAGAAGTGACGCAAATCGAAGCCGATGTTGAGGCGGCAGTTGAAGCAGCTGAGCAACATGCCGAGCAAGAGCAAAGCCCTGAAGCAGAAATTGCTATGTTATATGCCGAGCTTGAAACTGCAAAGCAAACTATTGCAGATCAAAAAGATAGCGTAGTTCGCGCTGCTGCAGATGTGGACAATATGCGTCGTCGCGCTGCACAAGATGTAGAAAAAGCACACAAATTTGCACTAGAAAAGTTTGCTAATGAATTACTCCCTGTTATAGATAACTTAGAGCGTGCTATTGAGTTTTCTGATAAAGAAAATGAAACGCTTAAGCCTTTACTTGAAGGCATTGATATGACAGTGAAAAGCTTTAACGACGCGGTAGCTAAATTTGGTGTTGAAATTGTAAACCCTCAAGGTGAGCAGTTTAACCCAGACTTTCATCAAGCAATGTCAATCCAACCAAGCAACGATGTAACCCCAAATACTGTTTTAGCAGTAATGCAAAAAGGCTACACATTAAACGGTCGTTTATTACGCCCTGCAATGGTCATGGTATCTAAAGCCGCTGACGCTTAATTAAGTATACAATTTAAAAATGCCTCATTATGAGGCATATTTTTTGTCTTTCAAATAATGTATTAACTGCACCAGTATTGTCAGTACCACCGCACTAAACATTAAACTAGAAAATGGAACCGCACTTTGTGCATGCATTACCGCTAATATAGGGCCTACTAATGCGCCACTACCAAAACGCAAGGTGCCGATAACCGCCGTAGCAGTTCCGGTATTTTGTTCAAACTTCATCAAAATTAATGAATCTGCATTACTTGCTATTATGCCTAAGCTCATCATTAACGGGGCAATAGCCGCAACAATAAAGTAAAGCGATAAATGCAACACACTAAAGCTGAGTAATGCTGTGCCAGATAAAAAACCACACATTAGCCCGTAATAAAGCATTTTTCGTGAGCCAATACGTGGCACTACGCGAGTATTTAAAAAGTTACCAAACATCAGCGCCATTACATTAAAAGCGAATAGCAGGCCAAACAATTGTTCCGATACTTTAAAAAAGTCGAGGTAAATATATGGAACCGAGGTTAAAAAGCAAAAAAAGCCAAACGACACAAACATCGAGCTTAAAATATCAGCGCGGGCGTGCGGGTTGCTTAATACCACTTTGTAACTCGAAAAGAATAGCGATAACCCTTTTCGATCATTTTTAAATATCGGGATATCGATTAAATAACGCTGCACAAAAAGTAAAATTACAAAGCTATAAGCCGCTAAAACAATAAAAATAGTCGACCAAAGCGAAAAGCCTAAAATAACTGAGCCGATAGAGGGGGCAAGTAAAGGCGCTATCATCATAATCATAGACACGTACGACATACCCTTAGCAGTATTTTTTTGATATATGTGTCTAATAATCCCTGGAACCACAACCGTAGCTGCCGCCCCTGTAAATGCCTGTACTGCTCTTAACAGCCAAAAAGTATGCACTTCAGTGGTAAATGCTAAAGCGAGTGAACTCAAGCCAAATAAACTGAGCCCTATTCGTGCCAGTTTACGCCTGCCAATTTGATCGGCTATGGGGCCAAAAAATAACATGCCCAATGCATAACCTGCTAAATAGATACTCAACGAGATTTGAACATTTGGCATGCTAGTATTGAGATCGTTGGCAATTACCAGCATAGCCGGTAAATACATATCAATGGCTAAAGGCGTGATTGCTACAATACTGGCTAATAAAGGCAATAAAATACGGGTATTAAAAGAAGAAGCCGAAGCGCTCATTTAAAAACTCAAAACAACGAATATAGGTTGGGCAGTATAGCAGGGCAATGGCGTTGGATAAACTTAGTTTGCCTGCTAACTTAATTGTTTAATCGCAAAAAGCAAAGATTTTAAACTAACACTGCGTTTGGTATTCTATACTCAGTAACAAACTTTTTTAGGGCATTATAATGAAGAAATTGGTTTTGGCAGTACTTGCCAGTGCAGTATTAGTAGGTTGTAAAACATCACCAACTGGACGCACACAGATTGCGCTTTACTCAGATCAACAAATGAGTCAAATGGGCACTGCGAGTTTTGCCCAAATGAAAAAAACGCAGCCGGTAAATAAAGACCCAAAAGTTAACAGTTACGTCAATTGTATTGCTGACAAAGTAGTAGCCGTGCTTCCTACAGATTATGCATCTCAAAATTGGGAAGTGGTGGTCTTTGAAGATGAATCTGCAAACGCTTTTGCATTGCCAGGTGGTTATATTGGCGTGCACACTGGATTATTAAAAATTGCTACAAATCAAGATCAGCTTGCAACTGTTTTAGGTCATGAAGTCGGTCATGTGATTGCAGAGCACTCAAATGAACGTGTTTCACAAAGCTCTATTTTACAAACCGGAATGAAAGTGGGCAGTGCGGCGCTTGAAATGGGTAACGTGCAATACCGCAATGAAATTATGCAAGGGCTTGGTCTTGGCGCTCAATATGGTGTGGTTTTACCGTTTAGTCGTTCACATGAGACAGAAGCTGACGTTATTGGTTTAGATTTAATGGCGCAAGCAGGTTTCAACCCTAAAGAGTCTGTTACGCTCTGGCAAAATATGAGTCAAGCGGGCAGTGGGGCAACGCCAGAGTTTTTATCAACTCACCCAGCACCAACAAGCCGTATTGCAAATTTACAATCGCAAATGAGTAAAGCGCTTAGTGAGCAAAAAACAGCTAAAGCACAAGGTAAAAATCCGCAGTGTAAGTTGTAATCAACCATAAAAAAACCTGTCTAATGACAGGTTTTATTTTTTAATAGTTAAGTATTTAATTATTAAAAAGTCCACTCTATGTGTACTTGTGGAACTGACTCTGTAACATCTGTACCAAGTTTGTTATGCCAGTACTGCCACTCCATACCTAACAGTAAGGTGTTTTCTTTCATTTCTAGCGCATGCCCCATATCCCATACAATAATAGGTTGAGCTAAAAACCAAGCGCGTACGTCATTACCAAACTCATCTTCACGCTCAGCAATATATTCCGCATGACCCTTAACACTAAATTTTTGTGAGCCAATCATAAATGGATATTCAAAAGCAACGTCAAACATCCAGCTGTTGGTTTCAATTGGCGCACCGCCTTTCGCAACACCTTCACTATCATCAATGTAGGCAGTCACAAGGGTTGAGAAGAAATTAAAACCAGGTACATCCCAGCTTAATTTTACACCCGGTAAGTATTTAACAACTTTAGCATCGCCTGCGGCATTAATACCCATGGTTAGGCCAACATCAACGAGCGCACCTGACGCTACTTTTTCGTCCATAACGGCCGATAAGCTAAGCGTAGAATAACCTTCAAAGTAAAAGTCTTGATCTTGGTAGTTATCGTCATTGCCATCAGTGCTGTAATCAATAAAGAAAAAGTTATCCCCATAGTCATGGCCTGAAGCATGTTGCAATGAATAAACCGTGGTGCTTGATTTTTGTTCAGTGAACGGGTTTTTATGATTACCGTTGTTAATATGAAGCGCAGTACTGCTCCAATTAGCAGCAGTAGCTGTTGAACTTAAGGCACACGCACTAAGTGCAACGAGAGGAAGTAAGTTTTTAATTTTCATAACCATATTTTATGTGACACGCTGAATACCACATTATAGCAAAGACGGTTAATTTGTTAATTATTTATTGTCATAAACAGTGTACTAGCATGTGGCTAATACACTGTTTAAAGAAGATTTAAGCTTTATTACGACGTAAACAAATAACCGCAATAGCGGTAAAAGCTAAAATAAAGCAGTAGTAAGATGAGGTTGATACTTCCCACGGGCTAATTTTAAATGTAGCACCAAGCAGAAGTGCTTGTGCGCCGTAAGGTAAAGACCCTTGGGTAACACAGGCAAAAATATCTAATAAACTGGCAGAACGTTTACCACTAATTTCGCCATCGTCAGCTAGCTTTTTAGCAATAGGGCCAGTCACAATAATAGACACTGTGTTGTTAGCAATACACATATTGCTGGTTAGCACTAATGCAGCTATCCCTAACTGATCCGCTACCTTGCGATGCCATTTTGCAATGACCTTAGTGATTGCTTGAATTTTTTGCGCGATGTAGTCGAGGCCGCCATTAATACGAATAAACTCAGAGAGGCCACCAATAAACATAGAGAGCAAAAATATTTCCTGCATGTCGCTAAAACCTTGGTAAACATCTTTTACAAAGCTGGCGCCTTCATAGCTTCCAGTAAAGCCCATCAATGCGGCGAAAACAATACCGCTTAACAGTACTACAAATACATTAAAGCCCATTACTGCCAGTACTAAAATAAAGGCATAAGGAAGTACTAATAAAATATCGTAGTCTTTGGTATCAACTACTTGTGCTGCAGGCGTTAAAAACAATAGTAATGCAATAGTAAGGATAGCGGCCGGAACAGCAATTTTAAGATTTTCTTTAAACTTATCTTTCATTTCACAGCCTTGCGTGCGGGTAGCTGCAATCGTAGTGTCGGAAATTATTGATAGGTTATCACCAAACATGGCGCCAGATACAATGGTACCGGCCATTAATGCGGGATCAATCCCTGTTTTCATTGATACTGCATAAGCAATTGGGCCAATAGCACCGATAGTTCCCATTGACGTGCCCATCGCAGTAGAGATAACCGCTGCAATTAAAAACAAACCAGGCAGAAGTAATGAAGGGGGAATAAGAGAGAGACCAGCATTAACAACCGCGTCAACGCCACCGGTTGCCCCTGCAACCGCAGAAAAAGCACCTGCTAATAAATAGATAAGGCACATGGTAATAATATTGTTATTACCCACGCCTTTAATAAAGGTTTCTACACTCTGATTAATACTGGCTTTGTTTAAGATAAAGGCTAAAACAATCGCAGGTAAAATAGCGACCGGTGCTGGGAGTTGATAAAATGCATAATCAACCCCTTGAGATTGCAAATATAAGCCTGAGCCTAAAAAAATAGCAACAAAGGTGAGTAGGGGTAGCAAAGAAAATCTTGCTTTATTTTTATCAAATGATGGCTGCATCATAATCCTCATTAATTATTCATAGCAATCGAAACCGATTGATATACTTAACAGCCAAAGCATCCCTCTTTTAGCTGAATTTAGTTGTTTGTTTTACTATCTAACCAGATAAGTAACTCAACAGCGCCCGCAAGCCAAAGACCAAATCGGCGCAAAAAAGAAGTTTAAATGTATAGATGGCTAAATGCAAAGACTATCTGTTATTATTATGAGGGTCTGTTGATCTTTCAAGGTTAAATTTGCAGCAGTCTGTTTGGTATTTAGGCAAGGCAGAGCCTATGTGGTGTGGTTATTCCCCATAAATAGGCGATAACGCAGCATCAATGCCAAACAGGCGCTGCCCGAAGGGTTCTGCCTAGGAGCGATTTACTCTTTGTTGCTCGGTTTTTACATAGCCCACTAGGTTACAAACCTCGCGCCACGATTAAACCGCTCCTAGTTTAAACAAATTTTAATCCGCAAAGGTCAACAGACCCTAAAATAATCGAAGCTTTTTTATAAGCTTTCCTGACTATTACATGAGTTTTAGATAAAATCTAGCTAACTAAAAAATACATAGGTTGTAAAAAGATGAATCGAGTAGGTGTGTTTGGTGCGAATGGCCGTATGGGCCTGGCACTTTTAGAAGCAGCAACAATCAATAAAAATTCACAATTAGCGGCGGCCTATGTACGCAGTGAGTCTGAGTTAGTCGGTCTATCGGTTAATCAACTTAATAGTGCAGCGGCTAAAGGCATTCACTTTAGCAGTGAACAGCAGGTTGAAAATGTAGATGTGCTTATAGACTTTACCCTTCCACAAGGCATGAGAAATCACTTAAAAACAGCTGTTGAGAAAAAAACACCTATGGTAATTGGCACCACTGGCTTAACTCATGATGATATGGCTCTATTAACCGATGCCGCTAAACATATCCCGATCGTATTTGCGCGTAATTATAGCGTGGGCGTAAATTTACTGCTTAACTTAGTGCAAACAGCAGCGACAAAATTAGGCGATGATTTAGATATTGAAATTTTTGAAGCGCATCATCGCCATAAAATCGATGCGCCATCGGGTACAGCATTAGCTATTGGCGAGTCGATTGCACAGGCTAAAGGGTGGGATCATGATGAGGTTGCTGTTTATGATCGTAACAACATAGAGCAGGCCAAATCACAAAATGAAATTGGCTATTCGGTGCTAAGAGGCGGCGATATAGTAGGTGAACACACAGCCTACTTCGCTACAATGGGCGAAAGACTTGAATTAACCCATAAAGCAAGTTCGCGAATGACCTTCGCGCTAGGTGCTATAAGAGCTGCGCAGTGGTTGAAAAATAAACCTGCAGGACTTTATGATATGCAAGATGTGCTAGATTTAAAGTAGTTAAGTTCCTTTTTTAACGCTTTGAGGTGGTTTTTTGGTATAACCACTTATTTATTACAATTTACTAATTAGCGTTAGACCTAAAAGCCAACTTCATGTAGAATACAGCCAATTTGCCAAAAATTACTAAATGCGTGTTTCCAATTATACTCATATGGTTAGCAAAACCGGGGTTTGTGTGGGAATAAAAAGAGTTTTAGGCAAGAAAAATGAATGAAGGTTTAGTGGTTTACATCGGCATCATTTAAGACTGCGTAAAACAATTTAAGCTCACAGAAATCAGGTTTTGACCAATTATTTGGGTATTGGCGGGGTGTTAAGCAATTTGTTTACTCCCGTTTTTTACTGTTAGGAGGTTTAACTTGACTAAATCCGCTCTGTTAGTCCTAGAAGACGGCACAGTGTTTCGCGGTACTGCAATCGGCGCTGACGGCATGTCAGTCGGTGAAGTAGTATTCAATACGTCTATGACTGGTTATCAAGAAATTTTGACTGATCCATCGTACGCGGAACAAATCGTAACTTTGACGTACCCACATATCGGTAATACGGGTACCAACAGCGAAGACGAAGAAGCGAGTCACATTTGGGCTAAAGGCCTAGTGATCCGTGATTTGCCACTGCTAGCAAGTAATTTTCGTAACGAGCAATCGTTAGATGATTACTTAAAAGAACGTAATATTTTAGGTATTGCGGACATCGACACCAGAAAACTAACCCGTATTTTGCGTGACAAAGGCGCACAAAATGGCTGTATTGTTGCTGGTGACGAACTAGACGAGAAAAAAGCGCTCGAAGCCGCGCAAGCCTTCCCAGGCTTAAAAGGTATGGATTTAGCAAAAGTTGTCTCAACCAAGGAAAATTTTGAGTGGCGCGAATCAAGCTGGACATTAGGCGAGGGGTTTAAAACCTTACACGCTGATGATGAAAAGTTTCATGTTGTTGCCTACGACTTCGGTGTTAAACGTAACATTTTACGTATGCTTGTTGATCGTGGTTGTAAACTGACCGTTGTCCCAGCACAAACCTCTGCCGCTGACGTACTAGCCTTAAACCCAGATGGTATTTTCTTATCAAACGGCCCTGGCGATCCTGAGCCATGTACTTATGCCATTGATGCAATTAAAACCTTTTTAGAAACCGACACGCCAATTTTTGGTATTTGTTTAGGGCATCAACTACTAGCACTTGCCTCAGGTGCTAAAACAGTAAAAATGAAGTTTGGCCACCATGGTGGTAACCACCCAGTTAAAGATCTTGACCGCGATGTTGTAATGATCACTGCACAAAACCACGGTTTTGCTGCAGATGAAGCCACATTACCAGATAACTTACGTGCTACGCACAAATCGTTATTTGACGGTACATTACAAGGTATTCACCGTACAGATAAACCAGCGTTTAGCTTCCAAGGTCATCCTGAAGCAAGTCCTGGTCCGCACGATGCAGCCCCATTATTTGACCACTTCATCGACTTGATGCAAGCGCGTAACCACTAATTTAACCGGAGTAATAATGCCAAAACGTACCGATATAAAAAGCATTCTTATCTTAGGCGCAGGCCCAATTGTAATTGGTCAAGCTTGTGAATTTGACTACTCTGGTGCTCAAGCGTGTAAAGCACTAAGAGAAGAAGGCTATAGAGTTATATTAGTTAACTCAAACCCAGCCACTATCATGACTGATCCAGAAATGGCCGATGCAACATACATCGAACCAATTCACTGGGAAGTGGTAGAAAAAATTATTGAAAAAGAAAAGCCAGATGCTGTACTGCCTACAATGGGTGGTCAAACGGCATTAAACTGTGCGCTTGATTTAGATAAGCACGGTGTATTGGCAAAGCATGGCGTTGAGCTTATTGGCGCAACAGCCGATGCAATCGATAAAGCAGAAAACCGTGAGCGTTTTGATGTTGCTATGCGTAACATCGGCCTTGAATGTCCACGTGCTGAAATTGCCCATTCAATGGATGAAGCGCGCGATACCATGACCCGAATCGGCTTACCGTGTATTATTCGTCCTTCTTTCACAATGGGCGGCACCGGTGGCGGTGTGGCTTACAACATGGAAGAGTTTGAAGAAATTTGTGAGCGCGGTTTAGACCTTTCACCAACCAGCGAGTTATTAATTGATGAATCGTTAATTGGTTGGAAAGAATACGAAATGGAAGTTGTTCGTGACAAAAAAGACAACTGTATTATCGTCTGTTCTATTGAAAACTTTGACCCAATGGGTGTGCACACAGGTGACTCAATCACGGTTGCACCAGCACAAACATTAACCGACAAAGAATACCAAATTATGCGTAATGCCTCTATGGCCGTATTGCGTGAAATTGGTGTTGAAACCGGCGGTTCAAACGTACAATTTGGTGTAAATCCAGTTGATGGCCGTATGGTTATCATCGAGATGAACCCGCGTGTATCACGTTCATCAGCGCTTGCATCTAAAGCAACAGGCTTCCCGATTGCTAAAATCGCAGCTAAGCTTGCTGTAGGTTACACGTTAGACGAGTTACAGAATGATATTACTGGCGGTAAAACCCCAGCATCGTTTGAGCCTTCAATCGATTATGTTGTAACAAAAATTCCTCGCTTTAACTTTGAAAAATTTGCCGGTGCAAACGACCGTTTAACAACGCAAATGAAATCAGTAGGCGAAGTAATGGCGATTGGTCGTAACCAACAAGAGTCATTACAAAAAGCATTACGTGGTTTAGAAGTAGGCGCAACGGGCTTTAACCCAATTGTGGCGCTTGACGACCCGAAAGCAAAAGAAAAAATCATTCGTGAATTACGTGAGCCTGGTGCAGAGCGTATTTGGTACATTGCCGATGCGATGCGCCATGGAATGAGCGTTGAAGATGTGTTCGAATTGACTAAGATTGACCCTTGGTACTTAGTACAAATTGAAGACATCCTAAAAGATGAAGCTAAAATTTCAGAAGTCGGTATGGCCGGCTTAAATGCAGACTTCTTGCGTAAACTTAAACGCAAAGGGTTTGCTGATCCGCGTATTGCAGAAATTGCTGGTGTGTCAGAAGCTGAAATTCGTAAAAAGCGCCATCAACTCAATATTGTACCTGTATACAAACGCGTTGATACGTGCGCCGCAGAATTTAGCTCAGACACTGCTTACATGTACTCATCTTACGATGAAGAATGTGAAGCTAACGCATCTGACCGTGATAAAATCATGGTAATTGGTGGCGGTCCTAACCGTATCGGCCAAGGTATTGAATTTGATTACTGTTGTGTACACGCAGCCCTTGCGCTTCGCGAAGACGGCTACGAGACCATCATGGTTAACTGTAACCCTGAAACGGTTTCTACCGATTACGACACATCTGATCGTTTATACTTTGAGCCAATTACGCTTGAAGACGTACTAGAAATTGTACGTGTTGAAAAGCCAAAAGGCGTTATCGTGCAGTACGGTGGTCAAACACCACTTAAACTAGCGCGTGAGCTTGAAGCTAACGGCGTGCCTGTAATTGGTACTTCACCTGATGCCATTGACCGTGCAGAAGACCGTGAGCGTTTCCAACAACTTGTTGAGCGTTTAGACTTACTGCAACCAGAAAATGCGACGGTTACCTCTACTGAAGAAGCACTACTTAAATCAGTTGAAATTGGTTTCCCACTGGTAGTGCGTCCTTCGTACGTATTAGGTGGTCGTGCGATGGAAATTGTATACGATGAGCAAGACTTACGTCGTTACATGACCGAAGCGGTATCTGCATCAAATGAAGCGCCAGTATTACTAGACCGTTTCTTAGATAACGCGATAGAAGTTGACGTTGACGCAATTTGCGACGGCGAGCAAGTGATTATTGGCGGTATCATGGAGCATATTGAACAAGCGGGCGTTCACTCTGGTGACTCAGCATGTTCATTACCAGCTCACTCGCTAACGCAAGAAGTGCAAGATGTGATGCGTAAGCAAGTAACTGATATGGCACTTGAACTTGGCGTAGTTGGTTTGATGAATACACAGTTTGCGGTTAAAGATGGCAAAGTGTATCTAATCGAAGTAAACCCACGTGCAGCACGTACAGTTCCATTTGTATCTAAAGCAACGGGTGTAGCACTTGCAAAAGTAGCGGCACGTTGTATGGCGGGTCAATCTTTAGCAAGCCAAGGCATTACTAAAGAAGTGATTCCACCTTACTACAGCGTAAAAGAAGTGGTATTGCCATTTGCTAAGTTCCAAGGTGTGGATCCTATCCGTGGACCTGAAATGCGCTCAACGGGTGAAGTAATGGGTGTTGGTGATACTTTCGCCGAAGCGTTTGCAAAAGCACAATTAGGTGCAAGCAACACTTTACCACGTGGTGGTCGCGCGTTACTATCTGTACGTAATAGCGATAAGCCACGTATTGTAGAACTAGCTAAAACCATGACAGAACTTGGTTTTGAGCTAGATGCAACAGGTGGAACAGCTGCTGCACTTGAAGATGCTGGAATTACGGTTCGCCGTGTAAATAAAGTATACGAAGGTCGTCCGCACATTCTTGATAGAATCAAAAATGGCGAGTATAGCTATATCGTTAATACCACCGAAGGTCGCCAAGCGATTGAAGATTCGAAGGTGTTACGTCGTGGTGCATTGCAACACAAAACCAATTATACTACGACATTGAATGCGGCATTTGCTAACTGTACTGCTAACCAAGCAGATGACCGCAGTAAAGTGACGTCTGTTCAAGAACTACACCTGCGATTGAACTAAGGAAATGTGCCAAGGCCGTAACCACGGCCTTGGGATTAAGTGAGAAAAGTATGCAATCAATTCCAATGACAGTTCGTGGCGCAAAATTATTGCGCGATGAGCTTAACGAATTAAAAACTGTTACCCGTCCAAAAATTGTATCTGATATTGCTGATGCACGTGAACACGGTGACTTAAAAGAAAATGCTGAGTATCACGCTGCGCGTGAGCAACAGGGTTTTTGTGAAGGCCGTATTCAAGAAATTGAAGCAAAACTTTCAAACATGCAGATGATTGACGTAACAAAGATGCCTAATACAGGTAAAGTGATTTTTGGTACTACAGTAACCATCGTTAATGTTGAAACCGACGCTGAAGTTAAATATCAGATTGTTGGCGATGATGAAGCAGATATTAAAAGTAATTTAATTTCTGTTAATTCACCAATTGCTCGCGGCTTAATTGGTAAACAAGCGGATGACGCTGTGATTATCAAAACGCCAAAAGGTGATGTAGAGTACGAAATCATTGAGGTTGAGTATATTTAATTAGTTAACTCACTTTAACGTTTTATAAAAACCAGTGCTTAGTAATAAGCACTGGTTTTTTTATGCTTGGTTTTTATATTTGGTTTAGAATCGGTTGAATATTATTCATTGTTTGTAAATGTAGGCTATGTTGTTATGGTAGTAACCTATTCTTCAATAAGGAAATAATATGGCAAATATACTGTATCCGGCACCTTTAACAGTGGGATCTAAAATCGCCGTGTGTTCTTTATCAGCGGGGATCAAATCAAAATATCATCCACGGTTAGATATTGTCATTAATGGCTTAAAACATCGAGGTTATCAGATTGTTGAGGGGGAGTTTTTACGTCAAAACGAGCCGCGAACTCAAGTTACAGCTAAGCAGCATGCCAAGCAATTAATGGACTTTTTATTAGATGATGAAATAGATGCGATCATGCCGCCAATGGGCGGAGAGCTGGCAATGGAAATATTGCCTCTGCTTGATTTTAGCGCAATTAAAAACGCTAAACCTAAATGGTTAGTGGGCTATTCAGATGTCAGTACGATTGCTTGTGCACTGACAGCAAAATGTAATTGGGCAACACTGCATAGCGCTAATTTAATTCAATTACACCCTGATGAAAAAGACCCGTATTGTTTACAAATTTTTGAAAGCCTAAGCTATGAGGCTAGCAGTGAGTTTGAGCAAGCCCCCTCGACTTACCATCAACATAGCAAGCCTGATTACGCACAAAACCCGAATGCATTATTTGATCACAGCGTTCCCACCCAATGGCAATGTTTAAATTACACCGATAAGCGCAGTATTGAAATGTCAGGGCGGTTGTTTGGTGGGTGTCTTGATACGGTTGGGCTGTTACTTGATTCGCCTTTTTTAGCTCTGCATGAGTTTAAAAAGCACAATGCCTCGCAAGGTATTGTACTTTATTTAGAAAGCGCAGAGCTCACGCCAGCGACCGTTGCACGATTTTTATTGTCACTTAAATTAGCGGGCATGTTTGATGATATAAATGGGGTGATTATTGGTCGTCATGTGACCTTACAAGGGCAAGACCCAGGGTTTGATTATCGCCAAGGCTTAAATGCCGCTTTTGGTGGGTGTTTATTTCCGGTGATCATTGATGCTGATATTGGCCACATTCCTCCTAATTTAAACTTAGTTAATGGTGCATTATGCACTGTTACCGCAGATGTTGAACAAGGCAAAGTGCTCAGTGCATCTGTGGTTACAAAACTAGCCTAGTAATAATAAACTGCTCACTTACTATTTAAAGTGAGCAGTTATGACTTATAAAACCTGAATAATTTGTTCTTTGCTTAAACGTGATTTTGGCAGCTTAGCATTGTAGTCTTCTTCTGCGTCATGGTAGCCCAGCGCAAGTGCGACATCACAGATGTAGCCGTCTAATTCGCTTGCGAACTCTTCGCCAATCAGTTGTGCATCAACGCCTTCCATCGGTGTGGTATCAATCCCTAAGCGTGCTGCTGCATGCATAGTATTGCCTAAAGCAATGTAGGTTTGTGCTTTAGTCCAGGCGGCATTATTACCCTGCTCATCGGTATTTAAATCCACAAACGCAAAGGCGCCAAAAGCTTGCTCGCGGTTTTCTTTTTGAGTTCGGCCATTTTTTATATCAGCATCAATCACTTGGCCATAATTTTCACGTGTGTATTGTGGATTATGAGCAAATAAAATAATGTGTGACGCCGCTTTAATGTGTGGCTGATTAAATTGAAACTTATTAGCAAAGGTACTGTGCATACGCTCTTTTGCGGCATCAGATTCAATCACAATAAATTTCCAAGGCTGTGAATTAATAGACGAAGGAGAAAGACGCATAGCATCATACAATACCGCTAAATCGTCTTGAGAAATGCGCTTTGTAGCATCATAACGTTTAGCGGTGTGGCGGCTTTCAAGATCGCGAATAATAGGGTGAGTCATAGTCTCTCCATAATAAAAAAGGGCTGATAAATAGTGTTCATTGAGTGTATGAGCAGCATAATACAATTTGCTTTATTTAAAATAAACAGCATAATTATTGAATCATTATCAAATAAAAATAGATAATATGCAGGTTGATGACTTAAAACTGATTTTAAAAGTAGCGGAGTGTCGAAGCATTACGCTAGCAGCAGCCAAGTTAGATATGCGCACAGCAACGGCCAGTGCTGCTATTAAGCGTGTAGAGTTGGCACTTGGCTGTGAATTATTTATTAGAACCACTCGGCATTTGCGTTTATCTAGTGCAGGGGAGCGATACATTCCCCAATGCGAACAAGCTCTGGCCGTGCTTGAAACGGCAAGGCAAAACCTTAAAGGAGAACATGATGCCATTGAAGGGGAGTTACGGGTAGCTACCTCATCTGATTTAGGGCGCAACTTAGTGATCCCTTGGATTGATGAAATCATGGATAAGTACCCAAGTGTGAGCTTGCGTACGCACATTAGCGATAGCAATATTGATTTTTTTCGTGATTCGGTTGATATAGCACTACGTTATGGCTCACCCAGTGATAGCAGTGTATATGGATTTAAAATTTGCAACGTACCGCGACTACTTTGTGCTACACCTACCTATTTAGCTAAATATGGTGAGCCAGAGCACCCAGATGATTTAGCGCAGCATCA
Organism: Pseudoalteromonas sp. Scap25; assembly: GCF_013394125.1. Taxonomy (GTDB): domain Bacteria; phylum Pseudomonadota; class Gammaproteobacteria; order Enterobacterales; family Alteromonadaceae; genus Pseudoalteromonas. The sequence goes on along the minus strand of NZ_CP041327.1, from coordinate 1,966,743 downwards.
CGGATTATTTTACCAGCTGCAAGATATTATCAATAATGTGTGGGAATTTACCGACGGCGGGAAAAAATACAAAGTAAAAATGCAGGGCAAACGTGCCTCAAATGATGGCGATTTAGTTAGGCGTTGGTGTGTTGCAGGTAAAGGTTTAGCGGTTAAATCAGCGTTAGATATTGCCGATGACTTATTAAATAAACGCGTTGTTACTGTGATGAATAATTACCAGCATACCTGTGGTGAGCTGTGGCTCATTTGCCCAAGCAGGCAATCGATTACTCCCGCTGTACGACTATTGCGTGATGTGTGCAGAGAAAAAACCGCTCACTTATTGAATCAGCTAGTAAAGCAGGGGATTGTTGATAAACGCATATTAATTAACGAGTAACAAATACACGTTTAGTAACGTTAACTTAAATAGTTTTTAAAAAACGCCAAGGTTCGCTGCCAAGCAAGTTCGGCACTCTTTTCATCGTAACGGCCAGTTGAGTCATTGTGGAAACCATGGTTTGCACCTTCATACTTATGCATGATGAACTCAACATTGTTAGCATTTAAGCTTTGCTCATACTCAGGCCATGTAGCGTTAACCCGTTTATCAAGTTCACCTAATTGAATCATTAACGGCGCTTTTATATTTTTGTGTAAGCTTTCACTTGCAGGTGTGCCATAAAAGGGCACGCCCGCGCTCAATAAGTTACTGTCTACTGAGCCTAAATAATTAACAATATAGCCACCAAAACAAAAACCAACCGCGCCTAATTTACCATTACTATTTGGCTGTGCTTTTAAAAAGTGAGCAGCGGCTACAAAATCATTTTGTATTTTAGTGCTCAAGGGTACGTTGCATGGCTCGACCTTCATCGTCGTTGCCTGGGTAGCCACCCAGTGGGTGCAACGCATCAGGGGCAAAGGCAATAAAGCCGGCTTTAGCCAGTCGCCTTGCAACATCTTTTACATACGGATTTAAGCCGCGATTCTCGTGTACTACTAATACAACAGGTAGCTTGCCTTGTGTATTTTTTGGAACCACTAAATAGCCTTTACCCGAACCATGACCATCAGGCGAATCAAATTCTTGGTAAGTGGCTTTTATGTCATCGTCGTTAAATGAGACCTGCTCAGCTTGAGCGTAATTAGGTAATAATGCACCTGTAAGTACTGTCATTGAAAAGCCCAATGCGGCTAAGCCACCGAGTTTTTTCATAAACGTGCGTCTATCAATTAAACCATGAGCGTATTCGTCATACCAATCAAATGCTTCTTGAGGAATGTGTTCAGACTGAGGGGAGGTCATAGTAGTGCCTTATTTTATTATGATTATTTAATACCATAACGTAAAAGGCATAAAAAACGAGCAGTTTAATTTATAAATAAAAAGCTCGGCATAATTATGCCGAGCTTTTTTGGTTGGGATTTTACTGAATTAACTATTGGTCGTTGCTGGTTGGCCATCGACAATAGGGTCTTTACCGCGCCACTTTCGAATTATGCGTTTTGTATCTTCAAGCGCAACGTACTGACACGGTATAAGAATAAGCGTAATTACTGTGGCAAACAGCACACCAAAGGCGAGTGATACTGCCATAGGTATTACAATTTTTGCTTGTAAACTGGTTTCCATAATAATCGGCATTACGCCAATAAAAGTAGTGACTGAGGTTAGTAATATGGCTCTAAAGCGACGCGCTCCGGCTTGCATTACCGCTTCTTTTATTGCCACACCTTCTGCACGGGCTTTGTTTACAAAATCCACCATAACAAGCGAATCATTAACCACTATACCGGCTACAGCGATAATGCCGAACATTGATAGCCCGCTCATGGTCATACCTAAAGCCATATGACCGAACATAGCACCCACAACACCAAATGGGATCACCGACATAATGATCAGTGGCTGAGAATATGAGCGAAGCGGGATGGCCAGTAGCGCAAAAATAATCATTAATGAGATTGCAAAATCACGTAGTTGTTCATTAGCACTTTCCATCTCTTCTTGAATACGCCCAGCAACATTACTTTTTACACCAGGGTAGTTTTTAAGCAGTGCCGGTAAGTAAACATCACGAATTTCTTGTGCAATGGCAAATGGCTCTACTTCGTCACTATTAACCGCAGCCCACACATTAACAGTACGATTTGAGTTTTCACGTCTGATACTGCTTACGCCGTCAACTAGCTTGACTATAGCTATTTCACTCAAAGAAACTTCAGCGCCCGCAGGAGTGATAATACGCGTATCTTGAATGTTGCTTATTGAGTTACGCTCGCTTTGCGGGTAACGAATCATTACTTTGATTTCTTCACCTTCACGCAGAATACGCTGTGCTTCAAGGCCGTAATAGCTAAAGCTTACTTGAGAGGCCACATCAGCAAGGGTTAAGCCCATACTGTAAGCAAGTGGTTTTAAATCAAGTTGCACTTCGTCGGTGGCACTTTGCAGTGAGTCATTTACATCACCTACACCTTCCATACTTTGTAACTTAGCTTTTAGTTTGCTAGATACCTCTTTTAACTCGTCGGCATTTTTTCCTTCGAGTCTAAAGCTAACGTCGCCATCATCACGACCACCACCAAAAATACTATCTTGAATGGTGAGTGTTTTAAGCCCCGGTAGCGGTGGCATTTTTTCACGCCACATAGTGCTTAGCTCAAAGGTATCGATTGGGCGTAAGTGAGGCTCTACTAAAATGGCCATAATACTCGCATTAGTACGACCACGCAGACTAACAGACAAATCACGGATCATAGATTGGCCATACTGCTGCTCTAGTTCTTTATCGACGCTCAGTAATACATTTTCTATTTTACGCGCTGTTTCAAGCGTGGCTTGCTCAGAAGAGGCAAGGTTCATTTCTAGCGATATACGCGGAAAATCATGCGGAATTTTAGGATTTGGTACAAATTTAACCATTCCACCGGCAAAGAGTCCTGCACTGACAATTAAAATACATAAAAAGCCAATAATCACGGTATAGCGATAATGGATACAACGACCGATAAATGGAGTGTAATAATGTTCAACAAAATGCTTTAAGCCACTATCAACTGCATTACGTAATTTATGTAATGGGTTTTTAGGATTAGGCTTACGCGGGTTCATTGCTGCGATGTGTGCAGGTAAAATTAGTTTTGATTCAATCAGTGAAAAAATTAAGCATAAAATAATCACTACACCAATTGCTTTCGAAAACGCAGCGCTCGGCCCTGAAGCCATTGCTTGAGGTAAAAATGCAGCAATAGTGGTTAGTACACCAAAGGTTGCTGGCATGGCTACACGTTTTACACCACGAATAACGTTGTTAAGTGAGTGCCCATGTTTTTCAATTTCAGCACTGGCCGACTCACCTACAACAATGGCATCATCAACCACAATCCCTAAAACAATAATAAAGGCAAACAAAGACACCATATTAATAGTAATGTCTAAAAAGCCGATAGGCATAAATAAGAATGCCCCTAAGAAAGACACTGGGAGGCCCATCATTACCCAAAACGCTAATCTAAGTGGTAAAAACAGCGCTAATACCAGCATAACTAAAATACCGCCCCACACCATATTATCGACCATCATGTCGAGGCGACCTTCAAGGTAGTATGTTAAATCAACGATGGGTGATAACTTAACGCCTGCAGGAAGTTGATTTGCTTTGTCTGCTAGGTACTTTTTAAGGACTTTAGCAACAACGGTAATGTCTTGATCTTTTGAGGCATCAATTTCAAACGACAGTGAATTTTTGCCGTTGTATTTAGAATATAGTAAGCCTTCTTCAAAGCCATCATTAATGGTGGCTACATCGCCTAATTTAATTTGAGCACCGTCTGGTAATGTAATTAGCGGTAATTTTTCAAATTCACCGCCACGATAGGCTTGCTTTTCGACACGCATCGAAATGTAGCCAGTATCAGAGCGAATTTGCCCCGCCGACATATTAGTAGAAAAGCTTTGTACCGCATTAGATACATCTCTAAATGTGAGTCCATATTCGCGAAGTTTATCAGGGCTAATTTCAATACCAATTTCGTAGTCTAAGCCACTGTAAAAATCAACTAGGTTTACATGAGGAAGGTTTTGCAATTCATCTTTAATATCATTGCCAAGTTCTTTTAATTGGTAATAACTCATATCACCATAAAGCGCGAGTATCATTACTTCTTGCTGAAATTTTTCACGCTGAACAACAGGGCGTTCCATACCCGCAGGAAACGTATTAATTGAATCTACTTGCGCTTTTATTTCATCTAGCGCTTCTTTGGCGTCATATTTTTCTTCAATCTCAACCCAGGCTTGTGCATAGCCTCGATTAGAATAAGTGATTAAACGCTTTATACCTTCGGTTCCTTCAAGGTTTTCTTCAATTTTTATAGTAATGCCTTCTTCCACTTCTTGTGGTGCGGCACCAGGGTAAACAGCTTGAATACTTACCCAGTTACTTTCAAATTGAGGGAATGCTTGCTTACGAATGGTTAGCGCGGTTAACAACCCACCAATCAAGATAAAAATCATGATTAGGTTAGCTGCAACGGGGTTACGCGCAAACCACGCAATTAACCCTTTTTCATCAGTTGTGGTCATCGTTTACTCTCCTTTTAATGCAAGTTGAGTAACGTCTGGTTTGGTCACAGTGTCTTCAATTTTTACTGCCATTCCTTCGCTAGGGTATTCAAGAGCAGAAGTTATCAGTTGTTCTCCCTCTGCTAAGCCTTGATTTGCGATGACCATGCCATCTTGTTCGCGAATAATATTGAGTGTTTTAAATGACAAAGTTAAATCATCGTTTAACACTGCAATTTTATTATTTTTAACCAGATGATGAGGAACAACAATAGCGCCATTAACGGCGCGACCTTCAATTGTAGCGTTTATATATGAGCCAAAACGAAGTGGCTGAACCCCTTCATATGGGGTTTGAAGTTGGGCAACCAAATAACTCATTCGGCTTTTTTGATCAATCACACCTTCACTTCGTACCACTTTAGCCTGCCATGTAGTTTCTTTACCTGCGTATTGTGCATTAAATTCAACTGTTGCGCCTATGCCACTATTATTAAGGTATTGCAGCTCTTTATCGGCAACAGGTAAACGCACCTCGGCGACCTCAGTTGAACTAAGAGAGCCAAAGCTATTACCAGGATTAACTACAGAGCCTAAACTAATGCTGCGCTCGTTTATAATCGCATCGTAGGGAGCTTTAATATATGTGCGTTCTAAATTACGTTTAGCACGTTTTACACTTGCTTGGGCTGAGCGATATCGCGCCATTTTTTCTGCTAATTGCGGTTTACGTAAATACAGTGCTGATGCAGTAACATCGCTTGAGTCTGCTTTAATGCGTTCCCATTCGGCTTTAGCAACATGCGCTTGTGCGCGTTCAATTTCGAGTGCTGAGCTTGCTTGGGCAAGGCCTGCCTCTGCTTCAATTAAATCAGCTTCATAATCATTTGGATCAATTCGTGCTAAAATGTCGCCTTGCTTTACAAAGGCACCTTCAACAAATTGTCCTGCAACTGAAATAACTTGGCCACTCACCTGAGCAATCAATTCAGTGCGGTCTTTTGGTTGCACAATACCGTACGATTTTACATCGAGGGTAATTGCATCAAGGTGGACTGGTTGTGCTGCAACCAAAGGGCGCATGTCTTGGGGGGGCTTTTCTTCTGGTGGCTTTTTCATTGCAGAAAAGCCTGCTGCGAGGCCAATGCCACCAACAAGGACCGCGATCGGAAGTATTATTTGTTTTTTAGTCGCCACAGGGCATTCCTTCATAAATTGTGCTGATGGGCTAATGATACGCAATAAAGTGTTTACAGTGTGTTTGAAGATGTAACAAGTCATTGCACAAAGCGGTTACAAATAGAACGAAACACGCTATTTATGTACAAAGCAGCAACAAAACAATTGAAATTTATTACTGAGGTTAGAATGAAAACACAATCAATGGCGTGCCGTTTAGGCTGTGGAGCATGTTGTATTGCGCCGAGTATTAGCTCGCCAATTCCAGGTATGCCAAACGGTAAAAAGGCCGGAGAACGTTGTATTCAGCTGGATGAACGTAATTTATGCAAGCTATTTGGTGATGAGTCGCGCCCAAAAGTGTGCAGTGACTTTAGTGCCACGTTAGATGTATGCGGGACAACCAATGAGCAAGCATTAACGTTAATTACCGAATTAGAGCAATTAACCTAATTTATTGTATTAAATACACATATATTTACAATTAATACGTTTGAAAAGTGTAGACACTTACTTTGTGTTTCTAAAACCCATACTCAGAGAAGAAAATTACGTATCTACTTTACATTGTCGCTAGTGTTACCTCATTTATTTCTCATTTAATTCTCTCAGTTCATAATTTTTTAATTATAAATGCACAAAGAGGGCGAAGAGGCGCTGCGCTTTAAGAGTGAGTGACTTAGACATAAAGTTATTTGGCTTAGTTACTAGTGATTTCTCATTCACTTCTCTTTGCTCATACTATTTCAATTATGCATGTACACAGAGGAGGGGATTCTGCGCTTTTAGAGTACTTAGGGAGGGCTGCGAAATGAAATTTCTAATTCAGCTTTCTACTGGTCTGTGTCTTATTTTAACTTAAAAGATAAGCTCAGCGTGGAGTAAGCCCTCGCTGAGCGATAAAGTTACCAGCTATACGTGGCACTTAGTGTATATTGCTCGCCGCGCCCTGGCGTACCTGGAATTTCTTCAAACGACTCATCCCACAAGTTATCAGCCGCAAGACTAATAAAGAAGTTAGGCACAGCTGGCGGAGTTATTTTTACCGTCAGCTGAGTAAATAGCGCTTCGTCGCCTGAACGGCGCAGCGCATTGTTATGCTGTTTACGCCACTCATTATCTACACGAAACTCTAATATATCCATTGGGTTCCAAATCGCACCGAGTGTTACACGATGATCAGGAAAATTTAAGGCATAAAAGCTAGCGTCAATATTTTCAGCGCCGTAGGTTTCTGTTTTATGTAAGTACGCATAGCTGGCAATAATTTCTGCGTTATCAAATTGTTTAGTGGCTAAAAACTCAAGGCCTGTAGTATCAATATCAACAGGCTGTGCAAATCGTGCAGAGCTTGAATCAAAGTTAAATGTCCAATCGGTTAGGTTGTTATCTTTACGATAAAAAAGCGCTGAATTGAGTTGCCAGCTTTGTTGCTCAAGCAATAAGCCCAGCTCTAAGCTTTTGGTGGTTTCACGCTCAAGGTTAGCGTTACTTCTAAACAAACCACCTGATTCACTGCCACCAATGGCGGTGTAGCCTGCTACTTGGCTTGCCTCGGCATACGATAAATACAATGTTCGCTCAGTGCCATCGTTATTTTGGGTATTGAAACTAACATCACCAATTAGCGATAGCTCGGAATCATCACGACTGGTGTTATCAAATGTAGCCCCTAAACGTACAGTTAGTTGCTGATCACTTGCAAGGGATGTTTTGTATTCTGGTAATAAACTAATCTTAAAGTAGTTACGTGAAGTAAAGTTATTTTCAAGGGTGGTGGAGTCAATACTATCTTCTATATATTGCGCCGAGTAATTAACCGCAACTGACTTTGTTTGCGCATGACGACCTGAAATAGCCAATGATTTTACTTGTGTTTCATGAAATGCTTGGAACGCGCTTGGGTTTTCTCTTGAATAAACATAATGATCGTTATGCTCGCGGTAATAAGCGGATACTTCAAATTCACTGTTGGTAGCATAGGCTTGTTTATGGTTGAGCATCCATAATTGAGTTTCTAAGTCTTCGGTTTCATTGACACCAAATGGGGTATAAAGGTTTGGCCAACCAAAAAACTTTTCTTGTAAGCCGTAAAATAAATCAGTTTGTGAATCGCTCCCAGTTAACTGCACTCTGCCAGAAGTACGGGTAAAATCATGGTCGCCAAAATCAATTGAACCATCACTTTGTGAGTGCGAATATTCACCTTCAAAACCAATATGCCAATTAGCGTTTGCTTCAAGTGGAGAACTCAAACCTGCATGAATTGTTTGTAAGTTAAAGTCATTTGAGCCTGCGCCCAAAGAGACACTGCCACCGGTTGTTATTGGTTTCCAAGCAAACGACACAGTACCCACAGAGCTATTCATGCCATAAAGTGCGTTATCGGCTCCGGTTAATACGCTGGCACCCGTTAGCATTTGTGGTGCAATAGGAATTTCTGCAAAGTAGTGACCAGACTGCGGGTCAAGTAGGGTTGCACTACCGACTCTAAAGCCGGTATTTTCAAAAATACCACCGCGTATCGTTACATCAGCTTGTGCTTCAGCCATATTGCGTGATTGCAAGTCAACACGCGGGTCGTATTCTAAATTTGAAATAGGTGAATCAAAAGTGCCTACTGGTAAGGTATTGGCAGTGGGTGACGCTTCAATTGTTATTTTTTCTATGGTTGCTGTTTCTTTACTCTGCTCTGCATAAGCAACAGTTGAAATACTGGCTAGTACGGCCGGTATTATAAGGTGCGGGGCACGATTCATATCATTATTCTCATTTTATGCAATGACGCTAAAAATTAAATACCTTATCATTTTTATCACATGATAAGGTAAGCTCACTAAGCTAGGGTGATTTTGGGCGCTATTGTACATTAATGATAAAAAACTGCATTTGATAATCAAACCTAGCGTTACAAAATAGTAACTCTGCAACCTATAAATTATTTACATTGGTCACTTTATTATGCAAACACAACAATCGAGTCATTCATTAAATCAGCACACACTTTATTTTGCTGGTGGTTGCTTATGGGGCGTGCAAGAGTTTATGAGGTATTTACCTGGAGTAGTGACTACTGAGGCGGGGCGTGCCAACGGCACGAGTAACACAACACAAGGTGAATACGATGGCTATGCCGAATGCGTGAAAATAACCTTTGATGCCCAAGAAGTAACCTTAAATGAATTAATTGGCTATTTTTTTGAGATTATTGACCCATACAGTATCAATAAACAAGGTGACGATGTAGGCGAAAAATACCGCACCGCCATTTTTAGCCAAGACAGCAATCATTTAAACATCGCCAAAGACTATATTAGCCAGCGTGATGATGCTGAAAAAATAGCGGTACAAGTAGCGCCATTGACTAATTATGTCCCTAGCGATCCTGAGCATCAAGACCGTTTAACCAATCACCCTGATGATTATTGCCATATCCCACTTGATTTATTACACAAGTATAAATAACAACTTCATTGGGGAGTATTTGAATAAAAAAGACTGGTAACTAATAAAGCTAAAATTAGCTGTTACCTCGTTTATGCTTTTTTTTTAGATTTATTAGGCTTTTTCTTTTTTCGAGGAAACTTATCTCTAGAAAGGTAGGGCACAGCTAAAAAGTAGATCCCAGTTCCTAAGTAAAAAAGAAGGTTAAAAAGATAAGCAAATGGAGAGGTCGAGAAAAAATAAACCTCAGACTCCACTCGATAATCTGTTGGTGTATGAACATAACCGTCGTATATAGATTTTCCTGCGATTATTATAAGTAATAACCCCAAAGCCCAAAAGACTAAAGAGAATGAGATTTGATTCAATAGCATTCTCGTATTACTGATATCTACATATTTTACTTTTGGTTTCTTATTTTTTGATTGCTTCATTTTGGCCAAAAAAAGTAATAATGATTGCTACCAGTATTCCTACCAAGCCAATGCTTGAAAACATTAGACTGTATTGGCTTTTAATATTGAAGATATTTAATAGGCTGGTTATTAACAATAAAAAAATACCAATAATTTTTATAATCGTGAGTGTTTTATTCGAACAAAACCATGTTTGACAAGAAGGGCATTGTTTTTCAATAAAAATACTATTTTTGTTAATATTTTTTATATCTTTAGCTGCAAAATTACTTTTACAATTTGGGCACGTTTCTTTCATTTTAATCCTTTAATTTATCTCACAACTTTAAACACAACGTTTACTAAACGTCTTATTGATTAAGCTTTATCCTTGTAACATGATTACTATAGCATTGAGCTATCACCTTGTTAATGTGTAACTTATTACTTTATAGGTAAACAGTCTTTAAGCCATAAAAAAGCCCGCAAACATGCGGGCTTTTAAATATCAATTAAAGTTTATTGCTGCGCTTTAGGCGGAAAGTTACTTAAAATATTGGCAACCGTTTCCTTAATAGCGGCTTCACGTTGTGATGGGGTTTGTTTTTTCTTTAAACGACCATCTTTAGCACCACGCCAAATTAATTGGTTTGACTCACGATCAATAATATCGATAACTAATGTGCCTACTTCATATTCGCGTGCGCTTACATCGTGGTTAAAGCCTGTGCCCCAGTAACCCCAACGCGCACCGTAGCCTACGTTAAAGCTGTCAACTTCAAGCTCTTTATCTACACTTGCATGGTAATTAACAAGTACATCAGCTTGCGCTACATCAACCAATTGCATACCTAATTGTTGGCTTAGTTGGTTGTTTACCGCATTGCGAACGCGTTTTTCCATAAGCCCACTGATTTGGTAGTTATTCGTGTCTTTGGTTAGACTCGCGTTTTCTACCCAAGCAAACGTTTTGTAGTTACTAAAGTTTGCTGATTTATCGTAATCCCAATCGGGCGTTTGTGTACAGGCGGTTAGTAATGCCAGTGCTGCGACAATAAATATGTGTTTCATTCCGTTTGCTCCAATAAAGTGCGTTTGTTTAAACTACCATGGGCGAGGGTAATTTAAAATCTATAAAATAAGTGTAACTGGCTAAGATGAATAGCCAATTAATTCTTAGTCTAGCTGAGGTGATTTATGTTCAACCTCAATCCAATCTTTTTCATCTACCCAGTTTTGTGCGCCGTCTTTTACTGAACGAATTGGCACAATATAATCACAACTTATTTGCGGTTTAACCGAGGCAAATATTGGCACAAAGCCAAAGCTCAGGGCAGTTTCTATAATTGCCTTTTGATTTTGCGGGTCGATATCAGCCGCTTCATCTATATAAATAGGTATACGGTATAAGTTTTGTTCCTGATCGCTTAATAAATAACGAATAAACAACATGCCACATAATAGCTTAATGGTGATACGTGTACCATTTGAGCCAGCCGAGTCTATCTTTTCAAAGTGCTCGGTTTCACCTGCACGGTTAACCACTTCAAAACGAATATCAAACAAATCGGTGAGGGTCAGACCTGCTTTGTCTGAGGCGAGTTTAATTAAATGATCTTTTGCCTCGTTTACCGCGCTCTCGCTATAAGGTTCTTGGCTGAGTAAATCTAGGGTATCGCCTTGTTCAAATTGGTTAGAGGTACTGATAATGGTATCAATACTATCTACCAACATTTTGCGCGGGATAATATTAATTTTAAACGCTTGCAGGTTTGAGATGCGGTGCTGGCTAATGCCTTTATTAAAGCTATTCATTTCACGGCGTAAGCGGTCTAAATCTTCGCGCAGTCCTTTAATTGTAGCGGCTACTTCGGTGAGGGCAACGCGACCTTGGCGCTCAACTGCATCGCGCTCGTTATCAATGTTATGAAACGCGCTAATAAGCTTTTGATATTTACTAAACTCATCGTTTTCGTTATCAAACTTAGTGATACCGGCATTATAAATATGCATATAGGTATTACGTACATTTATATCGAAATTACGTAGCTCTTGGCAGTCCTTATTAAAGTGATGAATTAAATCGCTTAAATTATCAAAATCGATTTTTATATCAATCATGTAAGGCGTTACTTTACCACTGTATAAATCTAAAGTGTGGTCAATACGCTCAGTTTTAACTTGGCGTAAGCGCTCTGTTTGACGATTAATTTGCGCTTGTTTTGATTTGATTAACGAGCGTCTATCAGCAATTGAGCCACTGTTTTTTTGAATATCTTGTAGGTAATCGTCAACTTGTTCGCGCTCGGCTAAAAGCTGCTCTTTTAGCATTGCTTGGGCGTCAACTGACTGTTGCATCACTTCAAATTGCTCTAAGCGTTTAAGTGCACTTTCTGCACTCATAAGCTCCTCGTATAGCGCGTCTTTTTCTTTTTGTTTATCAGCAACATTGGCGGCCACTTCGCGCTGTTGTTTAAACTCTTTTAATGATTGCTCAAGCGCGGTTAACTGAGCGCTCAGTTGCTCTTTATTTTCGCCGCTTTGCATTTGTACTGGTGAGAGCTTTTTAAGTTTAATACTGGCACCAGGTAGGGTGAGTATACCGCCTTTAACATTTTCGCTCAGCTGTGATAAAAATTCACCAAAGGCGTCTTCGTCATCAATGGTTATATCGCCATTACTGGTGGTGGCAAAGGAGAGAAGATCGGGGTTCAATAGCCGCGATATTTCTTCTACTTCTTTAAGTGATAAGTCTTCACGCATACGGGTGAATAAATTAAATTCTAAGTTTTTAAGTTGTAACTTTAAGCTCTTAATTTGTTTTTGTGTTTCACCAATACGGTAATCAAGGGTGTGCAGACTTTGCCCTTGAGCACTCGTAATAGAGTGTGACAACGACTCGTAGTCATTTTTTAACTGCGTTAGGTTGCTTTTGATAGTGGCTTTATTAACCAGCTCAAATTCACTTTTAAGGGCGTTGAAATCTAAAAACCATTGTTCAATTTGAGTTTGCTTGCGCTCTATATCGCGCGATTGTTGCACGTATAGCCCTTGCTTTTGTTCGAACTCGTGCTTTTCGTGCTCAATGTCTTCAAGGGCGATGTTGAGCTCGCTTAGTTGCTCTTCTTGGTAAGCATCAAAATCAATCAGTGCTTGGTCAATTTTTGGTGCATAAGCGGCCAGTTTACCTTTAAGAACGGTTTGGTTTTCAAGCATAGATTCAAGGGCGGCTATGGGCTCTTGCATTGACTCAAGGGCTTTTAATTCACGTTTTGCGCGGTTTACTTTATCAAACGAACGGCGCCAAACCTCGTAAAAGTCGACCTTAGAATTTGACATATGGCGTTCAAACACACGGAGCATAAAGCGCTTAACGTCGTTTGCGCCTAATTTATGTAAATTAAGAATACGACGAAATATTTCTTTGTATATTGCAGAGTCTTGAACGTTGTTAAGGGGGATCATTTTTAAATTGATCTCACCGTCAAATTGCGTTGCTCCGCCTGTCAGTAGGGCGTTTAACTCTTGTGCTTTAAGCTCTATTGGGTTGTAACCTTGCTGCTTTAAGTGATTAAACAGCTTGGTAAACTTAATAATGGTATTGCCTTGGGTGTACTGGGCTAAATCAAGCTTACCTTGATAGCAAAAGTATTGGTGTGCATAACCGGCAATTTTACCTAAGCCGGCTACGCCAATGACGACTGAGCCATGGGGCAAATCGGCTTGCAATAAAATGTACGATTGATCTGATGAAAAATAAAACTTACGGGTTTCATCTAAATCGTGGCCATCCCACTCGGTTAGGCGTAAATCGTTAATTAGCGGAAATTGCAGTGCATTAATTACTGAGCTTTTACCTGTGTTGTTAGGGGCACAAATCGAGCTACTTTTATCCAGTGGGATCACACATTTTGCATAGCCTGCGGTATTTAGTAGGGCGAGTTTACTCAGTCCGTATAAATTTTTCATTGCTCGTCCTCACTAATAAAGGTCTCTTCGTTTACTTCCATTAAGGCATCAATATAGCGGTGAATAGGGGCTTGCAACATAAAGCCACCTTCTACTTCGCGGGCAAGGCCTAAACGTACCATGCGTAAATACACATCTTTTCGTAAGTCAGAACCCGAAAATATCTCAAGCTGATCAAATAAATGTTTATTAAGTTGCACCAAGGTTTGCATGAGCTCTAAATCGTTTGGCTCGTCAAATAATGCGCGCATTGGGTCTTTACCTGTATTGGCAAAATGCTCTATTAAAATGTAAATAGTGAGCGCTACAGCGCGGGAAATCTTACCCATGTTTGGGGTGCTTTCATCGCTGGCAAAATAATAAAAACCACGGCTATCGTGTTTTAACTCGTGGCCTAGTGCTGTAAATAAGGCAGTATAAGCGTCTATTTGTTGGTCAAGCTCTTGCCACATTACGGTGTCTTGTTCGCAAATGTGGTAACCGGCGACTAATTTTTTATTAATGGCTTGTAAGTGAGAAAGCTCATCTAAGTTTATATGGGTCATGGTGATTACTCGTGCTCGGCTTTATCAGCCTGAGGCTCTGAATTAAAGGGATATAAATTAAAGTGCTGGCCTGCAATGTTAACGCGGGCTTTTTTATCGCTTTGGCTAATTTCTAGGGTGCTATCGCTTACCAACTTTTGATACAAAAACAGCATTTCATCGGCTTCAAGCTCAGGATAGCTTTCATCTAAAAATTGCAGCAAAGGCTGTGGTTTTTTACGCTGCTTTTTAAAGCGTTTGGTAAATTGCGCTTTTACATCGTGATAGTCAGGAATGTTTGGCGTGACAAACGCGGGCACATCATTTTGTTCTGGTAGCTGATATTCGTGGTGTTCAAACTCAGCTAAGCTTGCCATATAGGCAACAATATGACGCTGTTGACCCAATGAATACTTTTGCGCATCGCTTACAAAATGGGGTTGCACGGCGCTGAGCATATTATCCACCCCGTTTTTACGAATTAGCCCTAATACTTTTGCCGCTTGGCGGGTAATAAGGTTATTACGGCGCAACTCTTCACGCAGTGGCATTAGCATATCGGCACTTTTACGTAAGCTTGTCCGGCCAACTAGATGCATTTCGAGAATACGAGTACGTAATTGCTCAAGCATACGTTTATCACTGTACGCCTTGCCTGAGCGTTCAATATGTTCTATTTGGGTGCTAATTTGTTGCTCAATTAGAGTAAAACAGGCATGAAAGTCGCCTCTAATATCGACCATTTCTAGCATGGGTTCTATATATTCATCAAACGCTTCTATGACGGCTTTGTAGCGCTTTTGCAGCGATTGCACCGCGTTATTTGATTTGGCTTGCTCAACAATATTTAAAATGGCGTTTTCGTTATGTAAAAACAGCTTAATTATTTTACGAACCCGATCATCCATAATGCGGCTAAAGCGACGTAAATCATCAAAATCTTCCATTTCACCGGCATTAGATAGCCGGTTACCTAAGCGAGCTAAATCATCAACCAATACACTAATTTCTTGTGCTAAGCCTAAATGTTCTTCTTGAAGTAAAAAGGTAGCAAAGTCCGCAATGGCACGGTTAATTTCTAGTTGTGACGATTTAGCCAAGGGAATAATGATTTCTTGATTTAATAACCGATTGGTTTCTTTATAAATACGCTCATTATTCCACGTCGGTTGCTTTTGTTTTATGGCATTTTGTAAATCTTTAATACTAAAGTCGGCCATTTTAAAGCGTTTAAATAATAGCTCTAATACACCCCAATGCTCAGTGAGGGTATTAAGTAGCTTTTTAGCTGGGATCATAAGGCGTTACAACATCCTAGTATTCGTTATTTTATATTTCTTGAACTTATATGGTATTCGTTTTTGCGACGATTTAATAATAGTTTTTACACTCGCTTAGTGATAGTATCCGCGCCGAATATAGGCACATAGAGTGTGTACCTCTATTTTTTACATGGTTTCAATTTTTACTTAAACCCGAAGGTTGTTTAATATCATGGTTTCCTCGATTATCCTGACGCTGATAGCGATTGCATTCTTGCTTATCGTTATTGAGGATGTGATTCACGTAAACAAAGCCAAAACGACATTATTTTTTGGTACACTTTGTTGGATTATCTCCTTTATTTTTCCTCTTAATGGGCAAAGCCCTGAAACGATTCAAACCCTCCTTGACCACAATATTTTAGAAATTGCTTCCTTATGGCTGTTTTTAATGGCCGCAATGACCTTTGTTGCCTATTTAAACTCCAAGGGACTTATTGAAAATGTTGTGAACCGGATAATGCCAACCAGTATTAGTGAACGAAAGCTAATGTTTTTGGTAGGGTGTTTTGCATTTGTATTTTCGTCTATCTCCGACAATGTAACAGCTACACTGATCTCCTTGGCTGTTATCATGTCATTAAAGCTTGAAGCCAAAAAACTAGTTAAGTACGCCACCTTAATTGTATTTGCAGTGAACTCCGGTGGTGTTTCACTTATCACAGGTGATGTAACCACGTTAATGATTTTCCTTGATGGTAAAGTGACTATTAGTCACTTATTATTGTTAATTGTGCCTGCATTATTAAGCGTATTATTACTGGCTACCTTGTTATCAATTGGTATGAACAAGCAGTTAGAGTTTAAAAAGACTAAATTTAAACGCATTGAAAAAACCGACATTACTATCGCTGTCATTTTCTTCACTACCGTTATTTCTACCCTTACTTTAAGTGTTTTATATAGTGTGCCGCCGTTACTTACCTTTTTACTCGGCCTGTCTATTATGTTTTTAGTCGCGCAATTTTTAATGCGCAAAAAAGACATCAATAAAGATATGATCGACTTTATACGTGACATAGAGTACGACACCTTACTGTTTTTCGTAGGTGTGTTATTACTTGTTGGCGCATTAAAAGAAGTGGGCGTGCTAAGCCAATTTACAAACCTGTATACAGTGATGGCGCCAGAGTACGCTAACTACTTAATGGGTATTTTATCGGCCGGTGTTGATAACGTGCCACTAACGGCTGCGTTACTAAAAGCCGACATTGTAATGAGTCAACAGCATTGGTTGTCGTTTACGTATGCAACCGGTGTGGGTGGTTCAATGCTGATCATTGGTTCGGCGGCTGGTATTATTGCTATGAGTAAGGTTAAAGAACTTACTTTTGCAAGTTACCTTCGTTTGTCGTTGTATTTGTTAGTGTGTTACACCTTTGGTTATGCTGGCTCTTACTTTATGGGTAGTTTTATTTGATTTTATAATAAAACGACTTGACAGCTAGACGTCTAAACGATAACTTTCAAAGCCGCACTCTTAGTGCGGTTTTGTTTTATTAGCCACAGGTTAATAATACATTCAGAAGAGGTGCGATACTTAGGTACTTAATGTGAGGCAACGACAGCCTGCGACCATTAAGGAGGGAAGTACTCGCCGAGGAAAATAATGGGTCGTTACCATTGTTTTTCGGTTTATGGGGCTGAATCCTCAAAACTGTCACCAATTTAGGTGGAGAGCTTCTGGCAGTAGATTTTTCTTATCTTTATTTCCTGCCAAGTTCTTCTTGTTTTATTGCGGTTTGGATGCCGCGAAAGGAGACGAAATGACTACCCAATCAGTGCCACAAAGTTCACAGTGCACAAAATCAGATTACATTGTTGCCAAATTTGGTGGCACCAGCGTTGCTAACTTTGAGGCGATGAGCCGTTGTAGCGAAATCATTGTAAACGATAACAGCGTTCGAATTGTTGCAGTGAGCGCCAGCGCCGGTGTAACTAATCACTTGGTGGCACTTTGCAAAGCCGATATTGATGCCGCTGAACGTCAACAGCATGTTGACGGTGTACTTGCTATTCAGCAGGCAATTTTAACTGATCTGACCCTAGATGATGATTTAGCGCTTGGTTTTAATAACACCCTCGATGACTTCCAAACACTGGCACATCAAATACTGACAACAGAGAAGCAACACGATGAGTTACTCAGCTTTGGCGAGCGTTTATCGTCGTATTTATTTACTCAAGTATTGCGCTTAAAGGGCTTAAATTCGCAGCGTTTTGATGTTCGCCAGGTGCTTAAAACCGATAGCCAATTTGGTAAAGCCACGCCTAATGTAGCCGCCACAGCGCTTGCAGCTAAAGAGCATTTAATTCCTTTACTAGAGAACAATGTAATTGTTACTCAGGGCTTTATTGGCAGCGATGAAAACAATGTAACTACCACACTAGGTCGCGGTGGCTCTGATTACAGTGCCGCCTTGTTAGCTGAAGCAATTAACGCTAAAAGTGTGCATATTTGGACCGACGTAGTGGGTATTTTTAGCACCGATCCGCGTTTGTGTGTAAAAGCCACACCTATTGCGCGTTTAAGCTTTGATGAAGCGGCAGAAATGGCCACTTTTGGCGCTAAAGTGCTGCATCCGGCTACAATTTTGCCAGCCAGTCGCAGCCATATAAATGTGTTTGTTGGCTCAAGCACAGAGCCAGAGCGTGGTGGCACTTGGATTGAACGAGAAAAATCTCAGCTACCTGGTATTCGTGCGGTCACGCAACGTAAAAATCAAATATTATTAACCCTTAAAAGCCCTGAAATGCTATTAGCGAGTGGTTTTTTAGCGCGTATTTTTACTATTTTAAGTGAATGTAATATTTCGGTAGACTTGGTTACTACCTCTGAAATTAGTGTAGCTATTACCCTTGATAACGCGCCTAATGCATCACGCCCAGAGCTAGATCAAGAATGCTTAGATAAACTCGCTGAGTTTTGCCATGTATCGGTTGAGAACAATTTAACCCTAGTAGCACTTATTGGGTCTGAAATTGTATTGCGTCAGCACGAAATGAATTTAATGCAGGTGTTGAGCGAATTTAACATTCGTCTTATTTGCCATGGTGCGAGTAAACACAACCTGTGCTTTTTAGTCGAGCAAAGTGAGTCTGATGCTGTGGTCCAAGCTATTCATAGCCGACTACTTGAAGGCGAGCTTGCTGCTTAACGCTGCAAATGAGATAAATGAGCACTGCCAGTCGGTGCTTTTTTTTGCCACAACGCTAATATCAAACTGCTCGTTTACATCATTTGTTAATGCGGTACTAGTTGCACTTAATTGCGAGTTGCCAAGCTCACAAAATACATTGGGGCTTAATAGCTGGGCAATAGGGCGGCTGGTTGCTTTTGCTAACGCCTCTTTTAAAGTCCAAAGTCTAAAAAATGTCGCCGCTTTAGAAGCTGTGCATGGTTGCTTAGTTATAAGAGCCACTTCTGCAGCATCATAAAAGTGCTTTGCGAGTTTTTCAAATGGCCGTTTTAAACTGATTTTTTCTATATCAAAACCAAATAGCGAATGATCAATATTTAGCGCCACGCCTACCAAACCATGAGAGTGTGACACACAGCAACTATACACCTGGTTGTTATTTATATTTAGCTCAAGCTTACTGGTTTGTTGATTAAATTCAGAGCTGATTTTATCAAGCGTTATATTACTGCTGCTAGGTAATACACTTTTGACTAAATATTTTAGTAACAGCCGCGTTGCTACATATTCTTGCTTTGCTTGGGGCGTTTTACGACGCGCGATGACACTTAATTCAAATGGGCTTAAAAACTGTGTAAGTGTTAGCTCATCAACCTGCAATTGGCTGGCATCAAATAATAAAATGGTGTGGTTATTATTCTCAGCAAGCGGGGTTTGTAATAACTGATTGTCGAAGTAAGCTGAACTCATTATTGCTCGTTAAAAGTGAATACCGATTACATAGTTATCGTTATAAGCTGGATAGTTTGTGAGCGGTTGTTTGCTGTTATGCGCGCTAAGTACATTTTTATTACTCAGTCGCCCTTAAATATGGTTTAATTCACATTCGATAAAATAATAACAGATTTGTAGGTGTATGACACAAGTGCGTGATGGTTTTCAAAGTCGACTTGGTTTTGTATTGGCAGCAGCCGGTGCTGCGGTAGGTTTAGGCAATATATGGGGTTTTCCTACACAGGCTGCTAATCATGGTGGCGGCGCATTTTTATTGGTGTACTTTATTGTTATTTTTTTGCTAGCGCTTCCCGCGTTATACACCGAGCTGTATTTAGGCTACAAAGCCCAAGCTAATCCGGTTAAAGCCTTAGGCCAAGCATGGCAAGACCATGCGCCTAAAGTAGGCGCTGCTGCAGGTTATATAGGCTTAGCTGGCGCAATTGTCATGTTAAGCTTTTATTCAATAGTGGCAGGTTGGATGCTTTCTTACGCCATAGAGCCTATAACCACCTTTTTAGGTGTGCAGAGCTTGAGTGAGTTTTTACATAGCGACTCTATGCTACGTAATTTTATATTTACGCCGCTGATGCTTATTTTAACCGCTAGCATTATTTTAAAAGGTGTTAAATCAGGAATTGAAACCTGGTCGCGCCGTTTAATGCCATTATTACTTGTTTTACTCGTTGGCCTAATTGCTTACATTGCTACCTTAGAGGGTGCCAGCGAAGGGTTTGCGGCCTATTTAGTGCCTGACTTTAGTAAAATACTCGACCCCGATTTAATTATTGCCGCAATGGGGCAAGCGTTTTTCTCATTATCACTGGGTGTGGGCTGTATGATGATTTATGGCTCTTATTTAAAGCCCGGTGCTAACTTACCAAAATTGACTGCAAGTGTTGCGTTACTCGACACCAGCGTGGCATTTTTAGCTGGACTATTAATTATACCGGCTATATATGTGGCGCAGTTCAATGGCGTTGAAGTATTTAGCAACGGCAAGCTAATTGGTGAAGGGCAGCTTATTTTTGCCATATTACCTGAGTTATTTGGCACCATGGGTGAAATTGGTTTATTGGTTGGCTTACTATTTTTTGTGTTGATGTCGATTGCTTCAGTTACATCAACCATTTCATCGACTGAAATTCCGGTGGCTTTTTTAGTAGAAAACCACCGTGTTGATAGAACCAAAGCTACATGGGCCGTTAGCGCCATTGTATTTGTTTGTGCCAGTACTATTATTGTTAATTTTGATTGGCTATTTGGTTTGGTTATTATGGTATTTACCCAATACCAACTCCCGTTGATGGGACTGTTTTATTTTATTACAGTGGGCTGGTTATGGCAGCGTGGTAATAAGCTTCATCAAGCAAGTTCTGGTGCACATTATTGGTTTGCTCAGTACATTCGTTTTGTCTGCCCAGTGCTAATGACCTTAGTATTTGCAAACGTTGCGTTTGGCTAGAATACAACAACTCATGTGTTATTGATAACAAAAAAAGCGAACACTATATTTTGTTCGCTTTTTTGCTTTTTGTTTAGCCGCGCTATAGCACTTCGTTTGTTAAGCTATTTCCTTGAGTAACCTCAAATGCATTTTGTAAGGTGATATTGGCAATTTCTGTAAGCGCTTCTTGAGTAAAAAAGCCTTGATGGCCGGTGATCAATACATTTTTAAAGCTTACCAAGCGAGAGAAAATATCGTCTTGGTTTATATCGTCGCTGTGGTTTTTAAAAAACAGCTCTGATTCTTGCTCGTACACATCAAGCCCTAAATAACCTAGTTTTTGTGATTTAAGTGCCTTAATACACGCTTTACTATTAACCAATGCACCGCGCGAGGTGTTTATTAGCATAACTCCTGTTTTCATCGCTGCAAATGCGTCATCGTCAATTAAATGATGGGTGTGCTCGTTTAACGGGCAATGCAAAGAAATGATATCGCTTTGTGTAAGCAAGGTGTTTAAATCAGTAATTGTGTAATTACCAGCTTGTGCATTAGGATCGCACACTAAAATGTGAGCGCCGAAACCGGTTAATATATTACACAATGCTTGGCCAATTTTACCGCAGCCAATAATACCCACCGTTTTATTATGTAAGTTAAATCCAAGTAAGCCGTTTAAGTCAAAATTGTCTTCACGTACGCGGTTATAAGCTTTATGGGTTTTACGGCTAAGCGTAAGCATAAGTGCAATACAATGCTCTGCGACTGCCTCAGGGCTGTAAGCCGGAACGCGCAGAACACGCATACCATGCTGTTTAGCAGCGGCTAAATCTACATTATTAAAACCCGCACAGCGCAGTAAAATGGTGTTAACCCCAAATATAGCCAGTTGCTCAATAACCGCTTTATCTACCGAATCGTTTACAAATACGCATACCGCATCAAATTCTTTAGCTAAAACCGCAGTGTGCGCCGATAAACTTTGCTCAAAATAGGTAATAGCGATGTTAGAAAAGCCAGTTAAGCTTTGTTCAAAAAAAGGCCGCTCGTATTTTTGAGCACTAAAAAAAGCAATTTTCATTTATTACTATCCTACTAACTTAGTGGGCTAAGTGAAAACCAAGCCTAGTTACATCTACCATAAACCATTTTTATTATAGATGCCTAACCAAAACGAGTGTTTGCTGTTTTTATAATCTGCGTTGACCCTAAACTGCTTGTTATTACGCTGTGTAATGACTCTGGTTTAGTGCGCGGCGCATAGCGCGCAATTAGTTGTCCTTGAGCATTAATTAAAAACTTAGTGAAGTTCCACTTTATGGCACGGTTTTGTGCAATTCCACGCGTATGTGATTTTAAATAACTAAACAAGGGGTGTGTATCTGGGCCATTCACCATAACCTTATCAAAGACTTCAAAATTAATTGCAAAGTGTTTTTGATAGTAGTCTTTTATTGCCATGCCCTCTAATGGTTCGTTTTTATCAAACTGATTGCATGGAAAGGCTAAAATAGTAAACCCATCGCTTTTGTATTGTTGGTATAGCTTTTCAAGCGCACATAATTGCGCCGAAAAATGACATTTGCTTGCTGTATTTACAATAAGAACCGTTTTTCCTTTTAACTGGCTCAAAGGAAAATCACTGTTATTACAAAGTTGTGCGTTAAATTGATAAATGCTATCCATAGGTTACCTACCTAATTTCCTTATGCGGGAAATTTTAAAAGACTTTCATTCGCTTTTTTAGCGGCCGATTGACATAATCGAGCTTATGTTTCTAAGTTATCAGTTAAATAGGTCATTTTTATGTCAGTTAAAATTGCATTTATAGGTTTAGGCGTAATGGGTTACCCAATGGCAGGGCATTTAGCAAAAGCAGGGCACAACGTATGTGTTTATAACCGCACGGTGGCTAAAGCACAAAAATGGGTCGAAGATTTTGACGGCAGCTTTGCACCTACTCCGCGTGAGGCAGCAAGCGATGCCGATATGGTATTTATGTGTGTAGGTAATGACGACGATTTACGTTCAGTAGTATACGGCAATGACGGTGTGCTAGCAGGTATGCACGAAAACACAATTTTAATTGACCACACAACTACCTCAGCAGAAGTGGCACGTGAAGTAGCGGCAAAAGCAGCTTTACAGCATATCGACTTTATTGATGCGCCAGTATCGGGCGGTCAAGCTGGCGCTGAAAATGGGGTATTAACCGTAATGGCGGGTGGTAACGAAGCGGTATTTGCTAAAGCACAACCTATCATGAGTGCATTTAGCCGTTTTAGTCAGCTTTTAGGCGAAGCGGGCTCAGGGCAATTATGTAAAATGGTTAACCAAATTTGTATTGCAGGTGTAGTGCAAGGATTAGCTGAGGGCTTACATTTTGCTAAACAAGCAGGGCTTGATGGCGAAAAAGTAATAGAAACCATTTCTAAAGGCGCAGCTGGTTCGTGGCAAATGGAAAACCGCTACAAAACAATGTGGGCAGGCGAGTACGAGTTTGGTTTTGCTGTAGATTGGATGCGTAAAGATTTAGGCATTGCCCTTGATGAAGCTAAAAATAATGGTGCAACGCTGCCAATGACTGCAACGGTCGATCAATACTACGCCGATGTGCAGGCTCTTGGTGGCGGTCGATACGATACCTCAAGCTTATTAGCGCGTATTGAAGCACTACATAAAAAGTAATGTAATTGGTAAAAGTAAACTGTTCACAAAGAGGCTAAGAGGCGCTGCGCTTTTAGAGAAAGTGATACACCTAAAAAAAGAATGTTGGTTTTATGTTTTCTCATTTACCTCTCTTGTTGGGATAGTTTTTTGGTTTTTTACCTAGTAACAAAAAACGCGACACTTTTTGCTAAAGGGTCGCGTTTTTCATGGGTTATATACACTAAAGCAAATTACATGCTTTGCGCGTAATTGTATAAGGCTTTTAAAATTGTAAGATTTTTTTCGCTGTCATCATGCTCGTGCGCTAGGTTTTCAAGGGTGATCATAAAATCTTGTGCGCTGATTGAGGGTTGATCTTCGCCATGCATTAACTTGCTTTGACAATATTGACGCCATTGATCAAGCTCTTGTTGGTTTAGCGTTTGTGGCCAGTTACGGGCGCGGTATCTAAACAACAAAGTATTAAATTTAGGATCTTCAAATTCAAGCTTTAAACTTGCCAAGTCTTCAGGTTTTGCATCACGAATAATCGCAAATTTAGCTTTATCAGCATGGCTAGTAAAGCCATCATATAATAAGTAATCTACGTTCGTGGTCGCGCTGTAATCGCCTTGCTCATTAAATACCTCAGTGACTTTATCACGTAGCTCGGTATTGGCTTTTAAAATGGCTAAATTAGCCAAGCATTGTTCACGGTCAATACCCAAGCGAGCAGCGTTTTCAGGCAGTAGCGTTTTAGCAGGTGCTAAAATAGGGCACTTGTTTAAATGCACTAATTTTAAACCTACCGGTAAATCACCCTCTGCTAAATCTATACGTTTGGTGTATAAACGCTTGCGTAATTGCTCTACATTTAAATCAAGTAATACCTGTGGGTTTTGGGTTAAATCAAAACAAATAACCGCGTTTTTATTTACCGGGTGAAAACTCATAGGTGCTACCCAAGTGGTACAACCTTGTGTTGCTGGAATACGAGACGAGGTGTGCACTAATGGGGTCATATTAAACACATCAACCATTTCAGCGAGTGCTTTTTTACCGCGAAGACTAAAAAAGAATTGGTACAGTTTAGGCTGCTTCTCTTTAATTAGCTTTGCCAGTGCAATGGTGGCCGTTACATCACTTAGTGCGTCGTGCGCAGCGGCATGTTCAATACCATTAGCGACGGTTAAATGCTCAAGCTTAAAGCTAGGGCTGCCATCTTCTTTTAATGGCCATTCAATACCCTCAGGGCGCAGCGCATAGCAGGCACGCACTAAATCTATGATATCCCAACGGCTGTTATTGTTTTTATATTCACGCTCGTACGGGTCGTAAAAGTTACGATAAAAGCTATATCGGCTTACTTCATCATCAAAGCGAATACTGTTATAACCAGCTACACAGGTATTGGGTACGCTAAATTCTGCATGAATTTTAGCAATAAATTCAGCCTCAACTAAGCCTTTTTGCATCGCCACTTGTGGGGTAATACCGGTAATTAAACACGCTTCAGGATGCGGTAAATAATCCGCTTGTGGCTTACAGTACTCAATAAGCGGCTCGCCAATAATATTTAAATCAAGATCGGTGCGTACACCGGCAAACTGACTCGGCTTATCCTTTTGCGGGCTTGCTCCCCAAGTTTCGTAGTCGTGCCAATAGATTGTTGCTTGGTTTTCGTAGTATGTTGGTTCGCTCATTCTTTCTTTAAGCCCTATATATTCGTGGGTTTTATTTGCTTTTGTTATTTATTGTCTATTTTAGAAAGCACTTTAATATTTGCATGGTGTGTATAAATTCGCGTATAAATTTTTTGCTAACTGTGTATAAAAAATTAAATGGCAACCAGTTAAACGAAAATAATAAAGCTGCTAGGCAAAAATCAAACACCGTGTGTATTATCGCATAGAGATAGTTTAAGTGTAAGGGTATCTGCTAAGGGGACTATCACTTAGCACTACCGTTGTCGTGTAGGTGGTAAACAGGTAATTATTACGCTAGGGCGTTATCCGAGGCTTAGCATTAAAGAAGTGCAAGACTATATCCCATTATTTCAAAATTGGTTAAGCCAAGATAAAGACCCACGCCTAGAACTTAAACTCATGCGAAACAATGCCAAGGGCTTACCCACAATGGCAGATATTGCAGCAAAGTGGTTAGCTAAAAAGGTACCCGACCTAAAAGAAAAAACACAAACGTTAAACGCCGCAACCGGGTGTATAACTCAGTTGTTAAACCTAAAAAAACCACCAGTTCCAGAGAAAAGATCATATAAAGATAAGGAAAACATAAAGGGCTAAATTTCTTTAGCCCTTTATAATTACATTGCTAGCAAGCTACAGATTGCAATTATTAGGTGTGTAACATTAATAATTGCTCGTTCCGAAATTTCTAAGGATAAGCTGAATTTCAACTTTTTACCCTCCAAAAAATATAAAACTAACTTGCCGATAATTTCAGAATACGTTACGCTGTTTTCGTACAAATAAGCGTTTGCTGGAATCTCAGCAAGTGACTTTACTAACACCATATTGGCGTATGGTGTTAGTCCCTCCACTGAAGAACACCACAAGATGTAGTGATAATCTCAGCTTCAACACCAAGATAATGTGATTAAGGATCTTTTGCAAGGGACAGAAAACGCTCTCATTGTGGATAACTTTGGGATATCGTATTTGTGTTAGTAGGTATTAACCTGATACTGTTGGTTAGCATTTATAATAATGAAAATCAACTAAGGAAAGATTAAATTTACGCTTTTAAAAAATAAATCTAGTTGCTTTTTTAATCATCATTGATTGCTATTTTTTTATACATACTTGAAAAATTGGAAATTTTGAACGGTAATCAGGTGTGGAATTTAGTTTATAGACCAATTAATTCTAATTGTTCTTCACGCGGTAGGTTTTTAATAAGCGATGCTGCTAATTGCGCAGTGGTTTTACAAGGCGGGTTTAAGAAGTGATCAAACGATTGGGTAATACGGAACGTAGCCCCGCACTCTTTAGTGTTAGTACACGAGCAATATAAATTAACCACATGGGCGCTTTGCTTTTTGCGTGACGTAATTGTTGCTTTAGCTTCGCAATTTGGACAAGTAACCCGCGCTATAATAACCACTAATCGTTAATAAAATACACTGTCATTTTGTGCATAACAAATAACTATTATTAGGTGTCATACTTCTTATTAGCACAGCGCAAGTTTCTAAGGTTACGTAAGTATCTTATTTTTTATAATGTCGACTAATCTGATATGTTGCATCTTCAATCAAAAAAGGAAAATGTAATGGAATATAAGAATGGTGAACTTAATAATAAAATCATATCTCTAATGAAGAATGATGTATTGGTTGCTAAAGGGCGCGTAATAGAAGGTAATACAGCAGGCATACACCTCGATGAAGTAGGATTCATTGAAGAGGGTAAAGGTGTCAAAAATCTATATAGTCATGTCGATTTAGTTAAATATAGGATTCTAGTTAATAGCTAAAAATATCTATATGCCATGAACTATAAAGTAAAAGCTCTAGCTCCTAACTAGCGCTTTCTTTTTATCCCGACACCCCAAAATGCTCTAAACAATCGCATTAGCCCAATTGTTGAAACGGCAATGCCTACTATCACAAATTCAAAGTACCAGGGCGCGACTTTATAACCCATAGTCTACCAACCTTTTTCCATAAACGGTTACATGGCTGTATAAGATGTCAGGTGAAAAACTCCAAAAAGAGTAGAATGATTAATTCATCCATTAAGGTTTTTTCGCTCTATTTATAATGTTATAAACTTAAACTAACTACTAATCTATTTTAACAATATGAAACTAATAATAAAAACGATTCTATTTTGGGTATTAATCACCTCAACCGCTGTGTTTGCTGAGCTTGCTAAAGTTAAAGTAAATGGCTTTGATATTGAATATGAAATGGCGGGTAGTGGCAAACACACTATTTTACTCGAGGCGGGTGGCTCTGCAGGGCTTAGTGATTGGGATCCCATTTATAACTCGCTTACCAAGCATGCAAAAGTAATTCGCTATTCTCGAATTGGCAATGGCGGCTCAGCGCAAATAAAGAAAAACTATAGCTCAGAAGAGTATGCTGCTGAGGCTTTATTATTACTCAAAGCGCTAAAAATTGATGAACCGGTAGTTTATATGGCGCATTCTTATGGTGCTTATATCGCAAGGGTATTTGCAGCAAGCTACCCCAATAACATTAAAGCGTTAATGTTAATTGAACCCGCCTCAGAGCATGATGTTGATATTATGCGTAAGATTGATTTACCGCGCGCTGAAAAAGAAATTGCCGCTATAAAACGTGATGATATGAAAAGCGGCATGTCGAATCAGTATTTAGACTTTTGGTCGAAGCGACCTCTGCCCGATTATCCACAAATAGCAGATATTCCCGTGACGGTTATTGCCTCAGTTAAAAAATATGAAAATCCATCGGTGTTATTTTTTACTGAAAAAGGGCGTGAAATGTGGGGAGAACTGCATTCAAACTGGGCTAATGCTTTTCCTCAAGGTGAGATAGTGCTAACCAGTAAAAGTTACCACTATCCACAAAATGATGAGCCAGAAATGGTAGTTAAACAAGTTTTGAAGCTATTATCACGCACTCAATAGCGAGATCGGATTATGTTTTTTAATAACGACTAACTATGAGTTCTTTTTGTAATAGGTGGTATTTTTTATTTATTGTGATGTTTATTACGCCTGCATTAAAAGAGTATATTAAAACCAAATAAAAAGCACTGCAGGTTCACTACAGTGCTTTTTTAGGGGAATGATATTATTTATTTTGCAGTTGCAACAAGCTTAACCCAATCGTAATTAGTGACACCTAACAAGCCGATTTGTAATGTCTGGCCTGAACTCACTTCTAAGATACAACTTTCATTGTTGTCTTTGTTGTTCGATAAGCAATCATATTGTGTTTTTGTTACCGCTGCATCCGCTCGAACATAGAGGTTAGTATTTCCCTCGCCACCCAATGTTTTTATGTTTACAGTGGTTGCGCCTGTAGGTACTACATAACTATAGCGCTGCCAAAAATCTGGAAATCCATAAGCACGAGACGTTAATACGCGAGTGTCATTATCTGTAGGTGGTGCGCTATTTTCATAATTAGCCACGATAGTTACGTTTTGATAGCTGTTATACGCTTTAAGCATAATGTAAAAACGACCTTCTCCTTGACTTATATTACAGCTTTCATTGTTACCATTTCTAAATGGGCGGCAGTCGTAATTATTTGTGCTTGGCACTCTACTCTTTTTAACATAGAGGTCTGCATCACCTGAACCACCCGTTATGTCGATTGAGATGTTAGTGCTATTTGCAGGTACATCAATATAGTAAATAGTCTCTTGATTTAATGCTGCACTTTGGCCTGTTAATGCTTGCCCTTTAGTTAATTCAACTTCTGTTGGTGAGCCATTTGAAACACTAATCGTTTGGGTTAGCGTGTTTGTATTATTGTTACTATCTTGCACCGTAACAGAGACGTCGTAATCACCCTCAGATACAAAATTATGCACTACAGTTGCACCTGTATCGGTTTGATTATCGCCAAAGTTCCAACTATAGCTATTGATAGTACCTGCTGAGCTGGAGCTTGTTGCATCAAAATTACACTGTAATTGCTCACAGCTGTATTCAAAACGTGCGGTAGGTGGCAGTGGTGTATTACCGTCGTTATCGCCAACAGGCACTGTGTTATTAAAGTAAGTTGCGACTTGGGGCCAAATCTTACTTATTTTGGCGCCTTTATTGTAGCATCCGCCTAAATGATGAAGTGCAATAACACGATTACTTGATGCTGCAACAACAGGAGAACCAGAAGAGCCGCCTATAGTGTCACAATAGTATCCAATATCAGTATTACTTCCACGCCCATTCGTTGAGGGGGCATTAACTTGGCACAAACCATTGGTGTCTTGATCAGATTCAATCGACAGCTCCTTAGGATTACCTGAACCATGTTGCGGAATATAAATACGTTCACTTTGCTGTGCGTTTCGCACATCAAGCCCTAAGTAACCAAACTGTTCAATATTGGCAAAGTCATTAACACTAAATAGGGTGTAATCTAACGTGTAATCAGTTTTAAAAAACTCTTTACCTGTTACTTTTACAGTGGTTTCTCTGGTTGTCCCATTACAACTTTTATTTTGGTAGTTAAACCACACTTCTGTAGAGGCAAGCTCAGATGCAGTCTCTATACAGTGGTTATTGGTAAATAATTTATTATCGCTGCCAACGCGCCAACCGGTACATAAGCTGCGGCCACCAATTACTAGGCGTGCTACGGGGCGGCTGCGGTCAAACTCTGTTGGGTTGGAATTAGCCCAACACTGCACATCTTTGCGCTCATTAATACCGCAGGTAGACAAAGGGGCAGGTTTATTTTGTTCATTGATATTTATATTGGCACTTTCAGTGCCGTAAAAATAGCTATCAATAACACCAAACTGGTGTTGCTGCTTACTGTTTTTTGGATCAGGGTAATATTCAATGATAACGCTGTCATTTGAAACCGACATAGAAGAAAATGAATGCACACCATCATCTCCGTTTAAGCTATCGATTGTTGCAGCGTCCATATTATTCCTACTATATTCATATCGCTCTGAGTTGTCTTCGCTTCTAACGATTAACTTTGCGTCACCATTTAGATCTACTTGGCTAAAATGTAGCTTTATATAATCAGCATTAGGGTGCGATACAGTTTGAGTAATTACAGGACCTTGTGTTGTTTCGATTGTAAATTGCCTAGAAAGATTTACATGGGTATTAGCGTGTTTGGCAATTGTGGTTTTTTTTGCTTCTTGAGTGTGTTGTAAAATAGTGAGCTCATCGATTGCAGCAAAACTGTATTGTGCATAGATAGCTGAAGCGAGCAATGCTGCGTATTTACATTTTTTCATCTTTATATCCTTTTTCACTAACAAGTGGTTTGATGTAACGTAAATGATCAACTGCATGCCCATATGATTTAATTTTGAGCAAATAATCAGTACCTAATTCACATACTAAGGGTAGGCCGCATTTTGATCTTCGCCAGAAAAAATTAAAATATTTTTAACTTTACTCGGAAATTATTGCATTTTTCACTTTGAAATCAGCTTATTTTAAAAAGGATAAATGGCTTAATATTCAATATAAAAGTTTGAGCAGAATATGTTTACCGTTGACTCTAAGCGGCTGTCACCCACACTCATTAAAAGTAACATTGTTGATGTTGAGACTTCAGATATTAAACTTTTCTATTTTAATTTTTACAAAAATATACAAGAGCCAAGTATTAATTCTGTTATTTGGGGCGTTATTCTGTAAAATTATCGGCTTAACATTTGTGATTTAACCGTTACATTTGTTGTTAGGGTTAATTATTCAATTAATATAAGCAGACGTTATGATTTTTTATATTATTGGGTTAAGTACGCTTGTTATTATTTTGTGTGTGGCGCTTTATGTGATTTACAGCAATGTACGTAAGAGCCGAGTAAGAAAGTCAAAAGAATATAATGTGTTATTTGATAAAGACACCATCATTGATGATCTTATTGCTCAACTTAGCGAGAAAAACCAAACCCAAGAAAACCAGGAAAAAACAATTAAAGGCAAACAAGAGATCCTTGCAACATTTATAGATTTGCATCGATCGGGTAGCTTTTGTGCGCACTTAAGCGAACAAGAAATTACTTATTTTGTTAAAAAGAAATTAAACATGGAGAGTACTAAAAATGGATAGCGAGCAACAAGCCGTCGCAGAGGCAAAAAATACATCATTTATGGCACGTTTTGGCCGTCGTAATGTAATTTTATTAACGTCAGTTGTTGTGGTGTTAGCAGTGATTGCAACATTAACATCGCAGGTTATTTCATGGAATGAAGCCGATGAACGGCTTGTTCACCAATCAGCTTTTACTGGTAATTTAACGGTAATAAACCAAGCTGGTCCTTACTTAAAAGCATTTGGCACCACATCAGCCTATAAAAAAGTTATCTCGATTAACTTTACCGGTGATAGCAGTGCAACAGCCAGTGCCATTGTACCACTCATTCCTATTCGATTTTTGGATACGACAACTGGTGGCGCCAGAGGAGTATCACGTTTTAGATTACCAGGTAATGTACCTGCAAGTGAGTCGGGTGCTTTACGTGGATTATTAAAAATTCATGAAGAATTTGGTTCCCAAGAGACTCTCATCTCTAACCTTTTAATGCGTGCCACTACAGAAAATGTAAAAGCGTCTGCACGTATGATGTCGGTTGAGCAACATTATTCAGGTGGTAATGGTCAATTAAGCCAAGATTTTTCTGATCAACTAACTAATGGCATTTTTGTTACTGAGCAAATTATTAGTACTGGCGAGCGTGACAAGTCTGACGATTTAAGCAATTTAAGTAAGCAACAACGCGTTACGATTAATATAAAGAAAGATGCTGAAGGAAAGCCGCTGCGTAATGCACCTATTTTAGGCTCTTACGGTATAACGGTGGTTGATGCGAGTATTATTGATATTGATTACGAAAATAAGGTAAATGCGCGCTTAGAGGCGCAAAAGCAAGCTGCAGCAGATGAAGCCCTTGCAAGACAAAACCTTAAAAAGGCAGAGCAACAAGCACGTACAGAAGTTGCATTAGGCGAACAAGCGATTGCAAAGCAAAGAGCTGAGTCTGAAAAGCTAAAAATTAAAGAGCAAATTGATGCAGAGCGAATAAAAGCCAATGCAATTATTTCTGCACAACAGCGTGTTGCAGTAAAGGCTGAGCTTGCAAAAGAGCAAGAAGAAATCTTAAAACAGCAACGCTTAGAGGCATTAGGCATGGATGTATTAGCTGAAGCACGTTTACGCGCAAAGTCAGCAGCACTTGATCCTAAATATGTTTTTGATGAAACACTTAAAGCGGAAGTTAAAATTCAAACTGCTTTATTTAATAGCCTAGGTAACAGCCGCTTAGTGCCTGAAATTGTTATAGGTGCGGGTCAAGGCGAACAAAACAACGGCTCTGAATTTATGCGTTTGTTGGCTGCAGATGCGGCATTGAGTCTTAAAAAGCGTTTAGAAAAAGAGAAAAAATAACCTTTAAAAATCATTATCAAGCCCTAGCTTTAATTGCTAGGGCTTTTTTTGTGGTATCGCTTTTTAAACGGTGAGTTTAAAATTTAGGGCACAAAGCGTGGCTAAAGCCTTTTTCTGTTAGCAAAAAAGCGGCGCTAGGCGTTGAAAATATATATTCCTCATGAAGAAGAAACGCGATAGTTCCTTTTATTTGCTCACCTTGATGATCTGAGGCATCGCTAATTAATTGTTCAGGATCTAACTGGCTTGGAGTTGGAAAGTTATTATAAAGATGCTTAAAAATTAACGTAGCAATCGTGTTAAAGGTATCGTTATTTTTCATTTTTCAGAGCCTTAATTTATATGTGCAGCAGTAAACTGGCTGATTTAAATATGATTTTTCAAATAATAACACATTAAAATAGGTGCGTGATGACTCTGCTTTTTTAAGCTTTAATTTTGCAAGCTACTGCTTTCATTTATAAAAGTGATGAGCAATTGTCATACTTATCCTGCTTAAAAGTAGTTTGTGTGTTGCTGGTGTGTTGCGCAAAATCATAAAGTGTAATTGAAGAGTTGTAAAAATACGTTATCATTGTAAAACAACATGTAAAATCAAGCAGGTACTTAGCTCACGCTGACCAAGTTCGAGTTAATAATATCAACAAGGCAAGCAAGGACAAATTATGACACCTATGAAACCTTTAGCACTGGCAGTGGCTATGGTTGTTTTTTCACATCAGGCACATGCAGATACAGATCTTGATAAAGTTAAGCAGCAATTAAGCAGCTTACAAAAACAAGTGGAAATGCTGCAAAAGCAACTTGCAAAAGCAGAGCAAAAAAGTGAAAAATCAATCGAGCGCACCATTGAAGAGAAAGAAGATATAGCTGAAGTTAAAGTAGCTAAACATGAACACAAGCCTCAGGGAATTAAAATTGGCGGTGCTGTTCGAACCAACTACAGCCATACTTCGTATGATGACGATAATAAAAATCGCGGCGGCGATTTTGACTTTGATATTTTTCGCTTAAATTTCTCAGGCGACGTTGGTGATGTAAAGTTAAACGCTGAAATTCGCTTTTTTGATTATATGACCGCTGTTAAATACGCTTATGCAGCTTACGATTTTGCTGATGATTGGCAAGTTCAAGCAGGTATTACCAAGGTTCCTTTTGGTAACTGGCCATACAACTCACATAACTACTTTTTCAGCACTAACTATTATGTTGGCCTTGAAGACGACCACGATTTAGGGGTGTTATTTAAGCGTAATATTGCTGATAACTGGCAGCTTGATTTGGGTTTTTTCAAAAATGATGAATTAGGTGGTGTTGATGGTTATGTAGATAACCGCAGCGATCGCTATTCTTACGACATTGTTGGCTTTAGAGAAGCTGGAGATGGTGTTTATGCTGAGCCTACTAATGCTATAGGCGAGTATAATACGTTCTCAGGCCGTTACGGCTACCACCTAGAACATGAAGGTGGTAAAACTGAAATAGGTGTGTCGGCACTTGCTGGTGGCTTGCATGACGGTGTTGACCGCGCAGGTGACTACAACGCGTGGGCATTACATTTAAACAGTAATATGGGCCCTTGGAACTTACAACTTCAACACGGTGAATATAACTACGATATTGATAACGTAAACCGTATTGCTGTGGGCGCTTACTCGTTTTACGACAGCATGGCGGCAGAGGCAACAATGTCGAGTGCAAACGTAGCATACAGTGTACCGGTACAATGGGGCGCGGTAACAAACTTACAGTTTTACAACGACTATAGTGCAATTTACGACAAATCAGACAACAGCAGAGATACGTGGATGAACGTAACCGGTTTCTCGGTAGCTGCTGGTGGTTTATTTACTTACTTTGACTTAGTTCATGGTAAAAATATGCCATTTGTTGGTGGTTCATTAGCGGGCGATAGCAGCGAAACTGAGCGTCGCTTCAACATTAATATTGGCTATTACTTCTAAATCAATATTCAAAGCACACGCCTAGACATTGGCGTGTGCTTATGTTGTTTAAAAAAATATTTTTGCTCTACCTATTTAGCACCTACAAATTGATAAATCTTTAATCAACTTCTAGTATAAAAGTTCAAATGGAATAAAATAAATAATCCATATAGCTTAGCTGGAGGCTAGACATCGATGATTGTAGTTAATGAGCAGGTGTTATCTGATGTAAACAAAAACTTTGTTATCCCACCAAAACCACAAATCTTAAATGATCTTGAAATATTAGCATCTGCACAGGAGCCCTCGCTCTCAGACGCCGCAGAAATCATCGCTAAAGATGTTGCTATTGCATCAGCTATTCTAAAGATAGTTAATTCACCTGCTTATGGCTTAGTTCGTAGTGTGTCAAATATTAAACAGGCTATTATGTTTTTAGGGTGGAATGGCATTGAAGCTTTAGTACCTAGCTTAAAGCTAAAGCAAATGTTCGCCCAAAAAGAATGTTGCATTAGTTTGGAGCGTTTTTGGGATACCGCATCAGAAATTGCTGATGTAAATATGATTATTGGGCAACGTATAAAAAACAATGTTCCCGTTGAGTACTTGTATACGCTGGGTTTATTTCATGATTGTGGCATTGTGCCGATGGCAATTAAATTCGATAATTACGTGAGTGCTTTACATACTTCAAATAATACCCATAAAGAAAGCTTAATAGATATAGAAGAGCGCTTATATGGAACTAATCATGCCACTGTGGGTTACTATTTAGCGACCAGCTGGCATTTACCTGTAGATATTTGCCAGCTTATTTTACGTCATCACGATTTGAGTATGCTAAGTGATATAACTGGAAGTAATCAACAATTGTGTTACAGCGTTTTAAAAATGTCTGAAAATTTGGTTAATAGTGTTTTACGCGGTGACACCACTAAAGATTGGGATGACATAGAAAAACAAGTTTTAGCAACATTAAATATGTCAGAAGACGATTATATTGATGTGCAAGAAGAGGTGATTGATTTTTTGAACTGTTAGACGTTTTTAGCAGCTTAAAGTCTATAGGTTAGTTTTTTTCACTTATTGGTTTGTTTTTAATCGTTTGTCGGGATTAAGTAAACACTCTAAAGTTTAGTTGTCGGCAACAAGCACGACTAACCAAATAGGAAATTAATCATGAAACGCTCACTTATCAAAACCATCGCTCTTGGCTCTTTATTAACTTGCTCAGCTGCTGTAATGGCTGATCAAAGTGATTATAAGTTAATGGTTATTGAAGAGGCTAAAACAGCCCCTCAAGAATTCGAAGTTGCATTTAACGATTGTGCATTAAATGTAAAATCAAAAAATTATAGCCAAGCTGAAGAAATCTGCTCAAAAGCAATTACTTTATTACAACAAAGCACTGGCCCTCGCTTTAAAGTACGTGAGCTTACGTCATTTGCTTTAAGTAACCGTGGTGTAGGACGTTTAATGGCTAAAAATGAAACAGCTGCATTATCAGACTTTTACGAAGCACAACAAATGTCTGGTAACGAGTTAGTGTCGCACAACTTAACGCGCGCTAAGCAAGACCTCGCACTGTAATATCTATTACCGATTCAAAAAGCCCATGCTGTTTTAGCATGGGCTTTTGCGTTTTTAGGGTTAAACACTAGTTAGGATTATTTAGCATAATTTGGGTCAACTGTTTTAGCCCTTTACCTTTGTTAGTTATTTTCCATGCAAGGTATAAGTCTTGAGGTGGACGTGGTTCGGTAAGCTCCACAACATGCAGTTTGTTAGCTTTAACATACTCAGCAATAAGGTTCTCAGGTAAATAACCAATGCCAATAGCGGATAAAATAGCGGTCATTTTTTGGCTTACAGAATTTACATAAAAACGTTGATTACCTTCGATTAAGTTAGCTGACCACGGAATACCTTGCTTTGCTGAGTCATGCACTATAACCGTGGTGTATTGACCGAGTTCGCTGGGCTCAATGGGGGTTTTTAGTAGCGCTAACGGGTGGCTAGGGTGAACCACCAGAACATTTTGAATATCAGCTATTTTTACCGCTCTGATCCCCTTTTGATTAGGTACAGGGGCCGGTGCGCCAATCACTAAGTCAACGTCATCCTCAATTAAAGCCTCCCAAGTGCCATTAAGTACTTCCTCTTTAATGTCTATCTCGATATTTTTATGCTCATTTAAAAATAGCTGTAGATTTTTGAATACGTCACTTATGTCAAAAATAGAGTCATAGGCAATACGTATCCGTGGCTCCCAGCCATTAGCTATGGTTTGTGTTTGCTCAGATAAATTATTTATAGCATTGAGTACCTTACGCCCCTCGCTTAGTAAATGTTTACCTGCGGGGGTCAAAACCGCTCTCCGACCTTGACGTTGAAACAAGGTTACATTTAATTGCTCTTCAAGTTTATTAACAATATACGACAAGGCTGAGGGTACTTTATTAAGTTGCTCTGCAGCGGCTGCGTAACTGCCACGATGCTCAATGGCGTCTAATACCAATAAAGCTTCTATGCTTATAGGAGGTGTATTCATTATCATACCAAATATCAACTGTTCAAAATATTTGAACATATAGAGCAAATAATAGGAGTTATTTAATTTTAATTCAACTTATACAATAGCTGCATACTCAATTGGAACAATACAGGTTAAAACTATGACGATTAAAAATATTACAGCCGCCATCACAAAAACTGAACAGTCTTTTGCAACATTACCATTAAGGCTTATTGCGGGATTAGTGTTTAGTGCTCATGGTGCACAAAAACTGTTTGCGTGGTTTGGCGGCTATGGCTTGGAAGGCACAGGGCAATGGATGGAGTCGATTGGCTTAGCACCGGGCTATTTAATGGCATTAATGGCCGGTGGCGCCGAATTTTTTGGTGGGTTACTACTCATCGTTGGTTTGCTGGTGCGTCCTGCGAGTTTTGTACTGGCTATCACTATGGTGGTTGCTATTTTTACCACGCACATAGATAACGGTTTATTTATGAGCAACAACGGTTATGAATTTGCGTTATCGCTGTTAGCTATTACCTTAGCTTTACTGATCCAAGGAGCTGGAAAGCTATCTGTTGATGGAAAAATTCATAACAAATTAAATTAATAAGCGGATCACATAAGTGATTAAACTTTAAGCTGCCAACCTGCGTAAGGTAGGCACATTCTATAAACTAAGGAGACGGACATGGGGTTACTTGTTAACGGTGAATGGGTCGATAAATGGTACGACACCGAAAAAAGCGACGGTAAATTTGTACGCCAAGATAGCCGGTTTAGAGATACGATTTCATCAGCGCAAAACAGTAAATTTAAACCAGAAGCAGGTCGCTATCATTTATATGTATCCTTGGCTTGCCCTTGGGCGCACCGCACCATTATATTTCGTAAATTAAAGCAGCTCGAAGACATTATTTCTATGAGTATTGTTGAAGCACCCATGATGGAAAACGGTTGGGAATTTGGCGAGCAGGGCGATCCACTTTATAACTTAGATTACGCTTATCAATTGTATTTAAAAGCCGACCCTAGCTATGAAGGGCGTGTTACCGTACCTATTTTATGGGATAAAAAAACGCAGACTATTGTAAACAACGAATCAATAGAAATAATTCGCATGTTTAATAGTGCGTTTAATGAGCTTACTGGTAACAACGACGATTATTATCCAGATGCGCTACGTGAAGAAATAGAAACAGTGAATAACCGTGTCTATAACACCATTAATAATGGGGTGTATAAAGCCGGTTTTGCTACAACTCAAGAAGCTTACAACGAAGCTTACACAGCCTTGTTTGATAGCTTAGATTGGTTAGAAGCTCGATTAGCAAAACAGCGTTACTTAGTGGGCGATACACTCACTGAAGCCGATTGGCGATTATTTACCACACTTATCCGCTTTGATGCTGTGTATCACGGGCACTTTAAGTGTAATCGAGAAAAGTTAACTGAGTTTCATCATCTTAGTAACTACATTAATGAGCTTTACCAAGTACCTGGGATAAAGGAAACGGTCGATTTAGAATACACAAAGGTGCATTACTACGTAAGTCACGTAACCATTAACCCAACGCAAATTGTGCCTTTAGGTGCTAAACACACCTTTGACGCAGCCCATGATCGAGACCGTCAATACTAAATGACGCAGAGATAACGTATAGGAAAAAATATGCTTACCCATTACCCAAAAAATAGCTTAGGACATGCTGATCATGGTTGGCTTAAGTCAAAGCACCACTTTAGTTTTGCGAATTACTATAATCCTGCGCGTATGGGGTTTGGCACTTTGCGTGTAGTTAATGATGACTGGGTAGCCCCAGGTATGGGGTTTGGTGCGCACCCGCATAGAAATATGGAAATTATTAGTTTTATCCGCAGTGGTGCCATTACTCACCAAGATAGTATGGGCAACAAGGGGATCACCGAGCAAGGTGAGGTGCAGGTAATGAGTGCAGGCACCGGCATTACCCACTCAGAATATAACCTAACAGATGAACCACTAACGTTTTATCAAATTTGGATTCAGAGTAATCAACATAATGTTGAGCCGCGCTGGGAAAGCAAGAAGTTTCCTACACAAGCCACAAGCACCCTTAGCTTACTGGTTTCGGGTTATCCAAAAGATGCCGATAGTGCACTTTTTATTAATCAGCAGGCGCGTATTTACGGTGGTAAGCTGGCAAAAGGCACGTCAATAACACAGCCGATTGATCATCAAGCCTACGTATTGGCATCGGCAGGGGAGTTTAGTATTAATGATGAGTCAGCCTCAGTTAGCATGAATAAGGGTGACGGCGCAGAAGTTACACAGACTAAAACCATCACCTTAACAGCAAACACTGAGTGTGAATTGATTATTATCGATAGCAAAAGTTAAGCGCAATTTACGTGCGCTTAACTTTATAATTGTTACTTGCTCATACTTTAAAGCTTTCCACTTGCGATTTCATTTGCTCATATAAGGCCGATACATTTTTAGATTGTTGCGTGGTTTGCGTGGAAATTTGTTTCATTTGTGCAGATTGCTCTTTTAATGACACTAAATTTCGATTTATTTCGTTAGCCACATGTGACTGCTCTTGTGTAGCTTGTGCGGTTTCAGTCGACATTTGCTGTACTTTTTCAAATGCGTGAGTCAGGCTATTAAAAATGGTAATTACTGAGTCAAAGTTGGTTAAAGTGGTATTGGCATTAGTTTGGCTATTTTTAATCGAATCAGACGACGCTTTAACGTTGTCATTTAAGCGTTGGATCATGGTATCAATTTCGTCTGTGCTTTGTTGAGTTCGTGTGGCAAGCGTTCTTACCTCATCAGCTACTACAGCAAATCCACGGCCTTGCTCGCCGGCTCTAGCGGCTTCAATCGCTGCATTTAAAGCTAATAAGTTTGTTTGCTCTGCAATATTACGTATCACTTCAAGAACAGAGGTTATATCTGTAGAGCTACTTTCTAGTTCAACCGAATTCGCTAATGCTGACTCAATATCGTTAGCTAAATCTTCAATCGCTTTGCCTGACACATCAATAGCTTGAACACCTTGCTTAACCTGCTCGCTAGATATATCGGCTTCCTGCGCAGTATTTTTTGCAAGATCTGCCATTTGTTGATTGGCCATGTCCATCTCATGGCCCGCACTAACTATTGACTCAGAGGCATTAGCAAGTTTTTGGGTTACTTCCATCGCGGTATCAGATACATCATTTAAATCACCCGTTACTGCACCAAGTTGGCTTGATTGCTGCTGAATATTTTTTATTATTGTTTGTAAATGGCTCAAGAAGTTATCAAATTCATTGCTTAAATCAGCTAATTCGTCGTGTGATGTAGTGTTAATACGCTGGGTTAAATCGCCATCGCCAGCGGCTATTTCTTTAATACGAAGGGTAATATTATTGATATTATCGGTTAGCTTTTTCGGAATGTAATAGCCCACACCTAAAGCGACAATAAAGGCAATAATAATCACAATAAAAACAATTTTTTCAAAAAGTTGAATGCTATGTTGTACGTCTTGTTTTACCGCTCTGGCATGTGTGCGTGCCTCTTCGCCCGCAACATCAAGTATATTTCTTAATTCGTTAAAGCTTTTATCAGCTTTTGCTAAATTATTATCAATTAAAGCGACTTGCTTTGCAGGAGTTGAGTAAATCAAGGTTTTACTTTGCTCATACCATTGCTGATAAAGCTGATCGAAGTTGGCATATTTTTGTGTTAGCTGAGGCTCGTCAATTAAATAGCTACGATAACTATTAAAGCGACGTATAACTTGGGCTGCGTTTTCTTCAAATAATTTTTGATTTTGTTCTAAATCACCATGCTGGTTTACTATTTTTTGTTTTGCAAGCCGGGCTTGGTATATATCTCTATCGGCATTTAGTACCTCTGAAATGGCTTCTACATAACGCCCTAAACGCTCAGCCCCCACTTTATCTTGCTGTTGTTCATTAGTATAAGCGCGAAGCTCTTCGCCTGCCTGATCCATCATTTCGCGTATTTTTATAAATTCAGGTTCAGATTTATTTAAATCACTTTGCATTTTACCTTGCGAGTGATTGGTATTAATGAGTGTTTTACTATGATTGACCCATTCATTATACAAAGGCATAAAGCTGGAAAATGAATCATGCTTTGCGAGTAACGCTTCTTCATCTTTTAAATAGATTAAGTATTTGTTAAAGCGATCCTTTACTTGCTCTGCGTTTTCTAAAAACTCTGTTTTATTCGTCTCACTATCGCCAGTTGCGCTGAGTAAATTTTCGAGTGCAATACGTGCTTGATATATGTCTCTGTCGGCATTGAGAATAACAGTAACAGCTTCAAAAAAGGTTTCTGTTTGCCTTTTCATAGCGTTGTCTTGTATGTAAGTAATCGAAGCTATGGCAACTAGCAAGCCTGCAAGGATCAGTGCTAAAAAAGCGATTGGTAAAATGACTTTAGTTCTAATTGAATTTATTCGCATGTTTCAATCCTTGTTATCTTACTGTATCTAGAGTAAATGTTAGTCATATAGTGGGACTTATGCCAAGCAGTTGGGTAAATTAATTGGGTGTTTTTTATACGCTGCAAGTCCGTATAACATTACTGTTATTTTTTATTGGTTTTATTATCCTTGTACGGCATATTCGCTTAAAATACGGCTAATTGGTTCATTTTTATAAAGGAATTCTGCTGTTAATGAATTCAATTCAGCCTAGTATATTTGGCCGTATCTTTACCCCGCATCGCTTTGTCGATATAAACCAACAAGGTTTAGTGATCAGCAATAAAACACAAATAACCTCATTGAGTTGGTGTGATTTAACGTCGCCCATTAGCTATGAGTATGGTGTGCTTGGGCAAACACTGCGCTTTAATACAGACTCTAAGCATTATCGTATTTGGATGAGAGCCTATGGCAGCAATAGGGCATTTAAAGCGCATACCGATATGCTATGGGTTAAAAGCAATATTGCAGTGCTCAACGAGATGTTAAGTAAAATAAACCACTTTGCTCACACTCAGTTTTTGCGCCAATCATATGTGACTGATATAAAAAAACAGGTAGATGAGCAATGTAAACGTTGGCTACCTTGGATAAAAAGCAGCGATGTTTTAACACCAGTAAGCACACAAATAAAATTGCTTGAACAATACAGCCAGTGGAGTGATGCACTCACTCGTTTTTTTCAGCATAAATATACCCAGTCTCAATTAGAGCGCTATAACGATTTTTTTAATTGTGTTGAAGCAAATCCACTCACAGAGCAACAACGCCGAGCTTGTATAATAGATGACGACAATAACTTAGTGCTAGCAGGGGCAGGAACAGGAAAAACCAGTGTGTTGGTGGCCAGAGCGGGCTACTTGGTTAACAGTGAACAAGCTAATTACAACGATATTTTATTACTCGCCTATGGTAAGCAAGCTGCTTGCGAAATGGATGAACGAATTAAACAAAAGCTGGGCACTGAGTCCATTAAAGCGGCCACGTTTCACAGCGTCGGCTTGACTATTATTAGCGAGGTTGAGGGCAAGCGACCTAAAATATCTAAACTTGCTGAAAACGAAAAAGCTAAAATAAAATGGGTTGAAGGATGTTTTGAATCGCTTGCCAATGCTAAACCACAATATGCTAAAGCACTGGTAAATTATATAAATAACACTCTTAATGACGTTAAAGGCGAATTTAAATTTAGTGCTGCAAAGCCTAATCATATTGCGCTTTTAAAAGAAATAAAAACTAGCGGTCATTTAACTAAATTAGCGACTGTGTTTAGCCAATTAATCAGCGTGTATAAAACCGCAAATATAACACTTGAGAGCGATTCAAAACAGATACAGCAAGCCTGGAAATTATTAAAGCCGTTGTTAGCCAACTATAACCATTATTTACGCACGCAGGGCGAAATAGACTTCGACGATATGATTATTAAAGCCCTCGATTATGTAAACACTAAAAAGTTTACATCGCCTTGGCGTTATATCATGGTAGATGAATTTCAAGATATATCACCGCTGCGAGCTACACTTGTAAAAGCACTGCGCGATAGTAAGTCTAATAGTTCACTGTTTGCAGTAGGGGACGATTGGCAAGCTATTTACCGTTTTAGTGGTGCAGATATGCGACTTACTACCGAGTTTGCCGCACATTTTGGTTTTACAACACAAACTCTATTAGATAGGACCTTTCGCTTTAATAATAAAATTGGCGAGGTTGCCGCAGGTTTTATTATGAAAAACCCAGCGCAGTTAGCTAAAGACATTCACTCAGTTGCAAAGGTAACTAAGCCCGCCGTTAGCGTGCTAAAAACATTGAAAAGTGGCTCAGCTAAAAACACCAAAATAGCGGAGCTAAATAATGGCGCAATTAAGTATTTACTACAGGGGATTAAGGGTCATTCAGGCAAGCCTGTTACTGTGTATTTACTTGCACGGTTTCGATTTCAGTTACCTTCACAAGCCGATATAAGTGCTTTACAGCAAGAGTTTTCAGCATTGCATATTGAGTGTGATACGTTTCATGGCTCAAAAGGCAAAGAAGCCGATTATGTCATTATATTAGCAATGAATGGCGGAGCGTTTGGATTCCCGAGCACTAAGCCAATGCCTCAAATTTTAGAGGTATTATTACCCGCAAAAGATAATTTCGCACATAGTGAAGAGCGTCGCTTATTTTATGTAGCGCTTACTCGCGCTAAACATAAGGTCTACATAATAACTGATGATAACAACCCCAGCTGCTTTGTTGATGAACTTATAAACGAGCATAAAATCGAAGTATTTGAGTTAAAAAATAAAGCGGTCTTTAAAGGTGTTACAAAAACTGCTTGATACTGTTGCTCAAGTAAGCGTCAGAGTGCCCAATTATGTGGTTCATACGTATTAAAGAAGCCCACTTTGGGCTTTTTTAATACGTTATATTTAACTTATGGCAACGGCAAGTTGATGATACAAACCAATCCCAACAATAACATTAAATGGAAAGGTGACACCTAACGAGCTAAGCATGGCAAGACCAATGTCCGCTTTGGGAATAGCGGCTTTTATAGCAGCAGGTGCGGCAATGTAAGAAGCACTCGCCACTAAGCTCCCCAGAATAACCACTGAACCTAATTCTAAATTTAGCAAGGTGCCAACCATAACGCCAATGGTGCCTAAAAATAACGGCGTAATAATGGCGAAGGAAGCCAGTTTCCATTGCTGCCAAGGAAAAGGGCGAAGCGTTTGTGCAGCAACCAAGCCCATTTCGAGTAAAAATAGCGCCAGCACTACTTTAAAGCTACTGGTAAGTAAACTCGTAACTTGGCTACCCTGTTGGGTGCCATACATCATACCGATAATTACACCGCCAACGAGCAAAATCACACTCTTATTGGTAAGCGTTTCGTGCCACAGTGCTTTTAACGATAAGTTGGTGTTTTCGCTGTGTGCTTTGTCGAGCTTACGATACAACAGTAAACCTACAATAATTGCTGGTAACTCAAGCATAACTAGGTACAAGGTAACTTCTGCGCCCACTTCTAATTTAGCCGATTCGGCATACGCTAATGCTA
Source organism: Pseudoalteromonas sp. Scap25 (assembly GCF_013394125.1). Classification (GTDB taxonomy): domain Bacteria; phylum Pseudomonadota; class Gammaproteobacteria; order Enterobacterales; family Alteromonadaceae; genus Pseudoalteromonas. The sequence goes on along the minus strand of NZ_CP041327.1, from coordinate 1,922,250 downwards.
CCGCAAATGTACCAGCACTAACCGAACCATAGTGGGCAGCAATGCTGGCGCTATTCGCTACGCTTAGCTTAACAACGTGTTTTAAAATAGGGTATAAAGTGAGTGGAATAAGCCCACCAAGTAACATAACCGAGGCCATTTCTGGGAGTAATTGCCAACTTAAATTGCCATGCAGAACCATGCCACCTTTTAGACCTATGGTAAGCATGAGTAGTAAGCTGAGAGTGTCATACGTCGCTTTGGGGATAGCTAAATCAGAGCGAAGGATACCCGCTGCTAATCCTAAAATAAAAAACATTACTACAATATCAGGCACGCTGTTCTCCTCTTTATTACTAATTTAATTTGTTAAGCGGCGCTATTATAGGCAAATCTTTATATAGTAAATAATAAAATGAATGCTAACATCCTATAGATAAAAACCTATGAGGTGTGTATGAATATAAGACAACTTTCCTTCCGACTTCTTGAAGTATTTATGAGTGTAGTAAAAACCGGCTCTATAAGCGAAACCGCACGGAGGCTTCATTTGACTCAGCCTACGGTTTCTTTACAAATTAAACGCTTACAAGAAGCGGTAGATGAACCGTTAATAATTATGCAGCAACAAAAGTTGCAAATAACCGAAGCTGGTATGGCCTTATTTAGGACTTGCCAACAGGTTTTTGGTCATTTTGAAGATTACCAAGATTACTTAGCGGAGCTAAAAGGGGGTGAACGTGGACGATGTAAAATTGCTATGGTTAATACTGCCCAATATATTTTACCTAAATTGTTAGGCCCATACAGTAATGAACATCCGCATGTAGAGCTACCACTTGAAATAGGTAATCGTTCAGCCGTTTTAGCACGCTTTGAACGCGGAGAAGACGATATTTATGTATTTAGTCACCCGCCATCTTTAGAGCATGCCCAGGCTGCTAGGTTTCTACATAACCCTTTAGTGTTTATAGTGCCACTAAATCATCCATTAGCCGATAAAACCGCACTTAAACTGGCTGATTTAGTTCCGTATCGTTTTTTATTGCGTGAAACAGGCTCCGCCACTCGCATGTTATTTGAAAGCGAGCTGCAAAGTAGAGGGTTGGTATTAAGTGACAGTGTGCAAATGGCCAGTAATGAAGCCATTAGAGTGGCGGTAGCTTCAGGTATGGGGATTGCGGTGCTTTCTCAGCATGTGCTGCCTAAAGGTGATAATAGTTTTAAAGTGCTTAATGTTACCGACACCACTTTAGCTAGCCATTGGTATTTTGTGGTGCGTACAGACCGACATATATCACACGCTGCACGCAGCTTTTTAAAGTTTGCTGAGCAACACTTAGAGCTGTATTTAGATGAGAAGTGGGTGCGAAATGAGTTAAGCGGGCTTAATTTGAAATAAAAATAAGCCTTAGAGACAATCAAATATTAACTGGTATCAAAGTTGCTTAAGTTATTTCAGCTAAAGAATATAACGATTAAAGCAAAAATGGATTTGAGCCAATGACTTCAATAACCTTTAAAAATCAATATAGTAGTTACAATAATCTCGTTAACAAAGTGGCAAAAACGAGTGACGCTCTGCCAACATCTGCCGCTGCGGCAACAACCAGTACCGCTGAAAACCAAGCAACCCCTAATTTTATCGCTAAACCAGAAGACAAAAGCTTTTTAGAAAATGCCCAAGAGGCATTAATTTATCAACGTTTAGGTGTCGATAAAGAAACTATAGCTGAGTTAAAAGCAGCAATAGAAGCCTTGGCAGAAGAACTAGGAGAGGAAGGGGTTGATGTAGATGCCATAAAAGAGCAGATTGCTGAATTACAAAAAATGTTAGAGCAAGAATTCGAAAAAGGCACGGAGCGAATGGCAATGCAACCAACACATGAAAAAGGCAAGCTAGTAACCGCATTAGCTTAGATAACGGCATGTTGAAAGGTTATTGACTCCTGTCTTTAAGCAGGTTTTAAGTGATTAACGCACAAAGAGGGTGAAGAGGCGCTACGCTTTTAGAGAAGTAAATTAAACCAAAACTTATATGGCTTCTCATTTACTCCTCATTCGCTTCTCTGTGTTCAAATAGGGTTTAATGAATTATGCACAAAGAGGGCAAAGAGGCGCTGCGCTTTTAGAGGAGTGTACTACACGATAACTTTTTATGGCTTCTCATTTACTCCTCATTCGCTTCTCTGTGTTCAAATAGGGTTTAGTGAATTATGCACAAAGAGGGCAAAGAGGCGCTGCGCTTTTAGAGGAGTGTACTACACGATAACTTTTTATGGCTTCTCATTTACTCCTCATTCGCTTCTCTGTGTTCAAATAGGGTTTAGTGAATTATGCACAAAGAGGGCAAAGAGGCGCTGCGCTTTTAGAGGAGTGTACTACACGATAACTTTTTATGGCTTCTCATTTACTCCTCATTCGCTTCACTGTGTTCAAATAGGGTTTAGTCAATTATGCACAAAGAGGGCGAAGAGACGCTTCGCTATTAGAGGAGTGCTCTAAACCATAACTTTCATCTGTAACCAAAAAACCAAACAGGGGCTTATAAAAAGTAATAGCATGCCCATACTCAGTAAGTTACCTCTAAAAAGGTTAAAATCATCAAGTATTTTGTGCAACTTATACTTAAATAAATATCTGCCCACAACAATATCTAAACTAAGCATTATTGTTAGCCAAACAAAACCCACATTTAAACAATCTAAGTACGAAATAGGGTTAACCCATGGCAAGGTCAGCCAAGTAATGGCATAAATAATCGCAGTGCCCAAAAGTAAGCTGAGTGTTTTAGCGCGTTTTAGAGCGTAAAATCGATGTAAAATCCTTACTCTAATATTGCCATTAATTATCTCAGCTAAAGCGAGTAATAGGCCAACGGCGCGTGTTTTTTAAAGCATGTAAACCTCCTGGTGCTGATCATGTTAATTATTAACGATGACCTTACCTAATTTATAGCTATAACGCATAAGGTGCTGCTCACCATTTTTACAGATTAACTATCGTTATCAGTTGTTATTATGTGTCATTTTTTATAAGGTGAACTTTGCTTATAAAAATAACAATAGGAACGCCGTCATGAAAACCCTTGAACAACAGCTCGGCCAGTATGGTTTGTACCATCGCTCTAAACGAAATGTATTAACCCATTTTTTTGGTATTCCACTCATTGTGTTTGCCGCTTTATGCTTACTCGCCCGAATTGAAATTCCTATTGCTAATTTTAGCATTGATGGCGCGCAAATTTTTGTATTAGCCTCTGTGGTTTACTATTTTATGTTGAGCTTTTCGCTTGGTTTGATCATGGGAATTATTTTCACTTTGTTACTGGTAGCTGCCCAGCCAATTGCCGCAATGGCATTAATACCTTGGTTGGTAATTGGAGTTGGGGTATTCGTGTTTGGCTGGATATTACAGTTTATTGGTCATTATTTTGAAGGTAAAAAGCCCGCTTTTGTTGATGATTTAGTAGGCTTAATTATTGGCCCTTTGTATGTCACTGTTGAGCTACTATTTTTAATGGGCTTTTACAAAAACTTAGAACAGCAAGTGAATGAAATAGCGGGTCCAACTAAAGCATAACCAGTCAAAGAATATAAGGTAAACCATGGATTATAATAATAAAACAGTCTGGATCACCGGCGCATCATCAGGTATTGGTGAAGAACTTGCAAAACAATTTGCAGAGCAAGGTGCAAAGGTTATTTTATCAGCGCGAAATATCGATAAACTCAACCAAGTAAAAGGCGAGTTAAAAGGCGAGGGGCACCGCGTTATCCCGCTTGATTTATCAAAGCCCGAAACCCTACTGCAGGATGTATCGGCGCAAATAGATAGCTTAGGCCCCATTGATATTTTAATTAATAACGGCGGTGTATCACAACGTAGCTTATTTTTAGAAAACGACTTTAAAGTGTACCGGCAACTTATGGAAGTAAATTACTTTGGCTTAATTGCACTCACTAAAGCGGTACTACCTTCAATGGTGGCACGTAAAAGCGGTTCAGTAGTGGCTATTAGTAGCGTGGCAGGCAAAGTAGGATCTAAGTTCAGAACCGGATATTCAGGCAGTAAATACGCTGTAGTAGGCTTTATGGATTGCTTACGCGCCGAAGTGGCAGAGCACAATATACATTGTTTAACTATTTGCCCTGGCTCAATTAAAACGGCGATTGCCCATAACTCATTAAACGAGCAAGGGGAAGCGCAAAACAAATCTGAGCCTTCAATAGAAAATGGTATGAACGTAAATGTAGCCGCATCAAAAATGCTCACCGCAATCTACAATAAAAAAGACGAAGTTGTAATAGGCCAAGGGTTAAGTGGTTGGGCACCGTTTATAAAACGGTTTTTCCCAGGATTATTTAATCGCTTAACCGCTAAGGTGGAATATAAATAACTAAGTACAGTACTTAAACGCCAGCATTTAGCTGTTTAGCGCAATGCTGGTTCGTGTTCAGCTTTATGGCTGTTTTTGTACCTTCCAAGGTGGGTTTAATCGATTTTCTCCAGCTTTGTAGAGCTTAATTTTATTTCCTGAAGGGTCTTTTAAAACCGCTTCCTTCCATAGATATCTTTGCTCTGTGGGTTGCTGTTCGAATACGATCCCTTTTTTGATTAACTGCTGGCACAATTGTTCAAGGTCATCGTTCTCAAAATAAATTACAGAATGATTTTCAAAAAATTCACTTTCTAAAGACAATGAAAATGTAGAATCACCTTCAGGGCAACTAAAACGTGCATAATGAGGTGTATCAACGATTTGGGTAAAGCCAAGTGTGCGATAAAAACTCACCGCTTCATTCATATCTTTGACTGGCAAAGTTACTTGATTCAGATTCATTCAAACTCCCACTTCAAAAAAATAGATAAATTTATATGGATTTACTCTCGCCCTGGCTCATGTCCCTCATAACGAGGAAGCTGAGCATCTAAGTCTTCCCAATTAGCTTTTGAGGTGATGAAATTATGCGATATGGGTCGCTCTGTTATATCGCAGGTCAACGCGCCTAATCGAAGGCGATATCTTTGAGGAGATTGAGCGTTAGCACTATAAATTGGAGCACCGCAGGTTTTACAAAAGTACTTACGTTTACCTTCACTACTTTGGTAAAAAGTAAGTGTGCCGTTGTAGTCAGTTAATGTCAGATCGCTGACATTAATAAATCCATTAGTAGCAAAAGCACTGCCACTGGCCTTACGACAAAGCGAACAATGACAATGAATAATATCAGTAACTTTACCATTAATTGAAAAGTTGATTGAGCCGCATAAACAACTACCTGTGTACATCTGTATTCCTTGATTTAATTATAATTTTTTCATTATATTGCATTTTTTCCAGTAAATTTTTGATGCTTTATGGCTTAATTACACACTTTACTAAAAATGCTTTCCTCGCACTCACAAAATCATCAGCGCTTTGATATTCTGCTACTTCAAACAATGCATCAACTCTTTTGGACTAGATTAATAATTCCACTAATTAACGTTAATGTAAATAATTGTTTATGCGAGTTTTTAGGTAGGTTATGAGCATAAGTAAGAGAAGGCAATAATGCTATGAGTATAATGAGCTGTGCTCAATTAAAAGCTGGTTACGATGGAGGTTAAGTTGGGGAATTATCTGGTTGGGCTTAAGTGAATTTAAAAAAGGATGTTTGTAAGTATTAAAACCCCGCGTTTTTAACGCGGGATTGGTTTGAATTGGTAGGCTATATGTTTACTTGGCTTTTTTTGCTTCGAGTGCTTCTATTTCATTCCAGATTTTTTCAGCCTCGTCAGTTAACATCGCATAGCTTTTAATATCGCCTTTTCTTTGTGCTTGCATGCCTTGCTCTAATTTTGCATCGTACTCTTTACGCAATTTTTTGATTGGATCTGGCTTTAAAAATGAAAACATCAACACCCTCGTTGTTTATTAGCTAATTACAGTAACAGTACGCAGTTAAGCTGCAAAAAGTTTGCTGTTACTGTAATTAGATGTATTAAATGACTACTTAGGACCTAGTCGCACAATGCCCTGGCCATCTAATCCAAGGTAAATAGTACCATCATCACCTTGGGCTAGGCTGCGAATACGGCCAATACCTTCAAGTAATTTACTTTGTTTAACGACCTTGCCATCTACTATTTCTAATACGCTAACAAAGGCGTATTTCATTGAAGCGAGTAAAAATTTACCTTTAAGTTCAGGGTATTTATCACCTTTTACTAGCAACATGTCTGAAGGAGCGATAGACGGTGTCCACTGTAATATGGGCGCTTGCATGCCCGGTTTTTCTGTTAAATCGGTAAACGAGGTGCCGCTGTAGTTAATACCGTAACTCACCACGGGCCAGCCGTAGTTAGTTTTAGGTTTAATCATATTAAGCTCATCGCCACCACGGGGGCCGTGTTCGTGTGCCCAAAATACACTATTGTCACCATCGAACCACATACCTTGTGGGTTACGATGCCCATAAGACCAAACCGCTGGTTTTGCACCTTTTTGGTTTACGAAGGGGTTGTCGGATGGAATTTTACCATCGTCGTGTAAACGATAAATTTTACCGCCATCACGGCCTAAATCTTGTGGATTAATATCTCGCGAGCCGCGGTCGCCAATCGAAAAATACACATAGTTTTGGTTATCAAACACAATACGGCTGCCGTAATGCTGACCTTTTTTAGAGTTATGCTCACCTTTGTATAATTGTTGTGACTCAAGTAGTTGGCTGTGATCGTTACTTAGCTTTGCACGCATAAGTGCGGTGTTACTACCTGCGCCATCGCCTTCACTGCTTGAATAAGTAATATATAGCCATTGATTATTAGCAAAATCAGGGTGTAGCTCTAAATCAAGAAGCCCGCCTTGGCCGTTGGCATCTATTTTTGGTAGCCCAGTGATTTTAGTTAAGCTGGTGGAGTTATTACGAAGTAAATAAAGGATACCGCTGCGCTCGGTTATTAATAAGTCACCGTTTGGCAGAGCCTCAATAGCCCACGGAATTGAAATTCCTTGGGCAACAGTTACCGGTTTTACATTAAGCGCTAATTTATCCAATTCTTTAAAATCAACTGCATAAGTACTGAGGCTGGTGAGCCCCGAAAGTGCAAATGCACAACTGATTTTGGCAAGTGTAGAAAATTTTTTACGCGTTGTTACTTTGTTCATAATGGCTTCCAAAATTAACTAAATTTTAACTACCTTAGCACGCTATTTATCATGGTGTTAAGTATTTGGGATAAGTACAAGTGCACGCAATTTAATCGTTGTCCATTGGGTACTTGAGCGTTGTTAACCTTTAAATATCGCTCTAGAAAAATTGAATAATTACTCTAATGGGGTTGAAATTTAAAAATTCGAGCGTACACTTGTGCGCTGAAGTTTGGGCTTACACGTGTATGCTCAAATATAAAGCCCAGCAGAAACTAATGGGTAGTCGATTTAAATAGAGAATTTATAACCATGTTAACTCCGGTATTAGATCAATTTTCAAAATGGTTTTTACACCATCAAAGCTTTGCAGCTTATATTGAGCCGATAATGCAAGTGTTTAAACCTGGGTGGCGCGCTGACCTTTTTCGAGCCAAGGTTGTTGATGTTCAAGCGCTAAGCGGGCAATTTTTAAGTATTTCACTTAAACCAAGTAAAAAGTGGCCTATACATATTGCTGGTCAACACATTAGCTTAACGGTGGAAGCTAATGGACGTTTGCTTACTCGAGTGTTTACTTTGGCATGCAGCCCCGCACAATTTAAGGCGACAGGTTTACTTCGTTTATTAGTAAAAACAGATCAGCAAGGTCATTTTACAAGCCAATTGCAAAATGCATTAGCGGTGCAGCCATGGTGTAATATTTCTTTACCAAGTGGCGACTTTGTATTTAAAAGCTGGCACAAACCCAGCACGTTTATTGCTGGTGGTTCGGGAATCACGCCTATGCTTGCAATGCTTGATCAGCAGCTAAGTAATACTGAGCATCAGATAAAATTAATTTACTTTGCTAAAGCAGGTGAGCATCAATGCACTAATGAGTTAAAAATGCTGACACAGCAATATAATCATTTTTCTTACGTAATGCTTACACGGGATCGAAGCCCATATTTAACTACTCATATAAATACGGACGATAATCCTGATATATATTGCTGTGGTCCTGCTGGCTTTATGCAAGAAGTTGCAGATTTTACTCGTCTACTTAATTTAACCTATTACCAAGAATCGTTTGCTCTATCCATGCCTAAATTGACTGACGACAATCATTTTTCAGTAATAATAAATAAAGACACGCATGTAGTGACTAGTAATGAGGTGCTATTAAACCAGTTTGAAGCAAAAAAACTCCCTGTGCAGCGTGGTTGCGGCATTGGTATTTGCCATCAATGCCAGTGCATTAAAAAGTCGGGAGTGGTGCGTAATTTAAAAACTAATCAATTATCAGATACTGGCGAGCAGTTAATTCAACTGTGCGTGAGCCAAGCCGTTAGCGATTTGGAGTTACAGCTATGACAACTATAAATTATCAACAGTTAGCCGATGATTTAGATGAAATTAAAATGTCGACATTAGCTACAGTTGGGCAAAAGGATGCAAACTATATTCGTTCTATTGTGCGTAAGCAGCGGTTTTGCGAAATAGGCGGACGGATTTTATTTATGCTTGGTTTTGTACAGCCATTATTGTGGGTAGCGGGTGTTTTATTACTTGGTTTGGCTAAAATTCTCGACAACATGGAAATTGGCCACAACGTAATGCATGGTCAATACGATTGGATGAACGACAAACAACTTAACTCTAAAAGCTACGAGTGGGATATAGCCTGCGATGGCCAAAGCTGGAACCGCGTTCATAACTTTGAACATCATACTTACACTAACATTATCGGAAAAGATCGTGACTTTGGTTATGGCTTATTAAGGTTGAGCAATGACTTTAAATGGCGGCTAAAAAATACATGGCAGTTTATTACCTATTTAAATTTAAGCGTGCTGTTTCAGTGGGGCGTGTCGTATCATGAGCTCGCAGGCGAGCGAGTCTTTATAGGTAAAAAGAAACCAAACCGTAAAGGCGCTGTAGCGCATAGCACTTTAAAAAAGCGCTTTTTTAGTAAAGGGGCGCGCCAACTAATTAAAGACTATGTGTTATTTCCAGTTTTGGCGGGACCACTGTTTTTATGGGTATTAAGCGGTAATTTTTTGGCAAACTTAATTCGTAACCTATGGACCTCAACCATTATTTTTTGTGGTCATTTTACCGAGCAAACCCATACCTTTTATGAGCAAGACTGCAAAAACGAAAGCCAAGGGCAGTGGTATTATCGCCAAGCGCTGGGTTCGTCAAACATTAAAGGGGCGCGTTGGTTTCATATTTTAACTGGGCATTTAAGCTTTCAAATAGAGCATCATTTATTTCCTGATATGCCGTCGTCGCGTTATCAAGAAATTGCGCCTAAAGTGCAAGCCGCATTACAAAAGCAGGGGATTGCTTATAATACTGGCGGATTTTTTCAGCAATACACCTCAGTATTAAAGCGTATATTACGTTATTCGTTTAAATAGAGGCTAATAAAATAGCCGCCATCATAATGTACGCATTAATTAATCAGCTAACTATAAAATGTTAGCTGATTATTGCATTAAAAGGTTGGTAAGTGCTTTGTTGATTAAATAATCATCAGTACATGCAAAAAATTCTTCTAATTAATTTAAAAACAGCTCGTTTTGCTATGGTTAAATAGTAGCTGGTTGTCATACAATGGAGAAAAATAGACCACACAAGAGAGAATAAAAATGGCAGCATTTGGTACTGTGTTTATGCCGCAGATGATTCAAGCTAAGTTTTCTGACAATCAGTGGGGCGAAAGCTCAATTGTTCCTTGCGATAAGCTTGAGTTGCATGCAGGTGCACACGTTCTTCATTATTCAAGTACATGTTTTGAAGGCTTAAAAGCCTTTCGTCACGAAGATGGCTCGGTTAATATTTTTAGAATGGACGCTAATATTGCGCGTATGCAGCAAAGTTCTGAATTGCTGAGTTTACCTGCTGTTGATGGCGAAATGCTAAAAACAATGATCATCGATATTGTTCGTGAATACGCCGATGAAACGCCGCTTCCTCCTGGTTCTATGTATATTCGCCCAACCCACATTGGTACAGAAGCTGCCATTGGTAAAGCGGCTGCACCGTCAATGAGTTCATTGCTTTATACGTTATTATCGCCAGTGGGTGATTATTTTTCAGGTGGTGCAACTGCGTTACGTGTTTTACTTGAAGAAGATGGTATGCGCTGTGCCCCGCACATGGGTATGATTAAAAGCGGTGGTAACTATGCCAGCGCACTAGGGCCAATTTCAGCAGCACGCACTAAATATAAAGCCGACCAAATTTTATTTTGCCCAGGCGGCGATGTACAAGAAACCGGTGCCGCAAACTTTATTTTAATTGATGGCAATGAAATCATTACTAAAGCACTCGACAGCACATTTTTACACGGTGTAACCCGTAATAGTATTTTAACCATAGCTAAAGATTTAGGTATGACGGTTAGCGAGCGCAATTTTACAGTCACTGAGCTTTTAGAGCGTGCAGCAAAGCCAGGTACTGAGGCAGCACTTTCAGGCACTGCGGCAGTATTGACTCCAGTAGGTACGTTTATCCATAACGATAAAGAATACAAAGTAGGTAACGGTGAACCAGGGCCAACAACGGCACGCTTACGTCAAGCATTGAACGATATTCAATGGGGCAAGAGCGAAGACAAACACGGTTGGTTAACTAAAATCTAATCGGGTTCTAGGGTCTGTTGACCTTTGCGGATTAAAATTTGTTCAAACTAGGGGCGGTTTAATCGCGGCGCGAGGTTTGTAACCTAGTGGGCTAAGTAAAAACCGAGCAACAAAGAGTAAATCGTCCCTAGGCAGAACCCTTCGGGCAGCGCCTGTTTGGCATTGATGCTGCGTTATCGCCTATTTATGGGGAATAACCACACCACATAGGCTCTGCCTTGCCTAAATACCAAACAGACTGCTGCAAATTTAACCTTGAAAGATCAACAGACCCTAATCTATTAAAAAGCCACACTATTTAGTGTGGCTTTTTGGTTTAAGCTACAGCTTAAAATTTCATTTCAATTTTGCCGTATACATAACGGCCATTAAAACCAAATGGTGAAAAGCCCGAGTACGAGAACAAGCGAGAGAAAGTGGTTACATCGCTCACCAGCTCTCGAGTTGGATCTGGGTATACATCAAACACATTATTAGCGCCTAAGCTCAGAGTAAGGTTATTATTAAGTGCATAGGCAACATCTAAATCGGTGATCCATTTAGGTTCTAACACTTCGTTACGCTCTGGATTTTCAGACGGGTCTTGTGTTTCACCATAACGAGTACTGCGAAGTGTGGTGCGCCATTCGTTAAGTGTCCATGTTGCGCTAAGGTTGTATTTATTGCGCGGCGTGCTCACTTCAAAACGACGTAGCTCGTTACCCGAGAACAAATTATCTTGCTCAACCCCGACACTTTGTAATTGTGCTGGTGGGTCAATAATGTCGGTGACTTGGTTTTTACCGTAGTTGTAACCTAAATTAAACGCTACATCACCGTAATTGTCGGTGATTAAATTATAAGAAGCGACGACGTCAACGCCACGGGTTTTGCTATCGATCGCGTTTAAGAAAAATCGCCCTTGGTTAGCGCCTGTGCCCTCAAGTAAGCTTGCAACGCCTGCGCCTGATAGGTTATTTGATAACACAATACGGTCATCAATTAATATTTGGTAGTAATCCACCGATAAGCTGAAGTTGAAGTCGGTTGACCACGTAAAGCCTACCCCATAGTTAGTAGCTTCTTCTGCGTCTAAACCCGGTGAACCCAATGCAACGGCAACATCGCTGCTTGGCGCAAAGGTACCTGTCTGTGTTGGTTCGCCATCCACAAATACAGTCGCTACCGAGGTAAAGTATTGCTGTTGTAGAGATGGTGCTCTAAACCCAGTTGATACAGAGCCACGCAGTGCTAAGTCTTCTGTAAGTGTATAGCGAGTGGCAATTTTACCATTAAGCGTGTCGCCAAAATCAGAGTAGTCTTCGTAACGGGCGGCTACGGCAACATTCCAGTTATCTGTAATAAAGGCTTCTAAGTCAACGTAAAGGCTAACATTGTGGCGGCTGTTATCACCCGCAGATTCAGGTGTGAACCCCGGGAACACTTGTGAACCTGCAGAGCCGAATGGGCCATTAACCGGATCGGTCACGGCACCACCTGGGCCAAAATTACCACGCGCATAAGAGGCTTCTTCACCTGCTTGAATTTCATACCCTTCGCGGCGATACTCAGCGCCCACTGCCACGTTAATTCCGCTGGCTAAAAAGTCAGCATCAATCTCACGGCTAAAATCAAGATTAATAGTCAGCTGATCGTAAGTTAGCGTGCCGGCATCAAAACTGGTTTGGCTACTTGGCCCATATGAAGTGTTTAAACTATTAATAACACCAAAGTTAAAGGCATCTTGGCCATATACAGCAGAAGCATCGTAGTTCCATTCATTAGCAAAGCCTTTCACTCCTAAAGCCAATGAAAAGTCATCAATGTCTGAGGTGATCACCGGCAAAAAGCCATCAGGGTATATTTCTGTAACGTTACGGCTGTCTTGGGCGCGACGATAAAAACCACCGCCTTCGCCTTCACGCTTGCTGTAAGAGCCAAACGAGTAGAGCTCAGCATCGTTAGTTAGCTGATAACCTGCGTTGTAAAACAGCGCAAAGTCTTCAACAGTGCCGTTACCAAAGTTATGGTTGTAACGATCCCATGTGAATTCGCGTGGGTCGAGAGAGCCATCAGGTAAACGAGCGTAGTTTTCGCGTTGGTCGTAATCAGAGCGGTTGGTAGAGCTGCGATCGCGATATTCACTAGAAATACTCAAAAAGCCGTTATCGCCTAATTCAAACCCCATATTACCTTGCAGAGTTAAGGTTTGGCCGTCGGTAAGCGAGCGGTCGCTGCCCTCAGTAAAAGCTAAGTCACCATTTGCGTCCTCAGAAACCGATTGTAACTGCGCGACACCGTCCATATCGGTAATATTTGCACCATATACGGCACCCAAACTACCGCCACTGCTATTGCTTTTAAGGACGATATTAATCACCCCGGCAATAGCGTCTGAGCCATATTGAGCTGCGGCGCCGTCGCGTAATACTTCAATACGTTCAATCGCGTTTGCAGGTATGGCGTTTAAATCAACCGATGACGAGCCTCGACCCGTTGAGCCGTTTAAATTAAGTAGCGCGTTACTGTGGCGACGTTTACCATTTACGAGCACTAGGGTGTGATCAGGGGCTAAGCCACGCAGTTGAGCGGGGCGTACATGATCGCTGCCATCGGTAATTGATGGTTGGGGGAAATTAAAACTTGGTAATAACGTACTTAATAGTGCATTGGTTTCTGTTTGCCCCGAACTTTTTAAGGCATCATTACTAATAATATCAATAGGAACAGGGCTATCTTCAACTGTGCGGCCTAGTCGGCGAGAGCCAATTACACTAATTTGTTCAATGTTTTCTTGCGCCTGAGTCTCTTGCTCAGCAGCGTTAGCCGTCCATGAGCCTACAAGTGCAGCGGCGATACTTAAAGTGATGGTCTTTTTTGCTGTAAATAGCGGTGTAATTTGCATAACTAATTTCCCTCATTCGATGCTCTTCAGGTGGTTTCAATATAGTGTTTGTTAGAATAATGAACTAATTGAAATTACTGTTGCCAAATTAGACTATTTTTATAATCGAGGTCAATTGAATTACATTCAATCTACAATTTATTTACAGCAAGTAAGGTGAGGTGTTTATAATACCGAGGCGTAAGTAGCCATTTACCATTTAATTCTGCCAATCAACATATCTTTAAACATGACCCAATCACCCAATAAACTGTAAAACGGGTGCTTAAATGTGGCGGGGCGGTTTTTTTCAAAAAAGAAATGCCCAACCCATGCAAAGCCATAACCAATCACCGGTAATAACCATAACAATACGAATTGCGAGCTAATAAGCGCATAGCCGACTAGTAACAACACTAAACTACTGCCAATAAAATGCAGTCTGCGACAGGTTTTATTCCGATGCTCTTTTAAATAGAAAGGGTAAAAGCGTTTAAAGCTAGAAAAGGATTTAGTTTCTGTCATTACTCAACCTGCGAGTGCTTAAAAGTCGTTCGTTTATTTAAGCGCAATTTAGCGTAGGTTAACAGCGATAAATGACGTTTACCGCATCTCAATAGACAAAAGCAGTAAAAGTTAATAGGTTAGGTTCACTATAGATAAAATAATGATAAAGCAATGCTTAAAAAAACACTGACCTGTGCGGTTGTAATCGCACTTGCGGGTTGTTCACAACCTGCAGAAAACACCACTCAAAATGAAGTAAAAACAGCTATGAAAGCAGTTAACTCACTAGATTACCCTGAAACTAAAAAAGGCACTGTGGTTGACACTTACTTTGGTGAAACCGTGGCTGATCCGTATCGCTGGTTAGAAGATGATATGAGTGATGAAACGGCTCAATGGGTTAAAACTCAAAACAAGCTTACCTTTTCGTATTTAGAGCAAGTGCCTTACAGAGACACACTCAAACAGCGCCTTGAAAAACTCATGAACTACGAAAAAATCAGCGCCCCGTTTACTGAAGGTGATTATACTTATTTTTATAAAAATGATGGCCTGCAAAACCAGTACGTTTTATACCGCAGCAAAGACGGCGGTGAAGCTGAAGTGTTCTTAGATCCTAATACTTTTAGTGAAGATGGCACCACTTCAATGTCGGGTTTATCATTTTCAGAAGATGGTTCATTGTTAGCGTACCAAATTTCAGAAGGTGGTAGTGATTGGCGTAAAATCATTGTTATAGACACTGAAACCAAAGAGCAGGTAGAACAAGCACTAGTTGATGTTAAATTTAGTGGCGTTAGCTGGCTAGCAAATGACGGTTTTTACTATTCAAGCTACGATAAGCCAGAGGGCAGTGAGCTTTCTGCAAAAACTGATCAACATAAAGTGTATTACCATAAGTTAGGCCAAGATCAAGGCGAAGATACTTTAGTATTTGGCGATACAGCAGAACAAAAACACCGCTATGTGGGCGCTAAAGCAACCAAAGATGGTCGTTACTTGTTTATTAGTGCCAGCGTATCGACCTCTGGTAATAAGTTATTTATTAAAGATTTAACCAAGCCAGATAGCGAATTTGTGACCGTAGTGGGTAATACCGACTCTGATACCAGCGTAATTGATAACGAAGGCAGCAAGCTATTTTTGGTTACTAACTTAAATGCACCAAATAAAAAAGTAGTGACGGTTGATGCAAGCAATCCAGAGCCTGAAAATTGGCAAGATTTTATCCCAGAGACTGAAAATGTACTTAATGTAACGCTTGGCGGAAATACGTTTTTTGCCAACTACATGGTTGATGCTATTTCAAAAGTGAAGCAGTACAACAATAAAGGCGAATTGATCCGCGAAATTAGCTTACCAGGTGTTGGTACAGCGAGTGGTTTTGGCGGTAAAAAAGAGCAAACTACGCTCTATTACTCGTTTACTAACTACAAAACGCCAGGCACGACTTACAGCTTTGACGCGCAAAGCGGTGAGTCAAAAGTATACCGTAAGTCAGGGATAGATTTTAATAGCGATAACTATACCTCTGAGCAAGTATTTTATACCTCTAAAGATGGCACTAAAGTACCGATGATTATCACTTATAAAAGTGATATTAAATTAGATGGCAGCAACCCAACTATTTTATATGGCTATGGTGGCTTTAATATAAGCTTAACACCTCGCTTTAGCCCTACAACAGCGGCTTGGCTTGAGCAAGGCGGCGTATACGCAGTTGCTAATATTCGTGGTGGTGGTGAATACGGTAAAGAGTGGCATAAAGCAGGTACACAATTGCAAAAGCAAAACGTATTTGACGACTTTATTGCTGCAGCTGAATACTTACAAGATAAAAAATACACCTCTAAAAAACGCTTAGCACTGCGTGGTGGTTCAAACGGTGGGTTATTAGTGGGTGCTGTAATGACTCAGCGACCTGACTTGTTTCAAGTTGCGTTACCTGCGGTAGGCGTATTGGATATGCTTCGTTATCATACATTTACAGCTGGCGCTGGTTGGGCATACGATTACGGTACTAGCGACCAAAGTAAAGAAATGTTTGATTACTTAAAAGGTTACTCGCCAATTCATAACGTAAAAGCAGGGGTTGAATATCCGGCGACTATGATCACTACAGGCGATCATGATGACCGCGTTGTACCGTCGCATTCATTCAAATTTGCAGCTGAACTTCAAGCGAATCAAGCAGGTACTAACCCAACGCTTATCCGTATTGAAACCAATGCAGGCCATGGTGCAGGTACACCAACCAGTAAAATTATTGACCTTTATGCCGACATGTACGGTTTTACGCTTTACAACATGGGTATTAAATCACTGTAGTGTGATTTTATAAACTAACGAAAAGCCGAGTTACGTGTGTGACTCGGCTTTTTATGTTGACTAACCTGAGTTCAGATTAGCTAACTTATTGTATAGGAGAGAACAACCGTTGATAGGTTTTATAAGCGTATTCGTCGCTCATACCGCTTAAATAGTCACAAATAATACGCATGCCTTGATTATGTTTCTCAGCTTCAAGGTACAGTGCTTGCGTGGTTTCGGGTAATAAGCGCAGCGGATCACTGGCAAACGCAGTAAATAATTCTATGAGTAGATTTTGCCCTTTAAATTCTATTTGCTGCATTTGCGGGTCGCGTATTAAACGCTGAAATACAAAGTGTTTGAGGATCTGTAGCACATTTTCGTATTGCTGATCTAATTTTGCGGTGTGCTTTAAAATAGGGCACTCAAATTCATCGTTTTGGGTATCTAAATGAATATGAATAATAAAGGTATTCACCAGTTCGCCTATG
This sequence comes from Pseudoalteromonas sp. Scap25, assembly GCF_013394125.1. GTDB lineage: Bacteria > Pseudomonadota > Gammaproteobacteria > Enterobacterales > Alteromonadaceae > Pseudoalteromonas. The sequence goes on along the minus strand of NZ_CP041327.1, from coordinate 1,905,330 downwards.
GCGTCTTTTCGCTCATGTTCATACTTTGAAAATAACCGCTTGGAGAGTGACTCCAGCAAAGTGTTTAACCAGTCATAGTCAAGTGCTTGTAAATGCGGCAATGCATGGGTTAGCCAATCGTCTAAACTAAGAACATCGGTAGCTATTGCATCCTCAAGATCGTGAACGGCATAAGCAATGTCATCAGCCAGTTCCATAATGGCACTGTCGAGTGATTTATAACGGGTTTTAGCGCGGTAAGCATCTGCGTGTTCTTGGCTAGATAATAACGCTTTATCACTTGCGCTAAGAGGCTCAATAATCCAATTAAATATCGCGGCATCGTCATTGTAAATACCTTTGGCTGGTCGCCAGTCATCGGCTTTTATAAACGCACGCTGTTTAGTTTCTTGTGGGATGTTATGCCAAAGGTTATCAATAAAAGCTGGGTACTTAATAAATCCTAACAAGGTGCGTCTAGTTAAGTTCATGCCGTAGCCGTTACTATAGGGCTCTAGCTTTGCCACAATGCGCAGTGTTTGTGCGTTACCCTCAAAACCACCATGATCACGCATCATATAGTTAAGTGCAATTTCGCCACCATGCCCAAACGGTGGATGACCTATATCGTGCGCTAAACATAGGGTTTCGAGCAATCCAGTAGATGGAAAATGTTCAAAGCTTGGATGTTGGGCCTTTAAATGGCGTAATATGCCGGTGCCTATTTGCGAGACTTCTAATGAATGGGTAAGGCGTGTACGGTAAAAGTCGTTTAAGCCAATACCCATTATTTGGGTTTTAGCTTGAAGACGCCTAAATGCAGCAGCATGAATGATTCGTGAGCGGTCTATTTGCCAAGGAGAGCGGTTATCGTTAGGGCGGTGCTTATATTGTTCAATTATTCTATTTTGCCACTGTTTATCCATGTCTCAACCTATCAATTCGTCTTCGGCTTTAGCACTTAGTATATTATAAATTGTAAGCAATAGGTGTATGAATTTTATTCGGTTGTTCAGTATTCGCGTTTATAAAGTGGCTTAGGTATAATGATGTTTCGTATGTATGTGACTACACCATACATAACTTAGAGTTAAATTGAGATAATACATGTTAAAAACTATTTTTCAGTTGTTGTTAGCCGCCGTTGTTATTTGGGCGTTGACCCTTCCGTTTATTGATGCTGATGAACTAGTATCAGACGAGCAAACCAGCACTAACGATATTAAAAAACAGAAGAAGAAAGAAAAACCATTGCACAACGTTAAGTTGCCAAAGTTCTCAGAATTCACTGATGTGAAAGAGAAAAAACATGCGTTTTTTAACTTTATTAAGCCTCATGTAGAAGCCGAAAACAAAAAGATTTTACAACAACGTGCAAACCTTGAAATTGCACGCATGATGATAGAGCACAGTGAACCGCTCAGTAAAAAACAAACGGGTGATATTAAAAAAATACTTAAGTCGTACGGATTATCTGAAACCTTAGATACCATTACTTTAAGCCAAGCACTGCGCCGCGTAGACATCATTCCTAAAGAAATGGCCTTAATGCAGGCAGCCAATGAGTCTGCATGGGGTACTTCGCGTTTTGCACGAATTGGCTTAAACTTTTTTGGCCAATGGTGCTACAAAAAAGGCTGTGGCATGGTGCCAAGAAGACGTAATAGTGAAGCCGAGCATGAAGTGGCTGCATTTAAATCGGTACGTGCAGCAGTAAGCTCTTATTTTAAAAATATTAATACCCACAATGCTTACAAAGAGTTACGTACTATACGCGAAGACTTACGCGCACAACAAAAACCTATTTTAGCGACTAAATTAACGTATGGTTTAATGTCTTACTCTGAACGTGGTGAAGCGTACATTGAAGAATTAAATACAATGATAAATCAAAACCGAGCGTACTTTAATGAATAAAATGGTATTAAAATTAGTTACAGCCAGCTTTTTTGCAATAGCCGCTAGTAGTGCGGTTGCTAAAGAGTTTGTAATGTCGTACGACGGTTTTTACGACCGTTTAAAAGTGGTAAACAAAGGGGACTTTCAGTACGCCCGCGTAAACTTTTATATTAGCGATATTGGTACTAACGAAGTATGTAGTATTAAGAGTGGTACTATTTTAACTGAAAAAAATGAGTACCCGCTTAATTATACCGACAAAGCGCAATTGCTATTACCGTTCGATAAACAGCTAGATACCGATAAAGCGGTGATTGTAGTTCAGCCAAAAAATCCGGTTCACGACTGTCAGTTAAAGTTACAAATAGAAGCTAATGAACTAGATGGACTGGCGTTATCAAAGCAATCGTTATTAGTTATTAATAATGAGCTTGAAGAGCTATTAACAGACCTATCTGGCTTTTTTGTTAGCAAACTAATGTGGTTTTTATTGCCTGAACAAAAAGGCGTGGTTGTTACCTTTAAAACTCCAAAGCAATTTGATGATGAGCTTATAACATGCGAAAAGTCAGTGTGTTATTTTGAAGTAACCGATAGCTGGGAAGATAACACAACCATATTAGCTGATATTAACGAGGTTGTTAAAGTAACGCCTTGGATCAGTAAGTAACCATAAAAATGGTAAACGTATAAAAGCGGCATCAACTATGATGTCGTTTTTTTATGACTAAATTAAATGATGGCAGAGGGGGCTTTTGCTAACAAGCTTTTTTCATCGTGGGTGACCACTCTATTTCGGCCTGTTTCTTTAGCAAGATAAAGCCGTTTATCGGCTTGCAACAACAGTTCTTGCATATTTAGTTCGCGCACTAACATGCTACTTACCCCAGCACTTACAGACAGTGCAATGCTATTACCATTAAAATAAAACGGGTATTCATTAATGCTACTACAAAGCTTTTGAGCTAACAGCCTAGCTTGCGCTAAGTTCTGTTGATTAAGAAAAATAGCAAACTCTTCTCCGCCAATCCGAGCAGTAACTCCAAGCTCAAAAAACAATTCGTTAATATGTTGTGCAATCCACTTTATCGCTTCATCGCCAGTTTCATGGCCGTATTGGTCGTTCACTTGTTTAAACAGGTCAATATCGAGCATGATCAACGATACTCTGCTGTTAAGAGGCGCGGTTTTAGTTATTTTTTTACATAAACGGAAAAATCCACGCCTGTTTAAAAGCTGTGTTAAAGGATCGTGATTCGCTAAATTTATTAGTTTAGACTCAGCATTAGCAAACTTAATAAACGGTAAAATTAGCGCAGTAGCGGTAGTTAAAAATAAATGCGTTACCAATAACAACTGTAATCCAAAAGCTAAGCTGGCTTGACTTATTTGGCTTGAATAGAGCAAAACAAGGAGTACAACTTGCAACAGCATCACCACACTGTGTATTGCAAAACAGGCAACGAGTAAGCGTTGTTGGACTACAGCAACACTTGGAGTTTTAATCATTAAATACGCAGCGTAGCTAAATAATACAGAAGCAATAATACTGGTAATAATTTGCCCTGCATCAATAAGGTACACTGCAAGTAAAAGCGTGCAGCACATGGCGCTTGCATAGTATAAAGGCGTTAATTTTATCGCGGGCGCTTGGCTTTGTGGTATTAACCCTAAAATAATGAGTAATGGGCTTAAAATAATAAAAACGTAAGCAAAAAAATGGGTTAATAATGGAAACTCAATAAAATCTCTTAAACCAATTAGTGCAATTGCGGTAATAAACGAGCAACAGGCGGTCGCAAAAAATAAATAGCAAGGTTGTTTTTTGTATCTATAAACAGAAAAAAAGAACACAGCAATAAACAAGTTAAGAATAAAACAGAGGCTAATTAATGTAGGTAAATGAAGCATGTTTAAGGGGCTCTTTTAGCTAATTGAAGGCGTTTATACAGCTATAAGTATTAGGTAGTAACACAAAAATAGCAAGAGGGTAAAAAGTATTAACTTTACCCCCTACTACAAACTTAACCCGTTAAGGCCAGTAGCTAGACTAAACTTTCTAATGCAGCGTCAATTTTAGTAAAGTGAAAACGATAGTTATGGTCTAATGCTTTTTTAGGTACCACATACTGGCCGGTAGTAAGTAAGTCGGCCATTTCACCCATTAATATATTAAGCACCCCAGCAGGCATAGGCATAAACGCAGGGCGAGATAATGCTTTTCCTAATGATTTACTAAACTGCTTGTTACTTACCGGCTCAGGGGCTGTAGCGTTGATAGCACCAGATATTTGTTTATTGCGAATTAAAAATAAAATGAGCTGAACCATATCATCTATATGGATCCACGACATACCTTGCTCACCATTGCCAATTGGACCACCTACGCAAAGCTTAAATGCTGGTAACATTTTACCAAGCGCGCCGCCTTTTTTAGCCAATACAATACCGGTACGTAATAAGCACACTCGAGTTTCGTCAGACTCAGCCTTTAAAGCTGCTTGCTCCCAATCTTTGCACAGTTGGTGGCTAAATTCATCATGAGGCTCTGTATTGTTTTCATCAACCAGAGTGTCGCCTTGTCGACCATAATAACCAATTGCACTGCCAGATATAAAAGTATGTGGCGGGGTATGGCACTGCTTAATAGCATCACTAATCGCTTGCGTAACAATGATTCGGCTATCGCGAATGACTGCTTTTTGTTTATTACTCCAACGTTTATTTACAATAGGTTCACCGGCTAAGTTAATAACCACGTCAACGGTATTAAAATCAACATCTTCAAGGCTATCAATAGCGTTAACCTGGTGCCCTAACAATACTTTTGCTTTGGTTGGGTTTCTGCTCAGTACAGTAACATCGTGGTGGTGCAACAAGAAAGGGCAAAGGTGCCTACCAATTAAGCCTGTGGCGCCAGTAAAAAATATATGCATTGCAACTCCGAAATTATAAAAAAAGCAGGATGTTTAAAATTTATACTCTCCAGCTCAACGATTTGCAAACTTATACGTACCAATAATTTTTATGATCACCTAGGGTCTGTTGGTCTTTGCGGATTAATATTTGTTCAAACTAGGGGCAATTTAATCGCGGCGGGAGGTTTGTAACCTAGTGGGCTAAGTCAAAACCGAGCAACAAAGAGTTAATTGCCCCTAGGCAGAACCCTTTGGGCAGCGCCTGTTTGGCATTAATGCTACGTTATCGCCTATTTATGGGGAACAACCACACCACATAGGCTCTGTCTTGCCTTAATACCAAAAAGACGGCTGCAAATCTAATCTTGAAAGTCCAACAGACCCTTAAACATTTCATTCTATTAGCTTTTGCCTTACACTAAAGCCAAATAACAGTAATAGGATAATAGTATTGGCAAGTTTAACTGGGGTAAATAAAAGCTTAATAATTTTTGCCGCTTTGGTCATTGTGCTGGCGGGTATTAAAGCCGCAAGCGCTATTGTTATTCCGTTTATTTTGGCAGCATTTATAGCCATAATTTGTAGCCCACTCATTAATTTTTTTGCTCGTTACCGTATTCCAAAAGGCATAGCGGTAGTGCTTGTGGTGCTTATTATTATGGGCTTAGGGGTTAGCTTAGGCGGTTTAGTAGGGCAGTCGGTTAACGATTTTTCAAAACAATTACCTGAATATAAAGCACAATTAAAAGAAGAATTTGTATGGTTGGTTGATGTAGCCTCACAATACAATATTTTAATTAATAAAGAACAAATTTTGTCTATGTTTGATCCTGGCAAAATGGTTGATGTTGCCACCAATATGCTAACGGGTTTAGGTAGCGTAATGGCCAATATGTTTTTAATTATTTTAACAGTTGTTTTTATGCTGTTTGAAGGGCCGATACTTGGCAAAAAAATTCATTTAGCACTGGACGATCCCGACAGCAAAATTAAGCAAATTGACCGTTTTTTAGACTCTATTAACTCTTATTTAGCCATTAAAACCTTAGTGAGTTTAGCTACCGGTGTAATTGCTGGTTTTTACCTGTGGATACTCGATGTTGATTATTTTGTACTATGGGGCGTATTGGCATTTATGCTTAATTACATTCCTAACATTGGTTCAATCATTGCGGCTGTGCCAGCACTGTTACTGGCGCTTATTACGCAAGGTCCATTAGTGGCAGGGCTCGTCGGCGCGGGTTATTTAACTATTAATACCGTTATGGGGAATATTGTAGAGCCAAAATACATGGGTAAAGGCCTCGGGCTTTCTACCTTGGTGGTGTTCTTATCATTAATATTTTGGGGCTGGTTATTAGGCTCTGTGGGTATGCTGCTATCAGTGCCGTTAACCATGATTGTAAAAATAGCACTTGAAGCCAGTGATGAAGGGCGTTGGTTAGCTACTATGCTTGGCACAGGTGAAGAAACCGTTATCAAATCAGAAGACTGATACCTTATAAAGGCGTGCCTACATTGCACGCCTTTTAAAAAGCTAAGGATTCATTAAATTAGCTAAGGCGCTATCTACAGCGTTTATAGCCCCCTCTAAATAGCCTGCCTCATGCTGTGCAAATTCACTCCCCACAAAATGCACTTTTAACTGTTTAAGCTGCTCGCTAAGCCCTGAAAAATTGAATTCAGGATGCTGCGATACACCTATTTGGTCATCTCTGTTGGCAACAAATTCATCCTCAGCCCAATCCTTTATAATGCAGCTTTTTCGCTGTATAGGCTTGCTCACCGTAAAAATAGCTGAGCTGATCAAGGCAAGCTTGGGTTAATTGTTCTCTGGTCACTTTACTGCGCTGCAAGTAAGGCACGCCAATAAAGCCAAACAGAGCAGGGTAAGAATGCTCACTGGCTGACGCATCATGAACTTCTACCAATGGGCCTACACGGCTAAAACATTGTCCCGATAAATTTCTATCTCGCCAAAAAGCGTGCTCAAAAGTGGCAATAAACTTTGCTTGGCCTGCCATCCACGTAGGCACCGACGCTAAACGCTGTGCTAAACCATTATCAGCCCATAAATGCGGGGTTAAATGTTGGCTGATCATTCTAGGCGGTAACGCCAATAGTAACTGATCGCAAGTATAGTGTTGCGTACTCCCTTGGTAATTAGCGCTTATATACCAGCCATCGGAGAGCGTTTTTACTTCGCTAACAGCGTGCTCTAATTTAACGGTGTTTGGCTCAAGCTGCTGATAAAGCAAATTGATAAGCTTGCTCATACCGTTTTGTATTCTAAATAACTGCATTTCGCCAGCCCCTGCAATTTGCTGTGCAGGGGCAGTATGCGATGCTTGATACAACACATCGCCTTGGGTGTATTGTTCAAACACGGGGATGTTTAAAGCAGCAACTAATTGTTGAATATTAGGCTGTTGCGGAAATATCCAGGTAGGGCCTAAATCGTGGCTAATGGTGTTACTAGTCGGTAAATAATGAGACGCAATTCTGCCACCTAAACTGGCTTTGGCCTCTAATAATAAAAACGGAATATCACGTTTTTTAAGGTTGTAAGCAGCATATAAGCCCGCTAAGCCACCACCAATAATAACCACAGGTTTACGCATTTTAAAATCACTTTAGCTAAGTCAATCTACTGGTAGGTAGTTTGTGGTTTTTATGCAAATTTGTCAAAACGTTTTATGGGCTAAGTGAGTAAGCTTTAATGTTCACTCATATTCAGGAAAATGAGCCAAGCGGAAACAGAGTGCTAATTAATTATGCTTTAAAATAATAAAAACTTAATGATAGTAATATGTTAGCTAATTTGTTAAAACTATACAATAAATTAGCTAAAGCTGCGCTGGCATAAATATACGCGAGTTACGGACTATCAAATTGTCAGTCATACTAAACAAAGGAAGGTTTATGAAGAAGGAAATCACAACAACATTTAACGCAGTAGCAACATTTGTGGCACTGCTAGTGATAACTGTGCACGAGTTAATCTATTATGAGCCATACTCCGAATCGAACACTATTTTCATTGATTTGTTCTTTGAATCTTCGTTGTTTAAATCACTGTTGTTATTTGTAATGCTTATAACAATGATGCTAGTTTTTGCAGAAATTTTTCGAAATATATGGAATCGATTATTTACCGATTTATTTAAATTTCGAGATATTAACTTAAATGAGGCGTATTCGATTATCTCCCTATTAACATTAGTACTTTTCAGTTGATGGCTAACAAAAGCTTTAAGCAGATAAAAATGAAAAGCACTTTTTTATCTTAAGCATGTATTACCAAGCATGGAAGTAGATTATGAAAAATAAGTTTATGGTTATTGTGCTTTTTTAAAAGATATAAGCGCTCTTATCCTGATTTATCGGCAGATATATTAACTTCTGAAATGAAAGAAGCTTCATTTAGAGCAAATAGAGACGTCGTTAAAACTTACAAAATTAGTAAGTATCTTTATGAAACGTATGGAGGCACAGTTATTTTCCAACAAGGAAACCCTCATGAACCTGTAGGTGCCTATCGTAAACTTCTAGAAGAGTATAAAGCCCAAGGGAATTTTAAAATTTATAACCCAAAATATGAAAAAGCTTTCTGGGCGTATTATTTGAGAAAACACCCAATGGTTATTCCAGAGGATAAAGTTGATTTTTCCAAACCATGGTGGGAAAAAGCACAGGTTGAGTAGTGCAATTCAAATACCTGAAGTTTGCTTATGATTATCGAGCATTGCTTCTACCTTTGTATATTACTAGTCCAAGTCGCAAATAATATAAACAAGAATAAGGGTAAAAACTAAAATGACTCAAAATAATAAAATTAACTATATTGAGATTCCTGCACAAAATATTGAAGCTACTAAGGCCTTTTTTAGTGACGTGTTTGGCTGGTCATTTGAGGATTATGGCTCAGAATATTGTAGTTTTACAGGGCAAGGTGTTGATGGTGGTTTCTTTAAATCTGACTTGGTTGTTGCTACTAAAAACGGAAGCCCGTTAATTGTGTTATATAGTAATGCCCTTGAAGCGACTCAAAATAAAATTGAGGAAGCTGGAGGCAAAATAATTAAGCCTACATTTTCATTTCCAGGTGGTAGACGATTTCACTTTAGCGACTCAAATGGAAATGAATTTGCGGTGTGGTCAGAGTAATCACATTACAAAGTATATAACTACAAAAATGCAGCCTTTAAGGCTGCACTTCCCAAAATACTAACCACGAAATTAACAAGAAACAACAAATAATGTTTAATTAAGAGTTGGTTAAAGCCCCATTTTAAGCTGCTGAATGAATTGCTCTATCATTGCTATTTCACACTCTTTATAAGTTACTACAGCTTCCAGTGAATTAGGTTGTTTTAACATATAACGCCACTGGCAGCTTTTTTGTATGTACTTATCTTTGGCGTTAATACTTTGTTTAAACAGTGATAAAATGATGGTATTACCAGTTTCACTTTCTAATTCGGCCAGTTCAAAAGTGCGCTTTTGGATCCAACTGTCTTGTTGCTGTTGCACTTTATTTAATTTGGCATCTAAACATTGTGTGTAATCTTTAATTTGCTCTGGCAGGGCGTTGCTTTGCAATGTACATTGTTGCTCAGCAGCCATACTTTGCTGTGTCCAAAACAATAAAAGGCTTAAGCTAAAACAAAGGATGTAGTTATTTTTTTTCATGATAATTAAACTCGAGAATAAATTCTGCACCGCCTAAACGTTGCGACTGAGATATAGTTAACAGCCCGTGATACGACTTAACTAAGTCAGATACAATAGCCATTCCAACACCGTGTCCGCTTTCGTAGGTATCAAGGCGCGTACCGCGTTGTAACAATGATTCACGTTTATCTGGCTTAATGCCTGGGCCGTCATCACAAATGCTTATACTGAGCGTTCTATCTTGTGAAACATTAATACTGACTTGGGAGCGGCAGGCTTTGCAGGCATTATCTATTAAGTTGCCTAATAACTCCATTAAATCGGTTTTATCACCTAAAAAATAATCTTTATCGCTCACTTGGCAATTAAATATAATGTCTTTATCTCGGTATACTTTACTCATTGCACTTAAGATAGAATCGATAACCGGCTTGATAGGGGTTTGCTTTTTCCATGTATCGGAAGCACCTGTGGCTGCACGTTTTAATTGGTGCTCGATCATCACATTAATTCTGTCTAGTTGTTCTTGTGCATCAGCATCGTTAGCTAATGGGCTTGATTTTAAAACAGCTAACGGCGTTTTAAGTGCATGGGCTAAATCGCTAAGAGAGGCGCGGTATCGCTCTTTTTGGCGTTGCTGCGACTCTAATAGTAAATTTAGGTCGGCTTTAATGGTTTGCAGTTCAACGGGGTATAAGCCTTTAATTTCTTGAATATCGCCTGATTCAATGGCTTTTATTTCTTTATCTAGACGTTGCAGAGGTCGTGCACTCCAAATAAAACCAATGGCCATTAACCCTGCAATGGCAATCCCCATAATAAACATCCAATCGACTAAGGTTTGCTTAAAGCCATCCATTAAACGCAGTAGGGCATCGTTACGTTTTAATAAAATAAAGCGTGCTTGCTCTGATTGGTCAATATTATTAAGTATTACCGTTAAACTTAATTGCCAGTAGGTGGTGTTGTTATACACCACACGTCTGAAATCGGCAGCGCCTGCTTTGGGTTCTATATATTGGGGAACAAAGTTAACGTTAACCGCCGACTCAGAATGCCAAATAGGCATGTCGTCACGGTAAATCATGGCGTAGGTGTCTGAGTTTAGGTTGTTGAGTTCGGGGGTTAAAATAGAGCTGGGCATAATAATGCCACGCTCGGTAAAATCAACTTCGGAAATAAGTGAATACAGGTGTGCTTCGAGATTTTTTTCGGTGGCATCAACAAGTGACGCATAATACGCCTTACCTATGGAGTAAAACAAAATAGGTAGAGCGACTAACAAAACAAAGACAAGGATAAATCCTTGCCTTATTTTTAACGAAATTTGCGGTGTTACCACTGGCTTTTAAGCCTGTAGCCACGCCCACGCAGTGTTTCCACTGGGTTAAGCACGCCATCTGGGTCGAGTTTTTTACGCAAACGTAGTACAAACACTTCAATTACGTTCGAATCAAGGTCAAAGTCTTGGTCGTAAATATGCTCTGTAAGCTCAGACTTTGAAATTACTTTTTGTGGGTTAACCATTAAGTATTCGAGTACTTTGTACTCATACGCAGTTAAGCTCAGCTCTTTATCGTTTACCCATACTTGTTGTGAACGTGTATGAATTTTAATAGGGCCTGCTGTCATTTCTGGGTTTGCTTTACCAGCACTGCGACGAATAAGCGCATTACAGCGAGCAATCAGTTCTTCCACATGAAATGGCTTAGTTAGGTAGTCGTCAGCACCGGCATCTAGGCCTTCTACTTTGTCTTGCCAGCGATCGCGCGCGGTTAAAATCAAGATAGGAATAGTCACCCCTTGGGCGCGTGCTTTATTTATTAGCTCAATACCGTCTATTTTAGGTAGGCCTAAATCAACTACAGCCATATCTAAAGGGTATTCAGTGATGTGAAAAAGGCCCGCTTCACCGTCGTGACATAAATCAACACTGTAACGCTCTTTTTCTAATGCATTGCGCAGGTTGTCTGCCAAATGTAAATCATCTTCTATTACTAAAATTCGCATTGGTTAATCCTTTTTCACTTCGCCAGTTTTCTTGTTTATTTTCAAATCGACGACGTGGCCGTCAGCTTTTAAAATTCGTACAGTAAAAAAAAGTGTTTCTTCAGAGATCTTTAACGTTGTACCGTCTGTAGTTTGTTTTGCAAGTATTACTGCTTTTTTTTTACTTACCTCAACTTTATCGGTTTTGCTTTTGGTATTGTTTGCGTGGGCAAAATTAGCCAAACACACTACCGCGATTAAATTGAGTATTAATAATACACGCATTACGGAACTCCTAGAACAGACCTGCCTAGCTTAAAAACTAAGCCATTAAAACTTTAATACCTTGCGGCGTATTTAAGTTTTTAGTAAGCAAAGTTTAATTAAAAATGAGTGAACAAACCCTGAATTGCTGGTTGCAGTTAAACAGGGTGGTCATAGTTTAATTAAGCAGGGAACACTTTTTTAAATGGTTTAACAATAGAGTTTTCATATACGCCACCGGCAACATAAGGATCATCTGCCGCCCATTCTCTGGCGTCTTCTAAAGAATTAAATTGAGCAATCACTAAAGAACCCGTAAAGCCTGAATCTTGAGGGTCTTCACTATCAATGGCCGGAAGTGGACCTGCGGTTAATAGTCGGCCTTCGTCTTTTAGGATTTGTAAGCGCGCTAAATGAGCTGGGCGAGCCGCTTTACGGTGCTCTAAACTATTTTGGACGTCTGTTGAATAAATCATATACAACATATAAATACTCTCAAAACTTGTTAAATTTAATTAACTGCATACTAGCATAGCGTTGATAAATGGTGAATTAAAAGTGTTTATGGCGATGTTTACAGCAAGAATGTTTTTTTACACGGTAATTGCTTGAAAAGCGTTGCGTAACACTGGTAGAGTCCCTTGGATAAGATAAATAATAACAAGGTTATTACATGAGTGAAAATAGAGAGCACTTTAGCTCCCGCTTAGGATTTATATTGGCAGCGGCAGGCTCTGCTGTAGGTATTGGTAACTTAGTAGGCTTTCCAGTTTCTGCGACTAAGAATGGCGGTGGTGCATTTTTGCTCGTCTATGCTTTGTTTGTCGCATTCATTTGTTTACCCGTAATGATGGCTGAAATGGCCATGGGTCGTCATGCACAAAAAGACCCGCTAGGTGCATACAAAAAATTAGCTAATAACGACAAAAAATGGAAATTTGCTGGCTTTTTAGCGGTATTAACGCCATTTATGATTGCTGTTTTTTATATGGTGATCACGGTGTGGATTTTTGGTTACTTGAGCCAAACCGCGCTGGGTAATTTAGATATGCTGGCAAACCCTGGACACTTTGGTGAGTTTATAAATAGCTATACCGTGTTTGGTTATATGGCGCTGGTAGTAGTTATTGTTAACCTAATTTTGGTCGGTGGCGTAAAAGACGGCATTGAAAAAGCAGCTAAATTTTTAATGCCAGCTTTATTTGTCATGCTTATTATATTGGTGGGTTACGTACTCACTCTTGATAACGCCATGGCCGGTGTTAAGTACTACATTATTCCTGATTTTAGTAAAATGAATGCCAGCGTGCTTAACGGTGCATTGAGCCAAGCGTTTTTCTCATTGTCGTTAGGTATGGGTATTTTAATTACCTATGCATCTTATATCTCGAAAAAAGATGACATTGTAGGCAGTGCTAAAATGGTCGCTATTACCGACTCACTGGTTGCGTTTGTAGCAGGCTTAATGGTGTTACCGGCTATTTTTAGCTTTGACCCAAATACCGATCCGGCTAAGTTATCTGACTCGTCAGTTTCAATGATTTTTGTCTACCTTCCAAAAATTTTATTAGCGCTACAAAATGATATTGGTTACTTTGGCGCATCAGCCGTGGCATTTATTTTCTTCTTATTAGTATTTTTTGCTGCTATCACATCACTGGTATCTATTGTTGAAGTACCAACAGCAACACTAAGCGATCGTAAAGGCATTAGCCGTAAAAAAGCGCTGGGCATACTCACTTTATCAACCGGTATATTAACTATTTTGTGTATTATGTCGTTTGGTATGATTGACAGCCTAACTACTTTTACTAGCTACGGTAGTGGTAATAAGAGCTTTTTTGATGTTGTTTATGACGTATTTTACGACACAATATTGCCTTTAAATGGTTTAATGGTGTGTTTGTTTGTAATGTATAAATGGAAAAAAGTTCGCTTAAGCGAAGAGCTAAGACAAGGCTCTCCTAATTATGCTAATAGCTTTATGGAAAAGTACGTTAACTTTTCACTGCAAACCTTTATTCCAGCGATATTATTAATCATTTTTGTAAATACCGTTGCAACGAAGTTTTTTGATATCAGTATTTTTGGTTTTTAATTTAAACTAAATCTAAATAAGCCGCGCCTGTCGCGGCTTTTTTATTGCTGCTTGTTAATTCAGTGCACCAGAGTCTAAATAGTCACCCATCCCTAGGGTAAACATCCATATGCCCCATAAGCTGTGCTCAAGAACACAGGCAAAGGTTGAGCGGCTTTGTGCGTAGGTATATGCAAATAGTAATCCGCCTATAAATGCTAAACTTACTGCAACCCAATTAGCGTAAACAATATGTGCCAGTGCAAATACACTCGCACTTATAATAATGCGTAGCCATTTACTGGGCATAATGCGCTTATAACGATGAAAAAAGTAGGTTCTAAATATTAATTCTTGTGGGATCACCGACAATAAAGGGTAGAGCATTAATAGCATTAGCCAGTCGGTGAGATTTTCACGAGGTAAAGTAAACCAGTGTCCTTGGTAAAGTAAGTTGTAAAATACCCCCGAAAATAATGCGCCAATAAAGAAAAAACTAAACATGCGGCGCTTCACAGCAGAAAACTGCCCCAAGCTAGTTAATCTAAAACGTTTAAAGTGGCTGTCGTTTAATAACAACATACAGCACACACTCATGAGGATGATCAGTGCTGGAATAAGCCAGTTAGATAAATATTGGCGAATATTAAAGCCAATTAAAGGCAGAATGATAAAGATAAAGGTAAATTCAAACCAGCGGTATTGATTAGCGTTCACGTTTGCTCACGGTGATTTTTATTTCACCTTAGCAAACGATTAAGTCATCTTTATGACTATAAAACAGTCAAGCTGATTATATTTAAACCCAATGAGTCTTACTAAGGCACTTGGCTTCCGGTTAAGGTTGACTTACCCCCTTGCAACCCTTAGCCTGCCTGCTTTTATTTTTACATCATTGTATTGCCACGTTAATAGGTTTAAGCCTAGGCGTGTATTTAGGAGCAAAAAATGAATAAAGCAGAATTGGTTGCAGCTATTGCGGATGCGAGTGAATTAACAAAAAAAGACGCACAAGCTGCGTTAACCAGCTTACAAAAAGTGATTACAAAGTCGCTGTCTGAAGGCGATCAGGTACAAATTTCAGGCTTTGGTACTTTTGCACTTAGTTACTACCCAGCGCGTACTGGTCGTAATCCACAAACTGGTGCAGCGATTGAAATACAAGGGGCTAATAAAGCCGTATTTAAACCAGCAAAAGCGTTAAAAGAGCGCCTTTAATTTAAAACTTTAGTGCCTGTAAGTTCGCTTCTTCCCCAAAAGCCACTATTTAGCTTACAGGCTCTTTGCTTTATTACTTTTGCCTGTAGTATCTGCAATCAGTGTAAATAATTTACATTACTTGTTTATTCATATTTATAAAACCTTATTATATTCAGCGTGTTATATTTGGTATGTGATATGCAAATACAGTTATGTATTGAATGAAATAAGGAGTATTTAATGAGTAACTTACATAACAGTAATCGTTTACAAGGTAAGAAAATTGCCATTTTAGCCACCGATGGATTTGAGCAAAGCGAGTTACTCTCGCCACAGGCTGCTTTACTTGAAGCGGGCGCCGATATTGAAGTTGTTTCTATTAAAGAAGGGCAGATCACCGCATGGGATGAAGACAAGTGGGGTGAAAAAGTTGCTGTTGATAAATTAGCAGCCAATGCAAATGCCGGTGATTACGATGCGCTTTTACTGCCTGGTGGCTTGTTTAATCCCGATAGCTTACGCCAAGACTCGGATGCTAAGGCATTTGCAGATGGTTTTTTTGGAGCAAAGAAAAACAAACCCGTTGCCGCTATTTGCCATGCGCCGTGGTTACTCGCGGAGATTAACAAGCTCAGAGACAAAAAGGTCACTTCATATCCGAGTATTAAAAGTGATTTAATTAATGCCGGTGCTAACTGGGTCGACCAAGAGGTGTGTGTTGATCAAGGCTTAGTGACTAGTCGCAGCCCTTCAGATTTAGACGCGTTTAATGCTAAGTTTATAGAAGAGATTCTTGAGGGTAAGCATCAAGCGCATTAAGTTTGTAGTTTAAATAAAAAAGGGCATGTTACATGCCCTTTTTTAGTGATTAAAAACACCGTTGATTAAAGCGCTGTTGCGGCTTTCATCTCACTTACAAATGTTTTTAATTGTGTGGTCATTGCATTTAAATCATTTAGGTTTGCTTCAATGATTTTTACTACTGCAGAGCCTGAAATAGCACCCGCAGCACCGGCTTTAAGCGCGGCTTTTACATCATCAGGTGTTGAAATACCAAAGCCTAATAACGCAGGCGCACTGTGGTACTCTTGTAAGCGCGAAACCACGTGTGTTGCAGGCATTTGTGCTTTAGTATCGGTGCCTGTTACCCCTGCACGAGACAGTAAGTAAGTGTAACCGCGACCGTACGATGCGCACTCACGCAACGTATCGTCACTGGCGTTCGGCGTAGCGATAAATATCGGGTCAATACCGTTTGCCATGGCGGCTTTTCTAAACATTTTAGACTCGTGTAATGGCACATCAGCCACTAAAATAGAGTCAACGCCTACTGCTTTTGCATCAGTGTAAAACTTTTCTAAGCCACGTTTAAAGATTAAGTTTGAATACAGTAATAAACCAATTGGGATGTCGGCATTGTACTGGCGTATTTCTTTAATAATATCAAAACAATCTTGTGTATTAATGTGCTCATCTAAAGCACGAATATTGGCCTTTTGAATAACAGGGCCGTCGGCAATCGGATCTGAAAACGGAATACCTAGCTCTAGTCCATCTGCGCCGCCATCGATTAAGCTTTTAATAATTTCAATGCTTTGCGATTTCCCCGGATCGCCAATAGTAACAAATGGTACAAACGCGCCTTGGTTTTGCTCTTTTAGTGCTGCAAACATTTGTCCGTAACGGTCAGTTTTTACTTGGCTCATAATTGACCTTCCTCTGATAATACCTTGTGTACGTGGGCTAAATCTTTATCGCCACGGCCACTTAAATTAACCACTAAAATGCTTTCTTCTTGCAACTCTTCCGCATATTTAAGTGCATATGCAATGGCATGACTTGATTCTAGTGCCGGAATAATACCTTCGTGTTTTGCCAGTGCTTGAAACGCATCAAGAGCTTCGGTATCGCTAATGCCTACATATTGAGCTCGACCAGTTTCGTGTAAAAATGCATGTTGTGGCCCTACAGCAGGGTAATCTAATCCCGCCGATACAGAGTAAGACTCTTCAATTTGGCCATCGTCATTTTGCATAATGTAGGTATAAGTGCCGTGTAAAATACCTTTAGTGCCTTTGCAGATGGTTGCGCCGTGCTCGTGGGTATCAAGGCCTTTACCTGCTGGTTCTACACCAATTAATTTAACACCCGGCTCGTCAATAAAATCAGTAAACATACCAATGGCATTGGAGCCACCACCTACACAAGCTAAAACCGCATCAGGTAGTCGACCTTCCGCTTTAAGAATTTGCTGTTTAGCTTCCTCGCCAATAATTTTTTGATACTCACGTACAATTGTTGGAAAAGGATGAGGACCCGCAGCCGTACCTAGTAAGTAATGTGCCTCTTGATAGTTTGCTGACCAATCACGCAGAGCTTCGTTAACCGCATCTTTTAATGTGCCCGAACCTGCTGTAACCGAAATAACTTCAGCGCCCATAAGTTTCATTCTAAATACATTAGGCTGTTGGCGTTCAACGTCTTTTGCACCCATGTAAATACGACATTTTAAGCCAAGTAATGCACACGCAAGTGCGGTGGCTACACCGTGTTGGCCTGCACCGGTTTCTGCTATAACTTCTTTTTTTCCCATGCGTTTAGTCAGTAATGCTTGACCCAACACCTGATTAGTTTTGTGTGCACCACCGTGGAGTAAATCTTCACGCTTTAAGTAAAGCTTAACTTTAGGGTTTTTAACTAAGTTGCGAGTTAACGTAAGCGGCGTAGGGCGACCTGCATACTCGTTTAAAAGCTGTGTAAATTCAGCTTGAAAATCAGGATCTTTTTGCGCTTTGTTAAATTCGCTTTCTAACTGCTTTAGCGCAGGTACGAGTAACTCGGGAACAAACATTCCGCCAAACTCGCCAAAATAAGCTGGATTTTGCATTTTAACCTCAATAGTTTCTGATGCTTGAAAAAGCATGATTTAATTTTTTTGCGCACTTTTTACCAGGAGACTGCTCTACACCTGAATTTAAATCAAGTCCTAAAGCTCCGTGATAGAGGGCATCGCTAATATTGTCTGGGTTTAAGCCGCCAGCAAGCATAAAGGGGGTGGTCGCATCACGCAGTACCGACCAATCAAATGTTTTACCTGTGCCACCCGCGTGTGAATCACTGTGGGTGTCGTATAAATGGCGATCTGCGCCTGCTACGGGTTGTGGTAAAACATCTTTTATTGCCTGCGCTTTCCAAATTTGGCAATTACGTGGTAATTCACTACGTAATGACGCAATGTATTGTTCATCTTCTTGGCCATGTAATTGAACGGCTGATAATTTAAGTTGTTTAGCGTGTTCAGCCACATCAGGTATAGCAGCATTAACAAATACGCCAACAAATTTTAAAGGCGCACTTTGACTGATTTCTTTAGCACAATCTAAATCAACAAAGCGGGGGGATTTAGGGTAAAAAATCAACCCGCCATACACAGCGCCATTGCTATAGGCTGCAATAGCATCTTGATTGCGAGTTAAGCCACACACTTTGTTCTCGCCTAATATAACGCGACGACATGCTTGTATTAGATCAGCTTCAGCCATTAATGAGCTGCCAATTAAAAAGCCATTACATAAAGGGGCTAAGCGTTTTACATCTTGATGGGTGTAAATACCTGACTCAGAAATAACCACTTTATTTTCAGGAATAAGTTTACGTAGTCGTTCTGTAGTGGCTAAGTCGGTGCTTAAATCACGCAAATCTCGATTATTAATCCCAATTATTTGTGCATTTAGTGCCAGCGCACGGTGAACTTCTTCTTCGTTACTTACCTCAGTTAATACTGACATATTTAATGAGTCGGCCACTTCATGCAGTGTTTTGTATTGCTGATCGTCAAGCACAGATAGCATAAGTAAAATAGCGTCGCCGCCATAAAGACGTGCCATATAAACTTGGTACTCATCAATAAAAAAGTCTTTACAAATAAGCGGCTGTTCTACTTGGCTGCGCACAAATTCAAGGTAATCAAAACTGCCTTGAAAGTACTTTTCGTCAGTTAACACACTCATACAAGTGGCATATTGCTTATACGCTTGGGTGATTTCTGTTAAATCAAAAGGCTGACGAATCAACCCCTTAGAGGGCGACGCTTTTTTGCATTCTAAAATAAACTGCGTACCAGGTGCTGCCAGTGCTTTGTAAAAACTACGCTCAGTCGGTTTGGCTTGGTGTTTAAAGCTCTCTAGTGGCCGTGCAGCCTTACGCTCGATTAGTTCTATTTTTTTATCGGCAATAATTTTGTCTAATACATTAGCCATGACTTACCTCAATAATTGCATTTAATGTGTCCATGGCCTTGCCTGAACGTAATAAAGAGTTTGTTATTTGCGCACCTTGTTTTAACGACTCTGCTTGGCCGGTTAAGTACAGCAATGCGGCCACATTAACAACAATTGCGGCGTTGTGTGCCTCAGTGCCTTTACCTTGTAAAATAGCAAGACTGGCGTTTGCATTGTATTGTGGGCCTTCACCGGCTAATTGTTCAAGTGAATAGTTTGCAAGGTCAAAATCACTTGGACTGAGTGTGTACTGAGTAATTTTACCATTATTAAGCTCTACAACCTGTGTTGGGCCATGTAAGGCAATTTCGTCAGTACCAGAGCCGTGCACTATCATAGCGCGTTTAGTGCCTAGAGTATTAAGCGTTTGTGCCATTGGCATACATAAAGACTCATCGTACACGCCGAGTAATTGCACCTCAGGAGCTGCTGGATTAGCCAGTGGCCCAAGAATATTAAAAATGGTTCGGGTTTTTAAACTGGTACGCACGTTCATCGCATGGCGCACCCCGCTGTGGTAGTGCGGTGCAAATAAAAAGGTAAAATTTGTGCTCTCTAAACAACGAGCAGCGACCTCTGGGGTCATATCGATATTGATCCCCAGTGCTTTGAGCAAGTCAGCAGACCCAGAATTACTCGACACGCTTCGATTTCCATGTTTTACCATATTAATACCTGCCGCGGCCGCCACAATCGCGGCCGTGGTACTAATATTTATAGTGTTTGAACCATCGCCACCGGTGCCACAGCTATCAGCAAGTAGCGTTTTATTAGTGGTAAAGGCAACGGCATTTTCACGCATTGAAGCGGCTGCACCGGCAATCTCATCGCTTACTTCACCTTTCATTTTAAGGCCAATAAGCAGCGCAGAGAGTTCAATATCGTTCATATTGCCTTGCATAATTTGATCAAATAGCGATTTTGTTTGCACGTAACTAAGTGACTGCTTTGTGATGATGTGCTCAATGGCGTGTTGAACATTAAGCGGGCTGTGTAATTGATTAGTCATAATGTTCCTTTTATTTGGCACGTGTTAAATAAGCAACGCTTTGCTGTAGTAGCATTGCGCCGTTGGGCGTTAAAATTGACTCTGGGTGGAATTGATAGCCCAGTGCATTGTCTTGATGATGATAAATAGCCATTGGAATATCTTGGTATTTGGCAATAACCGCTAAGTTATCAGGCACTTTTGTGGCCATTAATGAGTGATAACGCGCCACTGGTATAGTGCTACCCATCCCGTTAAACACCGGGTGATCGTCTAACTCAATAATTGATGACTTACCATGTACGGTTTCACCAGCGTGACCGATTACTCCGCCATAGCTTTGTGTTAGCGCTTGTTGGCCTAAACAAATACCTAGCATTGGAAATTGGCCCTTACACAGGTTAATTAACTCCATAAGGCAGCCTGCATCGCTAGGCGCACCAGGGCCTGGTGATAATACCAGCAGTACTTGTCCACGCTCTGCCTGCATTTTTTCGAATATGATCTCTGCGCTAATGTTGTTTCGGTAAACTACTAACTCAGCACCTAGCATTGTTAGCTCATCAACAAGGTTGTAGCTAAATGAGTCAAAGTTATCTAAAAAGTAAATTTTAATAGGGTGTGCTTCACTCATTTTATACTGCCTTATACGTCGATTTAATCGCGGTGATCACCGCTTGGGCTTTAGCGCGCGTTTCGTTTGCCTCTGACATTGGATCTGAATCAAATACAACCCCAGCACCGGCTTGCACATACGCAATATTATTTTTAACAAAGGCGGCACGAATAACAATACAGCTGTCCATGGCACCGTCACCGGTTAAATAGCCAACTGCGCCACCATAGCTACCGCGACGTTTGCCTTCAGTTTTGCGTACTAATTCTGCCGCACGTACTTTGGGGGCACCCACTAAGGTACCCATGTTCATACAGGCTTGATAAGCATGCAGAGCATCTAATTCGGGTTTTAATTTTCCTACTACACGTGATACCAAGTGCATTACTTGTGAATAGCGGTCTACTTTTAATAGCTCTTTGGCATGGCGTGTACCAGGCACGCTTATACGAGCAACGTCGTTACGTGCTAAATCAACCAGCATTAAGTGCTCGGCACGTTCTTTTTGATCGTTTCTGAGCTCAAGTTCAATACGGCTATCTAAATCGGGATTAATTTGTCCAGTTGCAAACTTACCCCGTGGACGAGTACCTGCAATCGGATAAACCTCAACTTGTTGAGACTTAACCTCATACTTAAGCGCAGACTCTGGAGAAGCGCCAAATAATGAGAAATCTTCATCACGCATGTAAAACATGTAGGGGCTTGGGTTTTGCTTTTTAAGCTGGCTATAAGCATGTAATGAGTCAGGGCACGGCAATGAGAAAGTACGAGAGGGCACCACTTGAAAAATATCGCCATCAACTATGTGTTGCTTAAGTTTTATCACTTGTTGACAATATTGCTCATCACTAATATCAACATTTACAGGGCAGTCACCTGTTTGGCTTGGGGCACTAAAGTCTGCGGCGTGGTCGCACAATGTATTAAGGCGCTCTAATTGTTTGCCCACTTCAAAACAATTAGCGTGAACATCTGGGCCATTAAACACATTACCAATTAACTCGGTTGTTTGTTTTTGGTGATCAATAACAACCAGTGTTTCGGCTAAATAAAATACGTAGTCTGGGCAGGTGTTTTCACCGTCAGGCACATCGGATAGTTGTTCAAAGTTAGCCACCATGTCGTAGGCAAATACGCCGCCTAAAAACACTGAGAACGGATTGTCAGTGGTGCTTCTAATACTATTTAAACACGTGCGTAGTGCACTAAAAGCGTTATCTGCAATCAGTTTGCTAGCCTGGTCAATGGTGTCATCGACTGGGTGATACTCAAGTGTGAGTGTGGTATCGGTTAACTGTGAAGCGCAGTTTTGTACATTAGCCTGCAAATAGTTAAGTAGTTGTTGGCCGTTGTTTGATTGTGCACTGATGCTCACTTGGTTGCCTTGGCAAACAATACGCAATGCACAATCAACCAGTATTAAGCTTTTTACGCTATCTTTTGAATCTATTTCTGCAGATTCAAGCAATAGTGAGTTAGGTTTATCAAGTGCCGCATACAAGGCAAGTGGGCTACTTATGTAGTCTCGTACTTGCGTTATGCTGGTCACTTCACCTGGTGTTGTTGTTATATGACTAAAAATCAAACCTCATCCCCTAAAAAAATAAAACCCCGCAATGCTAAGCAGTGCGGGGTTTGAATAACGATGTCTAAATTATAGATAGACCATTACCGTCCCGCTATGCCAGGCGCCACCACCAATGATGTGTAAGAGTGTTTACGTTATTCATGTTTTTAATTCCTGTTAATCTTGTATTGCAAAATTTAGTGATAAAAAAACCCGCATGGTAGCGGGTTAGAATTTTTTGTTTAGACACGACAATTCATCACCCTTTGTTTTAAGAGTGCCACCACCAGATGATGTTTTGAATTGTATTTTTCATTGTTATTTATTCTTTAATGTCTAAAAGTGGCTACAGTAAAACGTATCAACTGCTTTTGTGTCAAGTGTTTATTTAAAACAATTTCGTTAAAAAACTTGTTATACTGTGTGAAACACCCTTAAACCATTAATTAAAGTAGTTTTCATTTGATAAAATACGACTTACATAGCCATACAACACACTCAGACGGACATTTAACCGTTGAGGAACTATTAGCGCGAGCAGTCGATAAAAACATTGATGTATTTGCCATTACCGATCACGATACTGTGGCCGCAATTGAGCCTGCGCAGGCTTTTATCAAACGTGAAAACTTGCCGCTTAAACTGATTAATGGGGTTGAAATATCAACCAAATGGGAGAGTTTTGAAATACATATTGTTGGGCTTAACATTGATACCAATGATCGCACTTTGCATACATTACTTAGCGAGCAACAGCAAAAGCGCGAAACCCGTGCAATTGAAATAGGCCATCGATTAACTAAAAATGGCTTTGAGGGTATTTATCAACAAGCCCGCGATCTGGCTGAAAATGCGCAAATTACTCGCGCTCACTTTGCCAGAGCTTTAATTGAGCGAGGTGTGGCTAAAAACTTTCCTGGGGTATTTAAAAAGTACTTAGGGCGAGGAAAAACCGGTTACGTACCGAGTAACTGGTGTGATATGCAAACGGCAATTTCAGCGATTCATTCCGCCGGTGGGGTGGCTGTTTTGGCGCACCCAAGTAGCTACAAAATGTCGAATAAGTGGTTGCGTAAACTACTCGTAGAGTTTAAATCGGTGGGCGGTGATGCAATGGAAGTTGCCCAACCGCAACAGGCCCCGAGTGAGCGTCAGTTTCTAGGCTTGTTGAGTCAAGAATACGACCTGCTTTGCTCTCAAGGCTCTGATTTTCATTTTCCGACTAGTTATTTAGAACTTGGAAAAAATTTATACTTACCTAAAGATTGCCAAGGGGTTTGGCAAACATGGGAAAAGCACGAAGGAGTTGCATTATGAGTCAATTATTTCATATACATCCGGATAACCCACAGCCTAGACTAATTTCTCAAGCTGTTGATATTATTAAACAGGGCGGCGTAGTTGTGTACCCAACAGATTCGGGATATGCGATTGGCTGTAATTTAGGTAACAAACAAGCAAAAGAGCGCATAGAGCGTATTCGTGGTATTGAAAAACACCATAATTTTACTTTAGTGTGCCGCGATTTATCTGAGCTTTCTACTTATGCTCGGGTAGATAACCAAATGTTCAGGCTGATCAAAAATAATACCCCAGGGCCTTATACGTTTATTTTTAAAGGCACAAAAGAAGTACCTAAACGCTTATTAAACGATAAGAAAAAAACCATAGGCATTCGTGTTATTGAACACCCAATTGCTTGTGCGTTACTTGCGGAATTGGGTGAGCCATTAATGTCATGCTCACTTATTTTACCGGGTGATGAATACACGCAAGCGGACCCCGATGACATTTTGGATCGTCTAGATAAGCATGTCGATTTAATTATTCATGGCGGATACCTCACAGAGCAAGCAACCACGGTAATTGATTTATCAGAGGACGATATTCAAATTTTACGTGTAGGCTGCGGCGATACGGCTCCATTTGAATAGCAATGAAACAGCCTGACACGGTTTCGTTAATACCTACAGATATGCCAGTGCAGCAAAAGCTGCCACTGGCATTTTTGCATGGGAAAGCCGTTGTTGAAAAGCCTGAAGATTTATATATTCCGCCTGATGCGCTTGAAGTTATTTTAGAAACCTTTGAAGGTCCGTTAGATCTGTTGCTTTATTTAATTAAAAAGCACAAGTTAGATGTTCTCGAATTATCTATATTTAGCATTACTGAGCAGTATGTAAAATATGTAGAAATGATGAGTGAGTTTCAGTTAGAACTCGCCGGCGAATATCTCGTAATGGCAGCATTGCTGGCGCAGATTAAGTCGCGGTTGTTACTGCCAGTGCATGAGGAATTAGAAGAAGAGGAAGATCCCCGCGCCGAACTTATAAAACGTCTACAAGAGTACGAACAATTTAAAAAAGCGGCCGAAAATATCGATTCTTTGCCCCGCGTTGGTCGCGATATATTTATCGCCAATGCAACTTTCCCAGAGTTAGAAGAAAAAAACCAACCCTTACCTGAACTGGCAATCAAAGATCTATTGTTAGCGCTAAGCGACGTAATGGCGCGTGCTAAAACATTTGAGCATCATTTAATTAGTGCAGAAACCCTGTCAACTCGTGAACGTATGAGTTTAATTTTACAGACACTATCCCAAGCAAAAGCACCTGTTGCGTTTACCCAACTGTTTACCTTTGAAGAGGGCCGCAGTGGAGTAGTTGTTAGTTTTATTGCCATGTTAGAACTAATCAAAGAGGGCTTAATTGCTTGCTTACAAGTTGAGTCTGATAGCCAAATATATGTATCTCTTAATGAGCCTGCCGAAAGTTAACCTCCCATAAAGTTTTTTGCAATTATACTAAATTAATAGACTTTACTGTGCGTATACGCACGATAAGTGTTTGCATATGCTATTTTAATCGCCACTCATCCATTATATCGTAGTGTTATTACTAGATTAGAGATTGGCGATAAGCAATGTTTAAAAACTCAAAAACCGGTTATGGCCTGATGGCTATATTTTTACACTGGTTAATGGCGTTGACTGTCTTTGGTTTGTTTGGTTTAGGCTTATACATGGTTGAGTTAACTTACTATGATAGCTGGTATAAAGGCTCATTAGATTTGCATAAAAGCATAGGGCTGAGTTTAGCGGCTGTATTTGTTTTTAGACTGTTATGGCGTCGATTTAATGTAAAACCTAGCCCTATTGGGACTAACACTCAATTAAACCAGCTGGCCCAAACCGCACATATTTTAATGTATCTGTTTTTAGTGATTATTATGGTGTCTGGGTATTTAATTTCTACTGCTGATGGGCGACCAATCGAAGTGTTTGGCTTGTTTTATGTTAAAGCCATCGACTTTACCTTTGATTCTCAGGCAGATATAGCAGGGCAGATCCATTATTACAGCGCATGCTTATTGATCGGGTTTGTGGTGCTGCATATTTTAGGTGTGTTAAAACACCACTTTATAGATAAAGATAAAACATTAATTAGAATGATCAAATTACAAAAGGAAGCTTAAAATGAAAAAGTTACTATTAACTTCAGCGTTATCAGCAGCGATGTTTATGACAGCTACCCATGCTAGTGCTGCAGACTATGTTATTGATACCAAAGGAGCACATGCCTTTGTTAATTTTAAAATTAAACATTTAGGTTACAGCTGGTTGCACGGGCGTTTTAACACCTTTGATGGGCAGTTTAACTACGACGCTAAAAATCCAAACGCATCTCAAATTAGTGTAAATATCGACACAGCAAGCCTAGATTCAAACCATGCTGAACGAGATAAACACTTACGCGGTGGTGACTTTTTAAATGTAAGCAAATACCCACAGGCTAGCTTTAAAAGTACAGCAATTAAGTTTGATCAAGACGGTGAAGAAGCCACAGTAACCGGTGAGTTTACCCTTCATGGTATTACTAAAGCAATTAGTTTTGAAATTGATAAGATTGGTGAAGGTAAAGATCCATGGGGTGGTTACCGTGTTGGTTTTGAAGGTGAAACCAGCTTAAAACTAGCCGATTACGGTATTGATTACGATTTAGGCCCAGCGTCAACGCACGTTGATATTGGTTTATTTATTGAAGGTATTCGTCAATAATACCGTTTTATAGTTAAAGCTAAGCGTTATCACGCTTAGCTTTTTTATTGTAAATGCGCTTCTAATTTTGATTTTAAGTGACTTGGTAACCACCGAGTTAATACTTGTTTATAGTCTTCAGTTTGCTTAATTAGTTTGAGTTGCTGATTGAGTGTGGCAATATCTTCTGCGCCTTGCTCGTTTTTAGTACAGCCAATGTAACCGTAACTAATTTTTGGTGCCTCAGTCAGCATGCGCTGCGTTAAATTGTCACTAAACCCCATCGTTTTTGCTAAATAATAATGCTCACTGGGGTAGCCTAATAAAATATCAATTCGCTCTAAGTTAAGCATATAGGTTAATGTACTGAGGGTATCGCGAGTAGGTCTAATGACAATATTTGTATTAGGTGTGGTATTAATTATTTTATCAATTTCACTGCCGTATGAGCGATTCATCGATACACCCAAGGTGAGCTTTTTATTTACTAATAAATTAGTTAACGACACTGATTTACTGCTTTCAATACCTAGCGAAATGCTCAGCTTTTGATGCATGGCAATAGATGGAGAAAGACCAGCTGTAGAGCTTTGATGCGTGAAATAAACACGTTCTTCGCGATATTTGTTTTTATAAAGTGATAATGCGCATGCATTTGATTGCAGGTTAGCGAGTTCCTGAATAACTTTACCAGAGGGAATAATGATACGTTCAAAGTTAATATGCGGAAGTTGTTGCTCTAATAGCGAAATAATACTTTCATCACGGCCCTGAGATTTATCCGGACCGCTCAAAATATAATAGGGCGCAAAGTCATGCGTTATCCATTTTATTGTTCTGGCATCACACTTTGTGCTTAAAAATACACAGACGAACAGTATTATCCACGAAAACCGCATTTTCACCACAACAAATAAATAAACATGGATTTAAGTGTAGTCAGTAATACACCAAAAAGTAAAATGCCAGCATAAAGCTGGCATTTTAATTTATTTATAAGTTAAACACTTATAAATGATAATTAACTGGCTTTCAGCCATTTTACAAATTGACGTGCATCACTTGCTTTTTGAAACAATGCATTTTTCAAACCTTGTGTATCGCTGAAGATTACACGATGTTTGTTAACCGAAATTGATTGCACTGGATGTGCTATTTGGATCATAGATCCGTTATATTTGTATGACATAATAAAACTCACTTTATTTTTGTTATTTATTCTGGGCTTTTTCTTAAAGCACATTACAGATGATAAATAATCTAATTGTGTTTAGCTTCATTACAGTGTTGACGATCTTTATGACACTTTTACGATGATATTAAAATAAATCATCAAGGTATTAATAGGGGTTCTCGCCGTACAATAACTTAGCTTTTGAATATACGTTTTGCGGGGCTTACTGGATCAGGGTAAAGAGGTTAACCGCTAGGGCTTTTTATAGCCAAGCATCGATCTTACGCCACAATATTTTTCTTTGCAAGCAATTTATTAAAATACTTTGAATCGAGAGCAATTCACGTATAGCCATAAATATTAATTCGTAAAGATCAACAGACTCAAATATATCTGACTATACTCAGTTTTTAACTGAGGGGGGTCAAATGAGTTCACTATCTGCGCCATATCAACATTTTTTATCTAATCCAATAGCAAAGCCGCCTTGTCGTATGCACAATGCGAATATGTATGGTTTTTTTGCTGAAATAGA
This sequence comes from Pseudoalteromonas sp. Scap25, assembly GCF_013394125.1. GTDB lineage: Bacteria > Pseudomonadota > Gammaproteobacteria > Enterobacterales > Alteromonadaceae > Pseudoalteromonas. The sequence goes on along the minus strand of NZ_CP041327.1, from coordinate 1,877,131 downwards.
ATCTAAGAAAGCACAAAAGTACATTGATTCAACGTTAAACATAGGGGGTGAGGGTAATATTTATTTTAAAATACTTGGCGAGTTTGCACTTATTACATTTACAGATATTGAAAAAATAGCCTCAATGACCTCGCCATTCGATCAGCATGGTTGGATGCAAGAAACAGATATTATCATTTGGTTGCCTGTCGCTAAGGTTGAGGATGAAGATATAACCTACTTATATTGGTATCCAGCTTTTATCTGTGTTAACAACATTTATGCACTTATTAATGGTCGCGAAACATGGGGCTATAATAAGTATTTGTGTGACTACACCATGCCCAGCTGTGTATCGGAGCTATCGAATTTTTCAATATCTTTAGAGTGCTTCGAATATTTTTCTCCTGAATCTAAGCTACAAACGCATGAGTTATTTTCAATTACTATGAACTCTAAACACAAAGATAGCGATTTCTTCTCTATTATTGATGACTTTGGCGAGCAAGTAGCAAATTTGTTTTCTCGCAAACATTTAGGTATTGATTTTTCATTATTAAAGCAGCTATTGAGTGGCTTTGTTAATCCACAAATGGATCAAATATTGTTAAAACAATTTCCTGATGGCAGCGGTGATTCAGCGGTATACCAAAGCGTAATGCACTCACCCTCTGAGATTAAAAAAATACACCATTTTAAATTTTTAAAGCCAGAGTTTACTTTACACCTCAATAAATTAGACAGTTTCCCACTTGCCGACATGTTTGGTCTAAAGTTAGGTAGTCAAGCGTTGCATTTACCTTTTTATGTGCAAATGGACTTTGACCAGTTAGCCGCAACTAAAATTTAAATTGCTTAGAAGGATTTCCCATGAACCAAGAAAAAATCGTGATAATTGGTGGCGGTGTATCAGCAATGACTGCTGCATTGTATTTGACTGAGCAAAGTGACTGGCAACAGCATCGAGCTATCACTGTATACCAGCAAGGTTGGCGCTTAGGTGGTAAAGGGGCTAGTGGTCGTAATGCGGCCAGCGGGCAGCGTATTGAAGAGCATGGCTTACATGTATGGTTTGGTGCTTATGTAAATAGCTTTAAAACAATAGAAACGGTTTACACTAAATTACAACGGCCAGCCGATTCACCTTTATCTACATGGCAGCAAGCATTAAAACCGCATAGCTTTATAGCCTTAGAAGAATATATTGATGACCAATGGCAAACATGGCCAATTGATTTCCCATTACTTCCTGGGAACCCTGCTGATGGAAGTTTAGATATAACGCCATGGGATTTTATTAAAATGACCATAGCTTGGCTAAAAAAGTGGATATTTGATTTACAGTCAGCAGCAAAAAAAGCCAACAAAAATATACAACTAAGTACAAAAAAATCACGAGATCAATCTTTATTACGGCATTTGCACCAACAAATAACAGATTTGGTTGATGATACCGAAGATGCTTGGCAACAATTTGCTGATGATATAAAACAATATTCGAGTGAAGTTGCTTCTACTCCAAGCTTACTAATTAATACGTTAAATAAGTTTGCACACGCCGACAATACATTAAACCCCCAAGTACATGAGAAAAAAGATGGCCTTGTTATTTGGTATATAGTTAGAAAACTAAAGCGCTGGCTTAATAGCGAAATGATTGAGTTGTTAGACAATAATGCGCAGCTTAGACGATTATATATTTGCGCAGACCTTGCTATTGCAATGCTAGTTGGTTTGGTAAAAGACAAAGTATATCGAGATGGGTTTGATGTTATAAATAAATTTGATTTTAGGCAATGGCTTATAAGAAATGGGGCAAACGAGCAATACAGTGCTAATTCGGCGCCCATACGAGGGTTTTATGATTTGGTGTTTGCGTACCCTGCGGGTGACCTAAGTAAGCCCAATGTTGAGGCTGGTGTCGCATCACTGGCTATGTTACGCATCGCGCTGTGTTACCGCGGAGGGGTCATGTGGAAAATGCAAGCGGGGATGGGCGATGTCATCTTTGCTCCCTTGTACGAATTACTTAAAAAAAGAGGGGTTAAGTTTGAGTATTTTCATCAATTGCAAAACCTGACTCCCAGCCTAAGTGAGCAAGGAGAGAGTTTTGTCGAGAGCATTGAGCTTCAGCAACAAGTTTCTTTGCTCTCAGACGCAGAGTATAAACCACTGGTTAATGTTAAAAAACTACCTTGTTGGCCAAGTGAACCACTTTATGCGCAAATTAATAGTGAACAAGCCGCACTATTAAAGAAGCATGATATTAACTTAGAATCTTTTTGGTCAGACTGGCCGTCTCAATACGAAAACCATTTTGGGCAGCCACTGCCAATAAAAAAATTAAACTACAAAGAAGATTTTGACAGAATTGTGTTGGGTGTATCTGTGGCGTCACTTGAGCACGTATGCCCTTCATTATTAGCGTGGGATACTAAATTTGCAGCACAAGCAAAGCAAGTCAAAACGGTGGCAACCCAAGCTGCCCAACTATGGCTTAATAAAACAGACGAGCAATTAGGCTGGCAATATATTCCAAAGAGTAAAGAAGGCCCAATTCTAAGTGGCTTTAGCGAACCATTTGATACGTGGGCGGCAATGATGAATTTAGTCGACAAAGAGCAATGGCCTACTGATTGTCCTCCTAAAAACATTGCTTATTTTTGCAGTGTTTTTCCTTGTGAGCACTATCCACCAAAAAGTGAACATCAATTTCCTCTACAGGTTAAATCGCAAGTAAAGGTAAACCTAGAAGCAATACTAGAAAAAAACATGCAGTCTTTATGGCCGCTTGCATATCAAAATAATGAGTTTGATTGGTCTGTATTATATGAAATATCGTCATCAGGGGATGAACGATTAAATGCTCAATACTGGCGAGTAAACGTTGACCCAAGTGAGCGTTATGTTTTGTCAGTTGCTGGTTCAAGTAAGTATCGACTGGCGACAGATGAAACAAAATTTACAAACCTTTTTATTACCGGAGACTGGATTAAAACGGGTGTTAATGCCGGTTGTGTTGAAGCGGCTGTTATGGCGGGTATGCAAACAGCCAGAGCAATGGTGGGTTACCCACAACACATTAGTGGCGAAAATGCATTTGCAGTTATCAAAAATTAAAATACCCTTCTAGCACAGCTTTAATCGGTTGATTAGTATATAGTTAAACATGTTGTTTACATTTATTTAGCGTAAAGGTCACGTGAAATGAAAAATAAAGGCAAGCTTCTGAATAAAAATATATGGTTGGTATGCTTACCAGGTTTTTTACTACCACTGCAGGCGAAAGTTGTTGTAGAGGGTAAAAGTGATGATCAGCCTAATATGGAAATCATTGAGGTTTATGCGCAAAAAAGAGCGCAAAAAATTGAAGAAGTCGGCATTTCTGTTAGCACAGTAACAGGGGATGATCTCAAAGCGCAACAGGTTAAAGACTCAACAGAGTTATCTGTATTTGCCCCTAATTTAAAAATTAGCCAAAACGCAGCGGAAGGTACACCGCCAGCGGTTAATATTCGTGGTGTTGGATTAGTTGATTACAATACAGCTAATACATCGCCGGTGGCTATGTATGTTGATGAAATAGCCGTGGGCTCTGCCAGTAACCAAATTGTTAACTTGTTTGATATTGAGCAGATTGACATTTTGCGCGGCCCTCAAGGAACTTTATTTGGTCGTAATTCCACTGGTGGGGCTATTTTAATCCGCTCTAAACGCCCTGAGTTTGAACAAAGTGGTTATTTAAGTACAGGTGTTGCTAATAATAATGCAACCAGTGTTGATGCTATGTTTAATTCAGCTATTGGAGAAAACACAGCCGTTCGTGTTGCGCTAAACCATCAAAATTATGATTATTCTACAAACAATATTTTTGCTGATTCACCAACAGCGGGCATGCGGCAAACAAATGGTCGAGTATCTTTTTTAGCTGACTTTGACACTGTCCAGTTGTTGATAAAAGGGCATATTTCTGATTGGGATGGCATAGTTCAGCCTGTTGGCAGTATTGGGGTTATTGCAAACCCATTAACAGGAGAGCGATGCTCGCCAGCACAAGCAGGTTCAACCACCTGTTTTGATAACTTTGGATTTAATGATGGCAGTGATGATTTTTATACAGTAAGCGTTAATAATAATTCGCCACATAAAACCGATGGTAAGGGAGGGAGTGCCCATGTTAATTGGCAATTGGATACACACAATGAGCTTATTTCACTAACTAGCTATAACAAGTTAAAGCGTGATCATGCCTTTAACTGTGATGGCTCTCCAGCACGGTTATGTGAAGGCAATTTAGGTTTAAATACTGATTTAGTAACGCAAGAGTTTCGGTTGCAATCTCAGCTCGCAGAGCATTTTCTTACAACGGGAATTTATTATGCTGATGAGTCTATTATTCAAGACAATGTAAATGATATTTTACGAGATTATCGAGGCATTTTAGAGACAGATTTAACCGCTACTTTTTTCTATGATAATAGGATAAAAACAAAGAGCATTGCAGCGTTTACCCAACTTGACTATCAATTAAACCAAGATTGGCTAATTACCGCTGGGCTTCGTTATTCTTATGAGTCTTTAGATTACGACTCAACATCCCAGCTTAATATTATTTTAGACCCTAACGATTTAACCGGAGTTAAGGTGCCATTTTATCGTGTTCAGGGAGAGCAATCAGATAATGGCATTTCTGGTCAGTTGGCTGTGAACGTTAAGCTGGATGATGCGACCTATGGCTATTATCGATTTGCTAATGGCGCAAAAAGCGGAGGCTATAACGGTGGGTTTTTATCATCGGTTGAACAAGCACAGCTTGCTGATTATCAAAAAGAACGATTGAACTCACATGAAATTGGCTCAAAGTCTTGGTGGCCACAGTTGGGCATGCGATTTAATTGGGCTGCATTTTATTATGATTATAATGACCAACAGGTGTTTATGAATCAGCCTTCAGTATCTGATCAGAGCCCGCCTATTCAATTATTAGAAAATGTGGCAGATTCGACTATATATGGCCTAGAGGCTGATTTTGAGTATTGGCTGACCGATGATTTGAATGTTAAGTTTGCTATGGGTTATATACCCCATGCAGAGTTTGAAGAATATGTTGATCCTTTAGGTAACGCATTAACTGATAATCGCTTGCCATTTACCTCAAAATGGAACCTCAGTGCAGGCATTGAATACACGCTTGAGTTGGCGAATCACCCACTAACAACGCAATTATTAGTTGATTATCAATCCGACTATTATTTTGATCAGAATCAAAACCCTTATGCTATGCAAGATGGCTATAGTATTTTTAACGCAAACATACAGTATCAACATGATAACTGGGCGATTGCTATTTGGGGAAAAAACCTATTTGGTACGCAATATAGCCACTTAAAATTTGATTTAAGCTCTTTCCTTGGCATGCTTGAAGACTTTAAAGGTGAAGGCAGGCGTTTTGGTTTAGATGTTAGTTATCAGTTTTAATTTTAGTCTTTAAATTAAGGTGCGAAGTATGCCAATGAAGGCAGTTCTAAAGCTATTTTTATATTGTGTATTTTTGTGCTTTAGCAATTTAGCGCCGGCAGATACACTCGCTCCTATTGTTTATACTTTAAAACAACAAGATACTGATTTGCTCGGTCAGGGTCATGTATTTCAGGTAACGAGTGGTACTTTTCCCCGTAACCACAGTGAAATAGAAATGTGGCTTGAAGATAAACAACCACAATCAAGAACATCGTTTTTTGGTGGTAGTTTTTGGTTTGTCATAGCACTTGAAAATAAAACAGATTTAGATGAACTGGTGCTCTATCCGTATAACACGTTACTTTCAAAAATCGAAACCCGGATTTATGATATATCGAACTTTGATGAACCAATAAAGCAGTATGTCACTGGGGGGGGTTACCCAAATGAGTTTGCATTTCACTATGGGAATAAAGTTAAGCTGACGCCTAATCGTTCTTACGTATTAATTGCAAAATTTCAAAGTGAATATTTTTATACTCCACCAAAATTAGTGCTTTCATCTTATGACGATTTTTTTGTAAGAAAAACCTCAGACAACATGATTATGTTGCTGTGCTTTGGGGTTGGTATTGCGTTAGGTTTATACAATTTTCTTATTTACTTGGGTGATAGAGATAAAACCCATTTGTACTACGCCATGTTCACAGCATGCTGGGTGTTGGCTTGGAGTCAGTTTTTTCATATACCGGATCAAATTTTTGGTTTTTACAATGCCCATTTTCATTGGTTAGGTTTTACTTTAATTCCAATCACAAATATTTTATTTTTTAACAGCTTACTTAAATTAAAAGACACGTCTCCTAAGTTATCTCGATTATCAATCTACTTAGGCATTGTTGCCACCGCAGGCGCACCTTTTGCAATGGTTTGGCCTGGTTTTGGCTTTATTTGGGCCACTTTAGTAACAGGGGCAACTTTATCTCTAGGTATGGTTGTTGGTATACGAAGCTGGATCAGTGGCTTTAAACCAGCTCGCTATTTTGTTCTCGCCTATTTGGCTATGGCCATTCCTAATATGGTTGGCAATTTAACTAATCTAGGACTTATTGAGCCAATAAAAATGGATCTCTATTTACTTGGACTTATTGGCACAGCGCTCGATGCAGTATTACTTGCTTTTGCTGTCGCAAATAAATTCAGTATTTTGCATCATCAGAATGTTGAACTGACTAAAAATTTGGAACACAAGGTCGAACTGCGTACCCAAGAGTTACAACAATTGGCGGAAGAGCTTCGTGATGCAAGTGAAGCTAAAAGTCGATTTTTAGCTAACATGAGCCATGAGATCCGCACCCCAATGACATCCATTATTGGTTATGCTGATGGGATAATTTTAGGTGATATACAGCCTCATGAAAGAAATCATGGGATCAGGGTGATTTTGCAAAACAGTCGTCATGTACTTGGGCTAATTAACGATATTTTGGATATGTCGAAAATTGAGGCTAACCGTTTAGAGATAGAATTAGTTGAAACGGATTTGTTTGCCACTATTGCTGAAATTGAATCATTACTAGGAAAGCAAATCCGCGATAAAGGCTTAAAATTCAAAGTTGATTATCAATTTCCATTACCAGATTGGATAGTCTCAGATCCAACTCGACTTAGGCAAATATTATTAAATTTAGCAACCAATGCACTTAAATTTACTACCCAGGGCTACATAATGCTGACGGTGAGTTGCAATCAAAAGCAACTAATAATTAAAGTTGAAGACACCGGTATTGGTATGACCGAAAGCGAGCAAAAAGACCTATTTACTCCCTTTCACCAAGCTGACTCGTCAATTTCTCGTAAATACGGTGGTACTGGACTTGGCTTAAATATATCAAAAAGCTTAGCAAATAAACTAAATGGCGATATTACTGTATTTTCTGTGGTAGGTAGGGGTAGCGAGTTTTGCTTTACTATGGAGTTAAATACAACCGAACATACGCAATGGGTTAACGCATTTGACGATATACGTAAACCACAAACCAAAGAGCTATTTTTAAATAATAGTCAGCGAAATTTAGTGGGTAGAGTACTTGTGGCTGAAGACCATCCAGAAAATCGTCAGCTTATTAAGCGAATTTTAGAGCGGATGGGGTTAACCGTTGTCGCTGTTGAAAATGGTCGAGATGCAGCGCAAGCAGCGATGGATGAAAGCTTCGACTTAATTTTATTAGATATTCAAATGCCAATTATGGATGGTGAGCAAGCAATTAAGATTATACAAGCAACAGGGGTAACAACACCCATTGTGGCGCTCACTGCTAACACGATGAAGCATGAAATTGATCGCTATTTAAAACAAGGTTTTACTGATCATATTGCCAAACCTATAGATAGAAGCTGTTTTAGTAGTAAAATTGCAAGTTATCTTGATATTGATATATGCGAGAACATTAAGCTACCCGATGAGGAGTTTGCACTACTCAAGCAGGAATATATTAAAGGGTTAAATAAACAAAAAGACACGTTAGTGTCTCAATTTAAGCAGGGTGATATAACGGGTTTTGCACGCAGCGTGCATATGATCAAAGGAACGGCTGGAATGTTTGAATGCAAAGCGTTGTATAAACAGGCTGTTGATTTTGAAACAAACTTAAAGTCTTCACCTGACGCTTTCGACATACAACAAGTTGAGGCTCTACTCAATGCGATTGACGTTATTTTAACCGTTAAAAAAGCACCTTAAATTTTACATTTTATCGTTGAATAACCGCTATACGCTTTGTTATGAAGACAAGTAGGGTTATGCATGCTTAAATATATTCTCTTGTAGGAGGACGTATGCAGTATCAACATATTAAGGTGCCAGACAATGGCGACAATATTCACATTGATGATCAAGGACAGTGGCATATACCCGAACAACCTATTATTGCCTATATTGACGGTGATGGGGTTGGTTTAGATGTGATGCCAGTAATGCGTCAAGTAGTGGATGCTGCCATAGAGCATTGTTATGGCAAGGAACGTAAGATACATTGGATGCAGGTGTATAATGGTGAACAAGCGGCCAAGCTTTATGATGGCGACTGGTTCCCTCAAGAAACCATAAATGCGGTACGTGAATGCAAAATTGCTATAAAAGGGCCGCTAACCACACCTTTAGGTGGCGGGTTTCGCTCTCTTAATGTTGCGCTTCGCCATGAAATGGATTTATTTGTTAATATGCGTACTATAAAAGGCTTTAGTGCTTTACCCTCGCCATTAAAAAACCCCTTTACCACTAACATTACCGTGTTGCGCGATAGTAGTGAAGATGTTTATTCAGGAATTGAATGGCAGGCGGGGAGTGTTGAAAGTGAAAAAGTGCTCGATTTTTTGTGTGAAGAAATGGGCGTAACCCGTCTTCGTTTCGCTCAAGAGTGTGGTATAGGGATTAAAAATATATCTAAAGAAGGGTCAGAGCGATTAATACGCTTTGCCATTAATTATTCCCTTAAAAATGAGAGAGAGTCACTTACGTTAGTGCACAAAGGTAATGTTCTTAAATTTACCGATGGGGCGTTTAAACGCTGGGGCTTTGCGCTCGCAAAACAAGAATATAATGCCAAAGAACATGAAAATGGGCGTTGGCTTGAAATACAACGAACCAATTTACCCCCCTTGATTATTAAAGAAGTGATTGCCGATAATATGTTGCAGCAATGCTTGATGGATCCTGCGCAATTTGATGTGGTGGCTACTACAAATCAAAATGGTGACTTTTTAGCCGATATGCTCAGTGCACAGGTTGGGGGGGTAGGGATTATGCCTGCCGCCAATTTAAATACAGAGGTGGCTTTTTTTGAGCCGACACATGGCACGTTCGAGCGAATAGCTGGTCAAGATAAGGCAAACCCGAGCAGTAGCATATTAAGTTCAGTGTTAATGCTTAAGTATATGGGATGGGTTGAAGCGGCATGTTTAATCGAAAACGCCTTAGAAACTACATTTGCCAGTGGGCAGGTAACTTTTGATTTGGCTCATTCAAATCATAACTCGACAACCTTAAGCTGCAAACAATTTGCTAGTAAGGTTATCGAGCACTTTTAAACGACTGCATTGTTAAGCTGCTGAAGCGTTAGTGGCTGCTTGACGATGAACACATGGACGCTCTGTTAGCTCTGCTGCTCTGTGATAAAGCTCATGTGCACTTGGCTCGTCACATACAGTGCCACTGAGCGTGTCCATTAACGCAACTACAATAATGGCAGGTACTTGACAGCAGTATTCATCTAATACGGCTTCAGTTGTTTGTGCATCAACATGGCAATGAGGGTGGCTTTTACGTTGATAGGCACTCAATAAAGTGTTTACGTCAAGAGTATCGTTTTCTTGATGTTTATTTTTACGACATTTACAGCCGAATTCATCAACTAATGTGGCAAGTGACTGGTAAACGTGACCCGTCTCAAGCGGCGTATTTGGGCATAATTGTTGTTCAATGAAGTGATGTAAATTTGCATCAATGAATAACCCGTCTTGGTGTGTGAAGCTTGCTGATGTTTGCATAATTATTACTCTTAGTTTGTTGGCTTAACTTCACTGTAGCGCTAAGTATAATATTAATGAAATTGTTGTTTTCAATAATTGATATTGATTTAATCAATATTTTAATGTGTTACCTATCAACCACTGTATTTGCGAACGCTAATAACCCACGTCTAAGCCATTGATGCGCTGGTGTGTGGTGTAATAACGGGCTCCATATCATTTTTACTTCTATAGGGACGACTTGAAATGGTACTGGGCTAATCACTAAATTAGTGTGACTGGTTAATAGCTTTGCTTGACGACGGGGTAGCGTAGCTATGAGTTGCTCAGATTGACACAGTAAGCTGGCAATCATGTAATGGCGAGTAAATACGCGTATTTTACGGGTTTGTTCTAATTGCCACAAAGCTTCATCTACCCAGCCTAATTTTTGTTTTCCTGACTTATTGGTCACTGCGGGCTCTGGCCCCCAGCCTGCGCGGTTAACCCATATATGTTCGCTTTGTAGGTATTGATTTAAGTTAGCATGCGTTAAAAAATTATTATTTGGGTGGGTTAAACAACAATAATTATCTCGCCATACAGTCGCTTGATGAAAAGAGCGCGGCAGACCATTAAAACGATTTATTGCCAAATCGATAGTGCCTTTTTCCATATCTTGTAAATTTACATCACTGGGACTAAGCACATCAAAGTCAATGCCCGGGTTTTTAGCTAGTTGCTCGCAAATAAAGGGGGCAATTAGAGTCGATTCTAAATAATCGTTTGCCATAATACGAAATGTAACTTGCGCAGTTGCTGGGTTAAATTGCTCGCTTGGTTGAGTGATCTCCTCTGCCATTTTAAGCAGCGCTTCAATTTCAGGTTTGAGCGACAGTGCTTTGGCTGTTGGAGTCATAGAGCCCGCAGCTCGTACCAGCAAAGGATCATCAAATAAATCTCTTAAACGTTTTAACGCATTACTCATCGCTGGTTGAGTTAAAGCAAGCTTATTAGCTGCTTTTGATACGCTTTTTTCATCTATTAATACATTTAAATAGACGAGTAAATTGAGGTCGACATTTCTTATATTCATATGATCAATTTTATTTATTTGCTGTATTAATTACCTAAATTAAAGTGTGCTTGCTAAGGTGTAAACCTCTAATAAAAAATAATCAGCATAATTGCTAAAAATAGAAGCGCCTAAATCATGCCAAGCACGCTATTAACCTCTCAACATAATTCGGTACAATCCGTGGTCGCCACTAAGTTAGCCCGAGCGATATTTGCAGGCTTTGATGCTATGTTTGCACAATTTTTAAATATCACCTTAGGGGCACAAAGTCGCTTTGAACAACGCCAGTACCATGAGGTGCAAGCAGCAATGCGAGAGCGCTTACAAGTGTATGAACGCCAAGTAAAGCAAGTTAGTGAAGCTGTTAGAGTGATTGCTTATGATGAATTGAATTGCCCTCAAACATGGCAACGGGCTAAAAATATTTATGGTGAGATGGTAAAAGAGCATGAAAACCAGCCCATTGCGCATACATTTTTTAATTCTACTTTTGGCGCTATTTGGGATGATAAAAAAATTCGCACAGTTCACTTATTTGTATTAAAAGCAAAATACCGAGGGCAGCCGCGCTCTTATGAAGGGCTTGTAAGTCGTATCTCCTTAAAAGAAGGGTTTGATCAGGCAATTAAAGCCTTATTAAATGAGCAAGTGTTTAGAGTCCCCTTTAAAGATTTAAGTAGTGATTTAACTAAGTTACAAGCAACGTTAACGCAAGGTGCTCAGCAGCAATGTCGACAAGTATACGAATTAATAAACTTAAATGATGGTTATATCGAATATGCTAACTCGCATTTTTATCGTAATAAGGCCTGTTATGTCATAGGGCGATGTATTGCCAAAAATGGCGATAACATGCCCTTTGCAATTGCTATTTTAAATACCCCCGATGGGCTTACAATTGATGCTGTAATGATGGGGGCTGATCAACTAAGTTTATTATTTGGCTTTGCACGTACCTATTTTATGGTAGATACCGACCAACCTGCTCGTTATGTTGACTACCTCAGTGTATTAATGCCTCACAAACAACGTTTTGAATTATTTAATGCGATTGGTTTTATTAAACATGCAAAAACCGAATTTTATCGTTATAAAGTAGATACGACTAAAAGTAGTCCCGCAGAATACACGTACCACCTAGCGCCAGGGACTCCGGGTATGGTGATGCTAGTTTTTACCATTGACGGCCTAGATTATGTATACAAGGTAATAAAAGATAAGTTTAGTGCCCCAAAAACAGCAACTAAACAACAAGTAAAAGATAAATATAACTTTGTAAAACAAGCTGACAGAGTAGGGCGATTAGTTGACACTCATGAGTTTAGATACCTTGCATTTGACTTAAGCCGTTTTAGTGATGAACTGCTAATAGAAATGAAAAAACACATTGGCGATAGCTTAGTCATTTCCGGCAAAGCCTTAATACTAAAGCATGTTTACGTTGAGCGAAAAATGACACCGCTCAACCTGTATATCAATCAATGTAATAGTAAATCACTTCAGCAAGTGATGCTTGATTATGGTAAAGCGATAAAAGAGCTTGCCAGTGCAAATATTTTTGCTGGTGACATGCTGATGAAAAACTTCGGCGTAACACGTTGGGGGCGAATAGTATTTTATGATTATGATGAAATTTGCCCTCTCACCGATTGCAATTTTAGAGACGTGCCAAATACACAAAACGCGTTAGAAGAATTAAGCTCACACAGCTATTTTGATATTGACCAAAATGATATATTTCCCAGTCAATTTAAAGTGTTTTTTAGTGCCAGTAACAGTGCGTTTAACCACTTTAATCATTACCATAGTGATTTATTTACGGCAAAGTACTGGCAAATGATCCAGCAAGGAATTGAGCAAGGTCAGCTTCCAGATGTATACCCTTATAAGCAAAGTTGGCGTTTTAATACTATGTCAGTAAATTAACGCTGAGTTGGTTTCTTCAGGCACAGTTAACACGATAAGGATTATGATGAAATTTACTATATTCGCTTGCTTAGTTTTATTGCCATACTCTGTATTTGCCAATCCCCTATTAGGTACGTGGGAGTTTGTTCAAGGAAAATACGCGGTAGAAGATGGGTTTGTCAGCGCTAAAGCCCCAGAGATAACTTCAATCAAATTAGTAACAGCAACACACTTTAGCTATATCACAGAAAAAAATGGCCAATTTAGTTATGCTGGTGGTGGCCAGTACCAATTAAACGATGGGCAATTTATTGAAACCTTTGAGTATGGCAATATTGCATCATTGATGGGTAAAACCATGGCTTTTGATTATAAAGTTGAAGGGAATTTGTGGCATCATTCTCTTACAGAAAATGGCCAGCTAGTTGAAGCCGAAGTGTGGCGAAAAATCAAATAAACCCAATACAAGGAGACTTATGCAGTACATTTCACATCATGAGCAGCAGTTAGCGTTTTCGAAAACCGATAAACCGAAGGTTAACAATAATGAAGTGCTGGTAAAAGTGGCAGCGATTGGGGTTAACCGCGCTGATTGTATGCAGCGTCAAGGTAAGTATCCTGCCCCTGAAGGGGATAGCCCTATTTTAGGACTTGAGTGTGCAGGCACCGTGTGTGAGCTTGGCAGTGAGGTAGACCCTAAATGGCTCGGTAAGCGTATTTTTACTTTATGTGCTGGTGGCGCTTACAGTGAATATGTCGCAGTAGATGCGCAGCAGTTAATGATATTGCCTGATCATATCTCTATGGCGCAAGGTGCCGCTATAAGCGAAGTGTATTTAACAGCCTTTGGTGCGCTATTTGAATTAGGCAAGTTACAATCAGGGCAAACGGCGCTTATTCATGCAGGTGCTAGTGGTGTTGGTGGGGCTGCTATTCAAATGGCAAAAAGTGCTGGTGCACAAGTAGTGATTACCGCAGGTTCGGATGAAAAATGTGAACATGCTAAAAGGTTGGGTGCTGACCACGTAATTAATTATAAAACCACTGATTTTGTTGAGTATATGAAATCACATAAGCTCACTGCAAACGCAATTGTTGACCCTGTTTCTGGTAGCTATTTAAATAAAAATGCCATAGTGACCGCAATGGATTGTCAGATTATTATGCTGGCATTTTTAGACGGGCGCTTTGCAGAGGTAGACTTTGCACGTTTATTACAAAAGCGGATTTCGTTTCATGCATCAACACTTCGTAATCGCAGTATTGAGTTTAAACGCGCTCTGAGAGATGCCTTTGTCGCGCGTTTTTACGATGATATTGCCAACGAGAACTATGACTTTAATATTTATAAAACTATGCCATGGCAACAAGCTAGTGAGGCTCATGCCATTTTAGAGCGCAACGAAAATTCCGGTAAAGTGGTTTTGCTGGTTGAGTAACGTACATGAGCATAGCAGGATTAATATTGTTAATTAGGCTGTGCGCCCATATAATTTAGTGAACACTATAAAATATTAAGGCAAATAATGAATCCTATTATTGCAATATTAAAAGAGCACAACGTCAGTGATGAAAAAGTAGCCGCGTTGTTTGAAGCATTTACCCAAAACCCAATGATGGCTATGGCATTAGTGCAAGAGCTGGGTATACCACCAGAAAAACTTCAGCAATTAATGGCTGTAGTGATGACTCAACCGCATTTGATTAAAGAAGCTACTGATGAATTAGGGCTTGATTTTGCAAAAGTACAAGAAGCGAAAGACAAGTTAAATCAGCAGTAAACCATCTTTAGAGACATGTTTTATACATGTCTCTATCATTAAACATGTTTTGTTACACACTCCTTTGAACGGCTCTGCGTTTATACAGTCAAATAAATACTTAACCCATAGCAGAGACAAAACATGAAGCAACTTTATAAATTTTGGAAAAATAATCGCTCTTTAATTGTATTCATTATTTTAATGAGTGTATTTCGTAGTGCCGTCGCCGATTGGTACGAAATACCAACAGGTTCAATGAAACCGACTATTGAAGAAGGCGACCGAATCCTTACCGATAAAATGGCGTATGATTTACGTATACCATTCACGCATGTATCCCTGTTGAGAATGGCGGACCCACAAACTGGCGATATTATTGTATTTGACTCGAAAGTAGCGGATAACCGCTTGATCAAGCGCGTAATAGGTGTACCTGGAGATACTATTGTACTTAAAAATAATCAACTCATAATCAATGGTAAAAAGCTTAATTACACAAATTTGCAAAGTAATACGACTTCTTCAGATAAAATAGAAAACTTAAATGGTTATAAGCATTCAATCCGCGTTAGTAATACACGATCACGTTTATCGAGCTTTGATGAAATAACAATTCCTGAACATTACTATTTAGCTATGGGTGATAACCGTGATAATAGTGCAGATTCTAGAGTAATAGGGCTTATCCCACGTGATGAATTACTAGGTAAAGCCGAGCGTGTGATTGTATCGCTTGATTACGATAACTATTACTTACCTAGGACAGAGCGGTTCTTAAAACCTTTAGAGTAATAAAACAGTGGGTATAGAGGCTAACCAAGCATATGTTAGCCTTAATTCGTTTGTGGTTTTTCTAATCTATATCAATTGAATACGCTTCGAGTAGCTCATTTAGCTTCGTTTGCTCTGATGCATCAAACTCGATACCAACACTTAGGCGATTACCCTTCATTTGATTATTTCTGATATAGGACGTGACTATGACAGACTTATTGTCTATTGGTGACAAAATATGCACAAATACTTGGCGTTTTTTTAGCGCAACAAATCCAGAGCTCACATGTATCGCAAAGCGGCAGCCACTGGGTGAAATATCAATGATTAACCCATGCAATAAGCTCTTACTATCGGCGTCTACATCACCTTTGTGTAAACTTATTTTAGCTGGGATATGAGTTGGTAGCCTGCTTGTTTCTCGCAGCTGACGGCTTTCAATTTTTTTAGGGTAAGCTAAATAAATTAATCGTTCTGGGCGAAATGAAATTGCTAATATGCTGGTTGAAAAAGCCACACATTCACCGCGTTCATCTTCAATGATATAACGGACAATAGCGCCATTGCCTTCAACTAAAATATCGCTGTAATCGTTCTTACCTGCTTGAGCAGGGTATTTTAATATTAAATATTTACCGGTGTCATAGCCAATTAAAGTAAGCTTAAAGCGAACTTGAATAGGGTTGTTAAATTGTATATCGATCATCTTTCCAGGAAGTAAATCGAGGAAAAACTTCTTTTGGTCTTCGGTTGGATTATCTTCAACAGTGGTGTTATTGTTATTCGTTTCCACAAACTCTTTCTCAATATTAACAGACACTTAATTATCTTTTAATATAGTGTAAAAATCACTAGAATTAAAGGGGGGATTTAGGAGAGATAATTAATACTTTATGCTGGTTATAGTGAGTTTTTTCAGTTATAAGCTCCGGTTTATCTATAAAGCTGTTGCTATTTTGGCAACATTAAAGTAAAGAGCATACCTATAACACTTCAAGCGCTTTGCTATTGAAGCCATACCTATATAAACTTTATCACGTTAAGTATTATGGTTTTTGAGCTTATGTAGAGAATACTAGTGCTTGCAAAGCGATTGAGCAAAGGGTGATGGTACCACCTATCTACAATACTACTTAATTATTATATTGTGACATACCTAGGTCCTTGCAAATTTAACCTCAAAAGGTCAACTGGCCTTAAACACCATCTAAACGTTTAAATCAAAGTAGCACAAAGGATGATGATGATCGTTAACATACTTGATAAATTAATATTTGCTTGTGCTTTTATTATTTCATTGCAACTACCGCAGTTGAGTGATCATTACCAACAACATTTAGCGGGCTTGTATCATGCGACAAAGTGGCAAGTTGATGGCTATGCAAACACAGCAAAGCAATATAAATTTTCTAGTACACAAGCAATGATAAACCGTCATTTAGCAAATACTGAACCGAGTGTTAGAGCAGATGCAGAACAAAAACAGCAAACCTTGATGCTATTTGCTGACTTAAATCAAGGTATGAAGCTATTCGAGCAAGGTAATTTAGTGCAAAAATTGCTGTATATATTCTCCCCTGAGCGTTTCGACAGATTACAAAATACACTTGATAACTTTAAGTTAGGTATTCCTTTAACCACCAGTGCGTTATTGTTTGCGCTAATATCAGCTATCATATTAAATCAGCTCGTAATGTTGCCGTATACTTTATATGTTGCCCACAAAAAACGAAACGCAGCGAGTGCTTAATGACGTAATTACTGTTGGTGCTTTTTAATCGGCTTTTTAACGATAAAGGCGCCACGAATGTCACCCAGTTTAAAATCAGTTGCCTGATCATTAGGGTATAAAGTCGCTATTTTTTTAGAAACTGCGGGGGCAATGTGACTGCCATGACATGCCAAACACGCTTTTTGAGTAGGGATCGCTTTTACAAAATACCAGCCATCCGGTCTTTGCTCTTGATATTCTATGCTTGCTATAGGCTCGCCATTGAGCTTACGTTGTTCAAAGTTTAATAAAACATTTTTGAGCCATGCATCGGGTTGATTATCTGAGTTACGAGTTTTTAACGCACTGCGGCTAACTTGCCACTTACTATTGCTGTGTTGTGAAGCAATAGCGGGTGCTGCTATATTGCATACACTTATTGCCGCTAGTGGGCCGCTTTGCTTCATAGTACTAACCAGTACCTGTTTTAAATCAGTTGAAAATGCCTTGATGGTTTGTCGTGCCTCGTCGGTATTGTTAGCAAAAGCAGCGGATGAAATAAATAAACTGGAAAAAAGTAAAATAATGCGCATAATACACCTCTATATATTAGTAATATCTAATATATAGATGAACTGGTGTTTTTCAACTAAATCGTACAGTGTTTCAGCACTTTTTTATTTTTTGATGTACCGCGCCTAAAATCGATAAACAGTCCCAAGTGAGGATAATATGCATACTAGACAAGATGATAATAAAGTAATAAATCAACAAAACACCTATGATGCTGGTGGGCTTAGTGCTGATGATCCCTTGGCGGCAATTAAGGCTATTCGACTTGAGCAGTTGGCACAATGTCGGCTAAAAACACAAAAAGAAGTGCAAGCTGATCTTAAAAAAATAAACCCTAAGCGATAATAATTTGCTAAATTAAATTTATGAATCTTAAACTTCGGATAGTGCAATCAATTCCTTATCTATAAAACACCCTCATCAGGTTATTTCCTTTATTGCTTGGTTATGCGCCTTAGTTGTGCTGTTGATAGGGCTAATATCACCTAACAATAAAGAAATTTTATTGCTATTAACAGTGAGCTCGCTGTGTTTGCTGATGTTTAATAGTGTGGCAATTACGAGCTGGGTATTTCACCAGTTTAAAGATAAGCAGTTACACTTTATAGCGCTTCTATGTAGCGTAGCTTTAATGCTGTGCATAGTAGGGGATGTAATTAACTTTAACTTATCCCAGCACTATCATCGCTATGCAACGTTAATAAAGCATGACTATTTAATTGATTCAATTTTATTGTTTGCACCTGGCTATAGCCTTTTATTTTTAGCCTGTATGTTGGCCTATAAAAGGCAGCAAGCTATATCGCGACTAAAAAGCACCTGTTTCATAGTTGCGGTACTGGTTGTAAGTGCTACGTCACTCGCCTCTATGTATCTTGATGGAGCTGGTATACCAATTTTAGCTATGACAGGTTTTTATAGTGTGGTGGTAACTGCCGTGGGGCTTATGGGTCTTGTGTTGGTTGTTACTTATGGTGGTTTTTATGCCCCTAAACCAATTATATGGGTGAGCTTAGGGCTTTTACTAGCTGCATTGGCTGATGCCATTATTGGTGCTTTTTGGATTTATGGTAACCAAGGACAAGGTTTTTATCCTCAGGTGCGCTATATAAATTGGTTTATCTATATTAGCTCCCAATGCTTAGTGATTCATTTAGCAAAAGTAGTCGCTTTAGCTAAATAACGTCAACAATAAAAAAGCCGCTAAATATTTGGCGGCTTTTTAAACAAGCACAGTGCTTACATTACTCGCATACCAGGTTCTGAACCATCGTCTGGGTTAAGAATGTATATTTCTTTACCGCCCGGGCCTGCAGCAAGTACCATACCTTCAGACATTCCAAAGCGCATTTTACGTGGTTTAAGGTTCGCAACCATCACAGTTAGCTTTCCTTCGATGTCTTCTGGTGCGTAAGCTGATTTAATGCCTGCAAATACTTGGCGCGTTTCGCCGCCTAAATCAAGAGTTAACTTAAGTAGTTTGTCTGCGCCTTCTACGTGCTCTGCTTTAGCAATTTTAGCAACGCGTAAATCTACTTTTGCAAAGTCATCAAATTCAATCTCAGCTGCGATAGGCTCTTTTGCCAGTGGGCTATTAGGATCGATTTTGTCTTTTTCAGCGATTAAGCTTTCTTTTGATTCTTCAACCATTTTATTCACTTTGTCCATTTCAACACGTTGCATTAACGGCTTAAATTTATTGATAGGGTGGCTTATTAGTGCAGTTTGCACACCTTGCCATGTAAGCTCATCATTTAAAAAGGCTTCAACATTTGTTGCCATACCAGGTAGTACAGGCTTCAAGTAAGTGATCAGCACGCGAAATAGGTTAAGTCCTAACGAACATACCTGATGCGCTTCTTCTTGCTTAGACTCGTCTTTAATAAGCACCCAAGGCGCAGCATTATCAATAAATTGATTTGCTTTATCAGCAAGCGCCATAATTTCACGGATTGCGCGGCTGTATTCACGATTTTCGTAATGTTCAGTAATAGTGGCTGAGGCATTTTGAAACTCAGCAAGCAGCTGTGGTTCCATAATTGTGTCGCTTAACTTACCGTCAAACTTTTTAGTAATAAAGCCAGCACAACGGCTCGCAATATTAACTACTTTACCCACTAAGTCTGAATTTACACGCTGTGCAAAATCTTCTAGGTTTAAGTCTAAATCGGTAATACCACTATTAAGTTTAGCTGCGTAGTAATAACGTAAAAATTCAGGATCTAGGTTATCTAAATAAGTACGCGCTTTAATAAACGTGCCTTTTGATTTAGACATTTTCGCGCCATTCACCGTAACAAATCCATGAGCAAATACGTTAGTAGGCTTTCTAAATTGAGCGCCCTCTAACATCGCAGGCCAAAACAGGCTGTGGAAATAGATAATGTCTTTACCAATAAAATGATAAAGCTCAGCGTCAGACCCTTCTTGCCAAAAAGCATCAAAGTCGATGCCTTGTTTGTCACATAAGTTCTTAAAGCTCGCCATATAACCAATAGGCGCATCTAGCCATACGTAAAAATATTTACCTGGTGCGTTTGGAATTTCAAAACCAAAATAAGGTGCATCACGGCTTATGTCCCACTGCTGCAAACCATCGGCAAACCACTCATCTAGCTTGTTCGCCATTTCTTGCTGGATTGTGCCTGAGTGTAGCCATTCTTTAAGCATGCCTTCAAAGGCTGGTAAGTCAAAAAAGTAATGCTCAGAATCTTTTAAAATAGGCTCAGCACCCGACATGACAGAGCGTGGGTTGATTAGCTCTGTTGGGCTATAAGTTGCGCCACAGGCATCACAGCTATCACCATTTTGATCTTCTGATTTACAGGTAGGGCAGGTGCCAGTAACAAAGCGGTCTGGCAGAAAAATACCTTTTTCTGGATCGAATAACTGAGAAATAGTGTGCTTTTTAATATGACCGGCATCGTTAAGGCGGTTATAAATAAGCTCACTAAATTCTTTATTTTCTTGGCTGTGAGTGCTGTGGTAATTATCAAATTTGATATTAAAATCAGCAAAATCGCGTTGGCGTTCTATGCTAACGTTTTTAACCATTTCCTCTGGCGTGATCCCTTGCTTTTGCGCATTAAGCATAATAGGTGTGCCATGAGCATCATCGGCGCACACATAGTATGCTTCGTGGCCTTGTAGTTTTTGAAAACGTGACCAAATATCAGTTTGAATATACTCTAATAAATGCCCTAAATGGGTAGGGCCATTGGCATAAGGTAATGCGCTAGTAATCAGGATCTTTCGCTGTGCCATAATCATTCCGAATTAAGCGTTCCTAGTCAGGAACAGATGAAAATTATTACATTATCGATAAGCGGGGTGCTAACAGAGTACACTGCTTATGGATATTTACTAATTGACTGGTGTTAATGCCCTGAATGTTACATAATTCCGTGGCACTTTTCATCAAAGAAACGCTATTTTATTGCTATGTTTGGACTGTCGAAACTATTCTCTGCTAAATCGGTGCAAAAACAACCGATTATTTCTGCTCTAGCGGCCTATCGCAGCGCCGCTTTTGCTGTGGGTATTGAGCAAGATTTTATTGCTGATATTACTCAAAACACCGATAAATCAATTACTGTTAAACTCATTCTTCCGTTTGCCGCGCAATCTGAAATGCCCTATGTCGCTAAATTTTTAGCTGAGCGACTTAAAACTGAAGTAAATGTAAGCGCGGTGGTTGCACTTAAAGAACCAGCAAAATTTAAAGCTATAAAACATATTATCTTAGTGGCCTCAGGTAAAGGCGGAGTGGGTAAGTCAACTACTGCTGTTAACATTGCTGGGTCGCTTAAAAATGAAGGCGCTAAAGTAGGTATTTTAGATGCTGACATTTACGGCCCGTCTATTCCTATGTTGTTCGGTTTGGTAGGCAGTGAGCCTGTTACTAAAGACAACAAACAATTACAACCATTTGATGCCAGCGGCATTAAAGCGCAATCTATCGGCTTTTTAGTGCCTAGCGACGATGCTACCGTATGGCGAGGCCCCATGGCCTCAGGTGCACTTAGTCAGCTATTAAATGAAACCGATTGGGGTGAGCTTGATTACTTAATCGTCGATATGCCCCCAGGCACTGGCGATATTCAATTAACCATGAGCCAAAAAGTTCCAGCCAGTGGCACTGTAATTGTTACTACGCCACAAGACTTGGCGTTGGCAGATGCGCAAAAAGGCATCGCTATGTTTAATAAAGTAAACGTGCCAGTGCTTGGTTTAATTGAAAATATGAGCCATTACATTTGCGGCCATTGCGGCGAGGCTAATCATGTATTCGGTAAAGATGGCGCACAAAAATTAGCCATGAAGCATGGTGTTCCTGTGCTTTCGCACATTCCGCTTGCGATTAATATCAGAGAATCCTCTGAACAAGGTAAATTGATTGCCAATGATGCAAGTGCCGCTATAAGTGAAACCTACAGTGCAGCCGCACGGCTCATTGCCAGCACGCTTTACTATCAACAACATCACAACGCGATTGAAGTTGTGATTACGGAAGATTAAAAATGAGACTTTCAGATACACATATAAAAGAATATTTAAACGATGGGCGGATTGTTATTGAGCCAGCGCCAACCAGTGAAATGATTTCAGGGGTGACTGCGGATCTTCGTTTGGGTAATAAGTTTAGAACTTTTCATGCCCATAATGCTGCTTACGTTGACTTAAGTGGACCAAAAGATCAGCTCAATAAAGCGTTAGAATCAATAATGAGCGACGAAATTGTATTAGATGAAGGTGAAGCATTCTTTTTACACCCTGGTGAGCTTGCATTAGCAATAACCTATGAAAAAGTAACGTTACCTGCTGATATTGTTGGCTGGTTAGATGGACGTTCGTCACTGGCACGTTTAGGTTTAATGGTGCATGTCACCGCACACAGAATCGACCCTGGTTGGAGTGGTAATATTGTCTTAGAGTTTTACAACTCGGGTAAACTGCCGCTTGCGCTCAGACCTATGATGAAGATTGGTGCAATGAGTTTTGAAACGCTCACCGGCCCATGTGAAAACCCGTATAACACCCGTGTTGATGCAAAATATAAAGATCAAAATAGCGCGGTGGCAAGTCGTATCAGTGATGATAAATAGTAATTCTGATTTTTAGAAACGATTACTATGTTTGTTGATGAAGCGCGTAACCTAATAATTGAAAATATTGGTTAAGTGCTTCATTGGCTTGTAGCGTTTGGCTAAGCTCAGGGTAAATTAAATTATTACTGCTTAATCCACTGACCAAAAAGCTATTTTTTATTGTTTGGTGCTGATTTATACAGGCTTCAAAACACCGAGCTGCAAGCTCCTCTGGCATACTCATGTATTGCTGCTTGTGTGCCTTATCAAACGCGATACAGCGTTGTACAAATTCATTCGCATCTTCCCCGTTTCGCGCTAAAAATACCTGCTTATAAAATTGATTAAGTGCATCATTAAGTGGATGGCTCAAATCAGGAGAGTTTGATAGCCATAACTTAGAGGCGAAACCAAAGCGGGTTTTTGATTTAAACAAATGCTCACTAATATGATGGTCGAATGCATGAAACCACTCATGGGCTAAAGCACCGCCGCCTGCGTTTTTTGCCAGTGCGAGAGTTTGGTCATAAGCATTATAGTGTGCTTGCACACCTTTTTGTCCGCCATGGCCAAAGGCAAAATTAAGTTTACCGCGAAGGCCAATTGCTGTTGGTGGTAAATGTAAAATTTGCGCTAAATCAGCCAGTGCATCATAAATTAAATTGGCACTAATAAAGCGCTCTTCTTTAGTCACCCACTTACCAACCACCATCGAACGAAAACCAAAAGTCGTTCTAATATCGCTAAAATCAACTTGGTCGTCAAAACGATAGTCAGGGCCTTGGCGTGAGAATCCGCGCTTTAATCGAGAAGGGGTATTACGCATTAGTTATTTCATTTTTAATTACAGGTAACGTGCTTTTACGTGAGCGGGCATATGTTGGGTTTGTTTGGTAATTAATTCATCTAATAAATCATACAACGGCGCCGGATTGAGTGCTTCAATAAGCGATAAACTATGCGCTACTGCCTCTAGCGTTGACAAGCTATCTGCTCTTGGGGCTTTACGAATAGCATAGCGGTTAGTAGGAATATGGCGAAAGCTTACTGTTTTAAACTGTTTTAATAGCGGAGTTAATTGCAAAATTTTAAAAGCTTTATTCCATGTTCCATCGATCACTATTAAATGCGTAATCGGTTGTACGTTTTCATTGTTATTGGCTAAATCTAACTCAATTGCGCCCTCGTTTGGGTAGAGTAACACCGTTGAGCTGAGCGGCAGCTTTTGCAAGCAAGCAAAGTCTTGATTATTTTCGCCTTTAATTATTTTGCATCGCGTTAAACTTAATGCCAATAACTGTGCCGTATTTTTACTAATTTTTGCTTCACTGGGGTGCTGTAACACAACAACCTGAGTTTGATTATCAACACAGGTGATTGCATTGCAAATACAGGTGCTTAGCGAAAAATTACAGCGTTCACAAAGTGCACGTGCCATAAGCTAACCATTCGATTAATACATTTAACCTAATTATACATTTTTGCATTAATAAAGTTGGTTTTTTTTGTGCTTAGATATAGAGTAAGAGATGAAAGAGAAATCGCAGGACCGCATTAAAGGGCATTAATATGACAGAGATCAGTATCGACGAATCCGCTTTAGAAAGTATGGAATCGCTATTAGGTGAACAATTTCCAGATACGTTGGAATTTTGTTGTGCGGAATTTGAGCGCTTAGGAAGCGAAACTATTGCAGCGCTTGGGCAAGATAAAGAGGCTGCTATTCGCCATTCTCATAGCCTTAAATCAAATGCAGCTCAGTTTGGAGCGGCAAGTTTAGCCGAAGTGGCACGTTTAATTGAATATAATTTAAATAATGATAACGAGGAACAGGCTGTTGATGCAGCAAATAATTTAATGGCGCAAGTTATTGGCTCACAAGCAAAATTAAATGAGTGGCAAGCTCAGCGGTAAGCTCGTTTAAAAAGAACAGAATAGAATGTTAACGTGAATTTTTTTCAGTTTTAAGCGCTTAATTTCCCTAGTAATTCACGGCTTTACTGAGTTAGTCTTAAGACTAACTTGCTCTTTAGAGGTAACAATGTCAGAAATAAAAAAGAGTCATAAATTAGACGGCGTCTGTTATGACATCCGTGGTCCCGTTTTAGTGCAAGCTAAAAAAATGGAAGACGAGGGCCAAAAAGTACTTAAGCTTAATATTGGTAACCCCGCGGCATTTGGTTTTGATATGCCAGAAGATATGCACCGTGACATTATCCGTAATTTATATTCTGCTCAAGGCTATTGTGATTCTAAAGGGCTTTACTCTGCGCGTGTTGCTATTTATCAGCATTACCAACAGCGAGGTTTACACAACTTAGACGTTGATAATATTTACATTGGCAACGGTGTGAGTGAACTTATTCAAATGGTTACCCAAGCGTTGTTAAATAATGACGATGAAGTATTAATTCCTGCACCCGATTATCCGCTTTGGACTGCATCGGTAAAGCTAGCAGGCGGTAACCCTGTTCACTATTTATGTGATGAAGAGCAAGATTGGTTTCCTGATATTGATGATATTAAAAGCAAAATCACCTCGAAAACTAAAGCATTGGTGTTAATAAACCCTAATAATCCAACAGGGGCAGTGTACAGTGATGCCTTGCTTGAAGAATTGATCAACATTGCCCGAGAGCACAAACTTTTACTATTAAGTGACGAAATATACGAGAAAATCCTATACGACGGAGTTACCCATACCTCTATTGGTGCATTGTGCGACGATATTCCCATTATTACGTTTAACGGTTTAGCTAAGACATATCGCGCCGCTGGTCTTAGAATGGGTTGGATGGTGCTAAGCGGGCGCACTGCCTTAATGACAGATTTAATTAAAGGCCTCGATATTCTTGCCTCAATGCGTTTATGCGCAAACGTCCCTGCTCAATATGCCATTCAGCAAGCATTGGGTGGGGTACAATCCATTGACAGTTTAATTGACCCCGGAGGTCGCTTATACGAGCAACGAGATATTGCTTGGCGTGGATTAAATGCAATTGAGGGGATAAGCTGTAAAAAGCCAAAAGGGGCGCTGTATGCATTTCCCAAAGTTGATACAAAATTGTTTAATATTAAAAATGATGAACAAATGATGTTTGACTTGTTAAAGGCAGAAAAAATATTATTAGTACATGGGCGCGCTTTTAACTGGCCAGATCCCGATCATTTTAGATTGGTGTTTTTACCTAATAAAGATGATCTAAGCAGTGCAATGATGAAAATGCAGCGGTTCTTCAAAGATTACCGACAAGAATAAAGTAAAAAACGAGCCAAATGGCTCGTTTTTTGGTTAATGCACTAAAGTAAATGGCCGTGTTTCAAAGCATGTAATAGGGCATTCCATTCGCTGTCTTGGAATGCCAGCTTCCATAAAAACGTGCCCTTGCACAGTAAAGCCGTTATTTTTGAATCGTTCTACTTCATTTAAAATACAGTTAATACTGACAGCCTCAATACCTTGCTCTTCGGCAAGCTTTACAATGAAATTAAGTAGAGATTTATAAACGTTGCGATTGCGGTGCTGGGGTAGTACGGCAATTCTACCTATTAAACCATCATTACATAATCGACCTGTGGCAACAGGTGAGTGCATATTATCGGTAACCAGAATATGTTGAGCGAACGCATCTAAGCTATCAAATTCAATATTCTTTGGAATATGTAATTCGTAAACAAAAACACGCTCTCTTATTTGTTGAAGTTGATCTTTTTCACTTTGCCAATCAACTTTGTCAACAGTATAAACCATAGCCTCCTCCTAGCTAAACCAAATCCCCTCATTTACCAGTGTAGTAAAGGTTTCGATAAAATCTAGGCTAGGTGTGGTTGAATTCAGCAAGCTGCTATCAAATTCAATAAAATCAGTTAGCTGTTTTACAGCCTCTAAATCAGATAGCGGTAAAGGGTAGTTTTCGCCATTAACACTTAAAAGCAGCTCATCACCTATGCATTGGTAAATTGCACGCGTGCCACCAACACGCTCAAATGTCACATCATTTTCAAGTTGTTGCATAATTTCAGCTGTACTAAACGGGTTTTCTTCAGGCGCTAAATCCATATCATGCTTAGGTTGACTTAATGTGTTTCCTAACCAGTTTTTAAATAAGTTGTCGTTTTCTATTAAAGCCTGCATTAACGTTTTTACTTTATCAACTTCGCTTTGCGTAAGCTCACCTTTTGAATCACGTAGCGCGAGGGTATGGTCCGTGTAACGCTTTTGGCCGCTTTCTGTGTCAATAATATGATCTGCAAAACTAGACAGTAAATCTTGTTGATTAGGCGCTCTAAATCCGACCGAGTAGTTTAAAGCATTTTCAATGGCATAGCCTTCATGCGGACAACCTGGTGGTATGTACAAAATGTCACCAGGCTCTAAAACACAATCAATTACTGCGGTGAAAGCTTCAACTTGTAGCAAGCTTTTATTTTGAGCAAATTGCTTTAATGAGGCGTCAGGTAAGCCTACACGCCAATGGCGTTTGCCTTCACCTTGTATAATAAATACATCATATTGATCTAAGTGTGGTCCAACACCACCGCCAGGGGTTGAGTAGCTGATCATTAAATCATCTATGCGCCAGTTAGGAATAAAACGAAATGGTTCAAGCAATTGTGCGGCTTCTGGGTGCCAATGATCGACTGCTTGTACTAATAAAGTAGCGTGCTCGTCGGTGAGTATTTCAAAATCTTCAAACGGCCCTTGATGGGACTGCCATTGCTGGTTATGGTTGGTTATAATACGCGACTCTATGCTGTCTTCCATAGCAAGGCCTGCCAGTTCATTGGCATCAAGAGGGTCTTTAAAGTCATTAAAACCTCTTTTGATTAACAGTGGCTTTTTTTGCCAATATTGATTTAAAAACGCTTGCTCAGATAATTCATTTATTTTTAATTGATACATAGAATGCCTATAACGTTAAGACCTAAATGAAAAAAGCGAAAGGCAGGTACCTTTCGCTTTTTATTAGTAGATTTGAGTAATTAAACTAAATCATCAATAAACTCAACAGCGCGACCAATGTAGTTGGCTGGGGTTAGCTTTTTCATTTCTGCTTTTGCAGCGTCTGGTAAATCTAAACCATCAATGAAGTCAGCCATAATTTCTTGATTTACACGTTTACCACGCGTTAAATCTTTTAGCTTTTCATATGGCTTTTCAATGCCGTATTTACGCATTACTGTTTGAATTGGCTCTGCTAATAGCTCCCAGTTTTGGTCAAGCTCATCGGCTAATCGCTGTTCGTTAACTTCTAGCTTGCTTACACCTTTAAGTGTTGATTGGTATGCAATAACAGCATAACCCATACCTACACCTAAATTACGTAATACGGTTGAGTCAGTTAAATCACGTTGCCAACGAGAAACAGGCAGCTTTTGCGCTAAGTGACCTAATATGGCATTAGCTAAACCTAAGTTACCTTCTGAGTTTTCAAAATCAATAGGGTTTACTTTATGTGGCATAGTTGATGAGCCAATTTCACCAGCAATGGTTTTTTGCTTGAAGTGATTAAGCGCAATGTATCCCCACATATCGCGGTCAAAATCGAGCAATATAGTATTAAAACGCGCAATAGCATCAAATAGTTCTGCAATGTAGTCATGCGGTTCAATTTGTGTGGTAAACGGGTTAAGTGTTAAACCTAGGCTAGCTACAAATTTATCTGCGTGAGTATGCCAGTCGTAATCAGGGTAAGCACTTAGGTGAGCATTGTAGTTACCTACAGCACCATTTACTTTGCCTAGCATTTCTACTTGGGCAATTTGATCACGTTGACGCTTTAAACGCATGTATACGTTTGCAAACTCTTTACCCATAGTTGATGGGGTTGCAGGTTGCCCATGCGTACGGGTCATCATTGGAATGGCTTTGTATTCAACAGCTTTTTCTTTAATTGCGCTTAATAGCTCATCGCAATAAGGTAAAATAACATTGTTACGTGCTTCACTTAACATTAAACCGTGAGATAGATTATTAATATCTTCAGATGTACATGCAAAGTGAATAAATTCATTAATGGCATGTAATTCAGCGTTATCAGCTACTTTTTCTTTTAGTAGGTACTCTACGGCTTTTACATCATGGTTAGTGGTGCGTTCAATGTCTTTAACACGCTGCGCATCGGCTTCACAGAAGTTATCGACGATAGCATTTAATAGTCCGTTTGCTTGCTCGCTTAAAGCTGGGACTTCTTTTATATCGCTTGCTGCAGCTAACGCTTGCAACCAACGCACTTCAACGGTTACGCGGTATTTGATTAATCCAAATTCGCTAAAAATACTGCGTAGTTCAGTGGTTTTGCTGCCGTAGCGACCATCAACCGGAGAGATAGCCGTTAACGCTGAAAGCTCCATAATAACTCCTAAATTTTAGTTTGAACGATAATTAAATTTTTGTTTTAGCAATGGCGAGAATTTTTCTTTTTGCAAAAAAGAAATGACGACGTTTGCCGCCCATTTGACGCCATAATACTGCACTACGAATGCCGGCTAAAAGTAACGCACGGATTTTGTTTTGAGTGAGCTGCTGTTTTAATAACTCGGGTTTACCATAAACCTGGATTCGGTGCCCAAGGGGGCTTAGCACCGACGAGTATATATCTGCTAAACCGGCAACAACACTGTCATCAGTAATAGCAAAATGATCTAAACGACGATGAATATCATCAATACGTTTACCTAATTCATTGAGGCTCTTACTATTGGCACTAAGGGCTCGCTCTAACTGCATTAAGCCACCCACGTATTTAACTATTTCAACATCTTTTTGAGCACCGGCACTCAGTTGTGCCATTAATGTTTTATAGCCATCACGCAAATTTTGTGTGCCTTGGTATACATCCTCAGGAGAGGCGGGTGAGGTTTGCACAATACTTGATAACAACGTTGATAAGTCATGTTCATCACAACGACCGTATTGAGCAACCTTTTGTACTTGTTTTGCTACTTGGCACATGGCAGCAAGTGCCATGACTTGATGTTGATTCATTACTTAATCACCGAATCAATAATACCACCGCCTAAACAGACTTCATCAGCGTAAAATACGGCGGATTGTCCTGGGGTAACGGCTTTTTGCGGCTCATCAAACAATACGCGTGCCATACCATCTTCTCCAACGAGTAATGTACAGCTTAAGTCTTCTTGACGGTAGCGAGTTTTAACGGTGCAGCGAGTTGTACCTTGCGGGCCAACGCGATCTACCCAGTGTAATTGGTTTGCATTAAGGCCGTTACTGTACAAGCGAGGGTGATCTTTACCTTGACCAACAACAAGAACATTTCGTTCTATATCTTTATCTACCACGTACCATGGTTCGCCCGAGCCTTCTTTCATGCCACCAATTAATAAACCTTTACGCTGGCCAAGGGTGTGATACATCAAGCCTTCATGCTCACCTACATTGTTACCATCGGTGTCTTCAATTACTCCAGGTTGTGCAGGCAAAAACTTTTGCAGAAAATCTTTGAATTTACGCTCGCCAATGAAACAAATGCCGGTGCTGTCTTTTTTATCATGGGTAATTAAATCCTGTTCTTCAGCAATGCGGCGTACTTCTGGTTTGGCAATATCTCCGACAGGAAATAGTGTTTGCGCAATATGCTCATGGCTTAGTGTATACAAAAAGTAGCTTTGATCTTTGTTATCGTCTAGGCCTCGGCACATTACGTATTTGTCATCGCGTAGCTCTCGGCGCACATAGTGACCAGTTGCAATAAAATCAGCACCAAGTGCTTGCGCAGCAAACTCTAAAAACGCTTTAAATTTTATTTCTTTATTACACATTATATCTGGGTTGGGTGTACGACCCGCTTTGTATTCTGCTAAAAAGTATTCAAATACATTATCCCAGTATTCAGCAGCAAAATTAACGGTATGAAGTTCAATGCCTAACTTGTCACATACAGCTTGTGCATCTTTTAAATCTTCAGCAGCAGCGCAATATTCATCATTGTCATCTTCTTCCCAGTTCTTCATAAACAAGCCTTCTACTTGGTAGCCTTGCTGTTTTAATAAATATGCAGATACAGAAGAATCAACACCGCCGGACATACCAACGATGACTTTAATGTGACTATTTTCGCTCATGAATAATTTCGCTTATACAGATTACTGTTAACTTGGAAAGGCCGCGATTATAGCATGTATTTTGTTGGTGCTTAAAGAGAGGATGGGGGATTGAATAGATTTTGTTGTAACTTTTTCCATCCAATGGTTAGTAAGGCGTAGTTTGGTGTGTAATTTACTCATTTTTAGGCTAATGAAAAGGAATGAATTATATTGATGGCTTCATACTTTGTAAGTTGCTTTTGTCGTATTTAATTACGTAGCGCTATTCTTCATTAACAAAACTTTACATTTGAGATTACCTACCATATCTTAATTAGTATCTAAACACGTAAATACTTAAATAACCTAAAATATAATCAATGGAATGAATATATGAATTACGCCTCGCAATCACATTTGGTTAAGTCGTTTGTGCTGGATACGTCCGAAAAAACGGTGTCAAATCTTACTTTTGAAGACGATTATTCACTACAGCAATTCAAAGAATCAGCTTATAAGTTATTCTATGACATTATAACTGTGCCAGCTCCCTATCTTTATCAAGAGCCTAATCCGATTGTTGAGCTGTTTAGGCTTATAGAATCCTCTCTAGGCTCTTTAAAATCATCACAAAAGGCAATTTTAAGCCAGTTAGAGAAATGGTGGGTAGAGTGGCATTTTGTCGCTTCAATGAATGTATCGCTTGAACGTGAAAACAAAGAACAAGACTATAATGTTATAAGCACTACCCAACACCCTATGCGCAAGCATGAGCTGAGTCATTATGCGCGGTTATTCACGATTCTACCCTTACCGGTATGTGATGTTTGTATGGTAACTGGTGATATTTTAAAAGTGAACCAACGTTTTATTGATGTATTTGGTTACACGTTACAAGACGTACCTAATCTTAATGTTTGGTGGAAATTAGCCTACCCTGAAAAAGATTACAGAACATTTGCACAAACGTTATGGCAGGAGTCACTTGAGCAAGCCAATCAAAAATAATGATGATATTCCAGCTAATGATTACAGAATTTCTTGTAAAGATGGCAGTGAGATTGTGATGCAAGTTTCTGGTATCAGTGTTGAAGGAGAATTTATTGCTATATTCAACGATGCTACTGAGCGTTTAAAAACTCAAGAAATACTCAGTGATATGGCGTTTTTAGACTCACTCACTAAAATAGCCAACAGGCGGCGCTTTGATGAAAAACTAACGTCTGAATTTAACAAGTTATCGAACGAGCATCGTGAGCTTTCGATGATCATTATTGATATCGATAATTTTAAAAAGTATAACGACCGGTATGGTCATCTCGAAGGAGATAAATGTTTATTTCAAGTTGCGCAAAAATTAGCTGAAACTGTCTGCAGGCCAGAAGATTTTGTTGCGCGATTCGGAGGAGAAGAGTTTGTCGTGCTGTTACCTCAAACAGGTAAGCAAGGGGCATTATTTATTGCCGAACAAATACAAAAATCGATTGAAAAAATGGCCATTCCCCACAAAGACAGCTTTACTGGTATATTGTCTGTCAGTATGGGAATAAACACCATAGAGCATGAACACGATGGCGATCATGCACAATTTTTTAAACAAGCAGATAACGCACTTTATTACGCGAAAAAACAAGGAAGAAATTGTATTGCTTTAGCTACAGATAATTAGATAATTAACGCAACTTGATGGTTAATTATCAATTTCTTTGAATTCTCCGCTATTTATTCCCTCTAGCGTGTATTTACCGATACTGTAGCGAATTAAACGCAAAGTAGGGTGGCCAACATGAGCTGTCATACGTCTAACTTGACGATTTCTGCCTTCGTTAATTGTAATACTTAGCCATGATGTAGGTATTGATTTACGCTCTCGCACAGGAGGAGTCCTTGGCCAAAGCGCTGGTTCATTCATTAAAGTTACTTCAGCGGGCAAGGTGATGCCATCTTTTAGTTCGACACCTTTATTTAAAGCATCGATAGATGCTTGTGTTGGGATCCCTTCAACCTGAACCCAATAGGTTTTGTTGGTTTTTTTACCAGGCGATGTGAGCGTATTTTGTAACTTGCCGCAGTTTGTTAATAACAACAACCCTTCGCTGTCCCTGTCTAAACGACCTGCTGCGTAAACATCTTTTATAGAAATAAAATTAGCCAATGTTTGCCTATTTTGATCGTCAGTGAACTGGCAAAGAACATCATAAGGTTTATTAAATAAAATGACTTTTTTATCGCTCTGCGCTATTGCCGGCTTTATTGGTCTTTTTACTGTCCTTTTATTGATACCACTTCGAGAGTAAGTACGGCCTGTATTGCGCTTACCCTTTGAGGAGGGCGAATGTTCAGTTTTATGCTTCATTAAATACACCGTGCAGGTTTAGGTAAACCCGCAATTTTAGTTGCTTGTTTGGCTGGCCCTTTAGGAAAAAGTTTGTATAAGTACATGCTGTTCCCTTTATCCTCACCGAGTGCTTTAGCCATGGCTTTGACTAACATTCTAATGGCTGGACTAGTGTTATATTCAAGATAAAACTCTCGCACAAAGTTAACAACTTCCCAATGCTGCTCAGTTAATGTGATGTTTTCTTGCTCTGCAATAACATTGGCTAACTCTTTTGACCAAACAGTATGATCTAGCAAATAACCTTGTTTATCAGTGTCTATTGTTTGATTATTAAATTCCAACATGGTTCACCAAGTAATTGATTGTTTTGCAGTTAAACTGAGGGTAACGAACTCATCATAGCTAATTGCTTTGTCGTTCATATTTAATGATATATCTCGAGCTTCTGCATCATCTTTTAAAATATAAAGTGAGTCAGCAAATTGTCTATATTGCCCTTTTGCAAAGCAAGCGTCACCCACGAGTAAAACACTGTCTGTGAGCATAATTAGATTGTCTAAGCTGTGGGTACTGTAGTAATTCAGTGGTTTTGAAAAAATATGTAAAGTACTCATAGGGTCACCACATGCTGCTGATTGTGAATTAACTGTTTTTGGGCATTAAAGTTTACTATGTTTGCCTCAATGAGTAGTTCACTTTTACTTAAACCATAATCAATCAGTGACTTTTCACACACATAAATATTTTCAATATCATAGATTTCCAACATTTTAATGTTTTTAAAAAAATCTTTGATACCTAAACTATTTGGCTTTTGGTTTTTTTTAAGCGCTAACACAGCTGGGCCGCTAAACAACCAGCTAATATTTTGATCTACGGCAGCAAAAATAAGGGTCATATCAAGTGCATCGCGGATATGCATGTCATCAAATGGGCTTGACTGACTAATTACGAGTACATTAATCATTTAAATTGTATCCATTTATCTGCTTCACTGGCCAGCATGGCAAATTCAGCTAAGCCTGCAACAGCAAATGCGCCGGTATTCTTTATATCTAAGCCTCGCTTTTCAGCCGCAGTAACGCATAACATTAGTTTTATATTTTTTTCAGCCAGTTGCTGCCAAAGCGAGGGAGTACTCAACTCATCTGAGGCTAACTCAAAATGAGTTGAAGCATGATAAATACCATCTTGGTATAAAAATAACGCATCAACGCTATGTCCCTGCGCTAGGCAGGCATGAGCAAACTTAACAATACGTTGAGTGGTATCGTGATCTGATGGTGGAGTATGTAAAGAAAGTACAAAGCGTGCCAAAACTATTCCAATAAAAAAGCCCCAATAAAGGGGCTATTTTAACAGAACTATTTAATTAGTCATTATTTGCGCCAAGTAAGGCAAGTAATGAAGTAAATAGGTTATATACGCTAAGGTATAAAGATACAGTTGCACGGATATAATTTGTTTCGCCGCCGTTAATGATTCTGCTCGTATCGAACAAAATTAGGCCAGACATGATTAATACAACTGCTGCGTTTAGAACCATAAACATTAACGAGCTACCTAAGAAAATATTTACAATACTTGCCACGATAACCACGATTAAGCCTACAGTTAAAAAGCCACCCATAAATGAGAAGTCTTTTTTAGTGTTAAGTGCATAAGCAGATAAACCAAAGAAGATTAACGCCGTAGAACCTAGCGCTTGCATAATTAGCATAGGGCCATTAGGTAATTGCGCGTAGTGATTTAGTAGAGGGCCTAAGCCGGCTCCCATTAATCCTGTAAACGCAAACACCCAAAATACACCAGATGCTGTATCTGCTTTTTTATTAACAACAAAAAGTAGACCAAATGAAACTAGTGTGAATACAAGTCCCATAAAGTAAGGTAATTGCAGTGCCATTGAAATACCGGCAGTGACTGCACTAAATGCAAGTGTCATTGCAAGTAAGAAATAAGTGTTTTTAAGCACTTTGTTTGTTTCAATGGTCGACATTACCGGCTTTGCAGTATTGTACGATTGATTAAACGCCATTGTAGAGCTCCTGTAAGTGAAACTAAGTAGTTCCTGTAATTTAACTAAAATTAGATTACCAACTCTTATATGTTTGGGCAAACCTTTGTAGATCAATAGACAACTAAATTTAAATAAAAGTTCATTTGCCGGTTAGGATTTGCTCTCATTGCTTTATGTTTAAACAAATTAGTTGTTTTTTAATCACTTGAACAAAAAAATGAAAAAAAAGCTTCACAAAGCCCAAGGGTTTCCCTATTATTCAGGCCGTGCGGAGAGATGGCAGAGTGGTCGAATGCACCGGTCTTGAAAACCGGCAGGGGTTTATAGCCCCTCTAGGGTTCAAATCCCTATCTCTCCACCACCTTATTAAAATAATTATGAGTACACTCTTACTTGTAGATTATGCACTTTCGGAGAGATGGCAGAGTGGTCGAATGCACCGGTCTTGAAAACCGGCAGGGGTTTATAGCCCCTCTAGGGTTCAAATCCCTATCTCTCCACCATTATCAGATAAGCCCGCTATTTGCGGGCTTTTTTGTGCCTCATATTCGCTATACCTTCTTCAAAACCAAGCATATTCAGTTAGAAAATACGACCATAGTCTCTATTTATAAGCTTTGGCTCTTAGTGCATGCTTAGAAATTAAAGATTTATGTTTTTGTTAAGGATCTTACAATGAAACATCAACTCGCAAAAAGTGTCGCACTTTCATTATTATCTCCCGTTATTATTGGCAGTATGTTGGGGATTTACTACGCATTGACTATGCGTGGTGACGCTGTTTCTATTTTTTTAGGACTATTAATGACCGCTATTGCTAACGCGCATATAGTAGGGTTAACGATGGCCGCGTTTGTAGTACCGGGTTATTTACTTATGTTTAAGTATTCTAAGGTAAATTATTCTGGAGTTTTAACACTGGGCTTGCTGGGAGGCGCTATTTTTAGTTATCTTTTGAGCGCCACTACAGGCGAGATCTTTTTAATTAATAGTGTGATGTCAGGGTTTGCCGCTGGACTGTTTTTATTCGGCCTGCGTAAATCGGTACAAAGTTAATTGCGGAATATTTAATCAAGTGTGTCGTAAAACCATGTAATTTCCTTTTTTTTACCCGCAAAAGGTTTCAATTTTTAGTGACAAAGAGTACCTTTAGCTACTGTATGTTTAATAAGAAGTAGTTTGGTATGCAAAAGCACGATTTTTACCAGTCATTAGTTAAGCAAACTGAATCGCTGATAGGCGGTGAATCAAACATAATTGCCAATATGGCAAATATAAGCGCGCTGTTATTTACCTCTTTAGAAGATGTGAATTGGGCGGGCTTTTATTTTATGGATTCACCATCAGAATTGGTACTTGGTCCATTTCAAGGCAATCCAGCTTGTATTCGTATTCCAGTAGGAAAAGGGGTATGTGGCACTGCTGCGGCGACCGAGCAAACCCAATTAATTTCAGATGTGCATGCTTTTGACGGTCATATAGCCTGTGATGCAGCATCAAATTCTGAGATAGTTGTACCTATCATGAAAAATGGATCTGTATTTGCGGTACTAGACATAGATAGCCCAAGTATTGGCCGATTTGATACTGATGACCAAGCAGGGCTTGAAGCACTTGTAAAATGCTTAGAGGCTAGCCTGTAATGAAAGACTTGCTAAATGTTCAAGACTACCTTTTTGCCGTTCAAGATGTTGGTGATTGGGAAGGGGATGAAGAACATGTAGCGGAAACGCTCAATGATTTGATTCACATGGCATGGGATCGTCTTCCTGATGATTTAGACTGTGATTCAATTGATGAAATTATAAATGGTATTTGGGAACATTTACGTGGTGATATGGCTGTGATTGAAGCTGACTTTGAAGAGTTAGTTGATTGGTGTATCCACTATGTTGATTCTGCCCTTGATGAAAAGATGTGATTAAATAGGTTCTAAAATGGAAACCACAAACAAGCTAAAAGATATTAATGAAGTATTGGAGTTCTTATACCAAGAATTTCCACAATGTTTTAAACAAAAAGAGGGCATTCAGCCGCTTAAAGTAGGTATTTTCAAAGATATCGCTGAGCGCATTGAAGGGTCTGAAAAAGTTAGTAAGACACAAGTTCGTCAAGCACTTAGAAAATACACCTCTAACTGGCGCTACCTTGAGGCAGTTACTAAATCTGAATTTAGAATCGATCTTGACGGAAATCAAGGCGAAAAAGTTGAGCAAGAGCATATTGACCACGCACAAAAAGCGTTGGAAGAAAGCCGTGCTAAAATGGCAAAGCGTAAAAAGCAGCAGCGTCCTCGTCAAGATTCAGATGCAAAATCTTTCAAAAAGAAACCAGCTCATGCGGCTAAAAACTCACCGGCTGCAACAAAACCTGCAAAAGCCGCTGCACCTAAGCGTTCAGGAAAAGTTGAACCTTTACCTGCAGGCGAGGTCAAGGTTAATAATAAGGTTAAGGTTAAACTTGGCCAAGCACTTGTTAATGCAGTCATCACTGAAGTAAACAAAGACGATGTTCACGTTGAATTAGTGACCGGTATGCAAGTTAAAACCAAAGCCGACAGCTTATACATTATTTAAGCTGCGAAAAAAATTAAGGAGTTGTGTATGAGTAAAAAGTTTACGCTCATTCCGTTAGTTGCTGCGCTGTTTTCAGGTTCATTATTGGCTGCAGTAGAGCCGGTAACATTAAAAGACTTACCTTTGCTTAAGCAAGAAAGTCAGCACGGTACAGCCAGTAAACGAGTGGCTAATCTATTTACTCGTTCGCATTACACACCTGTTCGATTTAACGATGAGCTTTCAAGTAAAGTGTTTGATCGTTACATCGAATCCCTTGATTTTAATAAAAGCGTGTTTTTGAAAAGCGATATTGACTCTTTTGAGCAATATCGTGAGCGTTTCGATAACGCGCTTATTAGCGGCAAGTTAGGGTTTACATTTGATATTTTCAACTTAAGCCTTAAACGTCGTTTTGAACGTTACGAATTTTCGCTTTCATTACTTGAAAATGAAATGACGTTCGACACTGAAGATGAATACTTTTATGACCGTGAAGATGCGCCATGGGCGACTACGCAAGCTGAATTAGATGAAATTTGGCGCGAGCGTGTAAAATATGATGCATTACGGTTAAAAATGACAGGTAAAGATTGGCCTGGCATAAAAGACGTGCTGACCAAGCGTTATAAAAACGCAGAAAAGCGTCTTGTACAATCAAAATCTGAAGATGCATTTCAAATTGTAATGAATTCACTTGCACGTAGTATTGAAGCACATACTTCATACTTATCTCCACGTCGTGCAGAGCAGTTCAAAATGGATATGGATCTTGAGCTTGAAGGCATTGGTGCGGTATTAACGCCTGATGAAGACTATACGGTAATTCGTAGTTTAGTGCCTGGAGGCCCGGCAGACAAATCTGAGCAAATTAAAGCCGATGACCGCATTATTGGTGTGGCTCAAGATGGCGAAGAGTTTGTTGATGTAATTGGCTGGCGTTTAGATGATGTGGTTGATTTAATAAAAGGCCCCAAAGGCACTAAAGTGCGTTTGCAATACCTAAAGGGTGCGGATGCTCACGGTACGCCAAAAGTGGTTGAAATTACCCGTGATAAAATCCGTCTAGAAGACAGAGCTGCCAAATCAGAAGTGTTTGAAGCCAGTTATTCTGATTTAACCAGCAAAATTGGTGTAATAGAAATTCCTGGTTTTTACAATAACTTATCTAAAGATGTAAAAGTCGAGTTGGCTAAACTCAAAGAACAAAACGTAGACGGAATTATTATTGATTTACGTCAAAATGGCGGCGGTTCATTATATGAAGCTACGCAGTTATCAGGTTTGTTTTTTGATCAAGGTCCAGTAGTACAAATTCATACCTTAAACAACCGTATTGAAGAGCAAAAAGACCGTGACGGCATTACTTATTATGATGGCCCGTTAACAGTGCTTGTTGATAGGTACAGCGCATCCGCGTCTGAAATTTTTGCCGCAGCAATGCAAGATTATGGCCGCGCCGTTATCATTGGTGAGCAAACCTTTGGTAAAGGGACCGTGCAGCAGCATAAAGGTTTAGCGCGTGCTTATGACTTATACGATAACCCATTAGGTAGTGTGCAATATACGATTGCAAAGTTTTACCGCATTAATGGTGGTAGTACACAGCATAAAGGGGTGATCCCAGACATTACTTTCCCATCAGCCATTGACCCTGCAGAATGGGGTGAAAGTAAACAAGATAATGCCTTGCCGTGGGATAGCATAGTAAAAGCAAAGTATAAGCAAATAGGGCGTTTAAACCCTATTATCAGTGTACTTGAAAAGCAGCATAATGAGCGTATTAAAGCCGAACCTGAATTTAATTATGTGTTTGAAGATATCGCTCGCTACAACGAAGAAAAAGATCGTAAAACAATTTCTTTGGTTGAGAAAAAGCGCATTAAAGAAAAAGAAGAAAATGAGGCACGCGCACTAGCCCGTACTAATGAGCGCTTAAATCGTTTAGGTAAAGAGCCAATAGAAAATCTGGACGATGTACCAGAGGTGATTGAAGAGCTTGACCCATTTCTTGAAGAAGCTGCACTTATTACACAAGATTATATTAAATATGGTCGCGTAGCTAAGCGCTAAAATAAGCTTCACTTTGCAAAAAAAAAGGCGCCTAGGCGCCTTTTTTACTATCGATAATTTGCTAAATTGTTATAATCGCGGATTACCAAAAGTTGAGCTAGATCAATAGTGCTCAATAAATGCGCGTACGTGCTAATAAAAATAATCAACATGCATCGAATGTGTGTAGGAGTCTATATTTTGAAGCCAATTGAAGAAAAACCACTTAAAAGTGCCTCGTTTTTTGATGCACTCATTCCAATTGCTGTATTAATTTGTTTATTAGGTGCCGCTGTGTACTTATTTGGTGATGACTCATCGTCAGGTCCAAATCAAATTGCCTTGTTATTTGCAACATTCGCTGCGGCGTTAATTGGTTTAAAAAATGGCTACACATGGAAAAAATTAGAAGATGCAATGATTGAGGGGATCACTTTATCTCTTAGTGCGATTTTAA
Source organism: Pseudoalteromonas sp. Scap25 (assembly GCF_013394125.1). Taxonomy (GTDB): domain Bacteria; phylum Pseudomonadota; class Gammaproteobacteria; order Enterobacterales; family Alteromonadaceae; genus Pseudoalteromonas. Next base: position 1,836,815 of record NZ_CP041327.1, on the reverse strand, counting down.
TCTTACTCATGGTAGGGGCATTAATCGGAACTTGGCTATTATCAGGAACCGTTCCGACATTAATTTATTACGGTCTACAAATTATCAATCCCAGCTGGTTTTACGCCGCGAGTTGTTTAATTTGTGGCATTGTAGCAATGAGTATTGGAAGTTCATGGACTACAGCTGCAACTATAGGTGTTGCGTTACTCGGTGTTGCTTCAGGACTGGGTTTAGAGCCGACAGTTACCGCGGGTGCTGTAATATCAGGCGCTTATTTTGGCGATAAGCTTAGTCCATTATCGGAAACAACCAATTTAGCTCCAGCCGTTGCTGGTGCAGATTTGTTTGAACATATTCATCATATGCTTTGGACTACAGTACCCAGCTTTGTCATTGCATTAATCATCTTTATTTTCATGGGCTTTAACGCTACTGCTGCGGGAGAGGCGGGTCAAATAGAGCAAATAACTGCAATTCTTCAGCAAAACTTTAACATTGGCTTAGAAATGTTGGTGCCGTTAATTGTATTACTCGCATTAGCTATTCGAAAAATGCCAGCGTTTCCGGCGATTTCTATTGGTGCCGTGATTGGCGCGGTGTGGGCAATGTTATTTCAATCGGACTTAATTGCTAGCCAAATAGACATGACTCAGGGTGAGTTTGTCGGTTATTTCAAACTAGTTTGGACCACCTTTTTTGATGGCTTCACAATTAATACGGGCGATGCAAAAATGGACTCGTTACTGAGTGGTGGCGGCATGTCTGGTATGCTAACCACTACATGGTTGATCATGACAGCACTGATGTTTGGTGCGATTATGGAGAAAACAGGGCTACTTGATATTTTTGTTAAAAGTATTCTAAAAATAGCAAAAAGCACTGGCTCTCTTATCGCCTCAACCATTGCAACGTGTATTGGTACCAATGTAATTGCTGCGGACCAGTATATTGCCATTGTGGTGCCTGGGCGGATGTTTAAAGAAGAATACAAAAAGCGTGGTTTAAAGCCTGTTAACTTATCTCGTACTCTAGAAGATGGCGGCACAATTACCAGCCCACTAATACCATGGAATACCTGTGGTGCGTATATGCAAAGTGTTCTATTAATCAATCCGTTTGATTACGCGCTTTATGCTTTCTTTAACCTTATAAATCCTTTCTTAGCCGTTATTTACGCTTACTTAGGAATTAAGATACTACGTATTAAACCTAAACAAACGGCTTAATTTAAGTAGCTCCTTTTATCACTAAAAGGGGCTATTTTTTTGGAGTGAACATGACTGAACTACAAAAACCTCAAGCAGAATACCTAAAAGACTACCAAGCCCCTCATTTTTCAATCGAACACACTGAGCTGACATTTGATTTACAGCCATTAAAAACTCAAGTAAATGCTTTATTAACGCTTAAGCGCGTTGGCGATTCAAATGCGCCACTGGTATTAGATGGCATAGACTTAACTTTGATCTCTTTGTCGGTAGAGGGTGAAGAGCTCACAGATTATAAAATTATAAATCAGCAATTAATCATTAATAACTTACCTGATGAATGTCAGCTAAGCATAGTGACGCAAACATCACCACAAACCAATACTTCACTTGAGGGGTTGTACTTATCTGGCGGGGCTTACTGTACCCAATGTGAAGCGCAAGGGTTTAGAAAAATAACCTATTATATGGACCGTCCTGATGTCCTTTCAACTTTTGATGTTACTATCATTGCAGATACAACATTCCCGCATTTACTCTCAAATGGTAATCAAGTTGATAGCGGTGAAACGCAAGATGGACGTCATTTTGTAAAATGGCAAGACCCATTCAAAAAGCCAAGCTACTTGTTCGCTTTAGTGGCAGGGGACTTTGATGTTTTACACGACAAGTACACAACTCGTAGTGGTAAAGACGTCACCTTAGCGTTATTTGTTGATAAAGGAAATTTACCAAAAACAGAGCATGCCATGACGTCGCTAAAAAAAGCGATGGCTTGGGATGAAACTCGTTTTAATTTAGAGTACGACCTTGATATTTATATGATTGTTGCCGTTGATTTTTTCAATATGGGAGCAATGGAAAATAAAGGGTTAAATATTTTTAACAGTAAATGCGTGTTGGCAAATCAAGAAACGGCAACTGATAAAGATTACCACACCATTGAGTCTATTGTTGGCCACGAGTACTTTCATAACTGGACCGGAAATCGTGTAACTTGTCGTGACTGGTTTCAATTGTCTTTAAAAGAAGGCTTGACGGTATTTCGTGACCAAGAATTTAGTAGTGATTTAGGCTCTCGTGCGCTTAATAGAATTGATGCTGTAAAAGTGATGCGTACTCATCAGTTTAGTGAAGATGCAGGCCCTATGGCTCATCCGATACGTCCAGAAAAGGTAATTGAAATGAATAACTTTTACACTGTGACTGTATACGACAAAGGGGCAGAAGTAATTCGCATGATGCATACCCTTTTAGGTGAGCAAAACTTTCAAAAAGGCATGTCTTTGTACTTTGAACGCCATGATGGGCAAGCGGTGACCTGTGATGACTTTGTTGTAGCAATGAGTGATGCATCATCCATTGATTTATCACAATTTAAGCGTTGGTATAACCATTGTGGTACACCTCGCCTGAACGTAACTAAAAAGTATGATGAAGCTGCGCAAACGTTTTCGCTTATCGTAGAGCAGCTTACGCCAGCGAATCAGCCTGACAATGCAATGTTACATATTCCTTTTGCTATTGAGCTTTTAGACTCTCAAGGGCAGAGTATTGCATTACAGTACCAAGGCAAGCAGCTTGATCATGTACTGGATGTAACAAATAGCTCGCAAACATTTCACTTTGATAATATTCACAGTAACCCAACCGCTGTATTGCTCGAAGATTTTTCAGCCCCATGTATTTTAAATCAATCTATTAGTGAAGCGGATTTATTACATATTATGCGTTTTGCGCGTAGCGACTTTTCACGCTGGGATGCACAACAGCAGTTATTTATTAACGCACTTAAAGCCAATGTTACTTCAGCAAGTAAGACTCCTTTGAGTGAAGATGTGATTGATGCACTTCGCGCATTGCTATCTCAGCGTGAGGGCGATTTAGCGCTAGTTGCTGAACTGTTGAAGTTGCCAAGTTTTGATACCTTAGCTGCTGAATTTGAAATAATACCGGTAGATCAAATAACGGCTAATATTGAGTTATTTGAACAACAAATTGCCACGCAATTGCACAGTGAATTTTTAAGCTGTTACCAAGCCATTACCGATGATGGCAGTGTGAGTGCCCAAGCGGTAGCAATACGTGCGCTCAAACAGCTGTGCCTTCACTATTTGGCAAAAACCGACAGTGTTGAGGCGGCAAGTTTAATTGAGCAGGCTGCATCTTCAACAAATATGACCAATGTACTCGGTGCGTTAAGCAGTGTGGTTAAAGCAGCTCACCCATTGTCGGATCAATTACTCGAGCATTTTGACGCTCAATGGCGCCATGATGTATTAGTAATGGATAAGTGGTTTGCTTTGCAAGCGATGAACTCTGCTGAAGATGCTATCGAGAAAATAAAAGCCTTGTACTCGCATCCTTGCTTTGATTTTTCGAATCCAAACCGAGTACGTGCATTAGTGGGCAGCTTTTCTCATTTTAATACCGCACAGTTTCATCGTTTAGATGGCACGGGCTATACATTACTTGGCGATTTATTGATTAAGCTTAATGCGATTAATCCGCAAAATGCATCTCGTATGTTAACGCCGTTTATGTCGTGGCGTCGTTATGATGAAACCCGTGCAACTGCAATGAGGGCCCAACTAGAGCGATTAGCTAACTTAGAAGGGTTAAGCGACGACTTATTTGAAAAGGTTGAAAAAGCCTTACAATAAATCATGATAGAACATTACTTTAGTATGCATTTGAGCTATACAAAGTGCATGGATTATTACCATGGACGGTATAGCTCTATCCAAGTGACAGCTGATAGCGGTAAAACAATTCGTTTTTCCGCTCATCACCTTCGACCTTTTATTTCTAGCCTAGGTATCCGTGGTCGATTTAGACTCATTTTAAGTAATGAAAACAAGTTCATCCGTCTCGAACGAGTAGCTTAGCAGTCATTTTTTGTGTTATAAATACATATTAATATTGCTTTTTTGTTAATTTCGGTTTGTTCTATTGTTAATTTACGTGTATAAATTATCTGGTATGACGTCTTACCAATACGTAAACGTTGAACAAATAAAAAATATAACTGATTGAAGGCGGCCATTTGTAATTTGTTTGATTCGCTTCTATCGTTACGATTACACTAAAAACAATAACTTGATCACACAAAAATACCCGCGACAGGGGGGAACCAAAATGATAAGAAGATCGCTTTTTGTTAAAAATAAAATAGCACTTGGCTTAACAGCTGCGGCTATGGGTTTAACTGCAGCACAGACACAGGCTGCAACATTTGAGGTGGGTGGTTTTGATATCGCCTTCGATTCTACCTTTTCATATGGTCAGAGTATTCGGGTAGAAGACCGAAATTTTGATATGATTGGTAAGAGTAATAATCCATCATTTGATTGGACGGGTTACAACCCAGCACTCAATACGATTTATTCATCCCAAGATGTCTGGGCTCAACCAGGGTCCTACTCAAACAACGGTGACGCGGGCGGTTTAAATTTTGATAGCGGTGAGTCTTTCTCAAAGCTATTAAAAGGCACGCATGACTTATCAATAAGTAAAGATAACTACGGCTTATTTACCCGTTTTATGTATTTTTACGATTTTGAATTAATGGACGGCGATCGTGCTTATGTTAATCCAACATCAGGGCAAGGTGTAGACCCTTGTGATGACGATGATACTAAAGAGCAAAGTTGTGCCGACCTTCGTTTACTTGACGCCTACGTATGGGCGAACTTTGATTTAAACGATGGTAATAACCCGCTTTCAATTCGTGTTGGCCAACAAGTAGTAAACTGGGGTGAAAGTACGTTAATTTCTCATGGTATTAACGTTAATCCGGTTGATATAGACCGTTTAAAAGCACCAGGTGCTGAGCTAAAAGAAGCGTTTATTCCGGTTGGTATGTTGTGGGCATCGTTAGGGCTTACAGAAAACATCACCTTAGAAGGTTTTTACCAATACCAGTGGCATGAAACTCGTCTACCGGCAGCAGGGACTTATTTTTCTACCAATGATTTTGCTGCAGAAAACGGTTATCAACAAAATGTACAGCTAGGTTTTACTTCAAATCCTGATATTGATTTAGCATTTTTAACAAATAGTTTAAATAACTTGATAGCGACTCACTCTCAAGTAGCTGCAAGTCAGGGAATTGATCCATCAAGTGCTGCAGGTCAACAGCTATTAGCTAATATGTACTTGACACACCCGACCAAGGTTGCCCTCAAAGGTAAAGGCTATGATGGCAAAACAGAGCCAGATGATGGCGGCCAATACGGCTTACGACTCGGTATGTTTTTACCAGAGTGGAATGATACCGAAGTAGCGCTTTATCACGTAAATTACCATAATCGTCGTCCGCTTATTTCGGGTCGCGTATCAAACTTTACGCAAGCATCAATTCAACAAGATTTAGCGATGATTGCAAGTACTGAAATTACCTCTGATAACGTATCCGATTTAAAAGCATTTGCTAAAGCAACTAACGAATACCCTGAAGATATTAAACTTTACGGTTTAAGCTTTAACACCTCGCTTGGTGAAACTGCTTTTGCGGGTGAGTTTACTTTTCGTGAAGACGAACCGCTGCAAATCGATGACGTAGAGCTACTTTACGCTGCGATGCCTGAGCAGTTAGCTATTGCTGGTTTACGCCCTGAGTTTGCAGGTATTTCGCAAATGAGTAAAGGCGATGATGCAAGTGTTGTTGGGCCAGGCGAGTTAGCCAAAGGTTATATCGAACGCAATACGTCACAATTACAGTTTACGGCAACACATCTATTTGGTCCTTCATTAGGCGCTGATAGTTGGGCTGTTGTGGGTGAAATTGGTGGTGTTCGTATTAATAACATGCCCGAGTACGATGAGATCCGTTTAAATGTCTCTGGTACTGGCCGAAGTGGTGTTATTCAGGGGCCTGGTAGTTCAGATTACTCTTCACTACATATGGCATTATCTAATGGACCTGAGCAAAAATCGTTTGCTACGGCTTCATCGTGGGGCTACCGCTTAATTGCTAAAGGTGATTACTTTAACCTTTACAATGGTATTAACTTCTCACCACGTTTTGTATTTTCTCATGATGTAAATGGTAACACGCCAGATCCAATGTTCTTATTCATTGAAGATCGTAAGTCGCTAGGTGCTACCATGAGCTTTAATTACCAAAATGCATGGTCTTTGGATGTAAGTTACAACTCATTTTGGGGTGGTGGCGACACCAACACTTTCTCTGACCGAGATTACGTTTCTTTTAACTTAAAATATTCTATCTAGGGGTAACATTATTATGATTAAAAAACCTACCCTCATTGCTACAGCGTTTTGTAGTTTGTTTGCAAGCCACGCAGCGCTGGCTAAAATTAGCCCAGAAGAAGCTGCGCGCCTTGGTAAAGACTTAAGTCCAATTGGTGCGGAAAAAGCAGCGAATGCTGATGGCTCAATCCCAGCATGGAATGGCGGTATTACTGCTGCTCCAGCAGGTTATGAACCGGGTATGCACCACTTAGACCCTTATGCAACCGATAAAGTATTATTCACTATTGATAAAAGTAATATTGATAAATACAAAGAAAACTTAAGCCCAGGACAAATCGCGTTATTTGAAGCGTACCCAGATACGTTTAAAATGCCAGTGTACGAAACCCGTCGTTCTGCGTCTTTTCCACAATTTGTGTACGATGCAACCAAAAAGTTTGCAACGTCTGCTGAATTAGTTGAAGGCGGAAATGGTATTAAAAGTACAGCTATTGGTATTCCATTTCCAATCCCTAAAACGGGTTTAGAAGCAATTTGGAACCATTTACTTCGTTACCGTGGTCAGTCTATTGAGCGTTTTGGCGGTCAGGCAGCACCGACGGCATCGGGTTCATATAACTATGTTGGTTTTGATGAGCAGTTATTAGTTAAATATTCAGATCCAAGTGCTACTCCGGCTGAACTACAAGATTCTAATATATTGTTTAAGTTTAAACAGCAAGTGACAGAGCCAGCTCGTTTAGCAGGGACCGCGTTATTGGTGCATGAAACTATGGACCAAATTTTAACGCCGCGCCAAGCGTGGACGTACAATTCAGGTCAGCGCCGTGTGCGTCGTGCACCTAATGTAGCATACGATGCACCGGGTACAGCAGCAGATAGCTTACGTACAACTGATGATTTTGATATGTTCAACGGCTCGCCAAATCGTTATAACTGGACGCTAAAAGGTAAGCAAGAGCTTTACATCCCATACAATAGCTACAAGCTTCACAGCGACAAGCTAACTTATGATGATATTTTAAAGCCTGGTCATATCAACCCTGAGCATACTCGTTACGAAAAACACCGCGTATGGGTTGTTGAAGCAAACTTAAAAGATGACACCCGTCATATTTACAAAAAACGTGTTTTCTACATTGACGAAGACAGTTGGCAAGTTCATGTTACCGATATTTACGATAATCGTGACCAACTTTATCGTGTAGCAATGGCTTATGGTCTTAACTACTATGAAGTACCGACACAGTGGAGTACGCTTGAGGTATACCACGATCTTAATTCACGTCGCTACTTAGCCATTGGTCTAGATAACCAAGAAAAGATGTATGACTTTTCTCAGTCATTTAATGACAATGAGTTTACATCGAGCGCTTTACGTCGCGCTGGCAGATAGTATAAAAGCAGGCACCTAGTTTCCTAGGTGCCTTTTTTCTTTCACATCGCGTTTGTCTATTAACGCACAGGTTTTCCTCTTTATAACAGACAAACAAATCCTCAGTTCAAGGCGAATTTAATTTATGAAGTATTTGGTCTATGCCAGCCTGATCCTAAGCGGTGCGAGTTTTGCACAAGACGCACCTCAAAGTGCGATTAGCGCAATTAATGCTGATAAAACACTCCTTACCGATATTACCCAAACTTCAGCAGGACTTATTGCTGTAGGTAAACATGGGACGGTCATTAAAAGTATTGATGGTAGCGATTGGCAACAAGCGAAATCGGTACCTACACAAGTATTACTAACAGCGGTTGAATTTACTAATGATTCTAATGGCTGGGCATGTGGACATGACGCCACAATTATTAATACCACCGATGGTGGTGAAAATTGGCAGTTACAACAAGCAAAACCAAGCTTAGATAAACCCTGTCTAGATATTTATTTTAAAGATGACTTAAATGGCTATGCTGTTGGCGCTTACGGTATGTTTTATCAAACAAGTGATGGCGGAAAACATTGGCAAAAACGCTTTTTAGATTCGCTGTTATTTAGTGAAGATAGAGATTATTTAAATGACTTAAAACAAACAGATCCTGAGGGTTACGAAATAGAAACCTCGTCTATATTACCTCACTTTAATCGCATTGAACCGACTAGTTCGGGTTTAATGTTGGTCGGTGAGATGGGCTTAATGGCAAAAAGTGATGACGATGGCCAAACATGGCAACGTTTAGATGAGATTTACCCTGGTTCATTTTTTGGTTTTGCTTCAGATTCATCGCAACAAATTGTTGCAGGGTTACGCGGTAATATTTTTATAAATAAAACCGATAGTCAGCAGTGGCAGCACTTAGACAATGATAAAACAGCTACTGTAAATAGCATCATTAATTATAACAATAAACAATGGCTATTATTGGCTAATAGCGGTGTTATTTTTCAGCTTAAAGATGATGTGTTGTCTTACGAGCAGTTGGCTGATGGTAAAGCGATTCTTGATGGCGTGATTGTTAAAGATAAACTGATCATGACAACAGAAAACGGCATTAAAGTGAAGGAGTTGACCCCTTAATGCAAGCAATTTTAGATTTTTTAGAAAAAGCGATTTTTAGACACCGCTTAGTGGTGCTCATAAGTTTTGTGTTGATCACCTGTTTATTGGTTTTTAAAGCAACGCAAATTCAGCTCGACGCGTCATTTAATAAAAATATTCCGCTTAACCATGATTATATGAAGGTGTACACCAAACATGAGAAACAGTTTGGTGGCGCTAATAGTATTTTAATTTCAGTATGTGATGACAGTGGTGATATTTTTAATCCTGAATTTTTTACTCAATTAAAAGCCGTACATGACCAACTTTACTTTATTCCAGGAGTAAATCGTCCTTTAGTAAATTCAATATTTTCACCTAGTGCGCGCTTTGTTGAAGTTGTTGAAGACGGCTTTGCTGGCGGGCCTATTATACCAGCCAACTTTAAAGCCGATAAGCAAGGCTTAGGAATTGTTAAAGAGAACATTGAAAAGGCCAAAGTAGTGGGTCGTATGATAGCAAGCGATTATTCGTGTGCCATGGTCACCGCCCAACTGTTAGAGACTGATCCGCAAACACAAGAAAAATTAGACACTCTCGCTTTTGCAAAAAAATTAGAAAGCGAAATTCGTGAGCCTCTAAGTACCGAAAAAATCAGTATTCATATTATTGGTTTTGCAAAAATGGCCGGCGATATAGCCGAGGGCGCAAAAGGGGTTGTATTATTTTTTGCCATTGCAATTGCGTTTACTTTTGTCATGGTATGGCTATTTTGTGGCAGCTTAAAACTCACTATTTTACCGATTGTGTGTTCAATTATTGCGGTAATTTGGCAGTTAGGATTGCTTTCTAGTTTAGGCTTTGGTCTTGATCCTATGTCTATCTTAGTGCCATTTTTAGTGTTCGCTATTGGCGTAAGCCACGGTGTGCAGATGATTAACGCCATTGGTAAAAAGGTTGCTGAAGGTAAGTCTACAGCAATATGTTGCCAATCAAGCTTTAGAGCTTTACTTGTACCTGGCGGGATTGCGTTGTTATCTGATACGGTTGGCTTTTTAACCCTATTAACCATTGATATCGGTATTATTCGTGAACTTGCTATTACAGCGAGTTTAGGTGTGGCAGTGATTATATTTACTAATCTGATTTTGTTGCCAGTGTGGGCATCGTATATGCGCTTTGAAAACAGCATCCATATTCAATCAGGTGATGCTAATAAACCGAACATACTTGATGCAATGCGCGATTTATTAGTTAAAGCAACCGATCCAAAAACGGCAAAAATTATTATTGGTTTCACTTTGGTTTTATTTGCACTGGGCTATTGGCAAGCAGATAAAATGCGTATTGGTGATTTACATGCAGGAGCACCATCCTTGCACCAAGATGCACGTTACAACCAAGATACTTTCTTAATATCGGACAAATACACAATTTCATCTGATATTCTTAAAGTCATTGTAGAGGCTTACCCTGCAGCGTGTACCGAGCATGACGTCATGGAGCGTATATCACGCTTTCAATATAAAGTTGAAAATTTAGCCGGTGTACAATCAGCGGTCAGCCTAAGTTCTGTGGCACAGTCAGTTAATGCCGGTTATAACGAGGGCAATTTAAAATGGCAAAGTTTGCCGCGCAATTCTGCCAGTTTGGTGCAGTCAACCTCTCGCGTTGAAACCAGCACAGGGTTATTAAACGGTGATTGTTCAGTAATGCCCGTGATTATATTTTTAGATGATCACAAAGCACAAACTATTGATAACGTCATTGCAAAAGTAAAACAATTTGCTGTAGAAGAGGGCACAGATAAACTTGCTTTCAAATTGGCATCAGGCCCTGTAGGTGTAATGGCAGCAACTAACGAGTCTGTTTCAGCTGCACAAATCCCTATGATGCTCTATGTTTATGGTGCGGTGATTATTTTATGCTTACTAAGTTTTAAGAGCGTAAAAGCAACTATTGCAGTGGTATTACCTTTGTACATAGTATCAACCCTTGCACAAGCACTTATGGTACAACTTGAGATTGGTCTAACTGTTTCAACTTTACCAGTAATTGCTTTGGGTGTAGGTATTGGTGTTGATTACGGTATTTATATTTTGTCATCAATGATGGGGCAGTTAAAACAAAACGTGCCACTGAGTATTGCTTATCGTAATGCATTAGTTGAACGTGGGAGTGCGGTGTTATTTACCGGTATTACGTTAGCAATTGGTGTTAGTACGTGGATTTTTTCTGATTTGAAGTTCCAAGTTGATATGGGAATTCTGCTTACCTTCATGTTTTTAGTAAATATGTTGGGTGCAGTGTTACTTTTACCTGCAATTGGCAGCTTGCTCTGGACTGACCAGAAAAAATAAGGTGAATAAATTTGCTCCTAAATGGCCAGTAATGGCCATTTATATCTATATTTTGTGAATAGATGACCAAATAGCTGAAATGCTTAAAATGTTTTCATCGAAAAGGCTGTTTATTAGTTTTAAAAGGGTTAGAATTTAACTGACTCCACGCTAATAAATGGCTGTACAAATATTCTGCTAAACTAGCAGTGATAGATTAAGGAACATACAATGACACGAAATGAAGGCCAAGCCTCGGTTATTTTAGATAACGTCTGTAAGCTTATCCAGAAAAAAGTTCGCGCTGATAATGTGTTACTCGTTGAGAAATTCGCCAAAGCCTTGTACAGCAATATGTCTAAAGAGGATTTGGCAAATCGCAACGACAGTGACTTATATGGTGCTGCACTCAGCCTTTGGAATTCGCTAGAAAAAAATACATCAGATGACGCAGTTATTCGCGTTTTCAACCCTGAAGTGGCTAAAGATGGCTGGCAGTCATCACATACCATTGTAGAGATCATTGCTAAAGACATGCCGTTTTTAGTGGACTCTGTACGAATGGCCATGACACGAGAAAACATTGCCTCTCATTTACTTCTTCATAGCCCGCTGAAAATTCAACGTGATAAGAACGATAAAATATCAGGGTTATCAAGCTTAAAAGCAGAGCAAGAATCAACATCAACAAAAACTGTATTCTTCATAGAAATTGACCGTCAAACAGATGCAACTGTTATTGAGTCTTTCAAAAAAGAACTTGAATCAGTACTCGTTGATGTATCGATTGCGGTTGAAGATTGGCAGCCTATTCGCGAAAAATTAATCGCGGTAAGCAAAAGCTTGCCTAAAAGCCATAAAGATAAAAGTGATAACGAAATAAATGAAACCGTTGAATTTTTAGATTGGTTAGTGAAAGACAATTTCACATTAATGGGTTATCGCCAATATGAACTTTCACCAGTTCAGGGCGACTATCAATTAAAGGGTAAAATGGATACCAGCTTAGGGTTAATGAAAAACTCTGATGCTGAGCATACACGTTTGCTTTCTGAGTTACCTGAAGTGGCGCGCCAAGAGGCACGCAGTAGCAACCTATTAATTTTAACTAAAACTAATTCATTGTCTCGCGTTCACCGTCCAGCTTACATAGATTATGTGGGTGTAAAACGTTTTGATGACAAAGGCAATGTTATTGGTGAAGATCGTTTCATCGGTTTGTTTTCATCAAACTTTTACAACAATAGCGCTGCTGATGTACCGGTTCTTAAAAGTAAAATTAATCGTATTATGGATATGTGTGACTTCGCTAAAGGGACACATGCATACAAAGCCGTATTAAATATATTAGAAACTTACCCACGTGACGAACTGGTTCAAGCTCGAGAGAATGAGTTACTTGAAGTTGCCATGGGCGTATTGCAAATACAAGAACGCGACATGTGTCGTTTATTTGTTCGTAAAGATGCATATGGTCGTTTTTTATCATGCATGGTTTATGTACCTCGAGAGCGTTATAACACAGCGCTTCGTCGCGAAACGCAGGCTATTTTAGCCAACGCATTTAATTCTGACGTTAAAGTCGAATTTACTACCTATTTCTCTGAGTCTACACTGGCGCGTACCCATTACACTGTTCGTGTGACCGACAACAATATTGAATTTAACGTGAAAGACATAGAAAACAACCTAATAGAAGCCGCTCGTACTTGGGAAGATAAATTACAATCAGCCTTACTTGAATCTGCTGGTGAGGCCCGTGGTAATGAATTAAACCGTAAATATTGCAATGCCTTTGCACGCTCATACAAAGAAGAAGTATTACCTAGCGCTGCAGTGGTCGATATTGAAAAGCTAGAAATGCTAAGCGATGATAACAAGTTAGAAATGTTGTTCTATCGCCCACAAGAAGAAGCAAGCAGCAATATTGTGCGTTTAAGCTTATTCCATAAAGATGAGCCAATTCATTTATCTGATGTTATGCCAATGCTTGAAAACTTTGGTCTACGTGTTGTAGGTGAAACGCCATACTCGGTTAAAACTAGTGATGGTGGCGTAAATTGGGTCATGGATTTCTCTATGCTAATTGACAGCAAAGGGATGGCTGATTTTGATAAGATCTCTGCACGTTTTCGCGCTGCATTAACCAGTGTATGGGCAAACCGTTTAGAAAACGATGGCTTTAACCGTCTAGTGTTAATGGGTGGTTTAACGGGTCGTGAATCATCAATTTTACGTGCATACGCAAAATACATGCGCCAAATAGGGGTTACTTTCTCGCAAACGTATATTGAAAGTACCTTTGCAAATTACCCGCATATTGCCGCTAAAATTGTTAACTTATTCTCTAAAAAGTTCTCTGTAAAAAGCCCTGCAAGTGCTAAAACACTTGAAAAACTAGGCTTAGAAATTTATGCAGAGTTAGAAAACGTAGCGAACCTTGATGATGATCGTATTATCCGTTTATACGTTGATATGATTGTTGCTACATTACGTACTAACTACTTCCAAAAAGATGCTGAAGGCAAATTTAAGTCTTACATCTCACTTAAAATTCAGCCAAGTTTAATTCCAGAAGTCCCACTACCTGTACCAGCGTTTGAGATATTTGTTTATTCTCCACGTGTTGAAGGTGTGCATTTACGCTTTGGTAAAGTTGCCCGTGGTGGATTGCGTTGGTCAGATCGTCGTGAAGATTTCCGTACAGAAGTACTTGGCTTAGTTAAAGCGCAACAAGTGAAAAATACCGTGATTGTGCCGGTAGGCTCAAAAGGTGGATTTGTATGTAAACAACTACCTAGTGAACGTGAAGCGTTTATTAAAGAAGGCCAAGAATGTTATAAAATCTTCATTCGTGGTTTATTAGATATCACAGATAATATTGACCGTGGTGAAATTGTACCTGCTGTTGATGTTACACGCCATGATGAAGACGATGCGTACCTAGTAGTAGCAGCGGATAAAGGCACTGCAACATTCTCTGATATTGCCAATGGTATCGCAAACGAATATAACTTCTGGCTAGGTGATGCGTTTGCATCAGGTGGTTCTGTAGGTTATGACCATAAGAAGATGGGTATTACAGCTCGTGGCGCTTGGGAGTCTGTAAAACGTCATTTCCGTGAAATGGATATTAACTGTCAAACCACAGATTTTACAGCAGTTGCTATCGGGGATATGGCCGGTGATGTATTTGGTAATGGTATGTTGTTATCAAAGCACATTCGTTTGCAAGTGGCGTTTAACCATCTACATATTTTTGTTGATCCAAATCCAGATGCAGCGGCTTCTTATCCAGAGCGCGAACGTTTATTTAATTTACCACGTTCATCATGGGAAGATTACAATAAAGAGCTAATTTCAAGCGGCGGTGGTATTTTCTCGCGTGCTGCTAAGTCGATTACGCTGACCCCTGAGATGAAAAAAATGTTAGGCACTAAAAAAGCCAGCATGACACCGAATGAATTGATCAAAGCATCATTAATGATGGATCATGATTTACTTTGGAATGGTGGTATAGGGACCTACATCAAGCATTCGAAAGAAACGGATGCCGATGTAGGGGACCGTGCCAATGATGCCTTGCGTATTAACGGTAAAGATCTTGGTGCTAAAATATTTGGCGAAGGCGGTAACTTAGGTGCAACCCAATTAGGTCGTATTGAATTTGCAGCTCAAGGCGGTCGTGTAAATACTGACTTCATCGATAACGTGGGCGGGGTTGCGTGTTCAGATAACGAAGTAAATATTAAAATTTTACTCAATGGTTTAGTTGCTGAAGGCGACTTAACGCGTAAGCAACGTGATGAGTTACTTTACTCAATGACCGATGAAGTGTCTGAATTAGTACTTAAAGATTGTTATCGTCAAACGCACACTTTGTCGATCACTCAATCTAAAGGGACCTCAACGCTTAAAGAAAAAATTCGCTTTATTCATGCACTTGAAAAAGACGGTAAGCTAGACCGTGCAATTGAGTTTATTCCTACAGATGAAGAGTTAGCAGAGCGCGCCGCTGCAGGTAAAGATTTAACACGCCCTGAGCTATCTGTACTAGTTTCTTACGCGAAAATGGTGCTAAAAGAGTCTTTGGTAACGGATGAAATTACTGAGAATCCATATTACCGTCAGTTATTAGTTAAATCATTCCCGCGCCCATTACGTGAGAAGTTTAATGATGCTATGGATAATCATCCACTACGCAAAGAGATTATTGCCACTAAGTTAGCAAATAATATTGTTAATGATATGGGCTTAAACTTTATGGTGCGAATGAATGAAGAAACCGGTGCAAACGAAGCTGAAATTGCATTGTGTTATTCAATCGCAAGTGAAATTTTCCAAATGCGTGAAACATGGTTATCTATTAGTGATTTAGATAATAAAATACCATCGAACGTACAAACAGAAATGTTATACCAGTTACGTCGTACAGTTCGTCGCGCTACACGTTGGTTCCTTCGTCATCGCACCAAAGCACAATCAATTGAGCAAGCGATTGAAATTTTCTCACCAACATTTGCCGATTTAAGTGAAAACTTAACTAAATACATCGTTAAAACAGAAAGCGATCGTATTGTAAGTGCCCGTGAAGAACTAACACAAAGCGGTGTACCTACAGATATCGCACAGCGCATTGTGTCGTTATCAAGCTTGTTCTCGGTAATGGATTTAACGCAAATTGCTCAAAACTCTAATCGTAAAATCGATATGGTGTCGCACACTTACTTTAAATTAGGTGCGCAAATGGGACTACATTGGTTCTTAGATCAAATCACTAATCAACCGGTTTCTAACCATTGGCAGGCATTAGCGCGTGCATCATATCGTGAAGAGTTAGATTGGCAGCAACGCACCTTGTCAGAAGTGGTATTAAACAGCTTTGAAGGTGAAAGCAGTGATGTAGATGGTCAAATTGAACAATGGATGGATAGTCAAGATCTGTTACTTCAACGTTGGAAGCAAATGTTGACAGAGTTTAAAACATCGCAAAGTCACGATTTTGCTAAGTTCTCAGTGGCATTAAGAGAGCTCATGTTACTCGGTCACAATTGTGATACATCAGCAAAGTAACAAACTGCTAATGATTAAAACTAATCGTTAAACAGTTTTTGTTATATAATACCTCAGCCTTGTCTGAGGTATTTTTTTGTCTACAATTTTAAGAGGATTATATTCATGTTCTACGATTTAGCTCGCCGTTTTATGTTTACCCGTGATGCGGAGTGGGCCCATGATTTTGCTCTTAATAACTTACGTCGCTTTGCTAACACGCCATTAAGTGCTGCATGGTCACAAAGCGTGGCAAATAAACCAGTGAACTTTTTAGGCCTCGAATTTAAAAACCCAGTAGGGCTTGCTGCAGGTCTTGATAAAAATGCGGAGTGTATTGAGGCATTCGCTCAAATGGGTTTTGGCTTTGTAGAAGTGGGTACAGTAACACCGCGTCCTCAAGCGGGGAACGATAAGCCGCGGATATTCAGGTTGCCGCAGTCAAATGCAATTATTAATCGTATGGGCTTTAATAACAAAGGTGTTGATAATTTAGTTAACAATGTTAAAGCAGCTAAATACGATGGTATTTTAGGTATCAATATTGGTAAAAATAAAGATACACCAAATGAGCAGGGTAAAGATGATTACATTCACTGTATGCGTAAAGTGTTTGAGCATGCATCATACATCACTGTAAATATTTCATCACCCAATACCCCTGGCTTACGAGACCTGCAATATGGCGCAGCATTAGATGACTTATTACAAAGCTTGAAAAACGAACAGCTTGATTTAATTGCCAAGCATAATAAGCATGTGCCTATGTTGGTGAAAATTGCGCCAGACCTAGATCCAATTCAAATTGAACAAGTGAGCGAGTCACTGTTAAATAATAAAATTGATGGTGTTATAGCCACAAATACCACCTTAGAGCGTAGCTTAGTGCAAGGTCAGCAGTATGCTGATGAGGCAGGCGGTTTATCAGGAGCGCCAGTTAGGGAGCGTTCCACCCATGTTGTTTCTGAACTCAAGCGTTTAACAAACAATCAGTTACCTATTATTGGTGTGGGTGGTATTGATGATGCTAAATCAGCAAAAGAAAAATTTAATGCGGGTGCAGATTTAGTTCAAGTTTATACCGGTTTCATATACAAAGGACCGCAATTGGTCAAGTCGATCATTAACGACTTATAAGGATCAGTTATGTAAGCTTTTGATCGTTCGATAAATGTTCTAAAAAGACGTTTTAAAAATGGTCAAAAGCAGCTATACTCTAAGCTTATTGTCTTATTTTATTTTTTAAGTACTAAGTAGGGAGGAGCAAATGTTACAAGCGTCAAAGCAATGGCAGTGGATAGCGTGTGCTGAAAAAAACCGCTTACTGCTTGATTTAAATGACGATATGCAACTTTGTACACCTTATAAGCTTAGACAGCTCACCGATTGTGCTTTTGAAAACCCATACTTCAGCCTTGAAGATGCAGCCTTTTATGAGCAAGTTTATTATTACCTTGCGCAGTTTAATTTATGGAATCCTGCCCAGTTATGCCAAATAGCGCTCAATGCAACGGCAGTTAAATTTCAATTAAAACCAGTGTTGGCAAAAAGTTGGTTTTTCAAACCGTATACTGGTAGTACACCTAGTACTGAAGCGGTTATTAATTTAAGCTCAGAATCACAAACTGGCGAGTTTTTAATTATAGAGCATTGTCCAGATGCTTCTGTGTGCATTAATTTAAGCGAAACCTTTGCACTAGATGACAATCTATCACTTGCCCAGTTTGAAGTTATCCGCGTTTTAAACAACCGAGTTCACCCCTTAATTACCTCACAGTACGATAGCCAAACAGCTTAGCCTAATTTAGTCTTTGAGGCTTGTTTAAGGCGTATTTGTACGCAAACCTATGTTATAATCCCGCGCAATTAGCTATTAAGGGTTTTTACTTTGCAATTTATCGCACTTACTTCTATCGGAATCGAAAATTTATTGGTTGATGAACTTACAGAACTTGGCGCTACGGTGTCAAAGCAAACTGTGGGTTCTGTTCGCTTTGAGGCTGACTCATTGCTAGCGCAAAAAGTGTGTTTATCTACACGCTTTGCTACGCGTGTACTTATGCTTATTGAAGAAAAAGAAGGCGTAAATGACAAAGACAGCTTGTACAAATTTGCACGCTTACAACCTTGGCAAGAATGGTTTGGCCCAACACAAACTTTTGCTGTTGATTTTAATGGCACAAACGATTCACTTAAAAATACCCAGTTTTCTGGTTTAGTAATTAAAGATGCGATTGTTGATTACTTTAACGATTTATTTGAACAGCGACCAAATGTAGATAAGCAAGATGCCAATGTGCGAGTGGTTGCACGTTTAAATCGTCATGGCGTTTCACTTTATATTGATTACTCAGGGCCGCGTTTATCAGAGCGTGGTTACCGTCAAGGTCAAGGCAAAGCACCCATAAAAGAGCATTTAGCTGCGGCAATAATAAAACGTAGTGGCTGGCTCGAAAATGTCAATCAACCACTATTCGATCCATGTTGTGGTGCCGGCACTATTTTAATAGAAGCGGCTGGAATGGCACGTAATGAAGCGCCTGGATTATTCCGTGAAGGATTCGCGTTTGAGCGTTTACCTAGCTTTAGAGTGGCAAAATTCAAAGAACTTAAAGAGCAACTTTTAGCGAATATTACTGATCCTAAATTATGGTTAATTGGCCATGATTACGATGCACAAGTACTTGATAAAGCGATTGCTAATGCGCAGCGTGCAGAGCTTGATACGGTGATTAAATTTAAGCAAAGCGATGCGACAAAACTGACGAGCGTTGCAAAATTGCCGGGTGTTGTTATTTCTAACTTACCTTATGGTGAGCGTATTGGTTCTATGGCTGAACTTGTAAACCTGCATCGTAGCTTAGGTGTTGGTTTTAAAAAGCACTTTAATCATTGGAAACTCGCTCTACTGGGCATGGATGAAAGCCTGTTTAAATTACTTAAATTAGTGAAGCAAAAACGCTATAAATTTAAAAATGGCCCCCTTGATGTTGAATTAAACCTGTATCAGCTTGATGACAAGCAAGTCAGCCTTACCTCTGATGACAAACCCGCTTTAAACTTCGAAGGCTCGATGGCATTTGCTAATCGCCTGAAAAAGAACAAGCAAGGCTTAAAAAATTGGCTTAAGCAAAATCAAGTCCATGCGTATCGTGTTTACGATGCAGATATTCCTGAATACAACGTTGCGGTTGATATTTATGGTGATTCAGCGGTTATTTTTGAATACGCAGCACCGAAAGAGATTGATGAAAAAACCTCTGAGAAGCGTTTACAAGATGTTATTAGCTTGACAGCACAACAACTTGATATTGCACCTGAAAACATTGCTGTAAAAGTACGTAAAAAGCAAAAGGGTGAAGAGCAATATACACCCATGGCTAAGCAAAATAGAACCATGGTAGTAGAAGAGTTTGGTGCTAAGTTTAAAGTTAATTTATTTGACTACTTAGACACGGGGCTATTTTTAGATCATCGCCTTGCACGTCGTTACATTCAAGAAAACGCAAAAGATAAGCGCTTTTTGAACCTGTTTGCATACACAGGAACCGCCTCAGTTCATGCAGCCATTGGTGGCGCAAAAGCGATTACTACCGTTGATTTATCTAAAACCTACTTAAAGTGGGGTCAAGATAACTTTGCGCTTAACGATATTAGCAATACACGTTATCGTTTTGAGCAAGCAGATTGTTTAAAATGGCTAGAGTATGCACAAGGGCAGTATGACCTGATCTTTTTAGATCCGCCTACTTTTTCAAATTCTAAACGAATGAAAGACGCGTTTGATGTGCAAAACGACCACATTAAGCTGTTAACTTGGGTTAAAAAAATATTGAGCCCATCGGGTACGCTAATATTCTCTAATAATAAACGCGGTTTTGTAATGGATGAAGTTGGCTTGATGGGGTTAGGGTTAAAAGCAGAAAATATTTCTGAAAAAACCTTATCTCCTGACTTTAAACGAAATAAAAAAATTCATAATAGCTGGTTAATTAAACATGGCTAAGTGGATTTTATATCACACCGACGGCTGCCACTTGTGCGAGCAAGCAGAGCAGCTGTTAAAACCGTTACTTTCATCAACCGATGAATTACAACTTATTGATATTATGAGCGATGACGCATTAATTTTAGAGTATCAAATAAGCATTCCGGTTTTAAAAAATCAACAAGGCCAACAATTATTTTGGCCTTTTACTGCACCTCAGGCGCAGCAGTTTTTAGCGCAAGCAGAATAAGAGTAAAGATTAACTATGGATTTAATTAGAATTTCAAAAGCACAATTAGCTTACGGTACACACCCATTACTTGATAATGCAGATGCAGTAATCGAAAGTGGCGAACGTGTGTGTATTGTAGGTCGCAATGGTGCAGGTAAATCAACGCTTTTAAAAGTACTCGACGGTCAAGTAATACTTGATGATGGCGAAATAAACCAAGTTGGTAGTTTAAAAATATCGCGTTTAGAGCAAGATCCACCTAAAGGGGCAAGTGGCACTGTATTTGATTACGTTGCCCAAGGAATGCCCGAAATTGCTAACTTACTTATTGATTTTCATCATGTAAGCACACAATTGCAAACAGATTGCACTGATCAACTATTAAATAAATTAGAGCGTTTATCTAATAAATTAGAGGCGGCAGATGGCTGGCGTTTTGATAGCCGAATTCAGCTTGTACTTACTCAATTAGAGCTAACTCCTGATGCGAAACTTGAGTCGCTTTCTGGTGGTTGGTTACGTAAAGTTGCATTAGCGCGTGCTTTAGTGAGTGAGCCTGATTTATTACTGCTCGATGAGCCTACTAACCACTTGGATATGACAAGTGTAATGTGGTTAGAGCAATTCCTAAAAGAATTTAAAGGCGGTATTGTATTTATATCGCATGACCGTGCATTTATTCGAGCTGTTGCTACACGTATTTTAGATTTAGATCGCGGTAAACTAATTTCTTATCCTGGTGATTATGCAACTTACTTAGAACAAAAAGCGCATGATTTAAAAGTAGAAGAAACACAAAATGCATTGTTTGATAAACGCTTAGCGGAAGAAGAAGCGTGGATCCGCCAAGGTGTTAAAGCCCGTCGAACCCGTAATGAAGGCCGTGTTCGTGAGCTGAAACAATTACGTAATGAACGTAAACAACGTGTGGAACAAGTTGGTAAAACTGATTTCAATATCGAAACAGCTGATCGTTCAGGTAAACTAGTATTTGAAGCTAAACACTTAAATCATGCATTTAAAGACAAAGTGATAGCTGATGATTTCTCTACCTTAGTGATGCGTGGCGATCGTATTGGTTTGGTGGGGCCTAATGGTATTGGTAAAACAACGCTATTAAAATTGTTGTTTGGTGATTTAAAAGCAGACAGTGGTGAAATAAAGCAAGGTGTTAACTTAGAGTTTGCATATTTCGATCAGTACCGTGAGAAGCTTGATGAAGAAGCGACCGTTCAAGATAACGTTGCGGAAGGAAAGCAAGAAGTGATGATGGGCGGACGCTCACGTCACGTGTTAGGCTATTTACAAGACTTTTTATTTCCGCCAGCACGTGCTCGTACACCGGTAAAAGCACTTTCAGGTGGTGAGAAAAACAGGTTGTTATTAGCCAAGTTATTTTTGAAACCTTCAAATATATTAGTGCTCGATGAGCCTACCAATGACTTAGATATAGAAACATTAGAGCTCCTTGAGGATATTATTAACCAATATCAAGGTACTGTGCTTATAGTAAGCCACGACCGAGAGTTTATTGATAATACCTGTTCGAGTGTTTGGGCATTTGAAGGTAACGGCAAAGTCACTGATATAGTTGGTGGCTACAGTGATTATGAAGCGTATACCAACTATTTGGCGGAGCAGAACAAAGAGTTGCAAAAGCAGCCAGTCAAAAAAGTTGAAAAAACAGAGCCAACGCCAGTTAAAAGCAATAACAAAGCAAATAAACTCTCTTACAAATTAAAACTTGAACTAGAGCAACTACCTAATAAAATGGAGCAACTTGAAGCTGAACTTGAAAAACAACAAGAACGAGTAAGTCATGAAGATTTTTTCAAGCAAGACAGTGATATAACAGCCAAGGAATTGAACCATTTAGCCCAACTTGAGTCTGACCTTGAAGCCGCTTTTGAGCGTTGGGAAGAACTTGAAGAATTAAAGAATCAGTAGTAAGGAATAAAATGAAATATAAATTACTCGCGGCCAGTGTTTTGGCTACACTGAGTACATCAGCATTGAGTGCAACGTACCAGTTAACCGAATTAGGTGACTTTGAAGCTGCAAAACATACATATGTTACTGATGTGAGTGAAAGTGGCCATGTCATTGGCGTTGCTAATGGCTTATACAACCTACCTATTGATATTAGTTATATTGATTTTACAGAAAGTTCAATCAATAGTGCTTACGACGCGGAAGTGGCAAGGTTTAAAGAAATTGACAAAGAAATAACCTTTACGCTTGATGACATAGAAAATAACGATGCGATTTACACTAATGCTGATGCGCATACTTTTATGGTTCGTTTTTTATCAAACTTGTCATCTAACTTTGAGTATCAAAAAATCAGTTCAATTATTGCTACAAATTATAATAGTGGTGTAATAACTGAGCAGCCTTTATTTGATATCGCTTCTGTTGATTACGACGGTCTGACCCGCTCGACAAGTAATTTTTATAATGGCGTTGCAGAAGACGGAACGACTGTTGGCTGGGGCAGTGCTCCTTTTGATAAAGTGAGTTTTACACCAGATGGCGAAACAGAGGAAGAAACGTGGTTTACCCGTGACTTCATAGAACGTGGGATTTTAATATCTGCAGATGGTGTTGAAGTGCCGTTTGTTCCAGAATTTACTGAACACGGTGGGACTAGTAAAGCATCTGATATTGTTGCCACTGACACAGGTTACATTGTTGTTGGTAATGTATCGGTCAGTATTCCTGCTGAGAGACAAACCACAATTACTGATAATTGTGATGGCCTTGATGAACCGGTAATGGCCTGTATTGAATCACTTAACAGTCGAAGTACGCGTGGTTTATTCAATAAAACAGCGGTTAAATGGACTCTAGATAGTGCCTATAATGTGACTTCAACAGAGCTGTTGGGTTTAGCGCTTACTCCAGAAGAAGATGAGGACACTAATCCTTTTATTAGTAATGCATTAGCGGTTAATAAAAATGATGTAGCGGTCGGTTTTTCGAACACTCGTTATTTTGACAGAGATTCGACAATTTTAACTATGCCAACTTATTTTAAAGACGGTGAAGTGGTTGATTTTATAAACCAGCAAGATGATTGGCAAGCTGGTAAAGCATTCGCGATAAATGATAATGACATTGTGGTTGGTTATGCTTCAAAAGGTATTGAAGGTAGTTTAATCGCCAAGTTCTTTCATCATAATATAAATACTAATACGACCGTATTTCCTGAAGATTATTTTACTAGCTCAAACTCATACGCGAATGACATTAATAACCAAGGTTACATCGTAGGTGAGGGTGAGGTTGGTGATACAGCCAGCACAAGACGCTCAGAAGCCTTTCTTTATAAAATTGGCGATGACAAAATCACAAACCTAAATAGTTTACTACCTTGTTTTGACAGTGATGGTGAGACTAGTTTTAGTTATAAAATGGTAGAAGCGAAATCAATCAACGAAAACAATGAGGTATTTGGTGTAGCAACTAAAACGGTTGAAAAGTTAAATTCACGAGGCGAAGTTGTAACTGATATTAATGGCAATATTCAATATGAAAGTGTTGCTGTTGCGGTAAAACTTTCACCGATTGCTAATGGTGAAGTTGAAAACTGTAAAGCTCCAGATACAGAGTTTTATGAACGTAGCTCAGCCAGTTTCTCATGGTTTGGTTTACTATTGCTGCCATTAGTTGGATTAAGACGCGTTTTTCGTTTCTAGGTAATACTATTCGTTTATAAAAAACCAACTTGTTAAGTTGGTTTTTTTTTGTCTATATTAAGGTAAAGAGCAGCCCTTTATGGAGAAGTAGGCGCTAGTTATTTCTAGATATCCAAGCTTTTCTTACTGAGCGGCGCCAAATCAAGTCAATACCAAAATAGCCAATAACACTGGCAATAGATGCACACACAAGCGAACCCACTAAAAAAGCGGGGCCAATTGTCGTTAAACTTTCTATAAACCATGCCCAACTTGCTTCAAACGCAAAATGTTGCTCAGGTTGATTTAGCACTAATGTACCAACCAAGTACGAGCCGTAAAAGATAGGTGGCATTGTAAGTGGGTTAGTGATCCACACTAAAGCAACTGATATAGGCAAATTAACTCTTAAGATTATGGCTGCGGCAGCGGCTAGCACCATTTGAAAAGGAACAGGGATGAATGCAAAGAAAAGTCCAACGGCAAAAGCACCGCGTGCTGAGCGTCGATTTAAATGCCAAAGGTTAGCATCATGCAAAAGACGACCAAATATTTTTAGTGATTTGTGATGTCTAATTTTATTTGGATCAGGTAAAAACCGTTGGATCGTTTTTTTAGCCATTTAAAGCAACCATTTACGTCTGTGTGGATGAGTCTTGGATTTGTTGTCGGTGTCGTTATTACCGTGTTTTATTATCAAACCCTTGAATTTACAATTATCACAATTTCAATCCTCATTGTGAGCACGTATTTTAAGCCGTTTTTAACTGTATTGTTAGGCTTTATTTGCGGTATTTGCTGCGTAGCAGCACATTTTATCTTGTTTTATTCATTTGAGTTACCTGAACAGCACAAAAAATATGCTTATTCAGTCGATGTTGTTGTAGAAGAGGTTATTTCTGCTACACCTCCCCAATATGTAAAAGTTAAATTAACGCGTTTGGAAGACAGTGAATATAGTCACTTTAGGGCACCTTATGCCTTATTAAGTATCAATTTTGCACAACCAATTCATTCTGGTGATGCTTTTAATGCTCAAGTGAGACTTAAAAACTATAGATCCATTAAGAATTTTACTGTTTTTGATAATCAGCTTTATGCTTTTACACAAAAGATAGCGTTTAAAGGTACGGTGCTCAATAAACAGCTTAATATTAAAAGCTCTCAAAAAAGTAATGCCGTTTCAGCCTATAGAGTTTATGTCAAAAAGTTGGTAAATAATGCTGAGCTTAATTGGCTCTATTATACGTTGTTAACTGGCGATAAGTCTTTAATGACATTCGAGCATAAAGAGTTAATGCAGAGTCTTGGGTTAAGTCATTTATTAGCCATTTCTGGGTTACATATCTCTCTAGTGTTTGGTTTTTGTTATTTTGTCACACGGTTTTGTCTTAAGTTGGTTAAACCTGAACTAAATCAAGCATTAAATGTTTCTATTGTTTATAGCGCTGTTGGTTTTGTTGTAGCTTTTATTTATGTTTATTTAAGTGATTTTATCATTTCTGCAACCCGCGCTTTAATTATGTTGGGCTGTTATTTGCTACTTTATTATTTGGCAAAGCAGTCATTGAGGTGGCGCAGTATTTTATTCGCACTGGTCATTATTTTAGCGATTAACCCATTTAGTGTATTAAACCCAGGGCTTTACTTTTCGTTTTTAGCAGTATGTATTATTTTTATTGTTTTAAAGCAATTTCCGCTTCGGGGTAACTCATTACTAGCCAATATACGAACATTATTTATTATTCAACTGGGATTATTTATTGGCTTATTACCCTTGTCATTATACTTTTTTAATGGTGTGAGTTTAGCGGGTTTAGTTTTAAATCTAGTCGCTATTCCCATTTTATCTTTTGTATTAATGCCTGCTTTATTTTTAAGTGTGTTACTGGGATTATTAACCGATTGGTACGCATTTATCGTATTATATGATTTTCCATTGGCCTATTTTTACCAAATGCTGCAGGCAATACCTCAGCAGGTACGTTGGCTTAATGTCGGACAGATAAGTATGACCACCGTGGTGCTGCTTTATAGTGTTGTACCCTTACTTTATTTTATTGAGCTTCGCTTACTAGCCTGCATTCCGATTTTGACTTTGCTTTTTAACTATTACTTTACGCAAACCAGCCTTTGGCAGTTAAACGTATTTGATGTAGGCCACGGTTTAATGGTACTGATAGAAAAAGATAAACATGCGTTTATTTATGATTTTGGCCCGAGTTATTTTAATCGCTTTAGTCGTGTCACTAGTGTTTTACTACCCTATATTAATGCTCATAACCTAACAGTAACTAACTCGATTGTAAGCCATCAAGATAACGACCATTCAGGAGGCGCTGCGCACTTTAAAAAAGCCGGTTATGCATGGAGCTTTGATTATTTTCATCCAGGTGGTGTATATAAAGACTGCATAGCGACAAAAATATACTTTCAAGGTTTGAGTATTCAAACCTTTGCAAAAGAGGAGTTTAATAACAGTAATGATAATTCCTGTGTCGTTAAAATCTCAAGTGCCAACCATAGTGTGCTTCTCACTGGTGATATATCAAAGGCGAGGGAGTCTAAATTAATTAAACGAGGGCGTGATTTACAAAGTACCGTTTTGTTAAGTCCTCATCACGGCAGTGATAGCTCCTCCAGTGTTGAGTTTATCAAGGCCGTAAACCCAACATTCGTGATTCATTCAAGTGCGTATCAAGGCCAGTGGCAATTTCCAAGTAAAGCGGTAGTTAAGCGTTACAATAAAATAAACGCCAAACAATATAGCACCGGTGATGTAGGACAAATTCGGGTTAATTTTTATGCTAAACACTTAGAGCTGAGTACCGCAAGAGGGGCGGAAAGTTATTGGTTTATCAAAGATTGACGTTTTGTTTTGCTGTTGCTAAGGATACAATAGGGGCTGTTACTGGTTTTAGAGAGTGTTATGGAACAAAGTACTACACAAATATATAAACGGCTTGTTTCTTACGTTGGCGCTTATAAGTCGATTGCCATCGTCGCGATTATAGGAATGATAGGTTATTCAGGTATGGATGCATTATTCATTCAACTGATGAAGCCGTTTATCGATGAAGGTTTAAACGAGCGTAACAGCCAGGTACTTACTTATGCGCCATTTGTGGTTATTGCGCTGGTTATCGGGCGTGGCGTATTTAACTTTATGTCATCTTACTGTTTAAGCTATGTAGGCTCACAAGTCGTGAGGGCGCTGCGCCAAGAATTGTTTGAACACATTTTACATTTACCGGTGTCCTTTCACGATAAAAACTCAACCGGCGATTTGATTTCTAAAATTACCTTTGACACCGAGCAAGTTCAACAAGCAATCACCAAAGCACTGCTTATTGTTGTGCGTGAAGGCGCTTTTGTGGTGTTTTTACTCGCTGTGATGTTTTATACCAGTTGGCAGTTGTCGTTAATCTTTTTAGTTATTATCCCGCTTGTGGCTATCATAGTAGCTGTGGTGTCTAAACGCTTTCGTCATATCTCGAAAAATATTCAGTCAGCGATGGGACAAGTTACCCGTAGTTCAGAGCAAATGCTCAGTGGTCACAAAGTGATCCATGGCTTTGGTGGGCAAACACAAGAAATTGATCAATTTTCTAAAATTAATAATCATAACCGCCAACAACGTATCAAGATGGATGCGACTAAAGCGCTAAGTGTCTCTATTATTCAAATTTTGGCTGCCAGTGCTATGGCTGTTATTTTATGGGTTGTGTCGATGCCCTCTATGATAGACAGTATTAGCTCTGGGGATTTTGTCGTACTCATCTCATCGATGATGATGCTACTGCGCCCATTAAAGCAACTTGCCAATGTAAACAGTGACTTACAGCGAGGTATTTCAGCTGCTCAGAGTGTTTTTTTAGTGTTAGATGAAGAAATTGAAAAAGACACGGGTACCTTTTCGGTTGATAAGGTAAAAGGGCATATTGAGGTGAAAAATGTGACCTTTAAATACCCAACCAAGGATGAAGCCGTGCTTAACGATTTATCACTGAACATAAAAGCCGGTGAGAGTATTGCCCTTGTTGGCCGCTCTGGCTCGGGTAAATCGACTATTTCTAACTTGTTACCCCGATATTATGACTTAGAAGCGCCAAGCGAAATTTTACTCGATGGCATTGCTCTTAATGAATATAAGCTTACTGATCTTCGCCGTCAATTTGCGTTAGTGTCGCAACAAGTGGTGCTATTTAATGACACGATTGCCAATAATATTTGTTATGGTTTACAACGCGAAATCTCTATCGAAGAGCTTCATGACGTTGCAAAACAAGCCCATGTGTGGGAGTTTGTAAAAGACTTACCTGAGCAACTTAACACTATGGTTGGCGAGAATGGGGTAATGCTTTCAGGCGGGCAACGTCAACGTATTGCGATTGCCCGTGCTATTTTAAAAGACGCGCCTATTTTAATTTTAGATGAAGCGACCTCGGCCTTGGATACTGAGTCTGAAAAGCTTATCCAACATGCTCTTGATATATTAATGAAAGATAAAACCTCTATTGTTATCGCTCATAGGCTATCGACTATTGAAAATAGTGACCGTATCTATGTGATTGATAACGGTAAAGTGATAGAAAGTGGTACGCATACTGAATTACTGACTAACGATGGTACCTACTCAGCTCTTTGTAAAATGCAGTTTGGTGAGCAGGGGTGAGTAAAATAGAGCAAAGCTGGTACAAACCTTTTAGCTTAATTACCTTATTGTTATTACCACTGTCCGCTTTTTTTGGCTGTGTTGCTCTAGTGCGCAAATACTGCTACGAAGTGGGTGTTTTTAAGCCATTTGTTAGTAATACTCCAGTAATTGTTGTTGGCAATATAAGTGTTGGCGGCAATGGTAAGACTCCATTTGTATTGTGGCTACATGATTACTTAACCGCTCAAGGCTTATCTGTTGGTTTAATTAGTCGCGGCTATGGTGGGCAAGCAGCTCATTATCCATTATTAGTAACTGCAAATACGACGACTTTAGAAGCTGGGGATGAACCGGTACTTTTATTTAACCGTTTACAATGTCCGTTAGTTGTGGGGCCAAATAGACAGCAGAATATAGAAATGCTCAATCATCAGTTTCAGCTTGATGTAATCATTTCTGATGATGGCATGCAACACTACAAAATGGCACGCAGTATTGAATGTTGTATTGTTGATAGCGAAAGAAAATTTGGTAATGGTTTTTTAATGCCAGCAGGACCACTTCGTGAAACGGTTTCTCGTTTAAACAGTGTTGATTTAGTCATTGAAAATGGTTCTGAACATGAATTTAGCTATCGCTTGCAGCCATCAATTATTAAACGTGTTGCTGATAATACTGAGATAAAAACGACTATAAAAACAGCGCATGCTGTAAGTGCAATCGGTAACCCTCAGCGCTTTGAAGCATCATTAAAAGCACAAGGTATAGCGTTGTTATCAACACATCATTTTCGCGACCATTATGCTTATACCGCCAATGACTTTGCTCAATTTGGTGAGGATTGTATATTAATGACAGAAAAAGATGCGGTTAAGTGCCGTGACTTTGCCAAGCCAAATTGGTATTACCTGCCGGTTGACGCTCAACCAACTGCAGCAGTAATAAACACATTAAATTTATTATTAAAAGAAAAAGGGATCCACCATGGCCTTTGATACAAAATTACTCGAAATTATTGCTTGTCCTGTGTGTAAAGGTAAGTTGCGCTTTGATAAACAAAACCAAGAGCTGATCAGTACAGCAGCAAAGCTAGCTTACCCGGTACGTGATGATATTCCGGTGCTACTTGAAAATGAAGCTCGTGAATTGACTCTTGAAGAGGTAGAAAAGTGGAATTCGTAGTTGTTATCCCTGCGCGTTACGCTTCTACTCGTTTGCCAGGTAAACCACTCGCTGATATTTGTGGCAAACCAATGATACAGCATGTGTATGAAAAAGCCTGTTTGTCAGGAGCCAGCAAGGTGGTTATTGCTACCGACCATCAAAGAGTATTTGATGCTGCTAAACGTTTTACTAGTAATGTTTTGATGACGCGTGAAGATCACCAATCAGGCACAGAGCGCTTAGCCGAAGTAGTGGATTTACTTAATTTAGCCGATGACACTATCGTGGTAAATGTACAAGGTGATGAACCTTTGTTATCCCCTGATAACGTATCACAAGTGGCAACATTATTAGCGCAATCAACGGCACCAATGGCAACCTTAAGTGTTGCTATTGAAGAGCGTGATGAAGTGTTTAATCCTAATGCGGTTAAAGTGGTCAGTGACATTAATAAAAATGCCTTGTATTTTTCAAGAGCGAGCATTCCTTTTGATAGAAGCGCCATGATGGCAGAGCAGCAACCACTGAATTTAGCGCCTTTCCAACGCCACGTAGGTATTTATGCTTACCGTGCAGGATTTATAAAGCAATATATTGAATTAAGCGTTTCACCATTAGAAATACTTGAATCGTTAGAGCAGTTACGCGTGCTATACCATGGTTATGCAATTAAAATAGAGCAAGCATTAGTTACCCCTCATGCAGGAGTCGACACACCAGAAGATTTAGCTAAAGTGGTTGCCCATATTCAAAGTAAAAGCGTGTGAATACAGCACAAACGCCTATATTAAAAGTGCAATATACGCATGATGATTTTTACATCATAAATAAACCGCAAGGGCTTAATTTTCATTCTGAAGAAGGCCCCGGTTTTGTGGTACTAGCTGAGCAACAGTTAAACGAAAAATTATTTGCGGTACACCGTTTAGATAAGGTCACCTCTGGATTGATTATACTCGCGCGAAGCAAAGCGGCAGCAGCAGAATTTACGCAATTATTTACTCAGCATGCTATTAACAAGTTTTATCTAGCGGTTGGTGATACCAAGCCTAAAAAAAAGCAAGGCTGGGTTAAAGGTGATATGGCTAAGTCTCGCCGTGGCACGTATAAATTATTAAACTCACAGAGTAACCCCGCTATTACACGTTTTTATTCGTTTAGCTTTAAAAGCGGTTTTAGAGCTTACCTATTAAAACCCTATTCGGGAAAAACCCATCAGCTCAGGGTGGCATTAAAGAGTATAGGTGCCGCTATATTAGGCGATGCTAGTTATTCTGGGAGTGCCGCTGATCGCATCTATTTGCATGCATTTGCGTTGGATTTTTTATGGAAAGGGCAAAAAATACAACATACCCTGTTGCCACAATCTGGTAAAGAGTATGCGCAATTGATTAAACATCAAGATTTTGATTCTTGGCAAACGCCGTGGAAATTGGATTGGTAAATGAGTGAACAAGTAACTGATATCCGCTTTGGTGGTATTAAACGACTATATGGTCAACAGCAATTTGAGTGGTTACAGCAAGCACATTTTTGTGTTGTAGGTATTGGTGGTGTAGGCAGTTGGACTGCTGAAGCACTAGCGCGTACAGGCGTGGGTAAAATCACCTTAATTGATTTAGACGATATTTGTGCAACCAATGTAAATCGTCAAATTCATGCCTTAACAGGCACAATAGGGGAAGCTAAAGTTGAGGCGATGAAAGCTCGCTGCGAGCTTATCAACCCTGAGTGTGTAGTGAGTGTGATTGATGACTTTATTACCCTTGATAATATTCAACAGCATATTCAAGGTTTTGATTATGTAATAGATTGTATAGATGCGGTAAAAGAAAAAGCAGCATTAATCGCACACTGTAAGCGTAATAAAATGCCTATAATCACCACGGGCGGTGCAGGTGGGCAAACCGATCCTAGTCAAATTACTTTTGGTGATGTGGCAAAAACGACTCAAGATCCATTGCTTGCAAAAGTGCGTTATATTTTGCGTAAGCAGTATAATTTTAGTTCTAATCCAAAACGTAAATTTAATATTGACTGTGTATATTCAACAGAGCAGCTTGTTTATCCAGGTAACGATGGCAGTGTGTGTCATGCGAAACAAAATGCAGATGGCAGTATGAATATGGACTGTAATAATGGCTTTGGCTCAGTGACGATGATCACTGGAAGTTTTGGCTTCTTTGTTGCCGCTAAAGCAGTGAGAAAATATTTAGATAAGCGTGCACGTTTAAATATTTAACTACAGGCTGCTTATCATACTGTTATAAAAAGCGCTTAACGCGCTTTTTGTTTAGCTAAGGTTTGTATTTTTTCAACCATGGCTTTTACCCCATTGCCGCGAGAAGCGCTTAAGTGGCTAATTAAGCCAAGCTTTTCAAATTCTTCATAGGCATTAATGTTTAACACCTCTTCTGGTGTTAAACCGTTATACAGAGCTAAAATTAACGCCAATAAGCCTTTTACTATGCGCGTATCAGAATCACCAATCACAACCAATGCATTTTCTGTCAAATCAAATTCAACAAACATCCACACTTTACTTTCACACCCTTGCACAAGCGCATCGTCGGTTTTTAATATATCGGCTAATGGCGGGAGTGTTTTACCAAGCAACATAATTTCACGGTATTTCTGTTGCCAGCTTGCACTGTTTTCAATGTTTTTACTTACCAGTTGGTATGTGTGAGTCATTATTTATCCAAATTAGTCTAATAAAGCGATGCATTCTTTAAGCGCAGTAATAAATTGGTCTACATCTTTAGTCGTATTATAAAATGCAAAACTTGCTCTGAGTGAGCCATTTAGTTTCAAATGGGTCATCAACGGTTGGGTACAATGATGACCACTTCGCACTGCAACACCATAGCCGTCAAGTAAAGTTGCCAGATCGTACGGATGTTCATTTTTATAATTAAAGCACAATGTACCAATGTTCGATTTTAGGTCGCTATAAATACTAATACCGTCTATTTGATTCAGTGCGTTCGCTGCATAAATAAACAACTGTTGTTCATATTGTTTTAATGTTTGCTGATCAAGTGCCATTAAATACTCAAGCGCCGCACCAAAGCCTAAAACACCGGCTATATTTGGCGTCCCTGCTTCAAATTTAGCGGGAGCGTCACGATAAGTGCTTTGCGTTAGGGTCACTTTTTCAATCATTTCACCACCTGTTTGGTAAGGTGATAATGTATTAAGTGCGCTGTAGCGGCCATATAAACCGCCTAACCCGGTTGGCCCCAACATTTTGTGAGCTGAAAACACGTAAAAATCACAATCAA
Organism: Pseudoalteromonas sp. Scap25; assembly: GCF_013394125.1. Taxonomy (GTDB): domain Bacteria; phylum Pseudomonadota; class Gammaproteobacteria; order Enterobacterales; family Alteromonadaceae; genus Pseudoalteromonas. The sequence continues at coordinate 1,803,538 of NZ_CP041327.1, read as the reverse complement.
GCTTTGTTAAATTAGGTCTTAAATGCAAAGCGCTTTGTGCGCCGTCGACTAAAGTTAACGCATCTACTGCCTTTGCAGCGGTGATCAGCGGGGTTAAATCGGTAATATTGCCCAGCGCATTAGAGGCTTGTGTAACAGCTAGAAGCGCAGGCTTTGTGAGTTTAATCACGTCACAGCACTGGTTAATATCAAAGGTGGCATCGTCATTGAGTGGCAGCACTTTTAACGTTGCACCAGTGTATGCCGCGAGTTCTTGCCATGGCACAATATTCGCGTGATGCTCGATTGGGCTAATTAAAATGGTGTCGTTAGTTGTTAATGTATTTCTTAGGCCATGTGCAACTAAGTTAATCGCCTCAGTAGCACCTTTAGTCCAGACAATTTCATTACCGCTTACCTGAAAATAATCAGCAACGCGTTGACGTACTAGCTCATAAGCCGTTGTAGCTTGCTCACTAAGGGTGTGACGGCCGCGATGAACATTTGCATTCTGATAGGTGTAAAACTTGTTAGTAGCGTCAATCACGCATTGTGGCTTTTGCGTTGTTGCAGCCGAGTCTAAATAAACCAAAGGGTAGCCATTGATTGTCTGATTTAGAGTAGGGAAATCATTACGGATTGTTTTAGGATCAAACAAGGACACAGACATAGGCTCATAAAGTTAATCAATTCGGGCAAGAATTGTAATCGGTTTAAGATAATTCTCAAGTAACATGTAATAAAAAAGGCCGCAATAGCGGCCTTTTAAAGCTAACTTTAAAGCTTAGCGCTTGTCAGTTGCTTTGTAATCACGGGCTGTTTCACCTGTGTAAAGCTGACGTGGGCGGCTGATCTTGTGGCCAGGTTGAGAAAGCATCTCATCCCAGTGTGAGATCCAACCTACAGTACGTGCCATTGCAAAAATTACAGTGAACATACTTGTAGGAATACCAATCGCTTTTAAGATAATACCTGAGTAAAAATCTACGTTAGGGTAAAGTTTCTTCTCAACAAAGTACGGGTCTTCAAGTGCAATTTGCTCAAGCTTCATTGCGATATCAAGCAATGGATCTTGAATGTTTAGCTCTTCTAACACTTCATGACACGTTTGACGCATTACTGTTGCACGTGGATCGAAGTTTTTGTAAACACGGTGTCCAAAGCCCATAAGACGGAACGGGTCCGCTTTATCTTTTGCTTTTGCTACGTATTCGTCAATGCGATCAACTGAGCCAATTTCTTCTAACATGTTTAAACATGCTTCGTTAGCACCGCCGTGAGCAGGGCCCCAAAGTGATGCAATACCCGCAGCAATACATGCATAAGGGTTAGCACCAGAAGAACCTGCTAAACGTACTGTTGACGTTGAAGCATTTTGTTCGTGGTCAGCATGAAGCATGAAGATTTTATCCATTGCTTTAGCTGTTACTGGGTTTACTTTGTATTCTTCAGCAGGCACAGAAAACATCATGTGTAAGAAGTTTTCTGCATAGCTTAAATCATTGCGTGGGTATACAAACGGTTGACCGATGTTTGTTTTGTATGCCATTGCTGCAATTGTTGGTAACTTAGCAACTAATTTAATAGCGCTTGTTTTACGTTGAACTGCGTCTGTGATATCAAGATCTTCATGGTAAAAAGAAGATAAAGCACCAACCACACCACAAAGCATTGCCATTGGGTGAGCATCAAAGCGGAAACCTTGGAAGAAGTTTGCTATTTTCTCATCTAGCATGGTGCTACGAGTGATTTTTGTAGCAAAATCATCGTACTGCTCTTTAGTTGGTAACTCACCATTTAATAGTAAGTAACATAACTCAATGTAGTTAGAGCTTTCTGCTAACTGCTCGATTGGGTAACCACGGTGTAGTAAAACACCTTTACCACCATCGATGTAAGTGATGGTAGATTCACAAGAACCAGTCGACATGAAACCTGGATCATAAGTAAAGTGACCATGTGAGCCGAGTGTACGTACATCAATTACATCTTGGCCAGCAGTACCTTGATAAATTGGAAGTTCGATTGGATCTAGCCCATCAATATGGACTGTGGCTTTCTTATCTGCCATCTATGTATCTCCTATTAAGATAACTATTCTGATTTTTATATTCTAAAATCTATTCTAAGCACATTTTTACATTTTAACGTGAAAGAGGGGGTTAAAGTCAATTTTTATAAGTATTATGCATATATGTATAATAAATATTCGGTATAGATTGAATATTATACCATTGGCTAATTCGCAAACGACTCAAAGTAAACAAGAATTGTAAAAGAGCCTCCGGCTATATATACTAACGGAGGTTTTTAACCGATTTGTATTTGGGTAAACTTTTTTTTACATAATATTTTTCATAAAAAGTGAACTTTATTAGTATTAATACGTTTATTTTGATAGTTCCACCAGAAACATTTGGTGGGTTTTAGAAAAACAAGTAGATGAGCCCCACTGCGGGCAAGATGGGCAAGTAACTGTGAAAAAGCAAAGACCTGTAAATCTAGATCTAACAACTATATCTATGCCGGCAACGGCTAAAGCTTCAATTTTTCACCGCGTCACCGGTGTTGCATTATTTTTTGCTTTAACGTTTGTCATTTGGGCTTGGTCAGAGTCTCTTTCTTCAGCTGAAGGTTTTGAATTCGTCAAGGGTCTGTTTAACGGATTCATTGCCAAATTTATAGCTTGGGGCACCCTTTCTGTACTGGGTTATCACCTTATCGGTGGTATCCGTCACATCATTATGGATATGGGGCATTGGGAAGAACTTGAATCAGGCAACACTAGCGCTAAAATTGCAATGGCACTTGGCGTTGTGTTTGCTGTATTGGCAGGGGTGTGGATATGGTCTTAAATCAAGCAACTCTTAAACGTGATGGCGTACAAGATTTTGTATCTCTACGCACAACGGCATTAATAATCAGTGCATATGCAATTTTTATTATTGGCTATTTTTTAGCAATGCCAGAAGTCACATATGACGCCTGGACAGGCCTATTCTCTAACCTAGCAATGAAAGGGGCGACATTAATCACCCTAGTTTGCATTATGGTTCATACCCGTATCGGCCTTTGGCAGGTTCTAACCGACTATGTAAAGGGCGCTAAATTGCGTGCTTTCTTAGGCTTTGTACTAAACCTAATGGCTGTTGCTTACGTAGCTGTAGGTTTAATCGTTTTATGGGGTGTTTAAGTGAAATATTCTGTTCGTGAATTTGACGCCGTAGTAATTGGTGCCGGTGGTGCAGGTATGCGCGCTGCTCTTGCTATTACTGAATCTGGCAAAACATGTGCACTAATCTCTAAAGTTTTTCCGACACGCTCACACACTGTATCTGCTCAAGGTGGTATTACAGTAGCGTTAGGTAATTCGCATGAAGATAACTGGGAATGGCATATGTATGATACCGTCAAAGGTTCCGATTTTATCGGTGACCAAGACGCTATCGAATACATGTGTAATACAGGCCCAGAAGCTATTACTGAACTAGAAAACATGGGTCTACCATTTTCTCGTTTTGAAAATGGCCGTGTTTACCAACGTCCTTTCGGTGGTCAATCGAAAAACTTTGGTGGTGAACAAGCTGCACGTACCGCAGCAGCTGCTGACCGTACTGGTCACGCATTATTACATCTTCTATATCAACAAAACGTTAAAAACAAAACAAATGTATTTTCTGAATGGTATGCACTTGATTTAGTTAAAAACGATAATGGCGATGTAGTAGGTTGTACAGCGATTGAAATTGAAACAGGTGAAATCACTTTCTTCAAATCAAAAGCAGTTGTGTTAGCTACTGGTGGTGCAGGTCGTATTTTTGCATCAACAACTAATGCTCACATTAACACTGGTGACGGTGTTGGTATGGCGACTCGTGCTGGTATTTCTATGCAAGACATGGAAATGTGGCAATTCCACCCGACAGGTATTGCAGGTGCTGGTACACTAGTAACCGAAGGTTGTCGTGGTGAAGGTGGTTATCTTTTAAATAAAGATGGCGAACGCTTCATGGAGCGCTATGCACCAAATGCTAAAGATTTAGCATCTCGTGACGTTGTTGCTCGTTCAATGATGACAGAGATTCGTGAAGGTCGTGGTTGTGATGGTCCTTGGGGTCCTCACCTTAAGTTGAAACTTGACCACTTAGGCGAAGAAACGCTTAATTTACGTCTTCCAGGTGTATGCGATCTTGCTAAAACATTTGCTCACGTTGATCCTGCAAAAGAACCAATTCCAGTTATCCCAACATGTCACTACATGATGGGTGGTGTGCCAACTAACGTAAATGGTCAAGTACTTAATATCGATGCCGCTGGTAACGAAAAAGTAGTACAGGGTTTATTTGCTGTTGGTGAGATTGCATGTGTATCTGTTCACGGTGCTAACCGCTTAGGTGGTAACTCATTACTTGATTTAGTTGTATTTGGCCGTGCTGCTGGTAACTTCTTAGGTAAATACCTAAATGACGTTGAAATTTCTAAAGCGGCTTCTGAGTCTGATTTAGAAGCGTCTTTAGCTCGCTTTAACCGTTGGGAAAGCTCAACAGTTGGTCAAGGTGAAGACCCAGTACAAATCAAGAAAGACCTACAGCAGTGTATGCAGCTTAACTTCTCGGTATTCCGTGAAGGTGACTCAATGGCAACTGGTCTTACTGAGCTTAAAGAAATTCGTGAACGCTTACAGCATGCACGTCTTGATGATAAATCATCAGACTTCAACACCATGCGTATTGAATGTTTAGAATTAGACAACTTAATGGAAACAGCTTACTCAACTGCAGTAGCTGCAAACTTCCGTACTGAAAGCCGTGGTGCACACTCTCGCTTTGACTTCCCAGATCGTGATGACGAAAACTGGTTATGTCACTCAGTATTTAATCCGGTAACGGATGAAATGAGCAAGCGTAAAGTAAACTACGAGCCCAAGCTACGTGAAGCATTCCCACCTAAAGCACGTACCTACTAGGAGCGAGACGATGGCACAAGTACAATTTTCAGTTTATCGTTACAATCCGGATGTTGACAACGCACCTCGTATGCAAGAATACACTTTGCAAACTGAGGAAGGCCAAGACATGATGGTATTGGATGCACTTTTATTATTAAAAGAGCAAGATCCTACACTATCATTCCGTCGTTCATGCCGTGAAGGCGTGTGTGGTTCAGACGGTGTAAACATGAATGGTAAGAACGGCTTAGCATGTATTACTCCTTTATCTACGCTACAAAAAAATGGCAAAGGTAAAATCGTAGTACGTCCATTACCGGGACTTCCTGTTGTTCGTGACCTTGTTATTGACATGAGTCAGTTCTACACTCAATACGAAAAAGTAAAACCGTATCTAATAAATGACGAGCCTGCTGCAGGCGAACGTCTTCAATCTATCGAAGAACGTGATAAATTAGATGGGCTTTATGAGTGTATTTTATGTGCATGTTGTTCTACATCGTGTCCTTCTTTCTGGTGGAATCCAGATAAGTTTATAGGTCCAGCAGGCCTTCTTCATGCTTACCGTTTCTTAGCTGATAGCCGAGATACTGCAACAGAAGAGCGTTTAGCTGACTTAGACGATGCATTCAGTGTGTTCCGTTGCCACAGTATCATGAACTGTGTTAGCGTTTGTCCTAAGGGTCTTAACCCGACTAAAGCAATTGGGCAAATAAAATCTATGTTATTAAACCGCTCGGTTTAATTTCAAGTAGACGAAAGATGGCTAATATTTTATTAGCCATCTTGTTATATAACTATTAATTTCTGCGCTAAAAAAAAGGGCTTATAAATGCACGAAGGTGTGATGAAGGCATGGCTAGAATCTTCACATTTAAACGGCGGTAACGTTGCTTATGTTGAAGAGCTTTATGAAGCGTATTTAGACGATGCGACTTCGGTGCCAGAAGAATGGCGAGAAGTGTTCGAACAATTACCAAAAGTAGATGGTGTGGATGTTGAAGTAAAACATTCAGAAGTTCGTTCACAATTTGCGGCGCTTGCTAAAAACAAGCATAGAGAAGTAGTGGTAGCAGAGGGCAGTGGCGGTGACCTTAAACAGGTTAAAGTTCTGCAACTTATTAATGCTTTCCGTTTTCGTGGACACCAAAATGCAAACCTAGATCCACTAGGTATTTGGCAACGCGAACGTGTACGAGATTTAGAGCTAGAGTACCACGACTTATCAAATGCTGACTTTGACCGCGAATTTAACGTAGGATCGTTTGCCGTAGGCCGCGATACTATGCCTTTAGGTGAGTTATACCAAGCACTAAAAACTACATATTGTGGTTCTATTGGCGCAGAGTATATGCACATCACATCAACAGAAGAAAAACGTTGGTTACAACAGCGTTTAGAGTCTGTTCAGTCTAGGCCAAAATTCGATAAAAATGAAAAGCTTCGTATCCTTAAAGGATTGACAGCGGCTGATGGTCTTGAAAAATATTTAGGGGCTAAGTTCCCGGGTGCTAAGCGTTTCTCACTTGAAGGTGGCGATGCGTTAGTGCCTATGCTTAAAGAGCTTATACACCGCGCGGGTGAAAGTGGCCAAAAAGAAGCCGTAATCGGCATGGCTCACCGCGGACGCTTGAACGTACTTGTGAATGTACTTGGTAAAAATCCATCAGAATTATTTGATGAATTTGCTGGTAAACACAAAGATACTTTAAGCTCTGGTGATGTTAAGTATCACATGGGTTACTCTTCAGATTTCGCGACCAAAGGTGGCAATGTGCACATGGCACTTGCGTTTAACCCATCGCACTTAGAAATCGTAAATCCTGTGGTTATGGGGTCTGTGCGCGCACGCCTTGATCGTCTAAACGACAAAACGGGCAGCAAAGCACTTCCTATTACTATTCACGGCGACTCTGCAATCGCAGGTCAGGGTGTAGTACAAGAAACGTTTAACTTATCACAAACTAATGCATTTAGTTGTGGTGGTAGCATTCGTATTGTTGTTAATAACCAAGTTGGTTTTACAACAAGCAAGCAAGACGATGTACGCTCTACTGATTACTGTACTGATATTGCAAAAATGGTTCAATCACCAATCTTCCATGTAAACTCTGATGATCCTGAAGCGGTTGCGTTTGTTACGCAATTAGCGCTTGATTTCAGAAACCAGTTTAAACGTGATGTTGTGATTGACCTTGTTTGTTACCGTCGCCATGGTCATAACGAAGCTGATGAGCCTAATGCTACACAGCCTGTTATGTATCAAAAAATTAAAAAACACCCAGTTCCTCGCTTAATCTATGCAGATCAGTTAATTTCGGAAGGTTCTTTCACAGAAAACGAAGTGAAAGCACTTGCAGATGATTATCGTAATGGCTTAGATGATGGCAACTGCGTAGTTGAAGAAATTCAACCAGAAACGTCACATTCTTCTGATTGGGCTAAATACGTTGGTCATGATTGGAATGTTGACTACGACGCGAGCGTTTCTGTAGAGAAACTCAAAGAGCTCGGTAACATTGTCGCAAGCTACCCTGAAGATCACAAAGCGCAATCTCGTGTTAAGAAAATATACGATGATCGTAAAGCTATGGCAGCTGGTGAAAAAGCACTTGATTGGGGTATGGCGGAGACTTTAGCGTATGCAACTATTGCAGCTGAGGGCACTGACATTCGCCTAACAGGTCAAGACTCTGGCCGTGGTACCTTCTTCCATCGCCATGCGGTTGTTCACGGTCAACAAGACGGTGCAACATACTTACCACTACAAAACATTAGTGAAGATCAAGGTACGTTTGAAGTATTTGATTCGGTGCTATCTGAAGAAGCGGTATTAGCGTTTGAATATGGTTATGCAACAGCAGAGCCGACCTCACTTGTTTTATGGGAAGCGCAATTTGGTGATTTCGCCAATGGTGCACAAGTTGTTTTTGACCAATTCTTAAGTTCAGGTGAGCAAAAGTGGGGTCGTTTATGTGGCCTGACATGTTTGCTACCACATGGTTATGAAGGCCAAGGCCCTGAGCATAGCTCTGCACGTCTTGAGCGCTTTTTACAGCTGTGTGCTGATCATAATATGCAAGTATGTGTACCATCTACACCTGCACAAGTTTATGCAATGCTTCGTCGTCAATCGGTTAGACCTCTTCGTCGCCCATTGATTGTTATGACGCCAAAATCATTGCTTCGTCATCCATTAGCTACATCATCGCTTGAAGAACTATCAGAGGGCGTATTCCACAATGTGATCGATGAAATTGATGATATTGATGCTAAGAAAGTAGAACGTGTTGTATTTTGTAGTGGTAAAGTTTACTACGAATTATTGCAAGAACGTCGTAAACTTGAGCAAGACAACATTGCTATTGTTCGTGTTGAACAGCTATACCCGTTCCCACATGACGAAATGAAGACGATTATTGAGCGTTATCAGCATGTTACTGATTTTGTATGGTGTCAGGAAGAGCCGCAAAACCAAGGTGCTTGGTACTGTTCTCAACATCACTTTATTGATGCAATTCCACAAGATGCAAAATTAAAATATGCTGGTCGTAAAGCTTCAGCATCACCTGCATGTGGTTATATGTCAGTACATACTAAAGAACAACAAGCGCTCGTTGCCGACGCGCTTACTATAGAAAAGAAAGGATAAGCAATGAGCACAGAGATTAAAGTTCCTGTTCTTCCTGAGTCGGTTGCAGATGCTTCCGTTGCTACATGGCATGTAAGTGTTGGCGACAAAGTAAGCCGTGACCAAAACTTAGTAGATATTGAAACAGACAAAGTGGTTTTAGAGGTGGTTGCACAAAACGATGGTGTAATCACTGAAATTTCACAAGAAGAAGGTGCTACGGTACTTGGCGACCAAGTGATCGGTTTAATTGGCGATGCAGATGAAGCACCGGCAACTAAAGAGTCAAAAGAAGATGACTCAGCATCAGATAAATCAGAAGACGCGCCTGCGGCGCAATCAGCACCAGCATCAGAAGGTAAAGAAGTGGATATTAAAGTACCTGTACTTCCAGAATCAGTTGCAGATGCAACAATTGCTACTTGGCATGTTCAACCAGGTGACGCGGTAACACGTGACCAAAACTTGGTAGATATCGAAACAGATAAAGTTGTACTTGAAGTTGTTGCCCAAGAAGACGGCGTTATGGGTGAAATAATCCATGACGAAGGCGATACCGTTCTTGGTGAGCAAGTAATTGGTAAGGTAAAAGCAGGCGCTGCACCAGCTAAATCTGAAGCTAAAGCGGATGCACCAGCAGCCAAAGAAGAAAGCTCAAGCGATAGTTCAGATGTGCTAACGCCATCAGTTCGTCGTTTAATTGCTGAGAAAGGCCTTGATGCTTCAAAAATCAAAGGCTCAGGTAAAAATGGCCGTGTGACTAAAGAAGATGTTGATCAATTCTTAAAAGCACCTGCTCCAGCAGCAAAAGCAGAAGCAGCACCAGCAGCACCAATGGGTGACCGTACTCAAAAACGTGTGCCTATGACACGTTTACGTAAAACGATTGCTAATCGTCTTCTTGAAGCGAAAAACTCAACTGCAATGTTAACCACGTTTAACGAAGTTAATATGAAGCCAATTATGGACCTTCGTAAGCAGTACCAAGAAGTATTTGAAAAGCGTCACGGTATCCGTTTAGGCTTCATGTCTTTCTATGTGAAAGCGGTAACTGAAGCGTTAAAGCGTTTCCCAGATGTAAATGCATCAATTGATGGCGATGATATTGTTTATCACAACTATTTCGACATCAGTATTGCTGTTTCTACGCCACGTGGCTTAGTAACGCCAGTACTTAAAGATTGTGACAAATTATCAGTTGCAGAAATCGAAAAAGGTATTCGTGAACTAGCCCTTAAAGGTCGTGATGGCAAGCTAACACTTGATGATATGACTGGCGGTAATTTCACTATTACTAACGGTGGTGTATTCGGCTCATTACTATCAACACCAATCATTAACTTACCGCAGTCTTCAATCTTAGGTATGCACAAAATCCAAGATCGTCCAATGGCTGTTAATGGTAAAGTTGAAATCTTACCTATGATGTATTTAGCGTTATCTTACGATCATCGCCAAATCGATGGTAAAGAATCAGTTGGTTTCTTAGTAACAATTAAAGAGTTACTTGAAGATCCAACACGTTTACTGCTAGATGTTTAATTAAGTAGTATGAAATATAAGCTGTGAGTTAAAATCACAGCTTTTTTTTTGCGCCTAAGGTCATACTGGGGTTTTCATGTAGCGCCATGAGATCTATACTAGGCACGCAATTTGGGATAGTTGTTTATTTGCATAAATATTCAGCTCTTTTAATATAAAAAATTGGATAAAGCATCATGAATTTGCATGAGTATCAGGCAAAACAACTTTTTGCCGAATATGGTTTACCAGTTTCTCAAGGTTTCGCTTGCGATACACCTGAAGAAGCTGCAGCAGCTGCTGAAAAAATTGGCGGCGATATGTGGGTTGTTAAAACTCAGGTTCACGCAGGTGGACGTGGTAAAGCTGGCGGTGTAAAGCTAGTTAAAACTATCGACGAAGTTAAAGCGTTTGCAGCTAACTGGTTAGGTAAAAACCTAGTTACTTACCAAACAGACGAGAAAGGCCAGCCAGTTGCTAAAATTTTAGTAGAAAGCTGTACAGATATCGCAAACGAACTGTACCTAGGTGCTGTTGTTGACCGTGCTTCTCGTAAAGTTGTGTTCATGGCGTCTACTGAAGGCGGCGTTGAAATTGAAACTGTTGCTGAAGAAACACCAGAACTTATCCACAAAGCTGAGATTGATCCTTTAGTAGGTCCTCAAGCTTACCAAGCTCGTGAGCTTGGTTTTAAATTGGGTCTTAACCCAACACAAATGAAACAGTTCGTTAAGATCTTTATGGGTCTTGGCAACATGTTCAACGATTTCGATTTCGCATTACTTGAAATCAACCCACTAGTAATCACAGATGAAGGTAACCTTCACTGTCTAGACGGTAAAATTGGTATCGATGGTAATGCACTTTACCGTCAACCTAAAATCCGTGAAATGCACGATCCATCTCAAGAAGATGCACGTGAAGCTCACGCAGCAAGCTTCGAGCTTAACTACGTAGCCCTAGATGGTAACGTAGGTTGTATGGTTAACGGTGCAGGCCTAGCAATGGGTACTATGGACATCGTAAACCTACACGGTGGCAAGCCAGCTAACTTCCTAGATGTTGGTGGCGGCGCGACTAAAGAACGTGTTTCTGAAGCATTCAAAATCATCCTTTCAGATGACAACGTTAAAGCTGTTTTAGTTAACATCTTCGGCGGAATCGTTCGTTGTGACATGATTGCTGAAGGCATCATTGGCGCAGTTAAAGAAGTAGGTGTAACAGTTCCAGTAGTTGTACGTTTAGAAGGTACTAATGCTGAATTAGGCCGTGAAGTACTTGCTAAGTCTGATCTTAACATCATCGCTGCTGAATCATTAACAGACGCGGCTGAAAAAGTTGTTGCTGCTGCGGAGGGCAAATAATGTCTGTATTAATCAATAAAGATACAAAAGTTATCTGTCAAGGTTTCACTGGTGGTCAAGGTACTTTCCACTCAGAGCAAGCGCTTGAGTACGGTACACAAATGGTTGGTGGTGTAAGCCCAGGTAAAGGCGGTCAAACGCACCTTGGTCTTCCAGTATTTAACACAGTACGTGACGCTGTAGAAGCAACAGGTGCAACTGCATCTGTGATTTACGTACCAGCACCTTTCTGTAAAGATGCAATCTTAGAAGCTATCGATGCAGGTATCGAGCTGATTGTTTGTATCACTGAAGGTATTCCTACACTTGATATGGTTGACGTTAAAGTTAAACTAGATCAAACAGGTACTCGTATGATTGGTCCAAACTGTCCAGGTGTTATCACTCCTGGTGAGACTAAGATTGGTATCATGCCTGGTCACATCCACAAGCCTGGTAAAGTAGGTATTGTTTCTCGCTCTGGTACTTTAACGTACGAAGCAGTTAAGCAAACTACAGATGCTGGTTTTGGTCAGTCTTCTTGTGTTGGTATTGGTGGTGATCCAATTCCAGGTACTAACTTTATCGACGTTCTAGAATTGTTCGAAAAAGATCCACAAACTGAAGCAATCGTAATGATTGGTGAAATTGGTGGTACTGCAGAAGAAGAAGCTGCAGAGTACATCAAAGCTAACGTTACTAAACCTGTTGTTTCTTACATTGCTGGTGTTACTGCACCAGAAGGTAAGCGTATGGGTCACGCTGGCGCAATCATCGCTGGTGGTAAAGGTACTGCTGATGAGAAATTTGCTGCATTAGAAGCTGCGGGCGTAAAAACTGTACGTTCACTTGCTGATATCGGTAAAGCACTTAAAGAAAAAACAGGCTGGTAATCAGCGTTTATTCTTTAAAAAAGGCTCGCAATTGCGAGCCTTTTTGTTATCTAGAGTTCAGATACCTAATTAACCACAGTTCAGTTTAATTAATATGGGTAACTTATATGCTGAAAAAAGCGTACTGATAAGTCTTGGCGTTGCTTATTAATTGCTAACTCATCGCATAATCCATGAATAGTTTTTTCTACTTGGTTCATAAAGCGACCATAGCCAATTTCATGTTTATTATGCTCAGCTGCCACAATGACAAAATTCAGTGTTTCGACTAATTTATCGGCTTCAAAGAATACTTTTATTTGTGGTGCTGAACCTTCTATATCAAAACTAATTTTTTGTAGCTCTTCATTTCCTTCATTTCTATCAACTTGGCTGTTGCGAATTATTGGCATTGCGCCATTGGCAACCATTGCAGCATGGGTGAGTTTATTGTCTTCACATAATTGGGTAAATAGTTTTGAAAAGTGAGAGTAGAACGGCTGATAAGTTTGGCTGTTAACCTCGCTCTGAAACTGCGTTTTAATATTACGTGTTACCGGTACCGAGAAGGTGACATAGGTCATCTCTGCGTGTGTGCTTGGTATCTCGCATTGTCTTGATTGATAACGAGGATATAAACTTCTTAATTTATAACCGTAACTTTCTTTATTGCCTTTTTCTTTAGCGAATAAGTCATAGGTCAAATGCTGATGATCACGCAATTTAAAGCTCGGTTGCTCTACAAATAATTGCTGTTGTAGAAGATCTAAAACTTTTTGTACATTATTATGAAATTGGGCGGAGTGAGCTCGAATATCATCCCCAGTGGCTAAAAACAGTAAGCGAATCTTTTTGCTTTGCTGATCTTCGGTGTAATGAAGTTTATGTGCTTCATGGTAACGAGGGTTATAGAAAAACAACATTTGCTTATCGGTTTCAAGTTGATAAGACTCATCATGAAATCGCACGACCGGCAGTTTATCATTGGCGAGTAAATGCACATTGTGAAGTTCATATTCATCACAAGCGGCAAATAGTTGGCGAGCAATACGCTGATAACACGCATTAATATTACTAAAGCTCTTATAAAACTCATCGTTTGGCGTGATTTCAGCTAATAAATAATGGTTTGCTCTAGCATTGCTTGGGATATAAACACGGTGTTGATTTAATGAAGCCATCTTTCGTTCCTGTAAGTTGGGTTTATTTTTATACTATAGAATGCTTTGATGACTTAAATATTGCGCTAAAACAAATTTTGTTCATAAACTATCCCTTATTAAACAAACTTTGTTAATTACCAGCATAAACCCGTATCTATTACTGTATGTTACGCTTGGTTTTTGTAATAATGCATTAGTTTTGTTATCACGCAATATACAGAGGTTTATACTCCTATGGCGGAAATCGAGAATCGCCCAAGTAACTTTATTAGAACCCGAATTGATGAAGATTTAGCAAGTGGAAAATATGCCACAACGCATACCCGTTTTCCACCAGAACCAAATGGCTTTTTACATATTGGCCATGCAAAATCAATTTGCCTAAATTTTGGTATCGCCAAAGACTATAACGGTTTATGTAACCTTCGTTTTGACGATACAAACCCAGAAAAAGAAGATATTAACTACGTTAATTCAATTAAAGAAGACGTACAGTGGTTAGGGTTTAATTGGGATGGTGAGATTAAATATTCGTCAAACTATTTTGATGTGCTTTACGGCTATGCAGTTGAGTTAATTGAAAAAGGTTTAGCGTATGTGTGTTTTTTAACTGCCGATCAAGCGCGTGAATACCGTGGCACATTAAAAGAGCCAGGTAAGAATAGCCCTTATCGCGATACTTCGGTTGAAGAAAACCTCGCATTATTTGAAAAGATGCGCAATGGTGAATTCAAAGAGGGCGAATGTGTACTGCGCGCAAAAATTGATATGGCAAGCTCATTTATGGTGCTACGCGATCCAATTATTTACCGTGTTCGTTTTGCACATCATCACCAAACTGCGGATAAGTGGTGCATTTACCCAATGTACGACTTCACGCATTGTATTTCTGATGCGCTAGAAGGTATAACACATTCATTATGTACCTTAGAATTCCAAGATAACCGTCGTCTTTACGACTGGGTTCTTGATAATATCAGCCTTGAATGCCATCCACAGCAAATTGAATTTTCACGGTTAAACCTTGAATACACAATTATGTCAAAGCGTAAGCTTAATGACTTAGTGGTAAATAACAAGGTAGAAGGGTGGGATGACCCGCGTATGCCAACGATTGCGGGTCTTCGTCGTCGAGGTTATACACCGGCTTCAATTCGTGAGTTTTGTTTACGTATTGGTATTACTAAACAAGAAAATATGGTTGAAATGGGTATGCTTGAAGCGTGTATCCGTGATGATTTAAACGAAAATGCACCGCGTGCGATGGCTGTACTTGATCCGGTTAAAATCGTGATTGAGAATTATCAAGCCGACACTGTTGAAACATTGTCAGTTGCTAATCACCCAAATAAAGAAGAAATGGGTCGTCGTGATGTGCCTTTTACCCGTGAAATTTTTATTGAACGTGAAGATTTCCGCGAAGAAGCAAACAATAAATTTAAACGTTTAGTACTTGATAAAGAAGTACGTTTACGTGGCGCTTATGTAATTAAAGCCGAGCGTGTTGAAAAAGACGATAACGGTGAAATTACCACTATTTACTGTACTTACGATCCTGAAACATTGGGTAAAAACCCAAGCGATGGGCGTAAAGTAAAAGGGGTGATCCATTGGGTATCTGCACCAGAGTCGGTAACAGCAGAAGTGCGTTTATATGACCGTCTGTTTAGTGTGCCTAACCCTGCAGCATCAGAAGATTTTGAAAGCACATTAAACCCAGAGTCGTTAGTTGTTATTAATAATGCAAAACTAGAACCTTCACTGGCAAATTCACAGCCTGCGCAAGGTTTTCAGTTTGAGCGTACTGGTTATTTCTCACGTGATACTAAATCAGAGAATGTGGTATTTAACCAAACTGTGGGTCTTCGCGACTCGTGGGCTAAAATAGATCAGAAGTAATTCTGTTCTATTTTAGACACAAAAAAACCTGCTTTTAGCAGGTTTTTTTATTAATTGCATAAAAATTAACTGTTGTTTTGTGCAAACGCCTTACATGCATCTTTATCTTCACACTCACCGTATAGGTAAAGAGAGTGGTTAGTTAGCTTAATACCGTTTTCTTCAGCAATCTCAAGTTGACGACGTTCAATCAAGTCATCTTCAAACTCAACAACCTTGCCACACTTTAAACACACTAAGTGGTCATGGTGAGTACTGCCCGAAAGTTCAAATACAGACTTGCCACCTTCAAAATGATGACGGCTAACAATACCTGCATCATCAAATTGGTTTAAAACACGGTAAACAGTCGCAAGACCAATTTCTTCGCCTAGATCTAATAAAACCTTGTAAACATCTTCAGCGCTTATGTGTTGGTTATCTGGAGATTGAAGAATCTCTAAAATTTTAATACGCGGTAAAGTTACCTTTAGCCCGGCTTTTTTAAGTTCCAAGTTATGATCAGTCATTAAATCTGTCTCAATTTTATTTAGTTATACTAGACATCTTGCAAGATGTACTCGTCACAATAATAGTTAGGATAACGTGCCTTAGCAGGAAGTGCAAAGAACAATTGATCTATATCAATATTAACGCGGAAAATGCTAACTGTTTGATAATATTTTAAACAGTTAGCATAATAAGGGGGGATTAATCTGCTAACTCACTTAAGCACATTTCATCATATACTTGAGCACACCATTGTTTAACGCGTTGCTCGGTTAGTTCAGGCTGACGGTCTTCATCAATACCTAAGCCTACAAAATGCTTGTCATCAGCCATGCCTTTTGATGCTTCAAAATCATAGCTGTCTGTTGGCCAATGTCCAACAACAATAGCTCCACGCTCTGTTACGATATCGTTGATCATACCCATTGCATCTAAGAAGTATTCTGCATAGTCTTCTTGATCGCCACAGCCAAAAATAGCCACTAGCTTGCCTTCAAAGCTTACTTCTTCAAGCTCAGGAAAAAAGTCATCCCAATCACACTGCGCTTCGCCATAGTACCAAGTTGGAATACCGAATAAGATCAGATCAAATTCAGCAATCTCTTCTTTAGAGCTTTTTGCAATGTCATGCACAGCAACGAGCTTTTTACCCAATTCTTTTTGGATCATTTTTGCTACGTGTTCTGTGTTACCTGTGTCACTTCCGAAAAAAATGCCTACACTTGCCATGGATTTAAACCTTTTATCTATCAATAGCCAATCTTTCTTGTAAAATTGTTTCGATCAACGCACTACGGCTAATATTTTGTGCATCTGCCATATCACTCAAAGCCTGATACAACTGTGACGAAACTTTAAATTCAACACGCTTTAAACCACGTGCTTTATCTCTTTTTATTTGATTACGTTTATTGACCTTTAACTGCATATCCCGTGGAAGGGGATTGGTTTTCGGTCTACCTGGACGTTTCTCGTATTCAAATAAATCAAGCGTTGTTCTATCTGTTTCTGACTTGGCCATGCTTAACCTACACCCGCACCTTGCCAAAATACCTGAATAAGTCCTTTGGCAATAAAGCCAGAGCAACCTAAAAAAAGTACCAGCCACACAATATAACGACCAAATTTAGGCACATTGCCGCTTTTCAGTACATCTTTAATTGCCAAGCCGATAAAAATAAAAATACCTGCTAAGCCAAAATACAACCCTAAGGTATCAAATTCGTTAATAAACTGACTGACCATCGACGTATAACCTTTAAATTAAACGGCGCGTACTATAGCACATAAATCTTTAATTATTTAGTGTGATAAATCAAAAACACGCCACAAAAATAACTTTAAATTGCCATTAAAAAATCATTGATTGCTTTGTTTACAGCCTGTGGTTTTTGGGCGTGCAACCAATGACCCGCACCATGAATGATTTTTGCACTTACATTTTTAAACAGCGCATTAATTGCTTCACGATGCTCAGCTAATATGTAGTCAGAGTCATTACCTTTAATAAACAGAGTTTCGCATAAACAAGAATTATTTGCATTAATGTTGTCGGTAATTGTTGAATATTTATTATCAAGTACTGATAAATTGAATCGCCAAACAAATTTCCCTGCATCATTTTTATATAAACTCTTTAGTAAAAATTGACGTACACCTAACTCTTCTATATACGGTTGCATTACTAAATCAGCTTGCTTTCTATCACCAATATCGGCATTTTTTACTGCATTTAATGCCTCAATGATTTGGGTATGACGAGCCGGGTAGCTAACTGGGGCGATATCAAGTACCACTAATTTATCGACCAATTCGCTATGGGTTAATGCAACTTGCATAGCCACTTTACCGCCCATGGAATGCCCTACAAGGTGGGCTTTTTGTATTTTCAATTTCGCCATTAATTCCACAATGTCATTGGCCATGGCTAGGTAATCCATTTCACCACTGTGTGGGGAAAGGCCGTGGTTACGTAAATCGACATTGGTTACGCAAAAGTGTTCACTTAATGGTTTTGCAATCACATTAAGGTTTTCTAATGAGCCAAACAGTCCATGGATCAAAACAACATCAGGACCTTGACCAATTTGTTTGTAATTTAATTGCATAAACGTCTCCCATAATTTTGCGCATAGTTTGCCGAGCATTAACTAAAAAAGCAAAAAATACAGATATTATTTAAACGCTGGATGCAAAATACCTAGCTCTCTGATTATTTGGTCATTATTAATTATATGTTTAGGGTAGCGTGGGTTGTAACTCGCATTTCTAACTGGATTGGGTATAATCATATCGAAAGAAAAATGTGACCCGTAATGACAGGAAGAACATGAAACAAATCGACATAGACGACGAGTTATATCAGTACATTGCTAGCAATACCCAGAGTATTGGTGAAAGTGCATCGACTATTTTACGTCGTTTATTAAATCTCAGCGGCGAAAAAATTCACACTACAAAATCAGACACTGATCATAAAAATGAAACTGTTAGTGTGTCTAATCCATCTGAAGAACAACAAGTTGCTGCCGTTGAACAGCCAGCCTCTGTGGCGAAACCGCCGGTAAATAAAAAGAATGCGAACGTATTTAATATTTTAAATAAAGAAGAGCTGGCAATGCAAAAAGGTGTTGTTGGTCGTTTCTTATTTATATTAAGTGCATTTTACCGAACGCACAAAACTGACTTTTCAGCAGTGCTTGATATCAAAGGCCGCGATCGTGTTTATTTTGCGACCAGTAAAGAAGACTTAGTGAATAGCGGTAGTAGTATGAACCCTAAAAACATCACCGATAGTGAATATTGGGTGATGACTAATTCAAATACTACACGTAAAAAAATGATGCTGCATGAAGTTGCACTTAGCTTGGGCTATAGCAATGAGCAAGCTGAAAAAATTCGTGATTATCTTTAAGGAAATACCATGGCAATTCATTCCGGCGCAGGGAAAACTGCACCACAATCGGTTTTAGTGAATGTACCAAAGTTAGTGTCTGCGTATTATTTAAATGAGCCTGATCTAGAGCAAAACCCTGAGCATTGTGTTGCCTTTGGCACCTCAGGGCATCGTGGTTGTGCATATGATGTGAAATTTAATGAATCCCACATATTATCAATCACCCAAGCTATTTGTGATTACAGAAAGCAAAACGATATATTTGGCCCATTATTTTTGGGTAAAGACACCCACGCATTAAGCGAAGCCGCCTTTAACTCAGCGATAGAAGTGCTGGTTGCTAACGAAGTGCAAGTGATCACCCAAGAAAATGGCGACTTCACACCAACGCCGGTAATTAGCCACGCTATTGTTAGTTATAATAAAAATCACCCAAATGAATTAGCCGATGGTATTGTTGTTACTCCGTCTCATAATCCTCCTGAAGATGGCGGGTTCAAATATAACCCACCTAATGGCGGCCCTGCAGATACAGATGTAACAAAATGGATTGAAGATAGAGCCAATCAGCTTTTAATGGAAGACTTAGTTGAAGTAGAACTGTTTCCATTTGCTAAAGCGTCGCGTTCTGGTTTTATCCGCTATGAAGATTTAATGACACCGTACATTAATGATCTTGAAAACATTGTTAACTTAAAAGCGATTAGTGATGCTGGTATTAAAGTAGGTATTGATCCATTAGGTGGTTCAGGCATCAACTTTTGGCCAGTGATTGCGAAAAAATACAATCTAGATTTAACCGTTGTAAATGACAGTGTTGATCCGCGTTTTGCATTTATGCCACTTGATAAAGATGGCAAAATTCGTATGGATTGCTCATCACCTTATTCAATGGCGAATTTAATTGCCCTTAAAGATGATTTTGATCTATCGATAGGCAATGACCCAGATTATGACCGTCATGGCATAGTAACACCTGATGGATTAATGAATCCAAATCACTTTTTAGCAGTAGCCATTGATTACTTACTAACGCATCGTGACTGGGATGCCAGCGTTGAAATTGGTAAAACCCTCGTTTCTAGCTCAATGATTGATAAAGTCACTGAGCGTAATAAGCGTAAAGTAAAAGAAGTACCTGTTGGTTTTAAATGGTTTGTTGAGGGGTTAAATAAAGGCAAGTTGGCTTTTGGTGGTGAAGAAAGCGCTGGGGCAGCCTTCTTACGTTTTGATGGCACCGTATGGTGTACAGACAAAGATGGCTTTATCATGGGGCTACTTGCTGCTGAAATTCTTGCAGTTACAGGTAAAACACCGTCTACGTTATATAAAGAACTAGAGCAAGAATTTGGTGCACCAATTTATAAACGTTTAGATGCGCCAGCGACGCCTGAGCAAAAATCACGTTTAAAAGCGCTCAGTGCTGACGATGTTAAAGCCGATACCTTAGCCGGTGAGCCAATTATGCAAAAGCTTACTCATGCGCCAGGTAATAATGCAGCAATTGGTGGATTAAAAGTAGTAACTGAAAGTGGCTGGTTTGCAGCGCGTCCGTCAGGTACTGAAGATATATATAAAATATATCTAGAATCATTTAAAGGCGAAGAGCATTTAGCCTTATTAGAAAAAGAAGCTAAAAAACTGGTTGATTCAGTAATTAGCTAATCTGCAATTAAAATTAAAAACGGCTGATTTATTCAGCCGTTTTTGTATCTACAATTTATAAAACAAAAAGGGCTTTATAGTGATGTCAGCCACTTCAGAATATATTAATCAATTAAAACATGATGGTGATTTTTTAACGCTTTCTCGAAACCATGAATGGCATTTGGATGCAGGCCAATTTACTCTTAATAATAATACGCAAGTAACCGTGCATGATACCGGTGTAATTGAATTTGAGCCTGATTGTATAACGTCAAAGAATGTGGTGCTTTCAAGTGCAATTCATGGCAATGAGACAGCCCCTATAGAAATTTGCGATGAACTGATTAAACACATTATTAGTGGAAAACTTGAATTACAACAACGGGTTTTATTTATTTTTGGTAACCCTCAGTCAATTAATATTGGTAAACGCTTTGTAGAAGAGAACTTAAACCGCTTATTTAATGGGCACCACACTGTTGATGGCATCGCGATGAACGACGAACGTATTCGTGCTGCAAAACTTGAACAGTACGTTAGCGATTTTTATGCACGCTCAGAGCAGGACACGTATCGCTGTCATTATGATTTACATACCGCTATTCGTGGTTCTAAAAATGAGAAGTTTGCTGTTTACCCATTTTTACATGGCAAGCCTTGGAAAAAGTCGCAACTGCAGTTTTTATTGAGTTGCGGAGTTAATACGGTATTAATGATGAAATCACCCGCTACCACGTTTAGCTACTATTCATCGTTTGTGCATGGGGCTGATTCGTTTACCGTTGAGCTTGGGCAAGTAAAACCCTTTGGTGAAAACGACATGTCGCGCTTTGCAAAAACTAAGCAAACATTAACTGCATTAATTAGTCAAAAAGAAGTGGAATACCCTAAATTTAATGCAAGTGACTTTGAGTTGTTTTCTGTTCATCGCACAATTAACCGCACAGAGCAAAACTTTAGCTTCCCGTTTTCTGATGATGCCGAGAACTTTACAGGCTTTGCAAAGGGTGAGCTTTTAGCAACTGATGGTGATAATGCAATTTATGCGGACGTAGAAGGGGAAGCGATTATTTTTCCTAACGCACAAGTTGCTATTGGACAACGTGCACTATTAACGGTTGTGCCTATGCAGGTGGATAGTCGTTTTAGCTAATTCAACACATCAGACCACTTGTTATGAAAGTTTAACCAACTGATTAATAAGTGGTTAATTATATGTATAGTTAACTTGCCAGTTTTTTGCTCAATATTTACTTTTGTTTGGTCACAGTTTTGTTGAATAACACTTTACGTTAACGTAAAGTGTTGGCAGCTTTAATTAAATACAGTGCAGATGTTGCAAAGTTTATTCAGCAACAATCACCCATAATAACAATTTAAAGGGGCACTGTGATACCGACAACAAGAGAAGGTAGGTTATGAGTAATCCCAATAACGTATCGCTGAATATTAACCATGAGCTTGAGTTTATCGACGGTCACGCGCTTAATATTCCAACCCTTAGTATTTTAACTGAGGACGGCGACATTCATCCTAGTGCCCCTGCACCTGACATTTCTAAACAAACCGCTATTAAATTATACGAAACCATGCGTTTTATTCGTTTATTGGATGAACGTATGCAGGGTGCTCAACGCCAAGGCCGTGTTAGCTTTTACATGCAGTGTTTAGGTGAAGAAGCGGCGGTAACAGCCTCTGCGGCAGCCCTTGATCAAGATGATATGATTATGGCGCAATACCGTGAGCAAGCGGCGTTGCACTACCGTGGTTTTACGCTTGACCAATTTATGAATCAGATGTTTTCTAACGAACTAGATCTTGGTAAAGGCCGTCAAATGCCGATCCATTACGGTTCTAAAGCACTTAACTACATGACAATTTCATCGCCATTAGGAACTCAAATCCCACAGGCCACCGGTTATGCATACGGTCAAAAAGTAAAACATATCGATGCTAAAACAGGTGAACTAGCAAGTACTATTGATAAAGTCACCATTTGTTATTTTGGTGAAGGTGCTGCTTCAGAAGGTGATTTTCACGCAGGTCTTAACATGGCTGCAGTGCACAAGGCACCGGTTATCTTTTTTGCACGTAACAATGGTTATGCTATTTCTACCCCAGCTGATGAACAATTTAAAGGTGATGGTATTGCATCGCGTGGCGTAGGGTATGGTATTAAAACCATACGTGTTGATGGCAGCGATGCACTCGCTGTTTATGCAGCAACTAAAAAAGCCCGAGAAATTGCAGCAACCCAAGGTGAACCTGTACTTATTGAATCGATAGCTTATCGTTTAGGCGCGCACTCAACGTCAGATGATCCTAGTGGCTACCGTTCAAAAGATGAAGAAGCAAACTATAAGGCGTGCCCAATAGAGCGCTTTAGAAAATGGCTAGTAAAACAAAACTGGTTAGATGACGCAGAAGATATAAAAGCGAAAGAAACAATTCGTGATGATATTTTGGCGGCACTTAAACGCGCTGAAGTAATTGATAAACCAGCCTTAGAAGAGCTGATTTCTGATGTGTACGATACACCAATTCCATCTTTACAACGCCAATATGATGAGCTTAAAACACATATAAAAGCCCATCCTGATGCCTACCCAACAACAGCAGGGAGAATTAAGTAATGGCTAAAATGAACATGCTACATGCAATTAATTCTGCTTTAGATATCACTATGAATGAGCACCCTCAAGCGTGTATTTTTGGTGAAGACGTGGGTTATTTTGGCGGTGTTTTTAGAGCAACATCAGGCTTACAAGAAAAATACGGTAAGCACCGAGTATTTAACACGCCGCTTACAGAGCAAGGCATTTTAGGTTTTGCTAACGGATTGGCCGCATTTGGTGCACCAGCGCTTGCTGAGATTCAATTTGCTGATTACATCTTTCCTGCGTTTGATCAAATTGTGAATGAATCTGCTAAGTTTCGCTACCGTAGCGGTAATGAATTTAACGTAGGTAATCTAACAATACGAACACCTTACGGCGGCGGTATTGCTGGTGGTTTGTATCACTCGCAATCGCCAGAAGCATATTTTGCTCATACGCCAGGGTTAAAAATTGTCGTGCCGCGTAATCCTTATCAAGCTAAAGGCTTACTTCGCGCATGTATTAAAGACGATAACCCTGTGCTATTTTTTGAGCCAAAACGTTTATATCGTGCATCTACGGGTGAAGTGCCAGAAGAAGATTACAGCATTGAACTAGGCAAAGCTGAGGTAGTTCAAGAGGGCACTGACGTTACTTTATTGGCGTGGGGGGCACAAATGGAAATTGTAGAAGCAGCTGCTAAACAAGCCAGCGAACAAGGTATAAGCTGTGAGGTAATTGACCTTCGCAGTATTCTACCATGGGATGTTGAAACGATTGCTAAGTCAGTGACAAAAACAGGCCGTCTTATTGTTAGTCATGAAGCACCTATTACCAATGGTTTTGGCGCTGAAATTGCGGCAACTATCGCTCAAGAGTGTTTCTTACATTTAGAGTCGCCTATTTTACGTGTCTGTGGTTTAGATACACCATATCCGCTGGCGCTTGAAAAAGAATATGTTCCAGATGCATTGAAAGTAATGGCCGCAATTAAACAATCAGTGAACTTTTAGAGGTTTCCATGGCTAAAGATTTTATATTACCTGACATTGGTGAAGGCATTGTTGAATGCGAAGTAGTCGAATGGCTGGTACAAGAAGGCGATACAGTAAAAGAAGATCAGCCTATTTGTGATGTGATGACAGACAAAGCCTTAGTACAAATTCCTGCGGTACACGATGGAGTGATCACTAAGCTGCATTGCAAAAAAGGCGATATTGCTAAAGTGCATGCGCCGTTATTTGCAATGGATGTTGCCGGGGAAGCACCCAGCGAAAAGACTGAAACATCATCTGCACCAACATCTACTCGTGAACACTTAGAAGATTTTATCTTACCCGATATTGGTGAAGGTATTGTTGAGTGTGAAATTGTAGAGTGGTTAGTAGCAGAAGGCGATGAGATTGAAGAAGATCAAGCTGTTTGTGATGTAATGACTGATAAAGCGTTGGTACAGATACCGGCTAAATATACCGGTACTGTACAAAAGCTATATTATCAAAAAGGTGAAATTGCCAAAGTACATAGCCCGTTGTTTCAAATGACCATAGCAGGTCAAGCCGCAAAAGAAGATGTTGATGTTAATCAAGCGGTCGTAAAAGCACAAAGCAATGCAACTACCGATTCACCGGCTAAACAAACACAACCACAAACTGCGATTGTTAACGAAAAAGCAGTTGCCTCACCTGCGGTTAGACGTAAAGCGCGAGAGCTTGATGTAGATTTAACTTGCGTACCAGGCAGTGGTAAAAATGGTCGTATTTATAAACAAGATATTGAAGCGTTTATAAAAAATGAAGTGCCATCTGGTATGGATACTTCTGAGCTTAATAAACCACAAGCTTCTGAGAGTAAAAAAATCAGCAGCACTGAACATGTAACGAGCACAGGTGGAACGCGAACAGAAGCGATTAAAGGCATTAAAGCGGCAATGGCAAAACAAATGGTGGCGTCGGTTTCAACTATTCCACACTTTACCTACAGTGATGAAATTGACTTAACTGATTTAATTGCACTTCGAGCAGATCTAAAAGAGCAATATAAAGCTCAGGGCGTTAAGTTAACTATGATGCCATTCTTTATTAAGGCGTTATCGTTGGCAATGAGTCAATTTCCAGTACTTAACTCAAAAGTAAATGATGATTGTAGCGAAATTACTTACTATGACGATCATAATATTGGGGTTGCGGTAGATTCTAAAGTGGGCTTATTAGTGCCTAATATTAAAGCTTGTCAAACTAAAAGCATTGTAGAGGTTGCTAACAGTTTAACTCAGCTTACTGATTCTGCTCGCGAAGGGCGAGTTGCACCTGATGATTTAAAGGGCGGTACTATTAGCATTTCTAACATTGGTGCAATTGGCGGCACTATTGCAACGCCAATCATAAATAAGCCAGAAGTCGCGATTGTTGCACTTGGTAAATTACAGCACCTTCCACGCTTTGATCAGCATGGGCATGTAGTTTCACGTGCAATTATGCAAGTAAGTTGGTCAGGTGATCACCGTGTAATTGATGGCGGCACGATAGCGCGCTTTAATAATTTATGGAAAGAATACTTAGAGCAGCCAGCTAAAATGATGATGGCAATGCGCTAATTTTTTTCATTAATAAAAAACCAGCTTATTAGCTGGTTTTTTTATATCTTGAAAAGTAATGAATAAAAGGTAGATCGATTTAGCTGAAAAAATACAGTCCATATCCAACTAATAACGCCGGAACTGCGGTATATAGTGTGGCAATAATGGCCGCTTTGGGTGCCATAGCAATGGCAGGGAAAAGCGCATCGCCATCGTTGGAAATGGCGTTCGCTGCTAAAGCACTAAACGGTATCACACCTTGAATGTATAACGTGGTGACAATGATTTGCGGCCCACAACCGGGTAAAAAACCAATTAATACCGCAATTAAAGGTGCTAAATAGGCATAATTTAAAAACCATGTTTTTAAATCAAGACCAAACACGCTCACCAGTAGTTCAAACAATATAAAGGAGGCAACCACCCACGCGGTTACAAAATGAGTATCTTGCAGTACTTTTGTTATTTTTGAAGGCGGACTGCATACATCATCTTCTGAGGTTACTTCCTTATAGCTTTCACCTTTTGATGATAGCGCCCACATAAACACCACAAACAATGCCATTACTGCGCCAAAAAAACTGACCGCATTTACTACATGATTACCAAATTGGCTTAAATCAATATTAAACGCCAGTACAAAAGCAATCAGTAACCCTGGAATAATAGCAATTAACCAAATAGGCTTGCTCAACTTTATTATTCTGGTTGGCAATACAGTCACTGGTTGTGTTTGCTTTTGATTGGTAGGGCATAAATAACCTGTTTTATGCAGTTTATTAACCAGTAAGCCTGTTAGCGTACCAACGACTAAGCCTATTGCCATTATTGTTAAGCCGTCAGTAGGGCGAGTAGCTAATAATAAAAATGCGGCATCACCCATTGTAGCCGTTAATACCGCAACAATAGCCCCAAAACTGGCTTGTCCCTTAGTAAATTGGGTAACCACAATGATTGCACCACCACAGCCTGGCAGCATTCCTAAAAATGCAGCAAAGCTGACCTCTAACACAGGAGACTTAGCATTTAGATAACGAAGCTCTAGTTGGGGTAAATAATCAATCGCGTAGTAGTAAATAAATAGGGTTGCAGCAACAAACACACTGACTTGAAAAAAAGCATCACTAAGTGCAGTGATTGTTATAGTGCGTAAGCTGGGCAGGGCTAAACAAACTAAAATTAACAGGGGTAAAATTAGGCGTTTATTTTGATGAAAAACACGTTTTGCAGCTGGCGAAATAACTCCTAAATGTTTTGTTAAAAGCATAAAGTACGACCTAATAAATAAACTAGATCGCACTGTACTATTTTATTAAATGATAATCAATATCATTTAAGTGGTTGCTTGAAAAAGCTTATTTACGTTGAAACTCCGAGTTTTCATTCCAAGTAGGCCATTGATTTTGCTGTGAAATATCAAAGCCTACTTTATAAAATAGTTGTAAATCTTGAACCGCACCTGATAAATCCCACTCATCACGATATCTATCACAAGGCTGGTGGTAACAACCGCGCAATACTAAACTCATACGCTTGCGATAATTAGCCGTTTCTTCATCAAACGCTTCTGAACCACCACCAGCATACATAGCAGGTACGCCCATATTGGCAAAGGCAAAGTGATCAGAGCGGTAGTAACCACCTGAAGATGGCTTAGGATCGCCTGATACTGTTCTGCCTTGCTCTTTAGCAGCCGTTGCTAGTATTTCATCCATTTGCGATTTACCAATACCCACCACACTAATATCTTTTACTTTTCCTAATAGGTTTAAGCTATCCATATTAATATTAGCAACGGTTTTATTTGCTGGAATAACCGGGTTAGCGGCGTAATATTTTGAGCCAAGCAAACCTTGTTCTTCAGCGGTTACCGCTAAAAAGGTCATTGAGCGGTCAGGGCGTTTACCTAGTTTAGTAAAGGCTTCAGCCACTTCGAACATACCGGCTGTACCTGTCGCATTATCGTGGGCACCATTATAAATTTGATCGCCTTTACGATTTTTATCCGTTCCTAAATGATCCCAATGCGCAGAGTAAATAATATGCTCGTCTGGCGTTTTACTACCAGGAAGAGTGGCAATAAAGTTATAAGATACCGATTTTTTGATGGTATTTTTTACATTCACAGTGGCAGCTAAATCGCCCATATCTACATGGTAAGCGCCTTTAGCTGCTTCTGCTTTAGCAGTATCAAAATCAAGGCCTGCTTTAGTAAATAGCTCTTTTGCTACATCAACAGTAACCCAACCTTCAACAGCAACACGATCCATGTTGTTATTATCTTTTACAAAACCAAACTGCTCGCCACTCCACGAGTTCTCAACCACTGACCAAGGGTAAGACGCCGGTGCTGTTTCATGAATGATAATAGCGCCCGCTGCACCTTGACGGCTTGCTTCTTCGTATTTATAAGTCCAACGGCCATAGTAGGTCATGGCATCACCGGTAAATAAATCAGGATCTTTAGTTGCAAAACCAGGGTCGTTTACCAGCATTACGACGGTTTTGCCCTTAACATCTAGGCCTTCGTAATCATTCCAATTATATTCAGGTGCGTTAACACCGTAGCCGACAAATACCAGCTCTGAATTTTCAATTCCTTCTTGTGCACTGATGCGGCTACTACCCATAACCATGTCTTTTTTGTATTGGTAGTCTTTACCGCCAATATTAAGCACCATGTCAGAGTCTGCTTCTAATGACACAAGCGGGACTTCTTGAAAAAAACTATCACCGTTACCCGGTTCAAAGCCCAATACAGTAAATTCTTTTGTTAAGTAGTCAAGCGTAAGCTTTTCACCTTCAGATGAAGGAGCACGACCACCAAATTCATCAGAAGCTAACACTTTTACATGCTTAGCAATTTCATCGGCTTGAATGCTGTTATAGCCTTTCGCGACATCGTCAGAAGTGATACTTGTTGTTGCACAACCCGCTAGAATCGCGGTTGTGATTAAGGTCAAAGAAAAATAACGTTTCATATTGGCTCTTTTTTTGTTCTAAGTGGCCCTAGTATATGAACTTCTGTTAATTAGAACCAGTTTTTGCGGTAAACTGTTAGGGATAAAAATGTACAGTAAAGGTAACAATGAAGCGTTTTACTCCCCCAGAACAATTCCAAGCAACGAGCCTAAACACAGGGGCATTTGCTCACTTACGTCAGCTGTTTAAAATTCATCAACAAACAGACTGGCCAGAACCTGCGTATTTTGCCCCGTACTTAAATGCCATAAACGCACATAATCTCCCCATTCGTTTTGTCGATGATGCCAAGGTTGACTTTGCTGAGCGCTATTATGAACAAGTAATTTTTGAAACAGGGGAAGTCCCCACGCGCCAACAAAACTGGCATGATCTGTTTGGTGGTTTTATTTGGTGCTTATTTCCAAAAACAAAAGCCCTAATCAATCAGCGTCATGTAGATGAAATAGCAGTGCATGGTTTAAAACAACGCAGTAAACATCGTAACGCATTAACCCTGTTTGACGAGTGTGGCGTAGTTTTAGCTATTAGTGATTCAAATTGGAAAGCATGCTTAAGAGACCACCAATGGAAAACAGCATTTATAATGCATAGAGAGCAGTGGGGTAAAACTATAGCGCCATTCATGTTTGGCCACGCTAATTACGAAATGTTGACCAAACCTTATATTGGGCTCACAGGCAAAGCATTATTTGTGAATGTACCCGATGAAATATTTTGTAAAGATTTAGTAAAGCAATATCAGTACCTAGATAAGCAACTTTATGAGATGATTAAAAATGATGATTGTTTAGCCGATAATAAACAGCTTTCACCCTTACCCTTATTAGGTGTTCCTGGTTGGTGTGAGGAGAATAACAATTCATCATTTTACGACAACACGGACTATTTTAGACCGAAACGAAGGACACGAAAATGATAGAAGTCACCGCGCTTAAGAAGAAGTTTAAGCTCACTAAAGATCATAAAAAAAATAAAATAGATGAAGTAGACCCACGCGAAGATAAAGACTTTTTTCATTCAGTAAAAAATGTCAGCTTTAGCTGTGCAAAAGGCGAAGTATTAGGGTTGTTAGGGCCTAATGGCGCGGGTAAAACCACCACCTTAAGAATGATTTCAACCGCATTAAAACCGGATGATGGCAGTATTACTATTGCTGGAAATGACATAATTAAAAAGCCACTCATTGGGCGTAAATCTATCGGGTTTTTGTCTGGCTCTACTGGTTTATATGGCCGTTTAACGGTAAAAGAAAATATCGAATATTTTGCAAAGCTACATGGCATGAGCAAGCAGGCAATCAAGGCACGCTGTGAAGAATTATTTACCTTACTCGATATGCATAAATTTATTGATAAGCGTGCTGAAAACTTATCAACCGGTATGAAGCAAAAAGCCAACATTGCGCGTGCTGTGGTGCATCACCCAGACGTGGTTATTCTTGATGAGCCAACTACCGGGCTTGATATTATGACCACGCAAACAGTGATTAACTTTATTAAAGGCTTAAAAGCACAAGGCACTCCTGTTATTTTTTCTACGCACCATTTAGATGAAGTTGCGCTTTTATGTGACCGTGTAGCGGTTATTAATGAAGGTGTAAGTTGTTTTGATGGCACCCTCGCTGAATTTAAACAAGCGGGTAACAGCGAAGAATTAAACCAAGCGTTTATGAACATATTAACGGAGAAGCAAGATGTTTGAAGTTTTTAAAAAGGAATTAACCGAGCTGCTACGCGATAAAAAAACCTTGTTGTTCGTGGTAGTATTTCCGATTGTGGTTTTTCCGTTGTTATTTGCTGTGGTTGCGTTTATTTCTTCGCAAGCCGCGCTTGATGCAGAGCAAAAAGTGAATACTTATGCGATTATCAATGGCGACTTTGCCCCAGAATTTACTGATAAAGTGTTTTATCATAAAAGCTTTGAGTTATATAAAGGCGATAAAACCTTCAATAGTGTTGAGGAGCTAAAAGCAGGCGTAACTGCTGGCGATATCGACATGGGCATATACTTACCAAGCGATGCAGTGCAAACATTAGATGATAAAAAGCAAAGTGAATGGCAAGTTGTATTTAATGATTCAAAATCAATTAACTTCTTATTTGAGCGTGTAAAAGAGCTTGCTAAAGAGTACAGCGATACACTTCAAGAAAGCAAACTATTAAGCTTTGGTATTGATAAAAGCGCACAACAATCTATCTTAAAGCCAATTAATGTGGTTAAAGTTGATACTGCAGACAAACGTGAAAACTTAGGTGAAAAGATGGGTGGGCTTTTACCTTATTTACTTATCCCGTTAGTGCTAATGGGGGCAAGTTACCCAGCAATTGATTTAGGCGCTGGTGAAAAAGAACGTGGCACGTTAGAAACCTTACTACTTACACCAATTACTCGTACCGAGCTCGTATTGGGTAAATTTATTACTCTACTCACTACTTCAATCGCATCAACTACTATTACGGTGATTAGTATGGGTGGGTGGATAGCCTTAGCACTGGCATTTGCTGATCTAGAGTTTATTAAAGCTGCGTTTAGCACTTTAGGCATTACAGACTTGCTAATGATTTTTGTATTACTATTGCCAGTTGCAGCCATTTTTTCTGCATTAGCATTGGCTATATCAATTTATGCACGTTCGTTTAAAGAAGCACAAAATTACATGACGCCGTTAAGTATAGTGGTGTTTTTCCCAATTGTTATTTCTGTTATGCCTAATATGGAACTTACTACTAAAACAGCCTTTATTCCGGTTACTAACGTCGCCTTAGCGATTAAAGAAATTATTAAAGGCACAGTCGATTACACGCTGGTGGGATTGATATTTTTGGCTACGGCACTGATAGCTGGGGCGCTACTAGCATTTTGTGTTAAATGGTTTAACCGCGAAGACGTGTTGTTTAGATAACCATTTTAATTGCAAAGTATAAAAAAAGGTCGCACAGCGACCTTTTTTTATAAATTATCATTAAGAGAGAGTGCTATATGCTTAGCTTTAGTGTTTATCTAGTACTAGATAAGCGAACCTTGGTTTATAAGCTATTAATAAAAAAACCGCTGTATGAAAAACCATACAGCGGTTTTTTAATTAGATTATTATTTATGATTTAAATTGCGCTTTAATAGTTTCAATCGCGCTATCAATATCTATCATAAGTTTTTCACCGGTGCGACGGTTTTTAAGTTCTACCTTATTCTCATCAAGGTTACGCTCACCAATAACAAGTGTGTAAGGTACACCAAGTAATTCCATGTCGTTAAACATAACACCAGGGCGCTCTTTACGGTCATCAAATAACACGTCCAAACCTGCATCTTTTAAACCTTGATAGAGGTTATTAGCAATATCAGGAATACGATGCGATTTATGCATATTCATTGGCACAATTGCTAAATCGAAAGGCGCGATAGCTTTAGGCCATGTAATACCGTATTGGTCGTTATTTTGCTCAATAGCTGCAGCAACAATACGTGATACACCAATTCCATAACAACCCATAGTCATTATTTGGTTTTTACCTGATTCGCTCAGTACACCTGCTTTTAATGCTTCTGAGTACTTAGTACCTAGTTGGAAAATATGACCCACTTCAATACCGCGTTTAATTTGCAACGTGCCTTGACCACACGGGCTAGGATCGCCTTCTACAATATTACGGATATCAGCAACTTCGTAGTTTGTTACGTCGCGATCCCAGTTAATGCCACTAAAGTGCTCATCATCTTTGTTGGCACCGGCTACAAAATCAGCCATTACATTCGCTGTTCTATCAACAATAATAGGCATGTTTAAGCCAACAGGCCCTAAAGAGCCTGGTTTTGCGCCAATGGCAGCAACAATATCTGCTTCGGTTGCCATTTCAAGTGGAGAATCAACCAATGGGTGCTTTTCAGCTTTGAGTTCATTAAGTTCATGATCGCCACGCAGTACTAATGCAACAAGCCCGCGTACGCCGTCTTCATTAGGAGTACCATAAACCACTAATGTTTTAACACCGCGATGGGGTTTTACGCCATAGTGTTTTTTAAGCTCATTAATTGTTTTTGCATCAGGCGTTGGGAATGCTTTTAACTCTTTGCTTGCTTGTGGGCGCGCTTCAGTTGGCGCTAATGCTTCGGCTTTTTCAATATTAGCGGCGTAGTCGCTGGCATCACTAAAAGCAATGGCGTCTTCGCCAGATTCAGCAAGTACATGGAACTCATGCGATACACTACCGCCAATAGAGCCTGTATCTGCAATTACTGGACGGTAATCTAAGCCTAAACGTTCAAAAATATTACAGTAGGCTTTGTGCATAACTTGATACGTTGCATCTAAACATTCATCGGTTAAATGGAATGAGTAGGCATCTTTCATAGTAAATTCACGGGCACGCATAACACCAAAACGTGGGCGGCGTTCGTCACGTACTTTAGTTTGTACTTGGTACAAAGTAATTGGTAGTTGTTTGTAGCTGTTAATTTCTTTACGAACAAAATCGGTGATCACTTCTTCATGGGTAGGGCCCATGGCAAATTCACGATTATGACGGTCGGTAAAGCGCATTAATTCAGGACCGAACTCACTCCAGCGGCCAGACTCTTCCCATAAATCAGCAGGCTGAATAACAGGCATAAGCATTTCAATTGCGCCGGCTTTATCCATTTCTTCGCGTACTATGTTTTCTACTTTTCTTAGCACACGTAAGCCAGAGGGAAGCCAAGTGTATAAACCCGAAGCGACGCGACGGATCATTCCGGCTCTAAGCATTAATTGATGCGAGACAATTTCCGCATCGGATGGCGTTTCTTTAAGTGTAGCGAGTATATATTGACTAGTACGCATGTTTTTTCCGAAATAGAGTGATATGTTCTTTTAATTAAGGCGCTCAGTTTACCAGCGGTTGCATTGACACTAAAGCGCTAAGTGATTTTTTATCGAATTTTATAGCCATAGCAGGGCTTTAAAGTTAGCTTAACTGAGCTCTATATGAGTAACCAGGTGATGAGAATCAGTCACTTGCCAAGTAATGTTGTATTCATACAAATTCATACCATAGCTTTGCACGCCTTGTTTTTGCTTTTTGTAGGCAGGGCGTGGATCTTGTTTTAGCACATTACTAATAAACGCTTGTAGCTCAGGGTAGTGGCTTTGTTTATTTATAAATTCTAAAGCTTGCTGGCTAAATTCAACACTCATTTGAGTCTCTGGGCGCGTATCGGCAAATCCAGCGCTTGCATCGGGTAATGAGTCTGAATAGGGTAAATAAGGTTTTATATCTACGATGGGTGTGCCATCAAGTAAATCAATACCGGCGAGCAATAACGCCAACTGGCCGTTTTTATACTCAATTCCCTCTAACTTTACTGCACTCATGCCAATAGCATTTGGACGAAAAGTAGCACGAGTAGCAAATACGCCTTTACGCTCATTACCGCCAAGGCGCGGCGGGCGAACCATTGCTGAATAGCCTTTATCAGCAGTTTCATGAAAACGAAATAACAGCCAAATATGGCTAAATTCATCTAATCCGCGAACAAACTCTTCACGATTAAATTCTTTGGCAAAAATCAGTTTGGCTTTAGCCTCGGGTACTAATCTAGGTTGCCTAGGAATGGCAAATTTTTGTTTATACGGAGATTGAATATGGCCAATAGCCGAAATTTGATAATCGCTCATAATGCTCGGTTATAGAAAAAATAGAGCGTTATTCTACCTTTTATTGACGTTGCTGGCATTAGCTTAATTTGGGGGGGGTATTTTTAGACTGATAGGTTTAAATGTAAAATAAAAAAGGTAAGGCTAAAAATAGCCTTACCTAACGTTTTAATAATTGAGCTATTATTAAAACATGTATTGGAATGATACTGACGCAACATCCATTTCTGGATCAATGTCATCTTCTAATTCGTAACGCTCATACTCTAAACGCACTTGCATGTTGGTTGTAAATGCATATTCAATACCTGCACCGTAAAACACGTCGCCGCCATCTTGAGATGCGCTGATGCTGCCAACCGGTAGTTCTTGAGTAACGTCTGCATCCCATTCAAACCAACCACCTTTTGCATAAACAGAAAAGTCTTCAGTGATCGGCGCTGCAAAACGTGCTGCTAACGATACGCCATCAATTTCAGCTTTGCTGTCTATATCACTCACTTCATCAAAATTTAGATAGGCAACCTCAAGACTTAAATGTTCATTAAATTGGGTACCAATGTAACCTTTTAACATTTGCGCGTCGTCATCAAAGTCGGTGTCGTTTTCGCTATCTTCAAACTGAAATGAATATTGGCCATAACCAATACCAGTGTAAATACGCGGAGAGTCCATGTCGGTAACATCAGCTTGTGCCGCTGAATTAAAACCCAGTGTTGCTAAAGCAAGTGCAGAAAGAGAAAGTGTTTTAATCATTATATAGCTCCTTTAAAAAGTAATATCGATGAATTATTTCATCAAACGTCGATTTACTAATTGCAGTGAGCGTGCCAAGTATTATTTCGCATAATATCTGGCCTTTATGTGTGTTTGTTGAGCTGTTTTGTTTTTTTTGGCACGCAAAACAATCAGGTGTTCAGCGTGCAGTTAATCCATAAAAATTAAAAATTGTAGCTTTTACAAGTTGTTGTAGTTTCTACATACCTATAAAAGCAACTAAATTAAACTTTATCTAATAAGTTTTCTGTTTCTATGGCTATTTGCTTCATTTTAATTGCGTAGTTCTCAAGCTTTTTGTCTTCGTCGGTAACCGATTTAAATTCTGGTACCGCCACAGGGTAACCCGTTTCATCCATAGCAACAAAGCTAATAACACAGTGATTGGTTTCAACTAGGTTTTGCGTTTTCGGGTCGCCACAGCGAACTTGAATAAAAATTTGCATGCTGGTTTTGCCGGTGTGTGCAATTTTTGCTTCAACCTCAACAATTTGGCCAACTAAGATAGGGCGGCTAAACTTAACGCCTGCAACCGATACCGTTACACAGTAGTGGCCGCTCCAGCCCGCAGCACAGGCATAACCCGCTTGGTCAATCCACTTCATGACCACACCGCCATGCACCTTACCACCAAAATTTACATCGGTTGGTTCTGCTAAAAAACGAAAAATTACACTCGACGACGCCATAACACACTCTCATTCATTCATATTACTTAACAGCATAGCGCAAAAAAGGGGCCGAAGCCCCTGCAATTTAGGATAAGTTTATAATTTCTATAGAAAGGTTGTTACATATTGGGATAGTTAGGGCCACCAGCACCTTCGGGAGTTACCCAGGTAATATTTTGGCTCGGATCTTTAATATCACAGGTTTTACAATGCACACAGTTTTGCGCGTTGATCACAAAGGATTGCTCGCCTTCTACTTCTTGTACTTCGTAAACGCCGGCAGGGCAGTAGCGCTGTGCTGGCTCGTCAAATTTAACTAAGTTAACGTTAATCGGAATTGATGCATCTTTTAGTTTTAAGTGACACGGCTGCGATTCTTCATGATTAGTATTAGATAAAAATACCGAAGAAAGCTTATCAAAACTGAGTTTGCCATCAGGCTTAGGGTAGTTAATTTTTTCAGCTTGGTTAGCGTCTTTTAAAGTTGCATGGTCAGGTACGTTATCTTTAAAGCTAAACGGTAGGGCACCCTTAAATATATTTTGATCAAGCGTGTTATATGCGCCGCCTGCAAATTTACCTAAGGTATGCATAGCAGGGCCAAAATTACGAGACTGATACAGCTCTTTATACGCCCATGACTTTTTAAACTCAGCGGTGTACTGGGTTAAATCATTATTAGCTAAATCGTTTTGTAGCGCATTAAAAATAACTTCAGCGGCTATCATGCCTGATTTCATAGCCGTATGATTGCCTTTAATTTTTGCAAAATTAAGCGTGCCAGCGTCACAACCTACTAATAAACCACCTGGGAAATGCATTTTTGGTAATGAATGTAAACCGCCTTTTGCAATAGCACGTGCACCGTAAGCAATGCGTTCTCCACCTTCAAGCGTATTTTTGAAAATAGGGTGATGTTTTAATCGTTGAAATTCATCAAACGGGCTTAAGTGTGGGTTAGAGTAATTTAAATCAACAATTAACCCCACAACCACTTGGTTGTTTTCGCTGTGATACATAAAGGCGCCACCGCCAGTGTCACCGCTTAATGGCCAACCAGTTCCGTGTACAACTTTACCCAATTGATGTTTAGATTCATCAACTTGCCAAATTTCTTTAAAACCTAAACCATAATGCTGTGGTGAACTTTCATCGTCTAAAGCAAACTGATTGATCAGTTGCTTACCTAGATGACCGCGACAGCCCTCAGCAAATACTGTGTACTTAGCGCGTAGCTCCATACCTGGCATGTAACCGTCTTTTTCATTGCCATTTTTATCTACACCCATATCGCCAGTAATGATGCCTTTTACAACATCATCTTCAATAATGACTGAATGCGCACTAAAGCCTGGAAATATTTCTACTCCAAGGTTTTCTGCTTGCTCTGCTAACCAGCGACATACATTACCCATAGAAACAATGTAGTTACCCTTGTTATGAAATGTATTTGGTGTAGCAAAGTGAGGAATTGAGGTTGCTTTATGTTCGTTGTTAAACCAGTAAATCTCATCATTTACCACTTTAGTCGAAACAGGAGCGCCGAGTTCCTGCCAATTTGGCAGTAATTCGTCAAGTGCTTTGGTTTCAAAAACGGCACCTGATAATACATGTGCACCAACTTCTGAGCCTTTTTCAACTACACATATCATGCACTCTTGTTGTTTTTCTTGTGCTTGCTGCGCGAGTTTAATTGCTGTTGAAAGCCCCGCTGGACCTGCCCCTACAACTACAACATCAAATTCCATGGTTTCGCGTTCAATCATAATAACCTCTTTATCTATGACGGACTCACCTTTGCATTATTTGGCAAAAAGTAAGCTAAGCAACCTGTTTCTTTGTTATGCAAATTAATCGTTACAGGTTGTGAATAGTTTAAGGTTATTTTAGGTTGACGTTTACGTCAACAGGAAGTAGTCTGATTTCATAAAATAAATAGGTTGACGTAGACGTTAGCTTATAGGTTTAAATAATTATGGAGTCCCTATGAAAGTTCTCGTACCAATAAAAAGAGTGATCGACTACAACGTAAAAGCTCGCGTTAAACCTGACAACAGCGGTGTTGATTTAACTAACGTTAAAATGGCCATGAACCCATTTTGTGAAATTGCTGTAGAAGAAGCGATTCGTTTAAAAGAAGCGGGTACTGCAACTGAAGTAGTTGTTGTTACTATTGGCGCTAAAGCATCTCAAGAACAATTACGCACAGCACTGGCTTTGGGCGCAGATAAAGCGATTCATGTTGAAACAGAAGAAAACTTAGAGTCTTTACATATAGCAAAATTGCTTGCCAAAGTAGTTGAACAAGAATCGCCTGAACTGGTTATTTTAGGAAAACAGTCAATCGATTCTGATAATAATCAAACAGGTCAAATGCTAGCGGCGCTGACTAACCGTGGTCAAGGTACGTTTGCTTCTAA
This sequence comes from Pseudoalteromonas sp. Scap25, assembly GCF_013394125.1. Taxonomy (GTDB): domain Bacteria; phylum Pseudomonadota; class Gammaproteobacteria; order Enterobacterales; family Alteromonadaceae; genus Pseudoalteromonas. Next base: position 1,765,490 of record NZ_CP041327.1, on the reverse strand, counting down.
AGTGGTTATTGAAAATGACAAAGTAAATGTCACTCGTGAAGTCGATGGCGGTTTACAAACCGTTGCACTTAATTTACCCGCAATAGTCACCACAGATTTACGTTTGAATGAGCCACGTTATGCGTCGCTACCTAATATTATGAAAGCCAAACGCAAACCGTTAGAAGTTATTGCGGCTGATTCGCTAGGTGTAGATTTAGCCCCGCGTATTGAATTGGTCAGTGTAGAAGAGCCAGCAAAACGTAGCGGCGGGATTATTGTTGAAGATGTTGCACAGCTTGTAGAAAAACTTAAAACAGAGGCAAAGGTGATTTAAATGAAAACTCTTGTAATTGCAGAGCACGATAACGGTGCCTTAAAACCAGAAACCTCAAAAACGATTAATGCCGCTAAAAAATTAGGCTTTGACGTAGATGTATTATTAGCAGGCATAAACCTTGGCGCCATGAGTGAGTCACTCGCGAGCATTGAGGGTGTTGCGAATGTTTTACTTGCTGATAATGCAGTTTATGAGCATCAAATTGCTGAAAGCATGACAGATCTAGTGTTATCACTTGCAGATAGTTACAGCCATATTATGGCAAGTGCAACTACTACAGGTAAAAACTTTATGCCGCGTGTTGCCGCATTATTAGATGTAGCGCAAATTTCAGAAATTATTGATGTAATTGACGCTGATACATTTAAACGTCCAATTTACGCGGGTAATGCTATTGCAACGGTTAAATCGCTCGATAGTAAAAAAGTGATCACAGTACGTGCAAGTAGCTTTGATTTACAAGGCGAGCAAGCTCCAGCTAATGTAACCGCTGTAGATGCAGTCTCTGATTCACAGTTAAGCAGTTTTGTTAGTGTTGAACAAACTGAATCAGAGCGTCCAGAGCTAACGGCTGCAGATGTGGTTATTTCGGGTGGTCGTGGTATGCAAAATGGTGAAAATTTTGCATTATTAAATGGCATTGCCGATAAACTCGGTGCCGCTATTGGTGCATCACGTGCAGCGGTTGACGCGGGCTTTGTGCCTAACGATATGCAAGTAGGGCAAACAGGTAAAATTGTCGCGCCTAATTTATATATTGCTGTGGGTATTAGTGGTGCCATTCAGCATCTTGCAGGTATGAAAGATTCAAAAGTTATTGTTGCCATTAATAAAGACCCTGATGCGCCAATATTCCAAGTAGCTGATTACGGTTTAGTTGCTGACTTATTTGATGTTTTACCACAGTTAGAGCAAGCACTATAAAGGAAAGCAATAAACCGCTCCTAAAGTAACAAATTCTGATTTAAAGCCGCCGTTTCATTATTGATTCTGCGGCTTTTTTAATTCAACAACTCCACTTATCTAAATTACTTGCGATTTAAGTTTTTTTACTACAAAGTGACAGCGTTGTCATTTGTAGAAATACAAATTATTAAATAGGAGCCAAAATGACAAGGTATAAAGCACTTGATGCTATGCGTGGGCTAACCATAGCGTTAATGATACTGGTAAACACTCCGGGATCGTGGTCCCATGTGTATGCCCCTTTACTTCATGCAGATTGGCATGGCTGTACCCCTACAGATGTAATTTTTCCGTTTTTTATGTTTATTATTGGCTCTGCGATGTTTTTTTCGTTCAAAAAAACGAACAGTGCAGCCAGTGCTAGCCAAGTATTAAGACTAGTTAAACGTGGAGCAATTATATTTGCCATTGGTCTAGCTTTAAATATTTATCCCTTTACTACCAATATTGAAAACTTGAGAATATTAGGTGTACTGCAACGTATAGGGATAGCCTATATTTTAGCGTCTATCTGTGTGTTGTTTTTAAATAGGCGAGGGGTGTTAACGCTATCGGTTATTATCTTAGTTGCTTATTGGTTATTACTGTTAAGCGTTGGCGCTGAAAACGCTTATACACTCGAACATAACCTAGTTAGAGCGGTTGATATTGCCGTACTAGGTGAGTCGCATTTATGGCAAGGCAAAGGGCTAGCATTTGATCCAGAAGGGCTGATCAGTACGTTACCCTCTGTGGTGAGTGTCTTGTTTGGTTTTGAAGTGACCCGCCTGTTAACGAGCACAAGTAGCCAGTGGACAAGCATTAAGCGTTTATTAGTTATTGGTGTAGTTGCAGTTGTTATCGGGCAATTAACCTCAATGGTTATGCCAATTAATAAATCACTTTGGACCAGTAGCTTTGTTATTTACACATCCGGGATTGCTTGTTTTGTGTTGGCATTTTTTGTTTGGCTTTGTGACATTGTTAAACCTGAGCGTCTTGTTAATCCATTAATTGTGTATGGATCAAACCCACTGTTTATATATGTATTATCGGCTGTGTGGGTACTGAGCTATTCACTGATTAATATTGGAGAGCTAAACTTAGGGGATTGGATGTATCAGCAACTCGCCTTAGTTATGAGCGCTAAATTGGCATCGTTCACCTTTGCTTTATTGCATGTTATTGGCTTTTGGGTAATTTCGAATATGCTTTATAAACGAAAAATATTTATAAAGATTTAGTATTTATAACAATTTGCTTCCCTAAGCGGGAGGCAAATTGTTCAAGTATTTATGCAAATTAATATATCAGACAATAAAAAACCAACCCGCGGGTTGGTTTTTTTATTTAACGTTACAAAGCTTAGCTTAGTAAGTTGCGCTGCCTTTAGTACGTGGGAACGCAATTACATCACGTACGTTACCCATACCGGTAACATAAGCAACTAAGCGCTCAAACCCTAAACCAAAGCCAGAGTGTGGCACGCTACCGTATTTACGTAGATCGCGGTACCAGCTGTAGTCTTCTTTGTTTAAGCCCATCTCTTCAAGGCGTGCATCTAATACATCAAGACGCTCTTCACGTTGTGAACCACCAATGATCTCACCAATACCTGGTGCTACTACGTCCATAGCAGCAACAGTTTTGCCGTCTTCGTTTTGGCGCATGTAGAATGCTTTAATATCACGCGGGTAGTTTTTAATAACAACCGGTGCTTTAAAGTGTTCTTCAGCTAGGTAGCGCTCGTGCTCAGACTGTAAATCTACACCCCATTCAACGTCGTACTCAAATTTCTTGCCACACGCTTTTAAAATCTCTACAGCGTCGGTGTAGTCAACTTGGGCAAAGTCTTTTTCAACAAATTCTTCTAAACGGCTAATGGCTGTTTTTTCAACACGTAATGCGAAAAATTCCATGTCGTCACGGCGTTCTTCCAATACGGCTTTAAACACGTACTTAAGCATGTTTTCAGCCAGTTTTGCGATGTCTTCTAAATCAGCAAACGCAACTTCTGGCTCTACCATCCAAAATTCAGCAAGGTGGCGTGAAGTATTAGAGTTTTCTGCACGGAACGTTGGGCCAAAGGTGTAAATTTTTGACATTGCTGAAGCGTACGTTTCACCATTAAGTTGGCCAGATACCGTTAGAAAGGCTTCTTTACCAAAAAAGTCTTCGCTGTAATCAATCTCGCCTTTGTCTGTCATTGGCAGATTTTGCATATCAAGCGTTGATACGCGGAACATCTCACCTGCGCCTTCACAGTCACTTGCAGTAATAATTGGCGTGCTGATCCAGTAAAACCCTTGCTCATGGTAAAAGCGGTGGATTGCTTGTGCTAAACAGTTACGGACACGTGTTACTGCGCCAATCATATTAGTGCGAGGGCGAAGGTGAGCGTGTTCGCGTAAATACTCAATGCTGTGGCGTTTAGCCGACATTGGGTAGGTGTCTGGGTTTTCAACCCAACCCAACACAGTCACTGAGTTAGCTTGAATTTCGAAAGATTGACCTTGTCCTGCTGATTGTACTAATACACCGGTAACCGACACAGAACAGCCTGCTGTTAAGCTTGTAACTTCATCATAATTATTCAGTGAATTAGGAACTACCGCTTGAATAGGATCAAAACACGAACCGTCATGAACGGCTAAAAATGATATTCCTGCTTTTGAATCGCGGCGTGTACGGATCCAGCCTTTAATGGTTACTTGGCTGTCTACCGCAACATTGCCTTTTAATAGCTCTGAAATCGCTAAATGGCTCATCTTCACTCCAATGATATAAGTTGCCTAACTATATAAATTAACTGTGCGTTACTCATGCTTTTTAGCATTTGAGGTCACTGCACTTGAACCTTGTATAATACCTAGTAAAGTAAAATAAAAAAACTGTTGTGGGCAACTCTTTAAAAGTTTTTAGTGGTACGTTGTTTTTTTAACCAATTTTTGCAGTTAAATAACCACTATTACCATTTGTTGCTCTGAAATTTCATCAATTTGTGGCATTATTACTAAATAAACCGAAGTGACGTATTAATAAAAAATGGATGCTATGAAACAAGTTTTTATTTTACGAGGGCTACCAGGCAGTGGTAAGTCATATTATGCGCAAAATCTCGCCGAGGAACTTTCCGGAGCAGATGAAAGCCAATATTTTATTTGCTCAACAGATGATTACTTTGTTAACGAGCAGGGTGAGTACCATTTTGATAAGTTTAAATTATCGCAATATCATAATTTAAACTTGGCCCGTTTTATTAATGCCTTAGCACAAGGCATTGAACTGGTAATAGTGGATAACACCAATATCAAAAAGTGGGAATTTATTGCCTATTCACAAGCAGCCATTGCTTTAGGCTACCAGGTAAAAGAAGTGATTGTTGGCGAAGTGAAAGATAAATCAATGCAACACTTATACGCTAAACGCAATAGCCATAACATACCGTTAAAAACCATTAGTAAAATGGCCTACATGTTTGAGTGGTAATTATTAAATTTTAGCTAATACGTCTATATCAGAGTGTGTAATGGCATCTAAATGAGCGGTGATTTTTTCACTGCTCCAGTCCCACCATGCAATTGCTAAAAGTTTATTAATTGTCGCATCATCAAAACGCTTTTTTATCAATTTTGCAGGGTTACCGCCAACAATGCTATAGGCGGGCACATCAGACGTTACCACAGATTTACTTGCTATAATGGCACCATCAGCAACTTTGACCCCAGGCATAATAGTAGCGTTGTAACCTATCCACACATCATTACCTATTTCAGTATCACCTTTAAAAGGTAAATCACCTTGTTGAGGTGCAGATTTTTCCCAGCCATTGCCAAATATAAAAAATGGATAGGTAGAAAAGCCGGAGGTTTGATGATTAGCCCCATTCATTATAAAAGTAACGTCTTTAGCTATCGCACAAAACTTACCTATGATAAGACGGTCCCCGATAAAATCGAAATGGTAAAGTACATTTTTTTCAAAGTTTTCAGGGCCATCAGGGTCGTCGTAATAGGTATAATCACCAACCTCTATATTCGCAGAGGTGATAAAGTCTTTTAAATAACATACTTGAGGAAACCCTTCCATAGGTGATGGATTGTTTGGATTTGGTCCGTTCATAGTTTCCTCCAAAGTAGAATATATAAAGCGCTAGCTTTTAAATGCCGCCAGTGGATGAGAGGTACTAAGCGATACATGTACGTTATCACCAGGATTTACCACTACTTCATGACTCACGCGACTTGTAACCACAGTACCACAGGCTAGTTTTATGGCGCATAATCTGCTGCCGCCTTCAAAGCGAACCCAAATTACTTCGCCATTATTTCCTACACTGCTTTGTACTAATAATACATCATCTGGACGAAGTAACACCTCTACCTCACCGTTTTCACAGTCAACACCATGAGCGGGAACATTACCAATATCGGTAAGTGCTTGGCCGTTATTCAGCGTTCCTTTTATAAAACTAGCTTCACCTAGAAAGCGTGCCACAAAGCGATTGTTGGGTGCACTAAAGCATTGCTCTGGGCTATCAATTTGCTGTATTTTTCCGCCTTTTAGTACACCCACGCGATCGCCCACCGAAAGTGCTTCTTCTTGATCGTGCGTTACCCAAATAGCGGGTACGCCGGCTTCTTTAAGCGCATTACGTATGTCCCAACGTAGCATGTCTTTTAAAGCCGCGTCTAAGTTTGATAGTGGCTCATCAAGTAATACAAAGTCTGGCTGGTGGGCTAGGGTGCGCGCTAATGCAACACGCTGTTTTTGCCCCCCTGAAAGTGTCGCTGGTTTTTTATGTCTAAACGCATCTAAACCGAGTAGCTTTATCCAATGATCAGCAGGGTTTGTGTCTTTTAGTTTAAAACACACATTTTGCTCAACCGTTAAATGGGGAAACAGCGCAAAGTCTTGAAACACCATACCCACACTGCGTTTTTCAGGGGCTACAGTATACTTTGGTGTAGCAGTCCATTTAGCAACTTTAATTTCACCCTCGCTAATTGGTAAAAGCCCAGCTAGGGCTTGTAAAATAGTACTTTTACCACAACCTGTTGGACCAACAAGCATTAAAATTTCGCTTTCACCTAAAGTGAAATTTAAGTCACTAACAACACGATTACTGCCATAATCTATAGACAACTTACTTACAGATAGCATTTATATAAAATCCTTAATGTTCAAACTGGTTGCGTTTCTCGCCAGACATCATAATAGCTAAAGCCGCCGCCGAAATCACCACTAACAATAAACCAGGTATTGCTGCGCGGCCAAAATAACCAGCTTCGTAAACACGCCATAAATACGTAGATAAGGTTTCAAAACCAGTTGGACCCAATAATAGTGTGGCTTCTAATTCACGCATCGACTCTAAAAAGACTAAAGCGGCCCCTGCAATAATACCACGCATAGTCAGTGGTAAAGTAATACGTGTGAAAGCTTCACGTGGGCTTGCGCCTAACACACGGGCTGATTTTACTAAGCTTGGATCAAGGTGCTCGGTGCTGGTACGCACAGAGCCAACCGCAAGCGGTAAAAAACGTAGCATATAAGCAATGATCAACAAGCCCAGTGTTTGATATAAAAATGGCAGTTGTAAGCCGCCATATACAAGCGCTGTGCCCATAACAATCCCCGGAATACCAAAACCAAAGTAAGTAACGCGTTCCATTACTTTACCTGCTTTTCCAGTTAATGCTGCATGCGCTACAGGAATAGCCACAATAACTGTAACAATAGCTGCAATGGCTGAAGCGTAAGTAGAGTGCCAAGCAATACTAAAATCAAACGAACTAAAACCATCACGCATTAGCCAAAGTGTAAATACTGCGAGTGGTAAGCCAATAGCAAGTAATAAAATTGGTGCAAAGGTGGCAAACATCGCGCCTAATTGCCATTTTTTTGGGAATAAAATAAGGGGCCGGCCTTGGCGTTCAGACGCAGTTTTAATTTGCGATTCAATCATTAGTAAAAAGCCAACAATCACCATTAACTGCATAGACAGCATAGCCGCACGGCTCAGTTCAAAGGCGTTATATTCTACATAAATAACGCGAGTGAAGGTATCTAGACGCATTATTGCCGGTGTACCAAAGTCTGATAGCGTATATAAGGCAACGAGTAACGAGCCCGCAGCAATACCATTTACAACACGGGGCAAAATAACTTTAAACACGCTTTGTGTCATCGACATCCCCAATGTACGCGCTGCATTGACCATGCTCGCATCTAAGCTAAGTAGGGAGGAGCGGGTTGTCATCATTACAAACGGGAAGGTATATAGGGTCATTACAATGGCGGCGCCAGTTAAGCCATACATAGAAGGGGTTTCAAAACCAAGTAAGTTATGTATTTCACCACCAGGGCCAAATGCAGCATAAAGCGTAAATGCACCAATATAACTTGGTATAGCTAAAGGGGCGGCAAATACTACTAACCAAAACTTTTTAAATGGCAGCTGCACATAAGCGCTAATAAACGCCAGTGGCACACCAATTAAAATTGAGCCTAATACAGTTAAGCCCATTAACGACAGGGTATTTCCTAAAATGGTTAAATTATGGCTATCAAAAAAAGAGCTTGCGTCACTGGCAAGCGTTATTAAAACAAAAATAGGGGTAAGGGTAACAAGCGCTGCAAGCAGCGCCATAGGATAAGATGGTGGTATTCGCATTATAAAACGCCGCTGCTGCGCATTAAGTCAATAGTTGGACGTAAGTCAGCCAACTGGGTTAAGTCTATTTTAGGTGGCGAAATACTGGTTAATTTAGGCAAGCCATCAGGTTGCTTTATGTCATTTACTAGCGGAATTTCATACGCTTCGCTCGCTAAATAACTCTGTACTTCAACGCTGAGTAAATAGCGCATAAAGTTAGTTGCTAGTGGGTCGTCAGATAGCGATAAAATACCGGAGGCATTCACTAAACAACCGGCATCTTGCTCTGTAAATGCAAGATCGAGTTTAGCGTCGGGCTTACCAGACTTCAAACGTAACGTGTAGTAGTGATTAGCAAAACCAATATCTACTTCACCACGTTCAACGCCCATTACTACACCGAGTTCGCCAGCGTAAGTTTTTGAGCGTTTTTGCACTTTTTTAAGCCATTTAGCAGTTTTATCATCGCCTTCTAAAATTCGCATAGCGGTAACAAACGATTGAAAAGAAGCATAAGCGGGTGCCCAACCAATACTTAAATCACTGTCGGCTATTTCCATAATGCTTGTTGGAATTTGCTCTTTGGTTAAACGCTCAGTATTAAATGGCAAAGTACGTATACGACCAGTTACAGGTGCCCACTCATCATATCTAAACTGTGGTTGTAGTTGTGCAGATAAATCACTAGGCATAGGTTTAGCAAGCCCTGCATCGGTTACTAAACCAATAGCGCCCGAATCGACAGCCCAAAATAAGTCTGCACGTTTAACACCCGCTTTAGCTTCGGCAACAATCGTATTAGCCAAAGCTGCAGTTGGGCCGCGTCGAATAGCTAGGTCTAAATCCGGGTTCTTTTTTTGAATGGCTTGTAAAACGTTTTCGTATAAGCCACCTTCACCACGTCCCAAATAAAGGGTGAGTGCGCCTTTTAGTTTAGGTAATGTATCTACCGACACGGGGTTGGCAATATCAGCGGCAAACGCGTGTGAAAGCGATAGCGGCAAAGCGCCAGCTATCCCTAACGCAGCTAAGCCTTGAATAAAGGTTCTGCGTTCCACTTAAAATACATCCTTACGTGACTTTTCTGCTTTTTCAATTAGCGTTTGTGCACGAGTTAACTTAGTTTGCATATCAACAACTACGTCACGTACTTGGTCTACTGTTTTATTAGCTGAAATAGCCTGCGGTAGGGTTACGTTAAAGTCTTTTTCAAGTACTTCTACTAAGTTAGCGTCTTGCTCAATGAGTGTGCCTTCAACGCCTTCAAATAAATGCAAGTAAGTATCGTGAACTATGCTGGTTGCTTCATCGCTTAAACGTTCTGCGTATTTAGCAACCACTCGGTCTAATTTGTGTTTAATTTCGTCAATGGTCGCGCTTTGCGTCATTTCTTTTGTTGCTGTGGCTTTAACGCTTTTTAATAACCCTTTTTGTTGAAACTGAGCCGCTAACTTAACTGCGCCTAGGCCTTGCCATAAAGCATTGTTCATTGCTTGTTGCTGCAAACGTACTTCTGAGGCTGGCTTTTTGTTATCAATAGCCATTTTTATGCCATACAAACCTTGCCATATAGAGGCATACACAGGAACGTAATTTGTTTCTATAGCGCTGTGAAATTTAACCGATTCCCAGTACTCAATTAAGTCATCAGTGTTAACTGCTTTAGCGCCTTTTTTCTCGTAATCGCTTACTAGGGTATCAACCTTTGAAACCATCCACTCAACGTCTTCGTTGTAGGTTTTTAAATTAGCTTGAAGGTGATTAACATGCTCACCAATTGGGCCGTTAGCAAGTGCCGGTTGTGCAAAAATCGCAGAAGCGAGTAAAAAAGTTGCACTTAATGTCTTGGCAGGCTTAAGTAATATTTTCATAGCAAGTGAGTCCATAAATGTTATTGTAAATGATAGTCATTATCATATCCCTAAACATCCCTTAGATCAACACACTAAATCAAGCCAAAGGGTTAAATTTACTAAACTTTACAGAGGAATAATAACTAAATAGAAATATCAATTTAATTTTAACTTTAGTGGCTAAAATAATTAACCATCTATACGTAATGTTTACCCTTTATGGCGTTATATATAGCATCGCAAAGCTGTTTAATACTGGCATCGTCACTTATATACGGTGGCATTAAGTAAATTAACTTACCAAATGGGCGTATCCACACTCCTTGGCTAACAAAATAAGCCTGTATTTTAGCTACATCTACTATTCCTGCCTCATCTGTCAGCTCTACCACGCCAATTGCACCTAAAGTGCGCACATTAGCTACATCAGTAAGTGAGCCACACTGATGTAATTGTTGAAGTGCTTGGTTTACTTCACAAATTCGTTTTTGCCAATCTTGTTCAAGCAATAAGTCTATACTGGCACATGCCACAGCGCAGGCGAGTGGATTGCCCATAAATGTAGGTCCGTGCATCAAAACACCGGCTTCACCTTCGCTAATGCCTATCGCTATTTTATCGGTCGTTAACGTGGCTGATAAGGTCATGGTGCCGCCGGTGAGTGCCTTGCCAATACAAAGTATATCTGGCTGTACATTGGCGTGCTCTACAGCAAACATTTTACCTGTACGGCCAAAGCCTGTGGCAATTTCATCACAAATGAGCAATACATCGTATTGAGTACATAACTTGCGCACACAGGCTAAATATTCAGGGTGATAAAAGTTCATTCCTCCTGCGTTTTGTACTATGGGTTCAATAATAAAGGCGGCAACATGCTGGTGGTGTTTTAAAAAATAGTGTTCTAGTTCATCCGCCTCGGCTTGATTAAACTCGTCATGAAATTGGCTAACAGGTGCAGGTACAAATACATGCTCAGGTAAAAAGCCAGAGTACAAGCTATGCATAGAATTAACCGGATCGCACACACTCATGGCCGCAAAGGTATCGCCATGATAGCCCTTAAACGGAGTCATTAACTTTTGTTTAGTATTAATGCCTTGGCTTAACCAATACTGCAGCGCCATTTTAATCGCTACTTCAACACTTACCGAGCCGCTGTCGGCTAAAAATACTTTATTTAAATGCTCGGGCGTTATTGCTACTAGCTTTTTACAAAGCTCCACTGCGCTGTAATGGGTAATGCCGCCAAACATTACATGGCTCATTTTATTGATTTGCTCTGTCATCGCATTATTTAAAACGGGATGATTGTAGCCATGTATTGCGCTCCACCAAGAGGCCATACCGTCAATGAGTTTCTCGCCTGTTTCTAGGTGTATAAGGTCGTGATTGGCGTGTGTAACAGGATAAACCGGAATTGGTTGAGTCATTGATGTATAAGGGTGCCAAATGTGATTTCGGTCAAAATCAAGGTCTATTGTGTGTTTTGTGTTCATATGTAAACTTTAATTAAGTTAGCTTCGTTGACAATGGTACGGCAATACGTATTCTAAGCCAATAACACCAAGAGCAAAAAATAAAAGAGAGTATTATGGAGCTTGCAACAGTTCGCCACGATTGGACCCATAGCGAGGTTAAAGCCTTATTTGAAATGCCGTTTAACGATCTGCTTTTTAAAGCCGCGACCGTACACCGTGCTAATTTTAATCCTAATCAGGTGCAAATTTCTACTTTACTATCAATAAAAACAGGTGCTTGCCCTGAAGATTGTAAATATTGCCCGCAGTCGGGTCATTATAAAACCGACCTAGAACGAGAGCGCCTGCTAGAAGTAGAAAAAGTAGTAGAGCAAGCACGCCTTGCAAAACAAAAGGGTGCAACCCGTTTTTGTATGGGCGCTGCGTGGTCAGATCCTAAAGACCGTGATATGCCGTACATTTCAAAAATGGTTAAAGAAGTAAAAGAGCTTGGCCTTGAAACCTGTATGACCCTAGGTAAGCTTACCAATGAAAAAGCCCATGCATTGAGTGATGCAGGGCTTGACTACTATAATCATAATTTAGATACCTCACCTGAATACTACGAACAAATTATATCTACCCGTACCTTTGCAGACAGACTAAACACTATTGATCATGTGCGTGATGCCGGTATGAAAGTTTGTTCTGGCGGTATTGTCGGTATGGGTGAGCAACCCAGCGATCGTTATGGGTTATTAATGCAATTGGCTAATTTACCGCAGCAACCAGAAAGCGTCCCTATTAATATGCTAGTAAAAGTAAAAGGGACACCGCTTGAAAACGTAGACGACTTAGATCAGTTTGAGTTTATTCGTACTATTGCCACCGCGCGTATTATGATGCCGCATAGCTATGTACGTTTATCGGCAGGGCGCAGCGCAATGAATGAGCAAATGCAATCGATGTGTTTTTTTGCCGGTGCTAATTCCATTTTTTATGGTGATAAACTCCTGACTACCGAAAACCCAGAAGCAGATGCCGATATGCAATTAATTAAAAAGCTGGGTATGAACCCTGAAACGGCGGAAGACTATTCAGATGAAGCCGTTGCTGCGTCGTTATCCTCTAAAGTGGCCGATAAAGCCAGTTCAGAATTGTTTTATCCTGCTTAATATTGTGTATTGCTATGTCATTTGATTTTATAAATAGCCATTTACAAGCGCGCCAGCAAAGCGCGCTTAACCGCAAGCGTTATGTTATTGAGCAAGCCAGTGCGCGTGAAATTATAGTTGATAATAAACGCTATCTTAACTTTGCCAGTAACGACTACCTAGGCTTTGCCGATGAACCCACTTTGCTTGATGGCATGCAGAGCCTAGGAAGTCATAGCTCTGCTTTAGTAACAGGCTATCAAGGTGCGCAGCAACAGCTCGAAAAATACTTATGTGCTCAGTTGGGCTATAAAAATGCCATGCTGTTTAATTCGGGCTTTAGTGCTAATAGCAGTGTTATAAAAGCGCTATTTCAAGATAAAGCCATTGCTCAGCAAAGTGCGATTTTTCAGGATAAACTTAATCATGCGAGCTTAATCGACGGTGCACTGCATGCAAACGCGGCACTTGTACGCTTTAACCATAACGACATGAATCATTTACGTTCACGGCTCGAAAAGTCCAATGCTAAGTATAAATTGATCGTGAGTGAGGGTGTATTCTCGATGGATGGCGACCAAGCACCTTTAATTGAGTTACTGAGTTTAGCTAAAGCACATAACGCCTGGTTAATGATAGACGATGCGCATGGCTTTGGCGTACTGGGTAAATCGGGTTTGGGGAGCTGTGAGCCACTTATAGCGGCAGAGAATTTGCCAGATATTTTAGTGATCACCTTTGGTAAAACGGTGGCAAGTAGCGGGGCGTGTGTATTAGGTTCGAGTGAATTTATTGATTACATGCTGCAGTTTAACCGCGATTACACTTATTCGACCGCAATGTCGCCTTTTATTGCTTCGCATACATTATCAAGAATTAAAACCATACGTGATGCTAACGACAAGCGAGCAAAATTAAACGCCAATATTGCTTTATTTAAACGTTTAGCCAATGAGCACAAAATTGCCTTAATGGATTCGACCACTGCCATTCAACCCTTAGTTTTAGGGTGTGCCGAACAGACTTTAAAAGCCTGTGAGCAGCTCAAACAACAGGGGATTTGGCTAACCGCTATTCGTCCGCCCACGGTGCAGCATAATACCTCAAGGCTACGCGTTATTTTAACCGCCGCCCATACCGAGCAAGATATTACAACATTGGTAAATTGTTTAAAAAAGGCCATTGCATGATAAGCGCACACGCTGCAAATACGAACTCGCGTATAAAGTCACCGTTAGCTTGTTTAGCTGTTAATAGTTTAAAGCAGGTAACGCAACGCAAGTTTTCAACGGCGGCAAGCCAATATGTAGCCCACGCACATGTGCAAAAACAAGCCGCAATTGATTTAATTAAACTCATTAAGCTTGATGTGAGCACAAAGCACAAACACTGTGTTGATTTAGGCGCGGGGCCGTTAGTGAATACCGAAGAGTTACAAGGAATATATAAACAGGTAATTGCCATGGATTTAAGCCTTACCATGCTTAAAAATAGTGCAGTAAACGCCCCGCGTATTTGCGCCGACATGGATAACTTACCATTTCAACAAAATAGTATTGATGTGGTATTTAGTAATTTTGCGATGCAGTGGTCGGCTAATTTTGAAATGCTAATGTATTCATTACATTCAGCTTTAAAGCCTGGCGGGCAGGCGTACATAAGTATGGTGGTTGAAGGCTCACTACATGAAATAAAAACGGCGTTTGCCACGCTCGATTCGCATAGCCACATTAATAACTTTTTAAGTAGCGATAATATAAACCAATCGGTCAAAAGGGCTGGGTTTATTATTAATAACGCGACAGAGGTTATTTATACCGATGAGTTTACCAGCCCCCTTAAAGCGATTAGTTCAATTAAAGCCATTGGTGCAACGTCGAAAAATAAAGCAAGCCAACGCCCTGGTCTATTAACTAAATCGGCGCTACAAAAAGTATGTGCGGCGTATCCGCTTATAAACAACCAAGCCCATGTATCTTACCATGTGGTATTGTTATCATTAGAAAAAGCAAAAATTTAAAGGTAAGGCAATGCAGCAATTTTTTATTACCGGTACCGATACCGACGCTGGTAAAACCCACGTAACTAGTTTGCTATTAAAATTACTCGCCCAACATAAGCAGCGTGCAATAGGTTTTAAACCGATTGCATCAGGGTGTGAACTTGCGTTTGAACAGCTTGTGAATGCCGATGCCTTAATGCTAATGGAAAGCGCAACTGTGAGTGCTAAATACGACATAATTAATCCGTTTGCTTTTGAGCCCGCCATAGCTCCGCACATTGCAGCAGAGCAAGTGGGAGTAACCCTAAGCGTTGAAAAGCTACGTACCGCTTATAAAAATGTGAAGCAACAAGGTGCAGACTACCTGCTAACAGAAGGTGCGGGCGGCTGGGCATTGCCAATTAATAATAACGAATATTTATACGACTGGGTAAAAGCAGAGCAACTACCGGTAATATTAGTGGTAGGGATGAAACTAGGCTGTATTAATCATGCATTACTCACTGCAGCACATATGCAAAGTATGGGTGTTAATTGCATTGGCTGGATTGCTAACCAAGTTGATTTCACCATGGATGAATACCAAGCAAATCTAGATTCGCTTAAAACACGTTTACCATTCCCGTTGCTTGCTATAAGCCCCTATACCGAGCAAACCCCTAAATTACAAATTTATAAAACCCTGCTTACTGCACTTGCTATAAATGCCTAAACTATACTGCTTTGTAATTTTATAAATATACAAAGCAGTTTATATATTAAATACACCGGTTTAATAAATATGTTTAGCGCCTTGAAATACACACCTTGTATGCATATATAACGCTAATTACACAGTGCTATTGTTACTAAGGAAATAACAAATACCATGACCCACCCATTTATTAAGAACTACGCTTATAGTACGCAGGTTAAGGCCGAATCAGATCTAGCAAAAAGTGCTCTGCCTAAAACCCATGTAGGTATTTTAGGTGGGGGAACTGCAGGGGCAACAATTGCGATTCGCCTTGCGGCATTGGGCATAAAAACGACTATATTTGAGAAAAAAAAGTCACTTATTGACGGCCCTCCTATGTGTCATCTGCACGCCGGTGGTAATTTATACCGTGAAATTCCAGATCAAGACTGTATAGATTTACTTAAACAATGTATTGATATTTTACGACTATATCCTTACAGCATAGATGTACGCCCAACTGTATTTGCTGTGCCAACGCGTGATGATGATTCACCGGATGATTTACTGCCAAGGTTAGACAAGCTTACTAACGCATATAAAGACTTAATTGAACAAGATCATAATAATAAAGTTCTTGGCGAGCCTGATAATTACTATCAGCTTTATAGCCATGAGCAAATGATAACCTTGAGTAAAAAAGAGCAGGTTACTGAGCCTAAAACGCTAGATGAGTGGATGATCCCCGTTGCTAAGCATTTAAACTTAAACAAAGTAAAATACCCACTTATTGTTGTTCAAGAATACGGTTGGAATATATTTAGATTATCAGCAAGTGCACAGCTTGCGCTTGCCCAGTACGAACACGCTAACGTGCTTACCAGCACAGAGGTAAAGCAAGTCAGCAAAGTTGAGCAAAGTAGTGCTAAAAATCAAATGCCAAAATGGAAAATTGAATATCAAAACAACCAAAGCAACAAGACCCAAACAGCAGAAGTAGATTACCTTATAAACGCCTGTGGCTTTCAAACCGGTATTGTTGATGACATGGTAGGCGTAAAGCCCAAGCGTATGGTCGAATTTAAAGCCTCATACATTGCACACTGGCAAGGCGCTGGCGGGAAAATACCCGAAATTATTATTTATGGTAACCGAGGCACACCCGAGGGCATGGCACAATTAACGCCGTACACTAATGGCTATTATCAAATTCATGGTATGACTAACTCAATTACCTTGTTTAACGATGGCCTAGCAGATACAGTCGAGCAAACGGCACAGCCACAACTGCCTACTAAGTACTTGAATTATATAAATAATGGTTGGGATCGGCAGGTGCTAAAAGCACGTGGTCAAAAAGCGATTGATTATGTGGCTGAGTTTGTACCAGCATTTAAAAACGCTAATACGCAAAACAATGCCTTGTTTGGCGGCCAACAGATCCCAGGCGAAGACGACACCTTGCGCGTTGCAGACGTAAGCTTATATTCGCATATTAGCTACGCACGAGCCGAAAATGTAAAAGCGTCATCAACTTTGATCGCTGCTGACGAAATAGTAGCTGAATTTATAAAGCTTGGTTTAATTTGCACAGAACACGACAGTAATAACCACCTTAAGCATCACCAATGGGCCTACCTTAAGAACAGTTGTAATGAAGATATAAGTAAAATTGCACAAGTACTTGCAAAAGAGCGAGGCTTCCCCACAGATATGGCAAATGTGAATCACGGTATATATAAAAGCGTATAGTATAAAAATAAAATAACGTATTGAATTATATTGTTTTTATAAGTGCATTTTTACTGTTAAACAGAAAAAACCTAAAAAGCTTAACTTAATTAAATATATATAAAACTTTAAAAATATCCCTTGCGTTATGACATAGTTTGTCACAAAATAGCGTTGACGTTATGACATAGTGTGTCATGACGCAGTAATTGCTATGGCCGATCAACAAAAAGAAATCGCTCAGCAATAAATGTTATTTTTGGAGACCATGTATGAAACGTGTATTTTTGTTTTTATTAACTAACCTCGCGGTTATGTTGGTATTAGGTGTTGTGCTTTCAATCATAATGAGTGCGCTGGGCTTAAGCCATCGTAGCCTGGGTGGTATTTTATTAATAGCTGCTGTATTTGGTTTTGGTGGGTCATTTATTTCTTTGTATATGTCGAAATGGATGGCGAAAAAATCAACCGGTGCGCAGGTTATTACAAAACCAAGTAACGAAACCGAGCAGTGGTTAATGAACACGGTTGCCGCGCAAGCTAAAAAAGCCGGTATTAATATGCCTGAAGTGGCTATTTACGACAGCCCAGAAATGAACGCTTTTGCAACCGGCCCGAGTAAAAATAACTCGCTGGTGGCGGTAAGCACGGGTTTATTACATAACATGAGCCAAGATCAAGCCGAAGCTGTGCTTGCGCACGAAGTATCGCATGTGGCTAATGGCGACATGGTAACGCTAACGCTTATTCAAGGTGTCGTTAATACCTTTGTTATTTTTGCCGCAAAAGTGTTGGCGGGCATTGTAGATAATTTTATAAATAGCGATGAAGAAGAGGGCGGCAGCAGCTGGACTTACTTCTTATTCGATATGTTATTCCAAGTATTATTTGGTGTACTAGCAAGTGTGGTGGTTGCCCATTACAGCCGCAAACGTGAATTTGCAGCCGACAACGGTGCAGCTCAGTTAGTAGGCGCAGACAAAATGCGTTCAGCCCTTGAGCGATTAAAGCAAAACCACCCATCGCAATTAGAAGGCTCAATGATGGCCTTTGGTATCGCAAGTGGTAAAGGCATGGCTGAGTTGTTTTCATCTCACCCACCGCTTGATGCACGTATAGATGCACTACGACGTTAAAAAATTCAAGTTTTTCACAGTACTTGTAAACAAAAAGCCTGCATTTGCAGGCTTTTTTATGTTTAATAGGTTTTATTGCGATTGAATAATGTCTGTAATGCCCTCTGGCGAAAGTATTTCAATCCAGTAACCATCAGGGTCTTTAATAAAGGCAAGACCCTTCATTGAGCCGCCATCTGGCTGTTTTACAAACTCCACATCGTACTTAGCAAAGCGCTCACAGGCAGCGTATACATCGGGCACGCTTATACCAATATGGCCAAATCCTTTTGGTTCTTCATTACCACTGTGATAACCGCTAAAGCTGTCGTCGTTTTCAGTACCCCAGTTATGGGTAAGTTCAATCAGCGCAGGGCGGCGAAACACCCATTGAGTTTTTTCTTTATCATCGCCTTTAGGCATATCTTGCTCATAGCCTAAAAAGTACAAAGTAAACTCCATACCAGGAAAGTCGTACTTTCCTAACAGCTTCATACCCAATACATTTTCATAAAATGCCAGCGACGGTTTTGGATCTTTAATACGCAACATGGTTTGCTGCATCACATAACCCTCAGTGGCCTGTGCAATTTGCTCTGGAGATTCGTTATAGCTAGACATGAAATAATCCTTAATAAAATGACTGAAAAACCTTAATGGATTTAAAAAGGCAGGGAATACGCACATCATAATCAACAGCAGCAAAAATTAAAACCACCTAGCTAAATTACCAGCCAGTGAGCTGAATGTTTTATAAGCGAAAAATGGCATATTTAGCGATACTGTTTGTTTATACAGTAGTGGTGTTTTGTCTAATATTACTGATCTCCACCATTTTGGGGTATCTCTTCATTTATGAAGTATGAGCTGTAGTTAACTAGTTGTTTACAGGTGTTTATTTGAGGGCTAAGATAAATGCAATGTAATATACGGACATTTGTCGGTTTATAAAACGACAAATGTCGTAGACAAAGTTGTTAGGTGCTAAATCAATTTAGCAGCCAATTATTATTTTGGAGTAGTAATGGAAGACGAAAAACTAAAAATAACTTGCCCTTTATGCAGGGAAAAACACGAGTACTCTATAAATGTAGATAGGTCTTTTGTTCTCTATCAAATGACGTCAGATATGGGTACATCTTTGCGAGAAATAAAGCAATTTAAACGAGCTTTTGTTTGCCCTGATAAGAAAACTAAATTTCAAGCTGTCATCAAAATGGAATATGGGTTTGGTGAAATAATCAATGATGTAATAGTTAGAGAAAGTGTGGTTAATTAATGGCAAGTTTTGAAGTAGAAGACGTAAAACCTATTACTCCACACACTGAAGCTATTTTGAACGCTGGAAGTCGATTATTAAGCGAATCAATAGAAACAGGTCGTGAATTTTGTAAATCTATGATTAGCTTTTCAATTGCTGCTATTCCAGCATATATTGGCTTACTCAAGTTATTCATACCTAAAGATACGTTAATATCTAGTATTGTAAGCCCAATTTGGCTACTTCCTATTTTATTATTTATTCTATCCGCATCTATATTCGTTTTTGGGTACTTACCTGTAAGAAAACTTGTTTCTCTAGAGCTTCCCGATGCCATTGAAAATGCTATAGAAAAACAAATAAATAGACGGTTTTGGCTGGGTGTAATTGGCTTTGTGCTTTTATGCGTAGGTATTGCATCAGGAGTCGGAGTTATAGCTTGTTTATAGGTAATCATAAATAGCACCTAACAAGTCGTTTAAAAGGACAATGCTCCTCACCCGTTTTAGTGGACACCTCCTCATTACTTTGAGGAGGCTAAAATGCCTA
Source organism: Pseudoalteromonas sp. Scap25 (assembly GCF_013394125.1). Lineage (GTDB taxonomy): Bacteria > Pseudomonadota > Gammaproteobacteria > Enterobacterales > Alteromonadaceae > Pseudoalteromonas. The sequence goes on along the minus strand of NZ_CP041327.1, from coordinate 1,745,767 downwards.
GATATACCCAACCTAGAAAGACATGGTTTTACCCAGTTAATTTTAAAATCAAAGCAGTCGAACTAAGCTTACGAGACGATGTCATGTCAAAGGACGTTGCCGAGGCGCTAAATATTCATCCGTTAATGCTGAGTCGTTGGCGAAAAGAGTATCGAGAAGGTAAGTTTAAAAACGTACCGCGCTATCAAAGCAACAATGAAACAATGAGTAAATTCCCAACAAAAAAAGAGCTGGATAACATTCAAAAGCTTAAGAAAGAAAATGAGCGTCTTAAGCAGGAGAATGACCTGCTAAAAAAGTGGCAACGGTATCTGGCGGAAGTACATCAGAACGATTTGGATTCATCCAAAAATTCGGACAAGCCTTAGGTGTAAAATACTTGTGTTCTTGGCTTAATGTTTCGCGTAGTGGGTTTTATGCTTGGCGTGACAGAACAGTGTCAGCTAGAGCGCTGTCAGATGCTAATATGTTGTTGAAGATAAAGCACGTTTTCAATGTAAATCATCAAACCTATGGTAGCCCACGCGTATTTCATGCGCTAAAAAAAGAAGGTATAAACACAAGCCAAAAACGTGTTGCCCGCTTAATGCGAGAAAACGGTTTAAGAGCCAGAGCCCTTAAGACTTACAGCAAACCGGCGAAGGTGAAGTTCTTTTATAAAGAGATAGAAAACAAACGCAAAGATAGTGAAAAGGCCACGGGGATCAATCAGCAATGGTCTGGCGATATTACGTATTTAAAAGTCGGCGCTCGTTGGCATTACCTTGCTGTGGTTATCGACTTATATTCACGTCGAGTAATCGGCTGGGCGTTTGGTAAAAACAAAACAACAGACCTTACGTTAAAGGCGCTAAGGCTTGCGATAAAGAAACGACAGCCAACAGAGAGTGTATTATTTCACACTGACCGAGGCGCAGAATACCGTGCTCACGTTGTACAAAAGTATTTGGCTAGCAAAAACATCAAAGCCAGTATGAATAGGCCTGGGTGCTGTACTGACAACGCAGAAGTCGAGTCGTTCTTTCATTCGCTTAAAGCAGATTTAATTCGAGGAAATAAATTTGAGAGCAGCGGTAAACTATTATCAAAATTAAAGGTTTACCTAAATTATTTTTACAATAGACAGAGATTGCATTCGAGTTTAGGATATAAATCACCTGCCGAGTTTGAATTGGCAGTTAATTGAAACGTGGACGGTGTCCACTTTATCGGGTGAAGATCACAAAAAACAGTTGGCTTTTGCTCCTTCGTCGCTAATTTTAGCCAACTATTTTATTGCCTCTTAACGAGGCGTTGGTATGACTCCCACTGTCAAGTTAAGCACACTGATCCTTGCCTAACTTTTTAAGCCATAATTACTTTAGCTCGAATTAGAGCGAGTTAATACATAGGATGAAGCAAGTAATGTCGTCGGTTATCTTGCTGATATTCGTTGGTTATTACTATTTCTAGTAACAGAGCAGACCTTACTTATTTCGTCGTGGCACCTGTCTTCAGTCTATGTTCGTGGTTCAATGCAGCGTTAGCTGCATTGCCATCCTAACGCCGTCGGTGGTTGTGCCACACCCGATGCTTGATCCCATGCATTAACTCTAATTCGTTTATCATGCGGGTACTCTTGCCAATCTCAGTTTTGTATTCACTGGCGTAAGCACCACTTCTTTAGCAATGGCCCATATGTACGCAATCATTTCTCGGGCAATTGCAGTGACAACAAGGTTGTAGTGTTTCCCTTTGGCTATCATTTTTTTATATCGCTTGCAGAGCCTAAGCTGTGCTTTCCACGCAATATCAATAATGTCCTTTGGTAAACCTTCTTGTCGTTTTTGCATATCTGTGGATATATTTGCTGCATAGCGATAAGTATGTGCACCTTCCACAAGAAGGCGCCTTGCTCGGCCGTTCCCGCATTTTGTGATGGCGCCAATATGGCGTTTGCCACCACTCGAGTGTTCACTGGGTACAAGACCGAGGTAACTCATTAATTTGCGGGGATGGTCGAATCGCGATAAATCGCCAAGCTCAGCCACAACGCCAGTGGCGACCAACAAACGAACACCACGCATAGCTTGTATTGCTTTTACTACAGGGTAATATCGCCATTGATGGACGTGATGTGTTAGCTCATTGTCTAGCCGTTCAAGTCGGCTTATTCGTTCATTAATCGTGTGAAAAAACTCTTGTAAAACGATGTGCTGCGCGGGATGTGGCAACACAAGCTCAGTGAGCCAACGTAAATGCTTTTGTGACCAATTTGCAGTGCCTTTGTAATTAATATTATTACGAAGCAGCAGTGCTTTTAATTGATATTTAGCATCTTTTAAATCTTTCATGGCTACTTCGCGTGCGCGAGATAAATCACGTACAGCTTCATCTTCAGGCTCGGGAACATAAATAGGTGTTAAATCTTCAGATTTAAGTAATTTAGTGAGCTTAAGGGCATCACGTTTATCGGTTTTAATCTTCTCGCCTGGTTTTTTAGGAATAAGAGACGGGGCAACCACATAACAGCAATGGCCAAGGCTGGTAATCAATCGATAAATCCAATAACCACAGGGACCTGCTTCATAAACAAAGTGTAGCGTTGCGCCAGGGTATTTAGATTCGAACTGACGAACAAGCTTTTGAACGGCCACTTTTGAAGAGGGAATTTGGCCAAGATGAACAGGTTGAGCGCCTCTATGTTCTTCAATATAGGCGACTTCATTGAATTCTTTATGTGTATCAAGACCGATAAAAAGTATGCTATGTTTATTCATGTTAGCCTCTGCTGTATAGTTATTTGACAAACTAATTATGGCTCTGGCTTTGAATTAAGCTAACCCACGAAAAGCGGAGGCTAACACCGTGTGGGAGTCATTATGTCTATATGCCATAGAAGAGTCTCACTATGAATCTAGACGATATTGAATTGGTTGCACCAGGGGTTTCTGATTTATCACAAAATGAACATGAGGCATTGCAGCGTTTTACTTTGTTATGGTCTTTATTTGAAGCACAAAAATTAGATGAAAGAGCTTCCGTTAGAAAAATATCAGAAAAAATAGATCTTTTAGATGTAGAGCTAGATTGGTTTAAAGAGCAATTAGATTATTTTAAGAATCGCTATATCGATGAGGGTAATTCAAATCATCACTATGATAATTTGCACTTACGGCCTAACGATAATCCTAAAAGAGTCCTATCTGTACTTAAAGGTGAAAATTCTGATGCAAAAGATCAATTAATAACGTGTCTAACAATTGTGTACAGGTTTAGAAATAACTTTTTCCATGGCGTCAAATGGGCATATGGAATAAAAGGTCAGCTAAATAACTTTACTCATGCAGCAACCTTGCTTAAAAACTGCTTGGTTAAGTTATAAAACGGCATATAACAAGCTAATTAATAAGGACAAAAAACAGTTGGCTGTTTTCGTTCCTCAACATTTTAGCCAACAATTTTTTGCCCATTATTAGGGCGTTATACCTTTCGGAGGTTTAGGTGAAAGTTGAATTCAAAGAAGAAAATAATAACCTAACCATTTCTGAAGATGGGGTTGAATTACTAACAATTGAAAAGCAAGATAAAGATTCATCTGTATTAGCGTACTATTCTGAAGATTTTACTGATGAACTTGCAGTCAAGGTTTTACATTGTGACGCAACTGAAATTCCTATGGGGCTCCAGTTTTTTTCTAGTTACACTAATAATGATTTCGAAATCATAAATTGGGTTGATATACAACGTGATGGTGAACCTGTCGAAATCGAGTTATCAATAACATTTGACTGGGAAAAATGGGATAAACCTATTGTCATAGGCAAGTTCTTGGAACTATACAGCACTGAATTGGAAGCTTTTGGGTTTAAAACTAGGATACTTAAAGAAACCACGGACGCTTGGGCATCGGTAAATGTTATTATCTATATCGAAGCAGGTTGCTTAATAGACTATGTAATATCTAGCAGTCGCAAAGCTAAAGATATTTATGAGCAATTGCTCATAAATATAATAAAAAATGATGCGCAAAGCTCGTTCGTTAAAATATTTAATTTTCCAAAAGAGTATGAAGTAATCTGTAGCCAATATATCCTTTGGTTTGGTGAGCTACTTAACACATTAAATATAAACGCAAATGTGACTACTGAAATTAAAGAAGGTAAAACATCAATAATTGTATCTCCAACTGATGCTCCTGAATTATTAGAGGAAATTGAAAGGCTCTTTTATCAGTACCTTGCTCTTCCATACTCTGAGTACTTACCTTGTGAAACGGATACTACTTCGCATATTGATGAAGCTACATTTCAGCTTTTAGCCAATCAAGTAGAGAACTTTAAATTACAAATTCAAATGAAAGAGTCAATGATTCAATTTAAAGACGCAACGATATCTTCCTTGGCGTTTGAGAACCAGAAAAAAGATAATGAATTATTGTTATTAAAAAGTATTAAAAACCAAGATGAATTGAAAGTTCTCAATGGTGCAATTAGTGTAGGAGAGCTTAAATGGGGCGCGGTGAGAATAAACTTTAAAAAAATCGCAGATATTTTCACTAAAAAGGTATAACAAGGCCATTAAGAACGGACACGTAACAGCTTGCTCGGTTCCGCTTTGCTTCACATTTTAGCAAGCTATTACATAGCCGCTTATGGCGGCGTTAGGGTTTCTTAGGAGGATGGCCTTGAATTCAGATGACACGTCAAAGAAATTGCTGGAGGGATTGGGCTTTAGTGTCACGAAAATTCCAGAAAACAATGACAGGAAAGAAGCAGATTTCTTGGCTAAATTTGGTGGCGATAATTTTCTAATTGAGGCTAAAGTAAAATCAGACTCAGAGAGTGAAATAAATAAGAAGGAGGATACTCTTTCAAGGGGCGACGTGTTTATATCAGAAGCTTCGCTAGGAAGGGATGAAACAATTTCTACAATAATTAGACATGCTTCTAAACAGCTCAGGTCATCCTCAAGCTTTCATGATCATAATTATAAATTGATTTTTATATTTTGCGTTGATATCAACACAAAGACAAAATCAGATAAAGTCATCGACACGTTGTATGGAAGAACCCAAATTATTGAAATGAACAAGCCCAACCCTGTTCTAAAACCATGCTATTTTTTTAGGCATGCAGATCTATACCGAAGAAAAGATGATATTGACGGTGTTGTTATTGGCTACGAAGATCTGCAAGGTAATGCTAATTTTCAGCTTTGCCTGAACACCTACTCAGATAACTACAGCAAAATTAAGGGCAGTTTACTTGTAAGTGAATTTGGCGCTGCGTTAGTAGATCCTATTAGTGAAGAAGAAAATCAGAAAGCCTATATTCCAGACATTAATATTCCACGTTCAAAGCCGAATGAGAGTTACTTGACACCGCTTTATAACCCCATGCTTCATCACCTTAAAGAAAAGTACGGGACGGAATTACTGATGAACGTAGACTTCGATTCTCCTGAATTTTCAATTAGAGGCTGCGGAGATTAACCTTAACAAGTCAATCAACTACGCGCCTTTGGCGCCGGACAGCCTACATAACCAAAGGGGTCAAATCTTGACTTCAGACATCAAATTCATGCGGCAATCTTACAAGCTGCTTTAAAATAAAATGCTGGTGGCTCACTAGCTAATTAATCTCTAAGTTAAATTTAAAGTAAAAGGAAGTTTTTATGAAAAGTATTTGGGGTTAGTATGCAAAAAAAAGAAGACTCTAAAAAAGATGACAAATAGATATCATGTTCAAGCTAATTAATAAGAGCGTTAGGTTTTGAAGGAAGATTATGGACATGAAATTTATTTAGATATTGTTACTATTTTTAAGTTTTAATGCACTTGCAAATAGTGACGCTAAGCCTATTAAACTGATTTAGAAAACTAAATTAAACTGATTCGGAATAGGCTGGATTTCGTCGAGCAAATGGATTCAGCAAGCAATTCAGATATAAAAGGCTTAGAAAAAGCAGCCAAAGATAATGCACTCACTTTGATTCTATTTGCTTTCTTTTCTACATGGTGGGCTAAATCAATCGGTAGAAGTGCATTAGGCTGGTTCCAGTATTTCAGTAATCGCTTTTTGTGCTTGGCAGCGCCGAGCAAACATCAACTACTGCAAGAACTACTCGCATAGAGTCTAATTTATCTAATAATTACTTTAACTACATAGAGCGGGTATTTCTGTGCGTGAGATTTAAGTTTTACAACGATATTTACTTAGTTAAGGCTGAAACTTGTTTTAATAGTCATGAGAAGCCTACTCCCGAGCTGATTAGTAAACTATGTGACACAATTTTAATATATTAATTATGGGTGTCACTTTATGTTTTTGTTTAAAACATCATGTGCTAAATTTATTACAGCTATATTTACAGGGAAGATAAAATGACAAAGCGATTACGTTTTTTATTACCATCAGTATTATTTTGTTTTGGAACAAGCGCGCTAGCAGCTGAGCCGGTTTTATATTACGGCGGAGATATCCTCACTATGGAAGGAGAAAAGCCGCATTATGAGGAAGCTTTAGTTGAGTCAGAAGGGCGGATTGTTTACCTTGGCAGCTTAGCGAAGGCCAGAGAAAAGTTTGACAATCTACAAAACAAAGACCTTCAAGGGAGAACACTTTTACCTGGTTTTTTGGATGCCCATAGCCATATGTACAATACGGGTTTAATTGCGCAATTGGCAAATTTATTACCTCCTCCCGATGGCCCCGGTGCAAATTTTAATAGTTTAGTGACAACAACTAAAAAGTGGATGGAGTCTGCTGAAGGGAAATTCATTATCGGAAAATTTGGTTGGGTGTTAGCTAATGGGTATGACGATTCGCAGCTTAGCGAAAAACAACATCCAACTAAAGATGTTCTAGATAAAATTTCGTCTAAATACCCAGTGCTTATAATGCATCAATCGGGTCATCTAGCAAGTGTCAATTCAAAAGCTCTAGAAGTGGGTGGCTACACAAAGGATACCAAAGACCCCAAAGGCGGTGTAATTAGGCGCTTGGCCGACAATAGTCCTAATGGCGTGCTTGAAGAAGCGGCTTTTTTTAATCTATTATTGCCTATTGTTGCCACTAAATCTGATGCTGAAGTACAGCAAAGGTCCATTGAGCTTGCTCAGCTGGAGTATGCTAAAAATGGATATTTAACAGCTCAAGATGGCCGCACCACAGCGGATGCGACTGCGGCATTAGAAAGAGCAGCTCGTGAAAAATCGCTATTCATTGATGTTGTTTCATACCCTGACATTGTTTGGAATAAGTCAGCTGTTAAACCCGAATTTTATAATTCAGATCGCAGTTATGTTAATCGATACCGAATAGGGGGTGTTAAATTAACTTTAGATGGTTCACCACAAGGAAAAACGGCTTGGTTATCATCACATTATCATACGCCGCCTGAGGGTAAACCGCTGGACTATAAAGGTTATCCTATCATGAGTGATGAGGTGGCCATTAAACATATAAACACGGCGTTTAAAAACAAATGGCAGATTATTGCTCACACCAATGGTGATGCAGCGATTGACCAATATATTAAAGCTATTAAAGTGGCTAAAAAAAGTTATGGGTATGATGATCACCGTAGCGTGATGATTCACGGCCAGACTTTACGTAAAGATCAAATCCCGGATTTAGTCGATTTAGGGATCCTCCCATCGTTGTTTCCTATGCACACTTTTTACTGGGGCGATTGGCATGTAGAGTCTGTTTTGGGGCACCCAAGGGCAGATTATATTTCGCCATCACGAGATGTAGTTGAGGCTGGTTTAACGGTTACTTCTCACCATGATGCCCCTGTGACATTTCCAAACTCAATGCGAGTGCTCGATGCAACGGTTAATCGTATTACGCGTTCGGGTAAAGTATTGGGGCCGGATCAACGTTTAACGCCTTATGAAGGGTTAAAAACATTAACGCAATGGGCTGCTATTCAATACTTTGAAGAAACAAGTAAAGGTACGCTAGCTGAGGGAAAGCTCGCGGATTTCGTCATTTTAAGTAACAACCCTTTAAAAGTGGAACCACTTACTATTAAGGATATAAAAATAGTGCAAAGCATTAAAGAAGGTCATGTTGTATATTCAAATTGATATTCAACATGAAACAATTTTAACGCTTAACTATACGACTGCTTTAGTCGCCGTCGTATTAAACCTCAGCCTTGAGGTGCAACAGTGAAGTTTGAGATTTAATGAATATTAACCAAAGGGATCAAATCTTGACTTCAGACATCAAATTCATGCGGCAATCTTATAAGCTGTTTTTGAAATAAAATGCTGGTGGCTCACTAGCTAACTAATCTCTAAGTTAAATTAAGGAAAAGAAAGTTTTTATGAAAGGCATTAATTGTAAAAGGAATTAAACGTATTTGGTTCATGCTAGTTGTGTGCCCAATGTTAATTATTTTAGGTGTAGCTACCTTTGCACCGTTATTAGGGGAGTATATGTATTATTTGCAATGCTTAAAAAGTAAAACACTGACGGATTAACATTTAATATCCGCCAATGTTTACACTTTATTTAAAGGAGTACATCAATTTGTGATAGTCAGGCTTAACCTTTTCTACGGTTAAGACTTATCAAACATATCGCTAAAAGTAATGTTGCAATCATACCAGAGGCACCTGCAACACCTGATGGCAGAAATCCATCACGTCCAAAAGTAATTAAAATGGCATTGGCTAACATTGCAACCACGCCTACAAAAGCTGTAAGCCCTCCTAATGCTTTACCGCCTCTGGCTATATAAGACAGTCCAAAAACAAGTGCCGCTAATCCTAATAATACTTTGGCTGCGTAGTAAATCATGAATGACAAAGCAACCACGCCATTAATTAAAGGTTGTGCTCCTTCTACTGAGCCTGCAACTTTGCCAAATGTTGAAAATAACGTAAGGCCAATACTCACTTGAACTATGTTAAGTACCGCGCTAAACGTAATAGCCGACCATCCTAGTTGAGCGTTTTTTGCTTGCACCATAGCTGAGCCTGCAAAAGCAACGAGCAAAGTAAATACCAGAGCTTCTAGTCCCCAAGCAAACTGCCTTGAAAAGCTAATTTCAGCACTGTAAAGGGCTGAAAAAATAGCCTGTGATATAGCCAATACCAACAATAAAGATGCTGAAATTAGGATGGTGCGTTTATTCGTAAACTCCATTATATACCTCTTATAATTTTATATTTAACGCTTTAAAAAGATGCAGTAGCTTTGAAAATACAAAACATATGAAACTTTATATAACTAGCGTTCACTCTTGGGCCTGTTTATCTTTAAAGGTTAAATTTGCAACAGTCTATTTGATCTTTTAGCAAGGCCTATGTGGTGTGGTTATTCCCCATAAATTGGCGATAACCTAGTATAAATACCAAACAAGCGTTGCCCGAAGGGGTCTTCCTCTGGGAAATTTATTCATTGTTACTCGGTTTATACTTAGCCCACTAGGTTACAATCTCACACCGCGATTAAATCCCCCTTAGATTGAACAAATTTTAAGTCTGAAAGATCAACAGGTCCTCAAGATACAAGACAGGTGAAACTATTTAATTATTTCACTTAAGTTGAAATAAATTAGACACCTGAACTTGTTAAATAAACAGAACTAATAGTGCGAGAGGAAAAACGGGGGCTTTATTAACTTCATTTTTTAGATGGAAAATAAAGAGGTTGCCTAACTGACTGTTTAGCTTTTGGAAAGGTGAGATATACGGATACACAGTTTTTTATACATAGGTTATAAAAGAACCAATAGAATAGTAATTAACTATAGCTATGACTTACAAAACTAAATGTAAGGCATAAACCCAGTTTTATACTGCCATAGCGATTTAACGAAAATTTATAAAACTTCTAACGGTTAATTTTTTGTAAATATTTGTACCTTTTTTGTTTACTTTTTAATTTCATATGCTAATTTTTAAATGCTCGGTTGAGCGAATAATAATCAAATTTAAGGATTAAAAATGAAAAACATACTAAAAACACTATTTATTTGTGGTGCTGCGCTTACAGCTAACTCTGCTTTTGCAACTGATCTAGTTTGCGATGTATATCCAAATGGTTCAGGTGGAAACTCGATGAACGGAAGATCAAACTGCTTTACCATAGATTTTAGTTTTGGTAACCAAACAACAGGGAAGTACTATTTACAGAATATTTCAAAACCGATTAACAAAGTTATTTGGCAAGGCGATGCATCTTGCACAGGCGGTACATCGTGTAATATGACTGTAAGAGCTTACAGAAGCTATAGTGCATCTGCTTTAATTTTGTATAAAGATGGGACCTATGAAACGACAAATACGTCTCGTATGAGCTATGAAACAGGCCATTAGTAATCATCGCTTATAATAGAAGAACAATATAGATCAGTATTTATTGTGAGAATGCATGTAGCGGCTTATTTTAGTCGCTATTTTTTTGGATAGCGTGTTAAACATATACAGATAAGGAGATACGATGAGACTGGCAATGTTGATGTCGTTTATGTTTTTTTTAATTAGTTGTTCGAGCTTAGCGACCAATAGCAAAGAATTAAGTAAATCTAAGCAAACTGAAGAGTTTATTACTCTTGTCAGTCATGCCAAAACCTATGACCTGTCTCATAATTGGGATGAAAATTCCCCAATAGCGTCCGTTAACCCAAAATACTCAATGGCACTTAATGCAACCCATGCTGATACACGTGGTACATTTGGTGATAACAATCAGCTCTCATTCACCTCCGAAATAATGCAATGGAGTGGTCACCATGGAGGTCCAACTATTGATGCGTTAGGTCATATTGGTCGAGATGGTTTACTGTATGGTGGAGTAGATGCGGCGCAAGCGACCAATGATCGTAGAGGAATAGGACGCAGTGGTGTAGGGAGTGACTTAGGAATTGATCATTATCCTGTAAACTTATTGAGTAACCGAACGGTATTACTTGATGTGGCTCGCTTTATTAACGGTGACGATACCCCATTGGCTGCAGATTTTGACATAACAGCGTCACATTTAAAAAGAACAGCAAAATCGCAAGGTGTAAAAATTAAAAAAGGCGATACTGTGTTTATTAGAACGGGGTGGGGGCAATATTTTGCTAATAACCCACTGCAATATATTGCAGAACATGCTGCAGGCGTTGGTGTAAGTGGTGCACAGTTTTTAATAAAGGCTGGTGCAAGTGTTGTGGGTAATGACACCCTTACTTTTGAAAAACGCCCACCTATTGCTACAGAACCCTCATTTCAGGTTTTTCCGGTACATATGATGTTATTAGCAGATAACGGTATTTACATAATAGAAAACTTGTTCCTTGAGGAGCTAGCTAAAGAAAAAGTCTATGAGTTTATTGCCATTGTGCCGCCGCTTAAAATACGTGGTGGCACTGGCTCGGCATTACGCGTATTTGCACTTACAAGTAACTTATAGTTGAATAAAGAGTAAGGTTAATAGTGGCTACTGTTTTTATATACAGTGGTATCGTTTTTTGAAATAAGAAACATACACAAAGAGTATTTTTCTTTATCATGATAAAAGTACTGGCTGTAAAATTAACAATACTTATATGGACGACTCAAGGATGAACAAAGGAATATTAAAATCGTGGAATGACGATAAAGGCTTTGGCTTTATTAAATCAAGCACACTGCAACACGATACCTTTATACACATATCGTCGCTCAAACATATGAGTCGTAAACCTAAAGTGGGTGACATTATCTATTTTGAGGTTGCGACTGAGCCTAACGGTAAAACTAAAGCTGTAAATTGCCGTATTGAGGGCGTACTAGCACAACCACACATAAAAGCTTTAACAAGGCCGGTTAGATTAAGCAAAACCTCAGGTAAGAACTCACCTTTAATGAAACTCATAACGTTTGGTATTATTGTTAGTATTGGCTTTAGCGTGTATAAAACCGGTTTTTTAAATACCAAGCAAACACCTGTAGTGACTAACGCTAATTTAGAGTCATTTATGCCCGCTAGTTCAAACTCACTTACTAAAACACAGCAAGCATTTCGCTGTGATGGCCGCCAACATTGTAGCCAAATGACCTCGTATGCAGAGGCATTATTTTTTATTCAACATTGCCCAAATACTAAAATGGACGGTGATAAAGACGGAGAGCCCTGTGAACGGCAGTTTGGGAATAGGTAGTTTTTATATTGAGGTTATTAATAAACTAAAAATTAGTTTTGGGCCCTTAGGGGGAATACAATTTTTAGTAATACAGTTATAAATAGCTGGTGGATTTAAAGCCATTTATCAAGGAAGTTGTTATGTTTAAAGTAATAATTGGATGTGCTGTTATATTTTCGTTTGTTTGTATGTTACTCGCTGCGGCACCTTTTACGCCTGCAATATCAGGTTCATTTATTATGCTGTTGTTTGCAGGGGCTATAGGTTACAAGGGCTATCTGCAATCAAGCTTAATACTGCTGTTAATTAATACGCTTGCAGTTATTGGCAGCCCAGCTACAGATATAGACAACACCCAAACATTACTGTTTTTACCAATATTATTTTTAATCTCATTTGGTGGTGTTTTATTAGGCGTAAGAAAGTTAACGAAATTGTAAAAGAAGATGCCGAAGGGATATATGATTATATTATGGAGCAGGTTAATAAATTATGAGTGATAGAGAAATTTGGGTCGCTATATTAATTATGTCATCTATTATTTCTGGGATCCTTTATGTGGTTTTTGGCCAAATGACCGTACGTAAATTAAGAAAAAACCCTAAAACAAAAGATATACTCGGTCTAGAGGTTATTAGTGGTTGGGATATTATAAATGTTGCTCAAGCATTCTCCTTGCCAAGGCGTTGGTTACTTAAAATTGAAAAAAGTAAGTTTTCTTTTATGTATGCGCACTCTTCGTTGTTATTTGAAAATACAACCAAATTCGATAGATTTCTTGGATGTATCTTTTATTGGTTATTAACACTTTCGGGTCTATTTGGCGCTTTACTCGTTGTACTTAACTTATTTGGCGTTTTTAGTTAATTGGTGTAAATATTGAATTGGCTAGTTATGTGACTAGCCAATTCAATTATCAACTTTATTACTACAAAAATGATTTAGCTTTACTCATTAAAGCGCTTCAAAAATGGCTGCTATGCCTTGCCCGCCACCAATACACATTGTGACTAGCCCATATTTGCCTTGAGTTCGTTTGAGTTCGTACAAGCATTTAGTTGATAAAATTGCACCCGTTGCGCCAACAGGGTGGCCTAAGGCAATTGCACCACCATTCGGGTTTACCTTATGGGCAGGGAAATTTAACTCGTTAGCAACGCACAGTGCTTGTACTGCAAAGGCCTCGTTAGACTCAATCACATCCATATCGTCGATGGTTAAGTCGGTTTTTTCAAATACCTGTTGTACTGCAGGAATAGGGCCGATACCCATTAAAGTAGGATCAACGCCTGCTCTGGCATAACCCACTAAACGAGCGAGCGGTTTTAAGCCTTGCTCATTTGCTTTTTGCTCTGACATAAGTACCAACATGGCTGCACCATCGTTTATACCTGATGAGCTTGCTGCGGTAACGGTGCCATCTTTTTTAAAGTAGGGCTTTAAAGATGCAAGTTTATCGGCTGTGGTATCGGCGCGAACATGTTCGTCGGTGTCAAAAATATGCGTCCCTTTTCGCGACTTGATTTCTATTGGCACAATCTGCTGTTTAAAATGACCTGCAGCAATGGCTTTTGCAGCTTTATGATGGCTTTTTGCTGCGTACTCGTCTTGCTGCTGACGGCTAATTGAATATTTTTCTGCAATGTTTTCAGCTGTTATTCCCATCGGGTTATTATCCCATGGGTCTTGTAAGGTCGTGGTGAGCTCATCAACCATAGTGCTATTACCCATTTTTTGCCCCCAGCGGTTACTTTCGAGGGTGTAGGCAGAGCTACTCATGCTTTCTGCTCCGCCAGCAAGGGCTGCATCTACATCACCTAATTGAATTTGTTGTGCCGCTTGTATGATTGCTTCAAGCCCAGAACCACATAAACGATTAAGCGTTACAGCGTGGCTGCTTATAGGTAAACCCGCATCTAGCCCAATGATTCTTGAAAGGTATGCGTCTTTAGAGCCGTTATGAATTACTTTACCAACTACAGTTGAGCCAACTTGGTTGGGTGATAGCTTGGCTCTGGCTAGTGCTTCTTTCGCACATAGAGTGCCTAGCTCGGCGGGCGTGAAATGTTTAAGGCTGCCACCAAAGCTGCCGATAGCGGTACGCACTGCGCTTAATATAACTACGCTATTGTTATTAAGTTTTGTCATTGTTTTCTCTTATTATTTTTATGTTTATAACCACTTTGTGCTGAGCTTGTGTTGAGTAGAGCCAAAGAGATTAATAGTTTTATTAATGCATCAAAGCATAATTTTTAAATAAACTAAAGGCGAGGTTGTTTAAGCTGTATGTGTTATTTAATAAAGTGATGAGTAAAATAGGTGTGTGGCAATGATACTTTTAGTTTTAATGTATGAAATAGGGCTCTCAGTATGAAAGCCCTTGGGGGTTATAAATCAATCATTTCAATATTAACAACTACATTTTTAAAACCAGCATCTTCAAACTCTTTTTTTAACTTTTCTGCACTTGAGTAATCACTAGCTGAAACACTTCGTTTACTTCTTTGGTTAGTAACAAGTGGGGTTTCATCACCAAAATAAACGCTACCAGCAAATTGGCTTTGTGCATAAAAGTGACCTGTTAGGGTTGTTTTCTTAGGTCTTAAAACATGGCTTAAATAGTATTGCATTGTTGATAAGCTTGTTTGTTGTATCATCCAAGGCCAATCCCATTTTTTATTCTCACCTGGTATGTAACGGTGTTCCCATTGATATTCAATGCTCTTATCTTGACCTGCCCAGCGGCCAATCACAAAATTAGCGGTGTCATTAGGTCTGTTTTCTGGGTGGCTTAATAAAGCATTGCCTCCCCACCGCATAAAGCCATTTATAGATAGATCGTAGGTAATATCAGCATCGAATGAATAAGGATACGATATTGATGATTTAAACAAATCGACCTTTGCATTAAGCTTCGTGAATGCTGGCACATTGGTTCTTGCTTGTACCACAACTCGCTCAGCTTCAGAGCCGCCATTACTTGTTCCCCATGCTTGCTCTGCTGCTATTGTGACAGATAACGAAGTGTCTGAGCCACCAGTAACAGAGGGAGACTTCCATGTATTAGATAATGTAACAGACTCAGAAATACTGTAATCATTGGTTTTAGACCAGTTGGTTGCCGCATCGTATTCAATGGTAACGACTGACATTTGAGCTGCTGACGTGTCATTCACTGCAGGGACTGTTAGCGTTTTAATGAGTTCTTTGTCAGCAGCAACAATATCACCAGTTATTTTATATGATTCGTTATCCATCACATATTCAAAGTTAGATACAGTAATAGCTGACTTTTCATCACATCGGTAACCATCACAACTTCCACCATTGTAACCTTGTATTTTCCATCCTGAGCCCGTTTTGGACACCTCCATGTCCTCACCAACATAGCTTGAGCGATTTCCACCAACCCACGCAAATCCCATTGTATGGGCAAGGTATGAAAGGGGTTTTATAAAACCCTCTTTTTGATTTACTAAGTCCCATTCAATTTGGCTTTGACTGCCAGGCGATACTTTTACGGGGCTTAAAGTAGGAATTTCATTAATGGGATCGGTAGGGTAGCACCAAGAATTTGCAGCAGTCCCTTGTTTGATTTCACCTGCGTAACCAGAGCCCATAATGACCCAGCCGTTAGCCAATCCCGTTATTTGCCACTTCCCCATTTTGTTTACAAGGTCGTTTCTGTAAGTTTGCGATTCAGCTTTTGTAATTAATCTATTATCAGCTGAGCATACTCCTGCACCTAAGCTTTCATTTTTAAGTTGATCTGGATAAATTGCAGTTGTATTAGCATTTACAAAACTTGTGTGTGACAACAGCAATAGAGGTATTATTTTTTTCATTAAGTTACATCCTTTAAAATCATATTTTAATTAGGCCCTAATTAAATAATCTAATTTTGGACCGATTTTGATTCTAAAGAACTCGCTATATTTTTATAGAGTGTTAAATGAAAGTTGATTTTTCAAAAATATTAGTTGCTTAAATATTACAAAAAATCATTAAGGCAATAGTGCTGTTGTAGCTACATTTTTATCCCCTTGAGAGAGTACTCTAAAAAATCGATTAGATAGCGTGTACTTTTTGGGATTAGTTTATCAGGCCATATTAGGTTTACATCTCGCTTAACGGGTGTGTACTGTGTTAATACTTCAACCAAGCTTTCATCTTTTATATAAGGTAATAAACAATATTTTGGGCCATAATAAACACCTCTTCCTTCAATAGCAGCTAAGGCACACATTTCTATATCGTTAGAAATAAAGTTAGGTTGAGGTTTAAAAATAACCTTCTCATTTTTATTTGCTTTAAAAGACCAATTTTCGAATGGCGAGCACGATATGTGGGGGAGTTCAGCCAAATCGTTAAAATTACTTGGCATACCATATTGCTTAATTAAACTCGATGAGCAAGCTAAAACAAAGCTCATTTGGTTAATGACTTTACATATATTTTGTGAGCTATCTAATTTTCCAATTCTAATAGCTAAATCAAACTCGGTGGCTTTTAAATCAAGACGTTCATCTGATAGCATCATATGAATCTTAATATTTGGATAAAGTAGGGTGAATTGATTTATAACGCCTGAGAAGTACACGCTCTTTATAAAGTTTTGCGGCGCTATTAATTTAATTTTACTCACTTCATTTTCACTAGAGTTCTTAAAATTGCACAGCGTACTTTGTAAACCCTCTACGTGAGCTAAGCAATGGCTATAAAAGCTTTTTCCAGGCTCAGTTAATCGCAAACTTCCTTTTTCACGATAAAACAACGCTAAAGATAAGTCTTCTTCAAGTTTTTTTATTTTTCTTTGTAAGGTGGGCAAAGGAATATTTAACTTTACTGACGCTTCATTAAATGTTTTGTAATCATTTACTTTTATAAAAAGCGCGATGATATCAAGCAAGGTAAATCTCCTGTATAAATTTGAGGTATAAAATCGTATTTAGTACTTAATTATTGGTTAGATTCATAAAACTAATCATTTATTTAAAGTACCCATTAGTCCCTTTTGTGGCAACAAAAATTTTACCTTTGTATTAGAATGTTTAATAAATTATTGTGAGCGAAGGTGTACTTACTTGAGGTATTAGTAATTAAAGATTCTACAAATAGCGCGTTTTTGAAAATAAAAACTCAGTAGAAACAATCCGTAACATTTTACTATAACGTTTTAATAGACAAACAATAAGCTAGTAATTACGCTAGACACACTTTTTTGGTGAATAATCATGATGCATAGGATCTGATTACCTAAATGGAATTTGCCATGATAAATCAACAGAACCGAAGGTATTAAAGATGAATATATTTATAAAATGGTTGATTTTAGCTGCATTAATTATTGCCGCTATTACGTGTTATTCGTATGGTAGCACTACTGGCTTATTTATTTTTATTATTGCGGGCTTTGTTTTTGAAATGGCGTTTATGGTATTTCCTATAAAAAAGAAATCGTCATTGTAGAAAGCTATTTAACCGTCTTGAAAAATTAATTTTTTTAGTTAGCGAGATAAGGGAATAAATAAAAAGGCTGCATTTTTTACAGCCTTTTTGGTTTAATAAACTTAATGGGTAACTCTATCGCCCCAAATGTCTTCTAGGCGGCTATCACGGCCACAGCGCCAGCGATAGGTATTATAACGAATAGGGTTATTTTTATAGTAATCTTGATGATAACTTTCTTTGCCCTTTATCGGGTAAAAGGTTTTCGCATCAAGAATAGGGGTTATCACTGTTTGCTTAGTAAACTCACTAATAACAGCTTGTTTAGATTTTTGAGCTAGCTTTCGTTGTTGCTCATTAGCTACAAAAATTGCGCTACGGTAGCTTGGGCCTTTATCACAAAACTGACCTTTGGCGTCAAAAGGATCAATGTTAACCCAGTAATGGTTTAAAATATCTTGATAGCTTAATACGTCAGTGTTGTAGGTAACCAGAACGGCTTCGTAATGGCCGCGATGATTACCATTGTAAGTAGGATTTTTAATTTCACCGCCAGTAAAACCTGAGATCACATCGGTTACACCTTCGAGTTTTTCAAAGTCACTTTCCATACACCAAAAACAGCCTCCTGCTAAAATAGCTTGTTCGGTTTTAGCGTACGTTAATGAGCTAAACAAAAGCCCCACAGAGGTTAATGCTAGCGCTAATGTGTGTTTCATAAAATTTATCACCTGTAGTTATGAATAAATACTTGTATAGTAAGACCCGCTAACTTTAAAAACTCTTTCATTACAATGTGGCTGGGGGGGTTGAACTTACTTTATATAAAACGGATGCTATGTATGAAAAGTTTAATGACGACTGATAATTTGCATGATGAATTGCTAGTCGTTCTACAAAACAACTTTGTTTCCTCAGAGTATAAACTTCCAAACGCTGATGAGTTAATACCTCATAATCAAAATGCTCAGTACCATGGGTATGCATTCACTATAAACCATAATCGAATAATTTACAGAAAAGCTAAAGTTACACCAGACAGACCAGGTGCTTTTTTAGCACTATGGAAACGCCCAGCGGATTGTAGTAATTCTAAGCCAATTCCTTTTACCAATGAGTTTGACTACTTATTAGTGGCGGTTTCAAGTGATGGATTAACCTCTAGTAACAACCAAGTAGCAAATTTACAAAGTGGTTTATTTATATTTCCGGTTGAGTTGTTAGTTAAAAAAGGCATAGTTACAGGTACGAACCGTAAGGGAAAAACCGCTTTTAGGGTGTTTCCACCTTGGAGTGAAAGTAGGGCTCTGAGTGGTTCAGGCGTATTTAGTAACGCAGCTAAAAGCACACAGCGTTGGCAATGTGATTATTTTTTACAGCAGGACCAATATGGCTTAGTTGATTTAATTAAGTTAAACAAAATTTTAGCTAATGCTGTTTAAATTTGAATTATTAAGTCACTTTACCAGCATTGTTTTATATAGGGTTATTTACTAAAGTGAGATCATACAGTCATACGAATAGTAGGTAAGATATGAACCAGTTAACCGAAAAGTCAATTAGTTGCCCTTACTGTGGCGAATCTATAGAAGTATTAATTGATGTGGCTGATATTGATGAGCAATACATAGAAGACTGCCAAGTGTGTTGCAGGCCTATTTCGTTTGTCGTATTTGAAGATAACGATGAACTTAATGTAAATGTATACAGTGAAGATGAGGCGTTTTGAATTTTTAGTGAAAGTTGGTGAACCGAACTTTTACACAAATCTAAGCTGAAAATTCAGTAACTTTAATTTTTCTTAATAATATTGGTTGTATATGTTACCAAAGTGTTTTAAATGCCATGCTAAAATTTCATTATCGTGGTTTATTCTATCTTTAATGTCGACTCGTAATAGATGTATTCGATGTGGCTCATTATATGAATTCACAAATCGTCACCGCTACTTAGGCGTATTTTTCGCGGTACCGCTAGTTTTTTTAGTTATTATGCTAGAAGGTTTTATAACTTCAGCTCTACTAAGAGTAATTTTGTTAATTTCTGTTGCTATAATAATCATGATCTTAATACCTGGACAACACCAGTTAAGTGTAAAAGATGATTTGGAAATTAAAAAAAAGGAATAGTAATTGATTAGCAAATGAGTGGTTCTAGTTTTAATGAAAACTTGGGCGATAATAGTCAGAAGGCTGTAAATACTTTCAGCCTTAAGATAACATCCAACTTGACTAGCTTTGCTGCTGTTCACGCGCTAATTGGTTAGGCAGCAACTCCTCCACAATTTCTCTCGCTGGTAAGGTGTAACGTACGCCATCAAACATAACCGATGTGAACTCATCAATATTAGTAATGCCGGTAAGGGTCCAACCTTCACCACGTTTTGGGCAGTAAACAGTAGTAGTTGGCTGTATTACTTTAAAATTGTCGCTCATAGTTTATCTTAATTAATGCTTGTGAATACGATATGGTAAGTTAATAATGACGTTCTATAAAGTGCTATTTAAAGCGCGTTTACTTTATTTGGCATAGGCATGTTTAAAACGATAAAATTACCCCGCGTTACCTTGCGTTTAATTACCCACAAACATGGCGCAGCGCTATTAACAATTTTAAATAATCCCCTCGTTTATGAGTTTAACGATTATAAAACGCCGCTAAATAAAGAGCATGTTAAGCAATTAATTCAAGATGATATATCGAGTTATTATCAAGGGGAAGGTGTTCGGCTTGCGATTGAACATAATATGTCTGGCGACTTAATTGGTACTTGTGGTTTGTATAACATTAATAACCAAACTAAAACTGCTTATTTGGGCTTTGAGCTTGATCCTTTTTATTGGCAACAAGGCTTAATGCATGAAGTACTTAAAGGTTTTGTCAGTGAGATACATCGCTCTTTAAACATTGAACATCTATACGCAGAAATTCATGGTAAAAATGTACGCTGTTATAACTTACTCACTAAGCTTGGCTTTGTATTTAACCAGCAACTTAATAACGGTGTATGGCATAAGCAATTAACTAAAATGGATGGCGCATGAGAATTAAAAAAGCGATTATTTTAAATATGTTGCTTACGGCTAGTGTATTTGGGCTTGCAATAACTGGATTTAGCTATTATCAAAATGATGTTTCAGAGTTTGTTGATGTAACCCTAGATTCGAAAGTGCTTAAAGAGTCACGAAAAGTATTTATAAGGTTACCCGATAGTTTTGACAAAAATAAAGCGTATCCACTTATTATAAAAACAGATGGTAATTTTAATCTAGCTAATTGGGATAAAGCCTTAAAAGCATTAAATCATGAAAGTACATTAAATGAGGCTATTTTAGTTGCTATACCAAATCAGTTTTTTACTGATACTAGAAATCGTGATCTTGTGCCACCTTATGCAAGGAAGGACGTTAATACAAATCCTCGACCTAAACATGAAAGTTCGCCTGAAATTTTTGGTAAAGCTGATTTGTTTTTAGCTTTTCTAGAGCAAGAGTTACTTACTTATTTAGAGGCCAACTACACATTAACTGAAAATCGAATTTTGACCGGATTTTCAGCTGGGGGCAGCTTTACTTTATACACGCTGCATACTAAACCAAAGTTATTCAATGGTTACTTTGCATTTAGCCCAGCCGCTTGGTATGACGATATGACAGTGACTAAGCGGTTTGATGCATTTTTAAAAACAAATATAAATTGTATAAAACAACCGACATTTTTATATATCACTGTCGGTGGGGCAGAGCACTCTTTAATGTTAGGTGCATACAATAATTTAGTTACTAGTTTAGCAAAACATCCAAACGACTGGCTTAAGTGGGGAAGTACAATTAATAGTAATGCTGAACATAATCAAAACCCTGCACTGAGTGTCGATAAAGCACTGTTAAATTATACGGCGTTCTTGAGCTCGCAAATTAACACGCCTTCTGATTAATTAATGACGGTGATCAATTAAATATAGTTTGCATTGATTTTTATTGCTTTACTGCTGGTGGAGCATCCACTCTAAAGAACACATCATACTTTGTTTAATTTAAAACAAGTCTTAGCAATAGGTGAATTTTTTAAAAATATAATCAGGGAGGGGGGAAATTGTTGGCGTGTATTGGGCGTTTTTTTTAACTTATATCTACGCGTTTTATTAAGTGAGTTGTGTAGGAACAGGAAAACCAAATTAAACAAAGCAACAATGTAATTGTTTAGATGTTCTAAGTTAGACATTTTAATTGCAGCTAACATCGGGTTTTCCATCAATGGTTCAGTAATACACAGACTTAAACTCCAGCTTTTTATAATTGACGTTACAACAATGCAATTTTGTTGCTCAGTTGTCTCAGCATGGCTTCTGCATTTGGTATCTCGTCGTTTAAGCCTGTGATCAGGGTCATAAAATAGCAGTCCATCATCACACTTGCTTTTGTTTCATCAAAATCTGGTTGTTCACTAAATAGCAGTTTTTTAAATTCATCCATTTGTGCTTTAAAAAAATCAGCACGCCAAATAATGTCGCTAATTAGTAATTTACTAAATTCACTGTTTTCACAATAAAAGGAATATAGAGGGTGAGCGTAGTGGCGTAATTTCAATCGAGGAGGGCGCTGAGTATCTGATTGCTTTGCTTGCTCGATAATAACTTTAATTTGTTGCTGCATACCTGCCATAAGCAGATCAATTTTATTTTCAAAATGACTAAACACAGTACCAACTGCCACATTAGCTGCAACAGCAATTTCTCTTGTCGATGTGTGGTCATAACCTTGTAGTAAGAAAAGCTCCCATGCTGAAGCTAAAACTTTATCCCGTGTTTTTTCTTTTTTACTCATAGTATTCAATGCTTTATAATTTTGTTGGATGTTGAGCTTAAATCAGCACTTGATTGATTGAGCGCGCTCAATTAAATTTATGAGCATGCTCAATTAATCAAAAGGTGATACATGGAGTTTATCAAACGTGTTATTGGTTATGTACTTTTTATTCCACTTATTTATTTTTATTCTTTTATTCTCGGCCCAATCCTAAAAGCCGTTTTAGTCCCAGGTGGGGTTACCTTTTTGTGGCTTATTTTAGGGCCACAAGAGGGAACACGTGCGTTAAAAAAAGCATTTAAGAAAAAGTAGTTAAACCTTCTGCAAGAACAATAAAAAAGCCCTGCTATTTTGCAGGGCTTTAGTCAGTTTAACTTTGCAAATTTAAACTTGAAAGCTTAACAGGCCATTAAAGAACGTATCTAAAACCAAAAGCAATACCGTCATCTTCCGATTGTTCCATTTGTGCTTGCTGCTGTTTATTATCACTTTCAAAATCACCAAAATCTTTTCGTGCTTCTAGATACAGCTGGGTGTTTTCATCAATTAAATAATGAACACCCATAACTGCAAACTGACGTTTAAAAACATCATTAGGATCGGCGTTAAAGTTTGGTTGAATTACGTAGTCATCACCTGCATCAAACAAGTTGTAGGCAATAAATGGTCTAAAGTCGTTTTCAAAACGATACGATACGAACGTTTCAATACCAATTGCATCTTCAATTAAGCGACCAATGTTATCTGTGTCGTGGTTTTCGTTTTTGTTGATATTAGCGGCTACATATAAACCTGGCGCATCAATATTGCCCCAAATAACACCTGCACCATAAATTAAATCGTCAACAGAGCGGGTTGTTCCGTCGCCATAAGTTAATTCAAACTCGCCGCGGTTAATACCCGCGGTCAGTTTTAGCTTATTAGTCACGTTATAGGTTACTGCACCGCCAAATGTATAGTTAAATTCAACTTGTTGCGCAGCAGTATCGCCTGACTCAAAATTAGCCCGGCATTGTGATTCTGTAATATCACTTACATCACAGGTATAAAAAGCGCTGTTTTTTAACTGAGTTTGCACACTAAAATCAAAATCACTGTAACTATTACGGTATTGCAATGTTTTATCGCCACGACCAGTACCATTTACAGCACCATCGTCTTTGTTGTAGGTATAGACACCTGCGGCGTTGCCATCCCAAACATAGCTGTAGTTAGTTGCATATACTACGTCAAACCACGCACCCCATTGTTTACCAATAGTAATTTGGCCGTATTTATCGTGTTTTAAACCAGCATAGCCTAACCGGTTATACAAAAATTCGTCTTGAATCGATTCAAAACGGTTGTTGTATACAATATCGCTACTGCCAACAGGGTTTACACCCCATTCAACTAAAGCCATTGCTTCCCAGCCATTCTTTAGTTGGCGTTTAAAATCAAAATTAATTCGTGAGGCACCATTAACCACTTCATTTTGACCTTGAGTATTAATTACTCGCGCATCTATATAACCGCCAATTGCGACTGTATTTTTTTCATCCTTAAATACTTCGATTGCTGAAACACTCGGTGTTGTTAAAACACCTGCAATCGCGAGCGATACTAATTTTATTTTCATTGTGTGTGCCTTGCCTAAAAAAGACGTTTTTATAATTACTAAATTCGAAGTCGTGCAGACTAGCAAAGCAATAAAAGGCTCAAAAGTGAAAAATTATCAACGATAATTAATACGAAATGCGCTGCTTGTTCACTTTAAGTTAATACTGTTTTTATTTTGTAGCCGTATAAACTGCTATTTAATTTTGGAATAAGACATTAGGCTTAAATGCAGGAGAGAAAGTGTTGAGTTTTTTTCATAGTTGCTACTATCGGCATAGGTAGAGCTAAAACTCTAATACTATAAAAAACGTTAATATAGCCGTATTAAATGTTAATAAAAGTAAAATGCGACCAAATAGCGTTTTAGCACGTTAAATTTTATTTATTAGCAATGACTGTAATTGTTTTTTTATTAAACATTTTTTTACCGCATTTACAGAATAATAGTGAACTTTACATAGCTTTTTTTACTTTAACACGGTCTACCACTGTGGCTATTCCAATCCTTATTTAGCAAAAAAATAGCCACTGTTTACTTTAGGGTATGCTATAAACTTTCATAGAAAAAAACGCTGATTTGGTTTAAACTGCGCGCAATTTAAATACTTCAGTCTCCCTTGGAGGGTAGCGCTATTATTAGTACAGCTAACATCACCATGCAATTTGGTGCTAAACCATTATTTGAAAATATCTCAGCTAAATTTGGTGAATCAAACCGCTATGGTTTAATTGGCGCCAATGGCTGTGGTAAATCAACGTTTATGAAGATTCTAAGCGGTGAACTTGAACCATCATCGGGTAATGTAAGCACAGATCCTAATGAGCGTGTTGCTAAACTAAATCAAGATCAGTTCGCTTACGAAGAATACTCTGTGATCGACACTGTAATAATGGGTCACAAAGAACTTTGGGATATAAAACAAGAACGCGATCGTATTTATAGCCTACCAGAGATGAGTGAAGAGGATGGCATGAAGGTAGCCGACCTTGAAACTGAGTTTGCTGAAATGGACGGCTATTCTGCTGAGTCTAAAGCGGGTGAGCTATTACTGGGCGTTGGTATTGCTACTGAACAACATTACGGTCCTATGTCTGAAATCGCACCAGGTTTTAAACTTCGTGTGCTATTAGCGCAAGTATTGTTTTCAGAGCCTGATATCATGTTGCTTGATGAGCCTACCAATAACTTGGACATTTACACAATTAAGTGGTTAGAAGATGTTCTAAATCAACGTGACTGTACTATGATTATCATCTCGCATGACCGTCATTTTTTAAACTCAGTATGTACGCATATGGCCGATATTGACTACGGTGAATTACGTATTTACCCGGGTAACTACGATGAATATATGTTTGCAGCGACCCAAGCTCGCGAGCGTTTATTGAGTGAAAACGCCAAAAAGAAAAGCCAAATAGCTGAACTACAACAGTTTGTATCGCGCTTTTCTGCTAATGCTTCAAAAGCAAAGCAAGCAACTTCACGTGCAAAACGTATTGATAAAATTCAATTAGATGAAGTGAAAGCTTCGTCACGTCAGTCGCCATTTATCCGTTTTGAACAAGAAAAGCAGTTATTCCGTAACGCGCTTGAAATGACTAGCTTATCGCAAGGCTTTGAAGAAACTTTATTTTCAGGTTTAGAAGGCCTAGTTGAAGTAGGTGAACGCATTGCTATTATTGGTGAGAATGGTGTCGGTAAAACAACACTACTAAACACCTTAGCAGGGCGTTTAGCGCCTAAAAGCGGTGAGTTTAAATGGTCTGAAAATGCTAATATTGGCTATTATGCGCAAGACCATGCCGATGAGTTTGAAAAAGACATGAACTTATTTGAGTGGATGGAACAATGGCAGCAAGAGGGCGATGACGAGCAAGTTGTTCGCAGCTTCTTAGGTCGTATGTTGTTTTCACAAAACGATATTAAAAAATCTGTAAAAGTTATCTCAGGTGGTGAGCAAGGTCGTATGCTGTTTGGTAAAATCATGATGCATAAACCAAATATCTTATTAATGGATGAGCCGACTAACCACATGGATATGGAATCTATAGAAGCGCTTAACTTAGCACTTGAAGCGTATGAAGGTACTTTGATGTTTGTGTCACACGACCGTCAGTTTGTATCATCAGTTGCTACCCGTATTTGGGAAATTAAAGACGGTAAAATTATCGACTTTAGAGGAAACTACAGCGAATACTTGGCGAGTAAAGAAGCATAACAGCAAGTATTTTCAGCATTTAAAAAAAGCCATGTTTAACATGGCTTTTTTATTGCCTGCTGGTCGCATTACTGCGGTATTTAAGTATATAATACCCGCCATAAAACCGGACATAAGTCCGCTATTTTTAAAATACATTACTGAGGAGTATTTATGACTGTTGGCATTATTATGGGTTCTAAATCAGATTGGCCAACCATGGAACACGCTGCGTTGATGCTAGAAAAATTTGGCATTGCTTATGAAACTAAAGTGGTTTCTGCTCACCGCACTCCTCAATTACTTGCTGATTATGCAAGTTCAGCAAGCGAGCGTGGCATTAAAGTAATTATTGCAGGCGCAGGTGGGGCGGCTCACTTACCGGGTATGGCTGCAGCGTTTACATCATTGCCAGTTTTAGGCGTTCCAGTTAAGTCAAAAGCATTAAATGGTGTTGATTCATTATTGTCTATTTGCCAGATGCCTAAGGGCGTTGCTGTAGGCACTTTGGCTATTGGTGAGCCAGGTGCAGCTAATGCTGGTTTATTGGCTGCACAAATATTAGGCTGTCAAAATCCTGAAATTTTCGCCAAAATTGAAGCGTTTCGTAAAGAGCAAACCGACACTATTCTAGCTAACCCAAATCCTGCAGAGTAATAATGACTATATTAATTTTAGGTGCTGGGCAGCTTGCGCGAATGATGAGCCTTGCTGGCGCACCGCTTAATTTAAATGTGATTGCTTATGATGTTGGCAGCCAAAAAATTGTGCACCCGCTAACCAACCAAGTGTATTCAACCACACTTGAGCAAGCTATCAATGATGCAGATGCGATTACCGCTGAGTTTGAGCATATTCCCGATGATGTATTAACGCTTTGCTGCAATAGCAATAAGTTTTATCCAGGTAAACAAGCAATAAAAACCGGTGGTGACCGTTCGCTTGAAAAAGCCTTGTTAGATAAAACCGAAGTAGCTTGTGCACCATACCAACTTATTACTGAAAAAGCGCATCTTGAACAAGCAGCTAAAATATTAGGTAAGCCGTTAGTTATAAAAACCTGCCAAGCTGGGTATGACGGCAAAGGCCAATGGCGTTTAAAATCTGATGATGAAATAGACACTATTTGGGCTGAAATGGCTGACTTTATTGCCTCAGGTACAGAGCATGCACCTCATTCAATTATTGCTGAGAAAATGATCCCGTTTGATCGTGAAGTCTCTATTATTGGCGCGCGCGACAAAGAGGGTAACGTTGCAATTTATCCACTTACTGAAAACCAACATACCAATGGTGTATTAACGCTTTCACTAGCCGGTAAAGATAATAGCTTAGTAGAGAGCCAAGCAACCTCAGCATTTACCCGTATTGCAAATGAGCTTAATTATGTAGGTGTATTGGCCATAGAGTTTTTTGATGTACAGGGTACGTTATTAGTTAACGAAATAGCTCCTCGAGTGCATAACTCAGGACACTGGACACAGCAAGGTGCTCACTGCTCGCAATTTGAAAACCATATGCGTGCTGTTGCAGGGTTACCTTTGGGTAATACGCAAATTAAGCAACCTACTGCTATGATCAATGTATTAGGCCAAGCACATATCCCTGCTGATGTTTTAAAAACGGCGGATGTAACCAGTCACTGGTATGGTAAAGGCGTTAAGCCCGGTCGTAAAATGGGGCATATTAATGTTTCGGGTGAGAGTTTACAGCAATTAGGTAACCGCCTAGCTGAACTTACATCATGCTTGCCAGAGCAGGATTACCCAGGCGTATTAGCTACTAGCAAATCGCTATTATAAGTTAAAAAATCAAGCGGTAAGTTGAATTCAATTTATCGCTTTACCTTCTAAAGGTTTCTTTTCAATGATCCACCCAAAGTTTCGTACTATTGTGTTCGCTTTTTTTATGGCACTTTTCATGTCAGGCTTTATGTCGTTTGTTATTTCAATTTTTAATGTAGGAATGGTCGAAAATATTGTAGCTATATGGCTTAAAGCCTGGTTATTTGCCTTTTGCATTGCTTTTCCTACAGTTATATTTGTTGCTCCCGTCGTACATAAACTGACAAATAAACTTATTCGGCCTTAAAGTGATGATTATCACTAAATTGCATAAGCCAATATTTATACTCTTACTCGCTTTGTGTATGACTCCTTTTTTAGGTGCTGGAAGTGCATTGGTTTTAGGCGCTATATTTGCTATTACCTTAGGCAACCCGTTTAGTGAGCTTTCTCAACAGGCCAGTAAAGTGATGCTTAAGCTTGCCGTTGTGGGCTTAGGCTTTGCTGTTGATTTTAATGAAGTAATTGAGGTAGGACGCAGCTCTTTAGTATTAACAATTGTTAGTATTACTGCCATAATCGGGTTTGGAGAGATTTTAACCCAAGTTTTTAAGCTTAATCGTAATACAGGCGTGCTAATTTCATTTGGTACCGCTATTTGCGGTGGCAGCGCCATTGCCGCTATGGCACCGGTTATAAAAGCTAAAGATCACGAAGTCGCTGTTGCCTTAGGGATTGTATTTTTACTTAATGGCGTGGGATTATTATTATTTCCCGCAATTGGGCATTATTTTGAGTTAACCCAACAGCAATTTGGTTTGTGGGCCGCATTAGCCATTCACGATACTAGCAGCGTAGTAGGGGCATCGGCTACTTATGGTGCTGTGGCACTGAGTATTGCCACTACGGTGAAATTGACCCGTGCGATGTGGATTATTCCTTATACAGCGGTTGCGGGAGTGTTTATGCGCTCTGATGAAAAGGCAAGTATTCCTTTATTTATTGTGGGCTTTTTATTAGCCGCATTAATAAATACTTATATGCCGTCGTTTTCATCCACATGGGAACTTATTAATAGTGCAGCTAAGCAATTATTAGTGGTTACACTGTTTTTAATTGGCAGTGGTTTGTCACTATCGGTTCTTAAGCAAGCAGGTATAAAGCCATTTTTGATGGCAATTACTTTGTGGGTTATAGTCAGCAGCACAATTTTATTATTAATTATAGATGGATTCATATAATGAAACGTAATCTTAGTATTACAGCAATCAGTAGTGTGTTATTTGCTGTTTTTTCTAGCAGCCCTGTATTGGCTGAATCGCTACGCGTAGCAACCTTTAATGTCAGTATGGATGCCACTAATTACACCGCTAAAAATGAACAAGTAAAAAGTGATGCACTGGTAAATGCACTGCGTTCAAACCACCAGCAAATTAAAAATATTGCTGAAATAATCCAGCGCGTCCGCCCAGATGTAGTACTACTCAATGAGTTTGACTACATTCCAAAAGAGCAAGGTATTGAGTATTTTAAAAGCCACTACTTAAATGTAGGGCAAAATAATCAAGCAGCAATTGATTACCCATACGTTTACATTGCCCCCGTTAATACCGGCTTAGCAACTGAGTTTGACTTAGACAATAACGGCAAAAAAACTGGGGTAATGGGTGATGCACAGGGCTTTGGTTTTTTTGAAGGCCATTACGCAATGGCGTTTTTATCTCGCTACCCGATTGATTTTGACAACATCAGAACATTACAAACCTTCAAGCACAAAGATTTACCTAATGTAAAAATGCCAGTTGACCCAAAAACCAATACCAATTGGTATAACGATGAAGAGTGGAATGCTTTACGTTTAAGCTCTAAATCTTTTTGGGATATACCCGTAAAAGTAAACGATAAAGTAGTCCATATGTTAGCGTCGCATCCAACACCGCCTGTGTTTGATGGCGATGAAGACAGAAATGGCATTCGTAACCATGATGAAATTAGGCTTATTGCCGATTACGTTAATAACGAAAGTTACCTTTATGATGATAATGGTAAAAAGGGTGGGCTTGCAGCAAAATCGCGATTTGTGATTTTAGGTGATCTAAATGCCGCACCTGAAGGTGATAAAAAGCGTACTAATACTACTGACCAAATACTTAAAAGCCCATTGATTAACGCCGGTTTTATTCCAACCAGTGAGGGCGCAAAAGAGCAATACCCGCAAGCTTATGCTAAAAACTATACCGCTAATTGGCAAGCACGCGTTGATTACGTACTCCCTTCAAATTATGGCTTAACCATAAAAGATGGTGGAGTTTTTTGGCCGAAAAAACAAAGCGAATTATATCGTTTAATTAAAGATAGAAATGCATCAAGCGACCACCGATTAGTCTGGCTTGATTTAACGGTTGAATAAACGGGTTACTCACCCCGATATCAGCGTTGTTTATCTTAAATAATTGCAATTATAAAGGTGCTTCTGCTTAAATATGGTTAATTATAATAACCGTCAAGAAGCACTATGATTTTTAAATTCTCATCTTCTAAAACACTTGTTGCAATCGCTGTTGCATCAAGTGTTATGTTAGCGGGTTGTACAGCAACCGCTACAACTTCTACTGACTCATCTATTCAAACAAATACCACCGTTGCTAGTGTTGTTAACACGCCCGCAGATTTGGGCGATTCAAAAATTACCCTTGAACAAGCGATGGCTCACCCTGATTGGATTGGACGCCAACCGCAAAGCGCATTTTGGAGTGCAGATTCAAGTACCATTATTTATGCGCGTAAGCAGCAAGGTAGTGAGCTAAGAGATTTATTCACTCAAGCTGTAAACTCACAAACAGCAGAGCAAGTGGCACTAGAAAAATTACACCGTGTTGGTTCAAGTAAAGCTGTTTTTTCTAACGATAAATCACTTCAAGCTTATGTGTTTGAGGGTAACGTATTTATCAAAAACGTAAAGTCAGGCGTAATTAAACAAATTACGCAAAGCTCTGCTACTGAGTCAAAACCACAGTTTTTAAACGATGGTAACTTAGCGTATCGTCAGGGTAATATCTTTTTCAAAGTGGATTTAACCACAGGTTTAACCCGCGAAATAGCCAATTTAAAACTCGCTGACAAACCACAAGGCGTAAAAGAACCATCAACTTATATTGCCAAAGAGCAACATAAGCTTATTGATTACATTGCACTGCAGCACAAAAATAAACAAGATAAGCATGAGCGTAAAGAGCAAGTAAAAGCTAATAACAGCTCAATTGCTAACACTCATTATTATTTAGGCGATGGCAACACGGTTGATGAAGCAGAGCTTTCTCCAAATGGCGATGCGTTAATTGTAGTCGTACAAGAAAAAAGCTCATGGCGTGGTGAAGGCGATATTATGCCTAATTACATCACTGATGATGCGACGATAGAGCCTAAAAAAGTTCGCCGCCGCGTAGCTGATTCTAAAGAGCAAACTTCTGAGCTTGTTTATATTAACCTTGCAGATCAAAGCCAAACCACATTAGGGTTCAATACTTTACCTGGTTTTGATGAAGATGTACTTGCTGAGGTTAAAAAAGAAAACTTCGCCCGTGAAGGTAAAACCTATAAATCTAAAAAACAACCTCGTGGTATAAACGTTATTTCAGATTGGGGTTGGAATCAATCACCCATCAGCTGGAACGATGATGGTAGCCAAGTAGCGATTATGCTTGAAGCATGGGATAACAAAGATCGTTGGTTAGCCACTGTAGATTTTGAAAATAACAAACTTGTGTCTCAACATCGTTTACATGACGATGCGTGGATTGCTTATGCCTTTAACGACTTTGGTTGGTTAAATAATTCCACTACCTTGTATTACTTATCAGAAGAGTCGGGCTATAGTCAACTTTATAAAAAGCCACTTGATGGTAAAGCCACTGCGCTTACCATGGGTAAATTTGAAGTATCTAATTTAACCCTTACTGATGACAATAGCGCTATTTACTATAAAGCGAATATTGAGCATCCAGGCCTTTACGAAATATACCGCGTTAATCTACAAACAGGTGATAGCGAGCAAGTAACAGACTTAAACGGCATGACGGATTACACCTTAAGCCCTGATCAGTCTAAGTTATTATTAAGACACTCTAAAATCACTATACCCACTGAGCTTTATGTGGCTGAGGCTAAAGCAAACACAACCGCAACTCGTTTAACTAACACGGTATCTGACGCGTTCTTAGCTAAAAAACTCACGGCGCCTAAAATTGTTGCTGTGCCTTCAAGCCATACAGATCAGCCAATATACGCCAAAGTTTATTACCCGGCTGATTACCAAGAAGGTGAAACAGGTAAAAACCGTAAAGCGGTTATTTTTAACCACGGTGCCGGTTACCTGCAAAATTCACACATGGGTTGGTCTGGTTACTTTCGCGAATTTATGTTTCATTCATTACTTGCCGATGAAGGTTACGTAGTGATGGATATGGATTACCGTGCTTCTAAAGGTTATGGCCGTGATTGGCGTACTGCTATTTACCGTCAAATGGGAACACCTGAAACACAAGATTTAGCTGACGGCGTAAAATGGATGGCTGAAAATGCCAACGTTGATACCCAAGCGGTAGGTACTTATGGTGGCTCATACGGTGGATTTATGACCTTTATGGCGTTATTTACCGCGCCAGATTTGTTTCAATCAGGAGCGGCGCTTCGCCCTGTGACTGATTGGGCACATTACAACACAGGCTATACCGCTAACATTTTGAATCACCCAGATGTTGACCCAATAGCTTATGAGCGTAGTTCACCTATTTACTATGCTGAAGGGCTTAAAAAGCATTTATTAATTAATGCGCCTATGGTTGATGATAATGTGTTCTTTCAAGATTCAGTGCGTTTAGTGCAGCGTTTAATAGAACTTGAGAAAGAAAACTTTGAAACAGCAATCTTCCCAGTAGAGCCGCATGGTTTTGTGCAGCCTTCGAGCTGGTTAGACGAATACCGTCGTATTTATAAGTTGTTTAAAGAAACACTATAAATAGCGGTAAATTAGTAAAAAACGCCACAATGTGGCGTTTTTTTATTCTTTATTTTTGCTGATTAATTTAATAATTAAAGGAACGCCCAACAATGCGCCGCCAATCGCGCCAATTAAATGAGCATCAACGGCCACCGTTGAGTTGATCAATGCGCCTATATCAGCACTAGGGCCATTTATTTGCTCTGCAATTAATTTTACCCAAACACCAATAAACAACACATAACCTGATTTAAGTCCAACAGTGACATCTTTTATGGCTCCCCAAATGATCACGCCATGCAATAGGGCACTAAGCCCTGTGTAAATTGTAATTGCGGGACAAAACCAAAAAACACCTAAGCCACACCACATAGCCAATGTGGCAATATTAAAACTATATCTGCTTGGCGAAGTATACTCACCATGCAATAACCAAATAAGCGCTATACCGGCACAATTCAGCCCTAAGTGCACCCAATTGGCGTGTACAAATTGGCTGGTAAACAAACGCCACAGTTGGCCTTGTTCAATCAGTTGACGATTAAATTCAAGTTCGTTGTTTATCCCCAGCCATGCTAAGAACGTACTTAATACGATTAAACATAAGGGAGGGAAAACATAGCGCGGCTGAAGAGGTAAATTAAGCATTTAGCGATCATTTTTATATTTATTTTTGCATATTGTGCCTGTTTAACTTTAAGATGCCAATTATCTTCCATGCAATTTAAGTTTATTAAGTGATTATGAATTTTAAGCTCAACTGTTTATTCGCACTGACTCTAAGTGCCTTGTCTTTTCCTTTGTTTGCACAAAACGCTAGCACAATTGAAACACGTGAACCTGAAGCGGCCACAGGTGTTGTACATAAGAAATTAGTGGCTGGCGATAAGTACATGGTAGCCGCCGCTAACCCGTATGCTTCACAAGCTGGTAAAGCCATTTTAGCGCAAGGCGGCAGTGCGGTTGATGCCGCTATTGCCACCCAATTAGTACTTACATTAGTTGAGCCGCAATCATCAGGTATTGGCGGTGGTACCTTTATGATGTATTACAATAAAGCGAATAATAAACTCACCAGCTTTGATGGCCGTGAAACCGCGCCGAGTAATGCCGATGAAAACCTGTTTTTAAATAAACACGGCAACGCAGTAAAATGGATTGAAGCGGTTGTAGGTGGACGCTCTGTAGGCGTACCCGGTATTTTACATGCATTTGCCAGCGCCCATAAACAGTACGGTTCTTTACCTTGGGCTAGCTTATTTGAACCTGCGATTAAACTTGCTGAACAAGGGTTTGAAGTATCGCCTCGGTTACATGGTTTACTGGTTAGACAATTAAACCCAGGCGTAATGAGTATGCCGGTGATTAATGAGTATTTTTTTCCTAATGGCAAAGTAATTGAAGTCGGCAGTATTAAAAAAAATCAGCCATTAGCTAATTTATATAAAGACATTGCTTCAAAAGGGATAGATGCGTTTTATAAAGGCGATAATGCCAAAGCTATGGTAAAAGCAGTACAGCAGTCAAAAATTGCGCCTGGTAAATTATCTGAGCAAGATCTTGCTAATTACAGCAGTAAAGAGCGTGCACCCGTTTGTATAAAATATCGAGTGTATAATGTGTGCTCGATGGCGCCGCCTAGTAGTGGCGGTATCTCAGTACTACAAATTTTAGGCTTGCTTGAACACAAAAACATGGCAAATATTAAAGCCAATAGCGCCGAGGCAATTCATTACTTTAGCCAAGCGTCACGTATTGCGTTTGCCGATCGTAATAAATATATTGGCGATCCTGACTTTACCCAAGTACCTACTCAAGAATTATTAAATAAAGACTATATTGCCACCCGCGCGAAATTAATTACTGAAAAAGATCAAAAAGCATTGCCAGGTAACCCTGTTGATCACTTAAGCTATGCAAACGATGATTCTTTTGAGCTGCCCTCTACCTCGCATGTATCAATTGTGGATAGCAAAGGAAACGCTGTTTCAATGACCAGCTCTATTGAAATGGCGTTTGGCTCAACAGTGATGGTTAATGGTTATATTTTAAATAATCAGCTGACTGATTTTTCACTTTCGCCACGTAAAAATGGCAAATTGGTGGCT
This sequence comes from Pseudoalteromonas sp. Scap25, assembly GCF_013394125.1. Classification (GTDB taxonomy): domain Bacteria; phylum Pseudomonadota; class Gammaproteobacteria; order Enterobacterales; family Alteromonadaceae; genus Pseudoalteromonas. Next base: position 1,710,715 of record NZ_CP041327.1, on the reverse strand, counting down.
AACAGGGTCGAAGCACATAAACGTCCGCGCAGCTCAATGTCTCCGGTGATGGTTTTTAACCAAGATGGCAGTTTACGTTTAGTAGTGGGTTCTCCTGGTGGGAGTCGTATTATTGATTATGTAGCGCAAGTTGTTATTGGCGTTTTAGATTGGGATTTAAATGCACAACAGGCCATTAATTTACCGCGTACAACTAATCGTAATGATTATACTAGCCTTGAAAAAGGTACTGAACTTGAAGCGCTTGTACCTAAGCTTAAAAAGCGCGGCCATGATGTGCGTGTCATTGACTTAAACTCAGGGCTGCATGCGGTAGAAGTTAAAAACAACCGCTTGTATGGCGCCGCCGATCCGCGCAGAGAAGGGATGGCGTTATCTGATTTAAGTAATAATAAAGCCTCATTTAAATTTTAAAACATGTATAATAAACAGCAGGTTTGCTGCCTGCTGTTTTAAATATAACAGATTAATAGTTAATAACTATTTGATTGAAAATAGCATGTTAACTAACGTAAAAAATTAGCAAATCTAAAAATAGCCGTCAGTGTTGTTACCATTAAAAAAGAAATCGTTTGTTTAATGTGCGTTTAATTTTTAAATCCACAATCGGCAGCTAACATATTCACCAAATATGAGTGGCTTTATACTAAAGTAGCGCTTGTATTTGAACATTTTCAATGGTCTGACAAGCTTAAATGTCATTGCAATTTAGCCTTTAACAATGATAATGGCAGATCATTATTTAAGATTCAGTAAAGCTTGGAAATATGACTACAAATACCGATCCTAATTATCTTTATATTCCTTATTCTGGCCCAGGCCTAATTGAAACCCCATTATTGAATAAAGGAAGTGCTTTTAGCCAAAAAGAACGTGAAAACTTTAATCTTGCAGGTTTACTTCCTCCTCGTTACGAAACAATAGAAGAACAAGTTGAGCGTTGTTACCAACAATACTCAAGTTTTAATGACAATTTAAATAAGCACATTTATTTACGCGCTATTCAAGACAATAACGAAACGCTTTACTATCGTTTAGTGCGTGATCATATTGAAGAAATGATGCCTATTATTTACACCCCAACTGTGGGTGATGCCTGTGAAAAATTTTCTGATATTTACCGCAGTGCACGTGGTTTGTTTATTTCCTATGAAGATCGTTTCCAAATCGACGATATTTTACGTAATGCCACTAAAGGTAAAGTTAAAGTTATCGTGGTTACCGATGGCGAACGTATTTTAGGTTTAGGTGACCAAGGTATTGGCGGTATGGGTATTCCAATTGGTAAGCTCTCTTTATATACCGCCTGTGGTGGTATTAGCCCAGCGTATACATTACCGGTTATGCTTGATGTAGGCACGAATAACGAAAAACTATTAAACGACCCAATGTACATGGGTGCACGCCATAAGCGTATTGCGCAAGATGAGTACGATGAGTTTTTAGATTTATTCATTAAAGCGGTTAAGCGTCGTTGGCCAAGCGTGTTACTGCAATTTGAAGACTTTGCACAACCAAATGCTATGCCATTATTAAAGCGTTACCGTAATGAAATTTGTAGCTTTAATGATGACATTCAAGGTACTGCATCGGTTACTGTGGGGTCTTTATTAGCAGCGTGTCGTGTTAAAGGCGCTAAACTTTCGACTCAAAAAGTTGTGTTTGTAGGCGCAGGATCTGCAGGCTGTGGTATTGCTGAACAAATTGTTAGCACTATGGTGGCCGAAGGTATCAGTGAAGCACAAGCTCGCAGCCAAGTATTTATGGTTGACCGTTTTGGTTTATTAACTGATGGCATGGAAGGCTTACGCGACTTCCAACAAATGTTAGCGCAACCAACGAGCTGCCTAGCCGATTGGACTTACAGCGGCGAATACGCGTCATTATTAGATGTAATGCACTGTGCAGAACCAGATATTTTAATTGGTGTATCAGGTCAACCGGGCTTATTCACTGAGCAAGTTATTCGCGCTATGCACGCAAACTGTGAAGCACCTATTATTTTCCCGTTAAGTAATCCATCTAAACAGGTAGAAGCTTACCCAAAAGATGTTATTAAATGGACTGATGGTAAAGCGATTGTAGCTACAGGTAGCCCATTTGAGCCTGTTGTTTATAACGGCGTTACTTACCCAATTCCTCAATGTAATAACAGCTACATTTTCCCAGGTATTGGCTTAGGTGTAATTGCTGCTAAAGCAACGCGTATTACCGATGCGATGCTAATAATGTCGAGTGAAATGTTGGCAGAGTCATCACCATTAGCTAATACGGGCAAAGGTAGCTTATTACCTGCGCTAACAGAAATTGAAACACTAAGTAAACGTATTGCATTTGCAGTCGCTAAAAAAGCAATTGAAGAGGGCGTTGCGCTTGAGATTTCAGATGATGCTCTGTGGGCAGCCATCGACAGAAACTACTGGTTACCAAAGTATCGTAACTACAAGCGTTGCAGCATTTAATGCTTCATTACTAAAAAACAGGCTTTTGCCTGTTTTTTTATGCTTGTTCATCTGCAATTAACCACATAAGGTGTTAACTAAGGCAATCAATTTAAAAGGATAGAACTATGAAAACACTTTCGATTTTAACGGCTGCTTTGCTAAGCACGTCAGCCTATGCAACTAATGCCCCTGAAGAGCCTCATATCTATGTAAAAGGTGAAGCATCGGTAACGACTATGCCAGATCATGTTTTATTAACAGTGGGTATTACGGAAATAGATAAAAACTTAATTGCCGCAAAAAAACAAACTGATACGACTATGGCCAGTGCAATTAGTTTAGTAAAAAAACTAGGCGTAGCTGATGCAGATATTAATGCTGGTCAAATCTCAATCTATCGTGATAATCAATATAACCGCGAAACAGGTAAGCAAGAGTTTACCGGGTTTAAAGTATCCAGAACGCTTACAATTAAACTCTCAGCGATTAATAAATACCCTGAGCTTTTACAAAGTTTAGTTAATAACGGTATTAATGAAATTAGACAAACGCAGTTTTTAGCGAGCAACTATGATGAGCTGCACAAAAAAGCACAAAAATTAGCTATTAAACAAGCTAAAGCAGCGGCAAAAGAGTTAAGTGCTGATTTTGATGTTGAATTGAAAGGCTTATATAGTGCGTCTTTAAGTCCGCTTGATATGCCATCAGTACCTTACATGCGCAGTGAAAAAGTAATGATGGCTGATGGTGCACCGAGTAACTATGTACCCGATGCATATCATGCTGGTGAAATTACAATAAGCGCATCAAGTTACGCAATTTATTATATTGATTAAGCGCTTATAGATGGGTGGCGCTCAAATCGTGCCACCAACTGCTTTCCTTGTGATTCACTAATACGCACAATGGCATACAGCATATTACTAATCTCTTGACGATCGTATTCGTTAACTATGTGCTGATTAATATCATCAACAATGGCATTTAAATAATTAAACACACTGTTTCGTGCATCCACATTCTCATTAGCAATAAATAAAATATTTTTAAATGCTTCAATAACGTTAGTCATTACATAGGCATCGGCTTTTGCATAATTGCGTAAAGGGGTGAAGTTATCATGAAGCAGTTCATCAAAACTGGTTTCATGAAAGTACAACAATGGTTGCTCATCTTTTTGATAGCATGAATAATTTATTGCATTAATCTTTAGTCGTTCTATTAATAATATACTGAGCATATCAATAGATTTAACGGCAGTACCCGGATCGTTTATTCCTGGGCTCATAGCTTTTACGGCAATTTCTGATATTTGTGTTAACCCATAGCGGTAATGGTCGCTAATGTATTCTTCTATATAAAAAATAAAACAATCTAAAATTTTCTCAATTAACTCTTCGTTCTCAGATATGTCCTTATTACACTTTAAAAACGGGTAACCTTTAACTGTAAAATAACCTTGCTTAACCGTAATAAACAGCTCAATATTTTCATCTGCTAGTAGGGCACATAATTTATTAGAATGAACCCCTTTGTAGTAACCCTCGGTTGTACTGTTTATTGAATGCCAGTTTGAAAACTCGGGAAAGTTATCAACGGGGTTTTCGTCTTGCATATTGATAATGTCTTGAATTTCTTTTTTTGTTTGCCTAAACAAGCCATTTAATACGTTATCTACTTGTATTGCTTTTGAAATAGAATGAATAAAAAATACAAATAATCCTAAAGATATTAACCCAAAAACAAGCGCAAACAATACGCCAAGTGAGGGAATCGCGGTATTACCATTATCGAGTTTGTTGATATTTATCAGCATTATTATTGAATAAATAATACTACCCAAATAAAACCCTAATACCATTTGGTGTGATTTACGGGTAATGAGCCCAGGAACAACTCGGGGGGATAAGCTAGCACTGGCTGAATTTAATACCACCATCACCATAGAAAAACTAAATACGGTTAACGAAATAATGCTGCCAGCGAGGGTGCTTAAAATGGTACGTGCGTTTTCTGCGCTATCAACTAATATAAATGAAATTAGTGATTTAAGTTTTCCGATGGGGGCTAAGTACTCGACTGACATTGTCAGTACGGCAAAAAATAAAAAAGCAACAGATAATAATGAGGGATAAAACCCAATACTGTTAATTATTTCGCGGTAGCTATTGGTTATTTTTGTTCTTAAATACATATTATCCTTACTTATTACGATACCAATCTATAAATCACTCTAGCATATTTGATACTAAAGTAAGTGATTTTACAGCTTAAGTTATGTGTTATTATTGCTTAAAAATTAAATGGAAAAATACTGTGATTATATCGAGTTATGCGGCTTTACTGGCACTATATTATATTTACCTGAGTATTAATGTTGTAAAAATACGCAAGTCTGAAGGCATTTCACTTGGTAATGGGAGTCATCCTGAGCTTGAACGTGCAACTCGAGCTCATGGGAATTTTATTGAGTATGTACCAATTAGCCTAATTTTACTCTTCTTATTAGAGTATCAAGGCTTAGCAAGTCATTATATGCATGCACTTGGCGGTTTGCTATTTATAAGCCGTGCACTTCATGGCTCAGCTATTAGTACTAACAATCTAAAAGCACGTGTATTAAGTATGATGATGACTTTTGCTATTCTTTTTGTAAGTTCCTTAATTTTATTGTTAAGTCGATAAATAAAGATGCGATTCGCTATTGTTTTTATAAGCTTATGTTTTGCCACTTCGTTGGCGTCATTTGTATGGGCAATAGAAAATGACAATAGCAATCAAAGTATTGATTGTTTAAATTATGTTTATCCAAAAACGATGCGAGTTGGTGAAGATGAAATTCTTTATCCGTTAGTTTTATTGAGAACGGCCTTACAATACAGCGGCGCAAAATATACATTAAAAGCATCGAGTATTTCTATGCCTCAAAGCCGCTCATTAAAACAAATTATACATAATGATGAAGTCAACGTTGCATGGACCATGACTTCACAGCAGCGAGAAAAAGAGCTATTGCCCGTAAGAGTGCCTATTTTTAAAGGTTTATACGGGTGGCGCTTATTGGTAACCACACAAAATAAGCTCAATAGTTTTTCAAGCATGAATAGTCTGAGCGATTTCAAACAAGTACATTTTATACAGGGACATGATTGGCCTGATACACAAATATTATTAGATAGCGGTTTACCTGTAGTAACATCAATTGAATACAGCTCTTTGTTTAATATGTTAATTAAAGGCAGGGGCGATGTATTTCCTCGTTCGTTGCTTGAGGTTGAAACGGAGCTAAATACCTTTAAAGGTGATGCAAAACTTACAACTCTTCCTCAGTTAATACTGCAATACCCAAGTGCAATTTACTTCTTTTTTAGTAAAGATACGCCCGAGTTGGCCTATGCTGTTGAAAATGGCTTAGCGGTCATGCGTAAAAATGGCGAGTTTGATCGCTTATTTAATGCGTATCATCGCAGTGCCATTGAGCACGCAGATATCAAAAATAAGATTATTATTAGATTAGAAAACAAAAACTTACCATTACTAACACCACTTGATAATACTTCACTTTGGTTTTCAGAAAAAGACATGTAAAACCCCATGAAACAAAAAATATTTATTATTGGCTTACCGCGAACCGGTACCACCAGTGTATGCAATGCATTTTTACATTTTGGTATACCAACTGCTCATACTGCATACACTACCGCCTGTTTTGATAATGCGGTCGCAATTGCAGACACTCCCATATTTAACGATTTTAAAGTATTAGATAAATACTATCCTGGCGCAAAATTTATATATTTAGAGCGAGAGCTTACTGCATGGATACCATCAATAAGACAGCTTTTACAGCGAATGCACACTAATTTAACCCGTGCAGATGGTGGCTTTAACATTCATTTAAAGCGCTGTTATTTAAATACATTTAAAGACTTTTCACTAGAGAATATAAATAACGACCAGTATTTAACTGATTGTTATAACGTACACATTAATAATGCTAAGGCTTATTTTAGTAATCGAGAAGATGATTTTTTAGCGATAGATATTGCCAACCCTAACAGTTTTAGTCAGCTTTGTGATTTTTTAAATATTACCTCTGAGTTAAATGGTTTTGAAAAAATGAATATGGGGGGTAAGGTCACCGCGTGGAATGATATAAAACATCCATTAAAAATTGAATCGACAGCGAAAGGGCGGATAGATAAATTTTTACCTTATGAGAGACAAATTTAAACCGCGAGCAAAGATTTTTATTTTTAAATACGCTAAAATCCACGCATTATTTTATAAGTTGTATCCATATGTTTGAATTAAAATACCACACGCCATTTGAATGGACCGAAGTTGTTTTAGCCGACTTTGAAACTTTTTTACAAGACCACGCTGCTGCTGAAAAAAAAGCATCGGGCATGGCTATGTCTATGCTTTCACATTACCCTGATAAGCGTAAATTAGTTAAAGCCATGACTGACTTAGCCTTAGAAGAGTTAATTCATTTCAAGCAAGTGCTGAAATTACTCATTGAGCGTGATACTAATTTAGGTGACGATAAAAAAGACCCTTACATTAAACAAATTCGCGCACACTTTAGACATGGTCGCGATGGTTTTTTAATGGACAGGCTACTTGTTGGCGGTGTAATTGAGGCGAGGGGACACGAACGTTTTTCTTTAGTTGCTGAAGCTTTACCTGAAGGAAAAGAAAAAGATTTTTATGTTGCGATAGCCAAGTCTGAAGAAAAACATAAAAATCTATTTGTTGAACTTGCTTACGAATACTTTGATAAACAAGAAGTTGATGATCGTTTAGAAGAGTTATTAATAATAGAAGCAGAAATTTGTAAAAATATACCGTTTACTGCTGCTCTACATTAATAGTTAACCACGGCATGTTGATAGCAAGTTAGCATGCCAATATAAATACTTCCCTCTATTGTTATGAAAAATATTGTTTAATAACGCATAACTAGATCAACTTAACTGCACTTAGTTAACACTGCCTAACAATAAACAGCTATTATCATTTTAATGTATAGCTTGCTTTAAGGACGTGAACCGATGCAACCAATTCATCATATTGCCGTGCTTACCTCTGGAGGTGATGCTCCGGGAATGAACACCGCTTTATTTGCCATCGTAAAAACCGCTCAACAACAAGGCATAAAAGTGTCAGGAGTTCGAAAAGGATATGAGGGTTTAATTGATAATGATTTAGTGACACTTGATTGTAAAAACCTGCAACAGAGTATGCACTTGGGTGGTACCGTTTTAAAAACCGCACGCAGTGAAAGATTTAGAACGGAGGCAGGTAGACAGCAAGCTTTAGCTACAATTGAACATAATAATATTGATGCCTTAATTGTCATAGGTGGCGATGGCTCTTTTAGAGGCTGTTTATGGTTATCACACATAACCAATATCCCTTATATTGGCATTCCTGGCACCATAGATAACGATATTGCAGGCACAGATTACACCTTAGGATTTGATACGGCAGTAAACACATCAATGCAATGTATTGATAATATTAGAGATACTGCAGAATCACATAATAGGGTGTTTGTTATTGAAGTTATGGGGCGTGATTCCGGATATATTGGCACTTATGCCGGTTTAACCTCTGGTGCAGATTCAGTATTGATCCCTGAAAATGACAAAGATATCGATGATTTATTGCTAAAGATTAGCGATTATCATAGCGAACACGCATTTATCGTGGTGGTATCTGAGGGCGATGAAAATGGTGTTGAATATGTATGTGAAAAAATAACTGCCGTAAATCCAAGTATAGATTTACGTGTAACCAAGCTAGGGCACTTACAGCGCGGCGGAAACCCATCGGCTGCGGATCGTATGTTAGCAATAAGATTAGGCGTACACAGTGTTAAGGCTTTATGTGCTGGAGAAAGCGCTAAAATGGTGGGTATTTTAAATAACACAGCTTCAAATACTCCTATTCAAGGTGTTGTAAAACAACATGTTATAAATGAAGAGCTGCAAGGGCTGTTATCTGTATTTTGTCGCTAACGACTAATTAAATGGGAATAATGAACAATGCGAGATAATAAAAATTATAAAATGACAATTATTAAAGGTATTACAATAAGTTTTTTATTAGCCGGTTCAACAGTCGTATTGGCCAAAGATGATTGTGCAGATTTAACGGGATGTGCGAAAAAGCCTGTGAAGTTAACCTCGAGTTATTAGCTTCAAAACGCCAAGGTAATTCACACAAAGTTGCAGGTCTTAATAAAGCACTTAATAACATAAACGCATATTGTACCAATGATGGATTAAAAGCAGAGTTACAACAAAAAATAGATGATACAAATTCAGAAATTGAAGAATATAAAATCGATCTTAAAAAAGCTAAGCGCCAAGGTAAGCATGGCAAAGTTGAAAAGTATCAGCAAAAGCTAAGCGACGAAACTAAACAGCTTAAGCAATTAATTGATGAGCTAAATAGTTTGGTTAATTAAAATGTCATTACAGAGTTTTTATATTTAATAAAGTAGAGCATTTTATTGAATATAAATATTATGCGATAAAAGGGCTAAAATACCGTGTTTATAAGTGACCTAATTGCCAATAGTTGGTTTGATAAAGTACACTCTTATCTTATTTAACATAATATAAATCGTAAGCCTTTGATTTTAATGTAGGCCGCAAGGGCCCTACATTTACCGATAATAGTAACGACATTTTGACGGGGGTAAAAATCACTTAAGCAACGCTTTTACGCCAAATTTCAGCGAGGTCATTATCACCTTTAAATTCAGCCTTATAAGCCTCCAATAAGGCCATTGTTTCCAATGGTTTAGGGTGGTCTGCGATTAATAAAAGCTTTAGTGAAGTATAGTCCTTAAATTCACCTTTCCCCGTTCTAACATTGCTAACTGCTTGTTTTGATATACCAGTCAGTTTGCTAACCATATAGTCAGAGTCAATATCTGCGGTGCTCTTAAACCATTCTAAAAGCTCAAGTGAGTTGGTTATTTTCATACGTTTTGTGTCCGTCTTGGCGTGTCGGTATTTTGATTATAGTCGTAGTCAATCACTATTGCATTAGTCCTGAGTACTTGACCTAGTAATGCGCACTTGACTATCATCCCTTACGAAGCAGTCGCACGACTGCTTTATTCGCTTGGCGGCGGGTGGCGGTTACTTAATTTAAAGAGTAACCGCCGCACACAAAACCAAGCATGAACAAAACGTAAAAAATTGTAAGGCCTTCGCCAAGGGGATAATTATGTGTCAATTCAAAAGTGGTGAGTTATTTAAACTTAAGCGCGAAAAAGTAAAAAAATTTGAGGTTTTATTTCATAAAATAAGGCTTTTTAGAGACTCAGGCGTAACAGAGCAATGCAGGTTAGTAAGTCATATAAATAGCGGTGTTAAGCAAAATATTATCTCAGCCATTGGGCGTGATGAACTGGTGTTTGCAAAATTAATTTACCGCAGAGCAAGAATTGCGGGGTTGCCGTTATGAGCCAATTTCACCAAGATATTCAGGAGCTGCACGATGATGAGCAGCACTGGAACTATGCACGCGGAAAAGCAGCGCAACTCAAACTTGCATTTAAAAATAAAATGGCAGCAATGCGCCGCGAACAACAAATTCAAATACAGCAAGAGCGCGAACGCAATTATCAGTGTTCAGATTCTGCTATTCGTTACGATGCCTTACATGCTGCCGCGTATCATTCAAAGGCGGGACAGTTATGAGAACGAATCAACAACTTTTAGTTTCTGGCTTTGCGTATCAGGCTATCAACGAGCTTTACAGACTTAACGAGAATAACGAAGAGCTGCCTTTAATGGGTTTTATTGTAGTGTGTAAACTTCTTTATATTCTTAGAAAGCTAGGGTTACAAGCTCAGCACATGCTTTTAGATTTAAGGCTTAGCCATGTTGTTACTAACTGTGGTGTTGGGTATCTACCGCTAAATTTAAAGGCGGGACAGATATGAATATATTGATACCCGAACGCATTATTGAAGATGCAATTCAAAGCGCCCAAAGTGGCGCTTTTTCTGCGTTTGCAGTTCAGCCAGCAACCGAGCGTGATATTGAAGAGTCATTGACATGGCTTGAGTATATCGAGTCACACTCTAAACAAATCCGCGAAGCGGCCGCGAAAGCGGAAAAAGATAGGCTTGTCAAAAGGCGCAAAAGTCCGACACAGCCAAAACGCGAAGATAATCCGCGTTCTAAACAGTCTCTTTTGGCTGATAAGGCGCAACGCCTTGATAGTTTATATCGCAATGCCCTTAATAATTTAACGCCTAAGAAACGCGCTGAGCGCCTAGGTGTTGATAGTGACGAGATTTTAAATCTTGAAACGGGCGAAATCACCCCGAAAAAAACCGCAGAAATTGAACGCGGACATTTTGCCAGCAAACCACTTGAAGCAGATAAAACCGCAAAGGTGCATTTTCAAAGCCGCAATTGGTGTGATGGTTTCCGTGTTGTTTGCACTCAAAATACCCGCGCAAGTGATGCGCCGGACGCAAACACAGGTGAGCGCATAACTCAAACAGTAACCAGCCGCGCACGCGGTAAAATTATCGATAGCGGCTTATACATGCAAGCTGTGAAAGGTGGGTTTAATTGTTTTACCACTGTAACGCTAGACGCTAAAGCACGTTGGCGCATTGATAACAACCATTACCAGAAAGTAGCAAAACGCCCAGCGGGCACAAAATTAAATGCAATTTACACGGCAAATGGTGAATTGGTTCACCCTGAAATTGTTTCAGTTGCGCCGTTTACCGCTGTCACGTTTGAGCGTTCAACCATAGGCCAAGAATTAAGCCGCTTTTTTGACTCACTTGGCAAAATGCACAAGCGCGGTTTTGTTGCTACTGGCGATATTTCAAAAACCCCAAAAGCGAAAAAATACAGGTATGGGCTTATTGAGTGCATTGGCAGAAATGACCGTCTTTATCCATGGGGTAAAGTTTCAAGTGTTGGCGCAAGTGGCCGCGTAGAATCTGATTTGATGCACGACAACGAAAGGCTATACCCATGGGGTGCGGTTGAGTGCATAGAGCAATGCGAAAAACGCGCAATTACCAATAATAAAATGGAAGTGACCGCCATAGAGTGCGAGCAATCAGCAACAAAAAAACCTGTATTCGATTACTTATGGGTAGCTGAAGCGCCAGTAAAAAAATTAGGTTCAAAGGAATATGAATTTAACGGTGAAAAATACGAGGTTGAATGTATTGGCGAACAAAACTACCACGCGCACGTTTTAATGCGCTGGAATGTTGAGCCCGTATTTTTTCATGAGTGGGCGGCGCGTATCGAAAGTTTATGGGGGCAGGGTTTTGTAACAATCGAGCGAATTAAAAACGCTAAAGCGGCTGCAAGCTATTTGCTTAAAGCGCTTGGCTATATGGTGAAAGGTGGCGAGGGTTCGCAGGGTGAAATACGCGGCAACCGATACAACATATCAAAGCACGCACGCGCTGAAAGTTGGGAAAACTGCGCAACCCATGAAGCGCAACACATGTACGGGTTAATACAAGAATACATGCAAGGGCTTGAAGCGAAAAAAGAGCGAAAGCTATTCAAGCAATTAGAGTTAAAAAACACATTAGGCACTATCGAAAAGCTAAAAAACGTTAATAAAAAAGACTTTAGCGAAAAGCGGGCGCAATTTGTTGAAAAGCTTGAACAAAAATTAGAAAACGTTAGCGAAAAAATTAGCGAAATATCGACCGAATTAAACGGGAATTTCGCACGCGGTGGTGTTGCCAAGTTTGCCAGTGAATCGGCCTTTGTTGGCTTTATTGATTGGGCTATCGGTGTGAGAGGTTGGCAACTAAAAACATCGTTTTTAAATTCAACAACCGCAGACGTTGAAAAAGAAAAAACAGAAGAATCCACAGTTAATAAATTGCTAAAACAAACAAGGCGATTTTATGACAATTCAATGAGTGCTCTTTGTGATTTTTACAGTCGCTTTGAGCCTGTAAATAATTACGGGGTATTAGATTTTGAATAAAAAATTATTAGTGATTAAAGAAAAAATTGCAGATGCAAGTAAGTTAAGCCCACTGCAAGCAGGTAAAAAAATAGCCGCCGCTGAAAATATTTTGAATGATGCCATAGAGCTTGTGGCTGATATTGATTATCGCTTGGAGCAAGTAGAGCAGGTTTTAAGCTTAAGTAATTTGGAGCAATTAATTAACGGGGGTGATGATGAATACTAAATCAAACAATCCAGATTTGGGGGCGGTTGAGTGTGACGGTTGCGGTGGCTTTGCCGCAGTTCGCCAGCAAAAAACGGGCAGAAAATATTTATATCTTCACTGTAAAAACTGCGGAATGGATAAGCGCAGCGGCGAAAAGTTACAAGCGAAATGGCGAAAAGCTATCGGCGAAAAACCGCCAGAATTACCCGCTTTAAATAGCGAGCCAGCCCCGCAAAATTTAAGCGCTGGCGGTGAGTGGATACCGCCAGAAGTAAAATACGAAATCGAGCGAATTAACAATGAAAGTAAAACAACCGAATTGGAGAAAGCAAATGCAAGAACAAGAGAACCAAACGAACCAGCAAAGCGAATTAACAACGAGCAAAACAGTATTAGCACAAGCAATGGAGGGGCTGCGAATGGGTTCGGTTTCTTCATCTGCGGCGCATTCGCCGGACTCGCAGCAATCGCAGGGCTTAGACGATAGCGAGCCAGAAAGAAGATATAGCGAATTAGATAGCTTTATTAATGGTGACGATAGCGAAACGGATGGCGAAACCAACGAAACCGAAAGCGAAGAAATGAGCGAGCAAGACGCCGCAATAGCAGCGGGTTTTTTTGTTGATACGGGTGCGGGCTTTATTGAGTCTCAATTTGATTACCCTGTAACAATTGATAATGATACAAGGGTTGCAATAGCAGAAGCCGCCGCACCTGTATTGCTGAAAAATGCAAAGGGTGCAAATTTGCCGCCGTGGGTACAGGCTTTATTTGTAAAATACAAAGAAGAAATGAAGTTACTTGGCGTGCTCGCAATGGCGGGGTTATCTATTCGAGGTCAAATAAAAGCAGCAAAAGAAGAATTAAACGCCCAAAAATCAGAGCAAAAAAGCGAAAAGCAATACGATAAAAGCGGGGAGGTAACAATTGGCTATTAACGAAAACAACGAACTAGACCCGTTACACGTTTGTTATTTGGCGGGCACGGGTGGCGGTAAAACAACTGCAGTAAAATTAATAGACGGCCTAATGGGTGAGCAAGTTGCAATTTTTGATTTGTATAACGATTACAAATTCGATGCACGCAAAAAAAGCCCTTTTAATGGTTTAAATAATCGGCCTGTTTATCACTACCAAACGCGAGCAAAATTCGCTCAGGCTTTCGCTGATGCGTGGCGAAGTGGTCAGCGTTTTGTTGTTGCTTATTCGCCGCAATTTAGTGACTCGCTAAGCCAAAAACAAGCAGTTGAAGCAAAGCAAAAAGAATTGCACTGGTTTGGGCGTTTAATGTGGATGGCCGCAGACGGAAACAGGCGCTTAGATGTAATTATTGAAGAATTGGCAAAGCTATCAACCGCAATAGGCAAAGACAATTCAATAGTGGGAGAAATGGCAACGGGTGGGCGAAAATACGGCCTAGTGCTTCACACTATTTTTCAGCGTTCGCAGGAAGTACCAAAAACAATTTGGAATAACAGCCCGCGAAAAGTGCTGGGCGCTCAAGAGTCACGGCACGATGCAAAGCTCATTGCTGTAGAGTTAGACGCTGATTTAAATGATGTTATTCAACTAAGTAAAAAGAATAGCCAACACCACAAAAAGCGACTGCATTATTTGGTGAAATCACGCGGCGGAATAGGAAATATCGAGCCGTATTATATAAGCACATGCAAGGCATCAGCTGGTTTTGGTAAGTGCTTTAAAATGCGATTTAAAGACTTGAGGTGTGACTGATGGGCTACGATACGGTTTATAGACGAAAGACATTATCAAAAGAATGGCAGAGAGCATTAAGGGTAATTTCCGATATAAAAAATGAAGCGGGAAAAATAAAGACGAGAGAGTGCTTTGACTTCAAGCAGTTAGTTGCTGTAGATGGTTTTTCAATAAAGTTCGTTATTAAAAAATCACAATGCGAATTTGTTGTTGTAATGGTAAAAAATGACGGCTTTGGAAATTTAACCTATTTTTACGGTCGTGACGTGAGTGTCGAGGGTAAGGGGTGGCCAAGAATAAAAACAAAGGTAAAAGCGGTTTCTGAGTTCATTTTAACTGAGATGTTATATGAGGATTTTTTAGAATAAAGAAACAAAAAAGAGCGAATTTCGCTCTTTTTCGCTATCTAGGGAGCGAAACCCGCTCGACCGTAGAGCGAAACGCTTGATTTATTGAATATCGAATTTTAACGGGCAATAACGCCCTCATTTAAATTGGGTAATCAATTATGTTAGATAAAAAAGTTTTAATCTCTGTAGGCGTTACGCTTGCAATTTTGGCCGTTCTTACAAACGTTCGCGCCGCACGTCCTGTTAAACGTATTGTTTTAGGTTAAGGGGGTTGTAATGCGAAATATTGCCCCACTAAATAAAATTACAGGTGTTGATGCTGGCGGTACGGTATCGCTAACACTACCCGTAAACCTTACATACGACAAAATACACTTTGAGTATTCAGGTGTAACACCATCGCAAATTAAAAATTTAAAAGTTGAGCTTAACGGCCGCACGTTAACCGAGTACGCAACACTGCAAGACTTGCTTAATGAAAATAAATACTACAACCGAGAAGTGGTTGCAGGTTTAGCAACTATGCACTTTGTGCGCTCAGAAGTTAAAAGTTCAAAGCAGCCGCAATTAGTTGAGCAACGTTTTTTTGGCTTAGGTACTGCGGGCTTATCGCTTGCACAAATTAAATTTGATATTGACGCAGCAGCAACTGCACCAGCTATTAAGGCTTACGCTGAAAAATCAGCAGCGAGCGCACCGGGCTGGTTATTCAAGCGCCGCTCATACCGCTACAACTTTTCAGCGGGTGTGAATGAAGTTGAAAACCTACCAAAACCAAACGGCGCTTACATTGCCATGATTGAAATTAAAAAAGCGGGCGTTACATCGGCCGAATTTTTAGTAAATAACGTTAAATGGCGAGAACACATCCCAAAAACGCTACACAATCAAATTTTAAAACAAAACGACCGTACACCAATTGCAGATATTCACGCAGTAGATTTAATGCTTGACGGTGATGTTTTCGGCGCGCTAATGCTTGACCCTGCTATCAATGATATGCGCTTACGTATTGACTGTGAAAGTGAAGGTCAGTGCGAAATTGTTGTTCATTACTTTGATAGCTACGCAAACAGCTCATTCTAAGGGGGTGAATTATGTTTAATTTACCATCGGGCTTAAGTAATGCCACGGCGCTACCAGCGCCGCAGGTATTACCAGAGGGGCAGCCTACGCAATCGGCGTGGGGTAATTTTGGCGGCTTTGTTAATTCGGCGCTTGGCAATGCAATGAATGTTTACGCTCAATATGAGGGCATTCAGGCAATGAAAAACGCCGCAGGTGTAGCGCGTGAAGAGCAAAGCAACACAACCGAGCTTGAAAACGGCGCGGCGGTGGTTGTTGACGTTCCAAAAACACAGCCAACACAAGCAAAAGCGACTGAAACAATGGTTTTCGGTTTTCCACAAAAGCAGGTAATCATGGCCTTTGGTGGCTTACTGGTTGTCGGCGTACTTCTAAAGGTGGCTAAGTCATGAGTTCAAAAGGCTTAAAAGCGTTTGCAAAAGGCGTGGGAGTTGCAATTGTTGCAGCCATTGCGGCCGAGTACATACGCGATTTTTTACGTGATGATAAAAAGGCGGCCAAGTAATGCTTGGCGGGCTTACCAGTCTAACGGGTGGCGGCGGCTTAAGTAGTTCGAGTTCAGCCGCAGCCCAAACAGGCGAGCAAAAAAGCAGCATAGGCTTTACAGGTGGTTCGATTAACTTCGGCCAAAGCAACAACAATCAAATTTTAATTATCGGCGCGGTGGCACTGGTTGCCCTGTACTTACTTAAAAAATGATTGAATTTTGCAGGTTTGTAGAGCTTCACAAAATCAAGCGGGCGGCTGGTTCACCCGCTGATTTTAAACAAATTAAAACCGAGCTTGAAAAAGGCGTGTCACGGTTCGTTAAAATATTCGATACATACTTTGTACTTAGGGTTGACGGTGATGTGTTAACCGTAGTTTGTGCAGAGGGAAAAAACATAAAAAAGGCTAGTTTTATAGTTAATGAATTAGCGTGCAGATTAAAATTAAATTTTATCGAATTTCATACCAAGCGCCCCGCACTAGCACGACTTTTAAAACGTTGGAATTTTAAATTTTATAAAACTGATAGTAATAATTATCAGGTTTTCCGGATGGTGGCATATGGGCGGTAGCAGTTCAAAATCAGATAGCAAACAATCAACGAGCAACACTAGCACGTCTTTTGGCGTTCAAGGTGATAACAACGGATTTATAACAAATGGCAGCGGTAACAGTTACAACATAACCCAAACAGACCACGGTTTAGTTGATGGTCTTGTTGATATTTGGGGTGATATGGCGGGCAATCAGCGCGAAATGACCATAGCCGCAGAAAACATGACAAAAAGCGGCTTTAACTTTGCTAGTGACGTTAACCGAGATTCGCTCGACTTTGCAGGTGAAACCCTAGCTGATGCTTATGGCTTTGGCGGTGATGCACTCAGTGCTATGCAAGACTCGCAAAATCAGGCGTTTAATTTTGGTGCCGATGCGCTGCAAATGACGGGCAATCTAGCAACCGATAGCATAAACGCTCAAAACTCACTAGCTGAAACGTCTATCAAAGAAAATAGCGACTTAGCGCGCAGTGTTACAGAAATGGCCGAGAACATGCACGGCAACAATACCGCCTTTGCTAATAACGCCATTTTAACCGTGTCTGACTCGCTAGGTGATGCCAACAACAACATGGCAGATTTGGCGTATTTCTCAATCGAAAACAATAGCAATCTAGCAACCGATTTAGCAGCGGGTGCAGTTGATAAAGTTGCCGATGCTTATCAAGACGCGGGCGACCAAACAATTCTAGCGCATAAACAGGCGTTACAGTTCGCAGACCATGCCAGCCGTTCAGACGGTCAGCAACTGGCAATTAGCACAAACGAAACAATGAAATATATCGTAATCGGCTTAGGTGGCGTTGCTATTCTTGCCGTTGTTTTTATGGGGCGTAAATAATGTTTATTCGTAAATTTTTAAAACCAAATAAAGTTGATGAGGTGAATGCAGAAGGCCGCTTCATAAAAGTGATGAATTGCGAAGGTATTTTTAGAATCCGCGCATTAAGAAAAGGCAGCGCGATTATAGATACAGATGCGGCGGCGGGGTTTGACGTTCAAACTAATGAGCCGTTTGATTTTATCGAAATAACCTCAGATATTGAGCAAAAGTTACAGATTTGGGTATCGGCGCATAAATTAAGTTATGACGCATTGAGCACAAAGCCAAACCGTTCAGCTTCATTTATATCTGAGCACTACGGACTATCACAGCAAATATTACCGTATGACCCATCACAAAGCGGCGCAAAGGTCGCACTATCAAGTGGTGGTTTTTGGGTGGGTGGTGAGGGTGTTAGCAGTGAAAGCGGGATTTATGTAGCTCAAGGTGAAGTTTACCAGCACAATTCAGCAGCACCGTTGCACGCTTTTATAAATGATAAGCCGGATTTGATTTTAGATATAACTACAAAGGAATCTGTTTTAGTGCTTGGTGATAACGAATGTCGTGGGTGGGTTGTTTTTGAAGATAAAATGCTCTTTAAAAATCAGGCGAACAGCTCAAGAATTGTAAATTTAGACACAGGCGAGATAAAAAATGTTGCTCACAGTTACAATTCGGCGTGTGTGATTAACGATATGATTTTTTTAACGGCGGGGTCGTCAACTTTTAAATTAATAGATTTTGACGGTGAATTAATAGCGGATATTGAAAACCCATTTGCCAGCGGTTTGAGCGGGGCGCTTCCATATGGCTGTGAAGTCAGTGACGGCGGCGTATTAATTAGCGTTAACTTTCCAGGCAAGCCAAGCGAGATACATTATTACAAAGATGGTGTTTTTAGTGTGAGAGATGGTGTTGATTTACTCTTAAAAGGGAATGGTGCAGCTGAAAAGATTTTTAGAGATGAGATTGACGGGCGATTATGGGTATCAATTGATTCAGATTGGTATTATTCAGATGATGAGCTAGTCACGCTTAGTGAAAAAATAATTAATCAGTCAACAGGCGCAGCAGATAAACCTGTATTTTCTAATAAATACGTCTGTTTTACATCAAACACCAGCTCAAAAGTATGGGTTAGGGAGACCGGACAAGTTTTAGACGTTTATGCGTTCGTGCCATCACCTAAAGCGGTGGCCGCAGTGGGTGATGCAATATTAGTTTTATCAGGTGATAAGGTTTATATAACTGAGGATAACTTTAATACGTACAGCATAGCGTATACGAATAATCGCGTTTTTTGTGACAGGCTTTACGGTATGTTTGATGTTGTTGGTAATGAGCTTGTTGCATGGGTTAATGACTCAACCGCAAATAGTGAGATTTTAAAATTCGGATTAACACCGGATTTAACAAAGCCAAAAGCCTTATTTAGAGTTTTTAAGGAGTCGTTCTGATGAAAAAATCAACGGTTCTTTTATCTATGGCAGGGCTTGCTGCGTTGGCGGGTGTTACATCAAGCTCTGGTACGCCACGCGGTATCCGCAATCACAATCCGCTAAATATTGAAGCTCGCGAAAGTTGGGTTGGTCAAGTTGGGGATGATGGTCGCTTTATCATTTTTGAAACGCCTTTACACGGCTTTAGAGCAGCGGGGCGCATTATGCGCTCCAAAGCAAAGCGCGGGGTTCGCACCATTGAAAGTATCATTAATGAATGGGCACCGGACAATGAAAATCATACACAAAATTATATTAACTTTGTCAGCGATAAGGCAGGGTATCCCGCCGATATGGTGTTAAATGATGCAGCATATCCCGCTGTATTGTCAGCAATGGTAACAATGGAAAACGGGCAAAACCCGTACACCATGGACGAAATAAAACGCGGCTTTGAGTGGGGTTATTATGGGTAAAATATTCGAACGTAGCTTACCAGCGCTAATAAGTTTATTTGGCGTGTATTGGCTAATTAATAACTTTGTTGAAAAAGGCCGCGAAATTACCGCACCAATAACAAAACCAGTAAGCAAAGCACTTGCTGAAATTCAATTCTTTGTTAATGGCAGTAATTACATAACCCGCGCATGGGCTGGTTTTTATCTTGAGCAATCAAAACTCGACTACACATTAAAAGTCGCTGATATGCAGTGGCTTTACGCAATCACTAAATTAAATGACGGCAATGAAGCGCTATTGAATGAGATATTTGACAGTGACCTGCGGTTAAAAAGCCAATATAGGCCGCTTTTAAATGGCCTTGTTGATGCTGATACAATCGCAGCAGCGGCTAAGGGGTAGTTATGGACTGGTTTTTATCGTTACTAAACCCGCTTGATACATGGTTAAAAAACCGCGCAGCAAAAGCAGATGCAGAGCATAAGCGCGATTTAGCCATAATAAACAACCAAGCACGCTTGGCGCAGTCAGAAAAAGACTATAACCACCAATGGGAAATGGCAACACTGCAAGACAAAGACAAAGGGTTAAGGCTTTTTAGTTTTTGTATGTTTACCGCGCCCATTTTAATTACAGTCGTATCACCTGAGCATGGCTCGCAAATATTCACAAACTTGGAAAACGTGCCACCGTGGTTAGTACAAACATGGATAGCAATTAACGGCGGCGTTTGGGGTCTTGCCAGTTTAAAAAACATCATCCCTCAGTTTGTTGGTCAATTTAAGGCGGTTAAAAATGGATGATATTATTTTAAAAATAGCAGCAACCGCAATAATTACAGGTGCAACCAGTGCCGCCGCAGTAGTGGCAGCGCTAAAGGTGCATATTGTTTATTTAAAAGCAGCTATTGAATTGCAATACAAAAACCATGGTGAATTGGCTGTTAGGGTGGGCGTTATTGAAAATGAAGTAGCAAAACTTAACGTTTTACGCGCCAAAAACGAAAGCGGGTGAGTGTCCAGGGTACAAAAGTGTAATATATTGATTTTATTAAAAATAACCCCGCAAAAGTGCGGGGTTTTTAAATTTAGGCGGTTTTTTTGCCCTCGTATTTCTTCACAATTTCTTTCAACTTAAACTTATCACTCATGTTAATTAAATCATGGCCAATCGCCTTAAGCGTATCACTGGCTTTAACCAAATCATTTAAATGCGTAATTTGTTGTTGCAGGGCTAAAACGTGGTTTTCGTTATAACGCACTGAACGCTGTAAAAAATCAATTTTGTTAATGTAGCTTGGTTCGTACCGGTTGCCGCTTGGCGTCCATAAATATCCGTCTCTGCAAATACTAAAGCCTTGCCAATCCTTGTGCATAGAAACCATGCCTTTTATGCGTTGCTCAAGCATAGCAACGGCACGCGGGCACGGTTTATTATCTTTAATCCATCGTTCAAGCGTTCGTTCAGAGTTAATAAATAAAAATTCCATGGCGGCGCGGCGGTCAAGTTTACCAAAATTCATAAATCCAGCGCGAAAAAGTAACTGTTTAAAATTAGTCATTATTATTCCCTTGATTCCATTGACGTTGTTATTAATGGTCTACGCGGAAAAAACTTTGATGATTTTTTTAGATTGATAGCAGGGTGTTCAATCAATAATACTGATTGAGCGTATAACACTGAAAACATGTAAAAATAAACAGTTCGAGCAATCATAGCACGCTACCTATAATTCACGCCATTTTGTCGGTTTTGACGTCATTTAACATAATATAAATTATAGGTAGTGGTATTTAAGTGCATGTGTGGCGCTCTATTTTAATAACTTCAAGCTCACTAAGTCCAATACTAGACGGTATCGGACATTAAGTGCATTTAAACGACTATTACGGTAATTCATAGTTATCAGCTTGAGGTTCCTTAATGCTTGGCTTAATATTAAACCACAAGCCGTAAAAAATGTTGAAGTATTCATATGGAATTTGTACGCCCACTCGAACCAATTTTAATTATTGATGATGTTAAACAAATCCGTGCTGACTTAAGCCAAGTGTTAGCCGGCTTAGGTTTTGATGACATTATTGAGTGCGATAATTTTGATTGTGCTAAACCCTTACTTAGCGAAAAATCACCCAACGTTATATTTTTAGATGTTGATTTACCTGATTCTGAAAGCATCGAAATTTTAGAGTCGATCAATAACGAGCACCCATATGCTCATGTGGTTATGTGCTCAGGCCATAATAGTTTTGAGACCGTACAAAATACTTGGGAACTTGGCGCAAAAGAATTTATAGCCAAGCCTTTCAACGCGCAAAAAGTTGATGCCGTAATGAAACGTTTAGAACTGATAGATTAAAGGACATTATGCAGCATCTAGTTACCACTATTATTGATGATCTATCTACCGTTATATTTGGCAAGCAACAACAAATAAAATTAGCATTAACCTGTTTGTTTAGTGAAGGTCATTTACTAATTGAAGACTTACCAGGTATGGGTAAAACCACTTTATCGCATGCATTAGCTGCTGTTTTGGGGTTGTCGTATCAGCGTATTCAATTTACTAGCGATTTATTACCCGCTGATATTATTGGTACCAATATTTTTAATAATAAAGAACACAGTTTTTCATTTCATAAAGGCCCAATTTTTAGCCAAGTAGTACTTGCTGATGAGATAAATCGTGCGGGCCCTAAAACCCAAAGTGCGTTATTAGAAGCGATGGAAGAACAACAAGTAACAGTAGATGGAGAAAAGTACCCGCTCCCTACTCCGTTTTTTGTTATTGCTACTCAAAACCCTTTATATCAAGCAGGAACTTATCCGCTGCCAGAATCGCAATTAGATCGTTTTTTAATGCGTATAAGCTTAGGCTTTCCACCTAAAAACGCTGAAAAAAGATTACTATTAAACAATCAAAAGCGCGATTACTCCCAATTACCACAGCGAATTAACCAGCAACAACTTAAACAAATACAACAGGCTATAGCAAATGTTACACTAAGCGCTCCGGTTGTTGATTATATAATTGAATTAGTGACTTACACACGTGAGGCTCAATCGTTAGCTGCTTCGCTTTCACCAAGAGCCAGTATGGCGCTGGCAAAATCTGCAAGGGCATGGGCCTATATTGAAGGTCGAGACTTTGTTCTACCTGAAGATGTACAAGCGGTATTTTCTAGTGTGTGCCAGCATCGATTAGGTTTGCATAGTGAGTCTGGCAAGAACCAAATTGCAGACATTTTAAAACATGTTTTAGTGCCCGTTTAGATCAATGGGTATTTTAAAATTAAAACGCCCTACTTTTATTCGTGCTATAAAAAGTACAATTTTAACGACATTATTAAAAAATAAGCACAAAAAAAACAGCATCACTTTAACGCATAATACTATCTATGTTTTGCCTTCCACACTGGGTGTATATTTTACGATTGTTGCACTATTAAATTTTGTAATGGGAATTAATTATCAAAATAATTTAATACTGTTTATGGCGTATTTAATGTTTGTGATTATTATTTTTGCCTTGTTGCTAGGTTATAGCAACGCAAAAGGATTAACTGTCAGCTTTAAAAATACTATTGAGAGTTATGCGCCACAGCAACCTCAGTTAGTGTGGCAAATAAAATCAAACGACACATGTCAGTCAATCACCTTAAGTTATCCCAATAATTTTGAACAAAACTGCTATATAGAGAGTGTTAAAGCCGATACCATACAATGCCAGTTACCATTGCCTTATTTAAAGCGCGGTCGCTATTTACTAAAGCCAATAAAAATTGCCAGTAATTATCCATTTGGTTTGGTGAGTGTATGGAGCTATATTCAACCAGATCATACCGTTTATGTTTACCCTTCAATTATTAAAACACCAAATCAAAAACAATTAAGCCAAATGACTGCTAATGATGATGAAGGAGCTGAAAAACATCTAGGCGATGATGAGTTTGACATTCTAATCAATCACTTACCAGAAATGGGATTGCAGCGAGTTTCGTGGAAACACTACGCAAAAACTCAGCAATTATTAGTAAAACAATTTAGTGATTTTAAATCTGCCGATACACAATTTGACTTTAATTTAATGACAGGCGATACCGAGCAACGCTTAGGGCAATTGTGTTACCTAGTATGCCAAGCGTTTGAAAGCGACATTAATTACTCGTTGAAATTGCCCAATAAGGTCATAGAAAATGGCTCCGGAAAGTTTCATCAGCAACGCTGCTTACAAGCTTTAAGTAATGTAGGCGCTGATTATGAATAAGATCAAAAATCAACGCGTTATAAATTTTTCTTTGTCATTTATTTACTTAGGGTTAGTGAGCTTTTTTATAGAGCACTTGCCCCTGCCCTTTATTATTATGCTCAGCACGTTATGTGGCTGGAATATTTATTTAACCCTTAAATACAAACAAAAGCCCAATGCGTGGCTGGCCAACGGACTCGCTGCAATAGCATTAATTATTATGCTCAGCAGTATTGGCTTTAAAGATACCGTGGTGCTGTTTGTTGCCATGCTTTTGCTGTCATGCGTTTTTAAATTACTACAGGCAAAAACAAAGCAGCATTATCAATTGATCATCACCCTCACATTCTTTTCACTTTCAGCTGTGTATTTGTTTAGCCAAACTATTTTTACCACTTTAATTATTAGTACACTGTATATTTTAAATTTTGCTGTACTTGGGTTACTTGAATCTAGTCATAGTTTAAAACTGTCATCAAAACAAAGTGCTAAAATAATATTTCTGGCTTTTCCTTTGGCAGTTGTACTCTTAATATTTTTACCAAAACTCCCTGCATTTTGGCAATTACCTGGGCCAAAAATGGCGCAAACAGGCCTATCTGAACAAGTAGACCCATTTGATATAGCTAAATTATCAAACTCCGATGAATTGGTTTTTAGAGCGAAGTTTGATAATAATTCAACCACGCCTCCTTATTACTGGCGCGCTATTGTACATGATGAATTTGACGGTAAAGCTTGGAAAACATCTTCATTTTTAAAGCAAGCAATGATGTTACCAAGCCAAAATAGCAGCAATGGAAACACCACTCAATACTCAATAATTGCTGAGCCAGCAATGGCTGATTGGTTATATGGGCTTGGCTATGCCAGTAGTAACAATGAAAATGTAGTTTCCAACTCAGTCGGCTTGCTGCGTAAAAAACAATATAAATCCAAAGTGTTAAAATATTCTGTTAGTACTAAACCATTATCGACTAAGAAGCTTAATAGCGTAGAGCAGCGTTTTTATAAAACGCTTACTGTGAGTAATAACCAAAAAAGTTATCAACTGGCGCAACAGTTAAAAAACAGAAGTGCTAACGCTGATGAGCTTTTTAATAAACTGCTAGATTATTTTTCGCAAAATAGTTTCAGTTACACTCTTACGCCAACACCTATGCGCGGTGATGATACGCTTGATCAATTTATGTTTAATAATAAACGTGGCTTTTGTGGTCATTATGCCAGTGCAGCTGCCTTTATTTTTAGAAGTGCTGGCGTTCCAGCGCGGGTAGTAAGCGGATATTTAGGCGGAGAGCATAATCAAAACAATGACTATATTACCGTTCGTCAATACGATGCGCATGCTTGGGTTGAGGTATATACTAATGCAGGCTGGAGAATATTTGATGCAACAGCGGTTGTTGCGCCCGAACGATTAAATGGTTCTTTATCACAGAGTGCTGCATTAAATGATGAATTTAAAAATAATATTAATTTTGGTTTAGTTAGCTTAAGTAATTATGCTGCCATAAACTGGCTTCGCCTAGAATTAGAAAACCTCGATTATCAATGGTCTAGTTGGGTGCTGGGATTTGATAAAAATAAACAACAAGATTTATTAGCGTCCCTATTTGGTAACACTTATGTTTGGTTAGTACCGCTTGGGGTTATTATTGTTTTAATTTTAAGTTTTAGTGCTTATTTTATTTATATCAACCGCCCCAAGGCAACAACAAAACAACCTCCGCTGGTAAAAGAGTATTATCAAATACTCAGTTGGGCTAATAAGCACACTATAAACTACCCTGAAAATGCTACACCTATTCAAACATTACAACACATTAGTCAACAAGCCCCCTATGCAGAGCAACAAATAACCGCCTTTTGTCACTTATTTGAGCAAGTGCGCTATGCGAGACAACCATTTACCAAAGAACGTAAAAATCAGGCTAAAGATCTGATAAAATTAATTAAATCTATAAAACAGAGAAATCTATGAACGCAGTTATTATAGGCGTTATTTTAATGCTTGGACTCACTTTGGTCCGCGTAAATGTGATTGTTGCAATGACAATAAGTGCGCTTGTTGCCGGATTAACCGCAGGCATGGGCTTAAAAGAAAGTATTGATGCTTTTAATTCTGGCTTATCATCAGGCGCCGAAATTGCTTTAAGCTATGCGATGCTAGGTGCATTTGCCGTCGCTATCTCTAAGTCAGGCTTAACGCGTATTTTGGCCGCTAAGTTACTCGCTAAAGTAAATGCTCAAACAGGCTCTAGTGAAACCATATTAAGCTACTTTATTCTGTTTATTATTTTGATTTGTGCTATCTCTTCTCAAAACTTGGTGCCGGTGCATATCGCTTTTATTCCCATTTTGATCCCGCCGCTGCTTGTTGTGTTTAATAAACTGCGATTAGATAGACGTGCCATTGCTTGTATTTTAACCTTTGGTTTAGCCACCTCGTACATGGTGCTGCCGTATGGTTTTGGGGGTATTTATTTATACTCAATATTACATAAAAATCTAGTTGATAATGGCCTTGAGATTGTTAATACCAGTGTCCCTTTAGCAATGATAATTCCAGCTATTGGTATGTTTGTCGGCTTGTTGATTGCCCTATTTATTAGTTATCGAAAACGCCGCGAATACACAAGCACAGCATTAACAGTTCAAAGCCAACAAGCTGATGTTGAAAACCCAAAAAAGGTAATGCTGGTTGGTTTATTTGCCGTGCTTGCTTCTCTGATCGCTCAAAATGCCAGTGGCTCAATGATATTAGGTGGCCTAGTAGGGGTGGTTATATTTAGTGTATTTGGTGTGGTTAAGTGGGAAGAAAACGGCGACGTATTTAGTAAGGGTGTTGCCATGATGGCAATGATTGGTTTTATTATGATTTCTGCGCAAGGTTTTGCTGCTGTAATGAAAGAAACCGGACACGTTGCTAGCCTAGTCCATAGCAGCGCCGCCATTTTTGACGGTAATAAACCCATTGCAGCTGCAGTAATTTTATTAGTCGGCTTATTTATAACCATGGGCATTGGTAGTTCATTTTCGACTGTGCCTATAATTGCAACCTTATTTGTGCCTTTATGTTTAGAGCTAAACTTTTCTGTAATGGCAACCGCTGCACTTGTTGGTACGGCTGGCGCATTAGGTGATGCCGGCTCCCCTGCCTCTGACTCTACTCTAGGGCCGACATCAGGACTTAATGCTGACGGACAACACGACCACATTTGGGATTCGGTTGTGCCAACCTTTATTCACTTTAATATTCCGTTATTGGTGTTTGGCTGGATAGCCGCTATGGTTTTATAGTTATTTAAAGGCGTGCATTGCACGCCTTTTTATTAGTCTCATTTATTACTTTAATACGCCCTGCTCATTGAAAAACTAATACTTTTTATCTTGTTTAATTGCTAAGTTGGCCATTAGATAAATAAAGTATGATGTGTTCTTTATGGTTAATAATATAAGCACCATAATTGGTGCTTATATTATTTTTACTGTTAGGTGTTATAACTCAAAACCATGCAGCATTTTGTCACACACGACAGGTGTTGGCCTGTGGTTATCATCAACAGCAACAAAGATAAAGCTGCCTGTAATAGCAGAGTGCTTGTTATCTTTGTGCATAGTTTCTAGGAATATTTCAACATCCACTTTTAAACTGGTATTCCCCACATGCGATACCTTTGATATCAACTCAGCAAATGAACCAGCAGGAATAGCTTCTTTAAAATCGACTCTATCTGATGAAATAGTTACTAATGGTTTACGGCAAAAACGGGTGGCAGCTATAAAAGCAACTTCATCCATCCATGCTAATGCGTCACCACCAAATAGCGTATTATGATGGTTAGTACGCCCAGGAAATACGGCCTTAGTTACCGAAGTGGTCGAATCTTTTATACGTTGCGCAATAATGGCTTCGCGCTCTACTTGAGTCATAATCTCTACTTTTTGTTAGCTAATGTGTCTTGCATTAATAATGCAGGGTCAAGGCGTTCACCTTGCCAATTAAATCGCCAATCTAAATGCGGCCCAGTTACACGGCCCGTAGCACCTATTTCAGCTACCTTTGTACCTTGTTCAATCTTCTGCCCTACTTTTACATCAAGCTTACTTAAATGAATATAAGTAGAAGTAACCCCATGCCCATGATCTAAAATCAAAGTACCACCAGAGTAATATAAATCTGGTTCAGCAAACACCACGGTTCCGCTGATCGGTGCATACACAGGTGAACCTGTTTTGTTTGCTATATCTAAACCAAAGTGTGGCCTGCGAGGTTCGCCATTAAAGTAACGTTGGCTACCATAAACACCTGAAATGCGCCCTTTTGCAGGCCTAAGTACTGGCTGTAAAAAGTATTCTAAATCAGAGTTAACAGCCCGTGCTTTTCGAACTGCGATCGCTTCACGGCTTATACGTTCACTTACTGCTTTTGGCGGCGATACGTATTTTTTAGCAACACCGGTAATTTTATCTATATCGTAATCGCGAAGAGTAATAACTAAATCTTGGCTGTGGCCTTTACCGGTTTTATCTACCCAGCTTAATGTATGTACAGGTTTTGCATCACGGCCAAAACCAAATACAAATAACCCATTATCAGCAAGTTTTAACGACTTACCATTGAGGCTTACCGACTTAGCGTTATCTAATTGCCCTGTTACTAGGCCGCCTTGAGTTAAATGCCCTTTTAGCTCAAGCGCTATAGCACTAAAGCTAGTTGATACAATTAACGCCGAAACTAATAAGGATTTAAGCATAACTAATCGACCCCTTTCCAACACCTTCATAGGCGGTAATTTTAACGTCTTTTTCTGGGTGCTCTAATTTCACTTGGCTGGCAATGTAGTCAGCAATACATTCTACCGTGGTGTCAATTGGTAAAATGTCGCAACGTGATTCACTAATAGCCATTTCAAAGTAACCTTGCGCCGCAGTATACGCAAAACAAACATCATCACTTTTAGCTGAGATATGTTTTAATTCAGAGACGTTTATTTGATCTTCACTAGTTGCTAAGTAAATATCACGCCATTTATCAGCCCACTGTTTTTGCAAACGAGGCATAGAAATACCGCCAAGGCTTATACCAATTTGTGAGCGATGACCATGAATAATACGCTGGCAATTACCATCATGCTTTTTAAGGCCATGGCTATAGTGGTAATAAAAGCTCTGATTGTGCTCAGGCTTTAACACCAACTCAATCTTTTCAATATTATCAGGAAGCTGTGGCAGTATTGTGGCAACTAAGTACTCTGTTACTGATTCAACGTTAATCTCATCAGTATCTATTAAGCAATATGCTTGATGAGGTGCACTCATTGCAAGGTGCTTGTTATCAGCAAATTTACAATCTAATGTTTTGTGATCAGCAAACTCGTTGATGCTGCCGTTTATGTTGTTAGGGACAGCTAAACGGTGATCTATACACTCATCAATAATGCCTTTAATTTGCTTTTTAACTAAGCCAAAGTCTAAAACCATAGACTCTTCGTTTAGTTTGCCATGTAAAGTCAAATCAACAATCCAACTTTCGCCAACTGCACCGCGTTTATTGCATAAGTAAGAAAAATCAATCACAGTGAGTGAGTTAACAAAAAGGGTCATAAATTTCCTTTAAACTGATTAAAAGTCAGCCCCAATTATAATGATTTCTGTTAGTAATTGCGCGGTTTAATCATACTAAAATCAGTTGCATTTACTGATTGCTTATAATTAAACCATTTTTTAACTGCTCCGAGTTGTTTAGCGTACAAGTGTACGCTAAAGTACGGGGCAATTTCTAAGCAAAGATAAAGTGTTATGGAACCTAAAAATAGCTATACAAAAGAAGATTTGATCCTTTGTGGTCAAGGTGAAATGTTTGGTGAAGGAAATTGTCGTTTGCCAAGTGACAACATGTTAATGATGGATCGTATCATTTCAATT
This sequence comes from Pseudoalteromonas sp. Scap25, assembly GCF_013394125.1. GTDB lineage: Bacteria > Pseudomonadota > Gammaproteobacteria > Enterobacterales > Alteromonadaceae > Pseudoalteromonas. Next base: position 1,680,968 of record NZ_CP041327.1, on the reverse strand, counting down.
ACCGATGACGGTGGTGAACATGGTAAAGGTCAAATAGTTGCAGAGCTAGATATCGATCCTAGCCTTTGGTTTTTCGACTGTCATTTTAAAGGCGACCCAGTAATGCCTGGTTGTTTAGGCTTAGATGCTATGTGGCAACTTGTGGGCTTTTTCTTAGGTTGGTCTGGTGGTCCTGGTCTTGGTCGTGCACTCGGTGTAGGTGAAGTTAAATTTACCGGTCAAATATTGCCAACAGCTAAAAAAGTAACCTACCGTCTAGACATGAAACGCGTTATTAAGCGTAAATTGTTTATGGGTATGGCTGATGGAACCGTAGAAGTAGATGGCCGCGTGATCTACGAAGCAAAAGATTTAAAGGTAGGCTTGTTCCAAGATACCAGCGCGTTTTAAGTTTAAAACACGCAACAAAAAGGCCTCCATTTGGAGGCCTTTTTGCTTTAATTCGTTATGAGTTTATGTTTTATACATATTGCGATTTTCTATTGCCTCGCGCCAACCACCAAGCCACTCAGACTTAGGATCAACTTGTTGATAAGGGCAGTGCTCTTTTGAGCGACCAGCTAAACCTGCTTTAAAACCTTGAGAATGAGCTCTTTCTAAACGATCTCTTTTCTGTCTCTTCATCGGTAAAATCCTCACCTTTATATTTATATTTTTGTAGCATAAAGTTCATCTACATTTAATAAATAGCCAACAAAAATGTTTAATTCAAACACAAAATACAATTAATTTGTTTGACTTTAACTAAGCTGCTGATGCAATGATAAATTAATTTAAAAATAATTTTATTGCTCAACTTTAACCTATTTAACTTTATTAAAATGTTCCGATACATCGGTTCAAAACACATAAGTGTCATATTTGTGACTAACAATATACCCTTAAGTTCCCAATTAATTTGTAATCAAAAAATGAACGTCAGAGCTGTTTTAAAAACATTCCAAATAAAAGCTTGATTAATTAAAACCGATCGGTCTAATATAAAGCATGAACAAAACACCAGCAGTTGCAACTAGGCGTGGCCGCCCACCCAAAATAGCCAGAGACAACGCAGACACTAAAGCGTTGCTCCTTCGTGTGGGATTAGAAACCCTCACTGAGTTTGGTTTTAGTGCCACAGGGCTCGACACCATATTAAAAAAAGCCAAAGTCCCTAAGGGCTCGTTTTATCATTACTTTAAAAGTAAAGAAGCATTTGGCTTAGCTTTGGTTGATGCGTACGACACGTTTTTTATAGCTAAGCTTAAGTTTTATTTAGGGCAATCTGAAGTACCGCCCCTAGAACGCATTGTTAACTTTACCCAAAGTGCTATAGCTGGGATGCAAAAGTATGATTACAAACGCGGTTGTTTAGTAGGCAATTTAAACCAAGAACTCAATCATTTAAGTGACGAGTTTAAAATACGCCTAATGCAGAGTTACCATGCTTGGCAAGCACAGTTAACACAGTGCTTAGACTTAGCTCAACAGCAACACACTATTAAAACTGATGTTGATACTACACAAATGAGTGAATATTTTTGGATTGGTTGGGAAGGCGCTGTAATGCGAGCTAAACTAACACAATCAAGCAAGCCACTGACTTTATACACAGAAATGTTTTTACGCACATTACTCAAATGATGCATTTTTTATTATCAATTTAAAGACGATCGGTCTAAAAGGAAATCTAATGAGCAATCCTATTAAAGCTATTGTTATAGACAAGCAAGACGACGACTACAGTGCCACTTTAAGCAGCATAAACAGTGACGATCTACCAAACGAAAATGTATTAATTGACGTACTGTACAGTACCCTAAATTACAAAGATGGCTTAGCCATTACTGGCAAAGGTCCTGTAGTTCGCAGCTTTCCTATGGTACCTGGCATCGATTTAGTGGGTACAGTTACCAACAGCGACAGTGAAGAATTTAAAGCTGGCGATAAGGTTATTTTAAATGGCTTTGGTGTTGGCGAAAAACATTGGGGTGGCCTAGCCCAAAAAGCGGCTCTTAGCAGCGATTGGTTAATTCCCCTACCCGCCAACTTATCAGCTAAACAAGCTATGCAAATTGGTACTGCCGGTTACACAGCAATGTTGAGCGTGATTGCCCTTGAAAAACAAGGGATCACCCCTGACTCAGGTGAAGTGTTAGTCACCGGTGCCAATGGTGGCGTAGGCAGTTTTGCTATTTATTTACTAAGCCAGCTAGGTTATCAAGTAACCGCAGCAACAGGTCGCATGGAACAAGCTGACTATTTAAAATCATTAGGTGCAACTAATGTAATTGATAGGAACGAGTTTTCAAACTCAGGTAAACCACTACAAAAAGAACGCTTTGCTGCTGCCATTGATTCGGTAGGTAGTCACACACTTGCTAATATTTGTGCCTCACTTAAATACGGTGGTGTAGTAACAGCTTGTGGGCTTGCACAAGGTATGGATTTGCCAGCGTCTGTTGCGCCATTTATTTTACGTGGTATTTCTTTAATGGGTATTGATAGCGTAATGCGCCCTAAAGCGGACCGTGTTGAAGCATGGGATCGTTTATCATCCCTAGTTAGTAGCGATTACTTAGATAAAATTTCGACCGAAATCACACTTGATCAGGTTATTGAAAATGCTGAACAGCTCATGCAGGGCCAAATTCGTGGTCGTGTTGTGGTTAATTGTCAAAGTTAAGCATTTTTGCTATTAAACTCTCGTTATTAAATTTATAATACTGGCCGTATTTTTAATAACGAGAGAACACCTATGAGCAACCAAGAACTTTTCAGTAATAACCCACTGCAAGGCGTTAAATTAGAGCAAGTGGTTGAAGAACTGGTTGAGCAATATGGGTGGGAACTCCTGCATGCCTACTTACAACTCAACTGCTTTAAAAATAATCCTGACATTAAGTCAGCAGTTAAATTTTTACGTAAAACCGAGTGGGCACAACAAAAAGTAGATAATTTCTATTTGTACCGCCTAAAAAACTTACCACGCCCAGATGACGTACAATACGAACTGCCTCCACGAGACCGTATTATCCCTGAAGGCGATAAACCAGGTGAACCATGCGAGTTAAGCTTTTCTGATGCTAAGCGTATTCAAGAGAAAAAAGCAGCCAAGCAACGTGCCCGTACTCGTAAACAACGTTCAAATTCAAGTAACCCTTGGGGTAACTAAGCTAATTTCATAAAAGAGCTAACTTTATTGTTAGCTTTTTTTGTTTATTGAGGAAATTAATAGCCTCGGTGTTTCCAAAAATCATCTTCTGTTTTGGTCTGTTCATTAGTTAGATTAAATGTTTTATCCGCAATGACTTTTCCTGCTAATGATAAGGTCATACGCCAGTTACCTATTTTATCTTCTATAGGCTCCCACACGGTGTCGCCTAAATAAAACGACCAATCGTTATCTTTAACATATACATTCCCCTCAAAAGGCTGCATCACTTCGCCATCGGCATCTATAATACCGGGGTGATAAATACAATAATGTAGTTTTTCGCCTTTCGCTTTTTTGATATTTACTATCAGGCCAAATTCTATATCAAGTTCTGCTTTTACTTGCGTAGTGAATTGCGTGATTTGTGGTAACGCTTTGTCAGCTTTGTCCCATTTGGAATATATACCGTAACTTTCTAATGTAATTTGTGGTTTAGATTTTGCCATTAACTTTCTATTTTTCTTTCTATTGTTAAGCCACCAGCCTCAGCGAGTGACTTATTAATTAAGTAGTTGTTTTGGATTTTTAGGATAATAATTGCTGGGTTGCTGCTCGCATAAACTAAACTCGCGAGTATTTTTATACGGCAACTTCATAAAACCAGCGACCCCAACATCAGTAATATTAACCGCGTACTGCATGAGTTTATTTAGCAAACGTTTAAATTCAACTTCTTTACTAGCATCGAGCAATCGATAGTAATGGTGAATCTTCATCCTATCTGGTAGTGCTTCAAAAATAATACAACCCGTATGATGTATCTGGTTTAGCTCAAATACACATTTAATCACCTTTTTAGGCAGTTGCAGTTGTTCATCGGGATCTTTACCATCTTCAAAATATGAGTGCGGACGGGTTACATCGCTGGCTTTTACATTAACCACTTCATAATCAAGCTCAGGTAACTGGTTAAATTTAAACGCACCGGTGCCATCGCGTTCTAGCTGAATCGTTTTACGGGCATCAAATAAACAACACTTAAATAAGCCCTTTTGACTAATCGCTTGTGCAAGCATCACTGTATTGTTTACCGCATCAGTAAATGCGGTTGCTAAAGCTTCATCGTGCATAATAAGTGATGACTCAACATATAAAGAATCATCTTTCCAATGAAAACTCAGCCCCCCTACTACAGGGTATTTCGCTAAGCGACTAATTGAGGCTAAAAACGCTTTTTCGGTATCCCCAGTATCAAACAAAAATTCTTTGTAATACCTATCTAACTGGGCATCGTTTACATCGAGTAATTGCTGTTTATGGTCGGCTTGGCGTAAAAATTGTTTTCGGGAACTATATACAACGGTTTCGGGCTCAGGATCTTGGCTAAACCAAAAAGGAATGCGTGCTTTAGTGTCTTGCTTTGGTAGCTCTGGTAAAAATGCTTTTGCCATGGTTTCTATGTTACGCATAAAGTAGTCACCCGCTTTGTCTCTTACCAACCGTTCTTTTGAAAGCATGCCATCAATAACGTTTGCCAGCTCCTTAGGTAACATTAAACTACTGGCCGGAATAGCCTGAGCGCCAAATCGACAAGACTGAGCCGATGCAAGTGCATACAAAGTTGATGCAACCCCTTGCTCATCAAAACGAGGGGATGACTTTTCACCAGACATTTGCGCATCACCAATAAAATACACATCACCCATTCGCGCGTTAGTCGTGCTTAAATCACCCGACATTAAATCCATAAAATTACTGGCAATAGGGTTGCCTTGTTCATCTACTTGGGCATATACCGAACTCCCCCAATCAACCAATGAAAGCTGCTTGGCTTTTTCATCCCACACCAAGTTAGAGGGTTTAATATCGCCATGCACAATAGGTTGTGGGCTTAATCCGTTTTTATGATGGCGTAAATCGAGCAACACATTTCTCAATTTTACCGCTAAGTTCATTATTTTTGCAGCAGATAGTCGCCCTTGCTTAAGTGATACTTTTTCAAGATCTTCACCTGTTGCACGAGCCATCATCAAAATGCCCTGTTTTTTAATTCGCTCAAAGCCATAAAATTTTGGTATTAGCGGATTATCAATTTGAGATAGCATATACGCTTCGTCTTCAAGGCGATCTCGTACACTTTGCGCCAGCGTTATTCTTGAAAATTTAAACACCCAAGGCAGGCCATGTTCATCATCACCCGCAAAAACAAAGCCAAACGCACCAGAGCCAATCATTTCGACATTTTTATAACCAAGTAGTGTTAGCTGTTTAATACAAATGTTAAGCCACTGGCGATGCTTTTTAGCATCACGGTGCGATAACAAATAAACAGACTGTTCTTCGTTAATATAAAAGTTGCGAATTTCTTTTGCTTTCAATGCAGATTCTCTAGGTTGGTGGTTTAAAGCTGCGTAATGCCTTTATGTTTGATAGTAACGCGACCGTTATTTTTATTAAACCTTTAAGGTCACTTCCATTAGTCAAATTTATATTACTTACTAATGATTTTGACGTATATCGCTGATATTTGCGGTTTCACCGTATCCTACTTACCCATAACAGCCTAAATAGGGTAAAACACCCCTTTAAATTATTCTTAGGTTAAAAAATGAAACGTATTATAAAAGCCTCTTCAATCGCGCTTGCACTGGGTATGTGTATTAATGCACAAGCAGCACACTTTAATTTTTCTACAAAAGTAGACAGCGACGCAAATACGCTGGTTGTATTTTATAGCCAAGATGGCAGCAACAGCCAATTTAAAACACTTGATAAACAATTCGATGGCCAATTACAACGTGTTATCGATATAGAAAACTTTACTGGCGATTACGCTAAAGTCGCGCAACTTGTCGCGCCTAGTAAAAGTAACTACAGCCGTATTTTGGTTGTAGGTACAGGTAAAGCAGACGAATTAAATAAAGCAAAAGCGGCTAAGTTAGGCGGTAATATTCATGCTCGCCTAGTTAAAGCTAAAGCGGGCACTGCCAGTGTTATTTTTGATGATGTTACGGGTACAAACGACAACGCAGCACTTGCTGCTAATTTTGCCCACGGTGCAAACCTACGCGATCACCGTTTTGAAAACTACAAAAAAGAACCAAGCACTGAAACAGTTAGCTATACGTTTGATGTTGATAACACCAAGCAAACTCGCAAGCTTTACAGCCAATTAGAGAGTATTCAAGCAGGTGTATTTTTAGCACGCGATTTAACATCAGAAGTGGCTACAGAAATGACGCCGGTTGATTTTGCCAATGCAGCAAAAGAATTAGCGTCGTTAGGGGTTACTATCAAAGTGTTAGAGCCTAAAGAGCTAAAAGAGCTAGGCATGGGCGCATTAGAAGCTGTAGGTAGAGGTAGCCAGCAAGGTGCACGTTTAGTGGTTGCTCATTATAAAGGCTCTGACGATGCCCCTATTGCCCTTGTTGGTAAAGGCATTACGTTCGACTCAGGTGGTTACAGTATTAAAACCGGTGCGTCTATTGCACGTATGAAATCAGACATGGCTGGTGCTGCTGCAGTACTTGGTACTGTAAAAGCAATGGCGTTAGCTAAAGCCGATAAAAACGTGGTAGCCGTTATGGGCATGGCAGCTAATATGGTATCGCAGTTTGCTGTAGCTCCTGGCGATGTTGTTCGCACCGCTGAAGGCTTAAGTGTAGAAATTTTAAATACCGATGCTGAAGGTCGTTTAGTTCTAAGTGATGCAATGTGGTATGCACGTGAGCACTACAAGCCAGAGATCATGATTGATGTTGCAACCTTAACGGGTTCTAAAATTCGTGCTGTTGGTAATGAATACGCAGCGGTATTCTCTGATGATGACACGCTAGTATCGCAACTTACCCTTGCAGGTAAACAAGTAAACGAAAACCTATGGCGTTTACCGTTAGGTTATAAAGATATGCTGAAATCTGACATTGCTGATATAACAAATGTAGGTTCAGGTGGCCCTGGTGCAACCACTGCCGCTACTTTCTTAGAGCATTTTGCTGGCGAAACCCGTTGGGTACATATCGATATCGCTGGTAATGCATTAGTGAAAAAAGGCAAAGATGAGCTTTCACCAGGTGGTACAGGTTTTGGTGTACGTTTACTAAGTGAGTGGCTATTAGCTAACTAATCAAAATTAATTTGCTTAATTAAAAGCGCCAAAATGGTTTACTGTTTTGGCGCTTTTTTGTGTATAAATAACGTTCTTATTTATACACATTATTTTATTTAATAATTTTGTAGCGGTAACAACAAAGCATATTGCTTTAACTATGTTTAGCTGGTTTAGAGAGCATTAAAGTGGCAATAACAATTAAATTTCCCACATACCATAAATCTTTAATTACAAATTGCCCTAACCGCGCCAACAGCGTACTTGAGCTAAATGCGTTAGGGGCAGACAGTAAAAACGTTTGGGTCATTAAAAAAACGCTCAAGCATGCTAAACCACTAACTATAATTAGTTTTTTATTATTTAATAAAATACCAGCGCCTAGTAGTAGCGCAAATAATACATCAAACCCACCAATCACGTTCGACGCACCTTGCACGCTAAATAAACTATATAACCAAGACATAAAAGGCGAGGTTTCGACTAAGCCTACAATGGCCTTAGCTTCAAAATCGTAAAATTTCATACCGCCAATCCATAGCAAAACCATAGCCATAGGAATAAAGTTTAAAAGGACATGCTGTTTGTCGCTCATCTTATTTTTATAAAATAAAAATAAGTATAAAGGCACTACAGCAAAGTATTTAATTATTCCCTGCCCACTACCAATAATAGGAAAGCCCCCTAACTGAGTCATCCAGCGATTACTTGCTAATAAGGTTAGTAAAGGCACAATGCTAACAACAAGCGCTAGCATAAATGCTGAGGTTGGCTGTATTAATTTAAAGTGTGCCAATAGGGTTACTACCACTAACATAATCATGGCTGTACCACTTAGTAGACCTAGCGTATTAGTATTTAATACGCTATCAAGCTCGTAAAAGCTAAATGTCGCTATTAGTGTGTTTGGATTTGCACCGAGCGCAAACGATACACCAAGTAGTATAAAACTAAGTGCAAGTAGCAAGGTAATTGCGTTATTTGCATATGTTAAGTTCATTGTGTGCCCTTTAAATCTTTAATGACTAACAAAGACCATATTTTTACAAAAAACAATTCAACTAACGCTAAATGATTTTATAAAATGTCTGCAGACAAGATTTTATCCATTTGACTATAAATAATGACCGCACTAAGCAAATTTTTAATGACCCCACAGGCATTCACTGCGGTAGCCATGCAGAGAGCTTTTAATTACAAACCTATAAGCGCGATACCGGCGAGATATTGCATGATCTATCGGTGCCAATTATATGTAAATGGTAAACATTGGGGTGGGTTTAGAATCGGGTTTATTAGAGTATTAAACATTAAAAAGGGAGACACTGTCTCCCTTTTTACTATTAACTTTTTTATTATTTAGGCAAACGCATTCGCGATACCGTATTATCAGCCAAAATATAATGGTGAAACAAAGCCGCAGCCGCATGTAAACCTATTACGTAATACCCCACTTCCCCTGCGGTTTCATGTATCTCTTTAATGCTTTTAGCAAGTTCAAAGTTTTGAGCGGCCAAAGCAGGCAACTCTAAACCAAAAAACGGGATGGGTTTACCTGCTAAACTCAAAATTAGCCAACCAGCTATAGGCATAGCAAACATAAACACATACAGCGCAATATGAACAAATATAGCTAATTTATTTTGCCATTTTGCAGGCTCAGGGTGTATGGCAGGTGCTGCACCACCCACTAAACGCGCAGCTAACCTCACACTAACTAAAGCTAAAACCGATAAACCCAACATAAAATGCCACATTTTAAAGGCATCACGTGTTTCAGTGCCTTTATCAAATAATTCGCGAAGTTCAATACTGCCGTACACAGTCACAATTAAAATAAACATCAACCAATGTAAAGCAACAGAGAGTGTATTGTAATGAGTATCTGTATTTTTAAAATTCATAATACCTCCTAATAAACGCATTAAAGTTAAAAGCTCACTTATGGGTATAAGTATATGTTTTCAGGCTAACCTTTAATCATCCTCTGTTTAATGATCTGAAACATACAATGAGTCAGTAAATCAGATGCATGGTTTAAAGGTTCTTGAATTTGAGTATTAATTGAGTAAGCTTAAAATAAACTTAAATAGTAGGAATAAAAAACGGCAACCTAAAGTTATCGCTTTAATAAATCAACGTGTTTAGAAGTAATATACAGCAGTAAATATAAGAACAATGAGGTCGTCTGGCTTTGAGTAACTAATACTTTTAAAGATTGGGCTTTTGATGTCTGAAGTAAAGATTTACCGCATATAGTTCGACCAGCATAGTTTTTAAAAGCGCGCGAAGTATGGTAGTTGCCTTAGCGCGATTTTATTTATTGTCTACGCTTTGTTAGGTTATTGGTTCAACCGAGCCAGCTGCTTAAGGGCATGTTGATTATTCGGCAAAAATGCGAGTACTTTTTCGTAATTAGCTATCGCTTCTGGTTTATTTCCAAGTGCAGCATAGGTTTCACCTAAACTATCATAAGCATTTGCATTGTCGGGAAACAAATGAACATTTAGCTTAAATATCTCTAATGCCTTTGCTAGTTCATTTTTAGCCACATAGCGATAGCCCAAAAGATTAATTTCTTGCACATCAAACGCTGCACTTACTTTCATCTCATCCGCTAAAGTGATGGCTTGATTAAAGCCCTGTTTTTTAATCCCTTGGAAAAGTTTGAATAAGTCTTGTGACAACCCCCAACCATTTTCAGCTTTCATCTCAGGGTAATAAAAGCCAGCAATTTCATCAATAAAGAATATTGGCAAGCTTCCTAGCTTATTAGTTAATACAATGATGGTTAAGTGATCTTTTGGATAAATCACCATTGAATTAGCATCACCACCACTGGCACTTACTGCTGGATGCTGCTCTCGTCCAATTGTTTGCCAACCTAGAGCGTAACCATTTTCTAAATTGCTAAAACCTGCAGTTTGACCACTCTTTAAACGCGTTGGTGACCACATTTCTTTAAGGTACTTCTCATCAAGGAGTTGTCGTTGTTGAAGCGCTATCGCGTAATTAGCAAGCTCAGTTGCGGTAGCACTCATACCCGCCGCAGTTCTAAAGAATGGGTCGAAAGTTATTTGTACCGTCTTTAGCTTTCCTTGATTGCCAGCAACGTAAGGACGAGCTTGATTAGGGACAATAGATTCAGTATGAGCAAAACCTGCAGCCAAAGTTATGGGCATATCTAGTTTAGCCAACTGATTTTTCTGAATATAATTAGAAAAAGGCTGACCCGATAACTTATCAATAATTTTACCTAACAAAATGTAACCTGTTTGGTTGTACTCAAAGCGGCTATTGGTTTCATAACGCATTGGTAAAGTAAGTACTTCTTGCCACGCAGGATCTGGCTGACCATTGGAAATTAAATCAACCCAATGACCATTTAATATTTTAGGTAAACCAGAAGTATGGCTTAGCAGCTGACGGATAGTTAGCGGTTGCCATGCTTTAGGCAAATCATCTAAATGCTTTGAAATCGGATCGTTAACCGATAACTTGTTTTCAGCGGCAAGTTGCATAATTGCAACGCCAGTAAAAGCTTTAGTCATCGAAAAAATAGGAAAAGGGGTATGGTTTTGTACCGTGATCTGGTCTTGTAAGTTCGACAGGCCGTAACTGGCTTTTTTTATCAGCCTATTGTCTTTCACGATTGCCAGTTGTAATCCTGGAATATTAGCTGTGCGCATTTTCTCTAGTAAAAAGTCATCTATTTCATCGGCCTTTACCTGTGGTAGTAGGCTGGTAAGTAATAATGTGCTTAATGATAAAATGTGTAAGCTGCAACGAATGTTTTTCCTAAACATTGGAACGCGTTTTCCTTAATTGTAATAGTTTAGATAGAATACCTTTTATAAATAAAAATATTCAAAGGTAAATATATGGCTCGAAGTTAGTTATACATTTATACTCGAGTATCAGCGCTTATAGTTTAGCAAAATACGCATTAAAGACAATTGCTTAGATTTTTATACTAAGCAATGTTTTAAAGCGACAGCCACTTTAGTGAACGAACAAAATGCTAATATCAGTTCTCGGTGTTTAAGCGTCACAACGAAGAAACTTTAACGCCAGTCATTTGCAGCTCACCATTTGGCCTTGTCAAAATAAAGCACGGGCTGACCATCTGCAAATTACTATGTATTAAGTTTAAAAACTGGATCCCCCCAGTTTGAGTGCTTCTTCCTGTTGTGTCTTCGCCAACCAATGGCGCAATTGAAAAATCTTGTAGGGTGTTAGCAAACACAATTGCTGACGAATAAGTGTAAGCCCCTATTTTTACAGCAACATCCCCGGTAAAAAAGTTAGCAAGATCAGGTTCTGGCTGTATAAAACGAGTGTTTTCACCAGACTCAATTTCACCTACTATTTGGCCTGGATCACGATACTTTAACAACACCTTAGAGCGATAATGGGAAAAGTGACGATATGGTACATCCGTTATATAACGCATAATTCCTGCCATCCAAAAGTCATCATCGCCACCGCCATTATTACTGATATCAATTATTAGGTGCTTTATGTTTTTTTCTGTTAGCTGAGTAAAAGTGGCGTCCATAAAGGCAAGGTATTGCTTAAAATCAGGCCATGAAAATGAATTAACTGTAAGGGTTGCCGTCTCACCTGTTTACTCAACATTAAAAGTATCTACAAATGAGCGTTCAACCATGCTTTGTGGCAAAGTTTTGCTCGCAGCTAGCGTGAGCTCTTCATCTGCTAAGGTAATGCTAAATTGCTCTGAGTAACCAAACGTTAAATATAATAAACGATGAAATTGACGTGCTAATACTTCTTGTCTAAATTCATCAGTATCACCATGTGTGCGGCGTAATAACTGAGCTACGACTTGCTCATATGGCACGCCATTAATCGCCTTTATTTGCTGCTCAGCATAGCCACTCTTGGTACCGCCCGTGTTAGATTTTATATAAAGTTTCTGGTTTACAATCGCAACTTCAAATGGAAAAAGCCCCACGCCACCATTGACCCATTTACGCCATTGCGACGTAGAAGCATGCCCTACTTTTAAATGCCCATCAGCCAATGTTGAATTTAATACCGCTAAACGGGCCCATAATTCCCGCACGCTAAGTTCATCGGTAATAGCTGCGGTTATAGTATTTAGTTGCAAGTAAAAAGCATCAATGTCGGCCACACTGTGTTTTAAATCAGGGTGCGTACTGTGCAGCCATTGTGACCACTGCGCAACATCTCGCTTTGCTTGTTGAGGTGTGATTATTTGTTCAAAAGGTAAGTTAGTAGCTTGCACGGGCTTAATACCCGCAAAGCTAACTAATACCAATAATGCTATATTTAAAACCTGCTTTAAGTAGTTCATACAAAACCTTTATTATTTGCTTTAAAACTTAGTCGCAAAAACTGTTATAAAGGTTTAAATACAGAGTAAAAATATTTTTTAGATGATATTTTGAGAGTCTTTTTCATAGCCCGCAATGATTGTTACGTGAGATACAGACACGTCAAAGAATTGAGCTTTTACTTTTAAATATTCAGGATCGGAAAAGAAGTTTTCTGAGATGGTTTTATTTGGGAAATGAATTGTAAACACTCGATTAATAGGAGTATCAACTTTTGAAAGAAGAACCTCCGAAACTACAAAATCAAAACCGAAACCGCCACCAAAAGCACTAAGAATGGGTGCCATAGCCGCTCTATAGTCTGAATACGCGCCATTGTCCGAAACTTCCAAGCCAACTAAAAATTCATACATTTTGTAACCTATTATGTTAAAGACTAAACTAATCCATCACGCCCAAATAATAGGCAAATTTAGTTGATTTAAATAAGTGACGAAGGAGAAAAGCCAACAATTTTTTGTCCTGTTGTAATGGCTTGATTCTCATTAAGCCTCCTCCCCTGCATCGCGATTATTCAACTACGATGAAAGGGTAACCAACCTTATAGGAGACAGCTCAATGAACTTTTACAGTAACATGAATCCATAATTTGCTGTAAGCTACCTACTTAACAGACGAAGCAAACGAATTGTTTTTTGATTTAGAATTAAACGTCAATTTATGAAAACGGTAAAAAAACTAGTCCATTGACTCGGTTAAGGTTCATATATGTTAGCACTATAAAGTACGCATGAAATGGTCAATTATTGACTGTTTTATTTCAGGCGCTGTCTCTTGACTAAAACCATGACCTGTTGGATATGCGTTGTGTGTGACGGAATGTTTGAAATTATGTTTTTTAAGGTATTCCTCTATCTCGTTCGACATTTGAAATGAAGGCCAAACTTGATCGTTTTTTGCTGAAATCAGCAATATTGGACCATTTATTTTTTCGAAAGAGAATAATGAGTTTGCTACATTGTCTTTATTTTCTAAAGCAACTTCAAATCGATTAAGTAAAGGAGCCTTTTCATCAAGTTCCAAGCTTAAAGCAGGAATATCTTTTCCGTTAAATGTCCACGCTGACTTTGCTGTAGTCATTCCGTACCAAGCTACTTTGCTTGGAGTTGTCGCTACAACAGATTTGATGCGTGGTTCCATCGATGCTAATAAAAGCGCTAATTCAGCTCCCCTAGAACCACCAATAAAACCAATTTTTGACGAATCTATTGAAGAAACAGTCTCAAGATAATCAATTGCACTTAAAAAATATTCTAAGGGTATTTGATCTAGTGTCTGAGCAATCCCTTTTTCTTTAAAGTAGGCGAGCCCTAATACAGCGATCCCATGTGGTGCAATCATTTTACCATTGGCATCACCTGTGCTGATTCCTCCCTCAGAACCACCGATTGCAATAACCACAGGAACTTTTTCTGAGGTATTAGGAAGATAGAGATTGGCAACAATGTTTTTGAACCTCACTTCCTTAACAAAAAAGTCTTGCGCACTTGATACGCTCGAAAATAAAGTTATCAATATAAGTATAAATTTAATACGCATGTCTTCCTCTTGTGGGACTAACGAGCCTGTAGATTAACTCGTTTTTTATTTGTTTTTATTTATAAACAAACCATAGCTGAGTTCCTATTTTGGTTCAATCAATTACTGTACTGTTACGCAGCATATAAAGAAGTGTTTGATATTTTTAATCGGCGTTTTGAAGGGGGATTACAAGTGTCTGAGTGGCTTTTATTTAGGGTAAAAAAATTATCGATCCAAGAACTTTCTTTGTCATGCTAAGTAAAGTAAGAGCCAGAAGTGAAATTACACCCGATCTCTTCTGCACTTCGTGAAGCACAACCAGAAATCATAAATATAAAAAAAATAAAATCGTAGATTTAAATGCCACTGCTCATCCTTGTGTATAGCGCTCCGCACATGCGCGCGAACTTAAGAGCGTCATTCCGGCCCGAAGGCCCTGAATGACGCGGATTGTTAAAGCAAATGGGGTCAAATCTTGACTTCAAAGCAAATGGGGTCAAATCTTGACTTCAGACATCAAACAATCTTGCAGCTTGTACAATTGTAATTTAACCTTTCTATCTTCAACCATTAATGTGTTCAACCTACCGACAGTTTTCGATATCGCCGAATAATGCTCAACATTAAAAACATCTGCTAGAGCCTGCAAATTTAATCCCGTTAAATCTTGGCACAATTTAATAGCAAACCAACGGGGTAAGTTTTTCTCTTTGCGCCCCTTTTTAACCATTACTATATCATCTACTTCAACACTAAAATGTTTAGCTACATAAGCAATTACATCATTTGCAGAGTACTTTTTACTAACAAACTTGCTTTCACTATCTGACTTGGCAATATAGTCTTTTATGTTTTCAATAAAGTCCTCACAACCCAAAACCGACAATAACTTTTTAGCACCATAAAAAGCGCTTATTTCTTTGTTGTTTTCATATTCCACAAACTGCTTATAAGCTGCATATTTACGCTTTTTGCCTTGCAACGAAAATATAAAGTCTCGAACGAGCCATTTAGGCGTTACTCCCCTTCGAATGAAAGCTGAATAGCTAGACCACTTATATTTAACAAGCTCTTCTACCAAGGGGTTACTCGTTTCAATTGGGTTACGGTGAATGTACCGACTAACATGCAATAAATAGTTATCTGCATCCACAAGCACCGCTTTGTAGCGCCCTCTAAACAACGCACCATCCGTATTATGTGTTCGATTAAAGTATTGGGTATAAAGGCCATTAATATGCTTCATGGCTCGGCCTAAATTTGTATCAGGGGTTTTGATTAGCAGGTGGTAATGATTGGTCATTATTCCCTTATCATCTAACGCCGCCCACAGCGGCGAGCGAAGCGAGTCCGGTAGCCGAAGGCTAAGAACTGCTGGGTTTTGTTATGGTTCACGGCAAAATTACACTGGTGCGATAGCTTGAAAAGCCATGCGTAACTCATCAACATCTTTAAATCTAATAGACTTATCACTACTCAGGCCTATATCAATGAAAGCACGCACATTCTCTGGTGACTTTTCTGTATTACTCTTTCCGGTTAAGACGTAATATAAAATACGAGTCAACGCGTATGTTTCATGCAAGATGCTATAACTATCAAATCCTTCTGTAACTAGGCTTGGATCATTATAGTAGCCTTTAAAATCCGTATTTTCAGAAGTTAGTTCGCTATCAACGATTTTCACCAGGCCAAAATCCGCTATTTTCACTACAGCCACATCATCATATTCTTTGAGTAGAATATTTTTAGGGCTAATATCCCTGTGCAAAATATTTTTAGAATGTATGTACGAGAAAGCTCTGAGTATTTGCAGCCCTAACTTAACGCGATCCTGAAACGATAACTTGGAATTGTTTTTTAACATATACTTATCCAATGAGTTGTCCATAAATTCCATAATGTACTCATTGTTTTTCTCATTGTATCCATAAACTTCTAGAACATATGGTGAGCTTAGCATACTCATTTGTTCGTACTCTCGCTTAAACCTTTCAATTTCCTTTGCATTTAGATCTTTCTTTGCCCGCTTTAAAGCAAAGTTTTTATTATAGAAGCTGTCAAAATACTTATAGACATTTGCATAAGACCCACTACCTAGAGCGTTTAGATCAGCGGTCTTATTTTTGTTCTCAATTTTCACTGAGCTTTGTGGAAAAAATATTGGGATAGTGTAATAAATCTCTAGCTTTTCAGTATAAGGGGGGATTTCACTCCCACCACTCTTACTTAGAAAGCTCTTACAAAAAGTAAGTCTATCTCGATGGTACTCCTCAATATAGAATGCATATTCAGAGTTCTTCAAAGATCTCTCTAAAGCTTCAATCGTCTCTATAGATCTAATGAGTTCCCTACTCGGGTCTGCCCAGAAGTGAGCCGTGTCTTCATCTGTTGGAAGCCTATTATTCATCGAGTCAAAAAGACTAGTGACGCTAGAGTGAAGAGTAGAGAATAAAATTCTTAACTTGTCATTATTTATTGATTCGTAAAGATCTTCGAATTCATTATTCAAAATATCAAAGAGCTTTCTGTAGTGACTCTCTATGGCATTATCTGCATTCATTAATATTATAAAACCTGTCTCTAATTGAACCATAGCGCTCAGCTCACCGGTGGAGTATTGTTGGCGGCTTTTTCGCGTTCTTTTGCGGAAAAGGTGCCAACGTTACGGAATACGGTAGAGCTGCTTGTTATGTGCTGCTGTTAATTTCCTTCCTATGCATATTGCTCGCTCGAAGATTGATTCCATTTCTTCAAATGTTTCCAGTGAAGCCCCTGAACTAAAAGGCCCATCAGACTTCATATCCTGGATAACGGCATCAATGAGTTGGTGGAATGTAATTATTTCACGAGCCACCTGAGCATCGACAACACCAATATGCTTGCAGTTATCTTGGTACAACCTTGAATAATGAGGTGGCACATCAACGACCAAAGAGTATTTGTCTTTAGGATTTGATTTTAGATGGTTTACCGCTGCTTTAATTGCGGCCAAATAATTTCGATGTTCTATAATTTCTATAAGAGATGATACCTCTGCTACTAAGCAATTTTGTATTTGCTTAGAAAAAGCAGATTCTCTACGTTTTTCTATAAGCCATGTAGGGAAGAAGGATGCGATAGCACCAGCCACTGCACCACCTAACGCGGCAAAAACAGGAAGCCATTCATTTGGCTTTGATGCAGTCATGTCGCCAAAAATCTTTAATGTCTCTGCAACAGCCTTTATTTCCTCTGGTGACAATTTTTTTCTCCATAAACATAACAGCTTATTGAACACCACTTTGGGGGGTTATAAAACCCCAAAACGGCGTATATTACATGGCTCAATAATTCCACTAAACAACTTCAATGTAAACAAGTTATTACGCAAGTTCTAAATTATCGTTGTTAAAATACACCAAAACGACTTTTAATAATGTTATTAGATAAAACACCATAAACTGTCTATATATACAGTATCTTTTTTTATTTGAATATCGTTTATGAAATCTCTGTTTCTAATCATGATTAAATTATAATGGTGCGATTTAAAACAAAAAAAGCACAACCCAAAAGGCTGTGCTTTTAAATCAACTAACACTCATACGTTTATAAACATTAGTTTACAAACGAATACCGCCGTCTATCTCTACTACACGGCCAGTGAAAAAGTCGTTTTCGATAATATACTGAGCAGTATGGGCTATTTCACCGGTTTCACCTAAGCGCCCTACTGGTGTTACTGCTAGCATGCGCTGTTTGGCTTCTGGCTTCATTACATCGGTCATTGCGGTGCTAATAACACCTGGAGCAATGGCGCCAACGCGGATACCAAAACGGCCAAGCTCTTTGGCCCATGTAGTGGTTAGTGCCACAACACCGGCTTTTGAGGCAGCATAGTTAGTTTGGCCAATATTACCCGCACGCGCTACGCTCGACATATTTACAATTACGCCACCTTTGCCTGATTCAATCATGTGGCTTGCAGCTTCGCGCCCTGCTAAAAATACACCTGTTAAGTTAACGTCAATTACTGATTGAAATTGATCAAGCGACATTTTTTTAACCACTTTGCCGTCTTTGGCTTTTATAAACATACCATCGCGTAAAATGCCGGCGTTATTAATTAATACCCCAATGTGACCAAAGTCACTGTTAATGGTATTAAATACGTCTTCAACTTCGCTCTCTACCGTTACATTAGCGCTGTAGCCTTTAATAGTGCCTGTTACGCCTGCTAATGCAGATAGCTGCTCGGTTGCTTCATTTAACTGGGCTTGTGCCATATCAATTAAGGCAATATTAGCGCCCATTAAGGCAAACTTTTGCGCCATTGCAAAACCTAAGCCTTGTGCGCCACCGGTAATAACTACGGTATTATTTTTTATTTCCACAATACTTTCCTACTTCGAAAACAATTTAAAAATGGCACTAAAATCATCACTGCCTGCACCTTGGTGCTGCATCATAGTGTATAAATTTTTAGCCATTGAGCCCATTGGCGTCAGTGAATTACTCTGCTGCGCCGCCTCCATAGCAAGGCCTAAGTCTTTAGCCATTAAATCGACCATAAAGCCAGGTTTATAGTCGTTACTAGCTGGTGCGGTTTCCATAACACCTGGGCAGGGGTTATAAAGTTCTAACGTCCAGTTTCGACCCGAGCTTGCGCTCATTATGTCGCTGAGTACTTTTGCGTCGAGACCGTTATTAATGCCCATTTGAATGGCTTCACTGGTACCCGCCATTAAAATACTCAACAGCATATTGTTACATATTTTAGCAACTTGCCCTGCACCAATATCACCGGCATGGAATATGTTTTTACCCATATCGACTAATACAGTATTGGCTTTATCGAATGCGGTTTGCTCACCACCCACAATAAATGTAAGCGTGCCCGCTGTTGCGCCTGCTACACCACCCGATACAGGTGCATCAACAAACGCAATACCTTGCTCGCTTAGGGCATGGCCTACATCACGAGCCGATTGTGCATCTATGGTTGAACAATCAATCACTAATGTGCTTTTACTTAGTACTTTAATTAAACCCGACTGCTCGTCTGTGCCTAAATAAAGTGATTTAACATGTTTGCTTGCCGGTAGCATGCTAATTAGCACATCAGCCTCGTGCGCACAGTCACTTGCGCTTTGCGCCGCACTAGCCCCATGATTCACAAGCTCTTTAACGGCCTCTGCACTTAAGTCAAAAACGCGTACACTGTGGCCTGCTTTAACTAAGTTTGCTGCCATTGGGCCGCCCATATTTCCTAAACCAATAAATCCTATATTAAGTTTACTCATCGCTTTACCCTTGTAAATTTAGTTGTGAAAAGTACGGCTCTAGCGGATGTTGCTCGCCAAAGCGATTTGCAAAAAAGCTCTCTACTACTTCGTTTGGCACATCTTTAAGAGTGTTAAATTGCCACTGTGGCGTACCGTCTTTATCGATTAGTAAGGCACGTACACCCTCTTGAAACTCGCCCACTTCGCCAGCACGAACCGACATGCCCAATTCCATTTTAAAACAGTCAGCTAAGTTTTTGCCTTTGCTATGTTTAAGCTGCTCACTCACTAAAGCACAACTTAATGGACAACCATGCGCCAACGATTTTTGTGCGCGTTGTAGCCATTTGTCATCTGTGGTTAGGTTTAAAATGTAATCGACCTGCTGCTGTAACGTGTTAAAGTCGCCTAACTTTTGAATTAGCGATAAGTTAGCTTTTAAATTGCCTTTTGGCATACGGCTAGAGTTGTTATCTAACTCAATAAGCAAGGTACTTAGCTTGTCGTGGTTTAAACTTGCTGTTTTACCCCATTTAGTATTGAGTAACGCTTCAACAAGCTCTGGGTATTTATCAGAATTTACAAAGTGATCGGCAAGCGATACAAGCTTAGCGTCTTCACAATTAATTGACGCCGAGGTAAGCCCTAAAAACAAGCCAACATGGGCAGGCATTTTATGTAAAAAATAACTGCCGCCTACATCAGGGTAAAGCCCAATGGTTTGCTCTGGCATAGCGATGCGTGATGTTTCTGTAACCACACGATGGCTCGCACCGGCCATTAAACCTAAACCGCCGCCCATTACAATACCGTTACCCCAGACTAAAATGGGTTTGTTGTAGCAGTGAATTAGGTAATCGAGCTGATACTCTTGAGTAAAAAACTCTTCAACCAGTGAGCTCGGTTTACCCTCACTCATTGATTTGTGTAAGCTCACTACATCGCCACCGGCACAAAATGCTTTTTCACCAGCACCTTTAAGAACCACTAATGCAATGTTATCGTCTTTGTCCCATTGCTGTAGTTGTGGCTCGAGTAAGCTGATCATCTCAAAATTTAACGCGTTTAATGACTTAGGCGCGTTAAGCGTAGCAAAACCAATGAGTCGGCCATTGTCTGTGGTTGCCGTTTCGAATACCACAGCAGCATCAGCTGAATTTAAACGGGTTAGTTCACTCATTAGCCATTCACCCAATTAGCCTTGCGTTTTTCTAAAAAGGCGTTCACGCCCTCTTGCTGATCTTCGGTATCAAATAAACCAACAAACAGCTCTCGCTCCAGTGGCAATGCATTCGCCATTGGCTGATGACGCCCTTTTTGAATCAGCGTTTTACATGCAGCAACCGACGATGGGCTTTGCTCTGACACTTGGTTTGCCAGTTTTAGTGCTGCTGCAAAGCTTTCACCTTGTGCAACCACTTCTTCCACTAAGCCAATTTGTAGCGCTTTATCGGCTTTTAAGCGCTCACCGCATAAAATCATGCGTTTTGCCCAGCCTTCACCAACGAGCCATGCTAAGTTTTGCGTTCCACCAGCACAGGGTAATAAACCCACTTTTGCTTCAGGCAATGCCATTTGTGCTTGTTCTTCTGCAATACGAATGTCGCAAGCAAGCGCTACTTCAAGGCCGCCACCCATTGCATAACCATTAATGGCTGCAACCGACACACCTCTAAAATTAGTTAGCGCTTCGAATGCTTCACCAAATACACATGACATATCTGCGGCTACACCTTTGTCGCCACTGGCAAATACATTTAGGTCGGCACCGGCGCTAAAAAACTTCTCGCCTTCACCAGTCAGTACTAATGCATAAATATTTTTATTGGTGTTGAGCTGATTAACTGTGTCTTTAAGCGCCACTAAGGTGTCTTTCGTCCAGGTATTCGCTGGCGGATTCGACATAGTTAAAATGGCAACATGACCTTCAATAGTTAATTCAATGCTAGGATTTGACATACTAATCTCCTTATAAAACTTCGCTGGCTGATTCGGCTAAGATACGACGTGCAATAATCACACGCATAATTTCGTTAGTGCCTTCTAAAATTTGATGAACACGTACATCGCGTACGTGGCGTTCAAGTGGGTACTCTTTAATGTAACCGTAGCCCCCATGAATTTGCAGCGCATCGTTACACACAGTAAAACCAACATCGGTTGCAAAGCGTTTAGCCATCGCACAATAAGTGGTTTTTTCACTGTCGTTAGTATCAAGTTTAAACGCCGCGAGTCGTACCATTTGGCGCGCTGCGACAAGCTCGGTATTCATATCGGCAATTTTAAATTGTAGCGCTTGAAATGCTGCCAATGGCTTACCAAATTGGGTACGCTCTTTTAAATACTCACGTGCGGTATTAAGTGCAGCTTGTGCAGTACCAATAGAGCAAGTTGCAATATTAATACGGCCGCCATCTAATCCTTGCATGGCAAACTTAAAGCCTTCGCCTTCTTGGCCTAATAAGTTTGCTGCTGGAATTCGTACATCTTCAAAACTAATTAAGCGTGTTGGTTGTGCATTCCAACCCATTTTTTCTTCTGCTTTGCCGTACTCAATACCTTTGGCATCTGCAGGTACAACAAACGCTGAAATGCCACTTGGGCCATCAGCCCCTGTACGTGCCATTACAACTAAAATTTCTGTTTCACCGGCGCCAGAAATAAACATTTTTGAGCCGTTAATAACATACTCATCGCCATCACGAACTGCTTTAGTTTTTAATGACGCAGCATCAGAGCCAGAGCCTGGCTCGGTTAAACAGTAAGAGGCTAACAACTCACCCATTACCAATTGTTCAACGTATTTGTCTTTTACTGCATCGGTACCAAAGCTTGCGATCATCCAGGTTGCCATATTATGAATGGTCAGCATAGCCGTAGTAGCTGTACAACCCAGTGCAAGTTGCTCAAAAATAATGCTTGAATCTAAACGAGATAAACCTAAACCACCGGCTTCTTCTGGGGTGTATAAGCCACAAAAACCAAGCTCACCAGCGGCTTTAATTGTGTCTTTTGGGAAAATATGTTCGCGATCCCACTTAGCTGCATGTGGTGCTAGTTCTGATTCTGCGAATTGACGCGCCGTTTGCGCAAAAGCTTGTTGATCTTCAGATAAGTTAAAGTCCATGGTAGACCTCTTGTAGTGTTTTGTTTGTTGTCGGTGCATCCCATCAAGGGAGTTATTAGTGAGGAGCGACAACACTGTGTGTTGTGCCCCTCTTTTTTATTGATTATGCGGTTAAAATGTTACTTAAGATTAATACTCATATTTGGACCTGAAGCGATATCATCTTCAAACCAGCGAGAGGTAATGGTTTTGGTTTCTGTGTAAAAACGAATACCTTGTTTACCATACGTGTGAGTATCACCGTAGAATGAGCCTTTCCAACCCGTGAACGAGAAAAATGGTAAAGGCACAGGAATTGGCACATTAATACCCACTTGGCCTACTTCAATTTCGTGTTGGAATTTACGTGCAGCCGCACCACTTGAGGTGAATAGTGAGGTACCGTTGCCGTAAGGGCTCTCGTTAATAAGCGCAATGGCTTCTTCAAGGGTATCAACAAACATACACGCCAATACTGGGCCAAAAATCTCTTCTTTGTACAAGTTCATATCTTTGGTTACATCAGTAAATAATGTAGGGCCTACCCAGTTACCTTGCTCGTAACCTTCAACGCTAAAGTCAGAGCCATCAATTAAACAGGTAGCGCCTTGTGCTTTACCATCGGCAATTAGTGATAAAATACGTGCTTTTGCAGCAGGTGATGTTTGTGGGCCATAAGCCGCGTCTGCATCATCCCAAACACCTGGGCGTACACCTTCAAAGCCTGCTTTAATTTCATCAACCCAGTCTTTTGCTTGACCAACAAATACCGCCACTGAAATACCCATACAGCGCTGACCTGCTGCACCTACAGAGGCACCCACAAGGTTATTAACAACATGCGATTTACTCGCATCAGGCATAATTACCATGTGGTTTTTAGCGCCAACACACGCTTGAACGCGTTTTAAGTTTTGTGTGCCTTTAGAGTAAATATAGGCACCTACACCACATGAACCCACAAATGAAATAGCACGAACGGCTTTGTCTTCTAATAAGCGGTCAACTTGTGGTTTTGTACCATGTACTACTTGTAACACGCCTTTTGGCGCACCGGCTTCAATAAATAGCTCAGCTAAGCGCATAGGAGTAAGTGGATCTTGCTCAGACGGTTTTAAAATAAAGGTGTTACCACACACAATTGCCAGTGGGAACATCCACAATGGGATCATTGCCGGAAAGTTAAATGGCGTAATACCTGCACACACACCCAGTGGTTGCATGTAAGAATACGTATCGATTTTGCGCGCTACGTTTTCCATGGTTTCACCCATCATTAACGACGGCGCATTAGCTGCTTGTTCAACTACCTCAATACCACGCCACACATCACCTTTTGCATCTTCAAACGTTTTGCCTAGCTCATGACAAATAATAGTGGCTAGTTCATCATGGTTTTCTTTTAATAGCGCCGCGTATTTCATCATAATGCGCGCACGCTCTGTAATTGGCACATCTTTCCACGTTTTAAATGTTTCGCTTGCTGATGCAATCGCCGCATCCATCTCTGCGTCTGTAGCGCATGGCACTTGCGCGAGCACTTCTTGATTAGCTGGGTTTACAACATCAATTAATTCATTTGACGTTGACTGAACGAACTCGCCGTTAATTAATAAGGGTACTTGGTGCATAATAAATCCTATTGAGTCAATTTAATTGCCGCAGCGCTGTGATTGTTATAGTTGCTGCGGCTTTGTTATCAGTTAAAGTGCTTCGACTGCCATAGCAACGGCTTCACCGCCACCTATACACAAAGAGGCAACGCCTTTTTTGAGGCCTCGGTTTTTAAGCGCATGAATAAGTGTTACTAAAATACGTGCGCCACTAGCACCAATTGGGTGGCCTAGTGCACACGCACCACCATTGACGTTTACTTTGCTTTCATCGAGCTTTAATTCGTTAATAGCCAGCATAGTGACCATGGCAAACGCTTCATTAATTTCCCACAAATCAACATCGGCGATTGTCCAGCCAGCTTTTTCAAGAACGCTGTTCATTGCGCCCACTGGGGCTACTGTAAATTCACTTGGTTTTTGAGAATGAGTGCTGTGAGCAACAATTTTACAAAGTGGTGTTAAACCCTCAGCTTTTGCTTTTGATTCGCTCATTAGTATTAGTGCAGCACCACCATCTGAAATAGACGATGAATTAGCGGCAGTAATAGTGCCGTCTTTTTTAAATGCAGCTCTTAAGCTTGGAATTTTTTCAGGGCGTGCGTTGCCAGGTTGCTCATCAATTGAAACGGTGACATCGCCTTTACGCGTTTTAATAGTGTGCGGTGTAATCTCGTTATCAAACCACCCATTGTCTATGGCTGCGTTTGCTTTACTTAATGAACCCAGTGCAAACGTATCCATTTGCTCACGACCAATACCGTATTCATCGGCTGTGTCTTGAGCAAAGCATCCCATTGCTTTATTGTCGTAGGCGTCTTCTAAGCCATCACTCATCATGTGATCTTTGATTTCGCCATGTCCCATACGCATACCGCCGCGGGCTTTAGGAATAAAGTAAGGTGCATTGGTCATGCTTTCCATGCCACCAGCGATTGCTGATTCAATAGAGCCTGCCTTAATTAAATCATTCGCTAACATCGCTGCTTTCAAACCCGAGCCGCATACTTTATTAATAGTGGTAGCGCCGGTGCTTAGTGCAAGCCCTGCTTTAAGCATTGCTTGACGTGCAGGTGCTTGGCCTAAACCGGCTGGTAATACGCAGCCCATAATAACTTCATCAATTGCATCATTGCTTAAACCCGTTTGAGCAAGTGCGCCTGCAATGGCCGTAGCACCTAATTCGGTAGACTGCGCATCACTTAGTGCGCCCATAAATCCACCCATTGGGGTGCGTTTTGCTGCTACAATTACAACGCTTTCGAAAGACATAAAAGGCTCCATTTTCAATTAACGCAAACATGTTTTATTATGTTTAGCTTAATGTTTAAACTAATCTGATAAATACGAGCATACATAAAATTTACGTTTACGCCAACGTAAATCTAAAATCAACTTTCTAATTAGTGTAAAAACTGTAAAGTTAGCTTGCTAAAAATTTATTACATACTGCCTAACTAGCTTATAGCGTTCATAAACACTCAACTTCTGCTGCATTTCCGCTTTTATTTTATACGTCTAAAGTATAACAACCAGATCACACTTTACCTTTACGTAAACTTCACTTATATTGGGGTTATTCGAATGAGGTAAACATTACAATGAAATCAGATAATCAAACAAACTTTGCAAATTCAGCCAACGAGCCGGCTAAAAACGAACAAACTTTTAGCATTAGTGAATTGGCTAAAGAATTTGATATTACCACCCGCTCTATCCGTTTTTACGAAGACCAAGGGTTAATATCGCCAGAGCGCAATGGTCAAACACGTATTTACTCCAAGCGCGACAAGGTTCGCCTAAAGCTAATACTGCGCGGCAAGCGTTTAGGTTTCACCTTAGCTGAAACTGGTCGTTTGTTTGAACTGTATGATGCTGATAAATCAAGTGCAAAACAGTTAGTCACCATGCTTGACCTTATCAGTGAGAAAAAAGCCGATCTTTCACAACAGATGGATGACATTAAAGTGGTTCTTATGGAACTGGTCACCGCTGAACGTCGCTGTCGCGACACGCTTAGCAAAATAGATGAATAAAATATAACAACGTCATCAACACACAGGAATTAATCATGAGCACTATTTCACTATATAAAGAAATGAACTTTGGCCTTGGCGAAACTGCAGATATGATCCGCAGTCACGTAAACAGCTTTGCCAGTCAAGAAATTGCCCCACTAGCTGAAAAAACTGACCTTGATAATGCGTTCCCCAATGAACTTTGGCCGCAAATGGGTGAAATGGGCGTGCTTGGCATGACCGTGGATGAAGAATTTGGTGGTGCTGGTTTAGGCTATTTAGAGCACGTTATTGCCATGGAAGAAATTAGCCGTGCAAGTGCCTCTATTGGTTTAAGTTACGGTGCGCATTCAAACCTGTGTGTTAATCAAATAAACCGTAATGGTTCACAAGCACAAAAAGAAAAATACTTACCTAAACTTATTAGTGGAGAGCACATTGGTGCGCTGGCTATGAGTGAACCTAATGCGGGCTCTGATGTTGTTTCTATGAAACTTAAAGCAGAGAAAAAAGGCGATAAGTACATTTTAAACGGTAATAAAATGTGGATCACTAATGGCCCTGACGCAGACACGCTGGTGATTTATGCAAAAACAGATTTAAACGCCGGCGCTAAAGGGATTACAGCCTTTATTGTAGAAAAAACTTTCCCGGGGTTTTCAACCGCTCAAAAGCTAGACAAACTTGGCATGCGTGGCTCAAATACCTGTGAATTGGTATTTGAAAACTGTGAAGTACCCGAAGAAAATATTTTAGGTAACTTAAACGAAGGCGTTAAGGTACTGATGAGTGGCCTTGATTATGAGCGTGTTGTTTTAGCGGCCGGCCCACTTGGCATAATGCAAGCGTGTATGGATATTGTGGTGCCTTACATCCATGAGCGTAAGCAATTTGACAGCCCTATTGGTCAATTCCAGTTAATACAAGGCAAAATTGCCGATATGTATACACAAATGAATGCAGCTCGCTCATATGTGTACACAGTAGCAAAAGCATGTGATCGCGGCGAAACCACCCGTAAAGACGCTGCTGGCGCAATTTTATACGCTGCTGAGCTTGCAACTAAAATGGCATTAGACGCAATTCAAATTTTAGGCGGTAATGGTTATATAAATGAATACGCAACAGGTCGCTTACTGCGTGATGCGAAGTTGTATGAAATTGGTGCAGGCACCTCAGAAATACGCCGTATGTTAATTGGTCGCGAATTATTCACTGAAAGCCGCTAAGGATTAGTTATGACGATTTTAAAATCGAGCGTTAATCCGCATGATCCAAATTTTGTGCAAAATCACAACAATATGTCGGCGCTAGTGGATGATTTACGCAGTAAAGCAGCGACAATACGTTTAGGCGGTGGTGCTGCACTAAAAGAGCGCCATGAAGGTCGCGGTAAATTATTTGTCCGTGACCGTATTACCACTTTGCTAGATGAAGGCTCGCCATTTTTAGAAATATCGCAATTTGCTGCCTTTGGCGTTTATGAACAAGATATTCCTTGTGCCGGTGTAGTTGCAGGTATTGGTCGCGTTAAGGGCGTTGAATGTATGGTAATTGCTAATGATGCGACAGTAAAAGGCGGCACCTATTTCCCGCTGACTGTTAAAAAGCATTTACGCGCTCAAGACATCGCCGAACGTTGTCATTTACCGTGTATTTATTTAGTTGACTCAGGTGGCGCAAACTTACCTGAGCAAGACGACGTATTCCCTGACAAACTGCATTTTGGTCGTATTTTTTATAATCAAGCGCGTATGTCGGGTAAAGGCATTCCACAAATTGCTGTGGTTATGGGGTTATGTACTGCAGGTGGTGCGTATGTTCCTGCTATGGCCGATGAAAGTATTATTGTAAAAGAGCAAGGCACTATCTTTTTAGCTGGTCCGCCGCTGGTAAAAGCTGCCACCGGTGAAGTAGTTACTGCAGAAGAGCTTGGTGGCGCCGATGTACACTGTAAAACATCAGGTGTGGCCGATCATTACGCTGAAAACGATGCTCATGCCTTGTCGATTGCTCGCCAATGTATTGAACGAATTAACTATTCGCGCCCTACCTCACCATTACTAGAAGAAGTAAAAGCCCCTCGTTATGATATTAACGAACTTTACGGCATTGTCGGTACTGATCTCAAAAAGCCATTTGATGTCCGTGAGGTCATTGCACGTACTGTTGATGATTCATCGTTTGATGAATTTAAACGCTACTTTGGTGAAACACTGGTAACAGGCTTTGCCAGCATTTATGGTCATCCCGTAGGCATAGTGGCTAACAACGGTATTTTATTTAGTGAGTCTGCGCAAAAAGGCGCGCACTTTATTCAACTGTGTGCTCAGCGCAACATTCCTCTGGTATTTTTACAAAACATTACTGGTTTTATGGTTGGTAAAAAATACGAGTCTGAAGGCATTGCTAAACACGGCGCTAAAATGGTGATGGCGGTATCGTGTGCCGATGTACCCAAATTTACTATTTTAATCGGGGGCTCATACGGTGCAGGTAACTATGGTATGTGTGGCCGCGCGTTTGAACCGACCATGATGTGGATGTGGCCAAATGCCCGTATTTCGGTTATGGGTGGTGAACAAGCCGCTGGTGTAATGGCGCAAGTAAAACAAGATGGTTTAGCCCGCAAAGGCGAAAGCATGAGCGAGCAACAAATTAGCGATTTTAAAAAGCCAATCATCGATCAATACGAACAGCAAGGCCACCCTTATTATGCCAGTGCCCGTTTATGGGATGATGGCATTATTGACCCTACCGATACACGCAATGTTCTTGGGCTTGCACTTAGCGCAGCTAAAAATGCTCCTGAGCGTGAATCAAAATTTGGCGTATTTAGAATGTAATGGGAGCTTAAAATGTCAGTAACACTACAAATAACAAAATCTAATGTGGCTGTACTTGTTTTAAGTCGCCCAGAAAAACGCAATGCCTTTAATAGCGACGTTATCCATGAGCTTATTCAATGTATTGAACATGCTAATACGCTCGATATTCGTGCCCTTGTATTAAAAACTGAGGGTAAACACTTTTCAGCCGGTGCCGATTTAGCCTGGATGAAATCGATGGCAGATAACAACTATAACGATAATTTGGCCGATTCGATGCAGCTGGCTAAACTAATGCAAGTATTAGCACAAAGCCCACACCCTACTATTTGTGCGGTACAAGGCGCAGCATTTGGTGGCGCATTGGGCTTAATTGCTTGCTGTGATATTGCGCTCAGTAAAGACGACGCTCAATTTTGTTTAAGTGAAGTTAAATTAGGTTTAATTCCTGCTGTTATAAGCCCTTATGTAATAAAAGCTATTGGTGAACGCGCTGCTCGTCGTTACTTCTTAACGGCTGAAGTATTTGATGCGCATACGGCTAAACAGCTGGGGCTAGTTCACCAAATTACAGGGAATTTAGACTGTGCACTGGATAACCTATTACAAACGCTGATAGATAATGGCCCGGTAGCGGTTAAAGCAGCTAAAGCGCTTATTAATGATGTGGCAAACAAAGAAATCGATAACGAAATAATTGCGCTCACTGCAGAACGTATAGCCAAAATTCGTGTATCAGACGAAGGTCAAGAAGGTCTAACTGCCTTTTTTGAAAAACGCCCTCCCCAATGGCAACTCTAGGACGCATTATGAACACAGTACACTTACAAAAAATTCTGATTGCTAATCGCGGAGAAATTGCTTGTCGTATTATGCGAACAGCAAAGCAAATGGGCTTGACCACGGTTGCGGTTTATTCAGATGCAGATAAAAACGCTCAACATGTGAAAATGGCTGATGAAGCCTATCATATTGGTGCAGCGCCGAGTAAAGACTCATACCTAGTTGCTGATAAAATACTAAACGTTGCCAAAATGAGTGGCGCCGATTGTATTCATCCTGGTTATGGATTTTTATCTGAAAACAGCGAATTTGCTAATGTTTGTGAAGCCAATAACATTGCCTTTATTGGGCCACCAGCAAGTAGCATAGAAGCTATGGGCTCTAAAACCCGTGCAAAAGAAATTATGGCAGCCGCTAATGTTCCTTTGGTGCCAGGTTATTATGGCGATAAACAAGACCCTAGCTTTTTACAAGCTGAGGCTGAAAAAATTGGCTACCCTGTGCTTATCAAAGCGGCCTTTGGTGGCGGTGGTAAAGGCATGCGTATTGTTTCAAAAACCAGTGAGTTTATAAGCGCATTAGAAGGCGCTAAGCGTGAAGCTATTGCCGGTTTTGGTAATGATCTGGTTTTGCTTGAGCGTTATGTTGACCAACCACGCCATGTTGAAGTACAAGTGTTTGCTGATAACTATGGCAACTGTGTGTATTTAGGTGATCGTGATTGCTCATTGCAGCGTCGGCATCAAAAAGTGATTGAAGAAGCGCCTGCCCCCGGTTTATCAGACTCATTGCGAAAAGAAATGGGCGAAGCCGCGGTACGATGTGCCCTAGCCATAGACTACCGAGGCGCTGGCACTGTGGAATTTTTACTTTGTGGTGATGAGTTCTTTTTCATGGAAATGAATACTCGCTTGCAAGTAGAACACCCCGTTAGCGAAATGGTCACAGGCGTTGATTTAGTTAATTGGCAAATTAATGTAGCCAGTGGTTTAGCGTTACCTTTAGCGCAAGCAGATATTCAGCTACAAGGCCACAGCTTTGAAGCACGTATTTACGCTGAAGATCCAAGTAATGACTTTATTCCGTGCTCTGGCACTATTGAGGCACTATTTACGCCGGCTAACAGTGAATATGTACGTATTGATACTGGTATTGCCCAAGGTGATGAAATAAGCCCGTATTACGATCCAATGATTGCCAAACTTATTGTTCATGATGATAACCGCGACCAAGCACTTTCGCGTTTACAACAAGCATTAACACAATTTCATTTAGCCGGATTTAGCACTAATATCAGCTTTTTATATAATTTAGCGATTCATCCACGCTTTAAACAAGGTGCTCCAAGCACCCACTTTATTGCAGAGCAAGGTGAAGCGTTAGTTACTATTGACCCTTCTTTATTACAAACTAGCCGCTTAATTGCAGGTTTTGCGTATTTAGCATCACTTGGTAGCAATACAAGTAGTGCAAATCCATGGCAACAATTACATGGGTTTAGTTTAAATGCGCCGCAAGAAGTTAACATTCCATTTAGCGATACCCCCTTAAACGCAATAAAAACCGCGCAGGGCTATAGCATGACTATTAATGACAACACCTTTGAAGTGCAAGGTGAGTTAACTAATGGCTACTGCAACGTATCGATTAATGGCGCTAAACACACTGCGCATGTTAGCCACGTTGATAATGCCATTACTGTAATGAACCAAGCACTGCAAACTAAGTTTGAATGTGTTGATAAACATTTCATCAGCTCACATGAAAATGAGGCATTACCCCTTGCTGCGCCACTTAATGGTACTGTAGTTAAACACTTGTTAGAGGTGGGATGCACCATTACTAAAGGCGATGCAGTGGTTATAATTGAAGCAATGAAAATGGAATACACGCTTAATGCCCCACATGATGGCGTATTAAAAAGTTACTGTTTTGCTGAGGGTGAACTGGTAAGCCATGGCGCTTTACTGGCCATAGTTGAAGACACAACTGCAGAGGAACCCGCTTAATATGAGTTCATTATTACCTAAAGCAGTGCGCATTGTTGAAGTGGGCGCCAGAGATGGACTTCAAAATGAAGCCGCTGTAGAAACTGCTGATAAAATAACGCTTATTAACGCACTCGCCGCTGCAGGCATAAAAGACATAGAAGCTGGTGCGTTTGTCTCACCTAAATGGGTGCCACAAATGGAAGACTCTAGTGAAGTAATAAGCGCACTTTATTTACCTGAGGTTAATCTCAGTGCCCTTACCCCTAATTTAAAAGGGGCAGAGGCAGCAGATGCTGTAGGTATTAAAGAATTTGCAATATTTACCGCAGCGAGCGAAGCATTTTGCCAAAAAAATATTAATTGCTCTATTGAGCAAAGTTTGGCGCGTTTTAGTGAAGTTATGGCTTTTGCAAAGGCGAATAACATTCGCGTACGCGGTTATGTAAGTTGTGTGTTAGGTTGCCCGTATGAGGGAGATGTTGACCCTCATACTGTACTGGCTGTTGCTGCTAAACTCTTAAAAATGGGCTGTTATGAAATTAGCCTAGGTGACACCATAGGTGTTGGCACACCCGCTAAAGTAATAGAGCTACTTACATTGCTACTTAAACATATTGATAAATCTAAACTTGCTGTACATTTTCATGACACATACGGGCAAGCGCTCACAAATATTTACGCTGCTCTAAACCTTGGTATAGCAACGGTTGACAGTGCTGTTGCCGGCCTTGGTGGCTGCCCATATGCCAAAGGCGCGTCAGGAAATGTTGCCACCGAAGATGTTGTATACTTACTGCAAGGACTTGGCATTGAGCATGGAATTGATTTACAAAGGCTTGCTGAGGCAGGTTGGCAAATTACGAGTGCACTGAACAAACAACCTGCTAGCAAGGTTTCTGCAGCATTACACGCACAATAATTAAATAGCACAGAATGAGGAGTGACTCATGGCCGGTTTTGATAAAGTAGTTTCTAGTTATGAAGCTGCAATGGAAGGTTTAAAAGACGGCGATACAATAATAGCCGGTGGTTTTGGCTTATGTGGTATCCCTGAGGGTCTAATTGCCCAAATTAAAAAAATGCAAACTAAAGAATTAACCGTTGTTTCCAATAACTGTGGTGTTGATGACTTTGGTTTAGGGCTGTTACTGCACGACAAGCAAATTAAAAAAGTGGTCGCCTCATACGTTGGCGAAAATGCCTTGTTTGAACAGCAGCTACTAAGTGGCGAGATTGATGTAGAACTTACGCCACAAGGTACTCTTGCTGAAAAAATGCGTGCTGGTGGTGCAGGAATACCTGCTTTTTACACAGCCACAGGTTACGGCACACCGGTTGCTGAGGGTAAAGAAGTAAAAGAGTTTAATGGTCGCCCTTATATTTTAGAAGAGTCAATTACCGGTGAATTCGCTATTGTAAAAGCATGGAAAGCGGATCGCTACGGCAACTTAGTATTTCGTCATACAGCCATGAACTTCAATCCAATGGCGGCTACTGCGGGTAAAATTACCGTTGCAGAAGTAGAGGAAATTGTTGAGCCAGGCGAACTTGAGCCAAGCCAAATACATACGCCAGGAATTTTTGTTAACCGCGTTATAAAAGGTAACTTTGAAAAACGCATTGAACGTGTTACCACACGAGATTAAGCAGGAGCACTAACAATGGCATTATCACGTGAACAAGTCGCAATGCGCGTAGCTCAAGAGTTACAAGATGGGTTTTATGTTAATTTGGGCATTGGTATTCCGACACTCGTCGCAAACTATGTACCCGATGGCATAGAAGTTATGCTACAGTCCGAAAATGGTCTTTTAGGCATGGGCGAATACCCTACTAAAGCCACTGTTGATGCGGATATGATCAACGCGGGTAAAGAAACCGTGACGGCAGCTACCGGTGCAGCTATATTTAATAGTGCAGATAGTTTTGCCATGATACGGGGTGGTCATGTAGACTTAACCGTTCTGGGCGCGTTTGAGGTAGACCAAAACGGTTCTATAGCCTCATGGATGATCCCTAAAAAATTAATTAAAGGCATGGGCGGAGCGATGGATTTAGTCGCAGGTGCAAAAAACATTATTGTTACCATGACCCATGCCAGTAAACACGGCGACTCTAAGTTATTAGAAAGCTGTACGTTACCGCTAACGGGCGTTAACTGTGTTAAAAAAATAGTTACTGATTTAGCCGTTCTAGAAGTAAAAGACGGCGCATTTCATTTACTAGAACGCGCACCAGGCGTATCAGTTGATGAAATTATTAGCAAAACGGCAGGTAAATTGCTTGTTAATGGTGATATTCCTGAGATGGTGTTTTAAACCACTCATAATTTCACCCTGTACCGACCTCATTCCCAGTGCCAATGGCGCTGAGTTACCCAAAATCCCTCGTAAGAGGGATTTTTTTTGTCTATATTTTAGTTTTTGCACTATAGTGACAATTTAACGCACCACTTAGGTGAATTCGACCTAATAAAATAAATAAATTGCTGATATAGTTAGTTTTTATTTTTGGTTTAATTATTGCCTATTACTAGGCGATTGAAATAACTTTATACTGGATACCATGCAAACACCTATTCGCGGCCTTCGCTCTTTTTGTTTTGCCGCAAAAAGCTTAAGTTTTAAACATGCTGCTAAAGAGCTTTACTTAACGCCCTCGGCTGTAAGCCACCAAATTAAACAGCTAGAAGAGCAGCTAGGCATTGATTTATTTCAAAGACAAACTCGCTCTATTAGTTTAACGCCTGCAGGTAAAAACTTTTTTGAAGCAATTTATCCAATTATAAATATGCTAGAGAGCACCATTAATGAATTTAGTCAGTTACAACAAAATGTAAACTTAACCATTACCCTGCCCGAATTTTTTGCCAGTGAATTGTTAATGCCTAAGCTCAGTGAATGGACCAGCGAGCACCCTAATATTAATTTACACATGGATACCCTCAAAACGCGCAAAGAGCTGACTCGCCAAAGTGATTTATCTATAATTTTATCTTCAAGTAAACCGCTTGATGGACTGGCTACTGAGTTATTTAATTTAGAATATATTCCAGCGTGTAATAAAAAACTGCTTGAACAATGGCAAAACGATCATTGCCAAGCGCTTAATCAAGTGCCGCTTATTGTGCATAAAGCACGCCCTTGGGCTTGGCATCAGTGGGCAGAAAAAGTTGGGATTGATGACTTTTCACCAACGCAAATTATTCAAATAGATAGTATGTTTGGTGTAGCAAGAGCGGCGCAGCAAGGAATGGGGATTGCACTTATTCCTCTACCAATTAGCCAAAGCTGGCTGGATGAGCAATGGCTCTATAAACTGTTTGAACAACCCCTTACTACCAAAGATAAATACTACTTGGTACAACACGGCTCTAGTACGGCAAACCACCCGCTCGACTTATTTGCCAAGTGGGTAATTAACACCTTCAGACAAACAAAGTGACTATTAATAAAACGCCCTTTTATGGGCGTTTTATTATTTACGACCTTTTTAAAATATTTTTTTCGTGTCTCACGTAAATCTCAAAAAACAAAATATAACCGCATTATCAACCACTTGAGCAACTCCTTGTTGACTGAATTTATAGATTAGTTTTTTTCACTTATTAGTTTTGTTTTTATCGCTTGTCGAAATTGAGTAAAAGCTCTAAAGTTAACTCAACAAATCAGCAACGACCAAAAATAATAAAACGCGTTACTGAAACCAAATTTAATTAGTTTGTAACAACAAGCTAGTAAAAAAGAATCTTTATTGTGTGTGAAGATGTTGTCAGTGTAAAAAACAGCTCAAGTTCGGTGGTGACTTAGCTTGGGTTGTTTTTATTTTACGCTTACACCCGCCAATAAATATAAGAATCTTTATTGTGTGTGAAGATGTTGTCAGTGTAAAAAGCAACTCAAGTTCGGTGGTGACTGAGCTTGAGTTGTTTTTATTTACATTCACATCAGCAACAATAATTCAGCATTAGTTATTACTAATACAACCCCCCGAATCTTTATTGTGTGTGAAGATGTTGTCAATTGAAATGCAGCGACCTTTTTTAAGTATCGCTGCTTTTTTTTTACTTTAAATTTGCCTATTTGCTAATTAGCTTAAACATCATCTGATCTGTTTATTTCCTCACGAGCAACAAATTCTAATACAGTGGCATTAATACAATATCTATCTTGACCATTTGGCCCTTCACCCGGGAATAAATGCCCTAAATGAATCCCGGTACTTTTAGATTTAAGCTCAATACGTTGCATTCCCCAACTGTTATCTTCATGCTGCGTTACGCTGTCTTTTACAGGATGTGTAAACGACAACCAGCCAGTACCCGAATTAAATCTGTCGCGGGTATCAAACAAGGGTTCACCACTGAGTTTGTCGATAAAAATGCCATCGGGGGTGTTTTTAAAAATAGCGTATTCTTTGCAATATGGGCTGTCGGTTTTAGCGTTAAACGCTACTTTATAAGCTTCACTGTCACCGAGTTTAAATGCACCTAGCGCTTTATAAAACAGCTCGGCATCCATATAGCCTTGGCGAGAATACACTTCTACTCCATCTTCTAAAAATAGTATGGTGGGTGTAGCCCAGGTAGCCGATTTGATGGTTAAGCCATTTAGCTGATCAGCATGGCGAAATGTCATTGGTATTGTGCCTTTATAGTCATTAGCTACCGCCGCTTTAAATTTTTCACAGTAAGGGCAGTAATCGCGAGAGTCTAAAATAACAATTTGTTTGCCAGTCGACAATGCAGTGTTATCAACCTGCTGCTTTTCATCTTGACTAAAAACAACGCCGGTTGAATGGTCTGGGCAATAACCGTTTGGATTTTTTTCAAGGTAATTTTGATGATATTCTTCAGCAGAATAAAATTGCTCTAGTGGCTTAATTTGTGTAGCTATTGTTCCATAACCTGCTTCGGTGAGTAACTGCTGGTACTGCTGTGTTACAGCAATCGCGGTATTTGCTTGCTCGTCACTTGTAGTTAAAATAATAGAGCGATATTGTGTGCCTACATCATTACCTTGGCGGTTTTTTTGAGTCGGATCGTGGCTTTCGTAATAATTTTTCAGCAGCTCTTTTGCCGAAATAATATTGCTATTAAATGTAACCTGCACCACTTCAGCGTAGTTATCTTCATCAAAGCGACGCGATAGCTTAGTTATATTCCTGTAGGTTGGTTTAAACCCATGCCCATCGGCATAACCCGACTCTGCATCGAGTACCCCATTAAGTGCTTCATAGCGTTTTTCTGCCCCCCAAAAGCAACCTGAGCCAAGCACTAGCTTTTCTACATGCATGGTTGCATTTAAATCACTGGGTTTAGCTACTTCATCTGACGAGATTGCGCTCATCGCACTAAGCAAGCCCACAATGGCAAATCCCGGTAATATTACCCCCTTAAACATACGATTACCTCTTAGTTTTAGTTACTCTAGGGTCTGTTGACCTTCCAAGGTTAAATTTGCAGCAGTCTGTTTGGTGTTTAGGCAAGGCAGAGCCTATGTGGTGTGGTTATTCCCCATAAATAGGCGATAACGCAGCATCAATGCCAAACAGGCGCTGCCCGAAGGGTTCTGCCTAGGAGCGATTTACTCTTTGTTGCTCGGTTTTTACTTAGCCCACTAGGTTACAAACCTCGCGCCGCGATTAAACCGCTCCTAGTTTGAACAATTTTAATCCGCAAAGGTCAACAGACCCTAAAGCAGACCTGTAAACCCAAGAATAAATTTCACACACAACAAAACTTTACGGATGAGAGAGTACATTCGATCCGAGTTTGTCTATTAATATCGTAATAGTACAGCGACTGTGATAGCTTAAATGTAATTAATATTAATGAGTTATCGGTATGAGCATGATTCCTAGTATAAAAATTTTAACGAACTCTAGCCTGCTTTTTGATGTTTCTCACTACAGCGAACCACACATACTTGCGACGCAAAAAAAGCTTTGGGCGTTAGCCCAGCACTGTAAAAATAGTAATGAGTTTTTTGATTTAGTACCGGCTATGAACTCATTAACTTTGTATTTAAAGTCTTCAGAAATGCTCCATAAATGGCACAACACCTTAGCTAAGTTATGGGAGGAAGTGGATGATTACCCGTTTGATAGCCAGCACCACCAAATTAATACCTACTACCAAGGTGAAGATTTAGATTACGTAGCTAACTATCATCAACTCACAATTGATGAAGTGATTAACTTACATAGTAAAGAGTTATATCACGTTCTATTTTTAGGCTTTGTTCCCGGTTTTCCTTATTTACATGGGCTCAACTCACGGTTATTTACCCCAAGGCGCGATAACCCGCGAGTGAGTGTACCTAAAGGCGCAATTGCTATTGGAGCAGACCAAACTGGTATTTACCCTGAAGATTCGCCAGGTGGTTGGCATATTATAGCTCACACTGATGCCTGCTTATTTGATTCTAAAGCGGCTAATCCTTGCTTATTTAAACCTGGCGATACCATAGAGTTTGTGCCTGTAAAAGGAGTAAGCAATGATTAAAGTAATCAAGAGCGGTATTCAACTAACAATCCAAGATTTAGGCCGTGTGGGTTTTCGACATTTAGGGGTAAGCCGCTCAGGCAGCCTTGATACCTATGCTCACATTATTGCGAACCGTTTATTAAATAACACCGACAACGCTGCCGTGCTGGAATTAACCGTGGGTTTATGCGAACTGCAATTTCAGTGTGATACCGTTATTGCCCTTCATGGAGCCGACCTCAAAGCAACCCTTGATGGACACCCACTTTATCCAGGCTGGAGTTACCCAATAAAAGCAATGCAAACACTTAAATTTGCAACTGGCCGTGGTGGCTCCCGTGCTTATATTGCAGTAAAAGGCGGTATTGAATGCCCAGAGGTTATGGGTTCTAAATCTACCGATTTAGGGGCAGCCATTGGAGGCTTTAATGGCCGTGCACTGCAAAGCGGCGACGTGCTAGCCATAAGTCCTTATACTAAACCATGGTTATGTAATAAGGGCGCTCTTACCCCACCTAAACGTAATATTATCCGTTTACATGTTGGTCCTCATTATGAGCTACTAACACCCGAGTGCATTAATGCTTTTTGTGATACCGCATTTACTATTAATCCAAATAGTAATCGTATGGGCGTACGCCTGGACCATAAAAATGCTGATATTATGCAACATACACTTTCATTGCCCTCTGTAGCCGTAGCACCTGGGAGCATACAGCTTCCACCTGATGGCAATCCTATAGTGTTATTAAATGACGGGCAAACAACGGGGGGTTATCCTTTAATAGCGCATGTGATAGAAGCCGACTTACATCAGTTTGCACAATTTAGAACTGCTGATCCAATCACCTTTGAATTTGTATCACTTGAGCAAGCAAATGCTGCAAAAAATAAGCTCGATGCTCACCTAGCACAACTTAAGCTGAGTTTAAGCCGCTACTGGGATTAATTAATAGTGCACTCACGCTCACTCACTGAGTAACTCAACCGCTATTTATTTATTTTTCGCTTTGCACTTTCTTGGTGCAAGGCAAACTAATTGTTGCAATTTAATTTAACTTTAACGTAATTTTAAATTAAAAATTGCACATTGCATTTTAATCTCCTTGCCAATATCACCACATTGGTGCAACGCCAATCTATTTGGTGCATAAATTATTCTTATTATTTTAAAAAAGCCATGTGACTTAGGTATTTATTTCTGATAAAACAAGGTTAGTCTTTAGCAAACTCGCTATCGTAGGCACTTAATAGGAATGAGGAAAAATTATGTGTTCAATATTCGGCGTACTTGATATTAAATCGGATCCCAGCCAGTTACGCGCTCAGGCAATCGAAATGTCCAAACTGCTTCGCCACCGCGGGCCTGATTGGTCAGGGGTGTATTCATCAGACAAAGCAATTTTAGTACACGAACGCTTAGCAATAGTAGGCGTATCAAGCGGTGCGCAACCATTATACAACCCAGAAAAAACGCATATTTTAGCGGTAAATGGCGAAATTTATAACCACAAAGAGCTTGCCGCTAATTTAGAAGTCGAGTTTGATTTTCAAACCCAGTCAGATTGTGAAATTATTTTAGCCCTGTATAAACAAAAAGGGCCTGCATTTTTAGATGACTTAAATGGTATTTTTGCCTTTTGTTTATATGATGAAGAGCAAGATGCTTATCTAATTGGTCGCGACCACATTGGTATTATTCCGCTGTATACAGGCCACGACGAGCATGGCAACTTTTATGTAGCATCAGAGCTAAAAGCGCTTTCACCTATTTGTAAACATATTGAGGAGTTCCCACCGGGGCATTTCCTTTACAGCAAAGACGGTAAATTAACACCGTACTACCAACGTGATTGGCAAAGCTACGACGCAGTTAAAAACAACGATGCCAAGGCAGAAGATGTAAAAGATGCTCTAGAAGCCGCGGTAAAACGCCAGCTTATGTGTGACGTACCTTACGGTGTATTACTATCAGGTGGGTTAGATTCGTCGGTTATTTCAGCTATTACTCAACATTTTGCTGCAAAACGTATTGAAGACAACGACGAAAGTGACGCTTGGTGGCCTAAACTGCACTCGTTTTCAGTGGGTTTAGAGGGCTCTCCCGATTTAGCAGCAGCGCAAAAAGTGGCTGATATGATAGGTACTATTCACCACCCTATTATTTTTACTATTCAACAAGGTATTGATGCTCTTAAAGAAGTGATTTATCACATTGAAACCTACGATGTAACCACTATTCGTGCATCAACCCCTATGTACTTAATGGCACGCCAAATTAAAGCTATGGGCATTAAAATGGTACTTTCAGGTGAAGGTGCCGATGAATTATTTGGTGGTTATTTATATTTTCATAAAGCACCCAATGCACAAGAGTTTCATGAAGAGCTAAACCGTAAAGTATCAAAACTGCATATGTTTGATTGTTTACGTGCTAATAAATCAATGGCTGCTTGGGGTGTTGAAGCACGCGTGCCATTTTTAGATAAAGAATTTGTTGATGTTGCAATGCGCATCAACCCAGAAGCTAAAATGTGTAAAGACGAAAAAATTGAAAAGCATATTTTACGTGCTGGCTTCGACGGCTACCTTCCAGACGAAGTGTTATGGCGTCAAAAAGAACAATTCTCTGATGGTGTTGGCTACAGCTGGATTGATACTTTAAAAGAGTATGTGAATGAGCAAGTAACGGATCAAGAACTAGCGAATGCTAAATTTAAATACCCAATTAACACGCCAGATTCAAAAGAAGCGTATTTTTACCGCCGTATTTTTGAATCGCACTTCCCGGGCGATGCCTCTGCTAACTGTGTACCACATGGTAAATCAGTAGCATGTTCAACCCCCGAAGCACTGGCGTGGGATGCATCATTTCAAAACAATGCGGATCCATCTGGACGCGCCGCAGGCGTCCACAATGAAGCATATAAAAAATAGTTACCCCCCTATCTACGCTGCAGGTTAAAAACTGCAGCTTTTCTTCGCTGTCTTTGTGAATAATTTCTTGAAAATTTTATTCCACTAAAAGAAGTGAATAAGAAATCAAAACCATTCAATTTAATCATTTATGTTTAATCACTGTTGTTTGTCACTTCTTTACAAGCGCAGCGTTTCTTTGCCATTTTTATAAATTAAATCGCAAAGGTGAGATAAACCTTTGACCAATTTAGTTTAAACAGTAAGATTTAGTCGCTTTTTATAAAAACTATTTCAATCTCGCTTTTTCATTAACCTCATGAAAAATATCTATCTAGCTCATTACCCCAAATCATAAAAACCTGTCTCTTATACACATCTAGATGTGTATAAGAGACAGTTTAATAAATTAATAGTGATTTTAAAACGCTGAGTTAGTTTTTACGTATTCAATAGCGTTTTTTAGTTATTTACTTGTCTGATTAAGCCGAATATTCATTCACTTAGCTTTGCATTCAATGCTATATACGACTATAAAATAATTAGCTGACACATTAGTTATCATTTGTTCAGCTGCCAGATATGTACAATAAAAAGACAAAAGTAGCTTAAAGTTTTGCCAAAGTGTTAAATCTTTTGCATTTAATATTTAACTCCCCTATTAGTAAAGGTATGATGGGCAATTAAATTAGTTAGTCTTCTAACTATTCGTGTTATTAGCTTTAGTTATAAATCTAATAAGACGAATACAGTGAACTATAAAAAAACTGGCATTAAGCCAACCTGTTTCATTAACCAATGAGGTATTGCATGAGCGAGAATCATGACAAGTACAGTATTGATAATACGGACTACACCGTAGGTCAAGACAACGTACAAAAGTGGGGATTTGATATACATAACCCTGTATTCGGGATCAGTGCAGGGTTAATAGCACTTTTTTTAATCGCCGTACTAGTGTCAGATGCCGAAGTAGCTAAAACAACACTAAATGGTATCAAAACCGATATTATTAATAATTTTGACGGCTTATTTATGTGGGCTGCCAACTTCTTTGTTATTTTTTGTTTAGTTTTAATTTTTTCACCATATGGCAATATCCGCTTAGGCGGTGACGATGCTAAACCATCGCATTCTCGTATTTCTTGGCTGGCAATGTTATTTGCTGCAGGTATGGGTATTGGCTTAATGTTCTGGGGGGTTGCTGAACCAGTCGCATACTACACTGGTTGGTATGAAACGCCGCTCAATGTAACAGCTAACACACCAGAAGCCGCGAAAATGGCAATGGGTGCAACTATGTTCCATTGGGGTCTTCACCCTTGGGCAATTTATGCTGTAGTTGCGCTTTCGTTAGCATTTTTTACTTACAATAAAGGCTTACCTCTTTCTATTCGTTCGATTTTTTACCCAATTTTAGGTGATAAAGCGTGGGGGTGGCCTGGTCACATAATTGATATTTTAGCTGTATTAGCAACCTTATTTGGTTTAGCAACGTCACTTGGGCTAGGTGCACAACAAGCTTCTGCCGGTATTAATCATGTATTTGGTTTTGAAGGTGGCGTAGGTTCACAAATTCTGGTTATTACAGGT
The DNA here is from genome assembly GCF_013394125.1 of Pseudoalteromonas sp. Scap25. Taxonomy (GTDB): domain Bacteria; phylum Pseudomonadota; class Gammaproteobacteria; order Enterobacterales; family Alteromonadaceae; genus Pseudoalteromonas. Next base: position 1,638,223 of record NZ_CP041327.1, on the reverse strand, counting down.
GTTACGTTACTAGCAGTCGTCTCTGTTATTAGAGGCATTGATGGCGGCGTTAAATTACTTAGTAACGTAAATATGCTCATTGCTTTAGTATTACTAGTATTTGTATGTTTAGTTGGTTTTGCGGTCTCTATGGGTAATATCCCTAACACGGTAATGGGGTATGTAGAGAACATTATTCCATTGAGTAACCCACATGGCCGTGAAGATGAAACATGGATGCATGGTTGGACAGTATTCTACTGGGCTTGGTGGATTTCATGGTCACCGTTTGTAGGTATGTTTATTGCGCGTGTTTCGCGTGGTCGTACAATCCGTGAATTTTTAACCGCGGTATTACTTATTCCAACAGCGGTTACTATCCTGTGGATGTCTATCTATGGTGGCATCGCAATTGACCAAGTAGTTAATGGTATTGGTGCTCTTGGGACTGACGGTCTAACAAGTGTCCCTATGGCGATGTTCCAAATGCTTGATGAAATGCCAATGGCGAGTGTGCTTTCTTTCATTGCTATTGTATTAGTACTGGTATTCTTTATTACTTCTTCTGATTCAGGATCACTTGTAATTGATTCAATCACAGCAGGTGGCAAAATTGATGCACCGGTACCACAGCGTATTTTTTGGGCTACTGTTGAGGGCGCAATTGCTGCTGCATTACTTTGGATTGGTGGTACTCAAGCGATTGAAGCACTACAAGCTGGGGCTATTTCAACCGGTCTACCGTTTACCATTGTTTTACTATTAATGTGTGTAAGCTTAATTTTAGGTTTACGAACTGAGCCTCGCCCAGTTAAATAACACCCTACATTAAAAAACGCCGCTAATTGCGGCGTTTTTTTTACTCTATTTTTCCTATAATATTTTATAACGTTTCGCTAAAGCCAAATTTCACTTAGTGGCGTATCTAACCGATAATGATAACTCAGCTGAGCTTGCAGTAATTCTGCGGTGGCTAAAGCGTCAGTCAGTGCATTATGGTTTTGATACAATGGCAAGGAATAACGCTCCCTTGTATCACTTAACCGTAATGAGCCTAGTTTTGTATTAAATAGCCTACCTAGTAGCCCTTGACGCGCTCTAAGCGCTCGCCTTTCAATTTCCATAGTGTCGACTAGAGCAAATTCAATCCCTTCTTTTATACGTGTGAGCAGCGCATTATAAAAAAAGTGGCGCTCAATGGCGGCATAATGCACCACCACCACTTTCCCTTTAAGTGCATCAAGAAGTGGGGCTAAAATTCGATTGAGGTCGGGAGCTTCGTCCACTTCTGAGTGGGTAATACCATGGATAACAATCGACTCTTCACTCAAATCTCGTCGTGGTTGTACTACCCAATGGTGGCTCTCTTTACAGTAAATACGATTAACATTGAAAGGCACTAACCCCACACTAACAATATCATCGGTATTAGCGTCCAGACCTGTTGTTTCAAAATCTAGCGCCACAAAAGGTACATCTTTAAGTGGAGCAGTCTGATTGGTAAATGCCTGCTTATAAAACTCCTTAAGCAACGAGTTTTGCGCACTATGTAAAAGCTGCTCGTAACGACGTGGCCAATCTAACGGTGATTTAGCCATAACTTATTTCACACCTGAATGAGCAGAATAACTAAACTTTAGAAAGCTTTGCGCTTTTTCTAAAATCGCAAAAGCTTCTTTTAAATTACTTTGCTCAAATGGTGAGAGTAAATGCGGGTCTAAATCATTATCGGGCGCTTCCCCCTGCTCTATCTGCCATGCCTGATGGCGAATACGTACAGTGGCAATATATTCAAATGCATCACGCAAATCTTGTGCTTTGCCTTTGGGTAATAAGTTAGCCTCGATAATATCCTCTAAGCGCTCAAACGAATTTTGTTTACGTGAACCGACGGCTAATGCATGAACGCGAACCACATCAGATAGCGGCGCTGTACCACGACGTTTTAAGTTCATTGAGCGCTTATGTTGGCCATTGTGCTCAAGTACAAAGCCGTTAAAAAATCCCAATGGTGGCGTTCGATTGCGAGCATTAGCAGCAAGGTTAGCTAAAAAGCGTTTATTTACTTTGCTTTCTTTTGCCACCAGCGTTTTAAGCTCATCGGCCCATTTTAACTTACCCCACACACCATCTAAGTCAAAAAATATCGAGCTATTGAGCAGTGCTTGCGGTTTGGGCTCGGCCATCCAGCTAGCAAATTTTTCTTGCCATTGTTCGCGGGTCATACGCCATTTTTTAAACGAGGCCATAATTTCACCATCACAATAGGTATAGCCACACTTAGCCAAGCCATCACACACAAAGTCTGATAAGTTTTGAAAATACTCATCGTGCAATGCCTCATTGAAGCTATTATCTAAAATCAGTGCATTATCTTGATCGGTTACAATTAACTGCTCATCACGTGCCATTGAGCCCAACGCAATAAAACAATAAGGAATGGGCGGCTCGCCAAATTTTTCTTCTGCTAGGGCTAATAGGCGCTGTTTAAAGGTACGTCCTATTACTGCCATAGCGGTCCCTATCATATGCGAATTAGCATCTTCGTTTACCATACGCACAAACACATTAGGTAATTGGCGGGCGTAATGAACTAAGTCATCAACCGATTGTTGAGCTAAAATACCGCGTACTAACAATAAGCTACTTTGTGATTCATAGCGTAAAATATCAGATAGCGATATCACCCCTATTGGTCGCTTTTTATGTACCACAGGCAAGTGATGTAAGTTATCTCTGAGCATGGCTAAAACAGCTTCAAAAACGTAAGAGTTACTATCGAGCAAAACCAAACCTGAGGTCATTACCTCCTTCGCCGGCGTATCAAACGTAAGTCCTTGGGCAACAACTTTGGTACGGATATCTCTATCTGTGATGATCCCGACGACTTGACCGTCATCCTCTTCTGGATCGTCGCTTATTTGTTTTTCTATATCAGTAACAAGTACTGAAGAGACCGATTCTTGTGTCATCAAAAACGCGACGTCTTGTATGGGGGTTTGTGTAGTAACAGTGACTACATCGCGATGTAATAATGATTTAACTTTTGCGGTGGTTAAATCATTGCTGTCGGCTTGCTCTACTATTGCTTGGTGCAAGCGTACGTTGCCATCCACTTCGAAAAAGTCAGCAAAGGTTTCGTATTTATCACAGTATTCGTTGAAGGTATTAACATTAATACAATACGTTAAGGTATCTTCAAGTGCACGAGCTGGAAACCGCACTTTGCGGTTCATCAATAAACCCATTTGGCCAAAAATACCGCCTGTAGCTAAGCGGTTATAGAGTTCACCATTACGGCGTGAAATCTCAACTGAGCCACTACGAATAATATACAAGTCACTAATATCTTGCCCTAAATGCAGGATATCAGTTTCGGCACGGAAGTAAGCAACCTCTATTTGCATTGCTAATTCGTTCAATGCCTCAGTAGGAAGCGTATCAAATGGGGGATGTTCAACTAAAAATTGGGCTATTTCAACTTGCTCGGCCTGCATAGGGAATCCTTGTGGCGTGAATCTAGTTGAATTGTGAGCCTAATTGGCTATTTTTTCAAAGAAAAATAGCCAATTTACGTAAATAGTTAGCGATTAATTATCTACTTGCTCTAACTCCTGCGCTAATTGTTTTGACTCATCGCCGCGAGGGCTGGTAAAACGTGCAAGTCCTAAATAAATCACCGGTGTTAAATAAAGCGTAAACAATACCGCTAATGCTAGTCCACCAAACACTACCCAGCCAATCGCATTACGCGCCTCAGCGCCCGCACCTGTTGACATAATAAGCGGTAATGCACCCAATAAAGTAGAAATTAAGGTCATGGTAATGGGTCGTAGGCGTACCAGTGCAGCTTGTTCAACCGCTTTTCGAACACTAAGCCCGTTATCTCTTAATTGATCAGCAAACTCGACCAATAAAATTGCATTTTTAGCGATTAAACCAATAAGCATTACCAGACCAATTTGCGAATAAATATTGAGTGATGTGCCGGTTAAGTACAGTGCTAAAATAGCGGATGTAATACCAAATGGCACAGTAATCATCACCACAATGGCGCTGTTAACGTTTTCAAATTGTGCTGCCAATACTAAAAATACAATTAAAAATGCCAATACATAGGTCATTAATACTTCGTTTGAGGTCTCTTCAAATGTCAGAGCTTCCCCTTTAAACGCTAAAGTAATACCTGCTGGTAATGATTGCTCAGACACTTGTTTTATTTGCTCTACCAGTGTGGCAATAGTTAAACCTTCGGGTAATTCCATGCTTAATTCTATGGCACGTCGCTGAGCATGGCGCTCAAGCTCTGCAGCTACGCCTTCCTCTGTAATATTAGCGACACTACTGAGCGGTACTAATTGATTATCGCGGGCGCTTACATATAAATTTGCTAAATCACTGGGGTCATTAATGGTTTGATTTTGAGCCTGTAACATAATTGGTATTGACTGATCGCCAATATTTAAATCGGCTATATCGTCGCCATTAATGGCAGCTCTTAGGGTAATGGCTATATCACTTAACGATACACCGAGTTCTTCTGCGCGTCGTCTGTCTATATTGACGCGAAGTTGTGGTTGCGATGGCTGATACGATACGCGAACCGGTGCAACTTCAGGTACTGCTTTTTCAAGATCTGCTGAAAACTGCTGTGCAGCTTTAAATATTTCAAGGTAATCTTGCCCCAGCAAAGCAATTTCGATTCCGCCACCTTGGCCACGTAAGTTTAAACTATTAGCCCCCCCTGCGTATGCGGGTGCTCCAGGAATATTCATTAAAGGCTGACGAATTTTATTGATGATTTCTTGTTGACTAAAGTTGCGTTCATCCCAGTGTTTTAAAGGCACAGTAATAAACACAATATTAGGGTCCCATTGACCAACTACTGTGTAAATAGATTCAATTTCACCGCTTTCAACGAAAGGCAGTAAGGTGTCTTCCATTTTAATGGCTTGCCTGTCCATAAAGTTTAAGCCTACGCCATCTGGCCCACGAGCAAATATTCTAATTTTACCGCGATCTTCTGTTGGTAATAGCTCGTTATCTAAGCTCATATACAATGCACCTGAGCCGCCTGCCACTAATAAACAGGCAATAAAAGTAAGCCACGCATGATCGAGAACTTTATGAATTGTTTTGGTATATAAATTAGCAAGTACGTTACCAAACTTAGCAAATGGATGAAAACCGCCTTGCTTAAGCTTAAGCTTAGAGGTAAGTGCCGGCACTAACGATAACGCAACAAAGCTTGATATGATCACTGCACCGGCAAGAACACCGCCAAACTCTCTGAATAAACGCCCTGCTGTTGATGGTAAAAAAGCGATGGGAACAAACACAGCTGCTAACACTGCCGTGGTGGCAATAACGGCAAAAAATACTTCACGGGTGCCAACGACCGCAGCGGCACGCCTGCCTAAGCCTAATCCACGCTGGCGTTGAATGTTTTCACTCACCACAATCGCATCATCAACGATTAAACCAGTCGCAAGTACCAATGCGAGTAAGGTTAAAATATTAATGGAAAAACCCAGTGCCCATATCAGTGCTAACGAGCCTATCAAGGCAACCGGAATGGCAAATGCGGGCACTAAGGTTGCGCGCCAAGAACCAATAAATACCCATAAAGTAATGATCACTAGCAGCACTGTCAGCACTAATGAGTTAATAACTTCATCCACTGAGCTTCTAATAAATTGTGCATCATCTGATGTTAAGGTAAATTCCATCTGAGGAAAGCGTTCACGCATTCCCTCAATAAGCTTTAGAACTTCATCTGATATTTCTATGGTGTTAGATTGCGCTTGGCGGATAATTTCCATACCAATAACGGGTTTACCATTGAGCCTAACCATAGAGCGTGGATCTGCCGGGCCAAAATATACCGCAGCAATATCGCTAATACGGGTATCACCACGAATGATAATATCACCGACTTGATCTGGTGTGACCGAGGTAGCATCAGCACGCACAATGATTTGCTGATCGTTTGATTTTAAACTTCCTGCAGGCACATCAAAGGGAGCTTGCCTGAGAACGTCAGCAACATCAGGAATAGTTAAATTAAAGCTACTGAGCTTAAGCGGATCTATACGTACTCTAAGCACTCGTTCTCTATCACCGTTTAAGCGCACATCAGCAACACCGGGAATAGTTAAAAACTGTGGTGCTAAGTCAACATCAACTCGCTCGGTTAATGCCTCTAACGATAAACTCTCACTTGATACGGTGAGTGATACGACCGCCTCAGCATCATTATCGGCTTTTATAATAGATACACGCTCAACCTCTTCTGGGAGCTCTCTTTGCACTCGCGAAACTGACTCGCGTGTTTCATTAGCGGCATCATCCAGATTAACACCAGGTCTAAATTCAACCACAATACGTGAGCTGCCTTCTTCACTTTGTGCACGAATAGATTTAACTCCACTCACACGGGCAACAGCACCTTCAAGTTTGCTGGTGACTTCAGTGTCAACGGTTTCTGGGGAACCACCTGGAAACGAAGCTGATACCGTAATACGCGGCCTATCTACATCAGGAAGCTCTCGCACTTCTACGCCAGCTATAGCGGCGATACCGGCAATAATTATTAATAAATTAAGCACCACAATAAGTACAGGGCGGCGAATTGCCATAGACGGCAAGTCTTGCATCATAGGTTGCTGTTTCATGGCTACTCCTGCGTACTAGCGATAGGTGCAGTAAAGCTTAATTCTTGATTGGCTCGCAAGCGCTGAACGCCTTCAACAACTAACGTATCGTTTGGCTGTAATGCCCCTGATACGAGTAAGCGCCCTGCCAAGCGTTGCTCTATTTTCACATCAACCCGGGTAGCTTTGTTATCCACACTCGTCCACACATATGGACCCGTTGCGCCCCACAGTAGTGCTGCTTCAGGAATAGCGGCAAAGCGTTGACCTAATACTTCTATATGTACTCGAAAACTCATACCCGGTAAGAATTGTTGATCTTTGTTATTTAACTTTGCTTTGACTCTTAAGGTACGAGTTTGTGGGTCTATACGTGAGTCTAAATAAGCTATTTCTGCCTCAATGGGCGCTTGCGATTGCCATGGGAACACGCGTACACTAGCATTATTTCTGAGCATCGCAATCGCTGATTCAGGCGCGTTAAAATTAATGTATAACTGGCGGGTATCATCGATGCTAGCAATCATTGTTTGTGTTGTGATTCTGTCACCCACTTCAATGTCAGTCAGCCCCATAGTGCCATTAAAAGGGGCACGGACTTGGCGGTCTTCTAATTCAGTTTCGGCTTGAGTGAGAGTAACTTTTGCAAGCTCCACGATGGTTTTTGCATCATCTACATCACTTTGCGGAACAGCTCCTTTAGCTTGGCTTTGTTTTAAACGTTTTAAAGTTCGCTGACTATCTGCTAATTTTATTTTAGCCTCTTCAAGGGCCGCTTTTTGCCTACGTGAATCTAGCTCAAGTAAAATATCACCTTCTTTAACCTTATCGCCAGGTTTAAAATGAACCGCTGCTACTTTATCACCTACGGCAGGATATAAAATAACAGAATGGATAGCTTCAGCATTACCAACGGCCTGAACCTGCTGTTGGGCTTGTTCCATAGCGATATTTTCAACGACCACGCTAGCACCAGTTACTGGCAAACTAACCGATAAAAATAAGGCCGTTATGCCCATTAAAAGATTTTGCGACTTCAAAGGATCACCCTAATTAATTATTATTTCCATTATGTTACGCAGTTTAACACCTCTATGATCAATAAATAGCTTAGTACGACAAATTAGCAAAACAACACGCTGAAATTAAACACCCACGTATTTACTACACATTCTTACACCAGCCTACAAAATCACCACATATTTTGTGCGTATTAAACACTATGATTTGGTCATTAGAGTGAATATACAAACGAGTATTTATGAATAAAAGTATAATTTTGGTTTTACTACTTAGTGGCTGTGCATCACAAGGGGTTGATCGTACGAGTCAAAATCAATTAATTAAACGCTATTATGCATCTGTTGAGTCAGAGCAAAAAGTAACACTTTCCTCTGAAGTTGGAACAGGCATAGCTGCGGGAGCGGGTTTTGGCTTTGTTGACAGCTTAGATGGCAACAGCGAAGAAATGATTGGTGGCGCTATTGTCGGCGGTTTAGTTGGAGGGTTATTTACTGCATTATTTGAGGGAGGTAATACGGCTTATCAGTATAACTTATACGCTGCTGATGAAGGTGAATTTACGGTTATTCAAAAGAAAAAACTCGATAAAAACACAGAATGTGTTCTTGTAAATTCAGCTAATAAAATTACACTTACGCCGATAGATAAAAGTTATTGTATTCGTTGATTAAGCTCAAAGTGAGTATCAAACCTTTAAGCTGCTAAGCAATGTAGCTCGCTATTTATAAATTACTTTTAAATAAAAAACCTCAGTATTTACTGAGGTTTTTTAATGAATAAATAAACGCGTGGTATTATTTATTTCGTTGTGCGTCTTTTTGCGCTTTTTTTGCTTCTTTACGTTGCTGTAAAGCAGCTTGTGCTTCGTTACCAATGTGGCCTTCACCGCGTGCTTGTGCCAATTCTATTTGCTTTTGACGCTCAGCAAAACGAGCGCGTTGCTCGTCGGTTACATCATCAATACAATGATGACACGACACCCCTTCCATGTATTCAGGCTTTTGCTTTTCTTCTTCTGTGATAGGCATCCGACATGCGTGACACTGATCATATGAGCCTTTTTGTAAGTCATGATTTACCGCGACACGGTTATCAAATACAAAGCACTCGCCTTCCCACATGGTTTCTTCTTTTGGTACTTCTTCTAGGTATTTTAATATGCCGCCTTCAAGGTGGTATACCTCATCAAAGCCCTGCTCTTTCATATAAGCTGTTGATTTTTCACAGCGAATACCACCTGTACAAAACATAGCTACTTTTTTATGCTTTTCTGGGTCGAGATTTTCTTTGGCCCACTGCGGAAATTCGCGGAACGTCTTCGTGTTTGGATCGACCGCGTTTTGAAACGTACCAATTTCAATTTCATAATCATTTCGGGTATCAACAAGGATAACCTCTGGATCAGAAATAAGGGCGTTCCATTCATTTGGCTTAACATAACTGCCCACTACTTTTAATGGGTCAACGCCCTCAACACCCATAGTCACGATTTCTTTTTTAAGTTTTACTTTAGTGCGATAAAACGGGCATTCGTCATCATATGATTCTTTAGTAACAATATTGTCTAAATTAGGCTGGGTGTCTAACCACGCCAGTAAGTTATCTATGCCTTCACGTTTTGCTGAAACAGTTCCGTTAATTCCTTCCGCGGCAATTAACAAAGTACCACGCACGTCGTTTTGCTCCATTACATTAAGTAAAGGTTGGCGAAGTGCTTCAAAATCAGGTAAAGAAACAAATTTATACAGTGCGCACACAACAAAGTGATCGCTGGTTACATTATCTTTATGGATAGCAGTCATGGTTTTCCTATTTTGCCTTTAAACCCCGCAAGGGGCGTTTACCGAATCGTAAATCCGGCGCATATGGGGCGCGTATTTTACGCTTTTTTTATTTAAATGCAAAAAAATGGATGATAATGCGCTTTTTACTGTTAGCGCAGTGGCTCAGTGGGCTATAATGCGCGGATAAATTTACAAGACTTGCTCATATTGGAGAAATATACATTGCACTTTACTGATCTTGGGATTGATACTCGCCTAGAAACACAATTAGCGCACCAAGGGATCACCCAGCCTACCGATATTCAAGCTCATGCTGTGCCAACGGCACTCGCTGGACATGACATTTTCGCTCAGTCAAAAACTGGGTCAGGCAAAACTTTAGCGTTTTTATTACCTGCTGTGCAGCGAGTAATGAAACAAAAAGCACTCAGTAAACGTGATCCTCGTGTACTTATTGTTGCTCCAACTCGTGAGCTTGCAACCCAAGTGTTCACCCAACTACGGTTACTTATTGCCGGTACCAATATTAAGGCAGTTAAAATTCTCGGTGGTGAAAACTTTAACGACCAAATTAAAGCACTGCGCAACGACCCACATTTTGTGGTTGCTACACCAGGGCGCTTAGCCGATCACTTAAAGCAACGCTCTTTACAGTTAAGTGGCTTAGAGCTACTTATATTTGATGAAGCTGACCGTATTTTGGATTTAGGTTTCACCGACCAGCTTAAGTTAATTAATGAACTGGCAGATCACCGATTACGCCAGACCCTATTGTTTTCAGCGACATTAGATCATGCTCAAGTAGATGCCCTTTCGCGTAATTTATTAAAAAAACCAAAACAAATTATTCTCAGTGCAGCCAATGAGCAACACAGTGATATTAAACAAACATTGTATTTAGCCGATCATCTTGATCATAAAGAAGCGCTACTTGAGCATTTTCTTAATCAAGATAATGTAGGGCAATGTATTATATTTACCGCAACACGTGCTGATACCAGTCGCTTAAGCGAGGCATTAAATAGTAAAGGCTTTAAGTCTGTCGCACTAGCCGGGGATTTAACTCAAAGTAAGCGCCTTGATATCATGGATGCGTTTAGCCGTGAGAACTTTAAAATATTAATTACTACTGATGTTGCATCTCGCGGTTTAGATTTACTCAGTGTGACCCATGTTATTAATTTTGATCTACCAAAACACGCTGAAGAATACGTTCACCGTATTGGTCGCACAGGCCGAGCTGGTTTTAAAGGCAACGCGCTATCATTTGTTGGTCCTAAAGATTGGGCAAGTTACTTAGCAATAAAGTCATTTTTAAATGACGAATTGTCGTTTGCGGTGGTTGATGGTTTAAAAGCGAAATTTAAAGGCATCAAAGAGAAAAAGGTTACGCCAGTTAAACCAATTAAAAAGGTAGTGGCTGATAAAAAACCACATCAAAAACGCAAAGCGAAACCGAAAAAACCAGTAGCCCCAATTAAAGCACCACTTAACATCGATGGTGATACCCCTATGCGTCGTAAAAAAAAGCCTGAGCAGGAATAATTATGAGTTACCTTGGAACTACCCAAACCTTATTTGTAAAAGAAGTCAGTAATGAAGGTGCCTATTTAGATGGCCATGACTTAGGTGAAGTATTTTTACCTAAACACGAGATTAAACATGAACTTGAAGCTGGCGATAGCATCAGCGTTTTTACCTTTTTAGATAACGCAAACCTGCCAACAGCAACAACTAAAAAACCACACGCACAAGTCGGTGAATATGCCCTACTGCGCGTTAAAGAAATAAACAGCATTGGTGCTTTTTTAGATTGGGGTTTAGAAAAAGACGTGCTTGCACCGTTTAATGAACAAAAACCGCGTATGCAAGAAGGTTACTCGTATTTAGTCCGTTTATACCTAGATAATGCCAGTCAGCGAATTTGTGCTTCAACCAACTTTAATCGCTTTTTATCAAAAGACGAGCCGCAGTATAGCCACTTGCAAGAAGTCGATTTAATTGTGGCAGGTAAAACCGATATCGGCTACAAAGTACTTATTGAAGAGTCTCATTTTGGTGTTGTATTTTACAACATGGTATTTAAAAACCTATTTGTTGGTCAAAAGCTCAAAGGGTTTATTCAAAAAGTGCGTGAAGACGGAAAAATTGACGTTATACTTGAAAAGCCAGGTATGGGTAAAGTCAGTGAACTTGGCGAAAAAATTATGGAAAAACTAAAAGATGAAGGTGGCATCTTAGCCATAGGCGATAAATCTGAACCTGAATTAATTAAAAAAGTTTTCTCGACCAGTAAAGCAAACTACAAAAAAGCCATTGGTGGGTTATTTAAACAAGGCTTAATTGATATTGAAGCTAAGTCTATTCGTTTAAAATAATTCTATAAAAAAGCCACCTAGGTATAAACTTAAGTGGCTTTTTCGTATTTAAAATTTATAACTTAATGTTTTTGTAAGGTAAGGTACAACGTGAATATTGATTTGAATATTCAATTAATTCTTTTTTAGATGTCATATTTAATGGCGCTAATCTAAATACTTTTTTTGTACACTCATTCTGCATTTCATCGTGTACATCAACACATTCTCTACTACTTATATCAAGTCCTGCTAAAACAGCTTCATTTGTATAACATAAATGCTGAGCATAGTTTTGGGCGATTTTTTTAAACTTAAATAAATCAACGGGGTAATCAGATACCAAATCGGTAACATTCGAAACATCATCATACATTTTGGTTGAAAATACATATTTATTAACAGCAAAGCCACTAATGATAATTACCACTACAAACATTATTAAACGCAAAGTTAGTTCCTCACTGCATAGCCGTAACTAAATGTAGCACAAACAAAAAAAGTTGTAATAAACTCCTTATAATTATGCATACTTTAAATTTAAGCTATTGATTTATTAACATCATTTAATACTTCTACAGGGTTTTGTGCCTGAGTAATCGGACGCCCTATTACTAAATAGTCACTGCCAGCTTCAATCGCGTCTTTAGGTGTCATAATACGTTTTTGATCGCCCGCATCACTGCCAGCAGGACGAATACCTGGGGTTACGAGTTTAAATTCTTTGCCTAAAGCCGCCTTTAAACTTTGTGCTTCTTGTGCAGAACAAACCACACCATCAAGCCCTGCTTGCTTTGTTAGTTTTGCTAAATGCATAACTTGCTCTTGTGGTGATTTAGTTATACCTAAACGCCCAAGCTCAGTTTCATCCATGCTGGTTAAAACGGTCACGGCAATCAATAAAGGAGCTTTATCACCAAATTGTTCGAGTGCCTGCTTTGCTTTATGCATCATTTCAAAACCACCACTTGCATGAACATTAACCATCCACACGCCCATTTTAGCTGCAGCGGTTACTGCTTTAGCAACAGTATTTGGGATATCATGAAATTTCAAATCTAAAAATACATCGAAACCTAAATCAACCAGCTCTTTAACAAATTCAGGGCCAAAATATGTGAACATTTCTTTACCCACTTTTAATCGACAGGTATCCGGTGATAACTGTTTCACAAATGCTAAAGCAGTTTGCTGATCATCATAATCAAGAGCGATAAGAATTTTTTTTGATTGTTCGAAAGACATAACTATCCTACTAGTGAGCGAAAAGTATAAAGATTAAAATCCGTCTAAGCCTCTGCTAGGCACAATGGTTTCCCAATGTTTACACGAAGGGCAATTCCAATAAATGGTGTAACTTGTAAAGCCACAATGCTGGCATTGAAAGTCAGGCTTGGTAGCAATATATGAGGTAACAAGTTTATCTATTTGATTAAGCACATCTTTGGTATTTTTATTTTCGGCGCTCATTAACTGCAGTAAAAAACTAAAGCCACGGATGGTAGGTTGACGTTTTAAACTGTCGGTTAAAAATTCAAAGGCTTGTTCAGTGTGACCTTGCTCAAGCAACGCTTGGCAATGCTGTATTTTTATCATTACCCCACCCTTATCTAATAAGTCGTTCACGAGTTCATGAAACTGATGGGTTAGTTTAAGTTGCTTATAACTATGCGCTAACTTATCAATAAATAATGGCGCAAAAAAGGTAAATTGACAGATAAGTTCTCGCCAATAATAAATTGCTTTTACGTAATCTTCTTTTGTATAGGCAGACAAACCAAGCTCATATAGAGGCCTGATTGTTTTAAAGTTTAAGCTAATAGCTTTGCGCATAAGTTGAGGATTATTACTGGTAATAGCATATTCACAATAAAAGTTTGCGATGGCTTTGAAGTGTTGTTCTTTTGAAAAAAGCTCAGTATGCGCTTCAAACATACTAATGCCTTTTTCCCATTCACGGGTCTGTGAATATAAGGAAATAATTGGCTCAAGAGCATCTTCATGGTTATTTTTTACCAGCCATATTAAATGTTCTTCTGCGCTATCGAGTAAACCTGCCATAATATAGTCTTCTGCTAATTCTAACCGACTATTGGCAGCTTGTTTTTCGTTAAGGCTTGGGTGTTTTAATAGCAATTCATGAATTTTTATTGCGCGGTCAAGCTCGCCACGGCGGCGAAACATAGTGGCTAATGTAGAATAGTGTTCTACAGAGTCAGCAGCTACTTCGAGCAAATTAATTAAATGCTCAAGCCCCTGATCTTCTTCTCTGTCCAGTAAGAACTTTAACCCTTTACTGTATTCAGAAGTGATTTCTCTATTAAATTGATGAGCCTGATTTTTCGCACTGTTTTTTCCCATGATCCAGCCATAACCGGCGGCGACAGGAAGCAGTAAAAACAACAGCTCAATCATAATTAGGTATCTTTGTTGGCAATACGCTTTTTATTATCTTTTTCAGGCGTTATTTGCTTTTTTAAACGGTAATTTTGCCACTTTAATTGCGTAAACAATTTAAAGCTCACAAAGCAACCCACTACAACACCTAACAAAAAGCAGATACTTATTATAACGGCTAAAGGTAATGTATTACTGGCTATTATGTAGTTAATTTGTGTTAATTGTGGATTTTGCGAACCCAATACAAATGCACCAATTAAAAAAAGTGCTGCCAGAATAATTTTTAATACCTTGAACAAGTAACTACTCCAATAAATTTACTAAGCAATGCTCTCGTTTACACGGTCACGTAGTTCTTTGCCTGGCTTAAAATGAGGTACATGCTTACCATCTAACTCTACAGTTTCACCTGTTTTAGGATTACGACCTGTACGAGGTGCACGGTAATGCAAAGAGAAACTTCCAAAACCTCGGATCTCAATACGATCTGAAGAAGATAATGAGCCGGCCATTTGTTCAAGAATTTCTTTAACAGCGTTCTCAACATCTTTCACAGGAATATGTGCGTGTTGTTCAGCAAGTGTTTCTATCAGTTCTGACTTAGTCATAGCGTTTCCTTAAAAGAAATAGTGGAAGGGCATAAACTGCCCTTCCAATTAAAAGACTATAATTAATTAGTCTTTTTGTGCATTTGCGAAAGCAGCTGCCATTGCGTTTTCGAACACTGGCTCTTCTTTCTTAAGCTTCTCTAGTACTTCTTTCTCTTCTGCTTCGAAAAGAGCTTTAACAGATAAGCTTAAAGTGCGGTTCTTACGATCAACACCAACGTATTTAACTTCGATTTCGTCGCCTACAGAAACAACAGTAGTTGCATCTTCAACGCGCTCTTGAGCGATATCAGCTACACGGATGTAACCTTCAACGCCTTCGATAAGTTCAACAGTTGCGCCTTTCGCATCAACTTCAGTCACTTTACCTTTAACAATAGCACCTTTTTTGTTTGCATCAAGGTAGTTATTGAATGGGTCAGCTTCGATTTGCTTAACACCTAGAGAGATACGTTCACGCTCTGGGTCAACTTGCAATACGATAGCAGTGATTTCGTCGCCTTTCTTGAATTCACGTACAGCTTCTTCGCCAGGTGTATTCCAAGAAATGTCTGAAAGGTGTACAAGACCATCAATACCACCGTCAAGACCGATAAAGATACCGAAGTCAGTGATTGATTTGATCTTACCAGTAACTTGATCGCCTTTGTTTTGTAGACGAGCAAATTCCTGCCAAGGATTAGCAATACATTGCTTAAGACCAAGAGAAATACGACGACGTTCTTCGTCGATTTCAAGAACCATAACTTCAACAGTGTCACCAAGTGAAACAACTTTTGAAGGGTGGATGTTCTTGTTAGTCCAATCCATTTCAGAAACGTGTACTAGACCTTCAACGCCTTCTTCGATTTCTACGAAGCAACCGTAATCAGTAAGGTTAGTTACACGACCAGAAAGTTTAGAGCCTTCTGGGTAACGACCAGCGATAGCTGCCCATGGATCTTCGCCAAGCTGTTTAAGACCTAGAGATACACGAGTTTTATCTTTGTCGAATTTAAGAACTTTAACTGCGATTTCGTCGCCAACATTAACGATTTCTGAAGGGTGCTTAACACGCTTCCACGCCATGTCAGTAATGTGTAGTAGGCCATCAACACCACCAAGGTCAACGAATGCACCGTAGTCAGTAAGGTTCTTAACGATACCTTTAACTTCTTGACCTTCAACAAGGTTAGCAAGAAGCTCTTCACGTTCTTGTGAGTTTTCTGATTCGATAACTGCACGACGTGAAACAACAACGTTGTTACGTTTTTGATCAAGCTTGATTACTTTAAATTCAAGCTCTTTGCCTTCAAGGTGAGTTGTGTCACGTACTGGACGAACATCAACAAGTGAACCAGGTAGGAAAGCACGGATTGAATCAACTTCAACAGTGAAACCGCCTTTAACTTTACCGTTGATAACACCAGTAACAGTCTCTTGCTCTTCACATGCTTTCTCAAGACGGATCCACGCTTCGTGACGCTTCGCTTTCTCACGAGAAAGGATAGTTTCACCGAAACCGTCTTCGATTGCATCTAGTGCAACATCTACTTCGTCGCCAACAGCAACTTCTAGTTCACCAGCAGCATTTTTGAACTGCTCTGCAGGGATAGCACTTTCTGATTTAAGACCAGCATCTACAAGTACAATGTTGTTCTCGATTGAGATTACTGTACCTTTAACGATAGAGCCTTGCTCTGCTTCAAAACCCTTTAAGCTTTCTTCAAATAACTGCGCAAAATTTTCTGACATACGAATATACGTCTCATATATTAATACCAATAAGCAACCATGCTGCATGGGGTTGTTAAAATAGCACTGGCGTCCTGCTGGTGCATAAAATGTGTTTAGCTTCGTTTAGGAAGCTTACCTTCAGAGATACTTGAATCTAATAAAGTTATAACTTTATCAAAGACTTGCTGTGCGTTGAGTTCGCTAGTATCAAGCTCAATCGCATCCTCTGCAGGTACAAGCGGCGCAACGGCGCGATTCATATCGCGATCATCACGTGCTTGAATGTCTTGTAATAGACCACTTAGTGTAACATCAAGCCCGCGCTCATTCAACTCAACAAAACGTCTGCGAGCACGTTCTTCTGCACTTGCGGTTAGAAATATCTTTAATGGCGCATCAGGAAACACAACAGTGCCCATATCGCGACCATCAGCAATTAAGCCATTTTCAGTTCTAAACGCACGCTGGCGACGAAGTAACGCTTCACGAACTCGTGGCAATGCCGCAACTTTGGACGCTGCAGCTCCCACTTCTTCATTTCGAATAGTGGTTGTTACATCTTCGCCTTCTAAAATAATCTTTCCTGCATTAGTATCACTGTCTATCAGAAACTGCACATCAAGATTTGCAGCTAGTGGAACCAGTGCTTCTTCGTTATCTAACGCAATTTGGTGATGAAGTGCTGCAAGTGAAAGTACGCGATAAATTGCACCGCTATCTAACACATCCCAGCCTAATTTTTCAGCCAATAAGCGACAAACAGTTCCTTTACCAGAACCACTTGGGCCATCTACGGTGATTACGGGCATTAATAACGCCGGCATTTAAAACCTCCTTCAATGCACACCAAAATAAACCGCCACATTATACGTCAATTATTAAAGATTATCCGCTTTTAGTATGTAACTTTTTATAAATACTTATAAATAGCCTATTTACTGACAGATGCTAACACGTTGAAAAATGTTGGGAATGTCTTATAAGTACAGGCCGGATCGTTAATCGTGATTGGCTTACCCCCTACCGCCACCATTGCAAAGCACATGGCAATACGGTGGTCATCATAGGTATCTACAGCCACATTATTAAATTGTTTTGGCGGTGTGATCTCAATAAAGTCATGCCCTTCAACTACTTCAGCCCCTACTTTTTTAAGCTCAGTAGCCATAGCGTGTAAACGGTCAGTTTCTTTTACTCGCCAGTTATAAATGTTGCGAATTGCCGTTGGCCCTTTTGCAAACAAGGCAACTGTAGCCAGGGTCATTGCAGCATCAGGTATTGCATTCGCATCAATATCAATACCGTTAAGCTCACCTTTACGAACAACTAAACGTTCGTCATACCAATCAATTTTTGCACCTACTTGCTCCATAACATTAGCAAAACCAATATCACCTTGAACTGATTTAGCACCGACGCCTTTAATTTCTATTTCGCCGCCGGCAATTGCTGCAGCAGCAATAAAGTAAGAAGCAGATGAAGCATCCCCTTCGACCATAATTCGCTCAACGGCTTGATACTGCTGTGCACCTTTTACAAAAAAAGTACTGTAATTATCATGCTCAACGGTAACACCAAAACGCGCCATTACATCAAGAGTAATATCAATGTAAGGCTTAGACACTAACGTGCCTTTAATTTTAATTTGAGTATCACCTTTAAATAACGGTGCAGCCATAAGAAGCGCAGTTAAAAATTGGCTTGAAATACTACCGTCAATTTCGACTTCACCACCTGCTATTTGCCCACCAACAATTTTAAGCGGCGGATAATCTTTATTTTTTAAATAACTAACATTACCACCTAAGGCTTGCAGTGCATCAACTAAGTGGCCAATTGGTCGCTCTTCCATACGTGGCTCACCAATTAACTCATACTCCCCAGCAATCGCTGCAAGCACGGCCGTTAAAGGACGGTATGCTGTACCTGCATTACCTAAAAACAGTGCTTCAGTTGGCGTTTTAAATACGCCACCTACACCTTCTACGGTCGCGATGGTTCGCTCATCATTAAGTGTCACATTCACACCGAGCTGCGCTAAGGCGCCCAACATATGACGAATATCATCACTGTCTAATAAGTTTTCTACAACCGTAGTGCCGTTTGATAGTGCAGCCAATAATAGAATGCGATTTGACAAGCTTTTCGAACCCGGCAGAGTAACACTGCCATTAACCTGTGAAATAGGCGCTAAAGAAAGTTGCTCCATTAGCTGTTCTCCTTTGCGAAAGCCGCCATAAAATCAACTAATGCTTTAACTCCTTCCAGTGGCATTGCGTTATAAATACTCGCGCGCATACCGCCAACAATACGGTGCCCTTCAAGCGCTAATAAGCCCGCTTCTGTTGACTCTTTAACAAACTTATCATTTAGGCTTTCATCAACTAACCAAAAAGGCACATTCATACGTGAACGACAATGTTTTGCTACCTTGTTGGTGTAAAAATCAGACTCATCGATAAAGTCATAAAGCAGCTGCGCTTTGACAGTATTATGTGTTTCCATGGCTTTAACACCACCATTTTGCTCAAGCCATTCAAATACTTCAGCTGCTAAATACCATGCAAATGTAGGTGGAGTGTTAAACATACTGCCTTGTTTTGCTTCAAGTGCGTAATCTAAAATACCTGGCTTAGCTAGCCCTTCACGCTCAAGTAGCGTTTTACGAACAATTACGATAGCAATACCCGATGGGCCGATATTCTTTTGAGCACCTGCGTAGATTAAATCAAATTGATTAACGTCAATTTCGCGCGATAGAATAGTCGACGACATATCGGCGACAATCGGTGCTGTTGGGTGACTGGGTACATCAAAAATCTCTAGACCATCTACAGTTTCATTTGGGCAATAATGAATATATGCAGCATCGGCTGGTAAAACCCAATCGGCTACCTGCTTGATAGAAAATAAGCCATTATCGTCATTACGTACGTCAATAGTGTGAGTTTGAGTAAACTTATCAGCTTCGCTAGTTGCACTTTTTGACCACACGCCATTTTCACAATACACCGCTTTTTTTCCATCAACGTGGAGGTTTAAAGGTACGGCACTAAATTGACCTCGACCACCGCCGTGCATAAACAGCACTTCAAACTCATCACTAATATTCATTAAGCGACGTAGACTAGCTTCACACTTAGCCGTTAATGCTAAAAATTCTTTACTGCGATGGCTCATTTCCATTACTGAAACGCCAAGCCCTTGCCAGTCTAAAAACTCTTTTTGTGCTTTTTGCATGACAGCCGGTGGTAACATTGCAGGACCCGCACAAAAATTATAAATACTCATTACCTTTTCCTCATTCCAGTAATTTACTGTTTAACTTGAACTAATACCAATCCGCAATAATACTTAATCATTTTACGGGGCTAAACGTGTCGCTACCTGCGTTAAAAAATTCTCATTTAAACAACTAAATAGCAAATTTTTTGCCTAGCTATCAACACGTTTTTCCAGCCTTAAAATAGACCACTTAATTAAGTGAATTGGTATTAAACTAATTCAAGTGTCTTTAGTTTTTTTCAACCACATAAAAAAAGCGGCCAAGGCCGCTTTTTTCAATCTCAATTATTCTGAAGGAGGATTGTCATCCGCTACTTCATCTATAACCGTATCTACTGTTTCAACGTCTTCGATATCAATCAAGTCACTTTCAGTCACTTCAATCTCTTCTATACGTTGTAAACCAACTACTTGCTCTTCGTCAATAGTTCTGATCAAAATAACACCTTGGGTGTTACGTCCAACCGTAGAAACTTCATTAACGCGAGTTCGTACTAAGGTACCACGATTCGAAATAATCATTATTTCGTCGTTGTCATCAACTTGAACAGCACCAACAACGGCACCATTACGCTCACTCACCTTAATTGATACAACACCTTGTGTTGCACGACTCTTAGATGGGTAGTCTTCAAGTTGAGTACGCTTGCCGTAACCATTTTCTGTTACTGTTAATATTGCACCATCATTCTTAGGTACAATCAGTGATACAACACGTTGTTCGTCTGGCATCTTAATACCACGAACACCTGTTGCAGTACGACCCATAGGGCGTACACCTTTGAAGCGAATCTCAGGCTTACCTTCTTCATCAAGAACAGGGTTACCATTTTCATCAACTACCGTGGTTTCTTCAGCTTCTTTAAAGCGTACAACTTTACCCGCATCAGTGAACAACATAATTTCGTTGCTACCATCGGTAATATCAACACCAATTAAGCTATCACCTTCGTTTAAGTTAACGGCAATAATACCGCTAGCACGTTGACGGCTGTATGCAGTCAATGGTGTTTTCTTAACCGTACCAAATGCTGTCGCCATAAAGATGTATTTATCATCTTCATAATCGCGTACCGGCAAAATAGCAGTAATACGTTCATCTGCTTCAAGCGGTAATAAGTTAACAATTGGCTTACCGCGCGCTGCGCGACTTGCAAGTGGTAACTGATACACTTTAAGCCAATATAATCGACCCGCAGTAGAGAAACATAAAATAGTATCGTGCGTATTGGCAACAAGTAGACGTTCAATGAAATCTTCATCTTTCATCTTGGTTGCTGACTTGCCTTTACCACCACGACGCTGCGCTTCGTAATCACTTAACGCTTGATACTTAACGTACCCTTCGTGTGATAAGGTCACAACCACGTTCTCTTCGTTAATTAAGTCTTCAAGGCTAATATCGTGTGCAGCTGCATTAATTTCAGTGCGGCGCTCATCACCATATTGTTCTTTAATTTCAACTAACTCATCACGAATAACTTCCATTAAACGTTCCGGACTTGCCAAAATGAATAATAGTTCAGCAATTAGGTCTAGTAACGATTGGTATTCAGTAAGAATTTTTTCGTGTTCAAGACCTGTTAGTTTATGCAAACGTAAGTCTAGTATTGCTTGAGCTTGTTGCTCAGAAATATAGTACTGACCATCACGAATACCAAGATCGCTTGCTAGCCAATCTGGGCGGGCAACATTGTCTTCACCTGCTTTATCAAGCATGGCTTTAACATTACCTAATTCCCAAGGACGCGCTGTTAGTGCAACTTTTGCTTCAGCAGGTGTTGGTGACTTACGAATAAGTTCGATAATTGGGTCAATATTTGCCAGTGCAATCGCTAAACCTTCTAGCGTGTGCGCACGGTCGCGGGCTTTGCGTAAATCAAATACCGTACGACGGGTAACAACTTCACGACGGTGAATAATAAATTCTTCAAGCATTTCTTTTAAGTTGAAACACTTAGGTTGGTTATTAATTAACGCAACCATATTCATACCAAACACAGTTTGTAACTGAGTTTGTGAATAAAGGTTGTTCAAAATAACTTCACCTACGTCACCACGTTTGATCTCGATAACGATACGCATACCGTCTTTATCTGATTCATCACGTAATGCGCTGATCCCTTCAATTTTTTTATCTTTAACTAGCTCAGCAATTTTTTCAATCAAACGGGCTTTGTTAACTTGGTAAGGGATTTCATGAACAATAATCGTTTCGCGGCCAGTTTTCTCATCAGTTTCAATCTCAGCACGCGCACGCATGTACACTTTACCACGACCGGTTTGATAGGCTTGTTCAATGCCTTTTTTACCATTAATAATGGCCGCAGTTGGGAAATCAGGCCCTGGGATGTAATCCATTAACTCAGTAATAGTTAATTCAGGGTTTTGAATAAGCGCTAAACAGCCATTCACTACTTCTGTTAAGTTGTGTGGCGGGATATTTGTCGCCATACCAACAGCAATACCTGACGAACCATTAACTAACAGGTTAGGTATTTTAGTCGGTAACACATCAGGAATTTGTTCTGTGCCGTCGTAGTTAGGCACAAAATCAACCGTTTCTTTTTCAAGATCGGCTAATAATTCGTGCGACATTTTTGCCATACGTACTTCTGTATAACGCATTGCCGCTGCTGAATCACCATCAACCGAACCAAAGTTACCCTGACCATCAACTAGCATATAACGTAGTGAGAATGGCTGAGCCATACGTACGATGGTGTCATAAACTGCACTGTCGCCGTGTGGGTGGTATTTACCGATTACGTCACCGACCACACGGGCCGATTTTTTGTAAGGCTTGTTCCAGTCATTACTAAGCTCGTTCATTGCAAACAAGACGCG
Source organism: Pseudoalteromonas sp. Scap25 (assembly GCF_013394125.1). Classification (GTDB taxonomy): domain Bacteria; phylum Pseudomonadota; class Gammaproteobacteria; order Enterobacterales; family Alteromonadaceae; genus Pseudoalteromonas. The sequence continues at coordinate 1,615,571 of NZ_CP041327.1, read as the reverse complement.
GCGGTGAACAGGTTTTAAACCGTCACGTACGTCTGGTAATGCACGTCCTACAATTACACTCATGGCGTAATCTAAGTAGGAGTTTTTTAACTCGTCTTCAATATTGACTGGCAGAATTTCATTGGCGAGATCAGTCATTTGATATCACATTCCTTCAGTATCAGCTCTTAACAACCCAGTATTAGGTATTAAGAGTGTTTGTTATTATTTCTAAGCAACCATGCTATCACAATTAATTTTAATTTACAGGCGCAAAACTTTGCGATTTATCAATTTAGCCCTATATAATGGCCTCAGATTGACGAGGAAGTATTTTATGACCGAACATCAAAATGTAGATAACGCAGAAATAGCAAAGTTTGAAGCCATCGCAGAGCGTTGGTGGGATTTAGAAGGCGAATTTAAGCCGCTTCACGAAATTAATCCATTACGATTAGATTTTATCGCTGACAAAACTAAAGGATTATTTGACAAAGAAACCCTCGATGTAGGATGTGGCGGCGGTATTTTAAGTCACAGCATGGCGCGAATGGGTGCAAAGGTAACAGGTATCGATATGGGGCAAGAGCCTTTAACTGTCGCTAAGTTACACAGTTTAGAAACAAGTGTACCCGTTGAATATATAAAAGTACCTGCTGAACAATTTGCTGATGAGCACCCTGAGCGCTTTGATGTGATTACTTGCATGGAAATGTTAGAGCACGTTCCCGACCCTGCTTCTATTATTCATGCGGTCGCTAAATTAGCAAAACCTGGGGCGGATGTATTCTTCTCTACCCTTAATAAAACCCCTAAAGCTTATTTATACGCTATTGTCGGTGCAGAAAAACTGTTAAAAATGGTGCCTGAAGGTACCCATGACCATAAAAAGTTTATTAAACCTGCGCAATTAATCGCATGGGCAGAACAAGCAGGCTTGAAGGTACGTGCCAGTGCAGGATTAAGTTACAACCCACTTTCAAAGCAATATACGGTTAATGATGACGTCAGCGTAAATTATATGCTGCACTTTGAGAAGTTAGCGTAATGGCAAGCTTGCAAACACCTACTAGCCCAATTGAATATCAAGCATTGCTGTTTGACTTAGATGGCACTTTACTCGATACCGCTGATGATTTAGGCGCCGCGCTAAATAGTGTGCTGCATAATCATCAACAGCCCTTAGTGGGCAGTGATATATATCGACCCGCAGCTTCAAATGGCGCAGCAGCATTACTTGCTGCTGGTTTTAAAGAAGCTTGGGCGCAACAACCGCAAGAGCAACTTTTAGCAGAGCTAGTTGCACACTACGCTGCCAATATTGCCACCCATACCCAATGCTTTGTAGGTATAGAACAGTTACTCATTGCCCTTGATAATAAAGGGATCCCGTGGGGCATTATGACAAATAAGCCTGGCTTTTTAACCGATCCTTTAGTCGAGGCGATTCCTGCATTAAAAAATGCTCAAATTGTGATAAGTGGTGATACATTAGCTGAATCTAAGCCCTCACCCCTTCCTTTATTACATTGTGCTGAGCAAATGAGTGTTGATCCTTCGCGCTGCCTATATATAGGTGATGCACAGCGAGATATACAAGCAGGTAAAGCTGCGAATATGCACACCGCTACCGCACTGTGGGGATATGTACCGAGTATAGACGAAGCATTGGCTTGGAATGCAGATTTTAATTGGCATAGCCCTATAGATGCATTCAACCACATATAGTGCCATGTTAATTAATAAACACTACATATTGTGATTGTGTTAGTTTTTACGCAAAGCTTGATGATAAAAAAAGCAGACGAAATTTATTTTTAAAAAGCGTAAATTTAATCTTTCCTTAGTTGATTTTTACAAATTTCAACTTAACCGAATGATCAAAGGTTAATGCCTACTAACACAATTACGTTATCCCAACGTTATCCACAATGAGAGCGGTTTCTGTCCCTTGCAAAAGATCACAGACCACACTATCTTGTGATCTCTAATTTGAACAACACCAGATATTGTGGCTAAATGTTATTCGATTAAATTTACCTATGCGGTGGAAATAACAATAAAAGAATAGGCACTGGGCGTTTTAAGTGCACTCATTGGTCAAAAATATTTAATTCCCAAGGAATACAGGCAAAACTATGAACCAACAGTTATCTGTAAGCAAACGTGACGGCCGTAAAGAGCCGCTTGATCTAGACAAGATCCATCGCGTTATTGAATGGGCCGCCGAAGGTTTAAACAACGTTTCGGTTTCACAAGTTGAACTTAAATCGCATATTCAATTTTATGACGGTATTCGTACTAAAGATATTCATGAGACGATTATCAAAGCCGCTGCGGATCAGATCTCAAAAGAATCACCTGATTATCAGTATCTTGCTGCTCGTTTAGCTGTATTCCATTTACGTAAAAAAGCGTATGGCCAATTTGAGCCACCGCGCCTTTTTGACCACGTTACTGACATGGTTGAACAAAAACGCTACGACGCACATTTGCTTGTTGATTACACAGAGCAAGAACTTGATGAATTAGATGCTTACTTAGATCATTCACGCGATCTTAACTTTAGCTACGCAGCAGTAAAACAGCTTGAAGGTAAATACCTAGTTCAAAACCGTGTAACCGGTGAAATTTACGAAAGTGCACAGTTTTTATATATATTAGTTGCGGCAAGCTTATTCTCAGATTACCCACGTGAAACGCGTATTGATTACATCAAACGTTTTTACGATGCGGTCTCATTATTTAAAATTTCTTTACCTACACCAATTATGTCGGGTGTACGTACACCAACGCGCCAATTTAGCTCATGTGTACTGATTGAGTGTGGCGACAGCTTAGATTCAATTAACGCGACATCATCAGCGATTGTTAAATACGTTTCTCAACGTGCCGGTATTGGTATTAATGCCGGACGTATTCGTGCATTAGGTAGCCCTATTCGTAACGGCGAAGCGTACCACACAGGTTGTATTCCTTTTTATAAGCATTTTCAAACAGCCGTTAAAAGTTGTTCGCAAGGCGGTGTACGTGGCGGAGCCGCTACTTTATTCTACCCGCTTTGGCATTTAGAAGTAGAAAACCTACTGGTACTTAAAAACAACCGTGGTGTTGATGATAACCGCGTACGTCACCTAGACTACGGCGTACAGTTTAATAAATTAATGTATTCGCGTTTAATTAAAGACGATTACATTACCTTATTTAGCCCTTCAGACGTGCCGGGCCTTTACGACGCATTCTTTGAAGATCAAGACGAATTTGATGCACTTTACGTAAAGTATGAACAAGACGAGTCAATTCGTAAAAAACGTATTAAAGCCATTGAACTGTTTTCTATGTTTGCTCAAGAACGTGCCAGCACCGGTCGTATTTACTTACAAAATGTTGACCACTGTAATACACATAGCCCATTTATTTCGAAAGTGGCGCCTATTCGTCAATCTAACTTATGTTTAGAAATTGCATTACCGACTAAGCCACTGAACAATGTAAATGATGAAGAAGGTGAAATTGCCTTATGTACCTTGTCTGCATTTAACTTAGGCGCGATTGAGTCACTGGATGAATTAGAAGAGTTAGCTGAGCTTGCAGTACGTGCACTAGATAACTTACTTGATTTCCAAGACTACCCAGTACCGGCGGCAAAAAATGCCACTATGGGACGTCGTACCCTAGGGATAGGTGTGATTAACTACGCCTACTACTTAGCTAAAAACGGTAAGCGTTACTCAGATGGCAGCGCAAATGCACTCACGCATAAAACATTTGAAGCGATTCAGTACTACTTAATGAAAGCATCTAATGAGCTGGCAAAAGAGCGTGGAGCATGTCCTAAATTTAACGAAACTACGTACTCACAAGGTATTATGCCAACAGATACGTATAAGCGTGATTTAGATAAAATTTGTGATGAACCACTGCACCTTGATTGGGATACGTTACGTGCCAACATTAAAGAGCACGGTATGCGTAACTCAACGCTGAGCGCATTAATGCCATCAGAAACATCATCGCAAATCTCAAATGCAACCAATGGTATTGAGCCACCACGTGGCCATATTAGTGTTAAAGCAAGTAAAGATGGTATTTTAAAGCAAGTTGTTCCTGAGTACGAACGCCTTAAAGATAACTATGAGTTACTGTGGGATATTCCATCAAACGATGGTTACTTACAATTAGTAGGCATAATGCAGAAATTTATCGACCAAACAATTTCAGCAAATACTAATTATGATCCAAACAGATACGAAGGCGGTAGAGTACCTATGAAAGTCTTACTAAAAGACTTACTCGGTGCCTACAAGTTAGGTGTTAAAACACTGTATTACCATAATACCCGCGATGGCGCATCAGATGCTCAAGAAGACACTCCAGAAGTGGAAGATGATGATTGTGCAGGCGGCGCGTGTAAAATTTAATAGTTAAACTTAAAGCGGGCGCCCTGCCCGCTTTGTCCTGATAGTTTTAGTGATAGTTTTTTGAGTGATAAACATGTCTTATACTACTTTTAGCAGAAACCATAATAACCAAATGCAAGAGCCAATGTTTTTTGGTCAAACCGTTAACGTGTCACGTTACGATCAACAAAAATACCCTATTTTTGAAAAACTAATAGAAAAACAATTGTCTTTCTTTTGGCGACCTGAAGAAGTTGATGTAAGTAAAGACCGTTTAGACTTTCAAGCGCTTCCCGATCACGAGAAGCACATATTTTTAAGCAACTTAAAATATCAAACGCTGCTTGATAGTGTTCAAGGTCGTTCGCCTAACGTAGCGCTATTACCGATTGTGTCTATTCCTGAGCTAGAAACATGGATTGAGACATGGGCGTTTAGTGAAACTATTCATAGTCGTTCGTACACCCATATTATTCGTAACGTAACCCAAGCACCTGAACTCATTTTTGATGACATTGTTAGCAATGACAAAATAAGTGAGCGTGCCGATGCGGTAACTACTTATTATGATGACCTAATCAATTCTGTATCGCTTTACAACCTATACGGTGAAGGCAAACACGAAATTAATGGCCAAACCGTGGTAGTTAATTTATTTGAGCTGAAAAAGAAATTGTACCTGGCAATGATGTCAGTGAACATTTTAGAAGCCATTCGCTTTTATGTGAGCTTTGCTTGCTCATTTGCGTTTGCCGAGCGTGAATTGATGGAAGGTAATGCTAAAATTATAAAGCTTATTGCCCGTGATGAAGCACTCCACCTTTCAGGTACTCAGCATATTTTAAATATCATGCAAGATGGTAAAGATGACCCTGAAATGGCGATTGTTGCCGCACAGTGCCGTGAAGAAGCAATTAAAATGTTTGTTGAAGCCGCAGAGCAAGAAAAAGAATGGGCCGAGTACCTATTTAAAGATGGCTCGATGATTGGTTTGAATAAACACATTCTATGTCAATATGTTGAGTACATTACCAATGCGCGTATGACCGCGATTGGTCTGCCTGCACAGTTTGAAAATAACAGTAACCCTATTCCATGGATCAACTCATGGTTAGTGTCAGATAACGTGCAAGTTGCTCCTCAAGAGGCCGAAATAAGCTCATACTTAGTTGGTCAGATTGACTCACAAGTAGATGCCGATGAATTTGGTGACTTTGATTTATAATGACTGATAGAACCACTGCAAGTATCACACTTGCAGATAACAGCCAGCGCATTGATTTTGCCGCTGGCTGCCCTTCTCTTTTACATTGCCTAGAATCGAATAAGATTGATGCCGCTTACCAATGCCGTGAGGGATATTGCGGTGCGTGTCGAGCAACACTTGTCTCTGGTGAAGTTAATTACAATGAAGAGCCGTTAGCGTTTGTTCGCGATGGTGAAATACTCTTGTGTTGCTGCAAACCAAATGGTGATATCAGTATTAATTTAAAGTAAGTAACTCACATTAAGCGTATTTAACAGCACTAGAATAATATATAACAGCTAGGTTTGTACCAAACCTGTATGCCGTGTTTTTAAACTCAAACACGCCTACTAGTACAGTGTTATTTACTCTGAATATTTTGCAGGCACAAATCGGTAATGACCCGTAATTGTATACGCAAAAAGCATATCGCTCATTTCTGGTCCACGACCAATATTATGCACAATAAGCGGGTTGCCGCTGCCCTGCGCTATTTCATTAACGACCATACCGATATGCGGTAAATTACCTGGCAGCATCCAAGTAACTATGTCACCGGCTTTATAATCCTCTGCATTAAGCGATTTAGTTAACACTTTTGCATGGCGCTCAAAGTAAACTTGTAAGTTAGGCACACGTCGATGATCAATATTTTTATCTGGCTTGGTTAATCCCCAAATACGCTTAGAAGGATATGCACGAAAATTGTTCTGCATGTCTTCGTGTACTAACTTTTGCAAATCAACACCAAGCTGCCGGTACGACCTAATTAAAACATCGGTACACACACCAATATTAGCGGGCACATCACCACCTGGATACTCAAGTTGATGATAGGCACCATCGTAAGTTACTGGTTGTGTTGTTCTATAGATTAATGCATTAACGATATCATCATCAAAAGAGCTCGCCTGCACATGAAAAGTAAATAGAGCTAGTGAATAAAACAAAAAACGTGACATATAAATTCCTTTTATAATAGTAATTAACTAAAGCTGTTGCGTAATGTAGTCAGGAATATTAAATTTATTTCCATTACTGGTATAGTGCGCATCAAGTTTATAGGCCATTTTTTCAAGTGGAGCATCATTGTAACCACAGGTTTGGATTTCATTGATGTAACGCATTATAAAAGCGTGCGCACCGAGTTCACGCCATTGAACTACATGAACAAGCTCATGAAAATGCACTCTTAAATTATGCACAGCGTTAGGTAGTATATAATATGTATTTTTATAGGTTATTCCAGCTACATCCATATCAATAAAATTGCTTAAACCAAGTTCACGTAAACTTGTAAAGTCAGGTTTAGGAATTTTATCAACAACTACATAAAATGCAGTTTTCAAAAATTCATTTGGGTAAAAGCCCTCAAACTCGCTAGCAAATTTTTCACAGCATATTCTTTGATTTGCATATTCGCTATTCGTTTTATCAATCCATTGTTCTATTTGCGCTAGCATTTTTTCTCCAAAAAATTACTCGGTAAGTTATTTATAAGTATTTTATGAAGTTGAACTTTATCTTCTTCATAAAAAAGCGCCAAGTGTAAACTACTGGCGCTGATTATTAATAATCACTATAAAGTTTCCTAACCTTCTTCTTCAACCAGTGACTCTAATAGCTCATGGATCTCTGACTTTAATTCTTTGTCTTCAATTTTATTCGCACTGACTTTTGCATCTTGTAGATTTTTAATCGCCGCTTCTTTATCACCCAGCTCAAGCTGCAAAGTAGCCATAGAAAATGCAACCGACGACATATGATCTTTGTTATTAATTTCTATCGACTTCTGCAACGCTTTTTCGTAAGTCTCAATAGCGTCTTCTAGCTCTTCGGTAAAATCTGCTAGAGTTTCCCACTGTACAGGGTGATCTTTAGCGGTATTTTCGTTTTCAATACAAATTGCTTTGAGCTCTGCATATAAAGATTCAAACTGTTTAGTATCATTTTTATTGGCAGCTGCCATCAACTTTTCTGCTAAATCGTGAACCGCTTTGTATACTTTAGTATTCATAATTACTCGCTACCTTAATTAATGCGCCTATTTAATTTTTTACAGCGCTGTGTCAGAAACCTATTATCTAATAATACATTATTATTAAGCGCCGCGTTGTTACAAAAGTAGTATAAGCAACAAAAAGCACTGTTTAGTTTATTGACACGGATATTAGAGTGCTACACTTAATGCTTACTATTAACAGCAACAGTAAAAATCTACCCTATGCAAAATTGCAATCAATGCGGTAAGTGCTGTACCAAATATGGTGCGGCAGATTTAGATACTAATCAGGATGAAATTGAAATGTGGGCGTTATTCAACCCTGAAATATTTCAATACGTTAAAAACGATCAATTATGGTTTGACCCAACGACGGGTGAGCAATTAACGCAATGCCCATTTTTAGAGCTTGCCAATAAAGCATCCCCTGAAGAAAAAGATAAATATACTTGCAGTATTTATCATGACCGACCCCAAGATTGCAGGCATTATCCGAGTTTAATTTCAGAAATGATAAACGATGACTGTGAAATGCTCGAACCAGTCGATAAGCAAAATCATTTTAAAGCACAAAAAAAGTTAGACATACTGATGATAGACAGTCGCTCTTAAATTTAACTGTAATAATACCGTGCTAGATTAAATTTATCGCTCTATTGTGTTATTCAACGCAAATTTTAAAGTTATAGTATAACATTGTTGATAGCATAATTTTGTAGTGTTATATTATATCACAACATAACAACCACGAATTGAAGTAACTATGACTAAGCTAACACTCATATCCTCAGCACTACTGTCTGTTTTGTGTTCTCACTCTGCACTTGCTGCGACGATTAACGGCACGGTAACAGACACAAAAAAGCAACCCATTGCCAATGCCACAATTCATGTTCATGGTAAGTCAAAAAGCGTGCAAAGTAATGCACAAGGCCAGTTTAGTATTGACATAGATTCTAAGAGTCAATTACATATCAGTAAAGATAACTACCTAGATTCTCGTATATCGCTTGAAAATACAGACAACACTATTGATGTTACTTTAAAGCCAACTTCGGTTGAAACTGTTGTTGTATATGCCTCTGCCCTGCATAAAAATAGCTTAGAAATGATTTCACCAGTAAGTGTGCTATCAGGCGATGAGCTAAAAAATAAAGCTAAGCCGACGCTAGGTGAGACACTTAAAGGCATACCAGGCGTTAATGCTAGTTATTTTGGCCCTGTTTCATCAAGTCCGATTATCCGCGGCTTAGGTGGTCCTCGAGTTAAAATTACACAAAATGGTTTGGATAGCAGCGATGCGTCTCGCATTGGACCTGATCACGCTACATCAAGTGACAGCCTAGCGGCAGAGCAAATTGAAGTGTTACGTGGCCCAAGCACTCTACTTTATGGCTCTGGTGCTATTGGTGGTGTAGTCAATGTGGTTGATAACCGTATTCCAACCAATAACATTGACTCTCTATCTGGAGCTGCCCAATACACACACGATACAGTTTCAAATGCGAATACCTACGCAGCAAAACTAGAAACGGGTAGCAATAACTTTAATTTCCATTTTGATGGTACTAAACGCAGCGGTGATGATTACCAAACACCTCGTTTTAATTTACCGGATGAACATGAAGAAGGTGAAGTACATGTTGAAGGCGATGAAGAAACAGCTACTTCAGTTGAAAATACCTTTATAGACAGTGAAACAGTTAATTTTGGTACTAGCTATGTGGGTGAGCATTTAACCGTTGGATTTTCATACGGTAATATCGAAACAGACTATGGTATTCCAGGCCATTCACATGCTCATCATGAACACGATCATGCACATGAAGAAGCAGGCGAGCATGAAGAACACGAAGGTGAAGAACATTCAGAAACACCTGTTTATGCTCATTTAGAACAAGACCGTTGGCAGGGGCTGGTAAGTTATGCATTTCATGATAACTGGATTGAGTCTATTAACCTACGTCTTGGTTACACAGACTATACCCATAGTGAAATTGAAGACGGCGCTATTGGCACCACTTTTAGTAATGAAACCACTGAAGCACGTTTAAACGTAGAGCATCAATTAGGCCAATGGCATGGCATGATTGGCTATCACTATAGTGAGTCTGATTATGACGCGATTGGTGAAGAAGCCTTTACACCTGCAAGTATCACTACGACTCATGCGCTATATTTACTTGAAGAACGCAAGTTTGGTGACGTCACCGTAGAACTTGGCGCCCGTTTAGAAGATTATGAGATAAAAAGTGATGTAGATACGCATCAGCACAGCCATGATGACGAACCTGTATCAGCAGATGAAACTGTTAACTACACCCAAAGCTTTACTAATCTAAGTGCCTCAGCAGGTGCGATTTGGGAGTATATGCCAAGTCACAACCTAGCCGTTAGTTTGTCACATTCAGAACGTGCACCACTTTCAGCGGAGCTACTCTCTAATGGTGTGCATATTGCTACCGGGACTTATGAACTTGGTTTGGGTTACCATATTGAAGGTAACGAAGCGCATTTTGAGCCTGAAGAAATTAAACAAGAAACATCAACTAATCTAGATATTAGTTTACGTCGCTTTAGTGGAGACTTTGGTTACACTGTCAACTTTTTCTATAACGACATTAAAAACTTTTATTATCAGCAAAACACAGGATTAGTGTTTGATGAAATGGATGGTTTTGAACCTGCAGCCAATGGTCACAGTGACGCAATTGATGTTTATCAGTTCACAAGTAAAGATGCTGAGCTGTATGGTTTTGAATTTGATGTACATTATCAAATAAACCCCAGCGCCATGGTAAAAGTATTTGGTGATTCTACTCGCGCCAAACTAAAAGATAATGAAGGAAATTTACCACGCATTCCTGCTAATAAATTGGGTTCAGAACTTCAATACACCCTAGGTAGCGCACAATTTACCTTAACAGGAACACATTATTTTGAGCAAAATGATATTAGTGCATACGAAACAGCAACAGATGGCTATACATTGATTGATTTACAAGCCAATTATCAGCTTGATTTAGGTGCCGTTGACTCACAGCTTTACCTAAGTGTTGATAACATTACTGATGAACTTGGTTTTGTACACAGCTCGTTTATTAAAGACACCGCGCCACTTCCTGGTCGTAACTTCCAATTTGGAGTAAGAGGCTACTTTTAAGCAAAGATCAGTTTAATGAGACAATAAAAAACCGCATTCATATTAATGAATGCGGTTTTTTCATAACTAAAATGTTATGTACGTTCTAATTAAAGAATTGCGTGTAACTCAACGTCGAATACAAGTGTTGAGTAAGGTGCGATTGCTGCACCGGCACCACGTTCACCATAAGCAAGCTCATGAGGAACGTATAAACGCCACTTAGTACCTACTGGCATCATTTGTAATGCTTCAGTCCAACCTTTGATCACGCCGCCCACTGGGAATTCAGCAGGTTGACCGCGCTCGTATGAGCTGTCAAAAACAGTACCGTTTACTAAAGTACCGTGGTAATCAACACGTACTGTAGACTCAGCAGTTGGCTTCTCGCCTTCACCTGTTGCAAGTACTTCGTACTGAAGACCTGACTCAGTTACTGTAATTTCAGGACGTTTTGCGTTTTCTTCTAAAAATGCAATGCCTTCAGCAGCGAGTACTTTAGCTTCTTCTTCACGACGAGCTTGGATCTCTTCGTTAATTTTTTCAAATGCAGCTTGGATCTCAGGGATCTCAACTTGAAAAGCACTGCCTGCATACGCATCTTTCATGCCTTCAAATACTGAATTTAAGTTTAAACCTTCAAAAGGATTAGCCTTAAGTTGCTCACCCATTTGTAAGCCAATACCGTAACTTGCTTTTTCAGCATCTGTAGTAAAATTATCTGACATAATGTGTTATTCACGTTTTGTTAGTTAAAAGACCCGTATATGCTATCACAAAATAAAAGGTCTTTGGGGCTAGTTTTTATTGAGTTTTTCTTTAATTAAACCAATAGCAAAGGTACACACAGGCAAACTGAGCAAAATTCCAACAAGTAAGCTCATCGACAATAATCCAGCCACACCGACCAGTAAAAGAGGCACAGCTACTAAACCGATAGTGCCAATATAAAACGCGCCCCATACAGGCCAATAATTATCGTATTTTGTAATTAAATGCCCCGATAAAATATTAAACCCGATGCCATATAATAAGGTCATTATTAGTGCGTCTTCTGGATATGCATCAATAGCCATTTTTTGTAATAACGATATGGCGCTTTGGTAACAATAACCAAACACAGTCCATAGAAGAATGTGCTTAAGTAAACGTTTAGAAAAGGATAATTCCGGGGACTGTGACATTATAAAGCTCCAGATAGCAAAAAACCGCCAATAAGGCGGTTTTTTAAATAATGGTGGAGAGATAGGGATTTGAACCCTAGAGGGGCTATAAACCCCTGCCGGTTTTCAAGACCGGTGCATTCGACCACTCTGCCATCTCTCCGTACGGCGCGCATAATAAGATCATACGCTTAGCTTGTAAAGCCCTATTTTAATAAAACCGGCTAAATAGTTAAATATAAACCGCTTTAGTTATCAATTAGCCATTATTAGTAATATTGCTTAGGCCTACGAGCAATCCAAGAGCACACTAAACAGACCAATAAGCTGGCTGTTAAAAATGCAATACTTTGAAATATTAAATCGAAGCGATTAAGGTCATCGCTCGGGATCACAACCAATACAAATGAAGGCAGTACAGTGAACAGTAAAACATAACAACATATTTTAAAGGCTCTGCCAAAATCAAACCGTTTCGATTGTTGCATCCACCAAGTTAGCAATACCAGCACCCCTATTGCTGAAGCAGCAATAAAATGCTCAGCTTGAGTGCTCATTGCAACATAAAATGTCGCAAGCGCGCCAACTACACCCCAGATTGACCAAGCAAACCAGTTTTCTTTTTCACGTAAAAATAAATTTCCCATCATTTTCGTCTTCTTTATCGTTATTATTGGTAAGACTTTCCATACATTACCAAAAAACAACCGATTAAAAAACAAACTGAAGAAGATTTATTACGTTTAGTGCTTCCGTGCGCTTCTCGCAGCTACAATATTAACCGCAGTAGTGTAACACGATTAACTTAATGAATTATGACTATATTGAATATAAAAAGTTCATACTATTTCTACAAAAAACTAAAATAATTTTCTGGTTTGTGCCTTGGTGACTTTTTGCATTCAATTGCCGGCGTCCCTAAATATAAATAACCGACTATTTCATCATCATCATTTAAGTTAAGCGCCTGTTTAACACTGGGGCTTTGTGCAAAGTAACCCGTACGCCAAATACCGCCTAACCCCTGAGCGAATGCGGCTTGTTGCATTGCCAATACGCCACAACCTGCGCTTTGTACTTGTTCAATTCTAGAAACTTTTGGGTGTGGTTGATATTTTGCAATCGCAATAATAATCATGGGTGCTCTAAGCGGTAACTCCTTAGCGCGATTAATTACTTTTTCAGCCTGCTGCTCTGCTATAGCGCTTTGATAATAAATTTCACCTAACTTATGACGCGCATCACCTTGAACAATAATATATTGCCACGGTGCAATACAGCCATGATCGGGCACTCTCAACCCAGCCTGCTGAATAATGTTTAACTGCTCTTCATTAGGCCCTGGCGCTGTCAATTTTGCATCAGATTGGCGAGTGAGTAAAAGCTCAATAGCATCCATAGTGTGCTCTCAAAATTCAAAACGTAAGAGTAACATTTATAAGTAAAAAATAAACACTGCAGGGTTAAAACTACCAAGCAGATAAAATTAATGAAGCGAGTGTTTATATCCTAGTAACTATTGATGTAGGCACCGCGTTTAAACCAATAATCTAGGCTTACAAAACGCCCACCTCCGGTACAGAATAAGCTAAGTAACATGGCAAAATAAATAGCAGAAAATTCGATGCCGTTATTTAGTATTGATGGTTTACCTTTTTCGTATAGGTAATCTTCAAAGCCATATTCTTCAACTAAGCTGCGAATTTTACCTATGCGGACTTGTACTTCTTTTGAATTTTCAAGGCTTTCTTTGGCACCAGGGACTGATAGCCAATCAAGTACTTGGGCGGCACTTGTTTGTGGATTTGTTGGCGCTATAGCAAACCAGCCGTTATGCCAGTGTACTGTTGTTGCTGCTACCACCATTGTAAACATAAGTGGAATACTCACTAATCGCGTAAATAAACCAATAAGTAAAAACCAACCTCCTAAAAACTCACTCCAACCGGCTAAAAAAGCCAGCAAATCAGGAAACGGTAATCCTAATCCCCAGTCACTATTGCCAAACCACTGAACGACATCATCAGAGGCTAAAAACTGATTAAAAAAACCATTAGTATCGCCACTTATTGCGAGTTTGTTATAGCCTGCAATAATCATTACAGGCGCTAAAATCAAGCGAAAAAGCAAAGCAGGCAAACCATCCAATAAAGATAATTTACCTATAATATTGTCGTAAAGTGTAATTAATTTAATCATGCGCACTCTTGTATGTTCATTGTTTATTAAGTTATAGACTATAAACAAACATGACCGCGCACAGAGCTAAATTATTTCGCCCTTAAAGATTAAATTTGCCTTGCTACTTGTAACGCTTCAAATATTGCGCGTTTAGCATCAATAGCAGCAGCCAATTTAGCGCCACCTATAACATGCACGTTGGCGCTCTCAGCTTGTGCTTTAAATAACTCGTCGTTAGACACTTGACCAATGCAGGCAATAACCGTATCAACTGGCAGTACTTGAGTTTCACCAGCCACACTAATGGTTAGGCCGTTTTTATCAAAACTATAGTATTGGCAGTCTGCAATTTGTTTAACACCATGCTGTTTGGCAACTTGACGGTGGATCCAACCCGTAGTTTTACCTAAGTCACCACCAAAGCGCCCTGCACTGCGTTTTAGCATATAGAGCTGACGAGCATCTTTGTGCGGTTGAGGTTCGCACTCTATACCCCATTGGGTTTTAAAGTCGCTAATGCTTTGTGACTTATGTTCACTTAAAAATGCCACCATATCAAAACCAATACCGCCTGCGCCTAATATAGCTATAGAATTACCCAGCTCTACTTCACCGCGTATAACTTCATCGTAAGCAAATACACGCTTATCATCGCTGCATTTAATCGTAGCCTCACGTGGCCTTACACCGGTTGCAAATACCACATCATCAAACTCAGTTAGCATACTGTCACTAAATGCTTTGCCTAATTCAATGGTTACATTAAGACGCTTAAGTTCATTAGTAAAGTAAGCTAATGTATGATTAAAGTCTTCTTTACCAGGTATTTGCATCGCTAAATTGAATTGCCCACCCATGTGTTGCTTTTGGTCAATCAGGGTTACATTGTGCCCTTTTTGCGCTAAGTAACAGCTAGACGATAAACCTGCAGGTCCAGCGCCAACAACTAATACATTTTTAGCTTTCTCTGCTTTTTCTAACGGGTAATCAAGCTCAAAACCTGCTTGTGGATTTACTAAACAGGTAGCGCGCTTACCTTTAAATACATGATCTAAACAACCCTGATTACAACCAATACAAATATTAATATGCTCAGATTGCTTAGCCGCGTATTTATTAAAAAATTCAGGATCGGCTAATAATGGACGCGCCATAGAAATTAAATCAGCTTCGCCAGCATTTAAAATATCATTAGCAATCTCTGGGGTATTAATGCGGTTTACCGCAATAACAGGCACGCTAATAACATCTTTTAAACGCTTTGACGCTTCTTTAAATGCACCTGGTGGCACCATACTCGCAATTGTAGGTACGCGCGCTTCATGCCAACCAATTCCGGTATTAAAAATATCAACACCCGCTTTTTCAAGTGCAACAGCTTGTTGAGTTACTTCATCAGGGGTGGAACCATTAGGGATTAGATCTATAACCGAGAGTCTAAAAATAATTAAAAATTTATCCGATACTTTTGCTCTTACCGCTTTTACAATTTCAACGGCTAAACGCATCCTGTTTTCAAGGCTGCCGCCAAATTCGTCGTTTCGTTTATTAGTATGCGGTGCCATAAACTCATTAATCAAATAACCTTCTGAGCCCATTACTTCCACGCCATCGTAACCAGCCTTTTCAGCTAAATAAGCCGAGTGAGCAAAATCTTTAATCGTTTTGTTAATTGAACTTAAAGACATTTCCTTTGGTTTATATGGATTAATCGGGGCTTTTATAGCACTTGGTGCCTGATTAAAAGGGTGATACGCATAACGCCCAGCATGTAATAATTGCAAACATATTTTACCACCATGTTGATGAACAGCTTGCGTATATGCACGATGCTTAAATACATCATAATAACTATTAAATGATGAGGAAATAGGCGTTAACTTACCGCGTAAGTTAGGGCTGTAGCCTCCGGTAATAAGCATTGCAGTGCCACCTTTGGCACGTGCTTCATAAAAGGCACGAAGGCGTTTACGATTGTGCCAACCTTCTTCAAGGCCGGTATGCATTGATCCCATTACTAAACGGTTGCGTAGTTGTGTGTGTTTTAGTTCTAGTTTTTGTTCTAACATCCTGTGCCCCAATAACTGGTCTAACCTGTGTGTTTGTCCAATTCTGCTTTAATGACGCAAAATAAGCAATATACGAGCAGCTTAAACTTAAACTTTTTAATTTAAAACACCCTAAATAATCTTGTTTTATGTATAACTGTTAATTGTAAAATACGGCTAAAAGTGACATAAACATTCGTATAATCATAAGTGTAATTGAATTTATAAATGTTTCGTTACGATTTAGCAGTTAAATTAATTTATATTCTAAGCTACTATGGCAATAACGTTTTAGCTGTACGAATTTAAGGAGCTATTTTGATAGCGAAGGTATTTAAAGGTATATGGACAGGGATTAACTTCTCGCGTCGTTTAGTACTAAATTTATTATTTTTATTTTTGGTTATCATTTTCATTGTCTCAGTATCAAGTGACGGCGATAAAATCATTGTCGAAGAGGGTTCTGTCCTCAGGCTCAACCTAAACGGTCCTATTGTGGAAGAAAAAACCTACGTAGACCCTGTAGAAGCGGCCATTAATGATGTAACAGCAAGTGCTGATACCCCTACTGAAATACTACTTGATGATGTCATTGAAGTGATCAATGAGGCGTCACAAGACTCTCGTATCAGCGCAATTTTGCTTGATTTACAAGAAATGCCAAAAGCGCACTTAAATAAGCTTAAGCAAATTACAAAAGCACTTGATGCATTTAAAGCAACTGGAAAAAAAGTAATTGCTTCAGGTTATTACTATACCCAAGCGCAATATTACATTGCCGCGCATGCAGACGAAATTGCGATGCACCCTTATGGTAGTGTGCTTATTGAAGGCTACGGTATGTACCCGCTTTACTTCAAAGATGCATTAGAAAAATTAGAAGTCACTCAGCATATATTTCGTGTAGGTACTTTCAAATCTGCCGTTGAACCGTTTATCAGAAACGATATGTCAGAAGCAGCTAAAGAAGCAAACCGCGTATGGTTAGGTGCTTTATGGAACGAATATAAGCAAGATGTAAGTGCGG
Source organism: Pseudoalteromonas sp. Scap25 (assembly GCF_013394125.1). Lineage (GTDB taxonomy): Bacteria > Pseudomonadota > Gammaproteobacteria > Enterobacterales > Alteromonadaceae > Pseudoalteromonas. The sequence goes on along the minus strand of NZ_CP041327.1, from coordinate 1,598,383 downwards.
TGCGTCCATTTGACGAATCAAATTTTGATGAAACAATGGATACTTATTTAGCCAAAATGCAGGCTGCCAATGGTGATGCGGGTAAATACGCGCTGGATAATAAATGGGTTGATTCTCTCAAAACTAATCAACAAATTCGTCAGCAATTAATTGATCTAGTTGGCGCTGAGGAAGATGGTAAAACATTTAAACAAGTGTCTTTTGGTGAATACTTAAGCTTAGTTAAGCCGCCAATTGAGTTTGATAACCCAATGACAGAAAAAGTCGCTGTTGTTGTAGCTAGAGGTACCATCGTAGACGGTGAGCGTCGTGCCGGTGAGATTGGCGGTGATTCAACAGCTGCACTATTACGCAAGGCACGCCTTGACGATAAAGTAAAAGCAGTCGTGTTACGTATTGATTCTGGCGGTGGCAGCATGTTTGCCTCTGAAGTTATTCGTGCTGAAGTATTGGCGCTTAAGGCCGCAGGTAAACCAGTCATTGCTTCAATGAGCTCAGTAGCTGCATCAGGTGGTTATTGGATTGCATCAGCGGCAAATGAAATTTGGGCAGCACCTAGTACGATTACCGGCTCAATCGGTGTATTTGGTACCTTTATGACCTTTGAAGATACCTTAGCTAAAATCGGTGTTTACTCTGATGGTGTAGCGACTACAGAAATGGCCGGTTTTTCAATAACTCGTCCACTAAATGAAAAAATGGCACAAGTGATTCAAATGAGTGTTGAAGAAGCTTATGAACGTTTTTTAAATGTCGTTGCCGATGCACGTAATATGACCCCTGAGCAAGTTGATAAAATTGCCCAAGGCCGCGTTTGGATTGCATCGCAAGCTCAAGAGCTTGGTTTAGTTGACAAGCTGGGTAACAAGCAAGACGCTATCAAAGCGGCTGCAGAGCTTGCTAAACTTAACTTCTATGAAGTTAAAACAATTAGACAATCACTTAGCCCTCAAGAACAAATGCTCCAAGATATTTTTGGTAGCGCCGCGGTTAAATCAGTGCTTGGACTTGAAACACAAAAATCAGCAGTACTAGCTAGTCAAGCTAACCTGCAAAGCGTGATTAAGCAATTAAGCAGCGAAGTAGAAAACCTGAAAGATTATAACGATCCACAAGGTGTTTACGCGCGCTGTTTAGAATGTACAGTTGCACAATAATGCCCTAACAGGCTGTATTGATTAGCACTTAGCGTTATACTAAGCCCAGTTTTTTTACTGGGCTTTTTTTATGAAACGTAAACGCATTTACATCGCTTATACTGGCGGTACTATAGGAATGAAAAAATCAATCCGCGGCTATATTCCTGCCGAAGGTTTTTTAACCGAAACTGTGGTTAATAACGCAGAATTTAATCGTGAAGAAATGCCATTATTCGATATTCATGAATACTGCCCACTGATTGACTCTTCAGATATGTCTCCTGCCCACTGGCAACTTATTGCTGATGACATAAAAAGTAAGTACCAAGATTACGACGGCTTTGTAGTGCTGCATGGTACAGATACCATGGCCTATACGGCATCGGCTTTATCGTTTATGTTTGAAAACTTAACAAAGCCTATTATCGTGACCGGCTCACAAATTCCGCTCTCTCAATTGCGCTCTGATGGTCAAGTTAACCTACTTAATGCCATGTATTTAGCAGCTAACTACCCGATAGCGGAAGTCAGTTTATTTTTTAATAATCAATTATTTAGAGGCAACCGAGCAACCAAAGCGCATGCCGATGGATTTGATGCATTCGCCTCCCCTAACCTAGAGCCATTAGCGCTGTCTGGCATTAATATTCAACTGATCAAAGGTCAGTTAAGTCCGTATGTAGAAAATGAATTACAAGTTGCGCAGATCACTCCTCAAGCCATTGGTGTATTGTATTTATACCCTGGGATCAGCAAAGAAGTGGTTAAAAGCTTAGTTAATGGCAACATTAAAGCATTGGTACTGCTGAGCTTTGGTGTGGGTAATGCACCGCAAGACCCTGAGTTTTTGGATATACTTGATGAAGCGAGCAAGCGCGGCGTTATTATCACAAACCTCACTCAATGCCTAAAAGGGCAAGTGAATATGGGCGGGTATGCCACAGGAAATGCGCTACTCAATATAGGTGTGATCAGTGGTTTTGACATGACCTTAGAAGCCTGTTTAACTAAACTGCATTATCTTTTTAGTCAAAATTTAGAAATCGAAACGATTCGCCATTTAATGCAAGATAATTTGCGGGGTGAGTTAACTCGTTAGGTGTTCAGCTAAACGAATAACAAAAAAGGACGCTATATAGCGTCCTTTTTATTTACTTAGATTTTATTAACGAACTTTTGCGTCAATATCAACTAAGTCAGTTAAATGACACGTTTCACCACTGTGAGTCTTAATGCCATGCTCACCAAAGTAATCACGCTGGGCTTGTACTAAATGCCCATTACTTGGTGTTGTTAACGTTGCTAAGTAGGTTTGTGTTGCACTTAGCACAGGGAATGCCAGACCAGTCATGACTGCTTGGCCCGTTACCTTACGCATTGCGAGTGACTCTTTTTCAAGAGTATCAATAAACTCAACACCTTGCGCAACACTGTCTAAGTAATCTGCACGAATAATACACCCTGCACGCCAGGTTTGTAGTGTTTTAGCTAAATCAACTTTCCACTGATGGGTACGTGAAGCACCTTTAATTAGTGCAAGTCCCTGACGATACGCTAGTAAACTTGCAAGAGTAAATGCATCTTTCAATTCATCTAAATCAACATCAACTTGAGTGGTATTTTGCGCGCTGTACGTCATCTCTTGTGCAGCAGTGGTATTGCATGCATTAGTTAAATGGCGTGCTTGAACAGCAGCTACTAATGAAGGTACCGCAATACCCAATTCAAGTGCATTTTGAGCTGTCCATAAGCCAGTGCCCTTTGCGCCAACTTTGTTATCAATTAAGTCAACAAGGGGCACATTTTGCGAATTTTCAAGTGACAAAATATGGCTAGAAATTGACAATAAATAGCTATTTAACTGGCCTTGTGACCATTCATTAAATATCTCAGCAATTTCTTTTGGTGAGCGCTTAGTTCCGTGACGAAGTAGCTGATACACTTCAGCAATAAGTTGCATCAGTGCGTATTCAATTCCATTGTGAACCATTTTTACAAAATGACCGCTGGCTGATTGTCCAACGCGAGCAAAACACGACTCGCCTTTGTAGCTTGCAGCAACTTTTGTAAACCATGGCTCGACACGCTCCCAGCCACCTTCAGAACCACTTGCCATCATAGCTGGCCCATGACGCGCACCCTCAGCACCACCTGAAATACCCATGGTGGCAAACTCAAACTTGTCTTGGTATTTTAGCTTGCGATTAATTCCGTCTTTGTAATTACTGTTACCGCAGTCAACAATAATATCACTACATTGAACACCCGCTTCAATAAGCTCATTGCAAACCGCATCAACCAACTCACCCGCAGGTACAAGTAATAAAATAGAACGCGGTGTTTCTAAACGCCTAACCATATCCCCTAGATCAGAGACAATGTGAAGTTTGTCAGCCATGCCTTGTGACTTAGCACAGCTTAATAACTCTTCACCCGCATTTGGGTTTTTGTCATAAGCGACCAGCGTTATCCCTTTTTCAATCAAGTTCAGGGCAAGATTTTTCCCCATAACGCCTAACCCTACTAATGCAACTTGCATTTAGTGCCCTCCTCGGTAACAACTATTTGGTTAGTAAATTAAAATAATACCGCGTGCATTATACTCAGGCCTAAGCCATGAGCAAAGCTACATGCATTTATTACAGTTAAAATAAACACTGCAATTATATCAAACAACCGCCCTCACAGGGGAAGAAATAGCGCTGCTATTTAAATTTTTAGATCATTGACGCCCTGTGACACCGGTGTCATAATGATGACATATTGATCTTGTATATAATAGTCGCAATGTTATGAAAATTGCATAAAACTAAAATTACTATTTAACCTAAACTCTTCTTATGAGATTTATTAAATAGTCACTAAAACAAAATAACCGTCAACTTGCTTAAAATAAGCGCACAGGAGAATTTAATGTTAAGACGTACAAAAATAGTCGCGACACTTGGACCTGCAACAGACAGAGATAATAACTTAGAAAAAATAATTCGCGCAGGCGCAAACGTCGTTCGATTAAACTTCTCACATGGTGTTGCACAAGATCACAAAGACCGTGCACAAGCAGTTAGAGATATAGCCGCTAAATTAGGTAAGCACGTTGCAATTCTTGCTGACCTGCAAGGCCCTAAGATCCGTGTTTCAACCTTTAAAGAAGGTAAAGTGACTTTAGCGGTTGGTGCAAAATTCGTTCTTGATGCAAAAATGGAAAAAGGCCAAGGCGACATTAACGCCGTTGGTATTGATTACAAAGAGCTACCACAAGATGTGGCTCCTGGTGATTTACTGCTGTTAAACGATGGTTTAATTCAGCTTACTGTTGAGCATGTTGAAGGTCACTTAGTACACACTGTGGTTACTGTGGGTGGGGTGCTCTCGAACAATAAAGGGATTAATCGTTTAGGTGGTGGTTTAACTGCACCCGCGTTTACCGACAAAGACAAAGAAGACTTAATCACTGCTGCTGAAATTAATGTTGATTATATTGCCGTTTCTTTCCCGCGAAGTGGCGATGACATGCGTTATGTACGCTCTCTTGCAGAGGCTGCAGGCTCTAATGCACAGCTTTTAGCTAAAATTGAACGTGCTGAAGCAGTAGAAACACAAGAAGCAGTAGATGATATCATTTTAGCGTCTGACGCTGTGATGGTTGCCCGTGGTGATTTAGGTGTTGAAATTGGTGACGCTGCACTAATGGGTAAGCAAAAACTCATTATTCGTCGTGCTCGTTCATTAAACCGTACCGTTGTAACCGCTACTCAAATGATGGAATCGATGATCGATAATCCTATGCCAACACGCGCAGAAGTTATGGATGTTGCCAATGCAGTACTTGATGGCACCGATGCAGTTATGCTTTCTGCTGAAACCGCCGCTGGTGATTACCCAGAAGAAACCGTTGCTACTATGGCGCGTGTTTGTTTAGGCGCTGAGTCGCAAAAAGAGACCCATGTCTCTAAGCATCGTTTAGATAGCCGTTTCTCTTCTAATGCGGAATCAATTGCTCTCTCTGCAATGTATGCAGCTAATCACTTAGACTCTGTTAAAGCGATTATCACCCTGACTGAATCCGGTAGCACAGCAAAACTTATGTCACGTATTAGCTCAGGCTTACCCATTTACTCACTTTCACGTCATGCCAGTACATTAGGACAAACAGCACTATACCGTGGTGTTTACCCAGTGTTTTTTGACTCTACAAAATGTGAAAAAGATAACATGGTTAAAGACGCATTAAGCACGTTAGTGGCTGCAGGCTCACTGCAAGTAGGCGACACCGTGATTATCACCCATGGTGATGCGATGGAAACGATTGGTGCAACCAACACGATGAAGATTGTGACTGTTTCGTAAAAGTTACTACAAAAAAACGCGAGCTATATGCTCGCGTTTTTTATGCTGTTAATTTAACCTGAACTCTGGTTAATTTAGCTTGCCAGCGCTGCTTTTACTTTGTCTCGATAGCTTCGGCTAACTTTGAGCTCTTGACCGTTTTCAAGTACCAATAGGTACTCACCACTTACCTGAGTAACCAGCTTACTAATTTGTTTAGTGTTAACAATTGCGCTGCGATGGACACGTACAAATAAGCTTGGATCTAACTCTTGTTCTAGCTCTTTCATGGTTTTACGTAATATATGCGTTTGCCCATCTTGGCAATGTAAACACATATAATCACCCGCTGCATCTACCCACTGTATGGTAGCAACTGGCACTCTGACAATTTCGCCCTGCTCTTTTACTGCTAATGATTCAGGGTAGCGACGATCAGTTAAGGTATCACCTGTGGCTAATTTCTTTAAAATCTCTTCACAGTTATTACCCGTTATTCCAGCTACAAAGCTAGCTAATTTTTTCTTATGGGCGTTGTCCTGCTGTGTTTTTAAATAGGTATGCACTTTTTCTACCGCCTGTTTTAATCTGTTATCATCAACGGGTTTTAAAATGTAATCTAAAGCATGGATTTCAAATGCTTTAACAGCAAAATGATCAAACGCAGTCACAAACACAATAGCTGGCAAATCTTTACTACTTTCACTCAATGCGCGCGCAACCTCAAATCCGTTCATCCCAGGCATTTGAATATCTAAGAACACGAGGTCAATTTTTTCGTTTTTGCAGCTTTCGATTGCATCAAATCCTGAGCTACATAGTTTGATCACTTCAATATCAGAAAACTCTTCAAGCCTGACGGCTAAACCTTTACGTGCTAATGGTTCATCATCAACAATAAGCGTTTTTATTCTTGTCATTTCTTCACAGCCTTCTCAAACGGGACTCGCAGATTAACTTTTAATCCACTTGGCGTATTATGTGATAATACAAACGAGTAATTATTTTCGTAGAGCGTTTTTAATCTGTCTCGGGTATTTGCCACACCCACGCCTTGTGCATTAACTAACTGGCCATTTACAATTTCAGTGCCTGGACCATTATCGCCCACTTCAAGTAATAATTCATTAGCAAATACTTGTGCTTTTATATCAATCACGCCACCTTCTGCCATGTGGGCAATGGCATACTTAATAGCATTTTCAATGATCGGTTGTAATATTAAGCTAGGTACCAATGCTTGTTGTGCTTGATCACTCACATCAACATTAACTTGTAGCCGTTCATCAAAGCGCACACGTTCAATTTCTAAATAAAGCATTAATGCGTGTAACTCTTGCTCTAGCGGCACTTTTTTAATTGGATCAGTGTTGAGTGTATAACGCAAAAAATCACTCAACTTAGATACCATTAGGTTAGCATCTTTGTTTTCTTTAACCAAAATTAAAGTGGAGATAGCATTAAGGGTATTAAATAAAAAATGCGGGTTTAACTGATATCTGAGCATCTTTAGCTGCGCTTCATGCGCCATTGTAGTTGCTTTTAACGCTTTTTGGCGTTCACTTTGTAATAGTTGATAATACTTAACCCCAAAGTACAAGCCACTCCAACACAAAATAATATAAACGGAGTCTAACCCTTGTTGTAAATAATAAAACCATTCTTCAGGGCGATAACCGTGACGATAAATCTCCCATAAGTTAAACTTTTGAACCACGGCCCAGAGCGTACCAGTTACATACGAGGCACCAAATACAACAATAATTAAGACCCACGGCGAGGCATTCCAAATTTTGCGATATATATAACGTAACGGGACAGTCATTAAACAGCCCGCATAGGCATTGAGTAAAATAACAAATACGTAAATATCACGCATTTCAAATACTTTAGAACCAATGTAATTAACTAACGCATACCCTATCCAGCCAGCGATTTGTAAAAGCCAGAAAAAGCGTTGTCTGTTATCAATTAAAGACTGCCAATTCAAAATTAATTATTACCTTGTAAATTTGGTATTATTATATCGATTTATCAACGGGTATAGCACTACCAACTGTCTTACTTTTTAATAGCCCTATCGCAAACTATAACCCAAGCTTATGCATTTATAGTTAAGCATTTCATTTAAGTTGTACGCATAAAAAAAGCGAAAGGTAGGTACCTTTCGCTTCTCAATGTTTACTTTTTATTTATTAAGCAAGCTTGTCTGAAGCAACTTTATAAGTTGGATCTTCAATAACGTTTACTTCCACTAAGTCACGCGCTTTATGAAGTAGTTCAGTACAATCTTTACTTAAGTGACGTAAATGCAACTTTTTACCGGCTTTATTGTACTTATCAGCTAAGCTGTCAATTGCTTCTATTGCACTGTGGTCCGCAACACGGCTGTATTTAAACTCAACAATAACGTCTTTAGGGTCGTTCTTTACATCAAATAAATCGGCAAAGTTTTTAACTGAACCAAAGAATAAAGGCCCGTGTAACTCGTACACTTTTGAACCTTCTTTATCGATATAGTTCGTTGTGTAGATATGTTTAGCATGCTGCCAAGCAAACACTAATGCAGACACAATAACACCCACACACACAGCAATGGCTAAGTCAGTGATAACCGTCACACCCGATACTAAAACAATTACAAATGCGTCAGATAAAGGCACGCGTTTCATCATTTTAAAACTTGCCCATTCAAATGTTCCAAGTACTACCATAAACATAACACCAACTAATGCCGCTAGTGGGATCATTTCAATTAAGCTTGAGGCAAAGATAATAAACGCAAGTAACATCAGCGCAGCACTAATACCAGATAAACGCGAACGGCCACCTGAATTAATGTTAATCATAGATTGGCCAATCATGGCACAGCCACCCATTGCACCAAAGAAACCACATGTGACGTTTGCCGCACCTTGGCCAATACATTCTTTATTAGAATGGCCACGTGTTTCTGTAATTTCGTCAATCAAGCTTAGCGTTAATAATGACTCAATTAAGCCAATTGCTGCAAGAATAAGCGCATACGGGAAGATAATTTGTAGTGTTTCTAAATTAAAAGGCACCATAGGAATATGGAACTGCGGTAAACCACCTGCAATTGTTGCCGTTTCATTACCTGTCATTCCTTTTAAGAAATCAAGTACTGTACGCGCTTCTAGGTCAAGGCCAATAACTAAGCCAGTAACCGTCACAATGGCAACCAATGACGAAGGGACTGCGGTCGTTAATTTTGGTAAAAAGTGAATAATAGCCATAGTTAGCGCCACTAAACCGAGCATGATGTACATTGCACTGCCCGTCATCCACTCTTGGCCGCCAGCACCATCAGGCACTTTAAACTGCCCAAGCTGAGCTAAAAATATCACAATTGCTAAGCCATTAACAAAACCGAGCATCACCGGATGTGGAACCATACGTATAAATTTACCGAGCTTAAATACTCCGGCCAATATTTGTAATAGCCCCATGAGCAAAACGGTGGCAAATAGATATTCCACTCCGTGATCAAGCACTAAACTTACCATTACAACCGCAAGCGCACCGGTTGCACCCGAAATCATACCCGGACGACCACCAAAAATAGCCGTAATTAAGCCAACAATAAATGCGGCATATAAACCAACAAGGGGTTCTACATTTGCAACAAAGGCAAATGCAACAGCTTCTGGGATCAAGGCAAGTGCCACGGTCAATCCAGAGAGAATATCGTTTTTAGCAGAGCTTGGCGCCCTACTGAGTAAGTTAAACATTGAGTTCCTCAGTTTTATTTAGCTGACAAAAAAAGCGCTGAATTCTATCAAATTAGCGCTCATTTCACAATTATAGTTAATGCAGCCGATTTGTTTATCATCGGCTTATTTTTATTTTACAGTGGTAAGGCTGTACTACGTTTTACACAGGTCATGGTCACGTTAGAATGAACCTCTTGGACGTACTCTAAGCTAAGTAGGTTATCGCGTACAAAGTGTTCATAACCTTCTATGCCTTGAGAAATAATACGTAACATAAAGTCCATAGTACCCGCCATAGTGTAACATTCAGTCACTTCATCATAGCTAAGTATCAGTTTTTCAAACTCGGCTAGATTCTTTTTACCATGGTTTGATAAACGTACATGGGCGTAAACCAACATATCAAAGCCCAGCTTTTTTTCATCAAGCAATGCGACTTTACTTTTGATGTAGCCATCTTGTTCTAATTTGGCAATACGACGCCAACAAGGAGACTGAGATAGGCCTACTTTATCTGCAATTTCAGCGGTTGATAAACTTGCATCTTGTTGTAAAAGTGCCAATATTTGGCGATCTACGTGATTTAGAGACATTTTATTTCTTATTTATCTAATAAATTGGTTAAATTATACAGCCTTTTTAAAAAGCAGTCTGCATATTTTTAACAATTAAACACATCAACCAAATTGACCACTTACAAACGGATTGGTTGCCTTCTCATTGGCGACATCGGTATCTTCACCATGGCCACTTAAAATTGCGGTACTCAGTGGCAACGTCATTATATGGGCCTGTATTGAGCTAATAAGCTGCTTACTGTCTCCTTTTGGAAAATCAGTACGCCCGACTGAGCCTTTAAATATAACATCACCCACAATAACGGTGCTTTGCGTATCTTGATAAAATACAACGTGTCCTGGGGTGTGCCCTGGGCAATGCAGTACTTTAAATACAAGCTGACCAACTTGTATGGTGTCACCATGTGCTAGCCATTCATCTGGGTAAAAAGCACTGATAGGTTTAAATCCAAACATTGTAGCTTGCATTGGTAAGTTATCAAACCAAAAGCGCTCATCCTTATGTGGGCCAATAATCTTTATATTGTATTGCTCACGTAAGCTATGAGCACCACCCACATGGTCTAAGTGTCCATGGGTCAACCAGATGGCTGACAAGCTCAAGTTATGCTGTGTTAGTGTTGTATTAATTTTGTCAACATCACCACCGGGATCTACCACCACAGCTTGCTGGGTTTGTTCGCATACTATAATTCTGCAATTTTGCATAAACTGCGTAACGGGAATTGTGATTATTTTCATCTTATATTTCTTTATTTTTTTGCGCTGGAATAACTATATCTTGTTCATATGACATTAAAATTGGGTATTTTAAATAAGCTTGATCGTAAAACGGGCTATGTTCATAGAGCCAATTTAAGCGCGCCTCAGAATTTGTAGCAAATGCTTTATCTTGCTTCAGTTTTTTATTAAATGCTTTTGCTAATTTAGGATCATCACTGAGCATTTTCTCAGCAAATGGGAGCAATGCGTAATTTTCCATATACTCTGTTCGCTGAAAAATTGTATTAAATTCACCCCATGCAAAAAAAGAGTCAGGAGCTTCTGGATGCAATAAATGTACGGCTAACTCGCCTGCTTTTTGTTGGGTACTGACCTCAAACCAACCATCTAAATCAACATTCGTGGCCGGTTCATAGTTAAAACGTGCCGACACTCTAAATCGTCCTTCAAATGGTGCTTTATCAAAGCTATATTGCGCCACTTTTGCCATTTTCAACGGCTGAGTATTGGCGCCACTGAGTTTATTAATTGATACCCCATGTAAAGCAAGCTTTTCGATAATATCGGTATACACTGGCGGGATAAAAAACGATTTAGGGACTTCAACCGTGTGCTGTACTTCTTTTTGCCAAAAAATAGGCAGCTTGTCATAATCTTGCTTTTTACCTAAATAACTTACTTCTTGCTGATTTGATAAAGCATTCATATTCTTAGAATAAGCAATGCCTTTAAATTTGATATGATCAGCTTGCTCAGCGTAGCTACGTTTAACAATTAATTGCTTAGGCACAAATTGCTGTTCTTTTTTTACCGCATTGGCGAGTTTATCTTTATGGTTTGCTAACGCTTCAATAGCACCATCTATAAATACATAAGTCCCTAGCACGCGTTGCTTATAGGGTTTTAAAGAATGGTTTTCGACTAAAATAGTTGGCAATGACCTTAAATCACCCCAGCCATTAGAAAAACGAGGCGTCGCCACCCAACCTGCTAAACCTGATTTAAATTCTTGTTTATCCATAACAAACACTAAAGGGCCAGGGATATGTCCTTGCTCAGTTAAGGTTTGATCAATAACAGGTTTAAAGTAACGGTTGAGTGCATCCGAAATAGCGGGCGACTCGCTAGCAAATACTGGGTTATAGCCGTAGGTGACATCATATTGGTAATCGGCCCCATCAGTCACATGCACGTCTATATATAAATTTGGATTATAATCATTAATGACTGTAAGTACGCTTTTAACCTCGGGGGTATCTAATTTAGTGAAATCACGATTTAAATTAAGGTTATTGGCGTTTGTTCTAAAACCCATTTTTACTGGGCCGCGCTGATTGATTCGATTAAATGCACTACTGCGTTCATGCCCATCAACATTAAGAATGGGAATAAATAGAATGTTTACCTTTTTTAATATATCGCGACGTTTACCTGTGGCAATATCTCTAAGCAACATAAACATTGCATCTTTACCATCAATCTCACCGGCGTGAATACCAGCCTGAATAAGAACAGTTGGTTTAGTGCTGTTAGCCATTTGCCCAGCATCAAAAAAGCCTTGTTCGCTGGCAATCAACATTTTTATTGCACGTTTACTATTGCTGTAGCCAATCGTTTTTGATTTAAATTGAGTGGGATTAGCTGCTACTAACCTATCAACAAATGCCATGGTATCAGCATAATTTGGAGACGAGACTCCTGCAGAAATTTCAAAGTCTGTGGTTAAAGGTCCTTGTTGCTGCAATAGCGACGTGCTCGCACCTTCCCATGGTAATAATGGCGGTAAATGACTGTTATTCGCCATACTTGCAGATAAAACCAATAAACTTATAAACATATACTTCTCTAGCAAACGCATTAATTAATAAAAATTATAGCAATTAAAGCTTTTTAGATGCCAAAACTGCGGTAGTTCAACAAAAAAATGCAGCCAATTGCAGTTTCCTTTGATTATTTGCTCAAGCCCTAGTCAAGTGCTGATAAAAACGTAATAAATATCAATTTGAAGAGCAATAAAGTACCAGCCTAAAATTGTGGGGTGGATAATTTAAGTTGAATAAATATGTGAAATTAAAAGGTATTACACAGCTAAAAAAGTAAATAGCAGGCACAAAAAAAGGAGCCATAGGCTCCTTTTCAATACTTATACAAAAACTTAAGCTGCCGCTAGGCCTTCTTTTGCTTTTGCTACAAGCGCTGCGAATGCAACTTGGTCGTAAACAGCGATATCTGCAAGGATCTTACGATCGATTTCTACAGACGTCTTTTTAAGACCATTGATAAAACGGCTGTAAGACAGACCATTTTGACGTGAAGCAGCATTGATACGTGCAATCCATAATTGACGGAAAGTACGTTTCTTAGCACGGCGGTCACGGTAAGCGTATTGACCCGCTTTAGTAACAGCCTGGAAAGCTACGCGGTAAACACGTGAACGTGCTCCGTAGTAACCTTTCGCTTGTTTTAAAACTTTTTTGTGACGTGCACGTGCGACAACGCCGCGTTTAACTCTTGCCATTTCTAAAAACCCCTATTAAGCGAATGGTAACATACGTGAAACTAGACCATGGTCATTTTTATGAACCATCATCTTAGGACGTAGGTGTAACTTACGCTTAGAAGTTTTCTTAGTCAGAATGTGACGAAGATGCGCTTGTTTACGCTTGAAACCGCCAGAAGCAGTCTTTTTGAAACGCTTAGCTGCGCCTCTGTGACTTTTTAGCTTGTAAGCCATTGCAATAACTCCAATTGTATTGCTTTAAAATTAGTAAGAAGGCGTGAGATATATTGCTATAGCTCCACTTTAAAGGCCTAACTTACTGCTATGTTCCGGTGAAAACCCGATATAAATACCGCAATTTTACTTTAAAACCGGTTAACTCAGGTGGACATTTTCATATCACTTGCAAACCTGAGCTAAATTCGGTGCGTATTATCGCCTAATTATTACTTTTTAGCAACCGGCGCCATCATCATAACCATTTGACGGCCTTCAACACGATTTGGGAAAGATTCAACAACTGCTAATTCTTCTAAATCGGTTTTAATACGGTTTAATAATTCGATACCAATTTCTTGGTGAGCCATTTCACGACCACGGAAGCGGATAGTTATCTTAGCTTTATCGCCAGCTTCTAAGAACTTACGTAAGTTGCGTAGCTTAACCTGATAATCACCTTCATCCGTACCTGGACGGAATTTGATTTCTTTAATCTGGATCTGCTTTTGCTTCTTCTTCTGCTCTTTTAGTTCTTTGCTTTTTTCAAAGATGAACTTACCGTAATCCATAACCTTACAAACAGGCGGCTCAGCATTTGGACTGATCTCTACAAGATCAACACCCGCTGCATCAGCCATAGCTTGCGCGTCTTTTAATGACTGAATTCCAGCTTGTTCGCCGTCGATGTCGATTAAACGAACTTCTTGCGCTGTAATTTCTTCGTTAATACGATTTTTTTGAGCTGTTTGTTGCCCTTTCTTGCCGCCTCTAATAGTACGTTCCTCCAAGAATATCAATAATATAAGCGTGTAGCTGGCTATTTTTGCTTGCCCTACACGCTCGATTTTTACTGTCGATTTTTGATTTCTTCACTGATTTTAGCTACAAAATCATCGACATTAAATTTGCCTAGGTCTTCACCTGTGCGAGTTCGTACTGCTACTTCTTGTTGCTCAACTTCTTTGTCGCCAACAACCAATAAGTAAGGAATACGCTTAAGTGTATGCTCACGGATTTTAAAGCCAATCTTCTCATTTCTCAAGTCAGCAGCGGCTCTAATTCCAAGTTTATTTAATTTTTGTACAATTTCCTGAACATACGGTGCTTGTTTATCGGTGATATTCATAATCACCACTTGCTTAGGCGCAAGCCACGTTGGGAATAAACCAGCATACTCTTCTGTTAAAATACCGATAAAGCGTTCAATAGACCCTAATATAGCACGGTGTATCATAACAGGTGTACGACGTTCGTTATTTTCAGCGACATATGTTGCGCCTAAACGACCAGGTAATGCAAAGTCTAGTTGCACTGTACCACACTGCCACGCTCTGTCTAAGCAATCGTACAAAGTAAATTCAATTTTAGGGCCATAAAACGCCCCTTCACCTGGTAGGTAATCAAATTCAATGTCATTTGCTTTAAGTGCATCAGCAAGTGCAAGCTCAGCTTTGTCCCACATTTCATCTTCGCCAATACGTTGCTCTGGACGAGTTGAAAGTTTAACTACAATTTTTTCAAAGCCGAATGTTTCATACGTATCGTAAACCATTTTAATACAGGCCGATACTTCATCCATGATTTGCTCTTCAGTACAGAATACATGCGCATCATCTTGGGTAAAGCCACGCACACGCATTAAACCGTGAAGTGCGCCTGATGGCTCGTTACGGTGACAACAACCAAACTCAGCCATACGCAGTGGTAAATCACGGTATGATTTTAAACCTTGGTTAAATATTTGTACGTGACCTGGACAGTTCATTGGCTTGATTGCGTATTCACGCTTTTCAGATTCCGTGGTAAACATGGCTTCTGAATATTTTTCCCAGTGACCTGATTTTTCCCATAACGAACGATCCATCATCATTGGACCTTTTACTTCTTCGTATTGGTACTCACGTAATTTTTCACGTACAAATTCTTCTAATTCACGGTAAATGCTCCAACCATCGTTGTGCCAAAATACCATGCCTGGCGCTTCTTCTTGCCAGTGCCATAAATCAAGTGCTTTACCAATACGACGGTGATCACGTTTTTCAGCTTCTTCTAAACGCTTTAAGTACGCTTTAAGTTGTTTTTTATCGCCCCACGCTGTGCCGTAAATACGCTGCAGCATTTTATTTTCAGAATCACCACGCCAGTATGCACCTGCTACCTTCATAATTTTGAAGTTTTGACAGAATTTCATGTTAGGAACGTGTGGTCCACGACACATATCTACATATTCTTCGTGGTGGTATAAACCTGGGCGATCATCTTGAGCAATATTTTCGTCAAGAATTTCTATTTTGTATGTTTCGCCACGCGCCGCAAACGTATCGCGTGCTTCTTGCCAGCTAACGGTTTTTTTCACTACATCGTAGTTTGTTTTTGCAAGCTGTAACATACGCTTTTCAATCGCATCAAGATCATCTTGAGATAACGAATGTTCCATATCAATATCATAGTAAAAACCGTTATCGATAGTAGGACCAATCGCCATTTTAGCGTCTGGGAAAAGTTGCTTAACTGCATGACCAATTAGGTGGGCACAAGAATGGCGAATAATTTCTAAACCATCGTCATCTTTTGCTGTAATAATTTCAAGACGAGAGTCGGCTGAAATTAAATCACATGCATCCACACGTTCGCCATTAACACGGCCGGCGATGGTTGCTTTAGCAAGACCAGGGCCAATATCGTTTGCAACATCAAGCGTGCTTACAGGGTTTTCAAAACTACGCTGACTACCGTCAGGGAGAGTAATAACTGGCATTATAAATCCTTACATACAGTGGTGACACCTACAATGTATCACGTGTATTTTTTAATTAATTAAATGAGAATGACTCGACAACGCTTTTACGAATAAGCATTGACTATTTTTCGCCGCCAAAGGCTAATGTAGATGTTGAGTCTGCTCAACTACAAAAAAGATATTGTCGCGTGCTGCAGCGTTAATTACAAGTTTTAAGCTACTAAAAACCACGCATTTTTAACATAAATGTGCAATTAATAACTTTTCTTCAGTCACGCCGCATCAAATTAGCGTAAAGGACTATATTAAAGCAGCACACAAAGTGCTTAAACTCGCATTTTAATGCGTGTTGCGTATAATAACCGGTAATTAAGTTATAGTAGAGATTAACAATGAGAACATGTGGTGTAGAAATTACCGGTAGCGATGTACTACTTTGTATTTTAAGTAAAGATAACGACGTTTTTGATATTCGTGACGTGCGCCAAACACGCTTTACATTAGGTAACGGTAACGACACTGAAATAATGCGTAAATTTCAATTTGATTTTGCAAAGCTGATGCAAGATTACCAAATTGATTCTGTTGCCATTCGCGAACGCCAGCCTAAAGGTAAATTTGCAGGTAGCGCTAAAGGGTTCAAAATGGAAACGGCGATTCAATTAATCGACAACCTCGATGTTCGCGTGTTTTCAACTACTGAAATAAAAGAGCAAGTAAAACGCAACCCTATCCCTATCGCGTTCGAAGACACTGGCCTTAAAAAATATCAAGAAAATGCATTCGTTAATGCTTACGTTTATATCATGAAAAAAACCTACCGCAGCGACGAAATGTAATACCAATTGCATCCTTGTAAAAACGCGTAATAGCTCAATATTACGCGTTTTTTTATGTCTAAATTTTCAAATAAAAGTGTAAGACATTAGTCTAACCCCCTTCCCTTTGTCGACAATTCATGATTATTTAATCAACAAGCCTTGGATAGATAAAAACATGGAGAATGTCATGAAAGCGACACAAACAGTGCATAAAGAAGTAGAACAAATAAACACTATACCGCTATCAAATAGTTATTTTAAGGGGATTCAAAGCACACCGCTAATAGAGCAAACAATTGGAGAGTACCTCGACTCAATTGTCGACAATAACCCAGAGGCATTGGCAGTTGTTGTTGCTCACCAAAATATTCGCTTAAACTATAAGGAATTTCAGCAACAGATTGATCAACTTGCTATGGGGTTGTTGGCATTAGGGGTAAAAGTCGGTGACAGAGTCGGTATTTGGTCACCCAATAACATACAGTGGTGCTTAACACAATTTGCAACAGCTAAAATCGGCGCAATCATGGTGTGTATTAACCCAGCTTACCGCCCCAGTGAACTGCAATATGCACTTAATAGTGTTGAATGTTCCACGCTTATTACTGCTACTTCATTTAAGGGCAGTCACTACGTTAATATGCTACAAAGTTTAGCCCCAGAGCTAAATAGTTGCCAAAAAGGGAAATTAAAAGCCGCTAAGCTCCCTTCATTAAAAAATGTAATTTGTATAAGTGATGAGCCAGTAAATGGTATGTTTTCGTTTAATGAAGTACTCGCCATGCCGACAGACGCTCACCAGTTAGAACTTCAAGCAGTGGCAAAAACTCTAAATTGTAATCAAGACATTAATATTCAATTTACTTCAGGTACCACAGGGAATCCTAAAGGGGCTACACTAACGCATAAAAACATTCTTAATAATGCACTGCTTGTTGCCCAAGCAATGCATTTTACTGAACATGATAAGCTGTGTATCCCTGTACCGCTTTATCATTGCTTTGGCATGGTTTTAGGCAGCTTATTGTGCGTAAGTAAAGGCGCTGCAGCTATTTATCCAAGTGATTCTTTCGATCCAAAAACCACATTAGAGGTGGTACAACAAGAAAAATGCACCGCGCTTCATGGCGTGCCTACCATGTTTATAAGCGAATTAGAGCTTAATAACTTCAGTGATTATGACTTAAGTACATTACGAACCGGCGTTATGGCAGGCTCAACCTGTCCTGAACAAGTTATGCGTAAAGTACAAACACTAATGAATATGAACCAAGTCGTTATAGCCTATGGACAAACAGAGTGTAGCCCAATCAACAATATCACTGAAACCGACTCATCAATTGAGCGTCAAGTCACCACAGTAGGACGAGCGCTTGCGCACACTGAAGTAAAAATTATTGATGAACTGGGTGAAGTTCAAAAAATAGGCCAACCCGGTGAAGTCTGTAGCCGTGGTGCCGGCATTATGCGCTGCTATTGGAATGATGAAGAGAAAACCAAAGCCACTATCGATAATAAAGGTTGGTTACATTCAGGCGATTTAGGAGTAATGGACAGTGAAGGCTTTGTCAGTATTGTTGGCAGAATTAAAGACATGATTATTCGCGGCGGAGAAAATATATATCCCCGTGAGATTGAGGAAGTTTTATACACCTACCCAGGGATACAAGATGCGGCAATTTTTGGTATTACCGATGAAAAGTTTGGCGAAGAAGTCTGTGCCTGGATCCAGCCTAAAGAAGGTGAAGTGCTTGATGAGCAAGCAATTCGATTATTTTTAAAGGACAAACTCGCCTACTTTAAACAGCCTAAATACATTCGTTTTGTAGAACATTACCCGATGACAGTAACCGGCAAATTGCAAAAATTTAAAATGCGCGAACAAATGCAAGAAGAGCTCGCCGAATCTGCATTTTCGTAATAATTAACGGCTACTTTATTACAATGCAACGATTAAACGTTGCATTGTATTTTAAATATAAATTATCAACCTAAGGCTCAGCAACATTAGGGGATGCGTATTTCGAATTTTAAACTCTCTATTTTCTTTCGCACCTAGTGATATGGAGCAGAATAAACAACAAAGTCCAGTGTAATAAACATTCTAGCTTTCTTAAATGTGTAAAATTTAAATGTTGAGCTTCTTTTTATTTGAGGCGCTTCTAATTTTATTTGCAATAGGCCTTTCAAAGAATACGTACGATAGATGCGCAAAAAAAACACTCAGGCTTAGTGATAGCAACAGTTTAAGTTCAATATTTAAATTAAACTTATTCACCATTCCAATAATAGGCATATGCAATAAATAAAATGAGTAAGACACTTTACCTAAAAAGTCACCAACCTTATTTGCTAAAAAAATATTGTTGTCTGGGATTAAAAAAACAACACAAAAGAATACTGTACTCATAACAAATAGAACTTCATAACTAAGCCACATTCTTTTCTTGTCACCCTCGTTAATAGGTGAAAACTCAGGATACAATAAAGGTATTAAACACAAAGCTAATATAAACCAGTTGCTCTTCATATAACTCGGCACTTTAAATAATTTGTAATGCAAACCAAATATAACGCCAATAAAAAAGTACGGTAACGTTCTTAAAGTACTAAATATGTTGTAATGGACACTTTTAATTTCACCAAATACTCTTGGGAAGTCAGCCAAGTACCAAAACATCATAAAAGTCACAATTAGTAAATATATATACCCTTTTCTATCGCCTGCTAAAAACCAAAAAACGAGTAAGATTATATAAAATTGTATTTCTGGTGGAATTGTCCAAAGTACGCTTTCACCATGCATGAACAAAAGGTGACCTATTAGCGAATTAAGATCAGTTATGTTGTATAAAATGTCATAATTATTTTGAGTTAATAAGTAAGAGCTAAAAACAATTACAAGGTACAGAGGTAAAACTCGTCCGGCTCTAGCTAGTACGTATCGTCTAATGTTCAGTCTGCTAAATTTGGTATCTAAATAGAGAAATGACATTAAAAAACCACTAAGAAGGAAAAATAACATTACGCCATAGGCTCCTGAACCGCCGCCTAGGGAACCATTTAACCAATGAGTAATATCTGAAAAGTGAGTAACAAATACAATAAGGGCAGCTAAAGCTCTTAGAGAATTTAATTTTCTAATTTCCATGAAGTTGATTTAATCCTTAGCTTATTATTTTTTAAAATTGTTTAAATTTAATTATCGGCTATGTGAACTTAGGCTTATACGATATTACTGAATCTTTTTACGTTTGAGCCACGCTTTAACGGGTAATATCCATTCTTTTCTCGGTGTGAAAAAAGCGCCATGTTCTTTACCCGTTGAAATAGATATTTCTGTGTAAGAACTAACCGTATTAATGCTTCTATTAACGACATCGTCACATGAACCAACAGAGTCAGAGGTTTCGTACACTGAAAATAAATGACCATAAATAGCTATTTCTGTTTTTTTAGCTAATCCACTGGTACAAGCCGCTAAAATCACAACGTTAATATCGATGTTTTTTAAATGGCTCGATGTAATTGCCGTAATAAACCCGCCGCGAGAAAAGCCAACTAGCGATATATTGCTCGCAGGTATGCCATTTTTTAGTAACTTAGTTACTTGTTTAGATAGCTGTTGAGCGTAGTTAAAAGGGTGAGTCTTAGCTGGCCGATGAGTAGCAATTAAATGATAGCTTGAGTCGGCAAGTTCCTGTTTAATCGCTGGAAAGTTATATTGCCCCCAACGCTCATGAATAGGTGTGGGATCTTTACCCTCTACAATGAATCCGTGAGAATAAAAAACATAATGCTCTGATGGATTTACTTTGTCTGGGAAGCTCTCATATACTTTGCCACCATAGCTAAATGAACTAAAAAGAAAAGTAAAAATAATAAAAAGCAGCTTTTGATACATATTACACCTTTATAACTCTATAAACATTTGAAATAAAAGCCATTATTTTATGATTTAGTAACGAGGACTAAACTAGGATCAACTCTTTGGTTGTCTTTAATTACTTCAAAGTGCAGGTGAACCCCTGTCGTTTTACCTGTATCACCAATGATACCAATAACCTGCCCTGCTTTAACCCAAGAGCCGACTTTAGCGTCACTTGATTCTAGGTGCGCATATAACGTTTGATAGCCACTTTTATGTTGAATTAATACAGTATTTCCATAGTTCGAATGCAAGGTTTTGTTACCTGAAATAACTATTACTCCATCTGCAGCAGACAGCACAGGGCTTCCTCTTTGGGCAACATAGTCTATACCTTGATGCGGTTTATATCCTCTGACTTTGCTTATGCTACGAAATGTTGAGCTGATCGTATGGCTATTTAGTGGATGTTGCCAAGTGAGCTTCCCTGTCATTGCGGGGTCTTTTAAAAATGTATGCAGACTAAAAATAACCAGTATCATTAAGAAGAACTTAAAAGTTAAAGCAAGTTTGCTTTTACTCGATGGCGAAGCAATATTTGAAAGCCTCGCTTTGTAATCATCAGCACAAAGCACAGCAGAACTAAATTGAGCGACTGGATTGTTGTTACTAAATTGAATGCTCTTTTTTAATGATTGCAGCAGTGCCTTAGCATAATCATGTTTGTTGAGATTAAAGCGACATATTGTATGTCTATCACACCTATGCTCCATAGCGCGAATAAACTGCCATTCCATCTTTTTAACAAATGGGTTTATCCATAAAACGATGCTTAAGATCCTCCATAAAAGAATCGTAATATGATCTTTGTTTGTAATATGGGTTAGCTCGTGTTGAATCAAAATGCCTTGCTGATCTTTATTTAGGAAT
This sequence comes from Pseudoalteromonas sp. Scap25, assembly GCF_013394125.1. Classification (GTDB taxonomy): domain Bacteria; phylum Pseudomonadota; class Gammaproteobacteria; order Enterobacterales; family Alteromonadaceae; genus Pseudoalteromonas. The sequence continues at coordinate 1,576,802 of NZ_CP041327.1, read as the reverse complement.
GAAAAATAATGAGGTAGCACAACATAGGCTGTTGTTATACCAATGACAAAAGGACTGTGGTTTTGCGAGGAAATGACAATCTTCACCTTACTAGTCGACAGCTCATTTATTGACTCAGAAGATCTCGTTAAGCTTTTGAGTTTCTGCCACACAAGCAATAATTTAACGAGTTTTAAGCAGGTAAAACCAAAGTAACCAACAATTAGCGCTGTTGAGATTAAATCAATTTTCTGCAAACTTACATGGGTTATACTGGCTTGCTTTACTATTTGTGCGCTTTGCAAACTAGAGCTTATATAATCGAAATCAGGGATAGGTATATTAATAGTGCCAAGAGATAAAGGAATAAAAGGTAAAAAGCTGGCTATAAGCGCAGACCACCAAATACCTGGCGAGGTATTGTCGTGCTTGGTTATATAAGATGAGCAAACATAAACAAGCCCAGAAAATATAAGCCAAGGAAAAATACTATTTACTATGAATTGAATAATGAAAGAGTCCACTACTTTTGTTTTTCATCCTTTGAAAGTTGATTTAACAATTCCTCTAATTCATCGACTTCAGCTTTATTTATTAAACGGCTATCAGCGAACATAGTGACAGGGAGTGGTTCATCTAACTCTAAGACATTGGTTGCGAATTCCTGCATATAAGATGCTAGCGTCGGTATTTTCTCAACTAATGCTTTAAAGGTTTTTTTGTTGCCAGAGGAGCCCACCTCTAAAATTCCTTTATTGCCCATTCTTTCTAAGGTTTTACGTGTAGATGAGTATGACCAGCCATACTTTGATTCTAAGTGTTCATGAATCTCTTTGGCTGTACGTGGCTGTTTTTTCCAAAGTAATTTCAGTATTTCTAACTCTGTTGAATTGGGTTTCATATAAAGACTCAAGAGGTGTGACTTGTGTCGCACTTTAACATCCTGTATGTTAAAACGCAACACCGTGACACGTGTCGCACTATGAGTTTGAAACTGGATAAAACGTTAGATGGACATCAAGTTACTGTTTGTCATACTAAAAACTTTTCAACTTTAGCATTATCGATAGCAAAGGATTTAGCCAAAATGAAACCGACTACTTTTTTGACAATATGCAGTTTAATTATTTCCTCCTCGTGTTTTGTAAAATACTTAGCTTTAATTTTTATGCTCAATATAATTTGCAGCAATCTTGCACTCGCTGAAGGCCATCGTTTTGAAATTGCTAACAGTAAAGTAGTAACAATTAAATCCACAGTGCTGGGTAAGAAATACGATTTATATATCAAAGTACCCCGTAGTTATTTCTTAGTAGAGAATAAATCTAAAAAATACCCTGTACTTTACTTAAATGATGGACCTTATACTTTTAAAGTAGCTGCTGGTGTCACTCATGTTCGAGACATGGATAAAGTCATTATTGTTGGTATTTCATTTGCTCACGGAGAAGACGGTCAATTTAGTCGAGTTAGAGATTTAACACCTGTCGTTGATCAGAGCTGGACAAAATACACCACAGGTGGAGCAACTGAATACTTAGCATTTATTGAAAAAGAAATCTTTCAGTACATTGAGCGCAATTACCGAGTTAACCCTGAACAAAGAATATTGTCTGGGCAATCATTGGGGGGATCTTTTGCCGCTTGGGTATTGTTGACCAAGCCTGAGCTGTTTTCTACTTATATCTTAACCAGCCCTTCACTCTGGTTTAAGAATAATTGGATATTTGAGTTAGAAAATAAATATGCCCAGAAAAACACATCGCTGCAGGCTAATGTATTTATGGCAACTGGCGCATTAGAAACGTTAGAAAATGGCATGAAAGAAGATATGGTCGCAGGTCATGTGAAGTTTGCAAATCTATTACGCTCACGTAATTACCAAAAATTAAAGCTAGAAGAGGAAGTTGTTGAAGGAAGCGATCATTACTCGACCTTTCCTATTGGGCTATCAAAAGGATTGGTAAAATTTTACCAATTACAGAAATAATCGCTAGTACTTACCTATCAGATAAACTCCAAATTTATTAGTTGGCACTACCAGTTAGATATGAGGCGAATAAAATCTAAAAACAGTCACTTTATTTATTTGTTAAAACTGTACCAAATTCAAAATACAAGTCCGCTTTTACATATTGAATTTTTAGAATGGGTGTCAGCTTAAGCTAACGGGTGTGAGAGATTAGCTAATAGCATAGTTATACTCCAGTCTCCGTTTTGATCCATAGCCCCGCAGGAGGGGCTGGTAGTAATTTGCTAAAATGTGAAGCGAAGCAAAACTGAGTGAGCTGTTAGTATTCACATGGTTACTAGGCTCGTTAGTTTTACTTTTTGCTTGCTAGAGTTGCTGCAACGAGTTGTAATGCTTGCTCTTTAGTAAAACCCTCTTCAACCAAAGCTTCATATAAACTTTTTATATATTTTGCATTGGCTTTAATTAACTTTGGGTTATTCATTACTTTCATGGAAGTTTCTAGCTGTTTTGAAAGTTGCTTTGCCATTTGTTCGTATTGCGAATCATTATTTGCGAACGTGCTAGCTGAAAATAAAGTAGTGACTATTAAAAGACTGAAGATTATTGTTTTCATCGTGCGTTTCCTACAAAAGTGATACCTCATTATGAGGCAAAAAATGGTTGGCTAAAATAAGCGAAAAAGGAGAAAATGCCAACTACTTTTGTCCTGTTTAATGATTTGATAAATAGGCTTTGCACGAAATTAGTTTTATTGAGTTAGCTGAAAAACATTTACCGGTGGTAACCAAGTATGAAAGCCAAAAACTCACTCTATTTGCCCTGGCGTAATACATGCAAAAGTACGAAATTCCCGTGTCATATGCGCCTGATCACTAAATCCAAATTGGTGAGCAACATCAGCTAAGTTTGCTTTTTTGTATGTTCGTAAAAAGCTGATTGTTTTTTTAACCCTTAAAATCCGCTGATAATGTTTGGGAGTCATTTCTAGCCAAAGTTTAAAAATACGCTCAATTTGCCGTTGGCTCAAATCAATACTTGCACTTAATTGCCCCGGCGTTTCATCCTGCTCGATATACATTAGTGCTTTCTTCAGAGGGGCTGGAATTACTTTGGAAAAATCTAGGTTTTTATCTGCCCAGCGGTGCAGAGTTTCAATTCGCCTTTCAATGTCTTTTTGAATTCGGAGATCATTATAAACCCCATAAAGGTTATAAAGCTGGTCTTCCTCTGGCAATAAAAGTGTTGGCTTGTCGTAATGCTGTCCCAAAACACCATAGCAAATGGCTGGATGGAAACGAATGCCTGAGAGTTGTGCTCCAGATTGCAGAACAATATTCTCAGTCTGTTTATTTATAGCAAGCATAATGACACCTTCCGGCAGGGTTTCATTGCCAATCATCACGTCACCAACAAGGTTAAAAATAATGCCGCTGCCAGCATCAGAATACAGCGGCTTTACTATCGGAACCGGTTGCTGTACAGATGCTGACCATACTCCCTGCACAAACGCAGACAGCTGCCCCGATGGTTGAGACAACTGAAAATTAAATGCCTGTTCAAATAATTTATTACGGTTTATAGCTGCCTACCTCTGGCATAAACGTCTTAGCAATTCGATTCCAGCTATTGATAGCATTAATCGCAATGGTCAAATCCACTACAGCTTTTTCACCTAATACTTCTACCGTATTCTTATAGAACTCTTCGTCTACGGGGTTAGCTAGGGTCAAATATTCAGCCCAATCGAGCGCAGCTAGTTCTGTCTTAGAATATAAAGGCATATTACGCCATGCACTTAAGCCAATAATACGTTCATGAGTTTCCCCATGACTCAATGCGTCTTTGCTGTGCATATCAATACAAAAGGCACACTGATTCATCTGCGACACTCTTAGTTTAATCAATTCCCAGATCGGGATTGTTACTGTTTCTGAAATACTAAATTGCTTACGCAGATAGTCTTCTTGGTTCATCAGAATCTGTATTGCTTTAGGTGCTAGCTCAAAATAATTTGCACGAAAAAACATATCTCACCTCCTTAAATGTAGTTGGAGCTAAGATAGCTTTTGTCTCAATATAGGTATTGAATATTTTCGACACGTATTCATTTTAAATTTAAGCTGGGGTTAGATTAGGCCTTTTAACGTCATATTAAGCGCACTAAACAGTGGTTTCAATATGTAATGGTTCAGAGCCTAACCAACTGTTTTAGAAAATTAAAATGGATTTTATATAAAATTAGGCACCTAAATAGTAGAGTCATTATTATTTATAACATCGTTTTTGAGTGCCAAAACTGCGACAAATATTAAACCTAATGGCGGTATAAATGACAATAAAAAACCAATAAAGGTTGTTGTTTTAACATTTTGGGTTTTACGTTTACCGAGATAAAAGCTTAAACCAGTTATTACGATCATTGATATAAAAATAAATTGACCGAGAATTGTTGCATTGATATTCATACGAAATTCCTTTTTGCATGTCACAGCTTTATTAGAGGACAGCTTCTCTATTTTCACGAAAAACATCCTCATTTTATGAACTTATATTAATAACAAATAGTGTAAGCTATTGCTAGTTATAAATATTATGCTTTTTGTAGATTATTTGAATATGTAGAAATGACGAAAGTGCCCTTTTAATATAACTTAGCTAATGACACCTCACTTCAATAACTATCTTTCGCTCATACCTGCCTGTTCGTTCAACACTTATTAAATGTCACTATCAAACAGGTATAAGCTACTAAAAATTATATATTAACCGAGCTGTTACACTACACCTTGTTCAATCATTGCATCGGCTACACGTCTAAATCCAGCGATGTTAGCGCCTAAAAGTAAGTTACCGGGTTGATCAAACTCTTTTGCAGTGTCGTTGGCTGTTGTGAATATATCTTTCATTATTTGTTTAAGCTTTTCATCTACTTGCTCAAATGTCCAGCTTTGCATACTGGCATTTTGTGCCATTTCTAATTGACTGGTTGCTACCCCACCGGCATTCGCTGCTTTGCCAGGGGCATAAGCAATTTTTGCTTCAATAAAGCAATCAATCGCTTCTTTGGTTGAGGGCATATTCGCCCCTTCACTGACTAAAATACAGCCATTTTCAAGTAGTGCTTTTGCATCCGCTTGGGTTAATTCGTTTTGTGTAGCACAAGGAAAAGCCGCATCCGCACTGTAACGCCATACAGCATGACCATCCTGAGGGTACTCATCGCGAGGCGTATACTTTGCCTGAGAGTGAGTATCTAGGTAGTCACTCAGGCATCCTCGTGACTGTTCTTTTAATTGCTTAATAAGTTTTAAATCAATGCCACTCTCATCGTACAAAGTGCCTTTTGAGTCACTACAGGCAATAGGCGTAGCCCCTAGTTGATATAATTTTTCCATGGCATAAATTGCCACATTGCCTGAGCCTGAAATTAAACAGCGTTTTCCTGATAAGCTGTCATCACGATCTTCAAGCATATAGTTAGCAAAATACACCGCGCCATAACCCGTTGCTTCTTTGCGAGCAAGCGATCCGCCCCAAAGTAAACTTTTACCGGTTAGTATGCCTTCATAGCGCCCTGTTAAGCGTTTGTATTGGCCAAACATATAACCAATTTCTCTCGCCCCTACGCCAATATCCCCTGCAGGTACATCGGTTGTAGGGCCAATATGACGATATAACTCGGTCATAAACGATTGGCAAAAGCGCATTATCTCGCCATCAGAGCGTCCTTTAGGATCAAAATTAGCGCCTCCTTTGCCACCACCTATAGGCAAACCAGTTAGTGCATTTTTAAAAATTTGTTCAAACCCTAAAAACTTTATAATGCTGGCATTCACACTAGGATGAAAACGTAAGCCGCCTTTATATGGTCCCAACGCCGAATTAAATTCGATACGGTAGCCTTTATTGACTTGAATATTGCCCTCGTCATCAACCCAAGGCACACGAAACATTAATTGGCGCTCTGGCTCTACCATTCTTTGAATAATTGCTTGTTGTTGGTAGTGACTGGTTTGCGAAAATATAGGCTCTAGAGAGTCTAGCACTTCTTCTACAGCTTGATAAAACTCACATTGCGCAGGACTCGTCTGCTTTAATTGCGAAATAGTTTTGTGTATATAATCCATATTTACTCTTCCATGTAGGTATTTTTAAATTCGAAACAGGAAAAATGATCAACGTTATTGTTAGTAGAGAAATTGATTATGCGATCATTATTTTTACACTTTAACATCATAGATAAACTGGATGCACGTGTTTGATGTTGAATTAAATTGTTGTTTCTTTTGTATAAAAACCCATTAAAAAAGAATTTTTATGCTAAAAACACCAGTTTTAATGAATAACACGTTAAAAGTATTAAAAATAGTAAAACAAAATACGACTCTACGTTTTTACGAGCGCAAAAATATAAAATGCTTTATGAGACTGAAGTTGTAGAAGGGGTAAGACTGATAATAGCGTAGATTTTAGTGAGTTCGTTTAAGAGGTTTAATGGAGGTTGCTAACCAACCTCCATAAAATACATTAAGCTTTTTCGCCATCTGGGCGAAAAGTACGCTGCACACCGGTTAAAAATAAACGTAAAACTTGATCGTTACACACACGGTAATGTTTGTTTTCAACTTTACGTGAAAATGCACTGAGTTCATGCTTACTTAAATCAAAATCAACTAATGCGAGTGTGGCAATTACGTCCTCTGCTTTCATATTTAAAGCAATACGTAATTTCATAAAAATAATATTATTGTTTAATTTAGTCTCTGGGATTGGCTGCTCACCGTCACGTTTACCGCGCTTGGTATTTATAAAGCCATTTAAAAATACCGCAAATTCGGTGTCACTTATTGGGGTGTAACCTTGCTCGCCCTCTTTAGTTAACCATGCAATCACCTGCTCTGTGCTGACGCTGTGCTCTGCAGCGGCGAACACGTCAACCATTGCTGAATCGGTTAAATCAAAGGTGTAGCGAATACGGCGTAAAATATCGTTATTTGTCAAAGTAAATCCCAGGTAAAATAAGTGCTCAGCAAACAAAAGCTGTTTAATAGCGGCGCAGTTTATCAGAGTTACACTAAGCGCCCTATTAAATACTGTGTTTAATTACCCAATACTTTTGCCGGATCAACACGTGTTGCTTGCCATGCTGGATACAGCGTCGCCAATATTGCAAGCACAAAGGTGGCAATAACAGTTAACACTATATCTTGCCAAACTAATTTACTCGGTAAGAATTCGATAAAATACACACCTTCTAGCGGATTTTCACCCAGCAATAAACTCAGCCAAGTAAAGAGCTCACTAATATTGATTGCTAGAATAACGCCAATAATAGAGCCTAAAACTACGCCAACAAATGCTTGAGTTAAGCCTTGCATTACAAAAGTAGCCAATATGGTACTGTCTTTGGCACCCATGGTTTTTAAAATGGCAATATTGCCTTCTTTTTCGCGCACTTCCATCACTAATGACGAAACAATGTTAAAACTGGCGACTGCAATAATTAAAAACACCACAATATAAACAATCGTGCGCACCATTTGAATGTCTTGATACAAGCTGCCTTGGGTTCTAAACCAACTCGATATATACACGTAATCAGTAACAGTTTGCCCTACTCTCAACGCTATTTGGTGCGCTGCAAACACATCATCAACCCGTAAACGTAGGCCGGTTACTTGGCTTTGATCGTAACCTAAGGTTTGTTGTGCTTTGCTAAGGTGAATAAACGCGGCACTGCTATCAATAGGCCCGCCCATTTCTATAATGCCTGCGAGTGTTAACGTAACCCGTTTTGGCGCAAGTAATGATTGTCCTTTTTCACTAATTTGTGGGATCAATAAAGTGACATTGTCGCCTATTGATATATTAAGTTGAGTGACAATTTGCTTGCCTAAAATAACATCCTCAAGTGCTAGCTGACTGACTAATTTACCTTGTGTAAATTGGTTAACCGCTGATACGTCGCTCTCTAGCGAAGGCTCAACACCTCGTATTTCAACTGCTTTTAATTGGCTTTTAAATTGCGCCATACCATTTACTGCTATAAATGGGGCTGCTCCTGTTACTTGTGGTTGCTGTTTTAATTTTTCGACTTTGCTGGGCCAATCAGCAATCGGCCTGCTTGGTGCTACATATTCAACTTGTGGCACTACACTTAATAAACGATGAACCAATTGTTGTTCAAAACCATTGATCACCGATAACGCCACAATTAAAACGGCAACACCAAGTAAAATACCAATAGTAGATGCCTTAGCAATAAAACTAACAAACGCGTTTTTTTCATCTTTATGGCCTGAATAGGCTCTGAAACGTTTACTTATAAAGGCACTAAGCAACATGGTTTGACTCTTTTATTGATAATTTACCATCATCTAAATACGCTATTTTACCCAGCTTGTCGGCAAGCTCTAAATCATGAGTCACCACCACAAAACTGGTGTTTAAACTTTTATTTAGCTGATTAATTAAATCGTAAATTTTAATCGCGTTTTGCTTATCTAAATTACCCGTTGGCTCATCTGCAAGAACCAGTGCAGGCTCAGTCACTAAAGCACGCGCTATGGCAACACGTTGGCGTTCGCCACCAGAAAGTGCCGACGGTTTATGGCTACTTCTGTGCGCAAGGCCGACTTTATCGAGCATGTCGAGCGCTTTTACATTTGCTTCTTTGGCACTCAAGCCTTTTATTAACAGTGGCATAGCAACATTTTCAACCGCACTAAATTCCATTAATAAATGATGAAATTGGTAAATAAACCCTAAGTTTTGATTTCTAAACGCGGCTTGTTGGCTGCGAGAAAGTTTAGCCACATCTTGGTTTTTGATTTTTGCACTGCCAGAACTGGCGGTATCTAAGGTACCCAAAATATGTAATAAGGTACTTTTACCTGAACCTGAGCTACCTACAATAGCTAGCATTTCACCTTGGGTTAGGGCTAAATCAACCCCTTTTAATACCTCAACTTGGTTTTGCCCGTCTTGGTACACTTTACTTATTTGTTCACAACTAATTACTAAATCATTCATAACGTAATACCTCGGCTGGGTTTACTTTAGCGGCCTGGCGCGCGGGATATAAAGTCGCTAAAAAGCTCATGGCTAAGCTTAAAAGCGCAATCACACTTAAGCTAAGCGCATCAAATTTGACCGGCAGTGAAATCCCCGATAATAAATTTAAGCCAACCAACGCCAGCAGTTCATTAATATATAAGCTAAATAAAATACCTAAAGAGGCACCTACTGCCGTACCAATCACACCGTTATATAAACCTTGAACCATAAATACAGTTTGTACTTGGCTTGGCGTTAGCCCTAGTGTCTGCAGTATCGCAACTTCGCTTTGTTTTTCACTCACCATCATGGTGAGCGCCGACACAATATTGAACACCGCCACCAGCACGATTAAGCCCAATAACATAGACATAATGCGTTTCTCCATCGCCACAGCGGCAAATAAAGTGCCTTGGCTACTGCGCCAATCGGTGTATTTAAAATTCTTCAGAATAAGTTGGCTGTCTTGAATAAATTCATCAAGTGCAAATGGCTCATGCAGTGACACACTTAAATTAGGGGGTGTAGAGCTACTTTGCTTTAATACTCGTTGCAATGACACACCACTGGTAAATGCCAGTCCCATGTCAATTTCTGAACCAGTTTCGTAAATTGCAGCAATTTTGAATAAACGCTGGCTAGGGACACGACCAAGGGGTGTATAAGTTGACGCATTGGGCATAATAACGCGCAGTTTATCGCCCAAGCTAACGCCGAGTTTACGGCTTAGATAACGGCTAATAGCAATGTGATAATTATTATTTAATACACTTTGCCAATTCCCCTGCACTACTTTGTCAGTGATTTTATAAAGCGAGCCATCATTATCATAGAGCCCTTGCAGCAGCACACCATGCAGGTCTTTATTTGTTTGTAGTATAGCTTCACCATGGCGGTATAAACTAACATGTTCAACATACGGTGATTGCTCAAGATCAGCTTTAAGAGTATTCATTTGCGTTTTAGAGTGTTGTTTTGCCTGCACTTCAACGTGTGGAATGAGTCCGAGCATATTCATTTTCAGGCTGCTTTCAAAACCGTTCATGACACTACTTACTGTAAAGAGCGCCATTAAACCAATCGCTATACCTGCAATAGAAAAAAAAGAAATAAACGAAATAAACGCATTGCCTTTGGAAGAGCGACTATATCTAAGTCCGATAAACAGGCTAACAGGTTGAAACATATTAATTAAAACATTAATGCTAAAAGTGTGGCTTTATAGTAGCACGAACTCAGCGCAATTGAATATCACCATAAATGTAAGAAATAATTTATAAATCTTATACTTGGCTATATTATAAGCAAATCACTAAGCCAAGCTAAACTTTTAATCCTGTTACTAGATAATCAAGTAATACTCGTACATTAGTAGCAACAAATTGCCGAGGAGGATAAAGCCCCCACACCCCCTCTTGTTGAGGTTGATAGGCTGTTAATATTGGTACTAACTGCCCTGTTTTTATTTCATTCTCTATGTAGTAATCCGGCAACTGAACAATACCCAACCCTTTTTTAGCGCCGTCAACCAGTGCCCAACCGCTATTGCAATGCAACCGCCCAGCTACTTTAATATGTTTGTCACGATTATTTTCATTTACTCGCCAATAACTACTGTTACCAATTAAGCATTGATGCTGGTTAAGTTCACCTAACGTATGGGGTTCGCCAAAACGCGCTAAATAGCTTGGTGCAGCACACATAATAAATCGCCGAGAGCTCAAGCGTCGCGCTTTTAAACTCGAATCTTTTAAATGGCCTAATCGAATGGCTAAATCAAAGCCGCCCTCCAGCAAGTTTTCTTGCTCGTTAGAGAGCGTTGCGATTACTTCTACCTCGGGGTGATCATGCATAAACGAATGCACTATCGGCATAATAAAACTTTCACCATACATAACCGGTGCGGTTAATTTAATTTTACCTTTAGGGGATGTTTGCACAGACGCGAGCCCCTGAGTGGCTTCATCCATAGCGTGTTGTAAATGTTTTACTTGGTGTAAAAACTGCTCACCTTCTTTGGTTAATACCACCTTTCGGGTCGTACGCGTTAAAAGTTGGGTATTTAACCGTTGCTCAAGCTTAGTAACATGGCGGCTAATATGGGCAACCGATAGACCCAACGCCTGTGCAGCTTGAGTGAAACTTCCCTCTTCGCCAACAGAAATAAACTCATCAATCCCTTCCCAACGCATTATTATTACCATACTGTAAAAGTGTTTTATTAATTTAGAGATTATCATTGTTATAGAAATAAATACAATAGACACATCACCCAAACAGTTTGGGTCTACAATTGATATTCAAACCACTACAAAGGATATACACATGTCTGAATTTATAAAATCAAAAGCAGCGATTGCCTGGGGCCCTAATCAGCCTTTAAGCGTTGAAGAAGTTGACGTGATGATGCCTAAAAAAGGCGAAGTGATGGTAAAAATTACTGCCACAGGTGTATGCCATACAGATGCTTTTACTTTATCAGGTGAAGATCCTGAAGGCATTTTCCCCGCTATTTTAGGCCATGAAGGTGCCGGGGTGGTTTACGCTGTGGGCGAAGGCGTTACAAGTGTAGAAGTTGGCGATCACGTTATTCCTCTATACACCGCAGAATGTGGTGAATGCAAAATGTGTACTTCAGGTAAAACCAACTTGTGCTCTGCTGTACGCGAAACACAAGGCAAAGGCTTAATGCCAGATGGCACAACGCGATTTTTCAAAGACGGCCAACCAATTTATCACTATATGGGGACGTCGACCTTTTCTGAATACACAGTACTTCCTGAAATCTCGCTAGCTAAAGTAAATAAAGAAGCCTCTTTAGAGGAAATTTGCTTATTGGGCTGCGGTGTCACTACCGGTATGGGCGCTGTAACAAATACGGCAAAAGTAACAACGGGCGATACGGTGGCAATTTTTGGTCTAGGTGGCATTGGTTTGTCGGCCATTATTGGCGCCAAAATGGCTGGTGCAAGCCGTATTATTGGTATTGATATTAACACCTCTAAGTTTGATCTTGCGACTAAACTCGGTGCTACCGACTTAATTAATCCAAAAGACTTCGACAAGCCAATTCAAGAAGTGATTGTAGAGATGACCGACGGCGGTGTTGATTACTCATTTGAATGTATTGGTAACGTTGATGTAATGCGCTCTGCCCTTGAGTGTTGTCATAAAGGCTGGGGAGAATCTGTAATTATTGGTGTAGCTGGTGCTGGCCAAGAAATTTCAACTCGCCCGTTCCAACTTGTTACTGGCCGTGTATGGCGTGGTAGCGCATTTGGAGGCGTTAAGGGTCGTTCGCAACTTCCTGAAATTGTAGAGCGTTACATGGCGGGTGAATTCGCTCTTAATGATTTTATTACCCATACCATGAGCCTTGAAGAAATTAACGATGCCTTTGATTTAATGCACGAAGGTAAGAGTATTCGTACTGTTATTCATTACTAATTTCTTTTAATCACCATTACCAGCCGTTGCTATTAAGTAACGGCTTTTAAGGATTGTTATGTTAGAAAATATCTCAACGGCAAAAGTGGCTGGTGGCTGGCATAAGCAGTATAGCCATACTTCCTCAAGCACCCATTGCAGCATGCGTTTTGCGGTATTTTTACCACCAGGCGCCAGTGAAAAAAATAAAGTACCAGTACTTTATTGGTTATCAGGATTAACCTGTACCGATGAAAACTTTATGCAAAAAGCAGGCGCGTTTAAAAAAGCGGCAGAGCTAGGCATCGCTATTGTCGCACCTGATACCAGTCCGCGTGGTGAAAACGTTCCTAACGAAGATAGCTACGATTTTGCCCAAGGTGCAGGGTTTTACGTCAATGCAACGCAGGCACCTTACAATACTCATTTTAATATGTACGATTATGTGGTGAAGGAACTACCTGCATTAATAGAGCAACATTTTCCAGTAACAACTAAAAAAGCAATTTCTGGGCATTCTATGGGTGGCCACGGCGCATTAATAATTGCCCTTAAAAATCCTAAAGCTTATACCAGCGCTACAGCATTTAGCCCAATTGTAAACCCGATAGATTGTCCTTGGGGTGTTAAAGCTTTTACTGGCTACTTAGGTACTGATAAATCAGTCTGGGCAGAATATGATAGCTGCGAATTAATGCAACAAGCCAAACAAGCTGATTATTTACCTATGTTGGTTAGCCAAGGTGATGCAGATAACTTTTTAGATGAGCAACTTAAGCCACAAAAGTTAGTAACTGTAGCTACACAGAAGGGCTATCCGTTAACACTCGAAATGCAAGCTGGCTACGACCATAGTTACTATTTCATTAGTAGTTTTATAGACCAACACTTATTATTTCATCATCAGTTTTTAACTGCTTAGATTCATTACTGTGTAGAGTAGATTTATCTACTTCTACACATTCTTTTAAGACCTTAGTAACCTGCCTACATTTTCTAATCACACCGTCATCTCCTTTTACTAAACTAAATACTGCAGAGTCTATTTTTAAACCTAGCTCTGCAAAAGAAAATCCGTCCTTATCAACGGGAACTGGCTCAAATGGATTTTCATAAGGAGTAGACCGAGCTGGATTTTTCATCCGCTGATTTTCTTGTGCATTTGAGGCTGCTTGTCCATCCAACATAACGCCAAAAAATGTACAGCCATTAAGCATCAGCAATAGTGATAAAAAAAATATTTTTTTCATGTTTAACCCTTTAGTAGCTTCAACTTTAACTATTTAGTTAATAGAGTAACTCCATTAAAAAAGTAAAACTGTAAAAATCTGTTAGTAAGTAAAAATTGTTTACAACATAATTTATACTAAAGTATTTTATTATCACTCTCGCAAAATGATATAATATAACATATAATTAAACTCGTTTTTTTCATCCATACCAAAGCATATTTATGTCATTACCTTTATCTCAAAATCGTTTACACCATATAGACTTACTCAGAGGTCTTATTATTATATTTATGGTGATTGATCACGGAATGTATTATTGTCTAAATTATTCAGTGACCGATCCCATGACCATACCAGGAACAGATGCGCTTACTTTTTTCACTCGTTTTATATCGCACTTTTGTGCGCCATTATTTGTATTTTTAGCGGGCCTTTCAGCTGCAATAACCGAGCATAAATACACTTCCACGCAAGCTTTTTCAAAAAGTTTAATTATACGTGGACTAGTCCTTATATTATTTGAATTTACTATTGTGTCGTGGTCTTGGAGCTTTAATCCACTGTTTCCAATGTTATACGCTCAGGTTATTTGGGCGATAGGTTGGGGATTTATTATTCTGGGGCTTTTACGTTTAATCGGTCTGTATGCGATTTTTGCCATGGGCTTAATTTTAGTATTTGGCCACAACTTATTTGATGCCGTCAACTTTGAGCCAAATACAATCGCAAATACGATATGGTCTGTTTTACATCAAAAAAATGTACTCGAACTTCCTTTTAACTTTAAAATTAGAACCACCTACCCCGTAGCTCCTATTGTTGGGTTAATGGCGTTAGCCTATTGTGCAGGTGTTTATTACAAAGCCAAGCAATACAGTAACCGAGTTATGGATTATGGCTTAATTTTGGGTGTAAGCTGCCTAGTTTTATACACGCTTTTGCGTGGCTTTAATCTTTATGGTGACGCGTCAATATTTACGATTAGTGACTCTTATTTACTCACTATAATGTCATTTTTAAACCCGACCAAATACCCACTTTCCCTGCAGTTTATGTTGTTAACCGTTGGTATAGGCCTAATTATGCTTAAACTATTGAGCAAGCTAAAAAGTGATTTTTCGCCAAAGTTTTTACAAGTATTGGGTAAAACCAGTATGTTTTCGTACTTAGCCCACTTGTATTTACTGCATGCAATAAGTTGGTTACTTATCCCTGTTTTAGGCTTTAGTTTTTCTGATATGACTTATGGCGAAACACTGGTGGGTTTACCAACTGGGTACGGTATGAGCTATGTTGCAACACTGCTATTTATTGCAGTCGTAATTGGCTTAACAGCCGTTCTTGCCAATTATTATTTAGCATGGAAGCAAAAAAATAAACACAGTTTAATTGCTAAGTATATTTGAACAAACATTAAAAAAGGCGCTATAAAAGCGCCTTGCTAACAAGTATGTGTGCTTAGAACATATCTTGATAGGAATTTGTTGTACTAAATGTAATTGCTTTTTCAAAGCCTGGCAGTGTAATGCTGTGCTCATCTAAAACAATCTCATTTTCATCAATTAAACCATCACCAAAACGGTAAATTAGCGAGTATTGACCTAAATCGGCTTGCGTTTGGTAAGTATGCTGTGCATCTTTTACTTGGCTATGTTTTTCAACATAGCTGTTCATCAGTGCATCACCATGGCGTTTAGCAAGCATTTGCATGGTTACTTTTGCGCTCAGCACAGTCGCAGTTGCATTATTTCCACCAAAGCCTTTTGAGTTAATAAACGCAATATCCATATCACCACAATCGTAGTGGCTATTACGAATATCTAAATGTTCGCTGTAAACATCGTCGGCTACTTTATCAATGGTGGTAATACCCGGCATAATATTATGACTAAATACACCTAACGCAATGGCAAGCTGATCGCCACTAGCAGGCGCAATAGTATGGCCTACATAGGCTTTAGGCGCAGTCACTTTCCAGTTATCAATAGCAAATGTTTGCGCTACTTTATGATAAATTAAAGATTCAGTAACACGATTTTGTGGCGTACTTGAGCCGTGCGCTAAAATAAAGCTACGTTGTTGCAGTGCCTCTTTACCTAACAAGCTAGTAGCAAGTGCTGCTGATTTCGCCATGGTGATGTAATTGCCAGGCCCAGGTGAGGTAATTGACTTTTTAACTCCATCGGCATTCACAAATACATCCGGCACACTGCCCATAATATCTGCACCGAGTTCCAGAGCCAGTGCATCATCCATTAATATAGCAACCTGAGCCCCCTCACCTAAGGTAAAACCGCAGTTCTCACCAAATGGACGACTACTTTTACGGTAATCAGGCTCATCATCATTGCTTAAATTATCTAAACGGCGCAAACCTTCAATATTGGCCAGCGCACTCATATTACCAAAACCTTCAACCACTTCTGGAGTAATCGCGCATTCAACACTTGCAACCACTGCAACACGGGTACGACCAGCTTGAATATCGTTAACGGCAGCGCGCAAGTTATATAAAAATGTGGCACATGCGCCTGAAGTTGAAAAAGTCGTCCCCACATTCCCAGTAACATAGGCGTTAATAAAATCGGTCGACATCGTATTTAAACCCAGCGCTAACTGCTTAGTACTAACACGATCGCCCTGCTGACGCGCTTTAACTAATCCACCTAAGCCTTTATCATCCATTTGACCAATAACCGATGCTGAATAGGTACCAATTTTGTCAGGCTCTACGCTATTCATAATATGTTGCCAATCAAGTCCAGTTGATTTTATTGCATCGGTGGCAGCAAATATGGTCGCTTGTAAACCGCGCGGCTGGTAGCGGCTGTTATACATAATGGCAGGATCAAACCCGGTTGGAAATTGCCCAGCCGACTTAATCGGGTTATCACGGGTTGAATCATGTTTTACATCTAGCTCAGCAGCAATCGTGACTTTTACTTTTTTATTATCAAGGTCATCTATTTGCCAGTTGCTTGGTAAAGGCGATGGTAAGTCACGACGACGTGTTTCAAACACAATTGAACTATCATCTGAAGCCGTTAACGTCATTTTTTGCTGCCAAGGTGTGGCATCAACGTCAAAATGTTCTTTTTCAATTTTTCGAATTAATGTACCAGCAATAATTTGCTCACCAAAGCGTGCTTCAATGTCGCTTTGCTCAACATGATTACCTTGGCTGTCTTCAAGTTGGCCGTTTACTGTAGTCACTAAGTTCATTAATGTGGCAAGGCCTAAAAACGTTTCTTGGCGAGCTTGCGCCGCTAAGCTATCTAACACGATACGACGATAACCTTGATGAAAAGAAGTACGGCCAGCGGCATTAATGCCTCCCATGCCTACAATAACGGGTAGTGCAGTCATAATTTACCTTTAAAATGCGTGTTATAAGAATATGACATTAGTTTAATTGGATTATAGAGACACCTTTGTGCTTTAATAGCCAAATAAGCGGCATAAAAGGCCAAAAACAACTGGTCGGAGCATTCACAATGAGCAACAACCCATTAACTCCCCCCATAAATATTGGTATCGCAGTGTTTGAGCATTTGTTGGTAACCAGTATCACATTACCGATTGAGATGCTGCGTGCGGGTGAGGCTTTTGCCAAAGGCCATAGTGATAAAAATAACTTTAAACCTCTGGCTATTCATTTAGTGGCTAAAAATAGTGATGCCATTAAGACGCGAACTGGACTATCGATTATTCCTGATTGTACTAGCGAAAACTCACCTTATTGCGATTTAGTTATTGTGCCTGGCATTTGGCGTAACCCTCGCCCGGTGATACGCGCTAATCAACAATTAGTCACTTGGCTGATCGAGAGCTTTACCGTAGGAAGTCATATAATTGGAGTAGGCACAGGTAATTGTTTTGTTGCAGAGGCTAGTTTACTTGACGGACATCCCGCTACTACCCATTGGCATTATGCTAAACAGTTTAAGCATGACTACCCTAATGTAAGTTTAAAACCTGATTTTTTTATCACCCAGTCAGAACGTATGTATACCGTAGCCAGTTTAAATGCACTTGCTGATGTTATCGTACATATTATTAGTCAATATTATGGTAAAGAAGCGGCACAACATGTGGAGCGCAACTTTTCCCATGAAATTCGTAAACCCTATGAAGATCAACGTTACTTAGAGGGAGCAGTAGATAGACACCCAGATGAGCTGATTGCACAAATACAGTTTTGGTTAAAAACCAATCTAGCCAGTGAGCTCAACTTAAAGGAGGTTGCGGCTCAATTTAGTCTAAGTTATCGCACCTTTACCCGTCGTTTCAGAAGTGCCACTAACCAAAGTCCAATCGAATATTGGCAACAATTACGAGTAGAAGGCGCCAAAGATTTATTGGCATCTTCTAATTTATCGATTCAGGAAGTTGCTTTAGAGGTTGGCTATAATGACCAAGGGCATTTAACCCGAGTATTTAAAAAAGTATTACGCCAAACACCCAGCGAATACCGTAAAGTAGTCAGGCGAAAATTATTTGGTTAAGTTTTGACTATACCATGCTCACGTTTGATGGTTAGCAAAGATGGATATAGCCTTGATTAGATCTTTTTATATATATAAATTATAGTATTACTCACTAAGCTAATTTGAATTCAAATAGAGAAATAGCCGATGGATAAATCTAGCAAGCTGCTTGTCGATCAACACAATAACGTATCCATTGAAGCTAAGCTAGCTAACTTACTTGCGTTAGTTCGTAAACATTTAGATATGGATGTTGCTTTTATATCTGAATTTATTAACGATGAGCGGGTTTTTAAAGTGGTCGATAATCCCTCTGAAAACCAAATTGTTAAAGTGGGTAATGCCGATCCGATTGATGAAACGTATTGTCAAAAAATCACCGATGACAAGCTTAGCCCTGTTATTACTAATACCAACGCAAACCCAATAACCAAGGCTATGCCGGTAACCAAAAAGTTAGGTATAGGCTCTTATATAGGTGTACCTATCAACCTGTCAAACGGTAAATTATACGGTACTTTTTGTTGTTATAAATCACACCATGATGAGAGCTTGAACGATCGCGATTTATCGTTTTTAAATCTTATTTCGGAAATAGCGACAGGCTTAATTGAAATAAATTTATCCAAACGTGTATCGCGCAATCACACTAAATCAGTTATTCAGCAAATTATTACCGATAATGATTTAAATATTTACTATCAACCTATTTTCAGTTTAAAAAATAATAAAGTTGCGGGTTTTGAATCACTTGCTCGATTTTTTACTACACCTTATAGAACTCCTGATGTATGGTTTAAAGAAGCAAAAAAGGTTGGCTTAAATGAAGCTTTAGAAATGCTAGCCATTAAAAATGCAGTCACCAACATAGCCAAATTTAATAATTCAACTTACATTGCTATTAATTGCTCACCATCGCATATCCTAAGCGGTGCACTTGAAAATACATTACAAAACATTGACTGCACTAGGCTAGTATTAGAAATTACTGAGCATTCACCAATTTCCGACTACGAAAAAATGCGGACAGCACTTACCCCACTCAGAAAAAGAGGGCTTCGCTTAGCTATTGATGATGTAGGCGCAGGCTTTTCATCATTTCAGCACATACTAGAGCTTGAAGCCGATATTATTAAATTAGATATTAGCCTCACACAAAATATAAACACTGACAAACGTAAATTTTTGCTGGCAAAAGCGCTGTGTGGGTTTGCAAAAGCAATCGACTGCACTATTGTTGCCGAAGGAATTGAAACCGAACAGGAGTTCAACTCGTTAAGAAAGCTCAATGTAGACAGTGTACAAGGCTATTTTATTGGCCGGCCCGCACCAATTAACGATGCACTTAGCGCAATAAACGCAACATTGTCCGCATGAAAAACGCCACTATTTAGTGGCGTTCGCTATCTATACTGTCTTTTCGATAATAACGTTTGTGATAACTTTTTACTTTAGCATGTACACCTTTGCTGAGGCTTTTAAACTTAGCTTCGAGTACATCAACACCATATAAAATACCAACCACCAATACAGAAAGCTTAATTGCTGCACCTAAGTTTTCGGTTGCGATCATCACCCCAATAGACGCAAGCACCCAAATAGTAGCCGCGGAGGTAACCCCTACCACGGCACCATCCTTTGCCAGCATAACGCCTGCGCCTAAAACCCAATACCCGTGATTATTTGCCCCACTACACGAGAATGATCAATCACATCCCCTTGTAAATTAAACGCCGTAGATAAAAACAAATATGTGCCTAACGTTATTAATGCTGATGTGCGAATACCCACAGGTTTACCGCGCAATTGACGCTCTATACCAATAATAGCGCCACAAAAAGCGGCGGTGCCAATAGCTGCCCATGAGTATGGCGCTACATCGATAAAATCTAAAAATGTCACTTAATATCCTAATCTATTTTACTTTTCCAATAGCAACTGCCGTTCTGAGCCTTTGGCTACCAAATGCCGACATTTTGCTAAAGTCGCTGCGTGCAATTGGTACATACTGACAATCAATTGCTAGCTGATTGTTATTGCCAGGCTCGCAAAATGGGTCATGTACGTAAACACAATGTGCATCTAAATAGGTGACACACACCCAGTGCGGTGATTTTTTACCATCAAACCGATACGTACTAATTAACAGCAACACACTAAACCCCTGACTCAACCAGTTTTCTATGTCAGTTAATTCAACATCTTTTTGTGTAACTGAAATATTTGCCGCTGCAATACCCTCAACAAACTGTTGATGAACCGTGGCCAATACTGATTTTTTGTTATCACTGCGAACCCCATCTAAAAATAATGGTTCAGATGTATTAACAATTACCTCACTTGTAAAACCGCGTTTATTTGCAGCCAGTGCCAAGCCAAATGGGTGACAACCGCCATGCCCAGAGGTCATAAAAATCGTGGTGCCTTCACGCCACAAAGCTAATTCATGTGACTGACTCAGCTCTGTGTTTGAGTCAAGAGCAGCCATTGCCATTAATAACGCAGCAGGACCACAGGTAAACTCGGTGGTTTGCTGATACCATGGCGTTAAACGCTCAACCTGCAACTCACTGGTTTGGCGAATATTTTTTTGCATGCGTAAGGCATCACTGTGATCGTCATAATAATCACTGTATTGACCAAATACGCGATACCCCACACTTTTATAAAGCCCAATGGCGCTGTCGTTATTTACTGCAACTTCTAGGCGCAAATAAATACGTCCACGCTCACTGGTCGCTTTTTCAAGTTCATTGAGTAATTTTTTAGCTATGCCTTTACCTTGCATCGTTGGTAATACGGCCAGCGAGTACAAACGTGCTAAACGCGTGCCTTTATGACACCACACTAAGCCATAGCCACATAATTGCGCATTTTGCTCAGCAACTAATAAAATCCCATGTTTAGCCCCAAGCCAGCGCTTTAAACTACGCGCACTTAGCTTATCGTTACTAAAGCAAGTATTTTCAAGCGCCACCAATGCTTTTAAGTCAGCGGTTATTGCAGGGCGAATAACTAGCTTGGTCGCCACTGTTACTTTTTCAGCCAAAGCAATAGGCATTAGCCGCGGCCTCGTGCTTCTAAACGCTGTTTAAACTCATCCATAATGATCATGTATAGCTCGTCACCTAAATAGCCGTCTTCTACTTTGTGATCAATACTTGGATTGTCATTTACTTCCAATACATACGCACGACCTTGGTGCTCTTTAACATCTACACCGTATAACCCTTTACCGACTGTTTTACAGGCCTTTAAAGCTGCATCCAATACTACTTTTGGTAACTCAAAGGTTGGTAACGTTTCAAAGCCACCGGAAAAAAAACGTTTTGCATCATGGTTGTATATTTGCCAATGATTACGCGCCATTAAATAACGACATGCATAAATGGCGCGGCCATTAAGTACACCTACTCGCCAATCGTATTCGGTGTACATGTATTCTTGTGCCAATACCAATGCGCTATATTCAAACAGCTCGGTTAATTTAGCTTCAAGCTCACCGCGGTTTGCAACTTTAAACACCCCTTTTGAGAACGACCCTTCAGGCATTTTTAAAACCAGCGGATAGGTAAACGACGCTTCTAGTTGCTCAATTGTGTCTTTTGATTGATCTGCCACCACCACGGTTTTTAAGCTCGGTACTTTTTGATAGTTAAATGCATCATGTAAGTACACTTTATTACAGCACCGTAAAATAGACTCCGCATCGTCAATGACCACTAAGCCGAGGCTTTGCGCTTTACTTGCAAGGCGGTAGGTTGGGTGATCAATCGCTGTTGTTTGACGAATAAATAACGCATCAAACTGGGCAATATTGTCTATTTCATCAAAGCTGAGTGCTTTTGCGTTAATACCATGTTTCGCTGCTGCTTTTATAAAACGGGCTATTGCATCTCTATCACTTGGCGGTACTTTTTCGTTATGATCAACCAATATCGCCATATCCCAACGAAAACGGCGCTCTACTTTACCAATACGCCATTGCGTTTGGGTAAACTCATTGAGCCTTTCAATAAACGCAGTATATTGCTGCTCACTTAATGAGGTTAAAGAGCCTTGTTGCAATAAACCTTGCTGATCGACAAATAAAATAGGCGCTGGGTATTGTTTAAATACCGATTTAGCCGCTTTACTTTGCAATTCATTTAGAGCATTACCAAAATAAACTGCGCCATCAATTTGCCCAGTATTTAAAGTAGGTGCATGGCCGCTTCTAAGCGCGTTTATTGTTTTAACGCTTGGTAATACTTGGTGTTTGCGGGCTTCTGCAAGCAATGAACAATAATAACCCTTACTCAAGTATTGGCTTGAGTCGCATAAATTAATAATGCGGGTTTTAGGTTCGTTGCGTTTTGGGTAGTCACGTAAGTAGGTGTTAAACGTAATGACATTTTCAAATGAAAGAGCAAGTGCTTGCTCGTTGTTATCAACCACTATTAAGGTTTTAAACACGACTTTTCCTAGTTAAGTCAAAATATAAAAATCCCTGGCTAGTTAGCTCAGGTAGTTAAACAGCAAATAGAAACACCCATCGCACTAAGTGCAGCAAATAGCAAATCACTTAATACGATAGGTGCTTTAACGAATATCTACTATAAACGTTAGCGCTTAAATTGCTTAAGCGACATGTGATTTATAAGCCCTTTTTTAGATACACACAAACGAGATATTTTTAGCGTGAAGATAAAAATTTTTGATGAACTTTTTTATTGTTAATTTGTGTTTTAAAATAGCCAAAATTTACCACTAAAAGTGATCATTATGCCTCTTCCCGCTTGCCCTAAATGTCAATGTGAATACGTTTACGAAGACCAACAACTGCTTATATGCCCAGAATGTGCCTATGAATGGAATCCAAATAATACAAGCGATGAAGACGTTATTTTGGTAAAAGATACAAACGGCACTTTACTAGTCGATGGTGACAAAGTAACCGTTGCGAAAGATTTAAAAATTAAAGGCAGTTCTCAGGTTATAAAAATTGGCACGAAAGCGGTAGTTAGACGTGTGCTTGATAAAAAAGATCACCAACTAGATTGTAAAGTCGATGGCATTGGCGAAATGATGGTAACGGCCAAGTTTGTGAAAAAAGCCTGAAATTACAGAACCTCACTTGTAGAAAATTACAGAAAGTAATAACGCTTAACTGCTAATTTTTTAGTTCTTTAGATAGCGCAGCTAATGTTTGATCGTAAGCATTCTGATTAAAGTTACTCGAGTGTGGGTTCATAAAACCATGTAAGTATTCAACACGTTTTACGTTAACATTAGCCGTTGTTGCCAGCACCACCTGTAGTGATTTAACATCAAAGTGCGGCTCATAATAGGGAAATATGAGTTCAATCTCAAATTGTGGTTGTATATCTGTATGGTGCCTAATTTGCGAGCTGTAAAAACAAATGCCCTTAGCTATCGTTTTAATCGCCGGGTGTGCAGACATTGACCAAATCGCCGATGCGCCAACACTAAAACCTATCAATATAGTGTTGTCAGCGAGTGGTTTAATCGCTTTTTGTAAAATAGCTACATACTCATCAAGGCCAATATGCTGACTAAAATACTCATAGGCCTGCTGTTCACTGTTAAATGCCATATCAACCCCGCCATAGGGATCGACAATAGACTGAGCGTTTAGTTTTTCAGCTAATACTTTTAAAGCCGCTGTATTACCAAAAATATCACTGACCAATACTAAGTTCATAAACGGCTCATCTTTAATTTTATTCTATAAGTTTTAGGCAATTATTTAACAAAAATACCTACGAGATGCTTCGCCTCAGAGTAAGAGACAAATACAAACTACATTTAAAGTACTTCAACCACGTCATAACTATGTTTTACATCACCGATAGTTAAACTAACTTCATCATCGACTTGTTTACCTAATAACTGTTGGCCTAATGGTGCGCCAGAGGTAAGCACTTGAATAGTTGTGCCTTTAATATCAACGGTTAATCCTCCAGCTGCTGGGCCTAAATAAAACCATTTTTGTGTGCTGGCATCGTCTTCTAAACATACCAATGAGCTTATAGCGATAGTGTCTGTAACGGGTTCGTTGTATATGGCTTCAAATAGTTGTATTTCTTTATAGCACTCATTAACTCGCTCTGCATGGCCTTGTGCTAAATAGGCAGCTTCAAGCCCAAGGGTATCGTATTGGGTCTCTGCAATACTTTCTTCATGGGTAGCGGTATCGTGAGCTGTTTGAGCTGCAATTTTAGCAGTGTTTAGTTGCTCATCTAAGGCAAACCGCAGGTGCTCAGTAACATGGGCTTTAATCATTTGGAGAATTCACTCAATTCGATAAAATAATTTGTTATTTTATACCAATCTGCTTGGATATGGGACCTATTTTAACGATAAGAAAATTGCTCTATAACTAGGCAAAATTTTTGACATCTAGTTGTTCTAAATGAAAAAATGTTAACAACGTTATAGGGGAATTTAATTCGTTAAATTGTTCAAATATTTATGCAGGTTGGTATTAGCATTGTTGCTACATTGAACACTATCCCTTTGCTGTGTAACAACAATGCTAATATTTAAGGCTATGGCATATCCATTAATGCCTGCGTTTGCTGATCCACTTGCTTATCGTAGTTTTTAGCACTTAACCCAAGTAGCTCAGGTAATGTCGCAGCAATACAAATAGACGACAGCGTGCCTACGACGATTCCTGCAAACAAAGCAATGGCAAACCCCTGCAGCGGCGTGCCAGCTAACAGCCAAACACTTGCCACCGTAGCTAGCGTAGTCCCAGAGGTAATAAGCGTACGAGTTAAGGTGCTTTTAATAGCGCTGTTTATAATACTGCTTGGTTTGAGTGTGATGTTTGTTGGTATGCGTAATAGCTCACGTACCCTATCACCCACTATTATTGAGTCATTTAGGGAGTAGCCAATTATTGCCAATAAACTGGCTAAAACGGTTAGATTAAACTCTATTTGTAACCACGAAAATAAGCCAACCACCAGCACTAAATCATGTAATAAAGCCACCACAGAGCCTAATGCCAAACGCCACTCAAACCGAACAGCTAAATAAATCATTACCGCTACCATAGCAGCAAATAAGGCTAAGCAGCCTTGCTCAAATAATTCATCACCCACTTGAGAGCCAATATAAGCCGATGATAAAACCTCAGCATTTATAGTTGGGTTTTGGCTAATCGCGGTTTTCCAAGCATCATTATTAGCTTCCTCACTTGGCGCTTGCGTTAATTGAAAATGATTATTGCCCTGTGCTGTAAGTTCAAATTCACCTTGATGGTTTTTAGCAATAAATTGCTCAAGCTGTTTTAGTTCAACACCTTGGCTGGTGGTAAATTCTGTTAAATAACCACCCGTAAAATCAAGGCCAAAATTAAGCCCTTTTTGTGCAATGGTGAATACCGATAACAACACAAACATGGCACTTATAAGCAAGCCTATATAACGCATACGTGACCCTGTCTCACATTTAAAAAAAGTGTTAAGCATGCGCGTTTACTCCTGCTTTTTTACCCAGCTTTAAATATAAGCTTTGGCTTAAATATTTCGATACATACACACCAGTAAATACCGATGTGATAAGACCAAGCGCCAGCGTTATCGCAAAGCCTTTTACAGGGCCATAACCTATGCCATATAAAATAATCGCGGTGATCATGGTGGTAATATTGGCATCTAAAATCGTATTCGCAGCTTGTTTATAGCCCTCTTGTATCGCTTGATACGGGGGACGACCTTTGCGACGCTCTTCTTTTATGCGCTCAAATATAATCACGTTAGTATCAACCGCCATTCCTATAGTTAATACTAAGCCTGCTATCCCTGGAAGAGTTAAAACCACCCCAGGTAATAACGACATTAGCCCCACTAAAGAGGTTAAGTTTAAAATTAACGCAACATTTGCAATAAGCCCTAAACGGCGGTACCACAGTGCCATAAACGCAAGCGTTAAACCCATGCCTAACATTAGCGCTGCTAATCCATTATTAATATTGTCTTGGCCAAGGCTTGGACCAATAGTTTGCTCATGCACTATAGTTACGGGCGCAGTGAGTGATCCTGCGCGTAGTAATAGCGCTAAATCGGCAGCCGCTTGTTGGCTTTGCATATTGGTTATACTAAAACGCGAGCTTAAATGCTGGGCAATGTTCGCTACATTAATAACTTCGCTTTTTTTAACCACTTCACCTTTGGCATTTTGTGAATACTCTGAATAGAGCGTTGCCATAGGTTTACCTATATTCGCCTTTGAAAAAGCCGACATAGCATCGCCACCTTGGCTATCTAAGCTCAGTTGTACCAAAGGTTTACCCCAATCATCACGCCCTATATTAGCGTTATTAATATGCTCACCGGTAAATATAGGTACAGGGTCAAGCTTTATGGTCCCTCCCGATTGCAGATTAAACGTTTGCCCGCCTCTCTCTTTAAGTTGATAAAACCCCAATGACGCGGTTGCACCAATTATGCGTTTTGCTTCAGCCGGATCTTGCACGCCAGGTAGCTCAATACGAATGCGCTGCTTACCTTGGCGCTGCGTAACAGCCTCGGTTATGCCGAGCTCTTCAATGCGTGAGCGAAGTGTGGTGAGTGTTTGGCTCATCACTTCTTTATCAAATGCGCTACGCCCTTGCTCAGAATAGCTAATTTTAACGACCTGTAAGTTGCCATTAGTTGATGTGGTTGTAGTGAGGTTTTCAAAACGGCTTTTAAGCTCTTTTATAACAACTGTTAGCTTATCGTCAGCATTCTCAAGCGCACTTATTTCAAAGCCCTGATTAGTCTGCTGCGCTTTAACGCCATAGGCTTTTTGTTTAACAATAATGGCTTTTGTTTGTTGATATGCACTGAGCAATTGCTCATCTATCGCTTTTTCTAAATCAACATCAAGTACAAACAATACCCCGCCGTTTAAATCAAGACCCAGTTTTATGGGCGATAAACCAAACTCTTGTAACCAAACAGGGCTGGTTGCATGTTCAACAATTTTAACCTGTGTATTTGGAAAGTTTGATTTTAAAGCCGCTTGAGCCTGCGCACTTTGTGTAGGCGTATTTAAAAGTACATTAATATGTGCTGGGTCTTTTAAACTTTCACTCACTTCAAAACCTTGGCTATTTAAAAAGTTAACTAGGTTCTCAGTACTTGGCATTACTTGCGTTTTAACATCAGAAGCTGCACTAATATGCAACCACGACTTATTCGGGTATAAATTAGGTAAGGCGCTTATTGCTAGTAACACTAATACAATCAGCATGGCTACATAGCTCAATTTAAACTTAGCCTTAAATGGCTTTTTCTCTTTTTTTAGACTTAACATAGTTATTCCTTATTACTAGGCATAGCCCAGTAACGTACCTATTAGGCACAATTAATCTGCAGGTCAAAACGCGATGCGTTAAAACCAATTAACATTAAATAAGGAACTTTAAGCGTGGTAGGTAGTTACAGCGGTGTATAACAGATTAGCGTCTTTCCAGCCGCTCAAGCGCGACTTTTTACTTTTAAATACCCAAGTATACCAAGGCTGATTTATAGTGACTGCTTGCGGTCGCAAAAAAATATGCCTACAGCCATTTAGGGCAAAAAACTCATGCACTACATCGTATTCAGGATCGCCCTGCGCACTATGTAAAAATAAAAATGAGTTATTGGCTGTTAGCCTAGGCTGATGCGCAGCAAAATCAGAATGCTTTGAGTTTTTATGCTGTAAATCGCCAAGCGATTTTGTAGGTACGGAAATGTTAGTTAAATGGTCAACATTAATAACATCGCTATAACCGCTTTGGTTACTGTTTAATTCGTGCTTTACGCCCATAGCATGGCTTTGCACACTAAAGAGTGCAGCAAAAAACAAGCAAGTAGCTAAAAAAACGCGAAATTTAAACATTGGTCATTTAAAACTAAAATAAAGGATAGCTAGTATATAAGGGCAGCTAATTAAAATACAATAGCCGTTCTTAAGCTAATTCATTTATATAAAAACAAATACTGAGATCCTCGATGCGCTCCAGACAAAGTTCAGTAAAACGCCCCGACGCCATGAATTTAAAACAAAGCATTCAAACTCTTTGGCCTTATATCACTAAATTTAAAGGCCGTGTGCTGATTGCTATATTAGCGCTAGTCGGTGCTAAAGGCGCGACATTACTCATGCCATGGGCTTTAAAAGAAATAATTGATTCGGTTGATAAATCAATTAACCCACTACTGCTTGTTCCTACTTTATTACTCGTTATGTACGGCGCATTACGCTTTGCTAGCGTATTTTTGGGTGAAGTACGCGATGCGGTATTTTCGCGAGTCACCGAGCATGCCATGCGAGATATTGGCCTTAAAGTGTTTAAACATTTGCACTCGTTAGATTTAGCCTTTCATTTAGACAGGCAAACTGGCGGTATAAGTCGAGACATAGAACGCGGCACCAGTGGCTTAAGCTTTTTAATGCGCTTTTTAATGTTTAATATTGTGCCCACGTTGTTTGAAATAATAACTGTGGCGATTATTTTTGGCAGCTTGTTTTCTATTTGGTTTGCGCTGATCACCCTATTGGCTGTGGCTATTTATATTTTTTTTACCGTGACGGTTACCCAATGGCGAAACCGCTTTATTCGTGAGTCAAACGCTGCTGATAATCAAAGTAACACCCGTGCCATCGACAGTCTATTAAATTACGAAACCGTAAAATACTTTAATAATGAACAGCATGAAGCCCAAACTTACGACACATTTTTAGCAACCTGGGAACAAGCACGATTAAAAAACAGACTCTCGTTACTGGCGCTTAATTCAGGGCAAGCACTGATCATTGCATGTGCGATAACCGCATTAATGTGGCTTGGAGCCAATGAAGTGGTTACCGGCGAGTTAACGATTGGTGAGCTGGTAATGATCAATGCGTATATGATCCAATTATTTTTACCGCTTAACTTTTTGGGATTTGTGTACCGTGAAATACGCCGTGCCCTTACCGACCTTGAAAACATGCTTGGGTTATTAAATACCTCCCCCAAAATAGCAGATAGCGAAACCGCGCAACCATTAGCACTCAAAAATGGGGCAATTAGCTTTGAAAACGTCAGCTTTAGCTACGATAGCAAGCGTCCTATTCTTAAGAACGTCAGTTTTAATGTAAACTCTGGTGCTAAGGTAGCGGTTGTAGGTGCTAGTGGCGCAGGTAAAAGCTCGTTAGCCCGCTTGTTATACCGTTTTTATGAACTTTCATCGGGCGCTATAAAAATTGATAATCAAGCCATAAACACGGTCACCTTGGCAAGTTTGCGTAAAGCTATTGCCATAGTGCCGCAAGATACTGTGTTATTTAATACCAGTATACGCGAAAATATTCACTACGGCAGACCCAGCGCCAGTGAAGATGAAGTAAACAAAGCTATAAACATGGCGCATCTAACAAACTTTATTAGTAGCCTAGATAAAGGCGATAAAACCTTAGTAGGTGAACGCGGACTAAAAGTCTCTGGTGGCGAAAAACAACGTATTGCTATTGCTCGCGCTATTTTAAAACAATCGCCAATTTTAATTTTTGACGAAGCCACTTCCGCGCTCGACTCACAATCTGAACAAGCCATATTAAACGCTATGCAAGAGGTTGCCTCTAACCACACAAGTATTGTTATTGCGCATCGCTTATCAACAATTACCGATGCCGATACTATTATCGTGCTTAAGGCGGGAGAAGTAGTAGAGCAAGGTAAACATGATGAATTACTAATGCAAAATGGTGAATATGCGCATATGTGGACCTTGCAACAAAAACAGTCAAAGGCGCAATAAACTAAGCCTCTCGGGTACGATTGAAGTATCTGAGTGCTTTTTTGCTATTTTGCTAGTATTTCATTTATCTTATCGACCGGTACGGTTATTCACCTCAAAAGGTTTGTTTGCAGTGAAGTTATCAATACAATCAAGTAGCTATTTTTATAACAAAAATATATAACGAATTAAATAACGTGAATTCATAGGGGAAAGTAATGAAAAAAAGTTTAATTGCAGCGGCACTCGCCGCTACATTTATTACCGGCTGTTCTGAGCCACAAACAACAAAAACTGAGCAAGTAGCAGCAGTTGCAGAAAAACCACAAGCAACAAAGCAAGCCGAATTAGGCACGTTTGGAGTTGATTTAACTGCGCGTAACGAAGCTGTAAAACCAGGCGACGATTTCTTCATGTACGCCAGTGGTTCATGGTACGACAACTACGAAATGCCAGCAGATAAAACCCGCTACGGTGCATTCTCTGCGCTAGCTGAGCGCAGTGAAGATCGCGTTAAAGAAATTATTGAAGACATTGCAGCACGTGAAAACTTAAACGCCGAAGAGCAACTGGTCGCTGACTTTTATAATTCGTACATGGATACCGAGACACTTAATAAACTTGGTATAACGCCAATTAAGCCGTTGCTTAACGACATCAATTCGGTTGCCTCTACTGATGATTTGGCAAAAGTATTTGGCCAATCTTGGCTTACGGGTGTAAGTGCACCACTTGGCGGCGGTATGTGGTTTAACCGTTTAGATCCCAATAAATACGAAATGTCATTAGGTGCAGGTGGCTTAGGCTTACCCGATCGCTCATACTACCTTGAAGATGCAGAACGTTTTGTAAAAACTCGTGAAGCGTATGTGGCACATATTGCCGATATGCTTAAATTTGCAGGGGTTGATAATACCACAGAGCGTGCACAAGCGATTTTAGCGCTTGAAACCAAAATTGCAGAAGGTCATTGGCCTCGTGAAAAACGCCGTAATCGTGATTTAACCCTAAACCAAGTAAAACGCGATGAGTTAAGTACACAATACCCAGGATTTAACTGGGATTTATACTTTGCGCAAACAGGTTATAAAGTACCACAATTAAACGTATCGCAGCCTGAACCTGTTAAAGCCATGATTGACTTAATCAATAACGAAGATTTAAGCGTATGGAAAGACTACCTAACGTATCATGCAATTAATGGTAACGCTGAGCTGTTGTCTGAAGAGATATTTAACACCAATTTTGCTTTTTTTGGTAAAGAATTGAATGGTCAACAAGAGCCACGTCCACGCTGGAAACGCGCTATCAGCCAAATGTCAGGCACCAGCTCATTAGGCTTTGCAATTGGTAAAATTTACGTAGATCGTTATTTCCCTGAGTCATCTAAGCAACAAATGTCTGAGCTTGTTGAAAACTTACGCACAGCCCTTGGTGAGCGTATTGATAACTTAGATTGGATGGGTGCAGAAACAAAAGTGAACGCGCGTGCAAAATTAGCGGCATTTGTGCCAAAAATTGGTTACCCAGATGAATGGCAATCGTATGAAGGCTTAAGCATTAGCAACAATGACTTAATGGCTAATGTAAAAAATATGCGTGAGTTTTTCCAGGCTGAAAGTGTAGAAAAAGAGCTGAAAAAGACCGATCGTAATCGTTGGGGCATGACACCACAACGTGTTAACGCTTACTACAATAGTTCATTTAACGAAATTGTATTCCCTGCCGCTATATTACAACCACCGTTTTTCGATCCAAATGCAGATCCAGCAGTAAACTACGGTGGCATTGGCGCTGTGATTGGCCACGAAATGGGTCATGGTTTTGATGATCAAGGCTCAAAATCTGACGCTAACGGCATACAACGTAATTGGTGGACTGATGAAGATCGTGCTGCTTTTGATGCCAAAGCTGACAAACTGGCAGCTCAGTACAGCAAATACGAACCAATTCCAGGTAACTTTGTAAATGGCCGCAACAGCTTAGGTGAAAATATTGGTGATGTGGGTGGTTTAGCCATGGCTTATCATGCTTACAAACTAAGCCTAAATGGTAAAGAAGCACCGGTAATTGATGGTGTAACCGGCGATCAACGTTTCTTCTTAGCATGGGCACAAGTATGGAAAGAAAAACGTACTGAGCAAAGCATGTTAAACCAATTACGTGGTGGTACTCACGCACCAGGTCGCTTTAGAGCACAAGCACCTCGTAACCACGACGCTTGGTATAAAGCATTTGATGTAAAACCAGGTGATGAGTTGTACCTACCAGAAGAAGAACGCGTTCGTATTTGGTAATACCCTGACAACCGTTCATCGTTTGTAACAAATAAATAGCCCGCTTATGCGGGTTGTTTTATTTTTGGCTACTAACAATACTTACTAGCCCTGCCCGGCATTTACCTTTAGAATATGGGCTTGCAAATTTTTATCAATTATTTATACATATTAAGGCGAAACGCAGATGGGAAGAGCTTACCAAAACAAAAAAGATTCAATGGCTAAAACTGCGGGTGCTAAAACTAAAGTTTATTCAAAATACGGTAAAGAAATTTATATTTGTGCTAAAAATGGCGGTGTTGATCCAGACGGAAACCTAGCACTACGTCGTTTAATTGAACGTGCTAAAAAAGACCAAGTACCGGCTCACGTAATTGAACGCGCCATTGATAAGGCTAAAGGCGGCGGCGGTGAAGACTATGCAGCCACGCGTTACGAAGGTTACGGCCCAGGTAATTGCATGATTATTGTTGATTGTTTAACCGACAACAACAAACGTACTTTTGCTGATGTACGTGTATGTTTTACCAAAGCAAACGCTAAAATTGGCGCACAAAATTCGGTATCACACTTATTTGATCACCTTGCTATTTTTGTATTTGACGGTGACGACGATGAAACCGTACTTGAAGCGCTGATGATGGCAGATGTTGATGTTACCGACGTTGAAGTAGAAGACGGCAAAGTAACCGTATTTGCACCGCACACTGAATACAACAATACCCGCACAGCACTTGAAGAAATGGGTGTGACAGAATTTGACGAAGACTTAATTGCCTTTGTACCTCAAGTTGAAGCCCCTATTGAAGGCGAAGACGTTGAAGTTATGGAGCGCTTTTTAGCCATGCTTGAAGATTGTGACGACGTACAAAACGTTTACCACAACGCTCAATTTTAATCGTTAAGCAAATAATCTGAGCTCTGGATAGTAAATCTATCTTCAGCGACAACTGCGTTGAGTTTACTTGCGATAGGTTATGTTTAAAGGCCAACTTAGTTGGCCTTTTTGTTATTTGTAGAATGGATTAGTTAATTGATAACCCCTCACAACTAGGGTCTGTTGGCTTTTATAGTTGTATGCGGCCATGAATCTTGTGGCCACAATCTAAAACTACAGACTATTTTTGTTTTTTAAACGGGTAAATTTGTTGCTTTAACATACCTACAGGCATGTAGTCCCCGACAACACCATATTCTTTAGGCCACTCTGCTTGGCCTTTTACCGCAGTACCAAATAAATAATCTAAAAACGAGAAATGGGCTGCATAATTTCGATCAATGGCAGCTTTATCGGATGCGTGGTGCCAATGGTGAAACTGCGGAGTAACCATAAAATATTTTAACCACCCAAATTTTACATTCACGTTTGCATGATTAAATACGGCTTGAAAACCAACAATAATTACATATAAGCTGATTATTTGCTGTGAAAACCCCAGCACAAATATAGGGGTTAACACTAAACTACGGGTGATCAGTATTTCTAAAATATGCTGACGGGAGCCCGCTAGCCAATCCATTTCTTTGGCACTGTGATGCACACCATGAAATCGCCACATAAATGGCACTTCGTGATAAGCACGATGTGTCCAATACTGCATTAAATCAGCCACCAAAATAATTAAAAATAGCTGTAGTATAAACGGCATTTGCGCTATGTAAGCTTGCAGTGTGCTCGAAACCGCCCAACCAAAACCATAATGAACAAAATGATTAGTAACCAGTAATACAAAGCCAACTATTAAGTGATTCACAAAGAAGTGGTTTAAATCCCCGCGCCATTCACTACGAAGTATTTTTTGCTCTTTTCGATGCGGAAGTAGTTTTTCAATTAAGATAAAAATTAAGGTAGAGCCTAGTAAGTCTAATATAAACCAATCTAAGCCAATATAAGGAGTGTTATCTGCAAAGTCATTTACTTCAACATTCGGGCCACCAAAGCTAATGGCCAGTACAATAAAAAACCACGCAGTTGCCCCTAAGCGCTTATTCGTATTTCGTACAAAATTAAGTAACCCTAAGCTACCGGAAATAATAAGAGCAACAAACATGAGCTGACGTAAAAAGTCGACGCTATAGCTTTTGCGTAGTTCTGGAGTCGTTAAATATTCCGGAAAGTGGAATGCAAGCACTCCTAAGCAACTTAATATCGCTAAAAAGCAAGCAATATAACCACTGATATTACCCTCACCAATTTGCAGGTGACTAGTACGAAATATTTTTTTAGTGACATGTTTTAGCATTATTTTCCTTAATATAATATGCAGTTCCCTATTCTAATGCGCACATTCTAGCAAACTTTGGGCTAACTAAAACACAAAAAAAGCCACGCAGTGCGTGGCTTGGCTGGATAAAGTAAAATTTAACTACACGGAAAAATTATAAATAAGCACCCAGCGCTTTAACTTGATCTAACATGCGGTTTGAGAAACCCCATTCGTTGTCGTACCACGCCATTACTTTAACTAATTTACCATCAGCACGCGTTTGCGTTGCATCAAAAATTGATGATGCTGGGTTATGGTTAAAGTCGATAGAAACAAGCGGCAGCTCATTGTACTCTAAAATACCTTTCATAGAGCCAAACGCAGCATCTTTAACTACTTGGTTAATTTCTTCAATACTTGTGTCACGCTTAGCAATAAATGTTAAATCAACTAACGACACATTAATTGTTGGTACACGTACCGCCATGCCATCTAGTTTACCGGCAAGTTCAGGCAGAACTAATCCAACCGCTTTTGCAGCACCCGTTTTAGTTGGGATCATAGATTGAGTCGCACTACGCGCGCGGTATAAATCTGGGTGGTATACGTCAGATAAGTTTTGATCGTTGGTGTAAGCATGAATGGTGGTCATGCTACCTTGTTCAATTCCTACCGTATCGTTAATTGCTTTAGCAACAGGCGCTAAACAATTGGTTGTACATGAAGCATTAGAAATAATGTTGCTATCGGCATTAATTACATCGCTATTTACACCGTGAACTACGGTAGCATCCATATCTGTACCAGGAGCCGATACCACTACTTTTTTAGCGCCTGCTTCAATGTGCTTGTTAGCTGCTTCGCGAGAAGTAAATAAACCCGTACATTCAAGCACAATATCAACGTTTAGTGCTTTCCACGGTAAATTAGCAGGATCACGTTCTTGCGTTAGCGTGATCACATCATCGCCAATTAGCATGGTGTTGTCTTTTAGCGTTACTTGCTGTGAAAAACGACCGTGTACTGAGTCAAACTGAGTCAGATGAGCATTTACATTAGCTGGGGCTAAATCGTTAATAGCCACAATTTTAATTTCATTATTTTGCGCTGATTCGTACAGTGCACGCAATACATTACGACCGATACGGCCGTAGCCATTAATTGCTACATTAATCATTTTTGACTCCTATTAACTTCACATGCTTGGCGAGCAAGCGTTTCAATGGCTTGCCAGTCTTTATTTTCAATAAGTTGTTTATCTAACATCCACGTACCACCTACGCAAATAACATTGTTAAGTGCTAAGTAATTAGGGGCAGTCGCTAAACTAATGCCACCAGTTGGACAAAAAGTAATATCAGGTAATGGGCCGCCAATCGACTTAATCATCGCTGTACCGCCTGCGGCTTCTGCAGGAAAAAACTTTAAAAATTTAAAGCCATGCGCTGCCAAGTTCATCACTTCGCTTGGGGTAGCTGCACCGGGTAAAAAAGGGATAGTTGACTCTTTTGCCAATGCTAACAGTTCATCACTTACACCAGGGCTCACCATAAAGTCAGCGCCCGCTTCTACTGACGCGTTAAAGCTTGCTTTATCAACCACCGTGCCAGTGCCCACATATGCCTCTGGTACTTCAGCTTTCATTAACTTTACAGCTTGTGCAGCAATTGGTGTACGCAGTGTAATTTCAAGTGCTTTTAAGCCACCGTTATACAACGCTCTTGCAAGTGGTGCAGCATCTTCTAGTTTTTCGATTACCACCACTGGCACAACGGGTGCCGATGCTAAGATTTTTTCAATACTCATTACTTGTTCCTCATTACCCAATATGGCTAATTATTATTCAAGTCCAAAAGCACTTGCACCTAAATCGGCACTGCTTACGATATTTCTAAATCCAGTAAATAATTCACGGCCTGTACCAAATGTTTGGCTTGCTTGGCTAATTTGTAGCTCACGCTGTGCAAGCTCTTCGTCGCTTACATGCACTTTTAAAATACCATTTGGCGCATCTAAAGTAACAATATCGCCTTCATGGATTTTAGCTATAATGCCACCTTCTACCGCTTCAGGTGCTAAGTGGATTGCCGCTGGTACTTTGCCTGATGCACCCGACATACGTCCGTCGGTAACTATGGCCACTTTATAACCCTGATCTTGTAATGTTGCCATTACCGGCGTGAGCTTATGAAGCTCTGGCATGCCTTTAGCCTTAGGGCCTTGCTCTTTAAGAACAGCAATGAAATCTTGGTTAAGCTCACCACGGGTATAAGCGTCTTGTAACTCACCTTGTGAGCTAAATACTTTAGCTGGTGCTG
Organism: Pseudoalteromonas sp. Scap25; assembly: GCF_013394125.1. Lineage (GTDB taxonomy): Bacteria > Pseudomonadota > Gammaproteobacteria > Enterobacterales > Alteromonadaceae > Pseudoalteromonas. Next base: position 1,540,078 of record NZ_CP041327.1, on the reverse strand, counting down.
ACACCACTTGATGAGATTCTGCAACGGCTGATACTTTAATAACCGCCTTACCTAAGTTACCAGTTAGTAGCTGTAAACCACCTTGCTTGCTAAATGGATTGCTTACAGGACGAAGTACTTCTTCATCATGTGAGTTTTCAGGACACGCAACCCATTTAACTTTACTAGGGCCATTGGCATCACTCATAATCAAGTTATCGTCTTTATCAAGCAGTGGCTCACACATGTAAGGTGCAAGACCTTCGCCTAAAATAGTAGTCACATCTGTATGTAGGTAGCCAGCACTGGCTAATTCACGCATTAAGAAGCCCATGCCACCGGCTGCTTGGAAATGGTTCACATCTGCTGAGCCATTAGGGTAAATACGCGTCAGTAATGGTACAACCGCTGATAAATCAGACATGTCTTTCCAAGTAACCTGAATACCAGCCGCTTTTGCAATCGCCACAATGTGGATTGCATGATTGGTTGAGCCACCAGTTGATAGCAAACCAACGAGGCCATTAATAATGGTTTTTTCGCTGATCACATCCGCTAAACACGGGCCATCTTTGTTTTCTGTAAGCTGCTTGAGCATGGTCTCAACTGCATTACCCGTTAAGCCATCACGCAATTCTGTGTATGGATTAATAAACGAGCTACCTGGTAAGTGTAAGCCCATAATTTCCATTAACATTTGGTTTGAATTTGCAGTGCCATAAAACGTACACGTACCCGCACTGTGATAAGATGCGCTTTCTGCCTCTAATAACTCATCGCGAGATACTAAGCCTTGTGCAAACTTTTGACGAATACGTGCTTTGTCTTTGTTTGGAATACCTGACTGCATTGGTCCTGCTGGTAAAAAATACACAGGCAAATGGCCAAATGATAAAGCGCCAATTAATAGGCCTGGAACAATTTTGTCACATACACCTAAACAAAACACACCATCAAACACGTCATGCGATAACGAAACCGCAGTAGACATAGCAATAACATCACGAGAGAAAAGCGATAGTTCCATGCCGTCACGCCCTTGGGTAACGCCATCACACATCGCAGGAACACCGCCAGCAACTTGCGCGGTTGCGTCAAATTTAGTGGCAATGCTTTTAATTAAATCTGGGTATTCTTTGTAAGGCACATGCGCAGATAACATGTCGTTGTATGAATTAATAATTGCAAGGTTTGGCACCTCATCTGCTTTTAAACGCGCTTTGTCATCGCTGCTGCACGCAGCCATAACATGGGCAATATTGCCACAACCTAAACCAGCACGAACTCTTGTTTGTTTTTTTGCGTGCGAAATACGATCTAAATAGGCTTGACGGGTTTGTTTACTGCGCTCAATAACGCGTTCTGTGACTTCTTGAATTCGAGGGTGCAACATAATTTTACTCATCTCTATTCGTTAGAGGATAAAGGCTCAGTAACAATTATAGACTCCACGAAAATAACTGTACTGAGCATCTTTGACTTACCCGTTCAAAGGTACGCTACCAGGGAGCCTCTCACAACAACCCTGACACCGGTGTCAGGGTATTAACGCATGACACTGACACCGGTGTCAACCCTGAGTAATAAAAATAGTCCTTTTTTTTAACATGTACAATAAATAAACGTGAATTTTTAGTGAAATACCAGCGGCAAATAATGAAGATTAAAAATGCAGATAAAAAAAGCCCGAGTAAGCGTCACTCATACTCGGGCTACTGTGAAAAAGCGGTTTTATTTTACGGCTGCGGTTGACTCTCGCGTGATTAATTTTGCTTCTAAAATCACTTTGTAAGGCGACTCTTGCGGCTCAATAATGTGGGTAATTAACTGGGTAACAGCTTGTTTTGTCATTTCTTCTACAGGTTGCGCTATAGTCGTTAGGCCTGGCCAAATATGACGCGCTATGGGGGCGTTATCAAAGCCAGCAATAGAAATGTCATCTGGTACACGTAAATTACGCTGTGTAGCTAATTTAAGAACGGCTGCTGCCATGTAATCATTCGATGCAAATACAGCCGTAGGGCGTGGCGATAAATCTAAAATACTACGCGCACTGTCTACCCCTGAGTGATAACTAAAGTTCCCCTCTTCAACTAAGCGTTCGTTAAATTCAATACCATGGCTTGCTAGTGCGCGCCTGTAGCCTTTAAAACGTTGCTGTGTAGCACTGTGATCTGGGTGACCTTTAATAAACGCGATAGAGGTATGCCCTAAGTTTATTAAATGTTCGGTAATTTCAAATGCGCCCTGCTCGTCATTACTGGTAACAGAAATAGAGTCATCTTCTAAAATAGCAGAAGCCACTCGAGCATAAGGAATTTTTTTAGACTTTAAAAAATCAACCAACTCTGAAAAGTCACAAAATGGCGGCGTAAGCACTAAACCATCAAGGCGTGATGACTGCAATAGCTGCTCTATGTTGTTAATGAGTGCATCACCTCTGAGCTCACAAGGGTGAATCAACAAGTTATAGTTGTTTTCTTGGCATGCAGCTAATGCGCCTGTTTGCACACGGGTAATATAACTTTTACTTGGATTGTCGTATAAGCAACCAATAATAAAACTACGGTTTTGTGCAAGTCCTCGAGCAATGGGATTAGGTGTGTAATCAAGCTCTTTAAATACCGCTAATACTTTTTCACGTGTGGCCGCACTCACATTTGGTTCGTTATTCAATACGCGCGATACTGTTTTTTTAGATACACCGGCATAACTGGCAACGCTATTTATAGTGACTTTTTTCATCTATTTATTTCCAAATGTATGCAACGTAATTAAACCTGTTGACTCGTATGCAAACACGCGGCAGCACCAATTAAAGGAATGTTGTCTTGTGTTACTAAAGTGACCGGAATTTGGCCTGTATATTGCGACATAATGCCCTTTTGTAAAAAACGCTCAATAAAACGGCTTTCTAGTAAACGAGCCTGCATTCTTGGCAATATGCCACCACCAATGTAAAGCCCACCAAGAGCGCCATAAGCAAGCGCCAAATCGCCAGCAACACTGCCAATCCAATCGCAAAACTGATTAAGCGTTGCGTCACACACTTCACATTCACCGCTATTGGCTAAGCTGCTAATTTGCGCCGCATCTAAATTTTTTGCAGCCACCCCTTTAACCGCCGCCATAGCTTTATATAAATGAGCAATGCCTGGGCCAGAAAACACCGTTTCTACCGATACATGTGGGTGGTCTTTTTTAAGCTCTTGAATAAGTTGAGCGTCAAGTTCGTTTACGGCCGACAGTGAAATATGGCCGCTTTCTGAGCTCATTACCGCACACGAATGTGCTGTACGCACTAAACACGCAGCACCAAAGCCTGTACCTGGTCCCATTACACCAATATTAGCAGTGTCATCTGCTTGGCCAGGTTTAACCGTTACGTTTTGAGAAAGGTCTAAGTACGGAGCAGCGTAAGCAAAAGCAGCAAAGTCGTTTATTATGCTTAATTGTTCAAAGTCAAAATGATGTTTAATATCATTAACGCTAAAGTGCCAACCTAAGTTAGTTAAGTGAACTTGGCCTGCGTTAATTGGACCTGCTACGGCAAGACATGCGCGCTTAGGATTTATATGAGACACTGTTGATAAATAATACTCAGTGGCACTCTCGAGTGATCCATAACTAGCACTTGGAAACGTATGGTTATGTTCAATGGTAAATTGATTACTTGATTCGTCGAACCCAGTTATCAATGCAAAACGGGCGTTTGTACCGCCTATATCGGCAACCAGAATAGGCTCAAAGTGTGTGCTAGAGTGTAAACCCATAGTGTTATCTCTTTTGTTTAAGTAATGAGTACTTATTATTTTAATGGGGTATCCATTGATACTTATTTACTTTGAGCTATCACCTCAAAGCAGCTATCACTGTAAAAAAAGGCTACCTTTAATAATAAAGGTAGCTAATACGTTTTGACAACAAAATGATAAAACACCCTCATTGTGACACCGGTGTCATGTTAAAATCAATAAAAAAATGCCTTTATTGACAAATAAGCTTGAAAAAAATCATTAATAAACGAGAATAGCCCCTTATTGTCCTCTTAAGTAAGTAATCGTGATGAAAGGTAAAGCCACCTCATTTGATATAGCCCATTATGCTGGGGTGTCTCAATCTACAGTTTCTCGTGCTTTACGAAATAGTCCTTTGGTAAATGATGAAACCCGAAGACGAGTTCATGACATTGCCAAAAAGCTTAATTACAAAGTTGATAAAAACGCCAGTAACCTGCGCACTCAACAAAGCAGCACCCTAGCGTTATTGTTGTTTGAAGATCCTACCTCTGACGAATCGCAAATAAATCCGTTTTTTTTAGCTATGCTGGGCAGTATTACTCGGGCCTGCGCTAAAGAGGGTTATGATTTACTTGTGTCATTTCAATCGGCCAGTGCTGATTGGCAGGCAGACTATGAAGACAGTCACCGTGCAGATGGCATCATTTTATTAGGTTATGGCGACTATATAGACTTTCAGCCTAAATTTAATACTTTGCTTGAACAAAACACCAAGTTTGTTTGCTGGGGAGCAAGTGTTGATAACCGCCCCGACTTAACCATAAGCTGCGACAACTATGGAGGCGGAAAGCTAGCCGCTGAGCATTTGTTGGCACATAATCGCAAAGATTGCGCGTTTATAGGTGATGCCTCTGATCATAGCCCCGAATTTTTTGCCCGCTTTAATGGCTTTAAAGACGCGTTACAACAAAATGGCATTACACTTAATGAGCGTAAAATTGCCAATGCTATCTCTACCGAAGAATCAGGCTATCATGCCACTCGTTCGTTAATTGCTAATAACATTACCTTTAATGCACTTTTTGCAGCCAGCGACCTTATAGCAATTGGCGCAATACGGGCATTAAAAGAAGCCAATATTAACGTACCAAAAGATGTAGCCGTAATCGGCTTTGATAATATATCTATTGCCAGTTATATTAACCCGCCGCTAACAACCATAGAACAAAATACCACTATTGCTGGGCAAATGTTGGTTGAAAACCTATTAAAGCTCATTAGGGGTGAGCAAGTGCAAAGCACCCTACTACCACCGCGTTTAATTGCACGTGGCTCAAGCTAATTCATTCAGTAAAACCACTTTTAAGAAGCAACAAAATTAAAGACGACAGCGCTCTTTTACCTTAAATTAATTCAGGCTTTATTGCATTTTTACGGTCATTTGTCCTTTTTTCTTTCAATACTAAAGCTGGTGCTTTCGTAACATTAACAGGCTAGTCACACCTCGCCATCACATTAGTTTTTTTAATCTGAAAGCAGCTGTTTTTAATGTAATTTTTCACTCGTCAATACATACTTTTATCACTACAATCCTGTTTTTATTTTATTGTTAAAACTTCAAGCGATCATCTCATGCTATTAACCATCGTTTATATTATAGGTATTACAGCAGAAGCCATGACCGGTGCTCTTAGCGCTGGGCGCAGAAACATGGATTGGTTTGGTGTTATGTTAGTAGCCAGTGCCACAGCTATTGGTGGTGGTAGCGTGCGAGATATTTTATTAGGTAACTACCCGCTGACTTGGGTAAAACACCCAGAATATTTACTGATCACTTGCCTAGCCGGTATTGTTACCACTTGGTTGGCAAAATGGGTGGTTAAATTTAAAGGCATATTTATGCGCCTAGATGCACTAGGGCTTGCTGCGTTTAGTATTATTGGCTGCCAAGTTGGACTTAATATGGGTTTGCACTATGGAATTTGTGTGGTCGCAGCTATAGTAACAGGTGTATTTGGTGGATTATTACGAGATTTAATTTGTCGCCAAGCACCATTAGTACTTCATCATGAACTTTACGCAAGCGTAGCACTTATAGTCGCGTGTTTATACTTAGCACTGCACCACTACAACATTGATGACAATATCAGCGTGGTTGCAAGTTTAGTAGTAGGCTATTTAATTCGTATGGCGTCGGTACGCTTTAAATGGCGCTTACCAACATTTAATTTATTAGAGCCCGCTAATTTAAATAATGAGCAATAACAGCAGCGGTTAATGCCCACCTGCCCTAGCACTTTTAAATAGCCCGAATACTTTTCGGGCTAACAAACTAACCACAAAAAGAACTCCCAAAGCAAAACACAGTATGCTCAAGGGCATAAACACGCTTTCATGTAGAACACCATTATGATCAACATATTGATACACACTGTTTTCTATCAGCATAAAACCCGTGCCAAGCAATAAAAAGCAAACACTCAATGTGGCTGTTTTGTTTGTAAAAAAGCGCATAATCTATCCATAAATATTTTATTAAATTGTCGGGATAGCAGTTTGAATGAGCGAATATTAATCTACAATGACTGAGCAATATTACTTCTTTAAAATAAAAGTCACAGCCATTAAACTAAGCTTTTAGACATATAATAAAATCTGTCGTCTTCTTTATCTATGTTGAAACCTGAACGTGTGTAAAGCTTGTGCGCAGAGCTTATTTTAAAAACCCGAAGCCTAAGTTGCATAGCACCTTGGAGCACAGCTAAACGAGCCCCCTCATTAATTACTGCTGCACCAATACCCATATTTTGAAACGCAGCATCTACTTGTAGGTCACGTATATAGCAACCCTCATTATCAAAAGCCAAGCGCATTGCACCCACTACATCGCCATTTAACAAAACATCCCAATTTTCAAGGTCTGAAATTTGCTCACATATTTTAAGTTGCTGCCAATCAACACCATAATGCTCATAATATCCACGCATATTGGTGTAGGTTAACAGTGCCGATGCCATTAAATCAGCTGTGGGTTGATAACACATATTCATTATTGTCATTCCTTTGTTTAGCGACCTTTACAAAACTTGTTGTGTTTGCTGGTTTTTAAAATATTTATTTACTAATAATGACTGCAACAAGCTAGTACTACTGGATGTAGCCCAGTACAAAGCAATTGCAGAAGGAAAATTAACGAGAGTAACCACACAAATAATTGCGGGAATTAGGAACAATAAGGTGCTGGTTTGTTCTGCGCTACCTGGCATCATCATCATAGATAAATATGTAATAGCCCCCACTAATAACGAAAGCGCAATATCAGGCTTTGCAATACTGGCAATCCAAGCAAACTTACTATTAAATACAATTTGTTGCAGAGCCTGAAAAGTTCCAAGGCCAAATACACCTTGGCTTGCCATATTAATCACACTTTTTTTATCGATAAACTTAATATTGTGCTTTTTATACAACGCCATAGTTAATTTTGCGATTTCGCTGGGCTGGTTTTTATAGTTGCTTTTTATGCTATCTAGCTCAGGTTTTAGTGCGGCAATTGCTTTTTTATTTCTAACCATATTAGCCATAGCGACAAGGTTAATCGGCATTAAAACTAATCGCCCAATAACGGTAAACAAAATAATTGCAGCCGCTTGGCTTACGCCCACATCTTGAGTAAAAAAGGTGATTGATTGCACAATAAAATCAGTAAATAAATTCCAAATTTCCATTTTAGTTTTCCTTTTAATATTATGTATTAAAAGTAACCATTACGACATATTATGTCAATAATTTATTTTAAACTAAAAATAGGTTGCTATGATCTAGAGTCAACTTAAGCGGGGGAAAGAGCAAATTCGAATCTAAAACTTTATTTGGCATTGTGCTTTTTAATCCACCAGTTTGTAAATACTAAAACTAAAAAAATGCCTAAAAAGAAAAAATGCACTGCAACAAGAAAATAGTATGTCTGCGGACTTTGTTGGACAAAATAGTCAGTATTTCCTTTCCAAGAAATATACCCCTCCGAAAAAGCATAATATAATTTGCTAGCTAAAATTATGCTGAGCAAAGATGTGATGACTTTTACGAAAACGAGCCTAGAAAAAAAGTCACGGTCTTTGAGAACTTGTCGTTCTTGAGGCTTGTTGGCCGCAACCTCAATCTGTTGGCAAATTTTAAAATACCGAAGTGGGTAAGCTTGCTGATCAATTGAGCTGCGCGCCTCCAATAACTCTTGGAGGCTATAGTTTTGGTAATCTGGCTCCATTAAGTATCCTGCGTAGATGCCTATAGATAATGACTCCCACACGGTGTTAGCTTAATTCAATGCTAGAGCCATAATTAGTTTGTCAATTAACTAAACGACAAACGTTAATATGAATAAACATTCACATAAAGAATTCAATGACGCCCATCCTAACTGCCAGCTATAAACTTAATCATAATTAAATTCCTAAATACATTCTTACTTCTGTATATGTAAGAAATCCAATTATCTTATAAGTTTATTTTATTGAGCATACACTTAAGTAATAACAGCAGATATTACTATTAATGCCCCACTAAACATCAACCAAAAAAAAGCAAAAACAAACCACTTTTGAATATGTTTAGGTATACTCTGCCTTTTTTCAAACATTCCGTAACGCTTAGCATGAAAGGACCAAATAAAAACCGTAGCGTATTGTAGAATTCCGCTAGCGGATAAAAAGATGTTAAGGCTATAAAACTTAACACCATCATCAAGAGTTTCTTCGAGTAATGGTAACCACTTAGTTTTTAAGTAAATAACCAAACCAATCCAAATAAAAACACCTATACAACCACCGAAAAAAAAGTATGCTGAAATGACTTGAATGGAAGATGGATCAATTAATTGCATTAGTACAAGTGACCAACTTTAGCCTAACCCCAAATGTACAATCAAAACAGCAATAAAACATAAAGCAAACGTCACCATAAACAAACAAAAATAGACGATAAACCATCGCTGCACACTTTTAGGTACTAACTGTCTTTTATCAAATAAGTCATACCGCTTTGCATGCCTGCCCCAAAAGAAAACAGTAGCGTAATGCAATATTCCCATTCCAGCTGTTAGGATGTTTAATGAATAAAAAGCCTTGCCATCATCAAGAATATTTTCCACATTTTTTAATTTTCCATTTTTAATAAAAAACAGCATCGGTGTTAATATTATAAAAAATAAAATAAAAATAGTAAGCCCTAAAGCGACTATAAAAAAATCGGGAAGGCTCATTCTTTTTCCTTAACACTGTAAAAGAGCATATAGTGATAGCCACCTTAACTTCTTAATGAACCTGCGTCACAAAATTTACCAACCCTAACATGACACTCATCACAAAGAAATTAAGATGAGTGTAAGCTTTGTTTTTATTGAACCAACAATGTACACAGTAAACCTAATATTCAATTCACAACAATCACACTTATCAAAAAATTTAATAAGCACAACATAAATCATGCCTTCCTATTGCTTATTTTTAACCATAAGATAGTCAATAGTTGCAACACATATAGAAAAGTAAAGTACGCTAAGGTACTTCCACAATAAGCACTTTGCACTATCGAGTGAAAAAATATTAAAAGAAAATAAGCGACCGTCCTTTATAACAAAGACTAAGGCCAGAAAAAGTAAACATCTCATTATATTTAAATAAGTTAAACGGTTAAGTTTATCAAGAATGAAAATGATAGGAATACCAATTACTGTATTACCCATATATGCAATCACCCCCCCAAAAAAACTGATCATCTTGTAAGCTTCCCAGAGTCCACTTTGGGTGACACCTAGTTGTACTGAGAAAATACTAGCGAATAAAAATACAACGCCTAATGCCGGAAATATTATTAAAGGTGCGAATAGCAACATGCTTAAATATCTCAAAGCAACCTCCTTGCTATAAAAAAGCCGCAATAACGGCGTACAATATTAGATGACTAAACATAGTGTGAGTGATTATATCAACGGATATTACAACAACGTTAGACCACATCATTATAATGCCCGTTTAGCACCAAACGAATCTGAGGTTAGATACAAAGACTCTAAAACTGTGACCAAAATTAGTTGACCACTACACTTTGAAACATAGACATAATGACTCCCACACGGTGTTAGCCTCCGCTTTTCGTGGGTTAGCTTAATTCAAAGCCAGAGCCATAATTAGTTTGTCAAATAACTATACAGCAGAGGCTAACATGAATAAACATAGCATACTTTTTATCGGTCTTGATACACATAAAGAATTCAATGAAGTCGCCTATATTGAAGAACATAGAGGCGCTCAACCTGTTCATCTTGGCCGAATTCCCTCTTCAAAAGTGGCCGTTCAAAAGCTTGTTCGTCAGTTCGAATCTAAATACCCTGGCGCAACGCTACACTTTGTTTATGAAGCAGGTCCCTGTGGTTATTGGATTTATCGATTGATTACCAGCCTTGGCCATTGCTGTTATGTGGTTGCCCCGTCTCTTATTCCTAAAAAACCAGGCGAGAAGATTAAAACCGATAAACGTGATGCCCTTAAGCTCACTAAATTACTTAAATCTGAAGATTTAACACCTATTTATGTTCCCGAGCCTGAAGATGAAGCTGTACGTGATTTATCTCGCGCACGCGAAGTAGCCATGAAAGATTTAAAAGATGCTAAATATCAATTAAAAGCACTGCTGCTTCGTAATAATATTAATTACAAAGGCACTGCAAATTGGTCACAAAAGCATTTACGTTGGCTCACTGAGCTTGTGTTGCCACATCCCGCGCAGCACATCGTTTTACAAGAGTTTTTTCACACGATTAATGAACGAATAAGCCGACTTGAACGGCTAGACAATGAGCTAACACATCACGTCCATCAATGGCGATATTACCCTGTAGTAAAAGCAATACAAGCTATGCGTGGTGTTCGTTTGTTGGTCGCCACTGGCGTTGTGGCTGAGCTTGGCGATTTATCGCGATTCGACCATCCCCGCAAATTAATGAGTTACCTCGGTCTTGTACCCAGTGAACACTCGAGTGGTGGCAAACGCCATATTGGCGCCATCACAAAATGCGGGAACGGCCGAGCAAGGCGCCTTCTTGTGGAAGGTGCACATACTTATCGCTATGCAGCAAATATATCCACAGATATGCAAAAACGACAAGAAGGTTTACCAAAGGACATTATTGATATTGCGTGGAAAGCACAGCTTAGGCTCTGCAAGCGATATAAAAAAATGATAGCCAAAGGGAAACACTACAACCTTGTTGTCACTGCAATTGCCCGAGAAATGATTGCGTACATATGGGCCATTGCTAAAGAAGTGGTGCTTACGCCAGTGAATACAAAACTGAGATTGGCAAGAGTACCCGCATGATAAACGAATTAGAGTTAATGCATGGGATCAAGCATCGGGTGTGGCACAACCACCGACGGCGTTAGGATGGCAATGCAGCTAACGCTGCATTGAACCACGAACATAGACTGAAGACAGGTGCCACGACGAAATAAGTAAGGTCTGCTCTGTTACTAGAAATAGTAATAACCAACGAATATCAGCAAGATAACCGACGACATTACTTGCTTCATCCTATGTATTAACTCGCTCTAATTCGAGCTAAAGTAATTATGGCTTAAAAAGTTAGGCAAGGATCAGTGTGCTTAACTTGACAGTGGGAGTCATACCAACGCCCTGTTAACAGGCAATAAAATAGTTGGTTAAAATAAGCGACGAAGGAGCAAAAACCAACTGTTTTTTGTCCTTGTTTAACAGCTTGTTAGCTACCCAATACACCTAATATCCAGTCATAGTAATTTGACACCCTAACTTGATAAGCAGTAGTACCATACAAACCACCTTTAAAAGTAGATATATCGCCATGCCCTAATTGCCAACTTGATAAACCTACAAGAAGAGGGACGCCTTCTTGAAAGATAACAGAAGCACCTCCGCTATCCCCTGAACCATGCATGCCTTCAAGTGGCAATGCGTTTTCTGGTTCGTCAAATGTAAATGTTAACCAGTTACCTTCCGCGCTATTAATAATATTTTGAAACTGGTTCATCACACGAAGAGATTTAGTATCTGGGTCTTCGCCAGTTAATCCGTTCCCAGTAGCCCCCCTACCATAGACTGTAATTGTTTTGCCTTTTTCACTTTTACCAGAATATATATTGATTGGTTTTACACCGCTAACAGTTGAAGCTAATTTGATTAACGCTATATCACTTCTAGATTTGAAAAAATCCATTAAGGGCGCCAAATCACCTTTAAGTAAATTTTTATTAGGTTGAGTGTAATCTGGGTGTATATGAACGCTTTCAATTTCATACTCTTTTGAACCAATTAATAAATCTTTGCCAACATAATCATAAAAAATAGTGTGCGCTACAGTTACAACCCATTGTGAACTTATTAATACACCATGTCCTTCATGGGGCATATCTATTAGGTATTCAGGCATTTTATCAATGACATAATTTTCAGGGGGAACATCATGTCTCTTCACTACAGCATTGCTGCATGTAGAAAAGAAAATAATGGATAAGATAAATAAAGTTTTCATATTACGTCCATGTTCATTGATGGGTAGCTTACAGCTTATTCAAAGGATCTAAACCCGCAAGTTGTAGACATAAAATCCTTTTATTTTTTAATACTTTAAGTTTAACTCTGTATCTAAATGTAAATCAAGGGATTTATATTTGTTGTTTTTTTGTTGTTGTAAAATACAAGAAATAATCCCGCGAGTTGTTGAAAAAAAACTAAATACAACTACTGTTTTTATATACAGCACCAGCTAGAGCAGATTATGCCTTCTATATTTTTAGAATCAATCCGTGACTTTATGATAACGCGTCGTTATGCCAAGCGTACTATAGACACTTATCAATATTGGATAAAATTTTACATTTTATACCATGGTAAAAAACATCCGGCGCAATTGGCAGAGTCGGAGGTTGAGCAATTCTTATCTTATTTAAGTAATCAGCGTAATGTTGCAATGAAAACTCAGGCAACGGCTTTAAATGCTTTGGTATTTTTATACCGTCATATTATTAGTCGACCGTTATCACTTGAAATGAATTTTAATAAATCACTCGTGTCACCTAAATTACCGGTAGTACTGACCCGTGAAGAAATACAGCGTTTATTATTGGCAATGGATCCAAAGTATAAACTTATCGCTCAGATACTTTACGGTAGTGGTCTACGTTTAATGGAAGCTGTAAGGCTACGGGTAAAAGATGTCGATTATGACTATGTCTCATTAATGATTTGGCAGGGCAAAGGCAATAAAAACCGCAGAGTAACATTAGCACTCGAACTACTGCCGTTGTTGCGCAGCCAAAGTCACTTGGTAAATGACTACTGGCATCGAGACAAACAAGCAACAGACTATGCCGGTGTCTGGCTTGCGAATGCATTAGCTAGAAAATACCCAGCGGCTCCTTATGAAATGAGCTGGCAATATTTGTTTCCTTCTGCCCAGTTAAGCATGGACCCAGAAAGTAAAAAGCTGCGTCGCCACCATATTGATGAAACAACGGTTCGTAAAGCAATTAAACAGGCAGCAAAGCTGGCAAAAATTCAAAAAAATGTTACCTGCCATACACTACGGCACTCGTTCGCTACCCACTTACTTGAATCTGGTGCAGATATACGCACCGTGCAAGAACAACTCGGCCATAGCGATGTTCGCACCACGCAAATATATACGCATGTTTTACAACAAGGCGCGAATGGGGTAATTAGCCCACTAAGTAAAATATTATAAAGTATGAATTTAAAGGACTTTTATCTAATCTAATAAGCTTTAAAAATGAGCTATAACTTGGGGCAATGCAATAAAAGCACTTTAACCAAAAGGGGCTAACGTATGTTAGCCCTTTTGTGTTTTTTTTATTTATAGTGTGTTGTTTAGTAACAATAAACCATAGCCAGCGAGTTGCTCGCCATTGAGGTCGTGTTGCCAGCTAGGCGTTAACCCATTGTGTTTGATGCTGCTGATGCTTTGCGGGTTAGCGGTTAAGTTAAGCACAAACATACTTTTACTGCCGTTTAACTCGCGGGTTATTTCAACAAGGCCGTTGTTATGCTGTGTTAATTCGTAACTGCCTTTAATACCCAGCTCTGGGCGCTGTTTTTTTAGTGCGATTAAGTGCTGATATAAACGCCACAGTGAATCAGGTTGTGCTTGTTGCGTTTTTACATTGCGATCAGCAGCATTAATTTGCTGTGCTAAATATTCAGGCCACCACTGGGTGTAGTTATCACCAAACAGTTCAGCCTGCTCAATCCAACTTGTTTGAGCTTGAGTAAAACCAGCTTGGTTGCTGTTATTCCACTGCATTGGTGCGCGTTTATACACATCGTGACCTGTGCCACCTTGTGTTAGGCCAATTTCTTCACCGTAATAAATATACGGCGTGCCAGGAGAGCTAAATAACATGGCAGCAGCAAGTTTTGCTTTATCGTCGTGCTCTGCAAGTTGATAAGCAACACGTTCTTGGTCGTGATTAGTTAAAAACGGTGCAAAAAAATCAAGTGGTGCAGTTGAATCAATACGCTGTTGTAAATTTTGTTTGAGCACATTGGCATCAACTGCGTTGATTTTTTGGTTAGATTGCATGGTGCCAAATTGCGCTTCACCACTGGCATCGGGTTTTAATAAGCCCAATATTTTATAGCCTACTTCAAAATCAAAGCCTTGATCGAGGCCTTTACCTTCGCCAAAGTATTTTGCCGCAACGGGAATGTCAGCCCATGCTTCACCCACTAAGTACGCCTCTGGATCAACGCTTTTTACGTATTGGTTAAAATGCTGCCAATATGCAATGGTTTCGTCGGTATCGGCTTGCGCATCTGCGCCACCTTCCATTGCAAAACGTACTGCGTCTAATCTAAACCCTGCAACGCCTTTATCAAGCCAAAACTTAGCCATTTTTTCCATTTCGGCAACAACATCAGGGTGGCGTAAATTCAAGTCAGGTTGGCTCGCTCCAAACGCACCATAGTAATACTGCTGGCGTGTTTCATTCCAATGCCATACGGCATCTGGTTGGTCGTTATTACTCCATGCGTGGCCCCAGCCACTTCCGGCTTTTGGCATATCGTCGCGCCAAATAAAGTAATCTGCATAAGGGGCTTCTTGTTTTGCTGAACGCTGAAACCATTCATGGTTACTTGATATATGGTTTATAACTAAATCAAGTATGACTTTCATGCCTTTGTCGTCAGCAGCTTTTATAAAGGCTTCAAACTCGGCCATGCTGCCGTAGTCGTTTTCTACTTGGTAAAATTCAGTAAAATCATAGCCATGATAAGAAGGTGCTTCAAACATTGGGGTTAACCACAGTGCATTTACACCGAGGTCTTGTAGATACGGGAGCTTTTGGGTCATACCATTAAAATCGCCATGACCATCAGCATCGCTGTCGTAAAAACTGCGGGGCCAAATTTGGTAAAAAATGGCGGTTTCCCACCATGGGTTTGCTTGTTGTTCAGTATTTAGTGGCGATGTTTCGGTGTTATTCGTGACGTTATTTAATGATGGTGCGCTTTGGCAGCCTGTTAGCATGATTGCTAATGCTAATGCGCTCAAGGTAAATGTTTTCATTTCAGCCTCGTTATTATTGTAATAAATAACATAGCCGTATTTTACTACGGCTGTGTTAATTAGTTTGCGGTTATTTTAGTGCTTTAGTTACCACTGGGTAATGATCCCATACCTGCTTGTCGCTTAGTGAGCGCACTAGCTTTACGTATTCCGCATGTGTCCACGCCAGTGGTGTGGCCGAGTTTGTACCCTCGCCTAACGTGTAACCCGCTTTATTAATGCCTACACCATCCCATACTTGTTCAGGTAGCATCATGCCTTGGTTAGCAAATTGCTCTAGGCCTTTTACATAACTATTTTTAATAGCCTGCTGTTTTGTTGCATCTAAACTGTTATTGGCATTTGCGGCGGCAATTTCGTAATGACCACGTTCACCGGTAAAAAATGGCCAAACTCGCCCACGTTGACCTGGGCTATTTTTTCCACCTTCGGCATAGTTAGCGCCCGTTACTTCGTCTTCACCGTATCCGTCATTACCATAGCGGCGGTAGCCTGCAAATGTGCCGCTGCCGTCAGTAAACTTAAAGCTGTATTTAACTTGTAGGTTATCTGTTAGGGTTTCGTCATCATATTCTGGCAATGTTTTTACTATGCTAGGCGATAGTGCATCACGTACGCCATAGCGAACAAGTTCTAAAAATCCACCATCGAGTATTTGCTTTTTATTAAAGCCTTCACGGCCGTTGTTGGCGTTAATTTTAGTATTTGAATTGGCGTCTTTATCTTGGCCAATGCGAATAAAGTATTCACCATCAGAAGCGCTCGACTCTAAATTACCAGCCGTTGTAAACATTAATTTTTCAATATCATTGTTATAACGCTTAGCTGTATTTAGATAACGTGTTGCATTGGCTTCATCACCTGCTAGTTTAGCGATATCGGCTGCAGTAATTAAACCAGTAACAACAGCGGCGGTGGTTGATGGCGAATACCCTTCTTGCTCTTCCCAGCGTTCTTGCTGAGTGGCTGGCGGCGTTATTTGTGTACCGTTCCATAGAATGTTTGCACGACCACCCTCAACTAAAAAGTCTGCCGCAGGTTTTAACATACGACTATACCAATCAGTGAGCTCTGCATCACTTAATACACCTGCCTGATGGAGTTTCCATGCAAGCATGAGTGGCATTGCTGTTTGGTCTAGCTGTACGCCTACCCATTCTAGTTCACCATCAACATGTGTTTTTTGTAAAAACCACCCTGTATCGCCTTTATTGCCTGGGGTTTTGCTGTTTACTTGAACTTTTTCAAGGTATTCGAATGCGGTTTTAGCGGTCGCATTATCGCCCATGGCCATAAACGCCATGGCAACTTGATAAAAGTCGCGCACCCATACCGCTTTGTAACCAGTAGAGCCTGTTTTAGCCGATACGGTTTCGCCCCATGGGTTAGATAGTGAGGCAATAAGCGCACCTGCATGAGTTTTATCTTCTTGCGCTTTAAGTACCATGGCACTGGTGTAAAGTAACTTGCCGTTATCTGCGGTTTGTTCGCTCATGTTATTTAGCGGTGCAAGGCTTTGCAGGTAGTCTTGCCAACCGAGCGCTTCACCTTTACCGTTGTAATTATCAAGCACCGCTTGGTAACCTTTGGCTAACGTAGCTTGCCCTTGTTTAAAGCTAGTTTGTTCGCTATTACCAAAGCTTAGGGTTAAATCGAACTGGCTGTTTTCACCAATTTCACCCAGCTCGGCAAGTAAGCTAACATTACCTGATTGTTCACCGGTATTGTTATAAACCTGTGTAAGCTGCTGAGTTGTTTTCAGCTGATTTAAACCGTCGCTCTCACCTGTAAAACCAACACTTGTTTGTTTAAATGGCTGCGCACCTTGTAATGAAAGGTAGCTGTTGTCTTGCCATGCAAGCAGCCCTCGTTCTGTGGTTTTAGCAAAATCATCAAGGCCGTTATTATCAACATACGGGTTAACGCTTACGTATGCCTTAACGCCTTCAAGCTGGGTATTAAAAATACTGCGTACAAATAAGCTTTGCCCATCAGGATCGGTAAATATATGTTTTTCGAGGCTAAAGCGGCCTTGCTTATCTTTGCTTACTACTTTGTAAGCTAATGATAACGGGCGGCCTTTATCGTCTTTGTATAAGTAGTCAATGGTAACGTCTAAATCGTCAGCTTCGGTAACTGTAAAATCCTTTCCTACTACCACAAATTGCATGTCTTTAATTTGCGCTTGGTGAATAAGCCCAAACATTGTTTCGGTGATCATACCTTTAGCAATTGAAAACCATACTTTTGACACCGTTCCTGTAGGGGCTTCATCACTGTAATGGCCATTTTGATATTGCTCAAAAGATGTGCCAATACCGGTTTTGCCTGCATAGGCCCAAAATGGCTCTGCCCCAGGGGCACCTGGTGCCGATACCTGTATTACAGCGCTGTTTGATGGCTCTTGCTGCGCGCCACAAGCTGTTAAACCAAGCATTAATAAACTGGTGGTAATTGTATTTAATTTTTTCATTTTAAAGCCTTAATTAATTTCAGTTTACTCGTTACGTTACTGAGTATGCTTAACACGCAATACCGCAACCGCTGCAAGTACAAACGACACAGCGCCCAGTACTAATGCGTAAATAGGTTGGTTTTCAAAAAAGTGGCGTAATATTAACCCCAGCACACTGGCGGCTAATAATTGTGGGATCACAATGAAAAAGTTGAAAATACCCATGTAAACACCCATTTTGTGACTCGGTACCGAAGTACTTAACATTGCATAAGGCAGAGATAAGATAGACGCCCACGCAAAGCCAACGCCTATCATTGGCCAAATAAGTAAGCTGGGATCTTTTATAAACATAAAGCTTGCTAGGCCCAACGCACCTAAAATAAGGTTAAGTGCATGTGCTACTTTTAATCCCATGCGTTTAACGATGATCGGGATACATAAAGCAGCAATCGCGGCAAAGCCGTTGTAAGCGGCGAATAATATACCCACCCAATCTGCACCGTTGTTGTAGGCTAACGAGCTGGTGTCGGTACTACCGTAATGAAAGCTAGTAACCGCTGAGGTGCTGTAAATCCACATAGCAAATAACGCAAACCAACTAAAAAATTGTACCCATGCCAATTGCTTCATCGCCTCAGGCATAGTGAATACATCATTCACTACATTATAAAAACCGCCGCTAGTGTGCTGTTTAGCTTTTAATGCCGCTGCAATAAATTGAATAACACCAAAACTAACTAACCCAGCAGCCAGCAAGTAAAGTTCTTTTTCCAGATCCAGCCCTAATACTGTGGCTAAAACAAGCAAACCTAAGCCGCTAAAAATAACGCCGCCTTTGGTAAAATTAACGCTATTAGTAATATTGGTTTGTGTTGTTTGTGATTCTTGTTGATTAAATTGTGCAAGCTGCTCGGGTGAGTACTCTTTTGTGGTGACAATAGTCCAGCCAACTGCAATAAATAAAATAACCCCACCAAAGTAAAACGAATACTTTACAGAATCAGGAATTTGACCAATCGGTGCGGTATTAGCAATATCAAACCAGTTGGTCATCATCCAAGGGAGTGCTGATGCAACCACCGCTCCCACACCAATAAAAAAGCTTTGCATGGCATAGCCTGTGGCGCGCTGCTTGTTTGGCAAGTTGTCGCCTACTAAAGCACGAAACGGTTCCATGGTAACGTTAATTGACGCATCCATAATCCACAGCATACCTGCAGCAATCCAAAGCGTAGGAGAATTTGGCATAATAAAAAGCGATAACGTGGTTAATATAGCGCCGTATAAAAAGAAAGGACGGCGGCGGCCTAATTTGCCCCAAGTTTTATCACTCCAATAACCAATAATTGGTTGCACAATTAAGCCGGTGAGTGGCGCTGCAACCCATAAAATAGGAATATCATCGACATTAGCGCCAAGTGTTTGAAATATACGGCTTACGTTACCGTTTTGCAGTGCAAAGCCAAATTGAATGCCTAAAAAGCCAAAGCACATATTCCATATTTGCCAAAAGCTTAAGGTTGGTTTGTTGTTATAATTCATGATCAGCCTTATTTGTTAAAACGGCACTGCTGAGTGCATCAAGGGTCAGCGTAAAGGTTGTATTTTGTTTCTCATCGCTCACCAAAATACTGCTATGCGACTCTAGTAGGTCGTATAGCGTTGAGTTTGGTTTGAGCATAGTTGCTTGATTCGGCGTGAGCGTAATAGTGACTGTTTGTGATTGCTGGCTAAAGTTGCTCAGCACCCATAATGATTGCTGGCCTAAGGTGCGTACAAAACCCACCACTCTATCACTGCCTGTTACCATCAAGGGTGCCATATCACCGGCAACAACAGCAGGTAAGCCATTAAGTTCCATAATTGCGATATAGTATTGACGTAACTGTGCTTGCTCAGGAGTTAAATTTGCGCCATCAAACTTGCCATTATTCATCCATGCTTGGTGCGCTGGTACGCCAATATAATCAAAAATACTGGTGCGTGTAGGCGAACCAAAGCCTGCGTTTTCTGATCCATCTTCACCTACGTCTTGACCAAAATAAAGCAAGGTTGGCGAACGACTAATTAAGTTAGAAACCACCATAGCCGGTTTACCCCATGCAGCGTTGCCAGCAAAGTCAGGACTTGCGATACGTTGTTCGTCATGGTTTTCTAAAAAGTGTAGCATGTGCTGTTCAATATCTGCCACTTCAGCTTGTGCTTTAAATAACGTGTTAGCGGGTTGCTTACCTTGCATAATCCCTTTTAGGGTGTCGTAAAAACCGACCTTGTCATACAAGTAGTCCATTTTACCTTGGTGAATATAGGTGCGGTACATCAATGGGTTATATACTTCGGCGAGTAAAAACGCATCGGGTTTATGTGTTTTTATTGATGAATTTAAAAAGCTCCAAAATTCAACGGGTACCATTTCAGCCATATCATAGCGAAAGCCATCAACCCCTTTATCTAGCCAATAAAGGGCAATATTTCTAAATTTATACCAACTATTTGGCAGTTCTTTATCTTGCCAAAATTCATAATGTGCACGGTAATCTTGGTTTTCAAGCGATTTAGGTAAAGTTGGAAAGTCTAGGCTGCCATCGGGTTTAACACCGTAGTTAACTTTTACCGTTTCGTACCAGTCGTTTATATCAGGCTTTGGAGCACGTGCACCATTGCCAGTCCATTTTGCTGGGATTTCACTAAATTGACCATCGGCTAAAGGGTGTTTGTTGCCACCTAATACTTGGTAGCTGTCGCTTGTTGGTACTTTAAATGATTCACCCGGTACATAGTAAAAATTATTATTTTTAGCATACGCCTTGCTAGTATCATCGTCCTCACCAAAGTCTTTCACGCCGTTAGGCTTTGAGATTGAGTGATAATCTCGAGCCACATGATTAGGAACAATATCAATAATTACTTTCATGTCATGCTCATGAGTACGCTCAATTAGCGCGCTGAACTCTTCGAGTCTATTAGTAACATTAATTGCCAAATCAGGGTTTACATCGTAATAATCTTTTATTGCATAAGGCGAACCTGCACGCCCTTTTACCACATCAGGATCGTCTTGTTTTATACCGTACTCAGTGTAATCCCCCACTAAGGCATGATGCAAAACGCCGGTGTACCACACATGCGTGGTACCTAGCTCTTTAATGCCTTTTAGTGCCTCGTCGTTAAAATCAGCAAACTTACCAACTCCATTTTGCTCTTTGGTTCCCCATGGCACATTAGCGGTTTGGGTGTTACCAAATAAACGAGTAAATACTTGATATACCACTGGCTTAACTGGGTCTGTTTGCTTAACTAACAAATCTGTTTTTGTCTCTTTGTCATCACTGCAACCGTGCACCAGCAATGCGCTGCATATAAGCAACGGCGTGTAAAATCTTTTTTTCATTGTGTGTGTCATTTTTATTTCAGTGTTGTTATAGGTTTATACTAAAGCTAAGTAAGGCTTGGTTACAGTTGCTGCATACGTATTCACAGCCATATTCAGTGACAATTAACCCGCAATTAAAGCACCACGTCACGCCACTTAGTTTGTTTTTAACTTAGCCAAAAACTCTTTATGAGTAGGTAGTTTATCTACCGTTGAATTTATTAGGGTTTTTAACGTTGCGAATAAATCCGTTAGTTGTTCACTGCTTAATGAATCAACAATACTGTTATAGTCATCTGGTATTAGGCCTTGACCTATAAATACTTGCTGCCAAGCTACTTCTGCAAATAACTCGTCGTTTTCGCGCACGACTTTGCCCGTTTGTTTAAATAAATCCATTTTATGCGCTAACGATTGAGGAATTTCCATTTGCTTACATTGACGCCAAAATGGGGGGTCTTCTCGCTCAGTTAATTTATAGTGCAAAATAATGAAGTCACGAATATGCTCGATTTCACTGATGCTTTGCTTATTAAATTCAGTTACTAACGCATCACTAACCCCATTATGAGGAAACAACTTAATTAAACGTGTGACCGCACTTTGTATTAAGTGAATACTAGTAGACTCTAAGGGCTCTAAAAATCCACTAGAGAGCCCTACTGCGACTACATTTTTATGCCACTGCTTTAAACGTCGACCTGTTTTAAATTTAATTAAACGCGGGCTTGTTGTTGGCTCACCCGGTAAGTTATTTAATAAAAGTGCGGTTGCTGACTCATCCGATAAATAGCGGCTGCAATACACTAAGCCATTACCTGTTCGGTTTTGTAGCGGAATTTGCCACTGCCAGCCTGCGTCATGTGCTATTGATCGCGTATAGGGCTTTAATTCGTTGCTGCCTGTTGATTGCACTGCAACAGCCCTATCGCAAGGTAAATAATGCGACCAATCAACAAACCCCGTATTGAGAGTTTGCTCAATTAAAAGTGCGCGCTGGCCAGTGCAATCTATAAATAAATCCCCTTGGATTTGGCTATTATCGTCAAGTGTTAAGTTGGAGATATTACCTGTGTCTGGGCATTGCTCAACACGTTCTATTTTTGCATCAATGTGTTTAACGCCGCGTGATAATGCAAGATTTTTTAAATATTCAGCATACAAAGTGGCGTCAAAGTGAAACGCATAACTAAGCCCTGGTAATTGAGTATTAGGAATAGTATTTAGTAGCGTAAATTTGTGCTGTTTAGCGGCTTGATAGTTAAGAGAAAAATCCCATAAAGAGTCCTCGCTGCCATTAATGTGCCCTTTTACCCAGAAATTATAAAAGTCACAAAAGGGAAAATCTTTACCAAACGAGCCAAATGCATGCATGTAGCTATGCCCTGGTGTTTTCCAATTTTCGAACTCTATACCCAGTTTGATAGACGCATTGGTGGCATTTATAAAATCTTGCTCATTAATACCGAGCGCATTATTAAGCCCAATAATAGGAGGAATAGTGGCCTCTCCCACACCTATAGTGCCAATGCTACTTGATTCAATAAGGGTAATATTAATTACTTTACCTAACACTTTATTAAGTAGTGCTGCGGTTATCCAACCAGCTGTTCCACCGCCGGCAATGACGACATGTTTTATTGGCTTCATATTATTGCTCATGTTCATAAAGGTTGATAAAACTTAGGTAAAGTAGCTATAAAAAAGCCCTTGTAAAACTAATTACAAGGGCTTCTTAATACAAAACTTATTATAGCTTGTAGCTTACACCGAGTAAGTAAGTACGGCCATAATCTTGGTAGTCACGCACTTGCAGCGCATTATCGCCCTGCAATGATGTAAACGCTTCTTCGGTAATGTTTTGAATTTGGAACGTCATTGATAAGTTCTCAAAACCTGCAATACCAGAATCAGCAAAGTCATAGCCTACTTGCGCATCCCAAATAGTCTCGCCAAGTATATCAACTTGTTGTGTTGCAAAACCTGAACCGTAGATATCACCTTTAAAGTCACTACGTTTACGCATACTGGTACGTGCTTGGAAACCATTGCGTTCGAAGTATACAGTTAGGCTATCAATTTTATCTGACAAACCTGGTAGTTCGTAATCGTTTCCGTTTTGATCTTGCAAGTCTTGCTCAACGCTAGTGTGGCTCGCAATTAAACCAAAACCTTCTAACGACTCATGTAATACACTGAACGGGAATGATAATGAAAGCTCATAGCCCCATAAACTTCCGTCGCCACCATTCACTTTACTTGAACGAGTAGCTGTATTTCTGTCTGCTGGAGGCAACTCGCCGGTTGCAGGGTCTTCTTTACCTGTTACATCAACATCGTAACGCTCATCAAAAATCCATTGGTCAATGTCTTTATAAAATAACGCTGCTGAAAAGTAACCTTCTGCATCAAAGTAGTTTTCGTATGTTAAATCAAAGCCTGTTGCTTCTTTTGGTTCAAGCTCTGCATTACCACCAGAAATAGACCAGTAGTTACCATTTTCGTCTGGCTTTTCGCTGTTATAGCTTGTCTCAATCGATGCATGCATTTCATCAAGGCGAGCACGAGAAATTGTTTTAGCCGCGCCAAAACGAATTGTTTGCTCTTGGTCAATTGCAAAAGATAAGTTTAAGCTTGGTAATACATTTGAATAGTCGTGGCTAATATCAGTAGGTGATGCAACCACTAAACCATTAATATTTGATGCCTCAAAGCCTTGTGATGACTGCTCAGTGCGTACATAACGTATACCTACATTACCTGTTACCGGTATGCCACCAATTTCAGCGTTAATGTCTGCTTGAATAAATGCAGCGGTAACTTCTTCTTGAACTGTCCACGAACGGGTTAAGTGTTTTTGATCCGTTAAGCTTTCTTGCAGTAGATCGTAATAACCATCATTTACTAGGCCGTTAGTGTCATAAGCAATCATGTCACCCATGCCAATAAAGTCTAAACTTGCCGAACCTAAACGGTATTGCTCTGGTACTGATACCATGCCTGGATTATCTAAAGAGAAATCTTTTAAAGTCATGAAGTAGCCTTCAGACTGTTTTACTTTCTCACGGTCGCGGTAAGATAAACCAAAATTAATACGGCTAAAGTATTCGTTCTCAAGTACTTTACTGGCCGCTAACTTAAGCGTTGAAAGCTCATCGCTAATCTCTGGTGCATTAATAAAGCCATCTTGTGCGGTATTTTGATAAGCCGTGTCATTTAAGCCGTACTTGTTATTTAACGCAGCACTGCCACCCCAAGATAACGGGCCACCTAACTGAATTAAGTCGTAGTCGCTGTAATCAAGCTCATGAGTAAACTGTGCACCCGTATTTCCACCATCAAATGCATACCCTATGTTATCAGCAATACCGTTTGCATCGCCACGGCCAGTACCTGAATAACTTTCAATACTCCAAATAGTACGATCTACTTTTGAGCGGCTTGCATCAAACTCAACTGACCAATCATCGTTAATATCGTATTTTGCATTAAAACCAAATTGTGTGAGCTCTGCTTTTCGCTCTTCGTAGTCATTTCGTACAACAACGCGTTGCCCTTCAGTGACTGCACTGGTAATAAAGCCAGACTGTTCATCTACAGTAACACTATTTGGGTCGATGCTACCTTGACCCCAGGCGAAAGGTACTTCGATACCACGTAAGATTTTTTCATCATTAAAATCTACATATAGCGCATCAAACGTCATGTTTAAACGATCATTTGGTGCAGCTTCCACTACTAGCATCGCTGAATCACGTTCAAGTGTTGATGAGCGTACGAAAGGTTTAGCGCCGCCTAAAATTGAATAGTTTTGGCCATCATTCCCTGTAAACTCAGGGTAACCCCAAGAATTCCAACGTTTTTCTTGGTTTGGAGAACTCATTGTGTTGTAAGCAAATGCTACACCTATAGTGTCATCTGCAAACTGGTCTATGTATGAAACGGTGCCACGAAAGCCTTTGTCATCGCCATCCGGGTTTAATTTATCAAAGCTAGTTTGCTCATACTGACCATTAAACATGATCACTTGTTCACCTTTACTTAAAGGCTTTACCGTTTGCATGTCGATAACACCGGCAATGCCTTCAGCTTCAATGCTAGCACTTGGCGTTTTATAAACAGTAACACCGCTCATTATTTCTGATGGGTAAAGGTCAAACTCAACACCACGGTTGTCACCAATAGATACCTGCTCACGGCCATTAAATGTTGTTGCGCTTTCGTTTTCGCTAAAACCACGAACACTTACACGGCTAGCACGACCATCAAGACGCTGGGCTGTTAAACCTGGTAAACGTGCGATTGACTCTGCAATAGATGAGTCTGGAAGTTTACCAATGTCTTCTGCAGAAATTGACTCAACAACCTGTGTTGAAAAACGCTTAGTATTAATTGATTCAACAACACTACCGCGAAAACCTTTTACTTCGATGATTTCTACATCATCATTTTTTATTGTTTCTTCTTGTGCCGCGGTGGTGGCAAAGCTTGATAGTCCGGCAGCAGTTAATGCTAGCGTTAATATACTTGGTTTGAACATAGCCATAATGTTTTCCCGTTACCCATAATGTGATACCCGCTTACTTGTTTAAGTGATAGTTAAACATGCGAGCTTATTTTGTTGTCAGGATGAATATTAACGCTCGTATTATTTTATTAACAACTTTATGCATACGTATTCAAAATAGCATTACACAGCCAAAGTTAACATTAAATTTACAAACAAACATGTAAGCAACTGTTTTACAATGGATTATTTTGGTGCAATTATACTTTATGAGCTTGACGTTAACCTGTATTTATTTTTTTATGAAATAAGCCATTCATAAAACGACAATAAAGTGAAACAAAGTGATTTTATTTTTTAATTTATTATTAAACACACTATCTATTCAAATTAAATTGGTAAGACCAATACTAAAAAACACCAACTCAGTGCACACCTTTGTTTTTACGCACCTACATGGCGCAAACAATAAATTAACAACTCAATATTAGAATTGGTAAAGTAAAATAAGAATAATCCACGGCCCAAAACGCTTGCCTTAATGATTTGTACATCTTGTTTTAATGCCTTGAAATAGGTGCATACGTATGCAGGATTTTTACAGCATGACAGGCTTCAAGTATGCTTTTTAAAATAAACGAGGATTATTACCTCTAAAAAAGAACAACACAAAGACAGTGTGAAAACGGAGAAAAGCATGGCCCAAAAGCAATGGTATAAAGGTGCGGTTATTTATCAGGTTTATCCGCGTAGCTTTCAAGATAGCAACAACGATGGCATTGGTGATTTAAAAGGAATAATAAATCGTATTGATTACATTAAAAGCTTAGGGGTAGATGCTATTTGGATCTCACCTTTCTTTAAATCGCCTATGAAAGATTTTGGTTATGATATTAGTGACTACCGTGATATTGACCCGCTTTTTGGTAATTTAGCTGATTTTGATGAGTTAATTGCACAAGCACATCAACGCGACATTAAAATTATTATTGACCAAGTGCTAAGCCACACCTCAGATCAACATCAATGGTTTATTGATAGCCGTGAAGACTTATCTAACGATAAAGCCGACTGGTATGTATGGGCCGATGCTAAAGAAGATGGCACAGCACCTAATAATTGGTTGTCTATTTTTGGTGGTGGTGCATGGCAATGGGAGCCGCGTCGTGGACAATACTACTTGCATAACTTTTTTACTGAACAGCCTGATCTTAACTTTCATAACCCCGATGTTCGCCAAGCCGTTCTAGATAATGTTGAATTCTGGCTTAAAAAGGGCGTGGATGGCTTTAGGTTAGACGCAATTAACTTTTGCTACCATGACGCTTTGCTTCGTGATAACCCAGCTAAACCAAAAGAAAAACGTCAAGGCCGTGGCTTTAGCGAAGATAATCCGTATGCATTTCAGTACCATTACTACAATAATACCCAGCCTGAAAACATAGAGTTTATGCGTGATATTCGAACTTTACTCAACAAGTACCCTGGTACCGTATCACTGGGTGAAATTTCATCTGAAGATTCATTAGCCACAATGGCAGAATACACCCAAGGTGGCGATAAACTGCACATGGGTTACAGCTTTGAGCTATTAACGGATGATTACTCGAGCGAGTATATAAGAAACACCGTTACTACACTTGAGCAATGCATGACTGAAGGCTGGCCTTGCTGGGCATTTAGCAACCATGACGTAGAACGTGTTGCTAGCCGTTGGAGTGAAACGGGAGAGGTACACCCAGCGCAATGTAAAATGTTGACCGCCCTACTCGCTTCACTTCGTGGCAGCGTGTGTATGTATCAAGGTGAAGAACTCGGACTCGGTGAAGCCAGCGTTGCGTTTGAAGATTTACAAGACCCGTACGGCATAACTTTTTGGCCAAACTTTAAAGGTCGTGATGGCTGTCGTACCCCAATGCCTTGGGAGAACCTAGATAACTCACAAAGCAATGCACACAATGCAGGATTTAGTGAGGTAAAACCGTGGTTACCTGTTGATCAACAACACAGGCTACAAGCAGTTGCTGAACAAGAGAATGATGTAAACTCAATATTAAACGCGTACCGTGAATTTATGGCCTGGCGTAAAAACCAGCCAGTATTACTTGAAGGTGATATTGAGTTTATACAAACCGCCGAGCCAATTTTGGCGTTTTACCGCACATTAAACGAAGAAAAGATGTTGTGTGTATTCAATTTAAGCGGGGCAAAAGCAGAGCTTGTTATTGATGTTAGTGTTGAAAAAGAACATAACACGCTTTCTCATTACAACGCGCAGCTTAATAATAAAACACTGACCGTTGAGCCATTTGGTAGTTATTACGCCAACTGCAATTAGTATTTACATTATTACAAATAAAAAACCCGAGCATTGCTCGGGTTTTTTATAGCAAATTTTTAGTGGTTAATTGTTTTACTATTTAAATAATCAGTAAAAGCAAATAGTACACCTGATACCACAAACGTAACGTGTATTAGCACTTTCCAGAGTAGTTCATCATTAGAATGAGAGGCAGAGCTTATAAATACCTTAAGCAGCTCAACAGCTGAAATAGCCACGATTGCACTGATCAGCTTCATTTTCAAACCAGAAAACCCGACCTTGCCCATCCATACTGGGCGGTCTTCATGATTTTCGATATTAAGCTTAGAGACAAAGTTTTCGTAGCCGCTAAAAATAATAATCAACAGCAACCCTGCTAACAAAGCAGTATCAACTAACGTTAATATACCAACCAACAACTCTTGATTACTAGCAGTAAACGTCGCTATCCCCATCAAATATAGCTGTTTAAAAAACTTTATAAGTAATAAAACCACAGCAAATAATAAGCCGACAAAAAATGGGGCAAGTAACCAGCGTCCTTTAAATATAAACGACTCAAGCGCATGCTCTACTTTATGAACAGGATGTATTTTTTTATTTGTATTATTTGTGTGAGGCTCTGACATAGGGGCACCTAAAAATTAAAACGCGACATTAGCTCAAATCTAGCTGTAACACAATCACTTAAAATAAAAGATAGGTACACAATATGCTTATCCTGACGATAAAAATATTTCGTTTTCCTTTGTGATAATTGTGATTAAAAATCAACTTACCAACAGAGATGTTCTGGCTTGGTTACACTTGTTTTATGCATGCATTATTTGAATGCATAATTCGATTGTTACTCCATTTTTAGGAATAAGAAAATGAATAAAGCATTACTCGCGTTAATCGTTGCACCATTTTTCGTTTTATCAGCTGCAAATGCAGTTACAAGCGATACTACAGACGCTTCAGCCGAAACGATTCAAGAGTTCACAGAAATGTGTATTAGCTGGGCTAAAGAAGACGACGTAAGCGATGAAGCAATTTATAACTATGTTTTAAAGTGTGTGAATGATGAACTAACATCTGAAGGCTATAACAAAGTCACTGCTGTTAAGATTTAATGAATAATTGAGCAGTTCAAACCTAAATTGGTTACATTTTAACTCTGTAAAATAAAAAGTCAGATTAAAAATGCCATTGCGATAGGTTTGATAATGCAAAAAAAACCGGAACTGTCACAGGCTGTGCGTTCCGGGTTTTTATTATTAAAGCGATGAATAATTAATTATTCATCATCTTTTTTTGGTTTGGCTTTAGCTTTACTTTTAGCTGGCGCTTTTTTAGCTGCAGCTTTCTTTTTAGGCGCAGCTTTTTTCTTAGCCTCTTCTACCCATTTACCACCCTCGTAATGGGCCGTCCAACCAGTTGCTTTACCATCAACTTCAGTCATCACATATTGGACTTTGTTTTTACGACTGTAACGCACAACAGCAAGGTTGCCATCAGGATCTTTGGCTGGTGCATCAGCTAGGTAGTAAAACTTAGGCGAAATACGATCTCTAAAGCGTTGTAACTCTTCTACTTTAGGAGCACGTGTTTCTCGTGATTTAGGGAACGTATTTGCAGCTAAGAAAATACCAGCCGCGCCATCACGTAATACAAAATACGCTTCAGACTTTTCACATTCTAATTCAGGGATATGAACTGGATCTTCTTTTGGTGGCGCAGCTTCACCATTTTTTAACAACTTACGTGTATTTTTACATTCATCGTTGTTACAACCAAAATACTTACCAAATCGGCCTGATTTTAATTCCATATCAGCGCCACATTTATCACATTCGATAATAGGGCCGTCGTAGCCTTTAATTTTAAAGGTACCCTCTTCAACAACATGCCCCTGACATGCTGGGTTATTACCACACACATGCAATTTACGGGTTTCATCGATAAGGTATGAATCCATCGCTGTTTCACAAATAGGACAGCGCTTCATTTGCATTAATGTTTCTGTTTCAACGTCTTCAACATCAGCTGCAACCGCTTCATCACCCGACACTAAATTCATAGTGGTAGTACAGCGCTCTTTAGGTGGCAGGTTATAACCTGTACAGCCTAAGAATACGCCCGTTGAAGCAGTACGAATGCCCATTTTTCTGCCACAGGTTGGACAGTCAATATCGGTTTCTACCATTTGATTAAGACGCATCCCGCCTTCATCTGGTTCGCCTTTAGCAATGTTTAACTGGGTTGAGAAATCAGCATAAAACTTATCGAGAACTTGCGTCCAAACACGCTCGCCTTCGGCGATATCATCTAAACGACCTTCCATTTTAGCGGTAAAGTCAAAGTTCATTAAATCTGTAAAGTTTTCAACTAGGCGATCGGTAACAATTTCACCCATTTTTTCAGCAAAAAAGCGACGATTTTCAACTCGTACATAACCACGGTCTTGTATTGTCGAAATAATAGACGCGTAAGTTGAAGGACGGCCAATGCCACGTTTTTCAAGTTCTTTAACTAAGCTCGCTTCACTAAAACGTGCTGGCGGCTTGGTAAAATGCTGCTTAGGATCAAGCTCAACTAAGGTGAGAACTTCACCTTGCTTAACAGCAGGAAGTGATTGATCTTCTTCGTTCTTTTTACGCACTGCTGGCTGTACTTTTGTCCAACCATCAAAGCGAAGCACACGGCCTTTTGCCTTTAATGTGAAATCATTGGCGGCAACGGTTAATGTGGTTAAGTCGTATTCAGCAGGCACCATTTGACAAGCCACGAACTGACGCCAGATAAGCTCATAAAGCTTTTTAGCATCGGCATCAACACCTTCAACATGCCCTGAAAGTACCGATACGCTAGAAGGACGAATCGCTTCGTGCGCCTCTTGCGCATTGCCTTTTGAGCTATAGTTAATTGGATCAGCAGGTAAATATTTTGCACCAAACTCATTGGTCACATACTCACGACACATCTCAACCGCATCTTTTGATAGATTAGTTGAATCGGTACGCATATAGGTAATATAACCACCTTCATATAGGCGCTGCGCAAGCATCATGGTCTTTTTAACGCCATAACCGAGTCGAGTACTGGCGGCTTGTTGCATGGTTGAAGTAATAAATGGCGCACTTGGGCGACTCTTACTTGGTTTTTCTTCAACGCTTACAACTTTATATTCGGCATTCTCAAGGCTTTTAACTGCTGCTGTAGCTTGTGCCTCATTTACAGGCTTAAATGGCTTGTCTGCTTGTTTAGTGACTTCTAAACGTAAGTCTGACTCGCTATTTTTAACGTCTGCATGAATATCCCAGAACTCTTCAGGAATAAACGCTTTAATTTCACGTTCGCGTTCTACCAATAAACGCACTGCAACAGATTGAACTCGTCCTGCAGATAAACCTCGTGCAACTTTGGCCCACAATAATGGCGAGACCATAAAACCAACCACACGGTCTAGGAAACGACGAGTCTGCTGTGCAAAAACCATATCGGTGTTCAATTCACCCGGAGTTTCAAACGCTTGTTGTATTGCATTTTTAGTGATTTCGTTAAACACGACGCGTTTATACTTTTCAGGTTCGCCACCAATGATTTCTTGAAGATGCCAAGCAATTGCTTCCCCTTCTCTATCCAAATCCGTTGCGAGATAGATTTGATCAGCATTTTGGGCAAGCTTTTGTAATTCTTGAACAACCTTTTCTTTACCCGGTAATACTTCGTAATGTGGCTCCCACCCTTTTTCGGGATCAATGCCCATACGCGCGACTAAGTTAGAATAGTCACGTTGCTGTTTATACGCTGCTTTCTCATCAGGTGGCATTTTACGAACCTCAGCAGGTGTCTTGCTTGCTGGTACTTTGTTTTTGCCTGATCCTGATGTAGGTAAATCTCGTACGTGCCCAATACTGGACTTAACGATAAAATCATTACCTAAGTATTTATTAATTGTTTTAGCCTTAGCAGGTGACTCTACAATTACTAGCGATTTGCCCATAGTTGCCTATTTCTAACCTAGTTTTTTAAATGTGTTTAGCCGACTCATGCGGCGCGAATATTTATAGGTATATCTACAAACACTAGTTCTTACAAGCTTTTAATACAAACTTTTCAGTATTTACTGAATAAACAAACAATTTCTGTTGTTAATTTAAACAAACCAGCGTTTTTTGAATAATTGATGTGGAATATATAGAATAGAAACAAAAATGCCAACCTTATTGGTTGGCATTTTTTATGCTTTACATATTTTAAACCTTAGGTTCGTCTAAAATCGACATCACGGTATATTGTGTTTTCACACCACCAGGCGTTTCAAACTCAATGTATAAAAACCCAGAATCAACATCATTTGGCTCAGCCTCTTTAGTAATATTAACTGAGACAGAGATTGGCGTTTTTTGTGCAGTATTAACCACGGTGTAATCTGTTAACCCTCTTAATACACCATTGTCGGCAGTAACGCTCACTGTAGTACCCGCAGGTAGTGGATTATTATGAATGTCACTGAAGAAAATAGTCACTGAAATCGCGCTGTAAGGTGTTGAATTGCTAATATCAATAAGGTTTATGTCGCACATACCTGCCATATCAGAAGCTTCTAAGCGAATACCATCGCTTAAACTACAGTTATTTAAAGCCGTTACAGCTCTAATGTAAGGTGTACTACCTGACATAACTAACTCTGAACGAGCGCGCACATTAACTGTTTCACGGGTACATGCATTTGCAGCTAGGGCTTCATCACTACATAGTAAGCCATTGTATATACCATCACCACTGTCATACTGGCCATTATCTTGTGCACCTGAGCGTTCCACATACCACTCATCTTCACCACCATTAGAATCCACAGGATTTGTTGGGGCTGGTAAATTCCCATCAAACACCCCATTTTCATTAAAATCTATAAAGGCTTCAGGTAAATCTTGTAAAGTTGAGTCAAACTCGTTTTGATTAAATTCACCGTTGGCAGATACATCATTAAATGACTCTTCACCCACAGAATAAGCAAGTAAGCTAACACGCCCACCAAGTGGATAATCAATTGGCGCGTTATTAGGCGCATCAGTTAGCGCAATTGGATCGCCATTGCTATCTAAATAATTAATTAAGTTACCATTTGCGTCGAGTTGTGATTCTCTGATACCTAAAGTACAAGGTGCAGATTGTCCAAAATAACGGTCGCATTTATCTGCAACAGAATTATTGTAAATGCTGTAATGGTATGGAATTGGGTTTTGACTACGCCACTGCGCTTTACACAAACCGTCTATGGTGCGACAAAGTAATAAAGGTGTAAATTGTTCATCATCAATAGTGCCAACTGCACCACCTTCACTGGCAATATAAATTGCCGTGTTATCTGGTACAAAATTATTAAAATGATCGGCTGCAAATACGGTTAAGTCTGTAGTCACCCCAGCTTCGTTTAATGACTCGGTATTAAAGGTTTGCACTGCAAGCGTGAAACTATCCTGATCTGGAACACCAGTCGTAATAGTAATGTCATTAGAGACAATAGAGATCACACTATTTTGTGAGGTATCGCTACTGTCAATCTGATGTGAGGCAATCACAGATAAAATACCAGCAGCTTTTCCTGAGCGAACGTTTACAGTCACTAAACCTTCATTGTTAGTAAATTGAAATGCGCTATCTAATAGAGCACCACCTGGGTTTTGTGAAAGTGCAAAATCAATTTGCTTTTGACCCACTGGATTTCCATTTACATCTAAGAGCTTAAAGGTGAGCTCTGAATTTTCAGTCAAGGTTTGACCGCCCGCTCCTTTAATAGCTAATACTTGATTAGTCACCCCCATAAACGCAATTGAACCTGTTTGAGCCGCAGCTACATTGATGTTTATGGTTTTTGTTGCAACATTACCACCTGTAACTACGGTCGCGGTAATCGTATCTATACCATTACAGCCATCAGCTTTGTATGTTGCACTTGCCGTACCACCGATACTCGTTACCACATTATCGATAGTGGCTCTGGGGGTAGATTCTTCTGCGCAAGCAGAAGTAAATTGCACTTCCAGCGGGGTAGTAAATACATTATTACTACCGTCTACAATCTGAGCCGTAATAATCGTGGTAGAGCCGGCAGATAGTACATCACCGGTAGCAATACCTGCGCTTAGATTTACATTTACTTGAACAGCGTTAATTTCAAATAAAGCACTCGCAACTCCGCCCTGTGCGGTTAATTCAACTTGGCCAACACCTGAGCTACTGCCTGGCAATAAATTCAAAATAGCCACACCAAACGCATCAGTTTTAGCCGTTAAGCTTTCAGGTAATAAAATGCCTAGCGTGGTTGTCGCTTGAACTAACACATTGCTGGCTGGCGTATTACTACCAGGTTTTGTGATTTTTGCATAAACAATCGCTTGCTGACCCAGTAAATTACTATTTTGCGAACAATCTGATGGATCAAGTTCAAAAGAATCTCTATCTATATTTAACCAACTATCAGGACAGTTTTGTAAGATTTTAATGTCAATATTTGCAGCATCGTCGTTAGATTGCGGCTCGTCACCGGCGGTATAAAAACCGAGCTTGCTTGTTGAGCCTTCGTAGCTTGCAACAATGGTTCCTGCTCCTTCAACACTGCCTGCACTGAGCTCTATAGTTGCAACACCACTTGTATTTGTTAATGCGCTTGCTGTAGCAGGTATGAAAGAACCAAGTGTTGTAGTAAAACTAACTTCTTGACGAACAACGGGTTGTCCATCACTGTCAGTTACAGTCGCAACGACCTCAAGCGGATTGTTAGCGGTAACGATACGATCTTCAAAATTAAGTTCAACTTGGGTATCTAGTACGGCATTGTCGCCTCCAGTATCCCCACCA
The DNA here is from genome assembly GCF_013394125.1 of Pseudoalteromonas sp. Scap25. GTDB lineage: Bacteria > Pseudomonadota > Gammaproteobacteria > Enterobacterales > Alteromonadaceae > Pseudoalteromonas. The sequence continues at coordinate 1,505,229 of NZ_CP041327.1, read as the reverse complement.
ACGGTTCCTGTCTTCTCAAGTGAGCCACCACCGCCACAAGCGATGAGTAATGAGCTGAGCAATATAATGCTAAGCAAACGGGTTAAAGGCATATGTTTCTCCAATGCGCTATTACTAAGTTAAACTTATTTACTTAATGTTAACCTATAACTTAGTCTAAAATCTCAGTTTTTTACTTCTTTTTGCGATAAAAATTTTTAAAAAAGTTGACGTTTTTTCTGTAAAAAAAATTACATGCTGTTAGTCTATGCCAAATTTATAAAAAATAGATTGGAAATATGTCTAAAATCCGTTCGATGAGTTTAACTACTCGCATCATGATTGGTATGGTTCTTGGTGTTGCAGTAGGCTTTATATTTCAGGCTATATTAGCTGGTGAAGACGATTACCTAATCCCTCTTGGGTTATTCTCTTTGCCAATTAAAGCCTTTTTTGTTGATGGCCTTTTCCATGTAGGTGGACAAATATTTATAGCTAGCTTAAAAATGCTAGTTGTTCCCCTCGTCTTTGTGTCGCTTGTGTGCGGTACTTGTAGTTTAAGCGATCCTAAAAAATTAGGTCGTTTAGGTGGAAAATCGATTAGTCTATATTTGGTTACCACAGCGATCGCAATCACAGTAGCAATTTCACTGGCGTTACTATTTAACCCAGGTGAAGGGATTGGGCTACCTTCGCAAGCAAGCTACGACGCAAAAGAAGCGCCTACTTTAGCTCGCGTTATTATTGATATGTTCCCAACCAATCCATTTGAAGCAATGGCCAAAGGAAATATGCTACAAGTTATTGTGTTTGCTTTATTATTTGGTATTGCAATGGCACTTAGCGGTAAAGCAGGCAAACGTGTAGCAACAGTATTTGAAGACTTGAACACCGTTATCTTAAAACTAGTTACTTTATTAATGAATATTGCTCCTTACGGCGTATTTTTCTTAATGGCTAAGTTATTTACTACCATCGAACTTAACTTAATTGTGAGCTTAGCTAAGTACTTTGGCGTGGTTGTTTTAGCCCTGTTATTACATGCATTCGTAAACTACACTCTTCTGCTAAAAATACTTACAGGCCTAAACCCGCTTACTTTCTTAGCTAAAATGAAACACACCTGTTTATTTGCTTTTAGTACCTCAAGTTCCAGCGCAACTATGCCTATCACCCTTGAGACTGCAACGAAGAAGCTAGGGGCTAATAACTCTGTCGCTTCATTTACTATACCTTTAGGCGCAACCATTAATATGGATGGCACTGCAATTATGCAAGGTGTGGCTACGGTATTTATTGCTCAAGTATTTAGTGTTGATTTAACTATTTCTGATTACTTAATGGTAATACTAACAGCAACGCTTGCCTCGGTTGGCACAGCGGGTGTTCCTGGCGTTGGTTTAATTATGCTGGCCATGGTACTTAACCAAGTAGGCCTACCGGTTGAAGGAATCGCAATTATAATAGGTGTTGATAGACTACTTGATATGACCCGAACCGCAGTAAATGTAACAGGCGACTGTATGGTAACCTGTGTTGTGGCTAAAAGTGAGGGTGAACTAGATGAAAGTATTTTCAACGACCCTAATGCAGCTAAAGATTTAGAAGACTATCACAAATCAATTGATTAACAGCTTCTATCTTAAGTTATAAAAAAAGCCTTGCTACTTCATTAAGTAACAAGGCTTTTTTATTATGTATAAGCTATGAAATTATTAAGGGTTTAACGCCTTAAATTTTGACATTAAACTCACTCCTGCCTTATTCACACCATGGCTGAGCCCTATTGCAAGCTTATCACTTAGCCCTTTTTTAATTTTATATTGCACCTTGTATATTTGATGCTGATGCTGCTGCTCTAGTAAGGCATCATCACTGGTTTTAATGGTATCAACTAAGCCTTTTTCAATCGCTTGGGTTGCAAACCAATGTTCACCCGTTGCCACTAAGTCCATATTCAAACTGGGACGCTGTGTGCTCACAAAGGTTTTAAATAACACATGGGTTTGCTCTATCTCTTCGCGAAATTTTTCACGGGCTTTATCGGTATTTTCACCAAAAAGTGTTAGCGTACGTTTAAATTCGCCCGCCGTAATTTGTTCAAAATCAACATCATTTTTCTTCAAGATTTTATTAAAGTTTGGAATTTGTGCAATCACACCAATAGAGCCAACAATTGCAAACGGCGCGGCAATAATATGATCTGCCACACAGGCCATCATGTAGCCACCACTAGCAGCAACTTTGTCTATTGATACGGTTAACTCAATACCAGCTGACTTAAAACGTTGTAGTTGTGATGCAGCTAACCCGTAGCCATGTACCACGCCACCACCACTTTCAAGACGAACTAGCACTTTATCTTTTTTAGGGTCCGCGATTGAAATAATCGCAGTCACTTCTTCGCGCAAACTTTCTACTTCATGCGCATCCATACTACCATTAAAATCAATAACGTAGAGTCGTGATTTAGGCTCATCTTTTTCAGCTTTTTTTTGCTCTAGTTTTTGTTGCTTTTGATAGGCTTTTAACTCTTTTTTACCTAGCGTATTATTTAAAAAACTTTCTTTTATATTGGTAAGTTGCTCCGATAAATCATCAATTTCAATCTCACCTTTTTTTGCTTTTGGCTTAACAGCCGAGCTTACAATTAAGGTTAAAATGACAGCGATAGCAATAACAAAGGTAATGGTTTTAGCAAAAAACAAACCGTACTCGTATAAAAATTCCAACTGTATTCTCCGTTTATAAATTTCAGTCAATTTAGCATGCTTTAAAGCAAAAAAAAGCCACTTAACAGTGGCTTTTTAGACTTAATTGAGTGGTTGGCTACTAATTAGTCACAATATCAGTATCTGATACAGATAATAAACGTCCACGTGATACTAGGTAAGTTGCAATTTGCAATTGCATTTCTGCATTTGCTGCTGCGCTACCCGCTACTGTAGTCGACTGTCTTTCATCTTGCGCCGGTGTTAACACAGAGCCATGATGACCTGTGTTAAATTTAACTAAATAGCTAGAGCCCATCTCTGTTGGCGCTTGAGTTGTACTCACCGTTTCTAACCCCATAAAGTTAGCTAGAGGAACAGTACCTGCAATTGGATTGCTGGCAGTCATCGGCGGAATAACTTGGTCTGGCTTGTTATTCTCTGTGCCATCACCTACCACAACATTCATGTAAACAGGTGTTTCTAGTGCTTTAACCGTTGCAGCATAGTTAGTAGGATCGCCACTATCTAATGCTGTTTGTGCTGCAAATACAAACTGCGTCATTACGCCCTTTATATTAGCTAGTTTATCAGTTTCACCCGCCATAGTTAGCGATGCTGCAAACTCATTAAAGCCACAGCTCAAGAAGTCCTGCATGTCTGGTAACAAAGCACCACAGTTTGATAAAGCATCAGCGTTTAAGAATGCATTAAACTCATCAGCTTCAGCAGTTCCTGCTTGAGAAAGCACAGAACCTTGAATAAATGGTCCAAATGCTGCTGATTCTAACAAGAAGCTAGCAATACCACCGCCGCCGCTTGCTAATGCTACAGCGTTAACCTTAAATAATGGATCTACTTGTTCGGCTAATGGGCTATTCGTTTGTGCAATAAATGCAGGTGCTACAATTGAGCCTAGTGAATGGCCAATGTAAGATACATCAGTAGAATTTAGTGAACTGTCACCACTGAAATTTAAGCCTAAACGTAGACCAAGTAAGTCAGCACTTGACTGGCGTAAACTATCTCTGGCGACCAGTAAAGAGCTCAAGTTCATGTAGCTAAGTACAGAGCCTGTTGTTGCGTTAAAATCATCGTTACCGTCTACATCAACATCTACACCACGCTCACCATGACGAGGATGATCAATTGCAACTGTGGCAAAACCCTGTAATGAAAGCTGCGCTGTTAGTGTCAACATGCTTTCTTTTTGCGTGGTAATACCATGTTGCATAATAACTACAGGCCAACCACCTGCTGGCATAGCAGTAAATGGCTCTAAACCTAAACCTGAACGGTATGCATTAACAACCGGTAAAATTGGCTTGGTAATTTGTACTGGCACATTCGCCATGCTTTGCATTTTAGGAAGTGAGTTATATTTAGTTAAGTGTTTAGTGCTATCAAGCCCTAAATCACGAAGCTGTCCATCACTCAAAGCAGCACACATCGCATCGTTAGTGCTAATGGGATCGGTTGGGAACGCTTCACCAGCTTGCGCTTTGTAACCTAAAATAGCAACGGCACTGTCACACATACCTTGCCAGTAAGTATCATTTAGATCACTGATCTCTTTACCCGTAGGTGTACCTAAATACATAGGTAGCTGGATGCTGCCTTTTTGATATTGTGCAACTTGGAATATATCGGGCACGGTAACACCCTGCAATGCAAAAGCTTGTTGTACGTTAGCCATTGGCTGAGTTGGAATTTGCAACGCAGGAGTTGGAATTGTTGGCTCTGTTAGGCTTGCTGCTAAAACCTTTTTAATCGTGCCAAGCACTGGTCCTGCTGATTGCATTGTCATGGCAGCAGAAAAAATAATATCGTCTTTGGTAATATCACCAGAGCTAACCACTACGTTTTCGTAGCTATTAACAGCCCCTTGCAGCGCAAGTTGTGATGGCGTTACTAAAGGCGCTTCTTGTTTAACAGTGGCATAAGTTGAAGATGGTTCAATCGAGCGACCTTCTGAATCTTTCAGTCCAGTCGTTAACACATTAATGTATGAACTACCGGCTTTAAAAGGCTTAAGTGGGACAATAGCTACTGCGTCACCAGAAGCTTGGGTTACAAAGTCCACGCCAAAGGTCAATTCGCCTACTAATTTACATGCTGCACCGGCTGGTGCTTGCGAACATTCGGCATCAGTTAGGCTTGCACCCATGATAACTTCAAAAATACGTACAGAGCCTGGTGAAGCTGCAGACGTTTCATCAAGGCTAATGCCCGGTGGAAAGGTTAGATCAATTTTGAATGGCACTTGAGTAGACCAGCCATCAAGTGCTCCTATTGCTAGTTGCGGATCTGCATAGGCAGTTCTAGGGATAGAAACATTTTCGCTATTTAACTCCCCTGGAATATTTATAGTACCATCGAGGGTGCCACTCATTAATAAATCATTAGGAACCGAAATAACACCATTTGCAGGGTCAAATTTTACCGTCGCTTTAGGAATAACTGTAACTGAATTTTTTTTAACATCTTCTAACGTTTCTCCGCCGCCACAGCCTGCTAATGCAGCTGCAACTGAGAGCGAGAGTAGCATTTTTTTCATAGTGTTCTCCGCACAAATCTTATTTTTATAGTGTGTTTATAGTCAGTGTAATTAAGTTAATTTAATGTAGCTAGTATATTAATGAGACATTAGACCAGTTAAATCTAACTTAAAGTTTCTGGTTTCGCCACCTAAATTTGCAATAAATTCGATTACTTGTCGATTTGCTATGTTAAAATCAATAAAAATTTAAACATTGGTACTTTTATGCATACCTATCAAGCAACTGAAAACGCACTTAAAGACAAAATAATTTTGATCACAGGCGCAGGTGATGGGATTGGCCGTGTCGCAGCTATTACCTATGCAAAACATGGTGCAACCGTTATTTTATTAGGAAAAACAACTAATAAATTAGAATGTGTGTATGACGAAATCATTAATGCTGGCTACCCGCAGCCCGCTATTGTGCCTATGGATATAAAAGGTGCAACTAAACAAAACTATCGTGATTTAGCTGCAACTATCGAGAGCCAATTTGGCCGCTTAGATGGACTATTAAATAACGCAGGTATTTTAGGTACTTTAGGGCCGTTAGAACATTTTTGTTCATCAACATTTGAAAATGTGATGAAAGTAAACGTCACCGCACAAGCGATGATCACTAAAGCGCTATTCCCTGTAATGCGAAAGTCAAAGAGTGCATCTGTAGTATTTACTTCTTCGGGTGTGGGTCGCAAAGGAAGAGAGTTTTGGGGACCATATGCAATTTCTAAATTTGCAGTAGAAGGTATGATGCAGACATGGGCGTGTGAAGTTGAAAAAACGCCAATCCGTGTAAACTGTATCAACCCAGGTGCAACCCGTACGTCAATGCGTGCAAGCGCATTCCCGGGCGAAGATCGAGATTTACTCGCGACACCTGAAGATCTAATGCCAACTTATCTGTACTTAATGAGCGATGACTCAAAAGATATCAATGGCCAATCGTTAGACGCACAAGTTAAAAAATAATATTTAGTTTTAAACGTAAAAAAGCCGCTATAAAAAGCGGCTTTATTGTTTTTTTAGTAGCGTAATTACTTACGTTTAGTCGGTTTTACACGTTGATTGTGCTTTTTAACCGCCTTACGAATTTGATTTATTTTAGCGCGCTTATCTTTACGTTTTTCAGGGATAACCGACAGCTTAGTTTGCGTTTCTTTACCAAGTTTAACTGTTTTACGTAAGTAGTTAACTGTGTCTAAATCGTACTCAATCCAACCACCTTGTGGTACACGCTTATCAAGCTCTAATTTACCGTAGCGTATACGAATTAGGCGTGATACTTCCACATCTTGTGATTGCCATAGACGACGAACTTCGCGATTACGACCTTCATTAAGTGTTACGTTGTACCAGCGGTTAATTCCTTCACCGCCCATAGGCTTTATGCCGGTAAATTTAGCCGGACCATCTTCAAGCTCTACACCGCGAAGTAAGTTTTTCATCGTTTCGTCAGTCACTTCACCAAATACACGAGCGGAGTATTCGCGCTCAACTTCGTAACTCGGGTGCATTAAGCGATTCGCTAATTCACCGTCATTGGTAAAAAGCATTAGCCCTGACGTATTCACATCTAATCGCCCTACCGCTATCCAGCGGTCACCATCAATACGGGGTAAACGATCAAATACAGTTCTACGCCCTTCAGGATCTTTACGGGTGCTTAGTTCACCTTCAGGCTTGTTATACATAATCACACGACAAATTCTGTCAGCTTTTTCTTCAATTTTAACAGTGTGACCGTCCACACGAATTAAATCGGTTTCTTCAACCCTGTCACCTAATTTCGCCACTTTACCATTTACACTCACGCGGTTAGCGTCGATGTATTTTTCCATTTCACGGCGTGAACCTACCCCTGCACGGGCTAGGACTTTTTGTAACTTTTCACCTTGTATACTCATTTGGATGGTTCTCTCACAGAAGGATCACTTAATAACTGGGTAATTTTACTTTGCTGTTGCTCTGGCAATGCGGGTAAATCATGAAGTCCCGTTATCGAAAAATAATCTAAAAATTGTTTAGTCGTTGCATAAAGTGCCGGTTTACCGGGTACTTCTTTATGCCCAACTACTTTAACCCACTCTCTTTCAAGCAGAGTTTTAATAATATTTGAGCCAGTTGCTACACCCCGTACTTGCTCAATTTCACCACGGGTAATGGGTTGCTTATAGGCAATTAGCGACAGGGTTTCGAGTAAAGCTCTCGAGTACTTAGGCGCACGTTCTTGCCATAAATTACTCAACCATGGGCTTAAACTACTGCACGCTTGAAAACGATAGCCACTCCCTACCTCAACTAAACGTATTCCACGCGTCTGATAGTGAATTTGAATGGCCTCTACAGCATCATTAATGCGCGCCATAGAAATTGCTAAGTCGTTTAAAACCGTGTCCTTAAGATGACGTTTTGATACGGGCTTGTCTGCCACGAAAATCGCCGCTTCAATGATTTCAATTAATTGTTCATCACTAATTCGCCGACCAACCATAATCACTCTAAAGTTAATAAAAACACACAGCCATCTATTATGACAGAACAACGGCAAACTAGGAAAACATATTAATAAAATAACATTTAATAGGTATAAAAAAGCCAGTGAAAAACACTGGCTTGGTATCAAGTGTATTTAATAATGTAATTTAGCTATTTTTGAATTGCTCAAGTGCATCGTCTTCTGCAACAGAATCACCATGCTTTTGGATATAGCTATTAAACTCATTTTTACTTACTCGTTTATCTTTATTGCTGTCCATGTAGCCAAAGTGATTTGAAATATCATCATCGTCAGCTTCAGTAACTGAAATAAAGCCGTTGCTGTCATTATCTAAGCTTTTAAAGTCATTTTCTATTTTATCAAACTTCGCAATATCAGCCTTAAATGCAGACTCACTTACTTCACTATCAGTTGCAACTTTACCAGCATTTAGCTGCATATAAGCATCATATTCAGTACGACTTATTTGATTATCTATATTTGTATCTATATTTGAAAAGTGTTGCCAAATACTATCATCGTCAGCTTCAGTTTTTGAGATAAAACCATCGCTATCGTTATCTAAGCTTGCAAAATCACTGTCGATTTTTTCTAGACCCTGATTTGAAGAACATGCAGCTAAGCTCAATGCGGCTAAAATAGTAGAAGCTATCGTTAATTTTTTCATAAGACGTATCCTTGTAAATTAATAAATTTCAATTTAAATAATACAAATACGATGCCAGAATTATAATTCAATAAAAACAATAACTTAAAAACAACACTCTTGTGCAGCGATATTCGACAATGCAATTTTTGCAAACTACTGTGGTAATTTTTGCAAAAAAAAGCTCGGTAAGAACCGAGCTGTTTATATCAAATACGGCAATTTAGATTGCAGCGTCTTGGTAACGCTTTACAAAATCAGTTACGTTTTGGCCATTACACTTTAATGTGTTTAAGTTACCAATTTGCTTACGTACTGGTTGTAAGCCTTGCTTTAATGCAGTCATACATAACTGTGTTTCTTGATGTGAATCTTTTGCAAATACTTCAACTTTAGATGAAGCAACTTGAACCGCTGATTCTTTTTTAGCTATATCTCGGATATCTTGACCATTACATAGGATACTTTTTGAATAACGCGATAAGTACATACCATGCTTTGCAGCCATTTTACGTGCAGCTGAAAAACCTTCATTGGCGCTTACTACACACAAGTTAGACTCTAATTTGTTGTCTTTGCTAAAGTATGTATTGCTTTGTGCAGAAGCAGTAACAGAAACAAAAAGAGAGGCAGCTAAAAGTAATTGAGTTTTCATCAGGGGTAGTCCTATTTGAACGAGTTAAACAAACGATTTCTGCGCATTATATAGACAACTTTTAACATATCAATTGAATATTTTATTTATTTTGTTATTTAATAATGCATTTACAATGTTTAAACATTAAGCAGTAATTGAGCAACAATTGTGCAGTTATTTTCTCATTTCAGTCATGTTATGTCGCTCTAAATGCTGATACAATTTAGCTAACAATGAAAATAAGTTTGAAGGTTAACTTTATGAAAGTGATTTCTTTTAATATCAATGGCCTGCGCGCTCGTCTACACCAGTTACAAGCTATTATTGATAAACATCAACCAGATATTATCGGTCTTCAAGAGATCAAGGTACACGATGAAGCGTTTCCGCTAGATGATGTACAAAAGATGGGTTACCACGTTTATTTTCATGGGCAAAAAGCCCATTACGGTGTGGCAATGTTATGCAAAAAAGAGCCTAAATCGGTATTAAAAGGCTTCTCTACTGACACCGATGAGTCGCAAAAGCGGATGATTAGCGTCACTGTAGAACAAGAAAATGGCCGTGACTTACATGTAATGAATGGCTATTTCCCACAAGGCGATAACATTAATCACGAAACTAAGTTCCCGTATAAACGTCAATTTTATCAAGATTTAATGACCCATCTAAATAGCCATTTCACTCCTGACCAAGATGTAATTGTTATGGGTGATATTAATATCTCCCCTACCGATTTAGATATTGGTATTGGTGAAGTAAACGCAAAACGTTGGTTAAAAACGGGTAAATGTTCATTTCAACCCGTTGAACGTGAGTGGCTTGCTACCTTATTAAATTGGGGCTTTAAAGACACCTTTAGAGAACAAAACCCAGAAATTAACGACCAATACTCCTGGTTTGACTATCGTTCAAAAGGGTTTGTTGATAATCGCGGTCTACGAATTGATGTGGTACTGGCAACGCATGACTTAGCGGCTCGTTGTATCGACACAGGCATAGATTATGAACTGCGTGCTATCGATAAACCGTCAGATCATGCGCCTATTTGGTCAGAGTTTAATTAACGATTATGTTGAGCGCGCAATTACAAGGGTTACTGTGGATTGTTGTCATCGTTATTGGCTTTTTAAGCATTAACAAATCAACATACAGTCACTTATTTAATACCCCAGCAAGACAAACAGGTGTATTTGCTTGTGCGCTGGTGCTCGCTTTATTATGGCGTATCAAGGCAGGTATTTTGCCCGGTCTCGATCTGCATATATTAGGTATAACCGCTGTAACCCTAACACTGGGGTGGCGCCTTGCTATTTTAAGTTGTGTACTCGCAACAGCGCTTTTAACTACTTTTGGACAAATAACACCTGAATTAGTCGCGTTAAAACTCATTATTAGTGCCTTTATACCGGTGTTATTAAGCTATTTAGTTTTTATTGTCTGTTATCACTATTTAGCACGGCACTTTTTTATCTATATATTTGTTTGTAGCTTTTTAACAGCAGGTGTTGTTGCCTGTATTAACATTATACTCGGTGGTGCTTTTTATTACGCAATAGGTGAATATAGTTGGCATCAGCTGAGCGAGAATTATATTTATCTAAGTCCTATTTTGGCCTTTCCTGAAGCTATGCTAAACGGTATGGCAATCACTGTACTGATCACCTATCGCCCACATTGGGTAAAAACTTTTTTTGATAAGGACTATTTAGGCTCATGAGTCTTCATTACCATTGCCCTATTTGTAAACAGCCACTAGCACTCAATGATAAAACATTACGATGCGATAATAATCACAGCTTCGATTTTGCCAAAGAAGGCTATGTAAACTTACTCCCTGTACAAAACAAAAATTCTAAACAGCCTGGCGACTCGTTGGAAATGGTACAAGCTAGGCGTTCATTTTTAGAACAAGGTTATTATGGCTTTTTACAAACGGCTTTAGCCAATATTGTTAAGCCACTTAATGCCGACATAGTGATTGATTTGGGGTGTGGTGAAGGATTTTATACTCACGCTATTGCTAACAACAGCCAGGCTAACGTATACGGTGTTGATATATCAAAGTCGGCAGTAAAATATGCGGCAAAACGTTACAAACAATGCCACTTTAGCGTTGCTTCAATTAGCCAAGCGCCTTTTGATGATCACCTTGCTGACGTTTTGGTTAGTGTATTTGCGCCTTTATTTGACAGTGAACTTGCACGCCTGGTCAAAGATAATGGTTGCTTAATTGTGGCAAGCCCAGGCCCAACTCATTTGAAAGAACTAAAAGATTATATTTATAGCAACGTAAACGAACATACCGAAATAGCAGCACCTGCGGGCTTTGAAAATACATCGCAACAATTAATCACAGAGCAGGTATCGCTTACATTTAACGATGTTAAGAACTTAATTATGATGACGCCATTTGCGTGGAAGTTTAGACCAGAACATTGGCAAGCTCTTGAGCAAAAACAAAATCATAGCGTCACCTTGTCATTTTATATTACGCAATTTACTAAAATTGCTCTTTAGTAAAAGTTTTATCCATTTTATCGAACATATCTTTTAGTAATTCGGCAAGCTCCAAATAGCGGGGCTTGTTTTTTCCCATTTGCGCGTCGTAACCGTTAGCAACCATTTTTGCAAATAACTCGTTATACCATTGCTGCATAGCAGGCTCTAATTCAGTTTGCGCACGTTTACCCAACCATAAAAGCCCTTGTAATGGCAACGAGATAAAAAACAGACTACTGGCAATCGCTTGGGGCAGAAAATCTGAGCCTAAATAATTAATCTGAAAAAACAGGGTCAGCATGGCTAATATTGGCATTACTGTGATTGCAAGCTCAGTGGCTCTGATCACTTTAAATTCTGCAAATAATGGCGCGACCTCTTTACGCATTGGCCATGTTTTAGCATAAGAACGCCCTAATTGAACTTGCGATATCACACTTTTTTGCATTAATAAATCCTCATAGTCTCGGTTTGTAACATTTCAACAAACGTAATACTTATAAAAGTGTAACACAATTATAGCTGCTTTCACTTTATCGGTAAAAATGCTTAATTTCATTAGTAAAACTCACAAAAAGCATAAATTATCGAAAGAATCTCACAAAGCTCTTTTAATAAAGTCTACTACACTTTAGTCTAGGCTTATCTAAGCCACAAAGGCTTATACATCAACCAAGTGTACTGATTAATACTTAAATGGAAAATGAATCTATGCCAACACTCCCAAATAATCCGAACCATGTTTTGGTACTCAATTGTGGAAGCTCAAGTCTAAAGTTTGCAATTATTGATGCAAACACAGGAAACGACATTATATCAGGTTTAGCTGAGCGCCTAGGTGATAATGCTCCCTCAATTAAATATAAGTTTCAGGGAGAAAAAACCACTATTAAGCTTGCTGCTAACCAAGCACATGCCCAAGCAATTGATACGCTGGTTGATTTAATAAAAGATCACAATTTAGACGATCAATTAGTAGCTGTGGGCCATCGCGTAGTACATGGTGGCGAGCACTTTACTCAATCAGTTTTAATTGACGATAACGTCATTGCAGGTATTACCCAAGCAGCCACACTAGCCCCTTTACATGGTCACGCTAATTTACTGGGCATCTCATCAGCACAAGCATCATTTAAAGATTTACCACAAATAGCCGTGTTTGATACCGCATTTCATCAAACTATGGATGAGGTTGCTTATCTATATGCCCTTCCTTATCAACTTTATAAGGACTTTGGGGTTAGACGCTATGGGTTTCATGGCACTAGCCATTTTTATGTAGCAGGTCAAACCGCTAAAATGCTGGCTTTACCTGTTGAAGAAAGTAACTTTATTAGCGCCCACTTAGGCAATGGCTGCTCGGTGTGTGCAATCAAAAACGGTAAAAGTGTCGATACCAGCATGGGCTTAACCCCGCTTGAAGGACTTGTAATGGGTACCCGTTGTGGTGACATTGACCCAGGGTTATTTAACTTTTTAACTACGCAGCTTGATTACACTGCGCAGCAAATTGATGACCTGCTAAATCAAAAGAGTGGCCTATTAGGAATAAGCGAGTTATCAAACGATTGCCGTACTATTGAAGAGGCTGCTATTGCTGGCAACTCGCAAGCCATGCTGGCACTTAATATGTTTTGCTACCGCTTAGCAAAACAAATAGCCGCCTACATGGTACCGCTGCAAAAATTAGATGCGCTTATTTTTACCGGTGGGATTGGCGAGAATTCCGATATTATTCGCGAAAAAGTACTTACACAGTTAGCATTTTTGGGTATCAATTTAGACCCTCAAGCAAACCTTGATGCACGGTTTGGCCAAGCTGGATTAATCAGCGCTGCTAATTCAACAAGCAAAGCGGTGGTTATGCCTACCAACGAAGAATGGGTTATTGCACTCGACGCCGCAAACATCACCAAGGAGTTATAATATGGCTCGTCGTATTATGTTGGTACCTATCTCTACAGGGGTAGGTTTAACCTCAGTATCAGTTGGTTTAGTAAGAGCGCTGGAACAAAAGACGGTTAAGGTTAACTTTTTCAAACCTATCGCCCAGCCGCGTGCAGGTGAAACTGGCCCTGAAAAATCGACCCAAATTGTTACTCAAGGATCACCGATTAAGCCGCCAACACCATTTGCACTCGATTACGCAGAGCAAATGATTGGTGATGGTAAAGGTGATGACTTATTAGAAGAAATTGTTGAGCGTTTTCAAAGTAAGATAAACGATGACGAAGTGGCCATAATCGAAGGAATGGTGCCAACTCGTCGCCAACCTTATGCAGGACGCATAAACCGTGAAATTGCACAAACCTTAGGGGCCGATATTGTATTTGTGCTTACCCCTGGGAATTACAGTATTACCCAAATTGAAGATCGCCTTGAAATTGCTGCTGGAAATTACGGTGGCATAGATCACCCTCGTGTGCTGGGTTGTATTTTCAATAAAGTAAATGCCCCTCTAGATGAAGAAGGCCGTGCTCGCGCTGATTTAGTCGATACTTACAAGCCAGAAGCGCTTGATAACGAGCTTAACCGCCTGGCTTCTTTACCAATTTTTAGAAAAAACCCTTTTATGTTACTTGGTGCCATTCCGTGGGATTTTGAGCTGGTAGCGCCACGCGTTAAAGATTTAAGTGCTTATCTAAAAGCCACTATTATTAATGAAGGCGACATGGTGCATCGTCGACTAAGACGCATTACTTTTTGTGCCCGTACAGTATCAAATATTCTAAATTATTTTACCCCAGGTGCGTTATTGGTCACCCCAGGCGATCGTTCAGATATATTGGTTGCAGCCTGCTTGTCTGCTATGAACGGTACTAAACTAGGCGCTATTTTGCTCACCGGTGGCTTTGAGCCTGAGCCGCGCATCATGGCGCTGTGCGAACAAGCCATGCAAACAGGGCTGCCTATTTTAGCAACCGAAGGCGACACTTGGCGCACCTCGTTATTACTGCATAACTTTAACCTAGAAGTGCCAAGCGATGATGAACAGCGCATTGAAAAGGTAAAAGATCATAACGCAGAGTATATAGATTCTGATTGGTTAGATACCTTAGCTAAAAGTGTGGGGAAAACCCGAAAACTATCCCCTCCTGCCTTTAGGTATTTATTGACTGAAAAAGCTCGTAAAGCCGAAAAAACAATTGTATTGCCTGAAGGTAACGAACCTAGAACCATTAAAGCAGCCGCTATTTGTGGCCAGCGTGGCATTGCTAAAACAATTTTATTAGGTGATCGTGATGAAATATTGCGTATAGCCGAGCAGCAAGGCATTGAGCTTAACGAGCATGTAACTGTAATTGAGCCAAGCAGTATCATAAATGACTACGTAGCACCTATGGTGGAAATCCGTAAGAATAAAGGTCTTACCGAAGTAGTCGCCCAAGAGCAACTACAAGATCACGTCGTACTTGGCACCATGATGCTAGAGCAAGGTAAAGTCGATGGTCTGGTATCGGGTGCGGTAAACACCACTGCCAATACCATTCGCCCACCGCTACAGTTAATCAAAACCGCGCCAGGTTCATCATTAGTGTCATCTGTGTTCTTTATGCTATTACCGGATCAGGTTCTAGTTTATGGTGATTGCGCTATTAATCCCGATCCTAATGCCGAACAACTAGCCGACATTGCAATTCAATCTGCCGACTCAGCAGCAGCATTTGGTATTGAACCTCGCGTAGCCATGATAAGTTACAGTACTGGTGATTCAGGCAGTGGGGCTGATGTAGAAAAAGTGCGAGCGGCAACTAAACTGGCCCAGCAAAAGCGCCCAGATCTAATTATAGATGGACCACTACAGTATGATGCGGCAATTATGGAAAGTGTAGCGATTAAAAAGGCACCTAACAGCCCTGTTGCAGGTAAAGCAACGGTGTTTATATTCCCTGATTTAAATACTGGCAACACCACCTATAAAGCGGTACAACGAAGCGCTGATTTGATCAGTATAGGTCCGATGCTGCAAGGGATGCGTAAACCAGTTAACGACTTAAGCCGTGGCGCATTAGTTGACGACATAGTGTATACCATTGCTTTAACTGCCATTCAAGCAGCGCAAGCTGAGGCACTTAATTAACCCCTTTAACTAACATGCCCCTTTTATAGCCTAGCCAATTTTTAATTAATTATTAATAGGTTAGGCTATTTATACCTTACAACCCCCAAGCTTATCCACAGAAATTGTGGACAATTATTTTTTAATTAATAAAAACTTTAACAACGGCTCAGTTTGGGCCTTTAACTTAGATTCAATACTCTATACTATAAAGCTATTATCTTGCTGCTAGGGATGGGTTTTATGTCAAAACAAACACTACAATTACACAGCACTGTTTTATCAATTCATAGTTTAGCGCTTGATGCCGACATCCCTCCTGCCCTGTTAAAGCAACCATTATTTTTTATTTCAAAAACGCACGATGAACTCTCGGTCGTTTGCCCTGATGACTTTATAATTGATAGCCAAGATACAGAATCGAATTGGCAAGCATTAGAAGTAATTGGCCCATTAGGGTTTTCGTTAACCGGTATTATGGCAAATATTTCAGGAGTATTAGCAAGAGCTGGCGTGTCAATTTTTTCAATTTCAACCTATGACACCGACTATATTTTAGTAAAAAAGCAAACCGTCAACAAAGCAATGGCTGCTCTTAAAGCCGATGGCTACAACGTGGTAACTTAATTAATAATGAAATCTGAAGACGTTAGCTATTTAACTAAAAATAAAATTTGCCGAAGCGCAATACAAATAACCAGTCCGTTCAGTGGCAAAATTATGCAAATGGACGCGCATCCTGAAGCTTTTTTCCGCTTTGGAACTTTAGGACCAGGGATTATTGTCAGCTTAACTAGCCATAAAGTGTTAGCGCCATTTAATGGTACTTTATTGCAAGTTAAAAGCGGCGGGTGCGAATTTATTCTAAAAGCTAAAAATGGCTTAAAAGTATTAATAAACTTAGCTGTGCCTGATTCTCAAACTCTCACGCATACTCATATTGCTCAGCTTAATGGCAGCAAAATAACCAAAGGACAGCGCCTAGCTTACTTTGATTTGCGTGAACTCGATGCGCCTATTTTAGCTAGCCTTATCATACTCAATGGCCACGACTTAGGCACTTTTCATTATTCTCACCCGCAGGTCAATGCTGGTGTAGATACCTTATTAACTATTATCAAAAAGAAGTAGGTTTATGATCACTCTCTATGGCATTAGCAACTGCGACACTATTAAAAAAGCAAAAAAATACCTAAGCGATAATGACATCGCATTCACTTTCCATGACTATCGTAAAGATGGCGTTAATCATAATATGGTTAGCGATTTTGCAGAGCATATTGACTGGGAACAACTTGTTAATAAACGTGGCACAACCTACAGAGCGCTTTCGGATGAGCAAAAGCAAAACTTAACTAAGCAAACTGCTATCGATATATTGGTTGAACAACCTGCAATGATCAAACGCCCTGTACTTGTTAATAACGGGCAGTACCACTTAGGCTTTAAAGCAGCCCAATACGATGAGATTTTTAAATAATGACCCATCCAGTAATTACCCTAGCCCAAGCCTTAATTCAGCGAGAGTCGGTTACACCTGAAGATGCTGGGTGCCAACATATGATGAATGAACGTCTAAGCGCTATTGGCTTTGATATTGAATCGCTATTTTTTACCGATACCCTAAACACATGGGCACGTAAAGGTACGCAATCGCCCCATTTTTGTTTTGCCGGTCATACTGATGTGGTGCCCACTGGACCTGAAAAAAACTGGCAGCACCCGCCTTTTGCGGGCCTAATTGAAGACGGTTTATTACATGGTCGTGGCGCTGCCGACATGAAAGGCTCACTGGCAGCTATGGTTGTAGCCACAGAGCGTTTTGTATCTAAGCACCCTGATCATAAAGGTTCTATCTCGTTTTTAATTACCTCAGATGAGGAAGGCCCGTTTATTAACGGCACTACCCGCGTAATAGATACTTTAGAAGAGCGCGGTGAAAAAATTGATATGTGTCTTGTTGGTGAGCCTTCATCGCGCGATGTACTCGGTGATGTGGTTAAAAATGGTCGTCGTGGTTCTTTAACTGGTTTTTTAACTATTAAAGGCGTGCAAGGTCATGTGGCTTACCCGCATTTAGCGCAAAACCCAATTCATTTAGCCACACCAGCTTTAACCGAATTAAGCCAAACTGTCTGGGATATGGGTAACGACTTTTTCCCAGCCACCAGCTTTCAAATCTCTAACATTAATGGTGGCACAGGTGCTGGTAATGTGATCCCCGGTGAGCTTGAAGTACAATTTAACTTTAGGTTTAGCACCGAAGTTACTCATCAGCAGCTGCAACAAGAAGTGAACGCGATTTTACAAAAACATAATTTGAATTACGAACTAAATTGGATTGTAAATGGCCTACCGTTTTTAACCGATCACGGTCCGTTAGTTGATGCTACCGTCGCTGCCATTAAATCAGTAACTGGCTTAACCACTAATTTAGAAACAACAGGTGGGACATCAGATGGCCGCTTTATTGCTCAAACCGGCGCTAAAGTAATCGAGCTGGGGCCACGTAACGCCACAATTCATAAAGTTGATGAGTGTGTTAGCACAGATGACCTGATCGCGCTGGCAGATATTTACGAGCAAATATTAGAACAACTGTTAACTTAATGACTGCAAATAAAGAACTCATACAATGCATCACCGGACAAAGTGATGCACACCTAGTCGCCATACAAAACCATTATTTGCATGCCAATATTGTCAACGACTTTGTTGCACTGCAATCAGCGGCCGCATCCGCTGGCTTTGATTTATGTATTGCATCAAGTTTTCGAGATTTTAATCGTCAATCAGCTATTTGGAATGCTAAATTTTCAAATAAGCGCGTGGTGTTAAATAAAGCGCAACAAGCCGTTGAACTAAATTCACTGAGTGATATTGAAAAATGTACCGCCATAATGCTGTACTCTGCACTGCCAGGGGCAAGTCGCCATCATTTAGGCACTGACTTAGATATTTTTGATAAAGGCGCAGTGAGTGACGATTATGAGTTGCAACTAACCCCCGATGAATATCAGCATGGCGGACCTTTTGCCGAACTGAGTCAATGGCTAGACACCCACCTGGCAGAATTTGGATTTTATCGGCCTTATCAGCACGATTTAGGCGGTGTTGCCCCAGAACTTTGGCATATTAGCCATATTTCGCAGTCAGAGCAGCTTATGAGGCACCTGTCAGTTGAGGTATTACACAACTGCATTAAAGAGAGTGATTTATTAGGTAAAGACGCTATTTTAACCCACTTACCTGCTTTGTATGAACGCTTTGTGCTCAATGTGAGTCCACCAGCTAAGCAGTGTTATTAGTTTTTTTATTTAACGTAAAAACCAATACCGCTAGTAAAATAATACTGCTCGGGAGCATAAATTGCACAGTTAAGGTTTCTGATAAAAACACCGCTCCTGCAATAGCTGCCAAAACGGGCACGCATAACTGCACTATAGCTGCATGCGTGCTTTTTAATAATGGCATAGCCACATACCAAATACTGTAACCAACACCAGATGCTATCGCACCTGAGCCAATGGCAAGTAACACCCCTTCCATGCGTACATTCTTAAGCTGGCTCATACCCACCACAATTAAAATAGGTAGCACTAATAAGCTGCGAATAAAGTTATAAGTGGTGGCCCTAAGTGGTGACACACACGCCTTGCCACGAATACTGTATATTCCCCATGCCACGCCACTTATGCTCATTAATACTGCCGCCATTACCGGTGGCGCTGTTTGCGAAGGCAGCATTAAGTAAACAAAAGCCGCAAACGCCACAATAAATGCAAGCCATTGCACAGCGATTAAGCGCTCTTGCTTATAGATGCCCCAGCCGATCATGGTAAATT
Organism: Pseudoalteromonas sp. Scap25; assembly: GCF_013394125.1. Taxonomy (GTDB): domain Bacteria; phylum Pseudomonadota; class Gammaproteobacteria; order Enterobacterales; family Alteromonadaceae; genus Pseudoalteromonas. Next base: position 1,485,810 of record NZ_CP041327.1, on the reverse strand, counting down.
GCACCGCGGAGAATAAAATAAGCGCGCCCATACCGGTATCTAACTCTATATAAGCTATAGAAAAACACAGCGCGTATATCAGCAAGCTCACACTGCTTCGCCAGCTTCCGGTATCGTTAATAACAGAACCACTTAATTGTGCATTTTTATTTAACTGCTTTGTATAGAGCAGCATAATAATGGTCAAACACACTGCCCCGCTGAGAAGCCGTATAACAGTGAAATTCCACGCATCAATATAACCTTGAGCTAATGCTAAGCGACACAATAACGAATTGGCAGCAAAGGCAACTAACGCGATAATAGTAAACAGAGTGGCTTTCAAATAAATTCCTAACGTATTGATAAATATGTACCGTTTTTATGTACAGGTTAAATTAGCGTCCATTGTTGTAAACGTTAATATGGTTATTTTTTAATGATAAAGCTTTAATGTTTATACACTACGCTTTTTTACAATCTTTCACACCTACATTTATAAGCCATGTGTTAACCTTATAAAATAGATAAAAGGAGTGCGTGTGCGTCACATTTTAATTTTCAGTTTTTGCTTTATTGTAAGTGGTTGCAGCACTATTGGCTTTAACGACTTGTTTAATGATTATGCCACAAACACCACCCCTGTTAGGCAAGCTATTAGCAATAATAATATTGAAAATGCACGCACCCTTATAAAAACCAACAGTAAAGCCCACAGTAATTATTTACTGAACCAATTAGAGCAAGGGCGTATTGCTGATTTAGCTAATAATCCAGACAGTGCGCAAACATATTTTGAAACTGTCTACCAACAGATGCAAGCTAAGCGCCAAGCAGCCAAAATACAAGTAAGTGCAGGGCTTGAGCAAAGTAATGCGCTGTTAACTAACGACTCAGCGATAGGTTATATCCCACCTGCTTACGAAATGAGTATGTTGCATAGCTACAAAGCACTTAATTATGTTTATAAGCGCGATATTGAGAGCGCATTAGTTGAAATACGCCGTGCCAATAAAGTACAAGTTGATGCACTACTCGATAATCAAAGCGAGTTTGATAATGCCGTTGCTCAAGCACAACAACACTACCCAGGCATGGATAATTTAACTCGCTCGGTAAAAAATGGCTTTCAAAATGCGTATACGTTTTACCTATCAGGGCTGCTGTATGAAACGGCAAAGCAAGGCGATGATGCCTACATAGACTATAAAAAAGCGCTCGAAATACAACCTAGCAATCCGTATTTACAGCAAGATATATTGCGCCTTGCTAAGCAGCAAGGCTTTGCGGATGACTACAAACAATTTAAACGACAGTTTGGTGAAGTAAACACCATAGATAAAAATCAAGGCGAAGTAGTTATATTATTTGAACAAGGTCTTATACCAAAACAGCACGAGTTTAAATTGCGATTGCCTATTTATACTTCGCAGGGGGATGCCCGCTTTTATAGCCTAGCAATGCCTGTTTATATAAATAATGCCTACAGCAGTGCCGTGAATAATATAAAAGTTAATAACCAAGTATTAGCATTAAGCCCGTTAGTACATTTAGAAGCACTGGCTGCTAAAACCTTAGAGCAGCAAGTAGCTGGGCGTGTTTCAAGACAAATTTTACGCCTTGTCGCTAAAGAAAAAATGCGTGCAGAGCTTGCGCGCAGTGCCGGTGATGTAGGGAACATTTTGGCTAATTTGTATAATCTTGCATCTGAGCAAGCAGATACGCGTAGTTGGCTTACCCTGCCTAATCAGATCAGCCTTGCCCGCAGTGCAGTAAAAGCAGGAGAACATACTTTAAACGTTGGCTCGCAACCGCCAATAAATTTTACCGTTAGTAAGCAAGGGTTAACGTTAATATACCTAACCTCTGTCAATAACTATTTTAACTCCCATGTAGTGCAACTTTAGGAGCCATCATGAAATACATACTTCCCGTTATTGCGCTGTTTATGCTTAGCGCGTGTAGCAGCCGACCTGTAACCTCAGGTATTGGGGTTGAGCAAACTGCCAGCGCTTATAAAGAGCAGCTCAATGTTAATAATCCACAATTAGCTAAAAAGCTTTTAATAAGTGATGTAAAAACGCGTCAAACAAATAACCTTACCGACGTGGTAGTTACTTTAGCGAGTACCTATAAAAAGTCGCAATACTTACAGTATCAATTTAACTGGTTTGATAAAGATGGCTTTGTTATTAAAGGCAATCACTCACCGTGGCAAGCCCTTACATTATTTGGCTTTGCTAAAACTCAGCTTGCAGGACTAGCGCCTAGCTCTAATGCCGTTACCTTCTCATTAGCGGTAAGAGAAGTATCAACCGACGCACAAGAATTTAAAGATTAAAGGAAATCATGATGATCAATAAACAATTTAAATCACTGTCTAGTTATGCAATTTTAGGCTTAGCGGCACTGACACTTGCAGGCTGTGCCAATAAAGCAGTTGTCAGCTATGGTGATGCCCAAGCCGTAGAAACCACAGATATAAACTTTGGCTCTACTGACTTACAAAAAGTTGCCTCGCAAATGACCGACTCTCTGCTTAGTTCGCCTGTAGTTGGTACTATGACCGCCAATACACGCCCTGTGGTATTTGTAGAGCGTATTAAAAATAAAACTAGTGAACACATAGATACAGAATCAATCACCGACTCAATCTCTACACAATTACTGCGTAGCGGCAAATTTAGATTTGTTGATATGACCCGTGTAGAGGCGGTTCGTGAGCAAATTACATTTCAAAACGAAGACGCCTTAGTCAACCCAAGTACTGCGGTGGCTTTTGGTAAGCAAATTGGTGCGCAATATATGCTGTACGGTAACCTATCAAGCATTGTTAAATCTAATGCAGATAAAGCCGATGTGTACTACAAATTTACAATACGTTTAATGGATATGCAAAGCGGCCTTATTGAATGGGCTGACGAAACTGAAATTCGTAAAACGCGTGAAAAATCAACGTTTGGTTGGTAATAACAGGAGCGAATTATGAAAACGCTTAGCTTAATTTTATGCGCTTTATTAGTAGTAAGTGCCCCAACGTTTGCCAAGTACGAACGAAATAAAGCCGTTCCTGTACAGCAAGTACTATTTGGTAAAGTAAAGTCGGTGCGCACTATTACTGAGCAACAATTAGTACAAGACAAAAGTAACGGCTGGAAAACCTTTGGCGGTGCCTTAATAGGCGGCGTTATTGGTAACCAGTTTGGCGGCGGCAGTGGTCGTACTGTAGCGACTATTTTAGGATCGGTGATTGGTGGTAACGTTGCTCATAATCAGCAGCAAACACAGCGCTATGAAAACACACAGCTCGTTGAATTACTGATACAAGTAGAAAGTGGTGAGCAATTTATGGTGGTACAAGACAGCGATCCCGCTATGCGTTTTCATCAAGGGGATAATGTTCGCCTAATCTACTTAACCAATAACACAGTGCGAGTAGATAGCGCGTATTAAGCTTCTTGCAAGGCAATAGCTGAAAAAACCTAACTTAGTTACCTAAGTTAGGTTTTTTTAAAGGGTAATTACGTTTATTTTTAAGCTGGTTCTTTTGCCCAAAGCTGCTCATTTTCATGCATTTCATATAAGCCGTGAGCACGATTTATAAGTAAGTTTGCAAAGTCGGCTTGGGTTTTATCACGCGGACCCGCTGTAATAATTTGGTCGGCCTTTAACTGCCACTGCAATGAAAAATAACGCATGGCATCACGTGCATCTTTTGCTGCAGACGCTTCAGCGTGATCGGTTGGTAAACGACCTGTGATCACCCAGTAACTCTTACCGTTTTGCGCTTTAAATTTCCAAAGCGCACATAAAGGCGCTAAAAAACGACTTTCTTTTTCAAGCAAGGTTTTAGGCATAATGCCTTTTTCAGCTAAATGTTGTTGTGCATTTTGAAAACACTCGCGCTGCCATTTAATTTCTTGTTGCTGAAGTTCAGCTTGCTGCTTTGGTGTTAATGGTTGTTGTTCTTGTTGCTGCATTTTAATAACCTTTTTACTTCTTTGTTTACACTTTAAGGGCATAACAAATAAGGCGCAAGCATAAATAGCGTGCTTAACACCTTATTCGCAGCTGTTTGCTGAATTTTCAAGCAAAGCACACTTACTTTATATTGTGATCAAACGAGCCTACAGCACCTGGGAATACCACTGGCGACTCAATACCCTGTTGATTCACGCTAGCCACCCCAAAATAGTAGTTATCAATAACCACATTTTTTAGTGTAAATTCACTGACATTATCAACCCATTGGCTATATTGCCATTGTGGCTCACTGGTGTAGCGCCAGTATATACGGTAGCCCGCTACATTTTCATCTTCTGTTGGCTGCCAAGTAAGAGTGGTACTGGCGCGTACAGCACCACTAATTCTCACTTCTTTTGGAGGCGCAGGAGCCCATGCCATTGACGCAAGACTAACCGCATTTAATGAAGTTAGCTTTGCGGCGTAATCAAAATCGACCCCATCAATGGTATCACCGTACACAACCCCATTTTCTGTGCGCAGGTCTTGATGTTGGCGGTCATAATGCTCGTTGGTTTCCATAATACGCACAGCCGCAAAGCCCGCATCATTAAACGGACGGTGATGCCCGCCTCGGGCAAAGCGGTCGAGCCTATATACCAGCATGGTATCTAAGTTTTCAATGTATTTATCAGCAATGGTGTCTATGTAACGTGCTAAATTACGGCTCGCTGAGTCAACTTCGCCGCCGGTAAAACGACGAGTGCGGGCTTGTTCTTTAGTTTCAACGACGCGCGTGCCTTCAGAAAAAATGCGTGCAGTTGTGTTATCGGTTACGCCATTAATGCCGGTAATATTGCCAATCATGTCGTTATTTAAAACACCATGAACCTGCCAGTTATTTTTTTGTGCGTAAGCAGTTAAAATTTTACCACCAAATAAACCTTGCTCTTCACCTGAGAGTGCGGCGTATACCACTGAGCCATTAAACGTATATTGCGATAACACCCGTGCAGCTTCAATAACACCGGCCACCCCTGATGCATTATCGTTTGCCCCCGGTGAATCGCTAGTAAAGTCCATAACATCACTAACCCGCGAGTCTATATCTCCCGACATCATCACCATACGGTTAGGATCGGTATTACCGCGCTGAATCGCAATTATATTAACCACTTCTACAGGGTTAGGAATACGCTTTTCTCCCGAAATGGTTTGCTTTACTTCTAGTATTTCTAAACAGCCACCACACTGTGCAGAAATTGCTTCAAATTCTTTTTTTATCCAACGCCTTGCCGCGCCAATACCACGAGTATCCGATTTAGTTTCAGATAAAGTATGGCGAGTCCCAAAATCCACCAACGTTTGAATATCATCTCCAATACGCTGCGCTGAAATTTGCCCTGCAATATTATGCAATGATGCTTGTTGTGTGGTTTGTGTCGCCACACTATAAAATGACGCGCTACAAACAGATGCAACCGCACTATACTTAATAATCCGAGTAACTAACTTTAAAGGTGAAATTGACATAGCAGTTTAATCCTTATTGTTGATGTTTTTAAAATGACAGCTCTGCAGTTATACAGCAATGCATTTGAGATAGACGTTAAAAACCTCAGGTTAAATTACATTTAGTTAACATTAGCTAGCTTGCTCGGCCTAGTTCATTTGCAACTAATAAGTACGCTAGTTTAATAAAAATAATCACTTATACTGATTTGTACGTATACTAAGGAGAGAAACACGATTAATCAGCTATCATTTTATATACCCTGTTTAAAATAATAAGGTGCTGTAAAAATATGAAGAAACACGAAGAATTACCTGAGGATCATGTTGATCCCCTTATGCAGTATTTACATCATGCGATTCGCTTTGCCATTAAAATATTAGCGGTACTCATGGTGTTGGTTATTTTTTGGAGTATTGCTGATGTAGTATATGTTTTATATATGCGATTGAGCTCTCCCCCTTACTTTTTATTAAACATTGAAGACATTCTACAAACCTTTGGTGCTTTTATGGTGGTGCTTATAGCAGTAGAAATATTTACTAACATTCGTTTATATTTAGGTTCAAGCTCACTGCCGGTTGAACTGGTTATTGCCACCGCACTAATGGCTGTGGCACGTAAAATTATTGTTTTAGATTTAAAATTAGTGACCTCAGAGCAAATTGTTGGCCTTGCATTGGTAACAATAGCCTTAGGTATATCTTACTGGCTGGTAAAAAATAAAACCGGTCACACAAAACTTTAAAGCGTTAACTCAACTTAAGATAACACTTAAACATCTCATTCCCACTGCGCCTTTGTATTTTACAATGGTATAATGGGACATCTCTATAAATACTTAATAAGCTTCTAATATGTATCGATTATTTGAACGGATGACTAAACCGTTTCCGGAGCGTTCTCCGTCTCAGCCTCCTAATACCTTATTTGCATTTTGCCGCCATTACACCAAAGGCATGGAACTGTCGTTGGTGCTTATGTCGCTTAGTGCCGCATTATTAGCTATTTTAGAAGTGTCTTTATTTAGTTACATGGGGCAACTGGTTGACTGGCTTGGCGAGTACACCCCTGAAGAACTTTTTTTGCAGCAACAATCCGAATTAATAAAAATGGGGTTAATGCTCCTAGTTGTGATGCCTGTGGTGGTATTTTTTAGGTCGGCCATTTTACATCAAGCTTTATTAGGCAACTATCCGATGTCGATTCGTTGGCTAGCGCACCGTTATTTATTACGCCAAAGTGTTAGCTTTTATCAAAATGAATTTGCCGGGCGAATAGCCACTAAAGTACTGCAAACCTCATTGGCTGTGCGAGAGTCAGTGACTAAGTTACTTGATGTATTGATGTACATTGCCGTTTATTTTGGCTCAATGGTGTTTTTAGTGGCCGCCTCAGATTGGCGCTTGATGCTGCCGTTATTAGTGTGGTTAGCATTATATATTTGCGTGCAAATTTACTTTGTACCACGGTTAAAAAGCATTGCAAGCTCACAAGCTGACGCACGCTCAGAAATGACCGGCCGTATTGTTGATAGCTACACCAATATTTCAACCATTAAGCTGTTTTCTTACACCCAACGCGAAGAGCAATATGCTAAACAAAGCATGGACGTATTTTTACAGCCTGTATATAAACAAATGCGTTTGGTAACCAGCCTTAATGTGGTTATTCAAAGCTTGAACTATTTACTGGTATTTTCGGTGGCAGCGGTGTCTTTGTATTTATGGTCGTTAAGTGCCATTAGTGCGGGGGCTATTGCAGTAGCATTGAGTTTGTCGTTAAGGCTTAATGGCATGGCCCAATGGATCATGTGGGAAATTAGCAGCTTATTTGAAAACATTGGTACCGTAGCCGATGGCATGCGCACCCTTTCAAACCCGATTGCGGTTGATGACAAGCCAAAAGCCGATAGTTTAAAAGTAACTCAAGGGGCAATCGACTTTAACAATGTACACTTTAATTATGGTAAAACCGCTAATGAAAATAACCGAGGTCCAGTAATTAACGGTTTAAACTTAAATATTAAACCGGGCGAAAAAATTGGCTTAGTGGGTCGCTCTGGCGCGGGTAAATCCACATTAGTTAACTTGTTGCTACGTTTTTACGATACAGCCAAAGGCTGTATTAGTATTGATGGCCAAAATATAACTGATGTAAGCCAAGAAAGCCTTCGCCGCTATATCGCTATGGTCACCCAAGACACCTCACTACTGCACCGCTCAGTAAAAGACAACATCTTATACGGCAGACCTGATGCAACCGAAGCGGAAATGCTCGATGCGACCAAACAAGCCAAAGCGCTCGATTTTATAAACGATTTAGAAGACAGCAAAGGCAATAAAGGCTTTGAGGCACAAGTGGGCGAACGAGGAGTAACCCTCTCGGGCGGGCAACGCCAGCGGATTGCTATTGCTCGGGTGTTACTTAAAAACGCGCCTATTCTTATACTTGATGAAGCCACCAGCGCTTTAGACTCAGAGGTAGAAGCAGCTATTCAAGCAAGCTTAGATGATTTAATGACAGGCAAAACGGTTATTGCTATTGCACACCGATTATCAACCATTGCACAAATGGACAGGCTTATTGTGCTTGATGAAGGTGGTGTTGTAGAGCAAGGCAGTCACGATGAGTTAATTGCCCAAGGCGGCATTTACGCTGCACTGTGGGTACATCAAACTGGCGGCTTTATTGGTATTGAATAAATACCAGTGTGTAAGGTACTACTTTCGATACCTTACACACCTAATTAAATTCTTATCTTGATAACATTTTGAATAATTATAATGTATTCGAAAAAGTATAATTAACCGCTAATTATATATTAAGTAAACTGCTCAGCTTGATTAATGCAAGGCGATTTAATACTATTTGTACCCAAAATACCGATGGACTATAAGTTAAGATTTATGGAAAAAATTTATACACTACTTTTACTTACCGCATCATTCAATAGTTTTGCTGATACTCCATATATTGGTGTTGACTACATGATGAGTGATATCAAAATAAGTAATGAAAACGCAACCCCTAAAAGTGCGTTAATACGTGCTGGTATCAGTAACAATAACATGGCTTTTGAAGCGCATTACCTAGCATCTAGCAGCAGCGATCATATCTACAATACTGAGTTTAATTTAGACAAAAGCTTGGCCCTTTATTTTGTTATGCAATCTGATGTAGTCAATGGCTTTGGTCTGGACGTTTCATTGGGTTATGCAAAAAATCAAGTTGTTGTGTCTAATCCTTCCGCGTCAATAAATGGTGATTATAAATATGATGGTTTTTCTTGGGGAGTCGCAATGCACCAGCAAATTCCTTATTTAGAAAACACTCAAATAAGACTTGGTTATCAATCCCTTTTCAAAGGTGATGATATTGAAATAATAGGTTATACCTTAGGCTTTGTTTATCACTTTTAGTTATGTATGAAAGGAAGCAATAGAAATATGATTAATACACACAGTTTTTTTAAATTATCTGTAACCACATTATTTATTATCAGCGTTACGGGTTGCGGTTCTGAAAGTGATACAACGGATCTTGCAAAAGCAATACAGTTAGACAAACTTCGTTCTGAAGGCACCATTATTGAATCTGTTAAGATAGTTGGAGATCAAAAACGCTTAAAGCCAGGTGAGACATTACAATTAAGTGCTACGGGTATAGATAGTAATGGTGACACGCGCGACATTACTAGTGAGTTAACCTGGGAATCTAACGATCCGACTATTGCAACTGTAAATAGTAATGGTGTTGTAAATGCGGTTTCGAGTACTACAGCAAACCAAGGGGCTGTATCTATCACAGGAACTACCATCAATGATATCTCAGGTGAAGGTGAGGTTTCAGTAAGTGATGTCTCAGTCACTGAAATTAACTTAAAAACAGCCGCTTCTAACATTGATTACATTAATACATGTATACCTGCGCAATTATCAGCCGATCTTACCTATGCTGATGGATATACATCTTTAAATACCATTAGAGGTTTAAGTTTTGCTGTTGATAACGGCAGTACTGCAACAATCAACTCTGACGGCTTATTGTTTACATCCGCTCCTGATGTTGAAGATACAACTATTACAGCTAAAATAGACAATGTTCTTGGTAAGCTGACAGTGAAAGCAGATCCTAAAAATTTAGAGTCTATCGATATTTTAGTTAATGATGAGCCAACTGAAGAGATCAATCTTAATATTGGCGATCGTATTCAAGTTAGTGCAATTGCCTCTTTGGTAGCTCAAGAAGCTAAGACTATTAATGACACTATTACTTGGTCGCAAGTAGGAACCCGTTATATTGGTATAACAGATGAAGGCGAAAACAAAGGAACGCTTGTTGCTCTCAAGTCTGGTGAAACTCAATTAATTGGCAGCTGTGGCAACAAGCAGAAAATTATTACAGTAACAGTCGATGGTTCTGATGATTTAAATGATCTTCAAATAAATGATGGCAGTTCAATATTAACTATGACCCCTCTTGGTTCAATTAATCTCACACTGACGGCTAATGGCAGTGATGAAACTTCAAGTGTGAATGTAACTGAATTTGCTGATTGGAGCATTAATGGAAGCAGTTTGGTAACTACAAAATTAATTAGCGCAGGTACAGAGAATGCGGTTTATAGATTAACCAGTAAAACGAATAGCGCTGGTAGTTTTATTGTTTCAGCGACCTACGATAATCAAGTAAGCAGCATTCAGGTAAATATTGAATAAATAACCCTTCTATATTTGTGGATGCTATTTAAATTATTTAACTAGGGTCTGTTGGTCTTTTAAGGTTAGATTTGTAGTAATCTGTTTGGCATTTAGGCAATAACGCTGCATCAATGCCAAACAGGCGCTGCCCATCGAGCTCTTCCCTAGGGTGGATTTACTCTTTGTTGCCCACTGAATGTAGGTAAGGAGCGTTAGCAAGACGCGAAAACTTTGCTCGGACTTACTTATTCTTACATGGATGTAAGCCAGTAGAATAACGCGTGAGCAGTTATCAACTGCTCACGAGGTTACAAACCTCGCGCCACGATTAAAAAGACCCTACATGCTGCTACTACCTATCAGACTAAAAGTTAGTAAAACTAATGCCCTACCCCTTGATATATATTAAAGTGTTACTTTTGTTTTTCATTAAGTAGCTCTCCATGTCTTTTTTAATTAAACATAAATACACCCTCTATGGGGTGCTCGCTATTTTACTTTGGAGCAGTTTAACTGCTTTTGTTCGTGATTTATCGGAGTTATTTAGCCCAATTGGCGGTGCTGCTTTGATTTATAGCGTCAGTGCGATTTTTTTAATGCTTGTCATGGGTGTACCAAAGCTAAACAATTATCCAAAGCGCTATTTAGTCTTTGGTGGCAGCTTATTTGTGATTTACGAAATGTGTTTGGCTTTATCGCTTGGCTTTGCAAATAGTCGCCAGCAAACGTTAGAAATGGCGATTATTAACTACCTTTGGCCAGCGTTAACCATTTTATTATCGATTATTGTTAACCGCATTAAAGTAAGCGCATTAGTCTACCCGAGCATACTGATTGCGTTTTTAGGCGTTGCATGGTGCATTGCAGGTAATAGTGGTTTATCTGTAGGAGTATTAACCGCTAATATTAGTGACAATCCATTACCCTACTCCATGGCGTTTGCAGCGGCGTTTATTTGGGCTGTGTATTGCAGTGTAACGGTTAAACTTAGCGAGGGTAAAAATGCCATTAGTGTATTTTTTGCAGCCACGGCAATCTCTTTATGGATAAGTTACGGACTGAGTAATGAACCCAGCTTTGAGTTTAGCCTATATTCTAGCTTGACCTTAGTATTAGCAGGTATTGTTATTGGTGGAGGTTACGCACTATGGAACCAAGCGATCATTGGCGGTAACCTAGTGTTGTTAGGCACCTTGTCTTACTTTATTCCTGTGTTATCAACACTATTTGCCTCTATTTACTTATCAATATCGCTCACCAGCGTATTCTGGCAAGGCGTTGTTTTAGTTACATTAGGCTCATTAATGTGTTTTATTGTGACCCGAAAAATCAAGCTAACTCAATAAACCAAGGAATAATTGCGCGGACCGAATTCCCCTCAGACGCGCATCGTATTTTAAAGTGATATTATGAATTCACTATCAGATTCGCTTTAAATAAAACGCCATTAAAGAATATTAATTTAGTCATCTCTTCAAATAACTTTATATAAATCAACAAAACTCACCCGTTTATAAGCCCTTGCTCACTAAAGATAATAGCTATTGAGTTAAAAATATTATGAGTCTGCTTAAATCTTTAAGTCTACAAGTGCTTCGCATCTAATGCGACTTCATTGCCTCCAAAGCTTAACACCTAACAAACTAAAGCATTAACTTTAAAACTAAAAGTAAAACTTATTGATTGCAAAGGGAGAAAAATGATACAACCCTGTACCTCAATTGTGTACTACAGATTGAGATAATCATTATCAAAGGAAAGTTATGAAAATATATAAATTTATTTTGGCCTTACCGCTATTAGGTATCACCGGCTTTGCAACTGCACATTCCCAGCAAGAACGAACGTTTAAACCGCAGCCTGCTATTGTAGAGCGCGTCATGCATCACGGCGTAAACCAATACAGTAATAGCAATGCACCTGTGGCACAATCACAAAAAAAGCCGCAACAGCTACCTCAACAAACGCCAATACAGCAACATATTAGAACGAAGAGAATGTTAAGCCAGGTAATGGCCGTTAATTGTGATTTGAATGCCCTTGCTGTTGCAAATCCCATTACGATTATTGACGAAGTAAAGCGCCAAGGTACACGGTGTATCAACGAGTTATTCGCTGCAACCGATCTTCAACCACAGATTTTTACCACCGATAATATGATTGCTGTAGCTAACCATGCTAACTCACTTTCACAAAGTTACACTGGTGGTGGCAATGAGCAGATCGAAGCTTTATTTTTATATTTGCGAACCGGCTTTTATGCAGAGTTTTATAATGACTCTATCGACTTTCCTGCATTGGTAACTCCTAGCGTTGCAGATGCCATTAATGCCTTTGTAAACAATCAACATTTTTATGATAACAACGATGACCATGGTAAAACACTGTCAGAAGTCATTATTACAATGGATAGTGCTGAACAACAACATCGTTATCTTGAAGTTGTTAAGCAATGGCTAACGCGTTTTGATAAAAGTTATGCGAGCAGTTGGAATATGAGTAATGCAGTTAATGGAATTTTTACGTTGCTATATCGCGGGCAGTGGAATGGAGAATTTGTAACGTTAATAGCAAACGATAAAGCTTTAGCAATAAAATTAAGTGAATTTACGCAAAAACAATGGTTAATTGGATCTGACGGAGAGTTTTTAATAGTAAATGCAGCAAGTGAGCTTGCGCGCCTTAAAAAATATTCTAAAGCAAGTATTCAACCTGATGTAGACGCAGGCTTAACTAATATTTTTAATACCTATCAAAGTTATGGCTATGGTGATGCCGTGTGGCTTGGCGCTGCAGACATTGTAAATTATTACACTGATTGCAGTAAGTTTGGTGTTTGTAATTTTGTAGATACACTCACTCAACAAGTACTTTCCCAGCAATATAATTGTAGCAACACCATAAAAATCCGTTCACAGGCGATGACAGCAGCTCAACACGCTGCAGCATGTGATGCAATGCAGGCTGAAGAAGGGTTATTTCATACTAAATTAGCCACAGAAAATATGCCTGTCGCGAATGATTATAACCGTTTTTTATACGTAAATATTTTTGATAGTAGTGACGACTATAGCAAGTATGCCAAAGCCATTTTTGGTATTAATACTAATAATGGCGGAATGTATTTAGAGGGCGATCCTTCTGATACTGATAACGAAGCCAACTTTGTAGCTTATGAAGCAAGCTATGCAAAAGCGGATCATTTTGTATGGAATTTAGAGCACGAATATGTTCATTACTTAGACGGTCGTTTTAACTTATATGGTAACTTCAACTCACCAACCGAAGACATTGTATGGTGGTCTGAGGGGGTCGCAGAATACATCGCGAATCAAAATGATAATGAAGCGGCAATAAATACCATTAAAAATGGACAGCGCTTTACCCTGCAGCAAATATTTGCCACTAACTACGATGGTTTTGATCAAGATAGAATTTATCGTTGGGGCTATTTAGGGGTACGCTTTATGTTTGAGCGCTACAAAGAACAACTCAACGCTATGCTCACGGACACACGTCAAGGAAATTGGCGTGCGTACAAAAATAAAACCCAACATTGGGCTAATAACTATGAAAATGAATTTGTGCAATGGTGCGATCAGTTGGTATATGGTTCGCCGTTAAATATTGCACCGAGTGCCAATATAAATGGCCCATATTCGGGCCTAGAAAATACCCCTATTACGTTCTCAAGTGTTGGTAGTAACGATAGCGACGGAAATATCGTAAGTTATACTTGGCTCTTTGGCGACGGTATTAGCAGCACAGATGCCAATCCAATACATACTTACACGCAGTCAGGTCAATATACCGTATCATTAACCGTCACTGATAACGATGGCGACATTGATATGAAAACAATTATCGCAACCGTAACTGAAAATACTCAAGGCAATAAACAAACGCTCATAAATGGTCAACCCCTTTTTATTTCTCAAAAGCAAAACACCCAGTTACAGTTTAATTTTGACGTCCCTTTTGGCGCTAGCGAATTAACATTTAGTCTAAATGATGGCTCAGGGGATGCTGATTTATACGTCAGTTATAACTCAGAGCCAACCTTATCTCGCTATGACTGTCGCCCATACCTTGAAGGAAATAACGAACAATGTATTTTCAATCCTGCCCACGTAGGAAACTATCATGTAATGGTAAACGGTTATAATAACTATGATAATGTAAAGCTCACTGCATCATATAAAGAAACGCGTAGTTCACTGCCTGATGCATGTGCAACGTCATCAGGGCAAAGTAAAGGCCGCCTTAAAGATGGTGAAGTCATATGTTTAAGTAACAGTGGTCCAATGTGGTTTGCCATTGCAGATGTAAATAGTCAGTCAGGTATTTCAATAACATCAGCAAATGGTAGCGGTAATATTGACTTAAGTTACTCGAATAGTACTTGGCCAAATGGTAGTAACGAGATTGCAAACTCTGCCAATAGTGCGAATAACGAGTGTATTTTCATTCGTGATCAGGAGCAATTTTGGGGGTACCTAAAAGTCTCTGGAAACAGTGAGGGCGCAAGTCTAGTGGTTGACTTTAATAGTACTGGTTGCCGATAGTATAAATATTTTTTAAAGCGAAAAGCCGATTTGCTTTTCGCTTTAACCATTTCATTAGCTTGCTAATCGCAGTCCCAATAGCACTAACATCACAATGTTTGCAATCACACTTATTAAAAAGAAGTAACTACGCGGGCTGGGGTTTTTCTCGGTGGCGATTGCGTAATACAGTGCCATATGAATTAAGCGTGCAATCACATATACCCATATACATATTGCAAATACCGAGCTGTGGTAATTCATCACAAAAGCAAATAAAACCGTTCCTATAAATAGTGCACTGTTTTCTAAGGTGTTATGAAAAGTACGATGCGCTCTAAATATAAAGCTCCCATGAGATAGCTCTTTATCAATTTTCCCTGGCACTGCACCAGGTTGTTTAGCCTTACTAAACGTCGCAACGGCCCACTGAACTAACATCATAATTAAGTATAGGTAAAATGCTACAAACGCAGAATGTGCAATATCGGTCATTGTTTTTTCCTTTGTGTTGTTATTAGAATAATAGTTAAAGCAACTATTAAGCCAAATTTAACCAACTGATATGTATATAAATTATTTTACAAAATATACATTTTTTGTAATAGATTCCTGCTTTATATAAAAATTACGGTATTTATGTAATGTATATTAAACTTTGACATAATATTAATACTAATTACGTATTTTATAAATTTAACTTGAGCATTTATTCTAATTGTTGTTTTATAGATGTTACTAAAAATGGAACGGCGGAATTTTTATGAAAAATAAAATAACCAAATCTTTAGCTACGGCGGCATTATTGAACTTTATATCAGTACCTGCTTTTTCAGCTCAAGATCATATTGAAAATGCAGAAAGCTTGGTACAGCAAGCTCAATACAAAAACGTAGCAACTATTAAGCGTAATTTCGCAAAGCAAGTAGCGCTTAATTATTCAGTGTTGAATGCTGATTTAAAACAATCAGTAAATAAATATAACTTAGTTTTAAATGCTGATCAGTTATCAACAGTAGCACGGCATACACAACGTAATATAAGTCAGGCAAATAGTGCCTTACAACAGCTTAAAGGCTTACCTAAAAATACAGGAAGCTTGTTACAAGTGCGTTTAGCTAGCGAAACCATGCTAACTGATTGGCAACAAGGTGAAAACCCTTTATTCGCATTTGCACCCGCTGGTGACGATAGCCAATGGAGCGAGATTGAAGCGTTCGATCAGTTTGGTAACATTCATTATTTAAGCGTAGACCAAATGCCAACTCAACCTATTTTTATTGTCGAATTAGATCAGCAAAAAGTACAGGGTGCGGGTATTGCAGTAATGAAAGGAATTTTGTCAGCTAACAAATTCAGCAAAAACATGGTTAGCCCACAAAATCAATTAAATAATGATCAGCCATTACAAACTAGCGTGCTGAAAAAAATACATTTAGAGGATGATAAAGAACCTTGGATTTCAGGTAAAGCAGAAGTCTATGCCATCGTAACGGGGATCGATCCTAGCAGAGATGAACCAATATTAGATATTGTTGATTTACCTTATTTAGATCATGATAAAACCAATTACAGCCCTAATCAGGTTTTAATTCATTGGCAACGTTATCGTTGGCAAGCTGTCGATTTGCTTTTAATGGAGCAAGATGACAACACAAATTATAAAACCTTAGCAATGAAGTTATTAGAAATATCAGAGCAAGTAATGGCAAGTATCCCTGACTTACAAGCACAGGGCTATACTATTATTCCTAAACTCACTAATGAGTTACTTAAAGCAATGCCTGATGAATGGTTTACCAATAATGATGATTATGTCGATGTTTTTTACACACTGTTTGAAAACAAAGAGTATCAAGGTTACAAAGGCGCAAGTAGTAATGCCACCATTACCTTGTCACCTTTAGAGATAAATCCTCGTCAGTAAATAACGACCCGCCACTGTTTGGCATAATATCTAAACAGTGGTGAGTTAATCATTATTCCCGCAGTTTAAGCGTGATACATACAACGCCGTGATCGGTACTTAAATCGTCGCGCTCAAACTCGGGGTTAATTAAATGACGATCGTAAGTATGATAATCGCTTACTTCAAAAAAACTGTCGTCATAGCCAGAATCAAACTCACAAGATAGCAAAATATAATCAAGCACAGAGCTGCTTGCGCCAAAGTAATGCGTTGCTTTTCGTGGTAGTTTTAAACCTCGATTATCTTTATCGGTAATACCTTTTATTGGCTCATTAGGTGCTTCATCAAGCTCGCAATCATCGTTTAACTTTGTAAATAACTGCCACGCATCGTTAAGACAATATTTTGCAAGGTAAGTTTTACTATCAAACGTAGGGGAAAAACGCAGTGTATTGGTTAGTAAATGGCTTAAAACGCCATCAGCTAGGTCGTTATTAAAATCTCCCATTAATATCATAGGCTGTTGCGTGGCCTCACGACGGCTTATCATTTCTATCATCAGCAATGTTGCTTCACTACCGCGCTGAATAGTTGAGCCCCAGCCACCCGCTACATTTGCTTTTAAAATTTCAATAATGTTTTTTTCAGCGGTTAGTTCTTTATTATTTTCATCAATCTCAATTGATGGCCGTTTAGATTTAAAATGCACCACATAGCAATCGGTATTACCGATATGCGGCAAATTTATTGTGGCTCTAAGAACTTTACGACTAAAGGCAAAATCTTCAGTTAAACCTAAAGTACTGGCAAGCTCATAGTCGTGTTTTACGCTCGCTACTTCAGCAATGGGGTATTTTGCAGCTATTGCCACAACGGGGCGTTTATAAATAAAATCATCTATTACCTGTGGCTCATCCACCACAGCAAAGTGCGCATAACCTTGCTGCTTTACTAATTCTCTAAGCGACTCAATGCTAAACACTTCCTGAAAGCCAATTACATCGGGCTGATGCTCGGTTAAATAATCAATAATCCAGCGCTGTTTTTTTGCCCATTGCTCCGCGGTATATATCCGCTCAAACTCATAATAAGCATTAGGTGGCTCAAGATAATTAAACAGGTTAAATGTGGCTATTTTTAATGTTGAATTGGTTATCATCATCTCAGGGGATTGTTCTGAGTTATCAGCTAAAGGTGATGTATTACAGTCACTAATAATGGTCGCCTTTGAAAGTTTATATTGTGTGCTATTGTCAACATCATATAAGATTTTTGCTTGGTACCAAAGCTTGATAACAACTAAAACCTATTAAATCGTTTAAAGTTTAGGCAAACGCAACCTATCCCCTTTAAATTTATATACAAGTTGGTATGCTACGCGACCTTTTTTAACATATGGTTATCAAAAAAGGCAAAGCCAAGGGGCGGCCAATGCTGCAAGGCACTTAGTATAAGTGGCAGCAATAATTACAGGCATCGCGTTATAAAACGTTAGGTGTAACTTTAAATAGCAATATAAAAAGCACTATTAGGGTCAAACTATGCGATTAGGACCAGGACTACTCGTCACCGCTGCCTTCATTGGACCAGGGACTATTACCACCGCGAGCGTAGCGGGTGCAAACTTTGGTTTTGCACTAATATGGACGCTACTATTTTCAGTAATTGCCACCATATTATTACAATCTATGGCGGCGCGCCTAGGCGTAGCCACCGGGCAAGACTTAGCACAAGCACTAAGAGCCCATATTGAAACTCCCCTATTTAAATCTCTTGCTATATTTTTAGTGATCAGCGCCATTGGTGTTGGCAGTGCCGCCTACGAGGCTGGTAATTTAAGCGGTGCCAGCATGGGATTAATTGAAATATTCCCTCAGGTAAATGCCCAACTTTGGACACCACTGATTGCATTTTTAAGTGCCGTATTACTGTATAGCGGTAAACACAAAGTTGTTGAAAATGCGCTTATTTTACTAGTGATTTTAATGAGCCTAGTGTTTATCTCTACGCTTGTTATGGCGGCTCCCTCGCTCAGTGACATATTAGCTGGTTTTGTTCCTAGCATGCCAGAGGGCTCAGTTACCACAGTATTAGCATTGGTAGGTACGACCATAGTGCCATATAACTTATTTTTACACTCAGGGGTACTGGCTGCTCGCCATGACAGCGAGAGTGACAAACAAAAAGTAATTAAAGAAACCAATATAGATACGGGCGTGTCCATCACCCTAGGTGGCGTGATCACCTTAGCTATTTTATCAACCGCATCAGTGGCGTTTTATGGCACCGATGCAGGGCAAATAAGTGCTGCCAATATGGCGGTACAACTTGAACCCTTACTAGGTGATGCCGCCCATTACTTTTTTGCTATTGGTTTATTTGCCGCAGGCTTAACCAGCGCTATTACGGCTCCCCTTGCCGGCGCTTACGCGGTATGTGGCATGTTAGGTTGGTCAAATAAAATGGATAACACTCGCTTTAAAGGCGTTGCCATTGTTATTTTATTATTTGGTGCTGCCGTAGCATCTCTGGGTTTAGACCCTGTTGCCGTGATAATTTTTGCCCAAGCCGCTAATGGTTTATTATTGCCAATTGTAACTGCCTACCTTGTTTGGCTAGTAAATCAACGCTCTGTAATGGGTAAATACACTAACTCAGTGTTGGTAAACCTATTTACTTTACCAGTATTAGTGCTTATTTTTGGCTTAAGTGGTTATAAACTTTTTAGTTTGATTTTTTGATATCACTACGCAATTCTTACACACAGAAGCCGCTGTATTTATAGCGGCTTTTTACATTACAGACCAATACGGACTTAAAAACCGTGATGCTCTGCCTTTTGCTTATTTGCCTTAATGAGTTTTGCAAATACATAACCCCCTACTGCACCTGCACATAATTGCGCATAAAACCCCCAGCCTCTTGCACCCGCAATAATGGTAATATTCATAATAGATTCAATAGCAATTAACGCTGTTGCAAACGCTACAATACCCGCAATTACAAATAATTGTACTCCCTGATTTTTAAGCTTTTTCGCGATAAACCAAGTCACAAAAAATGCAATACTCAATGCAATAGCAATAATAGCGCCGTAAGTGGGTAGCAAGCCAAGCCAGTCTTCAAGGGTTAAATTAACACAATCATTAAAGCCCACCACGACACCTACATTAACTAATTGATTGACAACGTATTGGCTATGAAACAAGCTAGCAAGAGTGAATGTAAGCAACCAAGAAACTAGAAATGACGGGAGTATACGTGTTAAAAACTGCATGGTTATCTCAACTTAAAATAAAACTTTTTCCTTACACTAGCAAAGGCTTGCAGGGTAAACAATCTCTACGTTGTATTACGCTACTCTCGCTTTTAACGTTTTCTTGTAACGTCAGTGCCGAATTACCAACACAGCAATATACTGCTAGTACCTTAGCAACAGATCTCAATTCACCATGGAGCATGGTTAAGCTCCCAAACAATACGTGGTTAGTTACAGAGCGTGATGGCCATGTTGTCATCATAAAAAACAACCAACAAAGCCGAGTTAAAATAAGCTTCGAGGGCTTATACGTTGCAGGGCAAGGCGGTTTACTCGATATAGTACTTTCGCCAAATTACAGTGAATCAAAAGAAATAATATTCACTTATGCCCAAGGTGAGCTTGATGCAAACAGACTCGTTATTGCCAAAGCTAAGTTTGATGGCGAGCAGTTTTCAGCACCAAAAGTTATTTATAAAGTTGCCACCGATAAGGGCACACCGCAGCATTACTCTGGCCGGGCGCTTGTACTGCCCGATAATAGCTTACTGTTTTCAAGTGGTGATGGCTTTGACTACCGCGAGCAAGCACAAGTTATAACCAGCCAATTAGGTAAAGTGCTACGAATTAATTTAAATGGCACCATTCCAAGCGATAACCCGTTTATTAAACATGAAACCCCTACCGCGCATGCCATTTATTCACTCGGGCACCGTAACTTGCAAGGCTTGGTTTATGATTACGATACCAAGCAAATCATTAGCCACGAACACGGCCCCGCAGGCGGTGATGAGCTCAACTACTTAAAGGCTGGCACCAATTACGGCTGGCCAGTAATAACCAACGGTGATGACTACTCGCAAGCACGTATTTCGCCCTTTAGAGACTACCCAGGCATGGCTAAACCAACCGTAGATTGGACGCCCTCAATTGCGCCATCAGGCATGGCATATTATGGCTCTATGCATGCAGCCTTCCCTTCACTGCAACGCCACGTACTTATTACTACATTGGTCGATAAAAAGCTCTACAGCGTTAATTTAGCAAATGGTGAGTTCACCCAATCACATATTTTCCCAGAGGCTAAAGGCAGGCTCAGAGATGTGTTTGTTACTGCTGAAGGTAATGTAGCGATATTAACCGATGGCAAAAAGGCAAAGCTGATGCTGGTAACGCCAAATTAGTCTTTATTTTAATGTATGAAATTCAAAAAAGGACTGAGTTATTTGAATTGGTTGTTCTAATTGCGGGTAATGTCCTACCCCTTCCAATTCAATAATATCTGGATTAATGATTAATTCGCGATATCGTTTAACCATATGACGGCCCGAAACAGGGTCGTCCATACCGCAAATTAACCGCATGGGTATATCTGCTTGTTGTAAAGCGCTCACCCAACGAGCGCGATGTAATTTACGCTCTGTGATGTAATAAATCAGTTTTGCCATTACAGGCTTACCCTGTTTGTATTCAATTAACTGCCACAATTCGTTTAGCTCTTTTTCAGCAAGTGGTATAGAACATATATTGTCAAAATTATGCTTAAAACTTTTATAGTTCGCAAGTCGCGACACTAAAGCGCCTATCGGGCTAAGTAACAGCTTTTGCAATAATACCGGTTTATGTGTTTCTGGAAATAACCCGCCGTTAAGAAAGCAGATGCTTTGTATTTTTATGGCATGTGCTTCATTTAAGTTGCTTCTAGCAAGTAGCTCCTGCGCAACTGTGTCACCGTAATCATGGCTTAAAATATGCGCTGCTTTTACATTGAACAGCTTTAAAAAATATGTCAGTAAATCCGCTTGCATACTAATGGTGTAGCGACTGTTTTTTGGTTTATCACTAAAACCAAAGCCCAGCATATCGAGGGTAAACACCTTAAAGTGTTGAGTGAGCGCAGCCCATTGATTATGCCAATCCCAACTTGCGGTTGGGTAACCATGGATCAGTAATAAACACGGCGCGCCCTCTTCCCCTTGCACATG
Organism: Pseudoalteromonas sp. Scap25; assembly: GCF_013394125.1. GTDB lineage: Bacteria > Pseudomonadota > Gammaproteobacteria > Enterobacterales > Alteromonadaceae > Pseudoalteromonas. The sequence continues at coordinate 1,463,955 of NZ_CP041327.1, read as the reverse complement.
ATATGCAATGTCATGACCTTGAAATTGAAACGTCGATTGGCTCTTATGCCACGAAGCTAATGAGTCAGTGATTATTGTAGTGTTGCTAATGACATTCATGACAATTTCTCCGCTTTAATAGGGGTTATAAACACATAAATTAGGTAACTACCTTAATTGAGGGTTCAAGTTGTATCACTTAAATAAGTAATGAAAAATATACATAAGTCGATTATTTGCGGGTAGCCATTTCCATGACTAATATCATTTAAGATAGGACGACAATAACTAAATTAAGGAGTCAAAGTGAAAATATTGTCCGTTGACGATAACCCTCAAAATAGAAACATCATGGAAATTGCGCTTTCTAAGCAACACGATATTGCTTCATCTGATGGAACCGAGCCAATATTAGCACTAATGGAACAGCATCAACCACAAGTCGTCCTGATGGATATTTTACTTAGTAATGGCCTTACTGGTTATGATTTAGTTGAACAAATAACTCAATCCGGTGAATACGATGATTGCGAAATTATATTTATATCCGCTTTAACATCAAGTGAAGACAAACTCATAGCATATGGGTATGGCGGCGATGATTATATTGCCAAGCCAGTAGACTTTAAGGAACTTAACGAAAAATTAAAGCGTGTTGAACTGCGTATTACAGAGCGAAATAATCTAAAAGAAATGTACGATGTTGCCTCTACAACTGCTTTTACCTCAATGCAACAAGCGAGTGAACTCGGAGAGTTAGTTTCATTCTTTACTGACAACCTTGACGTAACCGATTTAGATGCATTATTTGCTAACGTACAGCAGTACTTTACCAATGCAGGCGCTAGCTGCTGTGTAGAGTTTAGGGTAGCAAACCAATATCACCAATTTCCAAAACAAACTATTTCTGAACTGGAAAAAGAAATTCTTGAACTAGGCAGAAGAGCAAAACGAATAGTGCCATTTAGCTCTAACCTATTATTTAACGCGCCTGCTTGCTCAATACTTGTAAAAGGAATAAATGCAAAAGACGAAGGCTTACTCGGACGACTTCGAGATAATTTTGCTATTTTACTTACTATTATAGAAAGCCGAATGGAATTTATTGAACAGCAATTAGAAAAAGCGACGATACGTCAACAAGCTTTAAACACCCTCAAGAGCCAACTTGCTGATGATTTTAGTGCTATAAATAAACTATGCTCAGAGCAAGATAAGCAAGTAAAAATACTCGTTAATGATTTATCTCAAGCTATACAATCAAAAATGATCACTCTAGGTTTGGATGAAGAGCAAGAGTCGGAGCTAGTAGGATTAGTTGACGAAACGAAAGAAATTGTAGAAGAAACCTTAGTCCTGTCTTTTACACTAGAAGAAAAATTACAAGCCATAACAAAACGCTTAAAAGCAGTTGAATAAATTAAGCACAGCGAACAATCTATAGAATAGGATATAGAGTCATGGCGTTGCAATTTAAAGCTTGATTAGCTCTTTTGCAATTAAGCTCAAGAGTAAGTGATTATTATAGTGTTACTAATGAAACTCATGCAAATTCGCTGCTTTTATAGTGTTATAAACACACAAATTAAGTAACTACATTAACCAACTTGTGACACCTAAATTAGAACTCTGTTGGGTCGCGCCTTTGGCTTAACCAACCTACCTTTTAACGTAGGTCGGATAAGTGGCGAAGCTGCGCCATCCTACAAAAATGATTAATTCACTTGGGGCAACCCGACTTATCACGCTGTGCTAGATATGCAAAATATCGGCTTAAAAAAGCCACTTTAATTACTCACAATCAGCTAATGGCTCACTAATTGTCAGTGTATCAGTACCAAAATCTAACACAACTTGGTATTTTCTAAAAAATGGAGAGCCTAATAACCCATGTATTATTTTGTCACCACCAGCGGGCTGAACATGGTCTAGGTTAAGTGAAACAAACTCTGTACTTTCATACAACTGACCTGCTAATTCAAATTTTAAAACGTCTAATAAGCCCATTTCGTGGTCGGCTGTACCTAAACCTGCGGCATTTTCTTCACTTAGTTTCTCTTGTATTCCAAGCTTTTTAATACATGCCCTATCTAAAACAGATGCACCCGCCGCTGTATCTAAAATTAAATTTACTTTATGTCCGTTTATTTTAGCTTGTATTATTTGATGACCAGTTTCTGTTACATCAAATTTCAAACTTGTGGTTTTGACTAATTCCATGAATGTTCCTTATTCTATATTTAGGTTGATTAATAGACACTATATTACAAACACTTATGAAAACAATCCACCTTATAAATAAGTAAACAAATGGCTTTTCACCAACGCCTATATCATAATTATAATATGCTAAAAATAACTCCCCCCAAACGCACAAAACTTATGTTGGCAAAGCAACATTATTTCACAAAGAGAATACGAGACGCTGTGCTTTTAGAGAAAAATAACGGCTTAAATCAAGCCGCTTTGAGAAATTTTAGTTCTAATGTCTGAAGTCAAGATTTGATAATCATATAGAAAGCTCCTCGAGTTTTTCGGTACAGTTGTGTTGACCAAAACATAAACTGTATTTCGAGGAGCTTGGTATGAAACTATGTAGTGGAATTGACTTGCATTCAAATAATTGTGTTATTGCTATCATTAATGAACATGGTGAAACACTTACCGTTAAGCGTTTAAATAATGACATTTCTGTCATTTTATCTTTTCTAAGTCCTTATAAAGATAAGTTGATAAGGCTTGTTGTCGAATCAACATTTAATTGGTATTGGTTAGTCGATGCTTTAATGGATGAAGGGTTTACACTTCACTTAGCGAACCCTGCGGCAATTCAACAATACTCATGCTTAAAATATGCAGACGATCACAGTGATGCGTGTTGGTTAGCTGAAATGCTACGTTTAAACATTCTACCTGTGGGCTATATTTATCCTCGAGAGCTCAGGGCTGTTCGAGACTTAATGCGTAAACGAATGGACATTGTTCAACAGTCCACAAAAAACTTATTATCAGTGCAAAGTTGTTACATGCGTCATCTTGGATACAAGCTCAGTAGCAACAAAATAAAACAAATGGCCGCTATCAGAAAAGGCGTTAATACTGAGCAGGTACACGCAGACTTTACCTCAATGAATACTGCACTGTCAGTCATTTCTAACCTCTCATTAATACGCTGTGCCCAACAGCAAATTAATGCAATAGAGAGCGCTATTTTACAACAAACATCGCTCTCCCCTGAGTTTATGGGATTGGGAATGCCTTAGCACTGACCATTATGTTAGAGACAGGCACTATTAAACGTTTTGATAGTCCAGGTAATTTCTCCTCCTATTGTCGCTGCGTTAAAAGTGCAAAATACAGCAATGGGAAGAAGAAAGGCGCTACGAATCAGAAGAATGGTAATCGTTATTTAGCGTGGGCGTTTACTGAGGCCGCTAATTTTGCCATTCGGTACAACCCGACAATCAAAAAATATTATCAACGAAAACTGGCTAAAACGAACCAAGTTATCGCAATTAAAACGGTTGCGCATAAGCTCGCAAGAGCCTGTTATCACGTGCTTAAAGATAATGTCCCATTTGATGAACACAAGGCGTTTACTTAGCGACTATAAAAAATTAGGTTAATGTGTTGAGCTAGTAATGGGGTTGGTAAAACCACTAGATTTGATTGAGCCTGCACGTTAACCGCTCATATTTTAAATACTGGATATGCCCAATGTTTGAGCCACAAAGGGTTGGTTATGTTCAAGCATAAACCACCGGATTGTTACAGCGCAGTGTGTAAACACAGCAGAAACTGGACTGACATCGGTACTAAACGATGACTGAGGCGAAAGCCAAGGGCATTAATTAATCATCAATAATGCTTAATTATACTGCCTAAATTCATATGGGTGACTGGTGCGTATTCACACCAATCGACGTCATTACTAGGTGCGTAGTCATATTTAAATTGAGTTTAAATAATAAGAACACTTGGTTTTTGAATAAAAAGATCAAGGAAACACAGCTGCCTGCTTGATCGGAACTTTCTAATGGGTAACCCCTTTGGTTTTATACTTTATTACCTGATTGCAAATAAAAAAGTTAAGGTTATTTTCTTTATAATGACCTTTTATTTCTTTTAGAACCTTATTGACGACCATTTTAAACTTACCCCTGTATATCTGTTCTACTGTAGCTAATTCAGTAGTAAGCGCTGTCCTTGCTTTGTTACAAAAAGTATTAGTCTTAAGAGCTTGCATATAGACTTTTGAGTTTCAATCGAAGGCTTGTTTTCTTTAAAGACACTACTTTCAGGATACGTTTTTTTGTAATATAAATTGTAGGTTTTCTTGATCTTATTTATCTAGTTGCTCGATAGGATTTGACATTTAACTTCCTTATTTTTTTCGTGGATTGATTTTAAAAATTTTAAAAAATCTCTCTCAGGTATTGTTGAGGTAATCCCAATAAAAATTCCATTTTCTTTTGAATATAAATAGGCAATTTGTGTATAAATTAAATCTGGCTTGACTTCGACGAATAAGGTAAGGGAGTTAGTTTTGTTTTGAATCTCTTTTACTCTAGAGAAGCTATTCTTGATTTCCTTATAAACTTTACTTTCTATGTCCGAATTTGAATTTGTTAGGCTGTCTAAATGTATATCAACTAGAGGAATTGTACTTCCATCTTCTAAAGTGATCAATGAGTCATTGTTATCAAATTTTCTAATGCTCAAAGTTTGCATTTGACTATTGACTAGGGCAAAACCTTCATCTTTCTCTAAAACTCTCATCGTTTCCCAACTATCGTTAATTGGAAAATAGTATTTATTAAATATAACATTTTCAATTGCAGAACTTGAAAAGCTTAACATTAATGCTAGGACTATAAATAATCAGTACATCAGAAATTCCTTTAATTTATTAGGTATATCATACTAATAAAACATATTTTAACTCCATTCGAACATATGCCAATCATCCTAATTTCAAATGAAAAAAACTTTTTAGATCTCTAGTAAAATCTAGCAGATCTCATCATAAGAACTAATTTTTGAAAATAAATCCATTCTCACCTAATAGGTAAATTTTTACGTTTTCTAAGTCTTTAGAAGGTTTTTTTTCTAGTGCCAAAAAGCGAGCATCAGACTGAGAATCTTTGATTTCAGTTAACCTTTTAATGGGCAAGCTAATGTTTCTTATACCCGTAGACCATTCGTCTCCTTGCGATGTAGTAATATATTTCCCATCATCTGACTGTAACTCTAAAGTGTTCTTGCCTAGTACTTTAATCACACCTATGTCTGGTGCCATTTTAAAAACAAACTTCCCAACCTCTAAGTTACCAATACCAACATATTTATTCTCTAATTCTTTTCTCCACTGAGCAGTACCTGACATTAAACTAATATAAGGATTCCCTGAGATATCCGTTGTTAAATGTGAAAATACAGCGCCTTGTAATTTACCTTTACCCTTAATAACTTCAGACTTCCAAATAATATTATTTCTATTTGCATACTCTCTGCTTATGGGTAAAGATAGCTTCTTTCCTGAAATATTATACCAGTGCCCATCTTTATCACGCCGAGCATAATATAAATTAACTCTTCTCTCATTATGATAATCTGTACCAAAATCATTCGCGCAAGCGTGATACCTAAAAAGCATGTGGACTGAGTCGTTACTTCCAGAAAAAAAGGAAGCATACCAACTGTCATAATAGTATGATTGATTAATAGATTTCCAGAAAGATAGATTGTTCTCCTTAAGAAAATATTTCTCATCAAACCTTATTTTCCCTGAGCTCAGTACCTCTTCTGTGTTTTCGAAAGTCTCTCCTTGGTTTATTGAGTATGACACTAACCAAGAATCTCTATGTCCTCCAGAACGATAACTATAAATAATTGTCCCATCATTAATTTTATTTAGGTTTGGATAGGTTGTGTTTGGATCAATATTTTTTATATATCTCCACTCTCTTGGATCTTTAGGACGTTTTGAAATTGCATGAACCATCTCACCATTATTTACAAAGCCATGCCCACCGTATACAACATGGAGATAGCCCCCACTATCTATTGTTAATGCTGGAGAACCATGCATATCATTTAGTTTAGCTAACTTATTATCTCCTATTTTATAAGGTCCACTTATTGTGTTATTTTTATGTGAAAAAGACATTATTGCAGGGTCAAGCCAATTCTGAGATCCTCCTGACTGAAATACAAAGTATGTAACACCGTCATAATACATTCCTGCGTTACCTATGATATGGCTAGGGTGCCAAGGGTTTCTTCCGCCCCCCATATTTGTAATTTCTTTACTGTAACAAGGGTGAGTAAAACTAAAAAAGACAAGTGAAATCAGTGTACTTAAAAAAAAAATCATATAATTATGTTCAAATTTAACCAAAAATACAAACAGAGTGACTCACCTTCTTCTCAAAGGTTATCGCTATCCATAGCCCCTATTTCAATACTGTGAGGTATAATATACTCTACAGGCCCGAGTTCATACTTTCATTAAATATCCTTAAATATTAAATAATTATATCTTATACAGTTACAATAAATAATTCAATAAAAGTAAATCTTCTCACACCAAGGCTTTCCGCTTTGGTTCAAATTTGATCCCAGCACTGTAGTGGTGATCTGACTCCATAAAAGTAGACATATATTTAGGAGTAAGATGTAATGAAAGTAAAAAGTGTTTCGTAAACTTACAGAGGAATTTAAAAGAAAGGTGGTTCAAGAGCTGTTAGAAAACCAACTAAATTCACACCAACTCTAATTTAACAAGCAAAGCTGTATTATTAGATTTACTTTTTAGGTCAATTATTAATGCTTTACGGCTACGTTAATTTTATTTCACCCAGTAAATAAGCAATTATTACTCTTAAATCTAAATTCCACGCATAAAAATAATCGCATGATGCAGTTTCAAATTTTCACAATAACTAGCTTGCGAGGTCCCCCTGCCAACTGCGCCGTGAAATACGCGTGTAAATTGTGTGGTGAGTTTTAACCAGTTTTCAGGAGATATATTGAGTCTTTCCAGTAAAGGAAGTTGGGTGTTATCAATATGGCCGTGTTTATCTTCTCGAATTATTCGTCCAGTTAGCTCAACAAGTTCAAGGTACGACTTTAACTCAAACGGCATCCCTTTTGGCATAACTTGACGTGACATACCTGCAAATCGGAGCAGTTGTTTTGGTTGTTTTCTTTGCACATGTTAAGCGTAGTTGGGCGCTGGTATGGTCAGATTCTTCTGGGGTGTTAGCCATTTTAGCTCTGATTGGGTTTAAGTCGACATACGCCATGCAGGCCGAAAGTGCGGCTTCATCAAGAAGTGCTTGTGACCTAAACCGCCCTTCCCATATATTTATAGGGAATAAATTTGAATGCCGTTAGGCAGCCCGAAGGGTGAGAGCCATGGATGGCAGCGAATAAAACCTACCTGTGCAGTTATCTTCTTTATTTGCCCTGCGCGCAATGTCTTCATTTAACAACCGCATAAACCAGCTAAGACTTGATAGGCGCTCTCGATATTCCTTTACTGTTTTATTAAAAAAGATAAGTTCAGCTTTACTTAGCTTCTCACCCTGTATGTACTTTTGCGTAAGGACAGTACCTTTACACAGCTTGTGCCAGCGAATAACAATCGCTTTATCATTCAGTCTGTTCGCTTTTTTGTCATCTACATACAACACTAAATGCATGTACTTCAGGCATCCTGCCTTCCGCCCTCCGGGCCAACTGCGCTGTTGTAAAATGTTCCAACATTTTGCTGGTTACTCATAACGGCATAAGCACAGACGTCAATACAAAATATTTTGGCTAACTCAAGGAATTTGTCTTCAACCCACCCTCTGCGATGCTCAAAAGAGTGACCAGTAAAATGGTCTTCACCGCACAAAAAAGCACGCCGAACACAACGTGATATACAGTGGTAGTACTTTGTATCAACCAAGCTTACTTGACGCTTTCTTGCGATTGCTATAAGACACCAAGCTTGTTTTCACACTGATGAAGGCCTAGTACTTAGTTCGCCAAACTGCAAAAATTAGAGTGGGTGTCTAGTTTATTCTTAACCGAGTAAAATAATCTTTAACATCACCGTGGGCGGATACGCCGCTGCACCCGTTTTATCGTTGTTATACCACGCGTCAAAGCCCGACAAGTCGAGTTTATTTTCGATAATATAACAAAGTGCATATTCTAATATGTCAGACAAAATTTGCTCATCGAAATTGATAGGAATGAATTCATTTTGACAGGGTAAGTCAGGCTAGTGGTTAGCCATAACGGTTTACCGTAGGTGAATAATACCTATTAGATCACAGCTAACAAATGAATTTAAATTTAAAAAACAATCAATTAAATGTAGTAAGATACGTACCTAGAAAGAGTAATTCTTCAGCCTCAACGCCGCAATAAGAGGTGAGTAACAGTTTGCTAAAATGTTAATCGAAGTGAAACCGAGCAAACTGTTACAAATCCGACTTTATTGCCTTATTATGTTTTTTTTGATCACTACTTGAATGGTTAGATAAATAACTAATGTATTGAAAACAAAAAGCACAACCCCTTCATTTATGGTCGGCTGAGTAAAACTATTAAATATAACAGCCAACAGGTAAGCAGTTATAATTGTCAACCCTCCACCAAATATAGAGAAAAGAAGTTGTAATTTACTTTCAAAAAAGTTTATATATTTAAGCTTAATAACCACATAAGTTGTAGCAATTAACGCTACAATATTTAAACCTACTTCAGGTGTTATCTTTAAAATAGAATGAATAAATACACCAAAAAATATTAGCATTGTGTAAAGAATTGCAAAGAAGCTGCAAGTTTTAATATGATTCATGTTCTTCCTTAATTTAAAACTTTACGTCGCTCTAATTCATTAGAGTACTTCTGGGTCTCGCTATAAGAAAACTCATGGGCACCGATAAGTATCAGCGAAGCTATTAAAACAGTTACATTCCCAGTTGATGCCCCCTGTTTAGCGATACTCCATACAGAACCGCCGACACCATACGCTCCAGGATTTTCCCCCAGCAAGCTTGACCACCTATTGAGTTGGCTGTGAAAATCTAAAACTTCTTTTAACTCTTCATTTGTTAAGTATCACTCAGCCCATTGTGGTTTAACTACTGAGTCTAAACATTTAACTCTAAGCTCATATTGTAATTGTGGATAAGATAAATCTTGAATCATCCTCATTACTGACATTTTATCTAAACGATTTAATTGTCGGTACAAAATGGTCCACTCATAGTCATTACTATTTGGTCTTTATCCCCAATTAATTTATGTGTTGGTACCTTTAATATTTCAGCTAACTTCCTCATAGCTTCACTCGAATTTTTCGGTAAAGAGTAGCGCATACCTACTTTATTTTTATTCATCAATAACTCCTTTTGATATTTTATACAAATATTGCACATTGAAAGCAGAACAATTTGTATACAACATTTGTCGCTTTATAAACCAAAAATGTCCATGTATCACAATACATTCACCTTAGCCCTCAAATAAACAGGTGTAAAGAATTAGTTGACTTAGTCTGATGTTTTACAAATGCAAAAATACACAATAATGGTAGAGATCAGTAATATTAGACAAAATACAAAACAGGTCTATATACAGTGTTTGTTTTTGTAAATTTACGCTGTGAGATCACCTTTTTTAGCTATGATTTCTGTAAACCGATAATAAGAACAGACAGATTGAACGCGCTAAAGCCTATTCCTACGCGGTGAGTTTCACACCGAATTAATCTCACAACTCTTTATTTCTATACTTTTACCTTTAACCTCGAACCTTTTACCCATAAAAAAGCCGCTGTTTGTTAAAACAGCGGCTTTCTTTCTTAAAGCTTATAGCTAAAAACTGACAGCTAGTACTTTAAGCTTTACCAATCACTTCAAGTCCACCCATGTATGGGCGTAATACTTCTGGTACTACTACAGAGCCGTCGGCTTGTTGGTAGTTTTCTAGTATTGCTACAAGTGTACGGCCAACCGCTAAACCTGAGCCGTTTAGTGTGTGTAAAAGCTCTGGTTTTTTAGCGCCTTCACGACGAAAACGAGCTTGCATACGACGTGCTTGGAAATCGACCATGTTTGAACATGATGAAATTTCGCGGTACGTGTCTTGCGCTGGTAACCATACTTCTAAGTCGTAGGTTTTAGCTGCGCCAAAGCCCATGTCGCCCATACATAAAATCACTTTTCGGTATGGTAGTTCTAGTGCTTGTAAAATTTGCTCTGCGTGGCCTGTTAGCTCTTCAAGCGCTTGCATAGAATCTTCTGGTTTTACTAGTTGTACTAGTTCAACTTTATCAAACTGGTGCTGGCGAATTAAGCCGCGTGTATCGCGACCATAGCTGCCCGCTTCACTTCTAAAACACGGTGTGTGCGCAGTTAAGCGAATCGGTAAATCGCTTTCTTCGTAAATTTCGTCGCGTGCGCTATTAGTAAGCGGTACTTCTGCCGTAGGAATTAAGCTAAAGCCAGCTTGCTGCTCGCCATCATCGTTTACTAGGCCTAACGTGTGGAATAAATCGCCGGCAAACTTAGGTAATTGGCTGGTGCCGTAAAGGCTTGCGCTATTAACTAAGTACGGTACATACATTTCTGTGTAGCCGTTTTTATCTGTGTGGGTGTCTAGCATGTATTGGGTAAGTGCACGGTGCATACGCGCTACTTGGCCGCGCATTACGGTAAAACGTGCGCCACTAATTTTAACGCCCATTTCAAAGTCTAGGCCGTTTAGGTCTTGCCCTACATCAACGTGGTCTTTAACTTCAAAATCGTACTTTTTAGGGGTGCCCCACGTTAAAATTTCTACGTTGTCGTCTTCGTCAGCACCTTCTGGTACCGATTCATCAGGTAAATTTGGAATTGCTAAGGCAATTTGTTTAATTGCTTCTAACACTTCATCTTGCTCAGCTTTAGCTGCGTCTAATTCGCTGCCTAAGTTAGCAACTGCGTCTAGCAATGGCTGCGCATCTTCGCCTTTTGCTTTTGCTTGACCAATGGCTTTCGCACTGGCGTTACGTTGACTTTGAAGTTCTTGCGTTTTTACTTGTAATGTTTTGCGTTTTTCTTCAAGTTCAGTCACTACCGCTACATCTAGTTCATAACCACGTGCGGCTAAACGTGCTGCAGTTTGTTCGACATCTTGACGTAAATATTTAGAATCTAACATGTTAGTTTTTTAACCTTTTTGCATTACTAGCTGAAGGCCCAGCCAAGCCATAAAAATACACACCATCACGTTTAAGATGATATTGAGGGCCATTTTAATAAAGTGACCTTGTTGTAATAACAACAACGAATCCATTGAGAATGTTGAAAAGGTGGTTAACGCACCTAAAAAGCCAATTCCGATGAGGGTTTTAGCGGGACTAACGGCAATAACCTGCTTATCGATTAAACCGTACAAAATGCCCATCAACAATGAACCCAGAATATTAACCGTCAACGTACCAAAAGGGAATCCCCTACCGAGGAGTTTTAGCATGGTTTCGCTAATAAAAAACCGTAAACAGGCTCCTGAGGCTCCGCCAAGAGCTATCATCATGTAAAGTTTAATCATGCTCATAACGTTTTACTGGGCTTTGCGCGTCGCGCTCTTTTAAATAATCGAGCTTTTGTTTAATTTTTTGCTCAAGTCCACGATCACTTGGCTGGTAGTATTGTTTGCCATCCATTTCTGGCGGTAGGTATTTTTCGCCAGCAGCAAATGCGCCTTCTTCATTATGCGCATATCGATACTCTGCGCCATAACCTAAGTCTTTCATTAAATTAGTGGGGGCATTGCGTAAATGCTCTGGCACTGGGTAGCTTGGCTGATTTTTAGCATCGTCTTTAGCTTGGTTAAACGCCATATAAACCGCATTGCTTTTAGGTGCGCTGGCTAAATACAAGGTGGCCTGTGCAATTGCGCGCTCGCCTTCACTGGGGCCAACACGCTGAAAAATATCCCATGCGTTTAAAGCCACTTCCATCGCGCGCGGATCGGCGTTGCCAATATCTTCAGTGGCAATCGCTAATAAGCGCCTTGCAACATAAAGCGGGTCGCCGCCACCGGCTAAAATACGGCAGTACCAATAAAGCGCACCATCGGGTGAACTGCCTCGCACTGATTTATGAAACGCCGAAATTAAATCGTAAAATTCATCGCCGCCTTTATCGTATTTCGCTAAATGCGAAGGGAGTACTTGGCTGAGTACCTGTTCGTCAACATGAAATTGGCCGTTTTGCTCAGTGGTTAAATCGACTGCTTGCTCGAGTAAATTAAGCACTTTACGAGCATCGCCACCACTTGCTTGGCATAGCGCCTGTTTGGCGTTATCTGCAATCACGATGTGTTTTTGGCTTAATTGCTCATCTTGTTTAAGTGCACGCTCAATTACCGTGTATAAATCGCTTTCCTGCAAGGATTTTAAAACATATACCCTTGCACGAGACAAAATCGCATTATTAAGCGCAAACGAGGGGTTTTCGGTGGTCGCGCCTACAAATATAAAAGTGCCATCTTCAATATGCGGTAAAAACGCATCTTGCTGAGATTTATTAAAGCGGTGAACTTCGTCAACAAACATTAGAGTACGCTGGCCGCGGCTTTGTAAGTTATCGCGCGCTTGGGTTACGCTATCGCGTATATCTTTTACGCCCGCCGTTACTGCCGACATTTGAATTAGTTCAGCATCGGCATGATTGGCAATAATTTGCGCGAGCGTAGTTTTACCCACCCCTGGCGGCCCCCATAAAATTAAACTATGGCAACGCCCTGCAACAATGGCTTGATGCAGCGGTTTATCGCTACTTAGTAAATGCTGCTGCCCTATGTAATCGTTTAGCGATAAAGGGCGCATACGCGCAGCGAGTGGGCGTACATCGGGCCCAAAGTTAAAACCTAAATTACTCACCGTTACTCTGATCGTCTATTTCTACACCCGCTGGCGGGGTAAATTCAAAAGTTGTTTTATCAAGCTCAGTATTAACCTGTGCATTGCTAAATGTAAACGCAGATAGCTGGCCTGAGTTATCTTTAACCACCAGTTTTGCAAGCCCCTGCTCGTTATCAGCAAAAGTAATATCAAGCTGCTCTACTTGGCTTTCAACGCCTTTATTTGGGGTAATGCTAAAGCCTAAATCGGTGGCAAGCACGCTGTATTTTTCCCATTGCGCAGGGTCTTTAGAGGTGAGCAATATAAACGGTGTAGAGTCAATTAAACCGCTGGTTTTCATGATGGTTACTTGCTCAGCAAAGCTATCAAAGTAATAGGTTTTATCGCCGTTTGACACAAATAACGTGTCGTCTGGGTTAGTTTGCTGCCAGCGAATCATCAATGGCTGTTGCAGCGCAATATTGCCTTGGCCTTGCATTACCAGTTGGCCTTCACCGTCGGTTACGTTTTGTTTAAATTGTGCTTTAAAGCTTTTTAAGGTCGATAACTTATCTTGTAATGCTTGGCTGTCGTCAGCAAAACTTGGCATAGCAACTAAACTGCCCAATACCAATAATAAACTACTTAATTTTTTCATTAATTTGCTCCATTAGGTACTAATACATCGCGAGCGCCGTTATGTCCTGGTGCACTCACGATACCTGATGTTTCCATTTGTTCTACTAAACGTGCAGCACGGTTATAGCCTACACGTAATTTACGTTGCACTGATGATACCGATACTTTTCCGGTTTCTATTACAAAGGCGACCGCTTCGTCGTATAACGGATCTGACTCTTCATCGCCATTCTCGCTGGCTTCCCCTGGTAATAAAATATCTTCAGTGGCATCGCCATTTAAAATTTCGTCTATGTAATTTGGTTTAGCACGGGCTTTCCAATCGTTTACCACGGCATGTACTTCATGGTCGTCTACAAACGCGCCATGCACACGCTCTGGCACACTGGTGCCTGGCGGTAAATAAAGCATGTCACCCATGCCTAATAAGTTTTCTGCGCCTTGTTGATCCAGTATGGTGCGCGAATCTATTTTACTTGATACCTGAAACGCCATACGTGTAGGTATGTTCGCTTTAATTAAACCGGTTATTACATCAACCGACGGACGCTGTGTTGCCAAAATTAAATGAATACCCGCAGCACGCGCTTTTTGCGCTATACGGGCAATTAACTCTTCAACTTTTTTACCTACAATCATCATCATGTCGGCAAATTCGTCAATAACCACCACTATGCTAGGTAATTTGTCCAGTTCATCAGGGCCGTCTTTCATGCCGTCGGTGTCTTTAAATAATGGATCCATTATTGGGTAGCCCGCTTCTTTAGCTTCCATTACTTTTTGGTTGTAACCTTTTAAGTTACGTACACCTAAAGCCGACATCAGCTTATAGCGGCGTTCCATTTCACCTACACACCAACGCAGCGCGTTAGCGGCTTCTTTCATGTCGGTCACAACTTCACACAATAAATGCGGAATACCTTCGTAAACAGAAAGCTCAAGCATTTTCGGGTCAATCATGATCATACGAACATCTTCTGGGCCCGATTTATACAGTAAGCTTAATATCATTACATTAACGCCCACTGACTTACCTGAACCCGTTGTACCGGCAACTAATAAATGTGGCATTTTACCTAGGTCAGCACACACAGGTTGCCCTGCAATATCTTTACCAAGCACCATGGTTAATGGCGATGGGTTTTGCTCAAACTTAGGTGCGTTTATGACTTCTGATAAACGTACAATTTCACGGTATTTATTAGGCAGCTCAATACCGATATAGGTTTTACCCGGAATAACTTCAACCACTCGCACACTAATTGCCGATAGCGAGCGCGCTAAATCTTTTGACAGCCCAGTAATTTTAGACACCTTAATACCCGGTGCTAAATCAAGCTCAAAACGGGTAACAACAGGCCCAGGGTAAACTCCAACCACGGTTGCTTGCACGTTAAAATCGAGTAGTTTTGTTTCTACAAGGCGCGATACACTATCAAGCTCTTCTTGCGAAATTGGATTTTTTGCTTTGTCGGGTCTGTCGAGTAAATCTAATGATGGCAATGGCCCCGGAGGTGGCTCTTGCTCTAATAATTGCTCAAACTTCTCTTTGGCAGTTGGCGGCGGTTGAAACCCTGATTTTGGCTTGTTAATTGGCCTTGCTGGTGAAACCACTGTTGTAGCTGGTTTTTCAGGTTCAACCACTGGGCTTTGATCAAGCGCATTAAGTGCTGCCTCTGTGTCCATAGGTTCATCGTCTATGGCGCTAAAGCTAATTTCTTGATCGAGTATTTGGTCAAGCTCGTCAAACGGCATAAACTCGTCGTCTTGCGGCGCGTTTACTTTAGTTGTTGGTTTGTCGAGTGCTTTTGGTTTGTCTGCTGTTTTATTAGCAAGCTCAGGTTCTTGTTGGCGTGTGTCATCTTCAAAATAGGCATCGGGTTGCTCGTCTTGAACTTTACCTGCAATGCGTTCGCGTTGCATCCAACCGCGAGCATAGGTAACCAAAAAGCGGTATAACCTAACAATTAAATCACCCAAGTAATCAACAAATTGTACCCACGAAACACCCGTTAATAGGGTTAATCCTGCAAAAAAGAAACACAGCAGTAAAATAGAGGTACCGGTAAAATTAAACGCAGGCATCATCGCCGATGCAATCACATCGCCCACTACCCCACCGGATGAAAAATTATAAATATCGTCAAAATTAATACTGCTGATAGCGGTGGCTGAGGTAATAAACAGCGCAAAGCCAATAATACGTAATCCAAGTGTGGTGTAATCGAGTTGCAAAATACGGTGTGGCTGCTTAAACACTAAATAGCCAAGCAGCTGAATAGCCGCTGGCACAAAATAGGCAAGCCAACCAAAGGTAAGAAGTAAAATGTCGGCCACCCACGCGCCCGCCGTACCTGTGATATTTTGTACATTGGTAAACTCACCCGTTTGCGACCAAGCAGGATCGGCAGGATGAAAACTAATTAAAGCACATAAAATAAATACCGCTGCAAAGGTGCTGACGATGAGCCCCGTTTCTAATAGTCTTTGTACACCGTTTAGGCGCATAATTACCTATCCCTCATTATTATTTTTTACACTCACTTGGCAATAGAATACCTTAGCAGGAAATGTATTTTGATGCACTTTATCTTAACCATGATGGCCTGATTATGAACAAGTTTTTATTATTTAGTCGTACACTCATTAAAAAAGCAAAGTTGGCTGCAACGATAAAAGTATATTAAAGGCTGTTACTTTATCATTAAGCAACAAAAGGACGAATAACAACGCCTTCTTCACCTTTTACTTCTTCCATTACTACGTAGGTACGACTTTCACTCACATTGGGCAGCTTTAATAATATATCACCAAGTACCCCTCGGTATTCTGACATATCGTTAACCCGGGTTTTTAATAAAAAGTCGAAATTACCAGAAACCAAATGACATTCTATAATTTCTTCGTGCTTTCTAACAGCAGCACTGAACTCTTCAAACACGTCGGGCGATGTTTTGGTAATGGTTACTTCCACATACACAGAAAGCCCTTGACCAAGCTTGGCAGGATCAACCACGGCTTTATAGCCTAAAATATACCCTTCTCGCTCTAGCTTTTTCACTCGCTCTAGACAGGGCGTGGCGCTTAGGCCAACTCGTCGGGCCAGTTCAACATTTGACAGGCGGCCATCAAGTTGTAATTCGACTAAAATTTTGCGATCAATACGGTCTAATAAGTTATGCATGGCTTTTTAGTTTTTTATTCTAATAAAATTAATTTTACAGATACTAACACTACAAAGGGCTTAAAAAAAGGTGAGACACACTACCCTGGCATGAATATAATAGTGGAAAATTTTTATCCCGTTCTAACAAGGCAAAATTATGATTATTGGTGTACCTAAAGAAATTAAAAACCACGAGTACCGTGTAGGTATGGTTCCTGCGAGTGTTCGCGAACTTGTAAATCACGGCCACCAAGTGATTGTTGAAACGAATGCTGGTATGGGCATTGGTTTTACAAATGATGATTATGTTCAAGCAGGCGCTGAAATTTTAGAAACAGCTGCTGACGTTTTTGCAAAAGCAGAAATGATCATCAAGGTAAAAGAGCCTCAAGCTGTTGAGCGTGCAATGTTACGTGAAGACCAAATTCTTTTCACTTACCTTCACCTTGCACCGGATCTTCCACAAACTGAAGACCTTGTTAAAAGTAAAGCAATCTGTATTGCGTATGAAACAGTAACTGATTCACGCGGTGGTTTACCACTTTTAGCGCCAATGAGTGAAGTTGCTGGTCGTATGTCTATTCAAGCAGGTGCACAAGCGCTAGAAAAAGCTAACCACGGTCGTGGTATGTTACTAGGTGGTGTACCCGGTGTTGAGCCAGCTAAAGTAGTTGTTATTGGCGGCGGCATGGTTGGTCGTAGCGCTGCACAAATGGCCGTTGGCTTAGGTGCTGAGGTTGTTGTACTTGACCGTAACATCGACGTATTACGTGCACTAGACGCACAGTTTGGTAACAAAGTTAAAGCTATTTACTCAACAGCTGATGCGCTTGAGAAGCACGTACTTGAAGCTGACCTAGTAATTGGTGGTGTACTTATCCCAGGTGCTGCTGCACCTAAACTAGTAACTGCTGAACACATTAAAGCAATGAAGCCTGGCGCTGCAATTGTTGACGTTGCAATCGACCAAGGTGGTTGTATTGCTACGTCTAAAGCAACTACGCACGCTGATCCTACTTTCATCGTTGATGAAGTTGTTCACTACTGTGTTGCTAACATGCCAGGTGCTGTTCCACGTACATCTACGTTTGCACTTAACAATGCAACATTACCGTTTATCATTAACCTTGCAAACAAAGGTTACAAAAAGGCACTACTAGATGACGCTCACTTCTTAAAAGGCTTAAACGTACTTAAAGGCCAAGTAACTTACAAAGAAGTAGCTGAAGCGTTCAACATGGAATATGTTGACCCACGCACTGCAGTAGAAAACGCGTAACTATTATTGTTACCGCTTATACCTAAGCCATCATTTAGGTATAAGCATTAAAAAAGCAGCTAATTAGCTGCTTTTTTTGTGTCTAAATCTTAGAGTCTGCGGTCAACAGACCCAAATGTTATATAAATCGTTTAATAATAAAGTCGACTTTTACGCGCTTAGCTTGACCAAGTAGCTTTTTCACTGGCTGCGGGTAATCGCTCATGGTTTCTAAATCATCTGGACCGGTTAAACGACGACAATGCTTTAAAATTTCTTGGCGTTCATTATCAATGTCGCGCATTATCGTTTGCTCAGGGTCTTCTATCAGAATACCATTTTCGATATCTAGCCCCCATGCACGCGGATTTAAATTATGCCCGCTAAGTAAATGCACTTTACGGTCACAACAAATCCCTTTTAAATGAAACGAGTTACTCTCGTGTTTCCACAGGTAAACGTTTAAGTTGCCATTATCTATGTGGCGTTTTTGCGATTTTACAAATTTATGCAAAATAGTTTCGTATAAATACGGTAATGCACCAATTTTACTAAACGGCTCACTAGGTGGCAGATAAAAATCGTTTGCGGTTTTATCGCCCACCACAATAGTGACTTGTTTACCTTGCTTTAATAAGCGACGCAAAGAGCGCATTAAAGGAGCCGGAAAATTAAAATACGGCGTGTATAACACCAACTCTTGCTCGGTAGTATCAAACAGCGCTTTGATTAAGCGATTAAGTTCGTTATTACGACGGCCTAAACCCAAAAACAAACGAATGCCCATTGCATGAGTATTCAATTGTTGCGCACTTTTATAGCTTGCCGATTTAAGCTCACGCATAAGTTGCTTTTGTTCAAGTTTAAAGTCAGCCATGCGTTTAAGCGGTCGTTGATCAATTCTTGGAACCGCTTCAGAGCTCAATAAGGTTGATTCGATAAAATCGACTACTGAGTCACATAACTCGCTTTGCGAGACTAAAAAGTATCGATCAAGTCGGTATCGGTCGCTATATTGCAAATACACATTATTTAAACTGGCACCGCTATATAGCAATGTGTCGTCTATAACAAAGCCTTTTAAATGCAATACCCCAAACAGTTCTTTTGCCTTTACGGGAACACCATACACTTGAACGTTTGAATTAAACTTCTCTAAGCTGTCGCAATATAAGCTTGCATTGCCCTCTGACTTTTCTGCACCAATTAAACCACGCTGTGCGCGATGAAAATCAACCAATACTTTTATTTCAAGCGAAGGGTTAGCTAACGATGCACTGTGTAGTGCGGCTAATATTTCACGACCCGCTTCATCATCTTGTAAGTAAAGTGTGGTGATATAAATTCGTTTTTTTGCGTTGGCAATTAAATCTAACAATTGCGTACGGTATTCTTGCGCATTGGTTAAGACGTTAACGTCTTTTGAAGTCAACCCAAATGCGGGTTTCTCTTGCCAAAATAACATAGTTGCCTATTCACTTAGGTCACATAATTAAGCAGTGACAAATCAAAATTAGTTAAAAGATAACAAAAAAAATCAGGCTGGTCATGAATTAACGTCGTTTTATTGGCTAACAGTCTATTTATTAGTCGAGCACTGCTTGTAAGTCATTTGCTAGTACACATTAATGAACAGCTTCCGAATTTGCGAAAAAAAATAATCTCATCTTTTATTTACTTCCTGCTTGTTTTTCTTAGAATCGGGCGCATTAAAACCGTATTAAACGTTTAGGAAAAGATCATGACTGAAGCAAAACATTGTAAGTTACTTATTTTAGGTTCGGGCCCTGCTGGCTACACAGCCGCAGTTTACGCTGCACGTGCTAATTTAAATCCTGTTTTAATTACAGGTATTCAACAAGGTGGCCAGCTAACAACCACTACTGAAGTTGAAAACTGGCCTGGCGATGCACACGGTTTAACCGGCCCTGCATTAATGGATCGTATGAAAGAGCATGCAGAACGCTTTGAAACTGAAATTGTGTTCGACCACATCAACAAAGTTGACGTATCTAAGCGCCCTTTCACACTAACCGGTGACCAAGGTACTTACACATGTGATGCTTTAATTATTGCAACCGGTGCCTCTGCGAAATATTTAGGCTTAGAGTCTGAGACTAATTTCCAAGGTCGTGGTGTTTCTGCTTGTGCAACCTGTGACGGGTTTTTCTATAAAGGCCAAAAAGTAGCGGTTGTTGGTGGTGGTAACACGGCTGTTGAAGAAGCGTTATACCTGTCTAACATTGCTGATGAAGTTCATGTTATTCACCGTCGTGACAGTTTCCGTAGTGAAAAAATTCTTGCTGACCGCCTTGCTGAAAAAGCAGCAAACGGTAATGTTGTAATGCACTTCAACCGTACACTTGATGAAGTGCTTGGTGACCAAATGGGTGTGACCGGCGTTCGCATTAAAGATGTGGCGTCAGATGCTACTGAAGAACTTGATTTAGCGGGTGTGTTTATTGCCATTGGCCATAAGCCAAACACCGATATGTTTGAAGGTCAGCTAGAAATGAAAGACGGCTACCTAGTGGTTGAATCTGGTCTTAACGGTAATGCAACTCAAACAAGTGTGCCAGGCGTATTTGCTGCCGGTGATGTGTCTGATCATATTTACCGTCAAGCTATCACCTCTGCCGGTACTGGCTGTATGGCTGCACTTGATGCAGAACGCTTTTTAGATAACCTATAAGCATACATAGCATACTTTTGGGGCTGAATTTTCAGCCCTTTTTTGTGCCCAATTATTACGCCCGAGATAATTGTACCCGCACCAACATTCACTAGGCTTATAGTTGAAATTAGTCTTATTTATACAATTAATGGCTCAGGTACGATAGGATCTAAGGGTGAGCAACAAATACCGTCAAATTATATAAGTAAAACTAGCTATAATTATCGTCAGGAATAAAAGCTTTATTCATTTAGGCATTACTAGAAACTGTAAAATCAGTTAAAATGCTTAACTTCATATCAAGTAAATTACCGAGAGTTTTCTATGAGTTTGTATACAAAATATATGGAAGAAATCCAAACCCGTAAAACGGAGCTTGGATTAAGCCCACAACCAATCGATAGCGCTGAACTAGTATCAGAAATAATTAATCAAATTAAAGATACTAATAACGAGCACCGTAAAGATTCACTGCATTTCTTTATTTTTAATACTTTACCTGGAACAACCAGTGCTGCGGGCGTTAAAGCACAGTTTCTAAAAGAAATCATTTTAGGTGAAGAGCACGTTGCAGAGATCACTCCAGAATTTGCATTCGAACTACTTTCACACATGAAAGGCGGCCCATCGATTGAAATGCTAATTGATTTAGCCTTTGCTGATGACGCAAAAATCGCAGCACAAGCTGCAGAAGTACTGAAAACTCAGGTATTCTTATACGATGCAGATATGGAGCGCATTAAAGCGGCCTACGAAGCAGGTAACCCAATTGCTAAAGAATTACTAGAGAGCTTCTCAAAAGCTGAATTCTTTACAAAATTACCTGACATCGAAGAAAAAATCGAAGTAGTAACTTACATTGCTGGTGAAGGCGACATTTCAACTGATTTACTTTCTCCAGGTAACCAAGCACACTCACGTGCTGACCGTGAATTACACGGTAAGTGCATGATCACTGAAGAAGCACAACAAGAAATTGTTGCCCTTCAAAAGAAACACCCTAACGCTAAAGTAATGCTTATTGCTGAAAAAGGCACCATGGGCGTTGGTTCATCACGTATGTCTGGTGTGAATAACGTAGCACTTTGGGCTGGTAAACAAGCAAGTCCATACGTTCCTTTCATCAACATTGCACCTGTTGTTGCAGGTACTAACGGTATTGCACCAATCTTCTTAACAACGGTTGATGTAACTGGCGGTATTGGTCTTGACCTTAAAAACTGGGTTAAAAAAGTAGATGCAGACGGCAATACAGTAACTGATGCAAATGGTGACGCTGTGCTTGAAGAAGCCTACTCTGTTGCTACTGGTACTGTGCTAACAATCAATACTAAAGAGAAGAAGCTTTATAACGGTGATAAAGAGCTTGTTGATATTTCATCAGCATTCACACCGCAAAAAGTTGAATTCATGAGAGCTGGCGGTTCTTACGCAGTTGTATTCGGTAAAAAACTACAAACGTTTGCTGCTGAAACTCTTGGCATTGAAACGCCGCTTGTTTATGCACCTTCAAAAGAAATTTCACACGAAGGCCAAGGCTTAACAGCGGTTGAAAAAATCTTTAACCGTAACGCGGTAGGTGTACTATCAGATACGCCACTTCACGCTGGCTCAAATGTTCGTGTTAAAGTGAACATCGTTGGTTCGCAAGATACAACCGGTCCAATGACTGCACAAGAATTAGAAGCAATGGCTGCTTCAACGATTTCTCCTCTTGTTGATGGTGCCTATCAATCTGGTTGTCATACAGCATCAGTATGGGATAGCAAAGCACAAGCAAACATTCCTAAACTAATGGCGTTTATGAATAAGTTTGGTTTGATCACTGCACGTGACCCGAAAGGCGTTTACCATGCAATGACTGACGTTATTCACAAAGTATTGAACGACATTACAATTGATGATCGCGCTATCATCATTGGTGGTGACTCGCATACACGTATGTCTAAAGGCGTTGCCTTTGGTGCCGATTCAGGTACTGTTGCTGTTGCACTTGCAACCGGTGAATCTGCGATGCCGATTCCTGATTCAGTTAAAGTAACGTTTAAA
Organism: Pseudoalteromonas sp. Scap25; assembly: GCF_013394125.1. Classification (GTDB taxonomy): domain Bacteria; phylum Pseudomonadota; class Gammaproteobacteria; order Enterobacterales; family Alteromonadaceae; genus Pseudoalteromonas. Next base: position 1,441,298 of record NZ_CP041327.1, on the reverse strand, counting down.
GGCAAAATGGCTAAGCATATGGATTTCCGCGATGTTGTACATGCAACGCAAGCGCAAATGCTTAAGCAATTTGGCGGCGAAAACGTATTCCAAGGTCGTATCATTGAAGTTCATATTGGTACCCTAATGGCTGACCAAGCTTTTACCTTCACTGACTGGACTGCAGAAATGAAAGCGAAAGCGTCAATCTGTATTTCAAATGATGAAACGTTAATTAAGTCAATTGAACTTGCTAAGTCACGTATCCAAATCATGATCAACAAAGGTATGGAAAACGAAGCACAAACGCTACAAGGTCTAATCGATTTAGCCGACAAGCGTATTGCAGGTATTCAATCTGGTGAAGAGCCAGCACTTTCTCCAGACGACAACGCTAAATACCATGCAGAAGTTGTGGTTGATTTAGACCAAATCGTTGAGCCAATGATTGCCGATCCAGACGTTAATAACGATGATGTTTCTAAGCGTTATACTCACGATGTGATCCGCCCTGTTTCTTTTTACAACGACAAGCCTGTTGATTTAGGTTTTGTTGGTTCGTGTATGGTTCACAAAGGCGATATGAAAATTATTGCTCACATGCTACGTAACCTTGAGAAGAAAAACGGTTCTATCTCATTCAAAGCGCCATTGGTTGTTGCGCCACCAACATACAACATTGTTGATGAGCTTAAAGCGGAAGGCGATTGGGATATTCTTGCTAAATACGCAGGTTTTGAATTTGACGATGCAAAACCAAAAACGGCTGCACGTACTAAGTATGAAAATATCTTATACCTAGAACGCCCTGGTTGTAACCTATGTATGGGTAACCAAGAAAAAGCAGAACCAGGTGATACTGTTATCGCAACATCAACACGTCTTTTCCAAGGCCGTGTAGTAGCCGATACATCTGAGAAAAAAGGTGAATCACTACTAGGTTCTACGCCAGTTGTAGTTCTATCTTCTGTTCTTGGTCGTTTCCCGACTATGGAAGAGTATAAGTCTGCGGTTGAAGGTATTGACCTTACATCGTTTACACCTGTTGAAGAAGCAATGACAACTAAGTTCAACGCAGGTGAAGCTGTACCAGTAAAAGTGGTTAGCTAATTCGATTAGTTTACCATTTAATTAAGCGCGTTTTTTAACGCGCTTTTTTATGCCTAAAATTTACCTAACAGCAATTTAAGCCCTGCTCAACCCTATAGAGAACACAATAATTTGTGGTTTGTGATTTTAAAGCAACAGGTTACACTTTGTCTTGACCATGCAGTTATTCAATCGGTGTTATGACTAAACAACTTTATCAACTCGCTCAAAGCCACTTTGCTTTTCCTGATCCCAGCCATGCATTAGATGATCCAGATGGTTTGCTTGCCATTGGTGGATGTTTATCGGTAACGCGGTTAAAAAATGCCTATTTATCTGGTATTTTTCCGTGGTTTAGTGAACACGAGCCAATTATGTGGTGGTCACCGAGTGAGCGCGGTATTGTTGAGCTTAATGACTTTCATGTTAGTAAAAGCTTACGAAAACATTTAAAAAAGCACCCGGTCACCGTAACTATTAACCATGCCTTTGAAGAAGTGATAGAAGCGTGCCGCGATCAACGCATTGATACTGATGGCACTTGGATAACCCCGCAAATGCAACAGGCGTACATTAATGCCCATCACAATGGCTTGGCCCATAGTTTAGAGGTATGGCGCGAGGGAGAGCTTGCAGGCGGCTTATATGGGATTATGCAAACAGGTGTTTTTTGTGGTGAATCAATGTTTCATCATCAAACAAATTGCTCCAAACTGGCTATGTGGGCGCTGGTTAATTGGCTTAAACGCCATAATGCGCATTTTATTGATTGCCAATTAGAAAATCCTTATTTAATGTCGTTAGGTGCCAGCGTGATTCCACGTGAAGAATTTTTAACTAAACTTAATAAAGCACAGTGTTACACCCCAGCTGCCAGTATGTGGCAGCCACAGGAGCTAATCGCGATATATGAATGAACAACTTCCAGCTCGTATAGGCCTAAGCCAACCATTTGAATGCAGTTACTTGCCAGATCGCCAAGAGCAACTGCTGGTGATACTCGATCCAAGTTGTTATAGCAGCAATAAGTTTGAGTCGTTATTAGGATTGGGCTTTCGTCGCAGTGGTAACCAAATTTACCGTCCGCACTGCCCTATTTGCAGCGCGTGTAGTTCTGTGCGCGTTTTAGCTGATGAGTTTATCCCTACAAAATCGCAAAAACGTAAACTTAACAAAGCAAAAAACCGCTTTGAGGTAAAATATTCTCAAGTTGAACGCGAACAATACTATCCACTTTACAGTAAATACATTAGTTTACGTCATCAAGACGGTTCTATGTATCCACCTGATAAATCACAATTTCAAAGCTTTTTGTTTTGTAGCTGGTTAACCATCACCTTTATAGAGCTTTGGGATCAAGAAAACTTAGTGGCCGTTGCTGTAACTGATTGTATGGACAACGCTATTTCGGCTATTTATACATTTTTTGACCCTGACTACGAACACTTTAGTTTAGGCACTGTAATGATATTACAGCAGCTTAAATTTGCTAAACAGCAGCGCAAACAGTTTGTTTATTTAGGCTATCAAATAGATGAATGTGACAAAATGAAGTATAAAACCCAGTTTTTACCCGCCCAAAAACAGCTCAATGACCAGTGGGTGGCTATTTAATTTACAAAAATAGCCCCTGCGCCTTTACTTATTGGCGTATTTTGGGCAAAATCTGCAGCGTTTAACTATTAAAGAGGTGTTACGCTAAACATGGCGAAAGAAGACGTAATCGAAATGCAAGGGACAGTCCTTGATACTTTACCAAATACAATGTTCCGAGTTGAGCTAGAAAATGGTCACGTAGTTGTGGCTCATATTTCAGGTAAAATGCGCAAAAACTATATCCGTATTTTAACCGGCGATAAAGTAACGGTAGAAATGACTCCTTACGATTTATCGAAAGGTCGTATCGTATTCCGTGCTCGCTAAGTAAGTGCGTAAACGAGATTTAGTTTTTGGCTAGTGAAAACTAGCTTTAAGCGTTTATTAAATGTAATTAATGGTAGTAGCCAGTAATTACATTTAATAAACAAAAAACCCAGCCTTTGCTGGGTTTTTTGTTGCCTATTTCTTTGGCAAATAAAAAAGCCTGCATAAAGCAGGCTTTTTAAATTGCTAACTTTTTTAGGTTAGGCTGGCGTTAAGTCACTCTCGTAATCAAAACGCAGTTTTTTATCTTTAACCGATACTTTTACCGTACCGCCAGAAATTAGCTCACCAAACAGTATTTCGTTAGCCAATTGCTTTTTAAGATCTTCTTGGATAACACGCGCCATAGGACGCGCGCCCATTGCTTTGTCATAGCCTTTATCAGCCAACCATTCACGTGCTTTAGAAGTAAGCTCAAGGTTAACTGACTTCTTATCCAGTTGCGCTTGTAACTCAACAACAAATTTATCAACCACTTGCAAAATAACCTCTTTCTCGAGGTGATTAAACCAAATAATGTTATCTAAGCGGTTTCTAAATTCAGGTGAAAATACTTTGTTAATTTCACCCATTGCATCGTGTGTGTGATCTTGCTCACTAAAACCAATCGACTTACGCGTGGTTTCTTGTACGCCGGCATTGGTGGTCATCACCACTACTACGTTTCTAAAGTCAGCTTTTCGGCCGTTATTATCTGTTAGCGTACCGTGATCCATAACTTGTAATAAAATGTTGTAGATATCAGGATGCGCTTTTTCAATTTCATCCAGCAATACCACTGCATGTGGGTTTTTGATCACCGCTTCTGTTAATAAGCCGCCTTGTTCAAAACCTACATAACCCGGAGGCGCACCGATTAAACGGCTCACCGCATGGCGCTCAACGTATTCAGACATATCAAAACGAATAAACTCAACACCCATGCATTTAGCTAATTGCTTGGTAACCTCTGTTTTACCTACCCCTGTTGGGCCTGCAAATAAGAACGAACCAACCGGTTTGTTCTCGTTTGCTAAACCTGAGCGCGATAAGCGAATAGCAGAAGTTAATGCATCAATGGATTGATCTTGTCCAAACACCAACATTTTTAAATTACGGTCTAAGTTTTTCAGCGTTTCTTTATCAGACGACGACACATTTTGAGGCGGAATACGCGCCATTTTAGACACAATCATCTCAATATCAGATACACCAATGGTTTTTTTACGCTTGGACGTAGGCAGTAGCCGTTGGCTTGCGCCTGCTTCATCAATAACGTCAATCGCTTTATCAGGTAAGTGACGCTCATTAATATACTTGGCACTTAGCTCAGCGGCTGCTTTTAACGCTTTTTGCGTATAACGAATACCATGGTGTGCTTCGTAACGATCTTTTAAGCCGTTAAGAATTTTAGTGGTATCTTCAACGCTAGGTTCAAGCACATCAATTTTTTGAAAGCGACGGACAAGGGCGCGATCTTTTTCAAAAATATTCTTGTACTCACCGTAAGTGGTAGAACCCATACAACGTAATTGCCCACTTGAGAGTAACGGCTTAATTAAGTTTGAGGCATCCATTACCCCACCTGAGGCAGCACCTGCACCAATAATGGTGTGAATTTCATCAATAAATAAGATTGAACCTGGTTTTGCTTGTAACTCTTTTAATAAACTTTTAAAGCGTTTTTCAAAATCGCCTCGGTATTTGGTACCGGCAAGTAACGCGCCCATATCTAAGGAGTACACAACCGCATCAGCAATGACTTCAGGCACTTGTTCGTTAACAATACGATAGGCTAAGCCCTCGGCAATAGCAGTTTTACCTACGCCGGCTTCACCAACCAGTAATGGGTTATTCTTTTTACGACGACACAGCACTTGCACTGTGCGCTCTACTTCACTATCACGGCCAACAAGCGGGTCAATATTACCCTCTTTAGCGTGTATATTAAGGTTAGTTGTAAAGCTGTCGAGCTTACTCGCTTCTTCGCTTGCTACTTCTTGCACCTCTTCATGAATATCGTCGGTATCATCGCCTAATTCGTCGTCACCTTTGGCGATACCATGAGAAATAAAGTTAACAATATCAAGTCGAGAAATATCATTCTTTTTAAGTAAGTACACGGCTTGGCTTTCTTGCTCAGAAAAAATAGCGACCAGCACATTAACGCCTGTCACTTCATTTTTGCCAGAAGATTGCACATGAAATACCGCGCGCTGTAATACTCGCTGAAAACCAAGTGTTGGTTGAGTTTCGCGCTCTTCTTCTAAATCAGGAATAACCGGTGTGGTTTCATCAATAAATTCAAGTAACTCTGTTTTTAATCCAGAAACGTCAACACCACACGCATTAAGCGCTTCTCCAGCTGATGGGTTGTCGAGTAGAGCTAATAAAAGGTGCTCTACGGTCATAAACTCATGACGACGTGTACGCGCTTCACGAAACGCAGTGTTCAAAGTTAGTTCTAAGTCTTTATTTAGCATTGGCAACCCCTTACAGAGATAATAATTTTATACCGCACTTCAAAGATGAAAGTTCACCTTTATGGTATTTATTCCTGCTCACAACTACATAGCAGTGGATGCTCGTTATCCCTTGAGTAGCGGTTAACTTGCTCAGCCTTAGTATGTGCTACGTCGGCGCTATAAACACCACATATACCCTTACCTTGCTGATGTATTTGCAGCATCACATCAGTTGCTCTATCGCTATCCATATTAAAAAACGTCATTAAGATCTCTATTACAAAATCCATCGGCGTGTAATCATCGTTGTTTAACACAACTTTATATTTTCGCGGTGGCTGCAACTTTTGCTTTTCACTATCGCGAACGGTGTCGATAACACCAGAATCTTTCATACCACTCATAATTAAATATAGTCTTGTCTTTGTAACTCAAGCAAACTTGAATAAAAAAATAAATAAAATGTTAAAAAATAACCTAAAACACTTGACTGGTTGCTTAAATAAACTACAGTCAAATGGTGATTGATTAAACCTTAGTCAGTCTAGCAAACAATACAGTTTAGGATAACTAAATTAGTCAACTTATAGAAGGATGTAGAAGTATGGCTTGTGGTAAAGTCAAATGGTTCAACAACGCCAAAGGTTTTGGTTTCATCGTAGAAGACGGTTGCGAGAACGACATTTTTGCTCATTACTCCACAATTGTAATGGACGGATACAAGACACTTAAAGCTGGTCAAGATGTTACCTTCGAATTACAACAGGGCCCTAAAGGTCTACACGCTACTAATATAGCGCCTAATGGCGATATTATAGGGTGATTGTAATTATGAGACTAAAGCGAGTGACCTGTTTAGATCCTCGCTTAATTTCTTAAAAATCCCTAACCACCCCAATATAAATTGCCTCATTGTTTGTTAATTCAACCCCACTCCTTGATTTTATTTTATCTACCCCAATAATTTCAGTATTAGAAGTTTAACTGCTGGCGTCTGGCGTGTAATCCTAGCCCTTTTTAGCCAAGCTTGTTACACTCTTTATCCTGTAAAACGTAATTACTTTAGCCTAATGGCTAGTTTGTATTTACATAAATTTTAGTTATAAAAGACACTAGTCCGTCAGGTGTGATTATTCTCACCTTGTTTAGGTTATACGAGTACCAACACCTAACAGACTACTCATTGCATGTACTAATGCTTAATTTAAAAGTATTAGGCGATGATTTCTTTGCATTGTTGAATTTGGCCAATGCGGCCTACTATCTAGGAATGATGATGACATCAAAAATTATCTATACAAAAACGGACGAAGCTCCGGCACTAGCAACTTATTCGTTGTTACCTATTATCCAAGCATACACAAATGCGGCAGGTGTTGAAGTTGAAACACGCGACATCTCATTAGCTGGTCGTGTAATTGCGAGCTTCCCGGATTACCTAACAGAAGAACAACGCATTGGTGATGCACTTGCAGAACTTGGCGAAATGGCAAAAACACCAGAAGCTAACATCATTAAATTACCGAACATTAGTGCATCAGTTCCACAACTTCGCGCTGTAATTAAAGAGCTTCAAGAAAAAGGTTATGCACTTCCAGAATACCCGGTTGAACCTAAAAACGATGAAGAGAAAGCGATTCAAGCAGCCTACGATAAAATTAAAGGCAGCGCAGTAAACCCTGTACTTCGTGAAGGTAACTCTGACCGTCGTGCACCAGGTTCAGTGAAAGAGTATGCACGTAATAACCCACATTCAATGGGCGCGTGGAGCAAAGATTCACAATCATACGTTGCAAGCATGGAAGAAGGTGACTTCTTTGGTTCCGAGCAATCACTAACTGTTGATGAAGCAACGGATGTTCGTATCGAACACGTAGCGGCTAATGGCGATATCACTGTACTTAAGCAAAGCACGCCATTACTTGCTGGTGAAGTAATTGATGCATCACGTATCAGTGCAGCAAAATTACAAGCATTCCTAGAAGCTGAAATCAATGCAGCTAAAGAAAAAGGCGTGTTATTTTCGCTTCATATGAAAGCAACCATGATGAAAGTATCTGATCCAATCATCTTTGGTCACGCTGTAAAAGTATTCTACAAAGACGTTTTTGCAAAACACGGTGCACTTTTTGAAGAGCTAGGTGTTGATGTAAATAACGGTTTAGGCGATGTGTACTCTAAAATTCAAACATTAGATGACGCTAAGCGCGAAGAAATTGAAGCAGACATTCAAGCGGTTTACGCTAACCGCCCTGCTATCGCCATGGTTGATTCTCATCGTGGTATTACAAACTTACACGTACCAAGTGATGTGATCATCGATGCTTCTATGCCTGCTGCAATTCGTTCAAGCGGTCAAATGTGGAATAAAGACGATAAATTACAAGACACAAGCTTTGTAATTCCAGATCGTTGTTACTCTGGCGTTTACCAAGCAACAATTGATTTTTGTAAACAGCACGGTGCTTTTGATCCTACAACTATGGGTAGCGTACCAAACGTTGGCCTTATGGCTCAAAAAGCGGAAGAATACGGCTCACATGACAAAACATTTGAAGCAAAAGCTGACGGTACTATTCGTGTTGTTGACACAAACGGCAACACCCTACTTGAGCACAGTGTTGAGCAAGGCGATATCTGGCGTATGTGTCAGGTTAAAGATGCACCAATTCAAGATTGGGTTAAACTTGCAGTAAACCGCGCTCGCGCAACTGGTAATCCGGCTATTTTCTGGTTAGATGCAGAACGTGCACACGATGCTGAGCTAATCAAAAAAGTGAACAAATACTTGCCAGATCATGATACTGCTGGCCTAGATATTCAAATTTTATCGCCAATGGATGCAACCTTATTCTCACTAGCACGCATCAAAGAAGGTAAAGATACGATTTCTGTAACAGGTAACGTATTACGTGATTACCTAACAGATTTATTCCCAATTTTAGAATTGGGTACTAGTGCTAAAATGCTTTCAATTGTGCCACTGATGAATGGCGGTGGTTTATTTGAAACAGGTGCCGGTGGTTCTGCTCCTAAGCACGTTCAACAGTTTGAAAAAGAAAACCACTTACGTTGGGATTCTTTAGGTGAGTTCTTAGCACTTGCTGCGTCACTTGAACACCTAAGCACAACAACAGGTAACAACAAGGCACAAGTACTTGCTGATACGCTTGATAAAGCAACGGGCACATTCCTAGCTGAAAACAAGTCACCTTCACGCAAAGTTAAAGAGATTGATAACCGTGGTTCTCATTTCTTCTTATCTTTATTCTGGGCTCAAGAACTTGCTAAGCAAAATGAAGATAGCGAGCTTAAAGCGCAATTTACACAAATTGCTAGCGACCTTGAAACCAACAAAGAGCAAATTGTTAACGAGCTAAACGATGCACAGGGTCCTGCAATGAACATTGGCGGTTACTTCCAGCCAAATGACGATGCAGCCTTCAAAGCAATGCGTCCAAGCACGACATTTAACGAGATTTTATCTAAACTAGTATAAATCGATTAAATGAATGAAAAGGCGCTCACAGAGCGCCTTTTTTGTGCCTAAGAAAAAGGCCGCTAATGCGGCCTTTTCAATTCAACTTTAAACGTTTATTTTGTGTATGCGCGTGGCATGTTCGACTCTGTTGTATAGCGCTCACGCAGTTTATCTTGGCGAGATTCAGTACTAACCTCAACACCATTGATAAACATTTTATTCACGTGGCTGCTCAGCTCAAACGGGTCGTTACTCCACATAACAACATCAGCGGCTTTACCTACTTCTAGGCTACCCGCGTTAATACCAAATACATCAGCCACATTCGAAGTCATGGCCTTTAATGCGCCTTGTTGGCTCATACCGTAAGACACTGCGTTACCGGCATCGTAGCGAAGCTGGTAAACATTGTGACTTGCGTCACCACCCACAGTTAGTAGCACTTTAACACCGGCTTTTTCTAGTATGCCGGCATTATTCAAGCTCGCATGCAACGAATCAAAGCTACCTGGTAAGTTATCCATTGCACTAATGATCACAGGAATGCCTGCTTTAGCGATGCGATCTTTAACTACAACGGCATCTTGAGCGCCATTAAGGACAATGTTTACGCCAAACTGCTGTTTCACTTTTATTAGTTCAACAATATCTGATGCACGCGACACACTAATTAGTAATGGTATATCGCCTTTTAGTACTTTAGCCATTACCGTGTCTTCAGCACTTGGCTTAGCGTCGTCTTTTTTAGCGTCTTTACTTGCTTTGGTTTGATGCTCATCTAATTTTTTAATAAGCGTTTGCAAGGTAAATGCACGAGAACCTTTACTACGCTCACCTAAATGAACCACTAGTGCAGCTTGCTTTTTATCTACGCTTTCAAAGCTACCACTTAAATCAACAACACTTGCTAGGCCTGCAAATATGCTGTCACCACCGTATGGGGTGATCAAATCGCGAGTGATACCGCCTTTACGTGCATAAGGAATTAAGCTTGAACGAGGATTGAATGCTAAGCTTGCATCAAAATCGATACCTGCTTTGTCTTCTCCTGCATCGCGAGAACCGGCAACTGCACCTACTTCAACTAAGCCAAGCTGATTTACACTGGCGATAAAACCAGCCGTCACTATTTGACCTTTAGCATCAATAACTTTGTCAGCTTTAACATCGCTAGGGTTAATGGCAGTGATTTTGCCTTCATTCATTACAATGCTAGCTCCTTCTAATACACCTTGTTCTGAAGATGTATGCAAAGTTGCATTAATGATTGCTAATGACTTGGCGCTCACGGCACCCGATGCTAGTAGCCCTGCAGCAACCAGAGAAAGCGAAAACGAACGTGATAATTTTTTCATTCTGGGTGCTCCTTATTGTTGACCTAACATAAAATCACTTTGTGCTTGGAATGCGCTATCGTTTCTATCGTAAACTTTTGCACCATCAACAAACACTTGCTCTGCTTTTGCATAAACACTAAACGGGCTTTGATTCCAAATAACAACATCAGCTTGTTTACCTGTTTCAAGTGAACCTGTTTTATCTTCAATGCCTAATGATTTAGCGGCGTTAGACGTGATCCATTTAATCGCGTGTTGCTCAGAAATATCAAACCCATTTTGGTTTGCACTGTACATTACTTTTGCGGCTTCTTGGTTTAAGCGTTGAATCGTCGTATCAGAATCTGAGTGCACAACAGCACATGAGTTTTTAACTGCATCAACAATAGCTACGTTCTCTTGCACCATATCGTAGGCTTCCATTTTAAAGCCCCACCAGTCTGGCCAAAGTGCTGCACACGAGCCATTTTCAGCTAATAAATCAGCAATTTTATAGGCTTCAATTCCGTGGTGGAATGTGCCGGCATGGTAATTAAACTCTTTAGAAAGGTCGATCATCATCGCCATTTCTTCTGCTTTGTAGCAGTGATTGTGAATACGAACTTCACCTTCTAAAACACCACGTAATGTATCGTATTTAATATCACGATGTGGAGCTTCTGGGTTTTTACCCGCAGCGTAATCAGCATCGTATTTATCCCACTCACGCTTATATTCTTGAGCGCCAATCCATGCTGTGCGATATCCTGCCATATTACCCATACGTGTCATCGGTAATACGCCTTTACGACCGTAAACACGTTTAGGATTTTCACCACATGCCATTTTTAAACCGTATGGCGCATCAGGAAATTTCATTCCTTGCATGGTGTGAGCCGGTACATTTTTAAGGGTAACGCCACGTCCACCGAATAAATTAGCCGAACCCGGTAAAATTTGTAATGACGTAATACCGCCTTCACGTGCGCGATTAAAACCTGGATCTTGTGGCCAAATTGAATGCTCAACCCATACTTCTGCAGTATTTGGACTGGTCATTTCGTTACCATCTTGATGAGACTCAACCGATGGATTTGGATAAGCACCTAAATGTGAATGAACGTCAATAATGCCTGGTGTTACCCATTTACCTTGTGCGTCGATGGTGGTATCTGCATCAGCGGTTAAATCTTTACCAATTTGCTGCACTTTACCGTCGACAATTAATACATCAGCTTCATCTAAACGCTCACCCGTCCCTGTTAATACAGTCGCATTGGTGATTAACGTGCTTGATGTCGCTACCGGTTGGTAAGTACTTGGGTATGGGTTTTTATTAATGGTTACTTTGTCATCTTGTGGGCCGCTTTCTTGGCAACCAACAAGTGCTGCTGCTAAACCAACAGCTAACAATGAGGGAGCAAATTTTTGCATGTTTTTAGGTTCTCCTGTTTTTTTACTACTTTAGCGAAAGCAAACGCATAAAGCTAAAAAAACAGGTGAAAAGGCGGTTATTTAAGGTGAATTTCTGTAATTATTTTTTTATATAATTGTTATAAAGCTTATCCAGAGCTCCTTCGGTGGTGAGCGATGGATCTTTACTTATAAAGTGTTTAACCGTTCGTGTTACAAAATCCGAATTTTGCTTATGTAATTTTGAAAAATCTTTAATCAATGTATTACCATCTTTTGCGGCTGTAACTTTATCATGACGATGTCTGTATTGACTCAATGCCTTATTAAAATCACCTTGATAGTCTTCCACTAAAATTTTATAAAAGTCACTTTTTTGTACTTTTAATACAGTAATGCAATAGTTAAGCGCTTCTTTGAAATCGGTAAATACAGTGCCTTCAACATCAAACTCTTTAGTTTTTTCACGCACTGTGACACGTGCTTCCTCAGTGGCATAACTAAAGCCCGTAAAGGCTAGTCGCTCAGCCGCTTCTTTACCTAGCTTCATACCTGCTTGAATACTATGCGCAAATTCATCACTCATATCAGCGAGTTCGTTTTCTTCCCACATGTTGTAAACACGCAGAGGTTTTGCATACTTATTAGATAATTTCTTTTTAAGTTTGCTAAATCGCTCATCAATGGTCATTAATCGCTCATTGTGAAGTAATGCATGGCATTCGTAACAGGCTGCAATGGCAACAAAGTCAGCTTCTTCACCTAGATCAATAATACTTTGTAGCATATGCAATGGCGGGCAATGATCGCGCTCTGTTGCCTCACAGCCGCAATAAAAACATTGGTTAAAATGCTGTTGCTCACACGCATAAGCTTGCTGGTAGTAACTTGCTAACGTTTTATTCACAATTGCGCTCCAAAAATATAAAATGCCACAAATTTAGGGCGCGATAATAACAGCCTGAAAAAATATTTCAGTAGGAAAACGCTAAAGTGTGTCAAAAATAAATTACTTAACCTGAACTCTGGTTAAGAGATTTACTAAAATATTGAATTATATTAATAATTTGGTTTGTTTTCTCCAGCCAGAAATTTACAGTGAAAACAAGGCGAATTTTCGCGTCAATAGCGAGCCTATTGCAAGTAAATTCAACGCAGTTAGCGCTGAAAATAGCTGCTTGAGATAGATTTATTATCCATAATTCAGGTTACTTATGAACAACTTTTCATACACCTACAAAATTGCACAATTTATATACACATCTTCTTACAGCTTACCCCATTCAGTTAACAACATTTCGGCTACATTAAGCAATACTTAAGTTGCATATAAACAAAGAGGCAAATACTATGATTTCTTTCAAAGCAACTCTATATTCAACTGTATTATTGGGCGCAGCAACATTAACAGCTCCTGTAATGGCGGCCACTTTTGTTGCCGCTGATTCATCACCCGGTACCCAAGCTTGCATGGCCGTTGCATCTAACAAAAGACTGACACTGCTCAGAACAATGAAAGATCTACGTATAGATAAACATGTAATTAGCAAAAAATTACTCTGTAATGATTTATCAGTGGGTGACTTTGTAACGCTGTATGATTTAAATAAATCAGCACGCTTTTTAAATATTGAAGCATCTACTAGTACGTCAATAAGAGATTTAGCAAAAGCAAACAAACCGCTTGTGGTTATTATGGCGGGGTCTAAATAATATTACAGGTTTTAAATGCGTTTAATTTACTCGAGTCAAACACGTTAAGCAGGGCTTAGTACCTGCTTAACGTATATTTATTATTAAATAAGCGCTGCCAACAAACCAAATAAGCCACCAAACACCCCACCCCATACAACGAGCCAACCTAAGTGTTCGCGGATCATGGTTTGAATTATTTCTTTCACCATTTTAGGGGTGAGTTCATCTAAGCGTTCATCCACTAACTTAAGCACCGTATTATGCAAACTTTCCGCGTTATTACCTTGGGTTAACATATCGCTTAATAGTGTTTTAAAATCGTCGGTGTCGCTTATTTGCACCAGTGATGATTGCATTTTTTCAATAAACTTTTCTCGCATTGGCTCAACGGCTTCAGTGCCGCCAAACATTGCAAGCATGCTACCAAATTGTGATTGCTCAATAACCACTAACAAATTATCGAATGCGGGATTTAAATCCACCTTATAAATAACTGACTCAAAGTCTATCGTTGGTTGAGCCTTGCTTAGAAGCTTGTCTATTTTATGCTCAGAAAAGAACTCCGTAAGTATTAAGTTTCTTATAGCCACTTTAAAACTTTCAAACTTAAGTGCAATCACACCCGAACCATATAAAAACGGCACTTTTTCAAACAGCATATGAATAGCGAGTAAGTTTGTAACTGCACCGGAGAGTGCAAATAAGCCCACAGAAAGTACAATGGTTTGTTCAAATACAAAACCAATAACAACACAACACGCTGCTAATAAGTTAGTGATAAAACTTTTATTCATTTTTATTCCATTTCAGTGATTTGTATCAGAAATTGATAGTATTAATTTTACACCGATTAATTTGTTTATTTAATCCCTTTTTGCCATAGTTTATTTATAGGTTTAAAAGGTGACTATTGTTATGTGGAAAACAATCAATCAAGAGATCAGCCAGGCTATCCATTATGATTTTAAACACACCCATAAACGTCAGTTGCAAAACACATCCACCGATAAGTTGTTTCATTTAAGCGATGGCAAGCACAATTACTTAGTTAAAGTTGGGCAAAAACATGAGCTAGAGCGCTTTGAGGCTCAAGCTCAAGGCTTAAAACAGCTTACTCAAAACAGTGTATTTATGGTGCCAGACTGTATTATAACTGGGGCCAATATAGAATACGCCTTCATTGTATTAGAATGGCTTACATTTGACGAGCTTCCCCACACTCATTGGTCAACTATGGGGGAGCATCTTGCCATGTTACATCAAAAACACCAGCAAGCGATGTTTGGTTTTGATACCGACAATTATTTAAGCTCAACGCTTCAGCCTAATCAGTGGCATAAAAAATGGGATGTATTTTTTGCAGAAGAACGTATTGGTTGGCAATTACAACTATTAGCTGAAAAAGACATTGTACTTTCAGACCCCGAACAACTAATAAATTTAGTAAAAGAGACACTGCATAATCATCATGTTTTACCCTCATTATTACATGGCGATTTTTGGCGTGGTAACCTGGGCTTTGTAAATAACATTCCGACCTTGTTTGACCCCGCCTGCTATTACGGTGATCGGGAAGTCGATATTGCTATGAGCGAGCTCTATGCTCCCCTTCCAGAGGATTTTTATGATACCTACAAGCACCACTACCCTTTAGCACAGGGTTATGAGCAACGTAAGCTTGTTTATCAGCTTTACCCTGTTTTAAACAACGCTAACATTTTTGCGGGTCATTATCTAAATCAGGCTAAAGAGCACGTTGATAAACTAATAAACTTACTAGACTAAACTCGTAAACTAAAATAAATGCAGTAAACAAGATATAAGCACTATATTTAGTGTAAGCCCGTTGTGTGCTACCCACGTAAAAAAACTTAGTTTTTATGAGGTGTTATTATGAAAGACTTTTTATCACAACGCATCGCCTGTCCACATTGTGGACACCATATTCATTTAGATCTCGATGCCAGTATGGGCGATCAAGACTACTATGAAGAATGTAGTGCCTGTTGTAACCTTATACACTTGAACATGCATATAGACTATGCACGTAACAAGTTAGAGTTACATGTGGACAGCGATGACGAACAAATATTTTAGCTATGTTGGCGCATGTAGTTTTCAACGGTGTTTATAATTGTGTAGGTTTGCTGGTCGACTTCAATATTAAACTCATCACCCACAACGGCTTCACCTAAATTAGTTATATCGAGTGTTTCTGGTATTAGATGCAACCAAAAGCCAAACTCATCAATATTACCCACCGTTAAACTTGCACCATTAACAGATACAAATCCTTTGTATAACACATATTTTTGCCATTTTTGTGGCAGGCTGAGCTGTATTTTGTAGTTGTTTTCTAACTTCACTATTTGCGCAATTTTTGCGGTGCAATGAATATGTCCAGATACAATATGCCCACCCAACTCAGTACCAAATGACACTGAACGCTCGTAATTAACTAAACTACCCAATTCCAGTTGCCCAAGATTAGTTAGCTGCAGAGTTTCGTCAATAACATCAAAATGCACTTGAGCAACCACATCGTGATTACTTAGCTCTACTTTTACCACAGTCAAACAGCAACCATTTATAGCGATGCTGGCACCTAAGTCTAAATGCTTCACGTATTGCTCATTGACAGAAACTACCAGACGCAATACGCCCTGTGCATGGGTTTTAGAAACTACCGTTGCTTGAGTTTGAATAATACCGGTAAACATAAAAATCGCTTCTATTTCTTACAAAGTACTAGTTTAACGTATCAAAAGACAAAATCATTCACTTAATAGCACTTATTCATGGTTATTTTCACCACCAAGATGAATTAAATACAAACACCGACCACCAGCATAGCTTGGCTGATCACAATAGATTACAATGCGACTATGTTTTTCTGAATAGCTGTTTTTTATGACTTTTTGTAGTTGGGAAGCCAAACGTTTACTTTCTCTTGCCGTTCCCGTTTTTTTAGCACAAGTAACTTTAGTACTAATGTCTGTGGTTGACACCATTATGGCCGGACAAGTGAGCCCTACCGATTTAGCTGCACTATCAATTGCAACGGGGATATGGAACCCAATTTTATTAGCAATACAAGGGGTTTTATTAGCATTAACGGGCGTTATTGCCCAATTCGCTGGTGCTAAAGATCGTAACGGCATCAGCCATTATTTTCAGCAAGCCCTTTATTTAACACTCCTTTTAAGTATTGCTGGTTTTAGTGCGGCGCAGCTTGCCAATACTGTTATTTTACAGCTAAACACCACCCCAGCAATTGCTGGACTTGCCTTTGACTACATTCATTTTGTTAAGTGGGGTGTGTTTGGCTTTTTAATTTTTACCGTTTATAGAAATATGACCGAAGGCATGGGGATGACCAAGCCTGCATTTTATATTAGCCTACTAGGGCTTGCGGTAAACATTCCACTCAATTATATTTTTATCAATGGCTTATTTGGCCTACCAGCTTTTGGCGGAGCCGGTTGTGGTATCGCTACCGCACTCGTATTTACTGTTATGGCCATTGCGCAGGTGACTTATTGCCAGCTCAGCAAAAAAGTAGACGCCAAAGGCTTATTAGCGGGCTTTGAAAAACCTAACTTTAAAACCATAGGTATTATTACCAAACTCGGTATTCCTATATCACTAGCCACTTTTTTTGAAGTAACATTGTTTGCCTGTATACCTTTATTTATTGCGCACTTAGGTGCGGTGGCTGTGTCTGGCCATCAAATTGCAGCCAGTGTCACGGCACTATTATTTATGATGCCTCTTAGCCTCTCAATTGCAATTAGCATACGAATTGGTAATTTATTTGGGCAAAATCATTTAGACCAATTAAAAGTAGCCGTGTCTACAAGTTATATTTTAGCGGCAATTATCGCCCTATTTATCGCTTTTATTACTTTTATAGGTCGCGATGTGATTAGCCAGCTTTATAGCGATAGCCCTGCGGTACTCGCACTTGCTTCATCAATTATGATTTTAGCCTGTATTTATCAACTTCCTGATGCATTACAAGTAGCTGCAAATGGTATATTGAGAGGGTTAAAGCATACCGCGCCTATTTCTTATATTACTTTTATCTCTTATTGGTTAATCGGCTTTAGTTTAGGCTACGTATTAGCAAGAACAGACTTAATAGTGCCAGCAATGGGCCCGCATGGTTTTTGGATAGGCATTATCGTTGGATTATCAGTTGCAGCTGTACTACTGATGCTGACAGTGCATAGGCGATTTAAACGTGAACCATTTATTCTCTCTTAAACAATCTATAAATAACACACTGCCACTTAGTTGGTTACTGGCAGTGTGTTGTGTATTTCTTTTTGGCTGCTCAGAGCAGCCCAGTGAGGCAAATAAAACTTATTTGTCTCGCTTAAGTAGTACCTTTCAAGTTCCCGAGCCAAAGAGAAATCCACTGCAACAACTCACGTTAGTCGCGCCTAAAAATACCTTTCAGCCCGCAATTAAAATTGGTATAACTGAACTTGCTGGTATTAGCCAATGTAAACTGAACGTTTTAATAAGTGAGCATAATAATCAGTTAGGTAAAACGGCCACCGCCGCTAGTCAATTGAAGTACCAAATAGATTTTATTCAAAGCGCGCAAAACTGTTTAAATAGCTTGGATAAACAAAGCAAGATTTACAACAAAATTGCTGCGGCAAAAACTCAAAAACAAGCTCAGCTCACTCAGTTTTTCAACAATATGTTATTTAGTGAACCCGAGCTCAACAGCAGTTGGCAATTAACCGGCCAAGAGCTCAGCACTCAACCAGCTGGGTTTAGCGACACAGTTGAGGGGCTTAAAAAGCTAACTACCATAAAACAGCTAATAGAAAACCAAAATAGTATGGCAATAAACAGTGATGATATTTTGTCAGCGCTTGAGCCGCTTAACAAATACGAGTTTAACCAACAACTTATTCATGCCGCGCGTGAACAAATTAGCTTAAATCATGCGGCCACCCAGTTTGTAAATACTTTAACGCTAGAAGATATATGCCCAAAGGGTAAAAACAAGCAGCAAGCTAAAATTGTCAGTAATATATTCAATAAATATTATTTAAAACAAATTCAGCCTTATCAAGCGCAGCTTAGTGGTTATTTAGAAACATTGCAGCCGCTGTATGTGCAGCTGTGGTTTAATCAAGCAGTAAGCAGTGAAGAGATAAATGCTCTTCTTGACCCAAACGCTAAAAACTTACTCGCTCAGCTAAAATCGTCAGCAAAAGAGCATGTTATATGGTGGCAAAAATTTTATAAAACGTGTGAAATCAGTCCAATATGAATAAAAAAACGGCAAATAAACTCAAATAGCATAAACATGCTTGATTCACTCCCCATCACGCTATATATTAGCGACCGTTGTTAAGCAATTAACAACTCTTAAATACATGCAATACGACTGTAGCTCAGTTGGGCGAGATTGGACCGAAGCGAAGCTTCGCAGCCGAACGAGGTGGAGGCAGGACGCCGACAGGATGAAGCTTCATGGACGAATTAAATAGTATGTAGACTTATAGTACGACTGTAGCTCAGTTGGTTAGAGCACTACCTTGACATGGTAGGGGTCGGTGGTTCGAATCCACTCAGTCGTACCAAAATTAGTAAAATGTATTTAAAGTACGTTGAAGGAAATAGCACTACCTACTCTTGATCACCCGGTCCAGAGGTCGGTGGTTCGAATCCACTCAGTCGTACCAAAATTAGTAAATAATGTATTTAAAGTACGTTGAAGGAAAGAGCACTACCTACTCTTGATCACCCGATCCAGAGGTCGGTGGTTCGAATCCACTCAGTCGTACCAAAATTAGTAAATAATGTATTTAAAGTACGTTGAAGGAAATAGCACTACCCACTCTTGATCACCTGGTCCAGAGGTCGGTGGTTCGAATCCACTCAGTCGTACCAAATATACTTCACCCCTAAAAGTATATTTAATTTAAGAATTTAAAATTGTACGACTGTAGCTCAGTTGGTTAGAGCACTACCTTGACATGGTAGGGGTCGGTGGTTCGAATCCACTCAGTCGTACCAATTCAAAAAACATCTCAAGAAAAAGCACTACCTACTCTTAATCACCCGCTCCAAGGTCGGTGGTTCGAATCCACTCAGTCGTACCAATCTCCATATCTACACTATCAAAAAAGAAAAAGCACTACCTACTCTTGATCACCTGGTCCAGAGGTCAGTGGTTCGAATCCACTCAGTCGTACCAATTCAAAAAAAGAACGTAGGTCGGTTAAGTGGCGAAGCCACGCCACCCGACATTGGTGACCCCCGACCCCAAACATCACCCAACATAAAGCAAAACCTGCACCGATATTGATTAATATCCAACATCGTCGGATGACGCCTTCGAATTATCCAACATTGTCGGATGACGCCTCTGGCTTATCCAACCTACGTTAATTATTGGGGACGTATGGGAAACACCCACATATAAGGTATTAATTATTCCCCACACCAATTGCGGCTGTACATTCCTGATGCGACCGCTTTATGAAAGCTTGAATGAGGCCAATCAATAACCCGTTCAACCAAACCATGTTTAAGCGGGTTAAAATGCACATAATTTACGTGGTGCCAATAATCACGTTCATCAACAATAGTATGCTCCCAAAAGCGGCGTTGCCAAATCCCTCGTTCATTTTTATTAACGCGTGCGAGTGATAAATGTTCGTTTTTAGGCAAGCCTTTAGAAAAACGTTTTTTAATTTCGCGCCAAC
Source organism: Pseudoalteromonas sp. Scap25 (assembly GCF_013394125.1). GTDB lineage: Bacteria > Pseudomonadota > Gammaproteobacteria > Enterobacterales > Alteromonadaceae > Pseudoalteromonas. Next base: position 1,421,224 of record NZ_CP041327.1, on the reverse strand, counting down.
GTCCAGAGTAATAACTATCACCTTTGGGTAAGGTTAACACTGCATGCATATGATCAGGCAACACTACCCACGCATCAATATAAAATGGTTTATGCATTTTTACCCAGCGCACAGCCTCACGCAATAAATCAATATGCTCAACCAGTAATGATTTTTTACGATCCTGCAAATTAACCGTAAAAAAATACGTTCCTCCTGGTTGATAATTTCGACGATATCTCACAAAAAATCTCCTTATAATAAACGACTAAACATCGTCGGATGACGCCTCCGGCTTATCCAACCTACGTTAATTGTTGGGAACGTAGGTCGGTTAAGTGGCAAAGCCACGCCACCCGACATTGGGTAATCCCCCAATATCAAAAACACTCCAAAAAAGCGCACTCGATCTACACTTGCTTAATAAATATCAAGTAACATCCATTTAATCACCCTGCAAAGTTAGAATTTATTGCTTGATAATTCATACTATGTTAACAAATAGACTATCTTATAAATTAATATATCAAAAGCACGCTAAGGAAGGATTTAACTATGAAGTTTGTTACGCTCATTTTACTAGCCTTACTTGGTTTTTCAGTTGAAGAAGCTCATGCAAAAACTGTGGTAAAAGTAGGTGGCTATGAGTTCCCTCCTTATATAGAAATTGTTGATGGGCGTGCTTCTGGTCTTACCGTTGAATTAATAAGCGAGCTAAATAAAATACAGCCTTCTTATCATTTTGAATTAGTACTAACCACACCCATTCGTCGCTTTAAAGATTACCAAAATGGCCTATTCGATTCGATTTTTTTTGAGAACCCAGATTGGGGATGGCTACAGGGAAACAATGTAATTAGTAACTCCCCTGTTGTAGCCATAGATACAGAAGTATTTATTGCTTTAAAGCAATTTGCCAAGTCTCAAGCCTGGTTTGATAACTTAGCAGATAAAACCTTGGTGGGTATTTTAGGCTACCATTATCCGTTAGCTAATTACGAAAGTAGCCCCTCAGTTCTTGAAAACGAATATAAAATGACTTTATTAAGCAGCCATAAAAGAAGTATTGAATTAGTATTAAAAAAACGCAGCGATAGCGCTATTGTTACTCGTTCTTACCTAAATCAATACTTTAGCAAGTATCCAAAAAGCAAGCGTTTGCTACTTGTGTCTGAGAGAGTGGCACAAACCTATAATCATCAGTTATTACTTCGCCCAAACCACACGCTAGATATAAGCACCTTGTATAAATGGGTAAAGCAAGCACTCACGCAAGGCAATATTGCAGCTAGGCTAAAGCAACTTGGGCTTCAACATTCACCTCTAATTACACCTTTACTGCAGACTAGCCAAACAAATACTGCTAATTAATGGCAGTAACTAGAAAACTTACTATTCTCATCATTTGTCGCAAACTCAACTAAAGTCATCAGTAAATCACTGTGCTTATGAGTAAACCCAGTATTAGCAAGACGTTTTTCTAAATAGGCGGTAAAGTTCTTTCTCTGCTGATGTTGGCTTTGTAGCTTAATTAATAGTTCTGACTGTTTTTGGTTAATTAATCGTGTCTCGTATATCGGGTCTTCATCCGGCCAATTCTCAACTGGAGAACCCTTTTGTTGAAATACAAAATCACTCAACGAGCGTTCTATTTCATTATAATCATGCCCACCTAGCAGTTTTTCTATCTCTTTTAGTAAACTTGAGTACAAAACCCGAGGAAACAGCTTGTAAAAGTCATGATTTTTGAAAGACTCACCAGAGGGCGTTTGTTGCCAATTTTCAAAGCTTGCTCGTAAAGCATGCACCAATATACGACCAACATAATGGCTTTTTTGAAACGAGACGCCTTGTGATTCTAATCTCGATAAAACATGGTTTAATCGTTGCTTTAAACTGCGTACTTCTAATTGAAGTTCGCTTTTTTGAGCCTCTAGTAATTGTATTTCGTCAGCACTTGTTGTTATTTTTTGTTCTAATTTATTTATTTTGACTTGCGCACCATGAAACAAATTACGTGTATCTTTGAGCTCTGCCAATACACTGGCATTTTGTAATTTTATAGGCGAACTATCATCACCTGTATAGGTTATGGTTTGTTTACTGTTTATTAATGCTTCGTTTAACGCCTGCTCTAATTTACTGTCTATTACTTGGCCAGACTTACTACCTTTTAGCAAGTTGGTTAAAGTTAAAGAAATATGTTTTTGATACCAATTTTGGATGTGCTCACACTGCACATCAGATAAATTAGCAAACGGATTATCTTCACTTATTGGCTTATTAGCCATAAAAGTTCCCTCTAGTAAAAACACCTATAATTATCATACCAATTGCATTAAATTAGTGTTCTATTATGGCGCCTGAAAATAACGTAATAACAAGACGAAAGCTATAACATATAGTTATTCTATATAAATAACTTTACGCAGTAAGTGTGCCATTTAATACGATAGAATGATCATTTTTAAAAATCGGTATTGTGTCATATTTAAGTTAAGTTACTTATTTTTGTATATTAATAGCTATCGCTTTTTAAGGCTATACTTATATTGTTTGAATACTGAGAACATTTAAGTTGTTTATTCCAGATAACCCACTAAACTTAAGTGCACATATAAAAATGCATTATCCTTATGAGAATATTTTTAGTCGTTGCCTTACTTTTATCCTTCTTTACTTACGCAGATCCTGCGCCTGTAACCTACAATGTTGACGATAAAAATATTACTCTTCCAGGTAAAAAATATAAAAGTGGTTATGGCTATAATCTAAATGCTGATACCGTACTTCGTTTAGTTACACTCAACTGGCCTCCTTATATAGACGATAACCTATGCAATAAAGGCTGGCTTTACCAGCTTACAGTTAGCATGCTGGTTAAGCGTGGTTATGGCGTTCATATTGAGTTTTACCCTTGGGCGCGTGCAGTTCGTGAAGCAGAGCTAGGCAAAGCCGATATATTATTCCCTGAGTACTATATTGCCGACGACGTCATATCTGAAAATATTTTAACCAAAACACGCAATCAGTTATTAGCGCTATCAGAACCTATTCCAGGTGGCGATTTATCGTTTGTTGCACTTAAAGATCACACCATTGACTACGATGGCAGTATTAACTCTGTAAAAAATCGGGTTATGGGCGTAGTTCGCTCATATAAAAATAGTGACGAACTCGATGAACTGATTAGCCAAGGCAAAGTAAAAACCATTGTTGCAAACAGTGAGTATCAACTCATTCACTTGCTTTTAAACGGTCGCGTCGAGCTTATTGTTGCCGATTTAGAAGTACTTAAAGCCAGCGTTTACAAGTCACCTTTATCAAATAGAGATAAAAAAGTGATGCTAAATGCACTCGTTGCATTATCACCAAGTATTGAGTACAAAAATCTGCATTTTTCAGTAAGTAAAGATACATCTAATTGGCAATCTATTTTAGCTGACATCAACGATGAAATTGCCATTATGCGTAAAAACAATACTTTTGAACGTTTTATCGCTCATAAAAAACAACAATGCTATAACTTAGGGTAATTAACGATTTATTTTAAACTACATGGTAACTATAAAGCTGATGCTCTCAAAGCCATCAGCTATTAAACAATGTTTAAAAATCAAATGGCGCTCTTACCCAGCCTTCCATTAACACACGGGCACTGCGGCTCATACTTGCTTTGCTAACCTGCCATTGGCCATCTGTCAAAATCGCCTCTGCACCCACTTTTAATGTGCCCGAAGGATGTCCAAAGTTAACTTCATTAATAGCTCCACCACCAGCGGCTACATTAACTAAGGTGCCTTTTATCGCGGCTGCTGTGCCAATAGCAACGGCTGCTGTACCCATCATTGCATGATGTAACTTGCCCATCGACATCGCGCGAACCAATATACTTATGTCGCTGGCATTTATGTGCTTACCACTTGAGGCTGTATAGTCTTTTGCTGGAGCAACAAATGCCACTTTAGGTGTGTGTTGACGTGCTTGTGCTTCATTAATATTATTAATTAAGCCCATTTTCACTGCACCATGGGCACGAATGCTTTCTAACATAGTTAACGCCGCATTATCGCTATTAATATCACCTTGCAACTCTGTACCGGTGTAACCAATATCCGCTGCATTTATAAAAATAGTCGGAATACCAGCATTGATCATGGTTGCTTTTAACGTGCCTACGCCTGGAACTTCTAAATCATCAACCACATTACCTGTCGGGAATAACGCACCATCACCATCAGCAGGGTCAATAAATTCCAGCTTTACTTCAGCAGCAGGAAAGGTAACACCATCTAACTCAAAGTCACCGGTTTCTTGTACTTCACCATTGGTCATGGGTACATGCACTAAAATGCTTTTTTTAATGTTTGCCTGCCATACACGCACAATAGCAATGCCATTATCAGGCACTCTACCTTTATCGACTAAACCATTGCTGATGGCAAACGCGCCTACAGCAGAGGTTAAATTACCGCAGTTACCGCTCCAATCTACAAACGCTTTATCAATCGCGACTTGACCAAATAAGTAATCAACATCGTGATCGGGTTGCTCACTTTTACTTAAAATAACGGTTTTACTGGTGCTTGAGGTTGCGCCACCCATACCATCAGTTTGTTTACCATAAGGATCGGGGCTACCAATAACGCGCAATAATAAGCTATCGCGCGCCTCACCTGCCACTTGGGCAGGTGCAGGTAAGTCAGTTAAATTAAAAAACACGCCTTTACTGGTGCCGCCGCGCATGTAAGTCGCTGGCACTTTAATTTGTGGTTTAAACATAAAAATGCGTCCTTATGATGCTTGCGTGGCTTCTAAAAAGTCTTGCGCAAAGCGTTGTAACACACCACCCGCAGCATATATAGAGAGCTCTTCTTGCGTATCTAATCGGCATTTCATTGGCACAGTGACTACTTCACCATTTTTACGGGTAATCACTAATTCTAAAGTTGCCCCTGGTGCTGGTTCGCCCTTAACATCATAGCTTTCGCTACCATCTAGGCTAAGTGTTTTGCGGGTTGTACCTGCAGCAAACTCCAGTGGTAGCACACCCATACCAATAAGGTTAGTACGGTGAATACGCTCAAACCCTTCAGCTGCAATAACCTGAACACCAGCAAGCCTAACACCTTTTGCCGCCCAATCGCGCGACGAACCTTGGCCATAGTCAGCACCGGCAACAATTATAAGCGGTTGCTTACGTTGCATGTAGGTTTCGATGGCTTCCCACATACGCGTGTTTTCACCTTCTGGCTCTATGCGCGCGTACGATCCTTGCTTCACTTCACCGTTTTCATCCAATACCATTTCATTCAATAGTTTAGGGTTTGCAAACGTGGCTCGTTGTGCGGTTAAGTGATCGCCTCGGTGCGTTGCGTACGAGTTAAAATCTTCTTCTGGCACGTTCATTTTAGTTAAGTATTCACCTGCAGCGCTGCTTGCCATAATCGCATTAGAGGGTGATAAATGATCGGTGGTAATGTTATCGCCAAGTACCGCTAATGCACGCATACCACTCATACTGCGCTCGCCTGCTAATGCACCTTCCCAATAAGGAGGGCGACGAATATACGTACTTTCAGGGCGCCAATCGTATAATGGGTCGTTATCTTCGCCGTAATCAACGGTTAAGTTAAACATTGGCTCGTATACTTTTCTAAACTGCTCAGGCTTAACACTTTGCTTGATCACTGCATCTATTTCTTCATCAGATGGCCATAAATCTTTTAAGGTTACATCGTTACCTTGCTGATCTTTACCGAGGATATCTTTTTCTATATCAAAACGGATGGTACCGGCAATTGCATAAGCAACCACAAGCGGTGGAGACGCTAAAAATGCTTGCTTAGCATACGGATGAATACGACCATCAAAGTTACGATTACCCGAAAGCACCGCTGTTGCGTATAAATCGCGATCAATTACTTCTTGTTGAATTTTAGGATCTAGTGCACCACTCATCCCGTTACAGGTGGTACAGGCAAAACCAACAATACCAAAACCAAGTTGCTCTAGCTCTGGTAATAAGTTTGCATCTTCAAGGTACGATTGCACTGCTTTAGAACCCGGTGCCAATGAGGTTTTAACCCAAGGTTTACGCATTAAACCTTTTGCATTGGCGTTACGCGCCAATAAACCTGCAGCAATTACATTACGTGGGTTACTGGTATTAGTACAACTAGTAATAGCGGCAATAATACACGCGCCATCTGGCATTAAGCCTTCTTCGTTTTCAACAACGCCCGAAATACCTTCTTTAGCTAAGTCGCTAGTAGATACACGACGGTGCGGATTTGAAGGCCCTGCAATGTTGCGCCCTACGCTCGATAAATCAAATTTAAGCACACGGTCGTAATGTGCTGTTTTTAAGCTGTCGCTCCATAGCCCTGCTGTTTTAGCGTAGTTTTCTACTAGTGCAATTTGCTCTTCGTCGCGACCTGTTAAACGTAAGTAATCAATAGTTTTATCGTCAATGTAGAACATAGCCGCGGTTGCGCCAAATTCTGGGGTCATGTTCGAAATAGTCGCTCTATCACCAAGGGTTAGTGCATCAGCACCCTCACCGTAAAACTCGAGGTAAGTCGATACCACACGTTGCTCGCGTAAAAATTCGGTAATAGCCAATACAATATCGGTTGCAGTAATGCCCGGTTGGCGTTTACCGGTAAGCTCTACGCCAACAATATCGGGTAAACGAATGTACGATGCGCGCCCAAGCATTACACTTTCGGCTTCAAGGCCGCCCACACCAACAGCAATAACACCTAATGCATCAACATGCGGTGTATGGCTGTCGGTACCTACTAGCGTGTCTGGGAATGCAATACCATCACGATTTTGAATAACCGGCGACATTTTTTCAAGGTTAATTTGATGCATGATGCCATTGCCCGGCGGGATCACATCAATATTTTTAAACGCAGTTTTTGTCCAGTTTATAAAATGAAAACGATCATCGTTACGTCTATCTTCAATCGCGCGGTTTTTCTCAAATGCTTCAGGGTCAAAGCCTGCATGCTCTACCGCTAACGAGTGATCGACAATTAATTGTGTTGGCACAACCGGATTTACTTTTGCAGGATCGCCGCCTTTTGCAGCAATAGCGTCGCGCAGACCCGCTAAATCAACTAAAGCGGTTTGCCCTAAAATATCGTGACATACAACGCGTGCCGGATACCATGGGAAATCTAGGTCTTGCTTGCGCTCAATAATTTGGCTAAGCGCATCGGTTAGCATATCGGGTTCACAACGGCGTACTAAGTTTTCGGCAAATACCCGCGAACTGTAAGGCAGTGTGGCGTAAGCACCTGGTTTAATGGCATCTACTGCGGCCTGGGTATCGTAGTAATCTACATTTGAGCCTGGTAATGGCTTACGGTATTGAGTGTTATTAATAATGGTCATAATAAATTCGCTAATTTGGTGACGGGGTTAATCAAGACAGGCTTTAGATTTGAAGGTATATTGTTTGCATAATTTGCTAAAGCCGTAAAAGGTGAGTTGGTAACTCACCTTTTGTATGGACTATATGTTTATCTTGATTCAATTGGCGTGTAGCTGCGCGCATCTGGCCCTGTGTAATCGGCACTTGGGCGAATTATACGGTTATTTGCACGTTGCTCTTTTACGTGTGCTGTCCAACCGGTTACTCGGCTCATTACAAAGATAGGCGTGAACAACTTAGTAGGAATACCCATAAAGTGGTACGCCGATGCATGGAAGAAATCGGCATTACAGAATAACTTCTTCTCACGCCACATTACTTCTTCACAGCGAACTGATACTGGGTAAAGCACATCGTCACCCACTTCTGCGGCTAATTTTTCAGACCATTTTTTAATAATTACATTACGCGGATCCGACTCACGGTAAATAGCGTGACCAAAGCCCATAATTTTATCTTTACGCTCAAGCATGCCCATTAGCGCGTCTTCAGCTTGATCAGCACTAGTAAAACTTTCAATCATATCCATTGCGGCTTCGTTTGCACCACCATGCAGTGGGCCACGTAAGGTACCAATTGCACCAGTAACACATGAGTGAATATCAGAAAGCGTTGATGCACACACACGACCGGTAAAGGTAGATGCATTAAACTCATGCTCTGCGTACAAAATTAGTGAAACATTCATCACTTGTGCAAATAACTCGCTTGGTGCTTTATCATGTAATAGCGTTAAAAAGTGTGCGCCTACTGAGTCATCATCAGTTTGTGTTTCAATACGAACACCGTCATGAGTAAAACGATACCAGTAACAAATAATACTTGGGAAAATTGCCACCATGCGGTCAATCGCATCGTTTGCTTCGCTAAAATCATTTTCCATTTCAAGGTTACCTAGCATAGAACAACCGGTACGCATTACATCCATTGGGTGTGCGTCTTTAGGAATGTTCTCAAGCACTGTTTTTAGTGCTTCAGGTAAACCGCGTAAGCTTTTAAGTTTAGCTTTGTACTCTGCCAGCTCTGTTGTGGTTGGTAACTCGCCGCGAGAAAGTAAAAACGACACTTCTTCAAACTGCGCTTTTTCAGCCAGTTCGCTAATGTCGTAACCACAGTAAGTTAAACCTGAGCCTGTTTGCCCTACTGTACATAATGCTGTTTGTCCTGCTACTTGGCCACGTAAGCCTGCGCCACCTAATGCTTTATCTACCATGATTTGTCTCCTGTTGGATTTTTATTATTTGTCAGATTTTGCTGAAAAAAGGTTATCTAGCGTGTTTTCGTACGAGTGATAATCTAAAAAGTCATAAAGCTCTGCACGCGTTTGCATGTTTTCAATTTGGCTTTGTTGCGACCCTTCATTCAAAATAGCCGAGTAAACATTGAGTGCCGCTTTATTCATAGCTCTAAATGCACTTAGTGGGTAAAGCACCATTTCTACACCCACATCGCTCAACTGCTCTTTGGTATAAATTGGGGTTTGGCCAAACTCGGTAATGTTGGCTAAAATCGGCACATTAATCGCTTTGCTAAATGCGTGGTAATCAGCAAGGTCGTGAACGGCTTCTGCAAAAATGGCATCGGCTCCCGCCTCAACACAGGCAGCTGCACGGTCTATTGCTGCATTTAAGCCTTCTTTTTGAAATGCATCAGTACGCGCCATAATGTAAAAATCGCTATCAGTTTTGGCATCTACTGCGGCTTTAATGCGGTCAACCATTTCAGCTTGGGTAACTATTTCTTTATTAGGACGGTGACCACAACGCTTTTGTGCTACTTGGTCTTCAATATGAAAGCCTGCTGCACCCGCTTTGGTCATTTCTTTAACGGTACGGGCAATATTAAATGCTCCGCCCCAGCCTGTATCGGCATCAACTAATAATGGTAAATCGCTAGCACCGGTAATACGGCGAATATCTTCAAGCACATTATCAAGGCTAGTCATGCCTAAATCTGGCATACCAAATGAGGCATTAGCCACACCTGCACCCGATAAGTAAATAGCCTGATGGCCCATTTTTTCAGCCATCATTGCGGTATACGCGTTAATAGTACCCACAACTTGTAACGGGTGGTTATTTGCAATTGCCTGTTTAAATTTTAATCCTGCTGACATTACCTTCTCCTAACTTTGAACGGGGCTGCTCTTTGGCAGCTTAGTATTTTTTAATAATGTTACATCTGTATTAGGGTCTATTGACCTTTCAAAATTTAATCCGCAAAGATCAACAGAATCTAGTTAGCCATTTCATTTTGAGTAGCTTGTACTGATTGATATCCATCAAATTTTGTTTGTATATTTGCTTGGGAAGCACTGATATGGCGCTTCATTAGCATTTCGGCCAGCTCCCCATCATGATTTTCTATGGCGTTCATAATCGCTAAATGTTCGTCAAACGCTTTCGATACGCGTGGCCCAACCATGCCCATTTGCACACGGTACATTCTTATTAACTGGTATAGGTCGTGGCATAACAAATGAATTAAGTGAGCGTTTTTACTGCCTTTGATTATGCGATAATGAAAGTCTAAGTCGCCTGCTTCTTGATAGTACGACTCACCCTCTTTAACACGCTGAGTATGCAAATGCTGATTCAGTAATTGTTTCAAACCTTGAACTTCATCTGGTTCCATATTGTCGGCAGCTAACCTACATGCAAGTCCTTCAAGGGCACTGCGCACTTGATACACCTCAATTAAACGCTCTGCGGTTAATGCCACAACACGACAACCTATATTGGCTTTGCGCTCGACTAAGTAACAACTTTCTAAACGGTTTAATGCCTCTCTGAGGGTTGCACGGCTTACACCATAACGCTTTGCAAGCTCTGGCTCTGATATTTTACTGCCTTGTGCAATGCTGCCTTCTACAATTTCGCGGCGCATATCTACAAACACTTTATCGGAAGCGGTTGTAACTGCAGTGTCGTTTAAAAAGTGCTGTGTCATAAAGTATTTTTATATTGTCGACAATTTATGGGTTAACTATGTGCTTATTAGCTAACAGTGTCAACCCTAAAAGCACTAAGAATGAGTAAAAAACCATCAAATTGTCGACAGCATTAGCTAAAAGTATAATAATTTTTAGTATTAAATGCGTTTTTCATAATAAGGTGTCGACACTTTCAAAGTGCTACTATTTCGGCTTTAACACTGAAAAAAATCGTCAAAAATGCTATTATCCGGCTTTAAATTTTATTGTATGAGCCAAATCGTGGACGCTAACACTTATATTCCAGAGCAATTTATTGATGACGTAAAAACTTATCTGCCTGAGCACCTTACCTTAGATGATTTTTTAAATGCCTGTCGTCGACCTTTACGTAAGTCTGTTCGCGTTAATACATTAAAAATGAGTGTTGAAGAATTTAAACGCCACGCAGCTCAAAAAAATTGGCAACTCACTGCCATACCCTGGTGCGATGAAGGTTTTTGGCTAGTGCGCCCAAACGATGAAGAGCAAAATTTAGCGCTAGGTAATACCGACTTACACTTAAGCGGCGCAATGTACGTACAAGAAGCAAGCTCAATGTTGCCGCCAATGGCACTAAAGCACAGCCTGCAAACTAGTAGCACAGTACTCGATATGGCCTCTGCGCCGGGTTCTAAAACATCACAACTAGCTGCACTAATGAACAATCAAGGTGTATTGGTTGCAAATGAGCTGTCGTCATCGCGCTTAAAAGTACTTAGTGCCACGCTAAAGCGCATGGGTGTTGGTAATTGTGCGTTATCGCATTTTGATGGCGTGGTATTTGGTAATTATATGTTTGAATGCTTTGATAGTATTTTGCTTGATGCGCCCTGCTCGGGTGAAGGCACAGTTCGTAAAGACAGCGATGCACTAAAAAATTGGTCTATCGAATCAAACATTACCATTGCCCAAGTACAAAAAGAGCTGATTAAAAGTGCATTTTATGCACTTAAACCTGGCGGCACGCTGGTGTATTCAACCTGTACATTAACCCCACTCGAAAACCAGCAAGTGTGTGATGCATTGCTAGAAGAATTTGGCGAATACATCGCGCCAGAGCCTTTAAATGACCTTTTCCCTGGCGCCGAAAAAGCCACTACAGACGAGGGTTACTTACATGTTTGGCCGCAAACCTTCGACAGTGAAGGCTTTTTTATTGCTAAATTTAAAAAACACAGCAGCTGCGAAAACCAAAATCTAAAAGTTAAAAAAGGCGCATTCCCCTTTACTGATTTTGATAGTAAACAGCAAAGTGCGTTTATGAGCTCTCTCAAAAAGCAATTTGGTTTAACGAGTCTACCAGGCACTTTAATGCAACGCGACAAAGAGCTTTGGCTGTTCCCAGATGAATTTGAAGCAATACAAAACAAAATAAAATACGCGCGGTTAGGTATTCAGATAGGCGCTATTCATAAAAATGGCGTGCGCCTCGCCCATGAATTTGCCACCGTATTTGGTAAGCAATGTAAAAGCAATGTACTGGAACTAAACAATCAGCAGGCCAGTGATTACTTTAATGGCAAAGACATTCGTTTGGATGAAGTTGTTAAGGCAACTGGCGAAGTGATCCTAACCTTATGTGGTTGCCCTATTGGTTTAGGAAAATGGCAAAAAAATAAGGTTAAAAACTCACTACCTAGAGATTTGGTGCAAAACACGCAGTTAATAAACTGGGAGTAAACTCTAACTTAAGTGTGCATAACAATTGTAACCCACTGTAATTATTACAGTATAAAAAATGAGCAAAAATGTGTATTTTTGAAGCTTTTGACTATACTTAAATAACTTTCTTCTTCTCCCTAAGAATCTGAAAGTGTCTTTAGTTAGCGCAGGGCTCACATATGAGCCCCTCTATAACCCAGAGTTCCTTATAGCTCTGGGTCTTTTTTTGTCTTTAAAACAGGTTTTAGGTTTTAGGTTTTAGGTTTTAGGTTTTAGGTTTTAGGTTTTAGGTTTTAGGTTTTAGGTTTTAGGTTTTAGGTTTTAGGTTTTAGGTTTTAGGTTTTAGGTTTTAGGTTTTAGGTTTTAGCAATGAGACGCTACGCTTTGGGAAGTGGTGAAAAAAAATTAATCACTTAGGTTAGTGGCTTTATTTTCTCATTTATTTCTCATTCCCTTCTCTCAGTTCAATTAGATCTTTAAGAAAATTATACACAAAGAGGGCTAAGAGACGCTGCGCTTTAGAGGAAGTGATAAAAACAGAAAGCTTTCATTAATAAGGGGCTTAATCGTTAATGTTTCCTCATTTACTCCTCATTCGCTTCTCTCAGTGCAATTAGATCATTAAAGAATTTATGCACAGAGAGGGCTAAGAGACGCTGCGCTTTAGAGGAAGTGATAAAAACAGAAAGCTTTCATTAATAAGGGTCTTAATCGTTAATGTTTTCTCATTTACTCCTCATTCGCTTCTCTCAGTGCAATAAGATTTTCAGGAAATTATGTACAAAGAAAACTAAGAAGTGCTGTGATTACAGAAGTTAAACTTCATGTTTTGGTAGTCGGGTTTCGAGGATAAGCCTAAAACCTACCACCTAATCCCTAGCCCCTTTATTTTTTTAACCACAGTATTTATTAAACATCCAACTGCCTCTAACCGCCTCAAAATGAGTTCCAAATTGAAGCGATAAACACACAATTGGTAAACGGTTCATTTCTTTAGCCATGCTAAAAATTTTATTAAATTTATAACCATATTTAGAGGCTAATTTAAGCTCGTTCACATAAAGGGCTTTGTAGATGGGGGGTAGTTCATTCCAGTGCATTAACACAATTTGAATAATACCTAAGTGAACATCTAACTTATATGGGCCAACTTTTTTAGCTTGCTGAATATAATTATATACCCGCTCGGTAGGCCCCTCTTGATAGCTGACAACTTGCGCCAAGCTTATCCAGGTTAGTGCCCAAGTTTGCCTTAACTCAACCGACTTTAACAACGCTTGCTCAGCTTGTTGATATGTTTGCTGAGTATGTTCGGTTTGCTCAATTGATGTTGTATCAATACCGGCTAAACCTAGCATTTTTATATGGGCTAAAAAGTGCCAATAATGAGGATGCTCAGGGTCCATATTAGTAGCCAAGGTAATCGCATTTTCTGCTGCCTGAAGCGATGAGCCAGACAAAGCGCCACCGGACTCTTGCACAATATTTAGGGCATTAAAGTACCACGCATTTGCGCGCATACTTTGCATACTTGTATAAGCAATAACAAGTACTATCATGGCTAAAATAACAGCAGGCACTACCTTGAACATGTTTAATTTAGTCATTAAATAAACACTCGGTTAGTTGCAGCGGGTTAGTTACAAAAAGCGTTGTGGCCTGCTCTTCACCTAATAATTGCGCTACTGTTTTTCTAGCTTGGCTTAAAATAGGCGGTCGACGTTTTACTGAATGAGCATCAGAGGCAACATAGTTTACTAACCCATCTTTTAACATTTGTAACGCTATAGTTTGTGCGCTTTCTCCCCACTCACCTTCAATACTCGATGCCGTTAACTGAAAGTCGCAGCCTAACTGCTTTAAGTGTTCAATGTAATAAAGGTTTGACTGAATATCGCGATTACGCTCTGGGTGCGGAATAATAACGCGTATATTTTGTTTGGCGAGCCACTGAATAAACTTATCGTAGCCTTGCGGCATATGTGAATGCGGTAACTCTAATAACAGCACATTTTTGCCTACTATTTCACCAATAAAAGGCAATTTATTAGCCATCACCATTGCCATAAGTTCTACGTCTAAACGTACTTCAGCAGCGGCAGCTAATTTTACATTAATCCCTTCATTTTTTGCATTTTGTTGTAAGTTTGCCAAATTATCATTAATAACAGAAATCGAATTATTAAAGCGGCCTACATGTATATGCGGCGTTGCTACCATATGCGTAATACCATCGTTTTCAGCCAATTTTAAAAGCGCTAAAGACTCTGTTAAATCTTTAGCGCCATCATCAATACTCGGCAAAATATGCGTATGAATATCAATCATAAACTAACTTAGTTACGCTTGTGGCTTTTCAGGTTGCTGTGAGTAATCGTAATAATCATAGTAGCCATGGCTATGCTCATCTTTAGATTTACTCATATCGACCTTATTAAGTACCACACCGGCAACGTGCGCTTTTACTTCAAATAAACGTTCAAGGCCCGCTGTAATTGGTTTAATACGGGTAATATCAGATTTAACAACATAAACTACCGAATCTACACTTTGCGCAATTACCAATGCATCGCTCACAGCTTGTGTAGGCGGTGTATCAACAATAATATGGTCGTACTGCGCTTTTAAATCGCTCAGTAACTCAGCAAAGCGTGGATTTGATAATAGCTCAAGTGGATTCGACGGTATTTGTCCGCTCGGCATAATTGTAACACCCGATTGCGTATCAACATGAACACACTCCGCTAATTGTTCAGTGCCTATCATTAAATTACTTAAACCTGGGTGAAATACCGGTATATCAAATCGTTTAGCTAACGTTGGTTTACGTAAATCTGCATCAATTAATAATACCTTACCCATTTGTGCCAACGACATCGCTAAATTAGCAGAGGTGGTCGTTTTACCCTCTCCTGGTGAAGTAGAGGTAACAGCAATAACTTGATGCGCTCGGTCAAGATGAGTTAACAACAAACTAGTGCGGAAGGTGCGTACCGATTCGGCAAAACGACGATAGGTATCCTCTAAATAAGCATGGATCGGAAAATAGCTCTTTTTAGGTACCGCAACATGCGGTAATAACCCTAACATACGTTGAGCGAGTTTATTTTCTACATCATTTTTATTTTTAACTGTGTCGTTTAAGGCATCAAAAACAAAAGTCATTACTACTGCAAAACCAAAACTAGCAACAAAGGCTAAAATAACAATTAGCTTTTTGTTAGGTTTGCTTGGGTCTTTTGGAGCATAAGCACGGTCTGTAAAACGAGCTGCAGCTGAGCTAAAGTCACTAGTTACTTCGGTTTCTTTAGAGCGTGACAAAAAGGTATTAAAAATATTACGGTTTGTCTCAACTTCACGCTTTAGTTGGTTATATTGGGTTTCTTTACGGGTAATATCTTGATATTCAGCACGAATTTTAGCTAAATCGCGCTCAAGCGCATTTACAGTTCGCGTTGTTCTATTTAGCTCTTTTTCAATACCGGTAATTAAGCCTTTAATTTGCTTGTTAAGGTTAGTTTTAACTGTAGCAAGTTCAGATTTAGCTGAAATCATTTTTGGGTGTTTAGGGCCGTAAATCTCACCAAGCTCACTTACTTTTCGCTCAACCAATACAACTTCGCGTTTAACATCTTGTACAACACGGTGTGATGTAATTTCGGGCATGCTACCAAGTAGCTCTATGTTATCGTTGCCATATTCGTTAATTACACGGTTAATGCTTTCAAGATTATTTTTAGTCGCACGAGCATCAACTAACTGCTTTGAAATTTGCTCAAGCTCTTGAGTAACAAGCCCAGCAATACCCTCTATATCAACCAGCTTTTGCGCTTCTCGGTAAGCTTGTAAACGCACTTCAGAGCTATCTAGTTGTATACGCAATTCAGATAAACGCGTGTTTAACCAGCTAGATGCCTGCTGGGTTATTCCCATTTTAGCGCGCATTTGGCTTTCTATGTAAACTTCACCGACCGTATTTGCCACTAAAGCTGCTAACTTAGGGTCGCTCGACTCAAAACTTACACGCACTAATTGCGTTTTCATTATAGGAGAGACACTCAAACGCGATTTGAATGCAGCAAGCAGACCTAGCATTTCTCGCTCTGCTTGCTCTTCTTCGCTAAGAACAGAGCCTTCTTTTTTATTTAAAAAAGGTAACAGCTGCTTAACCATACCTTTTAACTCACCTGTAAGCGAAGGTTTAGCAATAAAGTCAGTGTGTTCTTTTAAATTAAGCTTAGTAATTACCTCACGAGCAATGCTGTTTGACTTAATTACTTCAAACTGGGTTAAGTAATATTCTTTTTTTGTAGAGTCTAAGCCATATATTTCATCAAAGCTTACAGCCTTGGTTTGCTCCGACTCAATTAATAAAGTAGCTGTGGCTACATACTTAGGCACCAAAGTTAAAGCAACCATTATAGTTAGTAATGTAACTACAATAGCAAAACCTAAAATTTTCCATTTACTTTGCTTAATAACATTAAGATAAGCACCTAAATCAATAACTTCCTCGTTGTTGCTAGTTTTTTCAGAGTGTGTATTCATTTTGTTATTACTGCCTTAAACCGCTTAAAACAAGCGTTGCTCTATTTTTATGGTGTCACCCGCTGCAATTTGGCTATTTAAACTACCTTTTTGTTGCTGCTGTTTGGTTTGCTCTTTAAAAATAAATATTTTATCAACTGAGGCGCGCTCGGTTAATCCACCGGCAAGAGCTATCGCTTGGTTTACCGTCATAGCTGGCTGGTAAGGGTAACCACCTGGCTTTTTAACTTCACCATGTATGTAAAAAGGGCGGTATTCTACCACTTGCGCGTACACATTAGGGTTAACTAAATAATCAGGCTGTAAACCACTAATTATTGTTTGTTCAACTTGCGAAACGCTTAACCCAACAAGCTTAACCTTTCCTAAAAACGGGTAGTTAATCTCACCGCTATTACCAAGCAGTGAGGTTACGTCTAAATCAGGCTGACCAAACACTTTAATTTCTATTTTGTCGCCTGCGCCTAATATGTAGTTTTGCGAGTCACTCGCAAAACTACCAAAGCTGAATAATAATATTAGGCAAACTAAAATTTTAACCTTCATTCATTACCCTTTAATGCAAATGTAAAGTTAAGGCCAACAATAACACGGTCAAATTCAATATCAGCTTGAGTTGAATTACGATCAATAAAATCAACATACCCGGTTACCACGCCAAAGCTATTGGCTAAATAATTTAAGCCTAAGCGAACATTTTTAACTTTGTCTTTACGGTTAAAGTTACCTGAGTACTGTTGTTCAACGTAATTAGCGCTTACTACCGAGCTTAAATATTCTCTCCAGTCATGTTGCCAGGTTGCACCGTAAACACTTTCGCGAATGTAATCGCCTGAAAGTAGTGGATCTTTAGCCGCGCGGCTAGTAACTAGTTGCAAGGTTGAATAAGTCAATGGCTTCCAAACTGCAGCCGCTTCCCAACTTAAGCCACTAAAGTTATCACGCAAGTTCGACTCAAAGTCTTTATTTTGGTAACCCACTTTAAACGAACCAGTAGTAACCGCTGTTGCTTCCCACTCCATACCTAATAATACTTTAACGTCATTTGAATCACGGGAAATACCGTTTGAATCAATTACATCGTACTGGTAGTTTTCTTGCTTAACCTCTAAAAAGGCACGGGTACCAGCTTGGGTATTATAGTAACCAGTAACTGAGAGCATTGGTTTGTCGTAATCACGAAATTGGGATATGGCCGTAAAGTTTTGGTAATTTTTATTATAATAACCTGCGGTTATAGCAAGCATTGCTTTAGAGCTTTGTGCGCCATACTCATAGCGAGCCGTTAGGTTTTGTTGTTGATAATTTACAAGCTCATCTAACGCACTGCCCTGCCCTTCAGTTAATCCGCCACCACGAGGCTCATATAACCAATCGGCGTCACCAGTTATATCTAATCGGTGTTGGCTAGTAAACTCTTTATGCACACCAGCACCTAGATTAACTTGAGTAAAATTATCTGTAGTGTCTTTATTATGAAACGACGTGCTTGATGCTATATCAAATTTATAACTATCCGGGCCATTTTCAATTAATGCGTTTAAACTGGGCGCTATATTCCATATTAAACGTGTTTGTGTGGCCGACGGCGTCATAAAAAAGTTGTCGTTACTACTTACACCAAGCTGCAGCATTGGCGTAATTTCTGCGCCATCTTTAGTCATTACACTGCCAGGCTGTAGTTCTACTGCCGATAAGGGTGCAGAAACCCCTAACGCAACAAGTAAAGCGGTAATTGTATTAGTACGCATTTTCACTTTTAAATCCCTTAAAAATTGTCATAAAAATTATTTTCACATCAAACCATAAAGACCAATGTTTAATGTAATGTAAGTCGTATTCAACTCGCTTGGCCATTTTATCCAAAGTATCGGTTTCGCCGCGCCAACCATTAATTTGTGCCCAACCGGTAATACCCGGTTTAGTTTTATGCCTAAACATATAAAATTCTACTTTTTGGCGGTACTCTTCATTGTGCGCCACCGCATGAGGCCGAGGGCCAACAATAGACATGTCGCCTTTTAAAACATTTATAAACTGTGGTAGTTCATCAAGGCTAGTACGGCGTAAAAAGCCACCTAACGGTGTTATGCGAGCATCGTTTTTTGTTGCCTGAGTGACCACATCGCTGTTTTCGGTCACTGTCATAGAGCGAAACTTCCACACTTTTATTTTTTGCCCATCTAAACCGTAGCGGTCTTGCTTAAAAATAATAGGCCCCTTAGATGTCAGCTTGATGGCGGCTGCAATCGCTAATAAAACCGGGGTAATTAAGGTAACAATAATAGCTGAAACCACTATATCTTCTGTGCGTTTTATAAACTCATGGGCGCCAATACATGGTGCTTCAAACACACTTAGTGTGTCTACATCACCCACATGTTCAATACGGGCGTGTATTAAGTTTGAGAGTAAAAAATCGGGCACTACGTGCACATCTACCGTGGTATTACCTAGCTGCAATAAAATATCAGCTATGCGTTTTTGCGCTTTCATAGGCAGTGCAATATAAAGTATATCTATTTCACCATTGCGAGCAGCATCAACAGCGCTTTGTATTGTTCCTTCAACACCTTGATGTTCCAGTTGTTCAAATAGGCGTTCAGGATTTCTATCGTCGTAAAAACCTTTAAAGTTAAAGCCTAACTCATCGTGTTTAACAATCTCAGCATGCAAATAAGCGGCCGATTCGGTTGCGCCAATAATGGCAACATTACGTTGAGATAAGCCTAATTTACGGCGACTACGTTTATATAAGTACACTCCCAAGCGCCAAATATATAAATACGTAACACTTAGCGTAAACCAAATAGCTATTCCCACTCGAGAGAGCGACTCGCTAAACTTAAATAAAAAGGAAACAACCAGTAAAAATGCGAATGCAATAAGCACACTGCCCCATGCACACAACACCATATGTTTAAATTTGCCAGCGCGCCAAGAGCGATAGGTAGAAAAGAGCTCAGCACTATATAAATAGCTGAGCGCAACCGTAAGCGCAGAAGCGGCATAAATAGGAGTGAGCTTAAAATTGTAAAGTAGGGCTGCGCACTGAAACGCTAAAAACAATGCAAATATATCAAATAATCGGTAAAAATTGGCATCAGAGGAACCTGAAGGTTTAAAAGTCCTTGGAGATGTCATTTCGCTTAATTCCTTATAGCTAATTCAGTGTGAGTAGCACCTCACAAAATCCACGGGGATGATATAGTATTAGCTAATTTTGTTCAATTGCTGATTACGACAAAAGTACTAAAATTCATGTTTATGTCTTTTAGCTAACTATTGCTTTGCCAATATATGTATTAAAGAGAATACACACACTTTACTTAGGCTTAATTAAATAAGCCCTTAAACCAACTCCAAACTCCAAACGAGTATCCTTCAAAAATATCAATACCCAATGCCGATTTAATCAAATATAAAACCAGCAATGTAAGTAAAATAGTAAACGTAACTGCCAAACTTAAGATAATAGCTTGAGTAAACCTCGCTATTTTTTGCTCTTTTACACTTAGTTCACGCCTATTTCGACCCGCCAAAAAAACATAGTAATATCGGTATTTAAAAAGTTTAACTACACCTCTGCAGTCAACAGCGTGGTTACCCCACTGCCTAGCGCCAATGGCTATCTTTAAATGGGCTAATTGTTCATCGGTAAAGGTCGTTTGAATGCTTTTAGGCATTCGCTCTAGCAAGCTTCTAATAGCAGGATCATTCTGTAGGTTTGACAAAAAAGCCTCAAATAAAGCGTGAATAATACATTTTCAGTTATTTTAAACAACTACCCTATAATAAAAAGCCAATTATAAATAATTGGCTTTTTATTTGCCCAAAATACTTTTTATTTAAGCGTACTAGAGCGATAGCTATTGTTGTTTAACCAGCTTGGCAATTCAACCGTTGGTACAGTTCCATTTTGGTTAATATTAGTTTGGTGATAAGAATGTTGGTTCCAGATACGTGTTGCATTTTTCCAAGGCTTGCTACTATCAGCAGCACCATACACAGTTACACCATTGTTAATGTTATACCTTTCATCCGTGTTATTTGATACAACTACCAGCTCTGCATTATCATCGCCCTCTAGATCAACCACAATTGGGTATTCCCAAAGTGACGCTGTAGAGTTTGCGACAGTTGATAACACCTCGCCATTAAGGCCATTTAGCACTCTTACTTTATAGTGGTCTTGTATAATAACTTCATCGATACCATCACCATTAAAGTCATAGGCACTCACACCTAATTTACCGCTCCATTCATCATCATTAGCAACAGTCCAAACTAAATCACCATTTGTGTTATACATATCAACTGCTGTGTAACCTGCGTAAACAATTCCTAATGAGTCGGCACCGAGGAATGTTGATACAGCTTGTACCCCACCGCCAAAGTTATTAGGGTTAGTTATTTGCCACTTAACATTACCATTATGCTCTAATACAGCTAAAACACTGGTTTCAAGGTTAGTGCTTGGGTTACTAGTTACTATTTCAGGATCTAAATCATCATCTAAATTGGCAACTGAATTAAACCATACAGCTCCTGGCTCTCCATATTGCCATAATTGAGCACCATAAGAATCATACAAGCCACCACCAGCAAAAACTTCTTGACTGCTATTATTATCAGCGTCAAAAGTTATTGAAGCAGCCGACCAATTAGTTGTGTAGAGCAAACCGGTTTCGTAACTTAATACATTATTACCTGTTACAATTTCAACTACTCCATCGTTATTAATATCACTTAAAGTAACTGCACCTAGAGGCTTACCTGACTTGGTCAGCTCCTTCTTAACAAAACCTAAATTATTAACAACCTGGACAACCTCTGATGAGAAATCATTTAAAACAATTTCAACAACACCATCACCATCTAAATCAGCCGCTGCAATTGAATTACGCGAGTCACTGAAGACTCCTCCATTCTCGTAGGACCATAACTCTGAACCATCGACACCACTTAATGCACGCACTAAACCTGGAGCATTTACGCTTCTCTTAAATGCCACCACTATAACATCAGCAATATCGTTGCTATCAATGACACGATCGCCATTATCGTCATTCAATTGAGCAACTGCTGGCGTGGAAATTACTTGATTATATTCAGGCATAAAGTCACTAGAATTCCAGTGCCATTTCTCCGCCATCTCAAATGGAGTAGCAATCTCGGCTAAATCAGGTAAATTACCGTTAAACTCGCCGGCTAGTAACGCCATTGAACCATAAAAGCTTTGGCCAATAACAGGCATTTTGGCTGTACCATAAACACCTCTAATGTCAGCGTAAGGAGCTAATACAACTCCTTGCCAGCGATTACCTTTAATATTGAGTTTTTCTGCATTAGTAAAGTTAAATACTGTTTTAGTTGCATGATTGCGCAAACGCCAAAAACTTTTGCCTTTAACATTAATATTGTCGTCGCCTGTAATATTAAAAATTACAGTTGCATCAGCAGGAATGCCCCACACTTTAAAAGTGTGAGCTTTAGCAAATTGGCGCGCATCTAAATTAAATACTTGCGTGTCTGAGCGACCGTCGCCTTCTAAGTAAAGGCCACCCCATTTACTTTGTACTGTTCCAGTAGTATCAAGCTTACCTAACTCAGCGCTTAAATCTTTGTAATATTGCTCTTGTTCATCAAAGTCGAACGGCATGGCCGATTCGTTTTGATTAGACATTATTTTAGAGTTTCGCTCCATGCCCCATTGAACACTCCAACTAACATCAGTTCCACCACCGGCTACCATGCTACCAACAAATTGGCGCCCTATTTTATAATCGATACTTGATTCACTGATTAAGTAGTATTCATTTGGATTAGACGGGCGTAAAAAGCCTACGCTATATGCTTTTATATCGATTTTACCAGCTGCTATAGCGCCGTCAGCGCGGCCAACGTTCGATTTAAAATCGTCAAAAACAAATGCTGAAAAGTTATTAGCTACGCCTAAGTCTGCAGCCAGTGTTGAAGAGCTGGCTAAAGCAAGTGCGATCACTGCACTTAATTTTTTAGTTTTTAGTAGTGAGTTAGTCATTTTTTCCCTCAAAATGAAAAAGTGCATTAAAGGCACCAAATTTAAGTCATTTGTTTAACGAAATTTAATTCATCAAGCTCTTGGTGAGCATTATATACACAAACAAAATCAAAAGGAATAAAAAACACTACAAAAGTACTAATTATGTAACTCCAAAGAAAGAACAAAAGTTAAAATCAATAACTTACAGAAATTAAAATTTAAAAAAAAGCAAACATTGATATTTAATAACTAATAAATGTAAATATAAGGTTAACAGACTTGCATGCAGGATGAATGCGCCAAGAGAAAATACTTCACTCTTTTTAAAGGATAGAGGTGGGAATAAAACTACTGCTGTTAAACTCCCAACTAAATTAATTTGATAAACCTATAAGTTTTGGCGCCTGAGATTTTATGAATCTAAAAACAAAAACTAAAAAGAAAATAGCTATTAAAGTATTCACATAAGGAAGTAAATCAAACAAATGCCAAGTATTAGGGATGATCCTAACCTCGATCTTATGTAAAAACCTAAAAACAATTAAATGAAGCGGAAATATCACTATTGAAGAAATTGCCAGCCATTGGTAGGTGGGTCTAGGTTTGAGTTTTTTACTAATCAAAAATAATATAAATATTCCTAAACAAGCAATTAGAGGGAACAAAATAGGGAAAACACCAAACTTTAACTCTCTTATATCTACACGGCCATTTAATAGCGCTAAATAATAAAAAATTGGAATGGTAAATAACAAAATTAAGTAAATTTTAAATTCATTGTTAAACATTGCATAACTTAAAAAGTTAACCCTTTTAACTAGAACACCTAATTGATAAAAAAACATACCAACAACAGCAGAATCTATCGACCAAAACCATCTTTCCGAAATAAGCTCATTGAATAACAACATTATTACAAGCATTCCTGAAGTGATTACGAAATTATATATTGGCTTCAATGCAGAAAAAAATATAATCTGTGCTAATGAAATAATGATTAAACAGGGAAAAAACCAAAGAACACCATTAATATGAAAACTATCAGCCTTAGATGTCACTAAACGATTTAAAGGGTCAAACCATTCCATTTTACTTGCTTGGCCATCACTAAAAATGTTCAGTGGTAACCAAAATAAATAGGAAATAAGAAAAAAGAAAGTAAAAGGTAATATTAGGCGCTGGAATAGTTTAACTAATGACAGTTTAACCTCTCGTTTGGATGATGCCAAATACCCTGATAAAAAAAAGAATAAAGGCATATGAAATGAGTATATTAAAGTATAAAAATCCCCATTTAACCAAGCTGCATGACCAAGTACAACTAGCGTAATTCCTATTGCTTTCATGTTATCAATGTAGTTTATACGTGCCATAATTTAAAGAACTTGTCTTGAATCAAAAGATATGCAAACTTTGAGTTTGTTACTAAATAACGTTTCCACATTCTACCTGGCTCTTGTAATACCCTATATAACCACTCTAATCCGGCCTTTTGCATCCACTGTGGTGCACGCTTTACTTTACCTGCTACAACATCGAACGTACCGCCAACACCCATTACAAAGTCAACACCAAGCTTGTCTTGCCACTTATTAATAAAATTTTCTTTTTTAGGCGAGGTTATAGCAACAAATAATAACTTAGCGCCCGATTCGCGTATTTTAGTGACCACGGCTTCTTCATCATCCCCCTCTTTATTTCCAAAGAAATAACCATCATGATAACCAGCAATATTTAAATTAGGGTTTTGTGCTTTGACTTTACTTACTGTTTTGCTAACTACCTCATCGGTAGCACCGAGTAAAAATACAGGAAAGTCACGCTTGGCACTCATAGCTAATAATTCATGAAAAAGGTCAACACCCGCTACACGCTCTGGGATATCGTGGCCTAAAAAGCGCGCACCAAACACTACACCCATACCATCAATATTAATTACCTCACACGCTTTAACCGACTCAGCTAAAACAGGATCTTTTTGCATATTAACTATTTTGGCTACATTAACCACAACATGCTGTAAAAATTGCTTTTGCTCAATTCTGTTTTCAATAAAAGACACCGTCTCTTGCATGGTGGCAATATCCATTGGTGCTTTTAAAAATTCAATACGTTTCATTGTTGAGTCCGTTTTTAAAGTTGTTTAATAACTGCATTTTTAGCGTTTTTCGATTTTTGTCGATTAAAATAAGCAAACGAGTAATATACCCATGCTTGTGTCCAACGCACATAGTCAACTTTATTGGTAAAGTACTTATTTTTTTGATAAATAAAACGCTGCTTTTTAGGCATATATAAAGTTTGAATAGCACGGTTAATTATTTTTTCGGCCATCGCAAAGTCATCTGGGGTTTTACCTACTTTTAATAGTGTAAAAACAGCTTGCGATACACTGTGCATATCGAGTGGATAGCGATTATTATTGTAATATTTTGCGGTGCCATCTTGCTCAAACAAATGTGCTTTATAATAGGTAAAGCCTTGTGCAATTGCCGATTCAAACTCATCGGTTTGTAATTCATCACTCAGTAAGCGCAATGCCTCTAGGTTATAACCGGTATGAAAGCCATCAATAAACTGATGATGATGGCGAGCACCATATACCCATGAGCCATCAAGTCCCTGTTCGCTTACCGACTGCCTTGCAGCATTTAAAGCAAGCTGTTTGTAATGTTGGTTGTTAGTCAGCACGGCAACTTTTGCAACCCATGCAGCGCCCCAAAGACTGGCATTATGTACAAATGCAGTCTCACCCGGTATGTAACCAAAAAACTGCCTACCATCACATTCTTTATATAATGTTTTTACAATAAAATGTGCACTATCAATTGCAGGTTCTGAGTATTTTTTGTCTTTAGTGATTTCACTTAACGCATATAAAGCTTGAGCAACATAAATAGTAGTAATTACGTTTGGCTTACCTTTAGGTACAAAAAAAGCACGAGCATTCCAATCAAAGTGATAACCCCAACAACAATGCTGCCAAATAGATTTATCACTTTGCTGGGTCAATAACCAATCAGCTAGCTTTATCGCTTCATTTAAATAAGTTTGCTCATTGGTTGCATTATAGTCTTCCAATAAACCTAAAATAAATAAACCAATACCCTTTGGGTTGCGCTTTTTGGGCACCCCACATATTGGCCGTAAGTTAATTGCTAAACGTTTATGCAATTGAATCCAAGCAAGGCCTACAATGCCTTGTTTAAATCGGGGAATTAATTCAAATAATCTACTATTGAGTCCATCAAATGGATCTTGCCCAGCATAACTTCCTATTTTTGCCTTATTAAGTAATAGCTTTTTGCAATAGTTACTATCTAACATTACTAAATTGCTCCCAGCTCTTTATAAATACATTTTAGCTTTGGAATAATTACTGAAGGGCTAAAGTTATTTAAAAATTTTTCCTTTGCAGCATTTTCCATTCTTTTTGTTTCTATAGGGAACTCAATTAACCTATTCATTGCTATCTTTAAGGCTTCAACATCACCGGGGTCAATAAGTAAGCCATCAATGTTATTTGTAATAGCATCTGGAATCCCACCTGCAGTAGAGGCAATAACAGGTATGTTACATGACATTGCTTCTAGCACTCCCATTGGGAAACCTTCATTATAACTTGGTAAAACATATGCATCTGCTTTCTTTAAAGTATTCATCTTTGTATCGCCAGCAACCCAACCAAGTAGGTCAACATACTCACTAATTTCAAGTTCGTTAACCATAGTTTGATACTTTTTAATTTCACCATCTCCTCCAAGTAATAGCCTCGAGTTTGGATGGTCTTTAACGACATATTTAAAAGCATGTATTAAGTCAGATACACCCTTACGCTCACCTAAACGGCCTAAAAATACAAAATTAAAGTTATTAGTTTTTTCTTTTTCTAATTCTAATTTAGGCACTGCGTTATAAACTACTATCCCTTTTTTTGGATCATCAAGTATAGTATCAAGCCAGTCTAGCCACTGAGTAGATAAAACAATAACTTTATCTACAGAGTTAAAAGTTGACCTTATTTGTGCTTTTTTAGATTCACAGCATTCATTTTTGTAAAAATCTCTAAACTCAGCACCATGTAAGTGCAAAATTACTTTTGTATTAAAATACTTAATCAGCTTTATTAGCTTTGATTTTCTAGCATAACTCCCTCTAGAAGCCATATGAATATGCACTACCCCAACATCATAAATTATTAATTTAGCAACTAACTTAATAATGCAAAGTAAGTAATTAAATAGTTGGCCTGCCATGCCAAAACCTGTATTTGTTGAATGGCTTGCTAAAAGCTCTGAATTTGTGTCATTAAAAAAGCCTTCACTGTCGTAAACATTTAATACAGTGGCAATACCACCTTGACCGTTTTTATCTGTGGCTATTGTTAAATTTATTGTTTTTTTCACGTTAAAACTCTCTTATAGCCTGCTTTACTTTGCCGTTTTTAGTCCTTGGAATCGCATCAACTGTTTTTACACTAACTTTAATAGACGCACCCAATCTTTCTTTTGTGTTTAATATTAATTTATCTTCTTGATCTTTTTTAAATAATGTTTTATCTACTACGACCCAAACATCAATACTCAGATCTTTTTTCTGTACAAATTGTGCACCCAATAACCCTTCAACACCTTTTGGTATATGATTTAATATATGCACATTTTGCCGATCTTCAGCAACTAGGTAATCTCCTGTTCTACCCTCTATAGAATCAACAAGTGGAAATACTCGGCCACAGGGGCAATGTTTTTCCTCTGACAATATAACGTGATCACCCGTTTTATAACGTATTAAAGGATAAAGGGAGTTATTAAAATTAGTCCCGACAATTTCAGCCCTATCACGACCATCCTCTGTTTTACCAGCTGGCAATAATTCAACATGAGCGTAATCTGTTAATATGTGATAACGACTGTACTCACAACTTGCAATAGCAGCTACACGTTCAAATAATCCATACCAATCAAACACCGTACATTTAAATCGCGTTTCAATGAGGTGTTTATCTTCCTTAGTTAGTGATTCAGATGAAGTAACAACCGACTTTATTTCACCTGGGTAATATTCATTATTAATTTCTAAATACTTAGCTAACGTAACAATAGATGAAGGGTAGGCCTGAATAACTTGTACACCAAAATCAACCATTGCATTGATATATGAATGTAAATTTTTAGGCGCCATATGAAACGATGAAAGCACAATCATATTTTCAAAATAAGAATAACGCCAAAATGGCGCCTGTTTTTGTTCGAGCGGTACTATCATATCACCACGGATCCATGCTCGTTTATCGCCTTTTTCAAAACCTGCCCAAGTAAGCCCTCGGTTAACAAAAGCTTGCTCGGTTATAACTGACTTCATACTCTGCGGGATAACTAGTGGCGCACCTGTTGTACCACTTGTTGCACCATTAATTACAGCGCCTTTTTTTTGAGGCGATAAAAACTGGTCTTTATGGTTGTTAACTGTTGGTTTATCGATATAGGGGTAATTGTTTATATCAGGACCAGTTCCCTTATAATAATCAATAGCATCATTTGCACTTGTAACTACAGCACTGAGCGCTTTATGACTATACTGTTTTAATAACTCATAGTTAAACTCGTGAGTTTGTAGTTTTTGAGTCAGCCTTTCGCAGTTTGTATTTTCCCTAAGTTTTTTACGTATAAATGCGCGACTACTTAATAAAATATTTTGAACGAATATAGGGCTTTTTGTATATGCCTTACTAGTAAACATCAATACTATTCCTTTAAATATCAGGTTTAATTGCTAGAGATCGCAAAATACAATTAAATTACATAAGATTAAACATGACTGTCTACTTGACAAAGTCTTGTTTTATTTTTTACCATATATGGAGCTACATCATCTAAATAACTCTCGTTTTTTAATATGTCATAATTCAATTCGTCTATATTCCCGATAATTTTTGCAGGAACTCCACCAACTATGCATCCATTAGGTACACTTTTTGTAACTACAGAATTTGGAGCGACTATTACTTTGTTACCAATTATTACTGGTCCTACGATTACAGAGCCTGGACCAAGAAAAACATCATCTCCAATACTAGGAACACGCTTATAAGGTCCCTTACCAACGACTTTGCAACCAATACCAATCCTGCAACGTTCTCCTATTCTGGCGTTATCAATAATTACTACCCCAATACCTTTAACCACAAGAAAAGAACCTTTCCCGATATCCGCACTAGCAGGTAATTTAGAATTATAAAACAGGAAAATCATTAACTGTATAAGCTTTGGTAATAAAGGGACTTTTCTTAAATAAAGCCACCTGGAGACTCTATATAACAGTATTGCATTGGGCATTATTTAACCTCATCATTTTAAATTGTATAAATTTCTAAAAAATTTTGCTTTAAATATCTCTTATCTTTATATTTCCACTTTAGCTAACAATGACATCCTGTATTTTATACTGAGCTATATTTTGGTCTTACTTTCTATTGCTCTGGAAAGGTACATTACGCTAAATAAAAATAACAAAGCTGGCGTTTTAGTCGTTAATGCATTGTTGGTCACTGATACTAAAATAAATACAATTAAGGCAACATTTAATTTTATATTACTTCTTGTCATCAATTTTGATGGTATGCTATAGCAAGTGAAAACAAGTAAAAACGTGCCAATAAGTCCAAAATTAACAACCCAACCAATGATATAATTTTCAATCACATTTATTCCAATGTAGAAATCAATATTTTGCTTAAATGCAGACGATGCTCCAAATACCCATTCAATAGGGGTTAATTCATCTAACAAAATATATACGTTAAAACGTGCTTCAGCACTCTTATCAATATGCAACTTACTGAGGATTCGAGCACCAATTGGAGTTAAAGTAATTATTAATGTTGTAAAAATGAACGCAAAAAAAGCGAGCGCTTGGATTATAGCAAAACGCATTTTTGATGTATGAAACCCTGATTTTATAAATCTAGGTATCTTTGGCATAATTAAAAACAACATTCCGAAAATGAATATAGCAGTGGCAGCTCGCCCTCCAAAAGCAAATAAAGCTAAAGTTACAACGGTAAAATAGATTAAATAAGGAATTCGAGTATAACTCATTAGTATAGGGGCTAACGCAGCTGTGATTAATGCATTATTGAGAGGGAAACCCAAGAGTGCAGTTGACCGAAAAAAGCTAAAGCTTGCAAACTCAACACTAACCATTGTTTTGCCTATCGTAAATTCCAGTATAGCAATCATGGCATTAAAAAATAAAAGATAAGCAAGTAAGCTTAATAGTTTACCTTTATGATGTGTGCTTAACTGACATAATAAATAAACAGCTAAAAGTGGTGAGATCATGGTATTGACCAAATAAGCTATACCTGACATACCCGAGGTATATAAACCATAAAATATTACAAGAATTATACTCAGTAAGCTAATTAGCCATGCTGAACTTAGCTCTTTAAGATTAATTATAGGTGTTTGAATTCCTTTTCTGAGCGTAAAGATAGCAAAGGTTAGCATTAATATATATGTTGAAATATGTATTTTAACTAACGGATTTCCGCCTTCTGATACGTATTTTATACCTACGTTCTCTAGTAAATAGCCGCCAAAAATAAAAGCAGTAAAAAAAGTTAACACCATTACTTTGTAAATATTTTCATTTTTCATTAACTTATTACCCATGCCTTGCATTTTTTATAATTTAGTAAGGCAAGTACAGATGAAAATATAATAACGCCAGTAATCATATCAAGAGCAATATTGACTATGGGCATATTAATTATCACAAAGTGATGAACTCGTAATTCTTGCAGGAATATGGCCATACACACAGTTGAAAGTATAATTTTATATACCTGCAACGGTACAGCGTATTTATATCCTTTTTTTAGCGATAGCCATAGGCTCATAACCAATGCGATAATATTAGCAATTAAAAAAGCACTCGCCGCCCCTATCAAACCAAAAGGAGGAATCAAAGTAACTAATAATGAAAGGTTTAATATTAATGAAAAAACACTGATTTTGGGCAGGTATTTAGTGTTTAAAGAGAACTGTAAACCATGGTCTATATAATGAGCCTTCAAATTTAAAACAAACACCCCCGCACATAAAATATAAATAACAGTAGAACCTTGTGATAAATATTCTTCACTAAGCAATAGGTGCGTTATCGGCTCAGCTAAAATGCAAAACCCAACTAGAGCAGGCATTGCAATTAAACATAATAAAATTAAATATTCACCATGCGCTTTGTACAAAGCAGCTTTATCGTTTATTTTTTTGGTTAATTCAGGATAGCTTGGCAAAGCAACAACCATAAAAATAAGTGCGCCTATTCCTAATAAAATGTTTGATATAGCGGCGTATATACCTGTTTGTGCTAAATCTAATGAGTCGGCAATAAAGTAGCGATCCAATCGGCTTGATATTGCTGCAACTAAACCACTGGCCATAAGTGGCAAACCATAAGAGAAAATAGCCTTAGCATCTGCAGTTTTAAGTTTATTAAAACTAATTTTAAGCGGTTTAAAAACAACTAAACCTGCAGCTATGTAGCTCAAAGCAAGGGCTGATAACGCAGAAAGGATATTAGGAGAGTAAGCTAGCAAGCTGCCTGTAATTGCTATAGCCATAATAGATTGAGTAAGTACGGCAATTCTATATTGATTTAAACGCTCCATTATACGAGCTAATTCAAGATAGAACTGATAGAGAGCTTTAGTTAAAAAAACTAAAAAGGTAGCTAAAAACGTAGATAAGGTTAATAAACCTGTTAAATATAACCCCAAACTAACTAATACCAAGGCTGGCAATGTGCAGCAAAAAATAATCGAGTTGGCAATCGCTGCAAAATGTTCATGTTCCTCTGTTTTTTTACTTGGAAGTAAACGCAGCATGCTAGCGTTAATCCACTGGGCAGCTACTGCTCTTACAACTTCGACGGTTAGCAGCATTAATGCCAGCATCCCATATTCAGCTGTAGTCAACAACTTAGTATGTATGCTAATTAACGTAAAAATACTAATTGCAGCAAATATTTGTACTGGGGCGTACTTAAGCAATGAACCAAACATTATTCAACTTCGTCTATAGTTTTAGAGTAGAGGTCGAGGTACTGTTCAAAAACACATGCAATATTAAATTTCGTTTCAAGTGTACTTTTAGATTTATTCACATCATGATTCTTAATTAAATTGTTCACACTTTCTGACGTCAATGTATTAGTAAAGTATTGAACCCCTATTCCTTCAAAAAAAAGCCTTTCATCTTCAAGTATTCCAACCTTAGTTGTAATTAGAGGTAAACCAACAGCTAACATTTCTAGAGGCACTAAGCCGAATGTCTCTTCACCAGAAGTAAATACACCTAAGTCAGCATTAGTATACTGCTGTATGATCTGAGCTTTATTTAACTTACCAAAAAAAGTCACATTATTCTCTAACCCTAGAGAAACAACCTGTTTTTTAATCCGTTGCGTATATTCTTTATCTGTAGCAGGTCCAATGATAGCTAACGAAGAGTCGAAGCCATCACTAACTAACTTGGCTAATAAAGCAACGGAGTCTTCAACCTTTTTCCTTGGCGTTAATAACGCACACGTAACCAGTTTTACTTCTTTTCGGTTATGTTTGGCGTAATTAGCTTCAAAGTATTCTTGATTTATAGGGTTATGGACTACTTCAGATTTAAACCCATCTGCAATAATTGCACTTTGCAACTGTTTACCAACAACAACAACATTATCATTTCGCCTTGCAGTAATTGAAGGAATAATTTTTTCATATAAAAAATCATTAACTAAACCCACATTACGGCGGGCTATTTTTTTATAACTATGAACGGTGACAAGTGTTTTACCTTCGTAGCAACTACCTACCAATAAACTCCAAAGGTGGGTGTGAACTAAGTCAGGGTTTAAGATCTTTAATAATTTTCGTACATGCCAATTTTGCCAAATAATGCCAGGGATTTTAAATTTTGATTGCTTGCTTGATGCAGGCAACCAGATAAAATCAACGTTATCCGATAAATGAATAACATCCCCTGTGAAAGGGGTTTTACTTTGCGGGTCAAGACCGATAATGGTAAACCTATAGTTAGCGTCATCATGGTTAACCATATATTCTGCAAGCATCTGGCATACGCTATCTACGCCGCCACAATTATTACTACCCCAGTCGTAAGTAGAGAGGGGCATAATTAAAGCAATATGTTTTTTAGGCATTATTGATATTTTATTAATACACATTAAAAAATCTTTATAAATAGTACAAAATTAAAGAATACCGCGAGTATCAATAACAACTTTTGATGCAAACTCTGTTTTGTCTGCAGCTTTAAATTGTTTATGATCAACTAATACTACAACGACATTTGCTTGCTCTAGTGCGCTTTCAAGTGATACTAAGCTAACATTTTTATCTGCTAGGTTAGCTGGAAGTTCTGCAATGTTTGGCTCTACCGCAAGTATTTCACCTATATTTTTTGCTGCTAACTCTTCAACAATATTTAATGCCGGGCTCTCACGAAGATCGTCGATATCGGCTTTAAATGAAAGGCCTAGGCATGCAATAACTGGACGTTTAAATTCATCAGCGGCTTTTGCTACTTTTTCAATTACGTAGAATGGTTTTGCGTCGTTAGTTAAGCGTGCTTGTTTAATTATTTTTGCTTCGTCTGGGCAACTTGCAACAATAAACCAAGGATCAACCGCAATACAGTGGCCGCCAACACCTGGGCCTGGGTTTAAAATATTTACACGCGGGTGACGATTAGCAAGCTTAATAAGCTCCCACACATTAATTTTTAATTTGTCACAAATTACCGATAATTCATTGGCAAAGGCAATGTTTACATCGCGAAATGAGTTTTCGGTTAACTTAGCCATTTCAGCAGTACGAGCATTGGTAATAATACACTCGCCGCGCACGAAAGTTTCGTATAACTTAACAGCTTTTTCACTACATGCTTTACTCATACCGCCTATTACACGGTCGTTTGACACTAGCTCTTGTAATACATAACCAGGTAATACACGCTCAGGGCAATGAGCAACATTGATGTCGGCGGCATCACCTTTATCTTGTGGGAACGTTAAATCAGGGCGCGCTTCACTTAACCAAGCGGCTAGTTGCTCCGTTGCCCCTACAGGTGAGGTGCTTTCTAAAATAACTAAGTTACCTTTTTCAAGCACTGGGGCAATCATTTTTGCAGCCGATTCAATATAGCTTAAGTCTGCACTGTGGTTACCACTTTCGCTGTGAATAAATGGTGTAGGTACAGCTACCATAAACGCATCGGCTTTTTCTGGCGTTGTAGTCGCTCTTAAGTTACCAGTAGATACTACGCCACGAACTATTATGTCGAGATCAGGCTCTACTATGTGTATTTCACCGGCATTAATGGTATTAACTGCTTTTTCGCTTACGTCTAAACCAATTACTTTCATACCGCGCGATGCAATAACCGCCGCAGTTGGTAAACCTATGTAGCCTAAACCAACAACTGAAACTGTTTTAATTGTCATTACTAAATCCTTGAAAAAGTTTTAAACTTTATTTTAATCTTTAAAATGTTGCTTAATTTTAGCCACAATACGCTCACACGCTTTACCATCACCATAAGGGTTATGTGCACGGCTCATTGACTGATATTCTTGATCGTTAGTGAGTAAGTTATTAACTTCATTCACTATGCGAGCTTTATCTGTGCCTACTAGTTTAACTGTACCTGCTTCTACCGCTTCTGGGCGTTCTGTGGTGTCACGCATAACAAGTACAGGTTTGCCTAGGCTTGGCGCTTCTTCTTGAACACCACCTGAGTCGGTTACGATTATGTGAGCTTGATTCATTAAGTACACAAATGGTAGGTAGTCTTGCGGCTCGATTAAATGCACATTATCAACATTTTTTAATATGCGATTTACTGGTTCGCGTACATTAGGATTTAAATGCATTGGGTATAAAATTTGTGTATCTGGGTGTGCAGTTGCAATTTCGACCAGTGCCTCACAAATTCGCTCAAAACCGCCACCAAAGCTCTCACGGCGGTGCCCTGTAACTAAAATAAGCTTTTTAGTTTCATCGAGTTCTGGAAATTTAGCTTTTAGAGTTGAAATTAAAGCGCTGTCGGTTTTTACTTTATCAACCACTTGTAATAATGCGTCAATAACGGTGTTACCAGTAATTACGATATCGTCAGCACTTACCGCTTCATTGAGTAAGTTTTGCTGCGATGTTTGCGTTGGTGCAAAATGCAGCTTTGTAATAGCACCAGTAAGCTTGCGGTTACCCTCTTCAGGCCATGGCGAACTTAAATTACCTGTACGTAACCCTGCTTCTACATGCCCCACTGGAATTTGCTGATAAAAAGCCGCTAAACTTGCAGATAAAGTAGTGCTGGTATCGCCATGAACAAGCACTAAATCTGGTTTAAATTCTTCAAGAATAGGTTTTAGCCCTAACAAGATATTTGTTGTTACATCGTATAAACTTTGACCCGGCTTCATAATGTTCAAGTCGTACTCGGGTACAATCTCAAAAAGGTCTAAAACTTGGTCAAGCATTTCGCGATGCTGAGCAGTAACACACACTTTTGCGTCAATACCTTCTGCGGCATTGAGTGCTTTAACTAGCGGTGCCATTTTTATTGCTTCAGGTCTCGTACCAAAAATACTTAATACTTTAATAGCCATGATTTCCCTTTAATTTTTTACTAACCGGTTTTGTATAGCTTTATGCATTTGCCATTAATTGCTTAACACGTTTTGTAAATTCTTCACCCATTAGGTTTGATTGCATTGCATACTCTACATTTGCAAGCATATAACCTAGTTTTGAGCCACAGTCGTGCGACTTACCTTTTAAATGGTACGCTTCAATTGTTTCAAGGTGACGTAACTGCAGTAATGCATCTGTTAATTGAATTTCGCCGCCAGCACCTGGTGGCGTATATTCAAGCAAATCCCAAATAGCAGGTGATACAACATAACGTCCTGTTATGGCTAAATTACTTGGCGCTTCGTCATTATTTGGTTTTTCAACCATGTTGGTAATGGCTGCATTTTCGCCTGGGGCAATATTTTTACCCGCTAAATCAACTACACCATAGTTGTGCACTTCTTGATGTGGGACGGGCTCAACCATAATTTGGTTATGCTGGGTGCGCTCAAATCGGCCGATCATTTGCGTTAAGTTATCAACCTTTAGGCTCGACTTATATTGATCGATAATGACGTCAGGCAACAAAATAGCGAATGGGTTATTACCAATGATTGGGCGAGTTTCAAGTATTGCGTGGCCCAAGCCTAACGGCGCTGATTGACGAACCGAAATAATGCTGACATCTCGCGGAATTATTGAACGAATTTCTTCTAGCAAGCTACGTTTTACGCGGGCCTCTAGGGTCGCTTCTAGCTCAAAGCTAGTATCAAAGTGATTTTCTATTGCGTTTTTGGAGGCATGGGTAACCAGAACAACTTCTTTAATACCGGCTTTAACTGCTTCGTTTACAACATACTGGATGAGAGGTTTATCGACTAGCGGAAGCATTTCCTTTGGCATTGCTTTGGTCGCTGGCAGCATGCGCGTACCCAAACCTGCAACAGGCAAGACTGCTTTTAATACTTTCACTTCAATTCCTTTTATCGTTTTTTTATTTTCGTAGAAACTTATTGATGCCGTTGCTAAATTTAAGCATGTGTTTTAAGTGCTACTGTCCATATGGGCGGGTATTATACACACCAGATAAATTCGCTCAATACAAAAAGCAGCCTTTTAGATTGTTTTAAGTTAACAGATTGTTAACTTAAGGGTGGGTGCACTTTTTATAACCTATCATTTTAGTTTCAATGGGAATATAATTACCGCGTTAATTTTTTAGGGATGGGCTTTGTGCGGGTAGGAATTTGCATCATTATATTAGTGTCTTTTTTTGCTTGTGCACAAGACATGCTTTTACATTTGCGTAATAGCGATATAATTACCCGTGCCAAACAGTTTTATGGTGATGCTGGCCACCAAAGAATAAAAAACTGGCTGAGTTTTATAGATGACTCTGCCGACAAAAGCGAATGGCAAAAAATTCATTTAGTTAATGACTTTTTTAATAAGCATATAAAGTACAAAACCGATGACGAGCTTTGGCAAAAAAAAGATTATTGGGCCACGCCACTAGAAAGCTTGGGGGTGGGTATGGGTGACTGTGAAGATTATGTTATTGCAAAGTATTTTACTTTAATAGCCTTAGGAATCCCTGAAGATAAAATACGCTTTATGTATGTACGCCAGCGTACGGTTAATCAACCTCACATGGTACTTATATACTTTGAACAACCTAATCAAATACCGCTAGTGCTTGATAATTTCAATACAAAATTGGTACCTGCTAGTAACCGTGGCGATTTAAAACCTATATATAGTTTTAATGGCCAAGGTTTATGGTTAGCCAAGTCGAAAGGGTTAGGTAATAAAGTTAAAAATAGTCGTGGTGTTTCTGCTTGGAACACCATGCTTGAGCGAATTGAACAAGGTGAGCTTGCGCCTGCCAACGATAACAATAAAGGAACTAGTAGTTATGTCTCGACTCTTTAAATATGGATTGAGTTTAAAGACTCAAGTATATGGCTTGATAATTTTAATTTCGATAATTTCGTTTTGTGTACGCGTTATTACCGACGTTGATACAACCCGTAATTACTTACAAACGCAAATGGCTAGCCACGCGCAAGATACCGCTACCAGTTTAGGCCTTTCTATCTCTCCTTATTTAGAAGACGACAGCCTAATGATTGCCGAGACGATGGCAACCGCTATTTTTGACTCTGGTTATTATAGCCAAATTAAGTTTACTGATGTGCAAAACAACATCGTTTTTGAATTACAAAATCCTAAACGCGTTGAATCAGTTCCTAGCTGGTTTATAGGTGCTGTTGAACTAAGTGCACCAACTATGCATTCTGAAATTAACAATGGCTGGATGATGGCCGGCACCCTTGATGTAACCAGCCATACTGGGCAATCGTATTTAACCTTGTGGCAGCACACCTTGCGCAGCTTATATAGTTCGTTTTTACTATTAGCAGCGTCACTGGCAATTGCATTTTTAATATTACGTGCGGTATTTAAGCCACTACAAGCAGTAGAAAACCAAGCTATGCTAGTAACACGAAAGCGTTTTACCTTAAATAAAGAAATACCGGTTGCTCGAGAACTGCGCACTGTTACACAAGCCATTAATAACATGGTTTTAAACCTACAAAGTACGTTTGACTCACTAACAAAACAAACTCAAGCACTTACCGAAGAGGTATACATAGACTCGTTAACAGGGTTAGGTAACCGCAAGTCGTTTGAGAACCACTTTAATTCAGTTGTTAATAATATTACTGACGATACACCCATTACTGCAATGATGCTTACCCTGCCCTCGTTAAATAATATTAACCAAGTTGTAAGCTATCAAGATGGCGATCAGCATGTGCTTGATGCTGCAAAAATACTTAAACAGCTTGCTAATGAGTTACCAAATTCATCTTTATTTAGGCTCAACGGGGGAACGTTCGTTTTATTGGCCCCGTATGATGTTTTATTTTTAAGTAAAGCTCGCTTAGATGTGAGTGATAAGTTAAGTCAAAAAGAAAATAGCTCACACATTAATGGTTACGCTAATTTAGCCATAGTTGGGATTGATCAAGGCGCTGCCTTGGGTGAAGTGTTGTCGTTACTTGATACTAGTTGCACTATTGGCGAAGATGCTACATTAGACAATACCGATAAAGAGTCATTATTTAGTGTTAACCAATGGCGTACTTTAATTAAGTCGATTATTAATGCGGGTGAAGTGAGCTTTTCAGTGCAGCCCGTAAAGCAAGCTAATAAAACTGATTCTCAATGTTATTTTGAAGTATTTGCCCACTTTATTCATGAGGGTGAAAAAGTAAATAATGGCCACTTATTCGCCATGGCTGAAAAGTTAAATTTAACCGAAGAACTCGATAAAAAAATTATACGAAGCTTTGTAGATATAAAAGAACATTACCCTAATGATGTATTTGCACTTAATATTAGCAAGGCATCGTTGTACTCAACTGACTTTATACAATGGCTCACCCTTTATTCGCACACTAAACCCGTTATTAAAACAAATCTTGTATTCGAACTACATGAAATTGGTTTGCTCTATAATGTGCACGTAGCTTCGTTACACATAGATGCAATTAAAGAGCTGGGTATTAATGTATGTATTGAACACTTTGGTACTAGCTTAACGTCGTTCAGGTATTTACAAGGTCTTGATATTGAGTATGTAAAAATTGATGGTAGTTATATTCAAGATTTAGTAACTAACCCACAAAGCCAATTTTATATTCAAACAGTTAATAATATTTGTCATGGCTTTGGTATTAAAGTTTTAGCCTGTTTAATTGAAAAGACTGAAACGTTAGAGATACTCGAATCATTGGGATGTGACGGGGTACAAGGTAATTTAATACTGTCACCATCAAAAATTATTAAATCTAATGAAAATGGCGTAAATAAAGAGTTTACTTTTTGCGCCGATGCGCTAAAATTTTGCAATTAAAGCTCAACCTAGGGACGAGAAATGAAAAAATTACTTTTAGCTGGCTTAGTAGCTAGCGCAACAGCTCTTACTGCTCTTCCAACCCATGCACAAACGGATAACGATGCTGTGGTTCAAGAAGTGAGCATAAATAACATAATTGATATTCTTAATAACGTTACTGCAGATACTTCACCAGAGCAATTACGCGAAGATTTAGTAGAAGCTATTAAACGTATTTGTAAAAACAAAGAAAAAGTTGAATTAGAAGAGAAATTACTAAATGCTGCGTGTAGCGCTGCAGACATTGATGCGATGGTTGCAGCTGTTGTTGCCCAATTTGGTGCAGACAATCCGTTAATTTCTGACTTTTTAGCTGCACTTACGGCTGCAGGTTTAGACTCTGATGCAATTACACTTGCTGCAATTACTGCAGGTGTTGATGCAACCACCGCTTCTGAAGCGACCGCTGCAGGCCCTGGTGTAGGTCAACCTGCTCCGCCAGTAGGCAGTTTACCAACATTACCAACACCTCCAGGCTCTGGTGGTACAGGTGGTGATAACGGTATATCTGAAGTCGGTAACTAGTTTTTACCATAAGTATATTTAAACGCAGCCTATTGGCTGCGTTTTTACTTTGTTTGAGTTTATTTTGAATCGTTTTATATTTTTTTTAATTTGTTTGATCCTATTTTTACTTCCTCTTCCTTTAGGTAGTTACCGACCTTGGGCAATTTTAGCTATTGGCATTTTAACTAGCTTTACCTTTATTACCCATCTTACCCACAGTGTGTTAAATAACAACCAAGCGCTATTTCCGCCTCGCTATTCTTGGCCACTATTTTTTACTCTAAGTGCAGTTATTTTAGTTTGTGGTATACAGCTGTTTGGCGTGAGTGTTGATGCATTTCAAACCAAACAAATGTTATTAAAAACCTGTTTTTTAATTATGCTGAGCTGGTTAATATTTAACTACTGCAATAGTGCAGAGCGAATTAAAAAGTTAATTTATGCTGTTATTTGTGCCGGTGTATTTCAGGCGTTGTACGCTAGTTATTTAAACTTATCTCCCGATATTGTTAGTCCTTTATTTGGTTACAAACATACAGATCGTGCAATTGGTACTTTTACCTATTCTAACTTTTTAGCTAATTACTTAGCTTTATGTTTATGTTTAGGCATTGGTGTTTTAATCAGTGAACTAAAACGCTCTAACAGCGGTTATCAGCCCACTGTAAAACAAACACTACGCGCTTGGGCCGAAATATTATTGAGTTCTAAAATAATTTTACGCATTTCGTTAATTATTATTATTGTGGCGCTTATTTTAACTCGCAGCCGTATGGGTAACTCGGCCTTTTTTATCGCTTTAATAATAGTAAGCTTACTAGCGCTGTTTGTTTATAAGCAAAAGCCTAAAGCATTTAAATTGCTGATTGTGAGCTTTTTTATTATCGATTTAATTATTATTGGTGCTATTTTCGATGTAGAAAAAGTAAAACAACGTATTAGCGAAACCAGCTTGCAATCAGAAACACGAGATGAAGTTGTACGTGACTCAATTCCACTGATTTTAGATAACCCATTATTGGGCTCTGGTGGCGGTACTTTTTATACTGCGTTTCCTGCGTATCAATCTGAGCCCTACTCTGGCTACTACGACAACGCGCATAACGATTATGTACAATTTGCAGTTGAGCTAGGTATTCCTGCCACAGCGTTATTAGGACTGCTAGTGCTTTATTGTTTGTGGTTATGTATTAATACTATGCGAACGCGTAAGACGGCGCTTTATCAGGGGGGGGCGTTTGGTTGTGCTACGGCCATAGTAGCCATGATGCTACATTCGTCGGTTGATTACTCCTTACAAGCCGGCGCAAACTCAATGCTGTTTATAGTGGTGTTATGTTTAGCGATATTAACCAATAAGTTACCGGCACCAAAGCGGATTAAAAAACGACGAAGTTAACGGGCTGCGGGGGTCAGGTTACGGGCCTAATACCCTCATACTTTAAACATGCGCGAGGTAAACTCCCGCCTACGAATAAGGGTAACATAGCTGTTTATTGTAGGCGGGGCTTTATGCCGCGCAAAGAAATTATTAACAAAGAGAGTTAAGAGACGCTGCGCTTTTGGATATTTACCCCGTAACTCGTCGCTCATCGCCCGTCGCCCGTCGCTAACGACATTATAAAATGACGCGACATGAAGCCGCTGCTACAAGTTGGCAATAATATCGACCTAATTCTTGTATTAAATCACTGCTCTTCTAAATCAAATTCGGTGGTGTGGCCGTCGCCGTGGATTAGCTGATACCTGGCTAAATTACCCGCTTCAAGCGTAACCAAACTAATGGCAGAATCGCTTACTAAGTACTTTTGCCCTTTGCCTTTAGTTTGGTGTTTGTCTACTTCCATATGCCAGCGTTTGGTAAAAAAGTTAAGTGGGCTTTTGGGACCGTATAAAATAGAGTCGAGCTTGTCGAGTATATTTATTAGCTTGCGCGGAAACTCATTTTTAATGCCACTGGCTGTCAGTTGCCAAATTCTGTTGGGATGATCGCCAAAACGCTTTTGCACTGAAAAACAAAACGAATAGTGTACATCGC
The DNA here is from genome assembly GCF_013394125.1 of Pseudoalteromonas sp. Scap25. Classification (GTDB taxonomy): domain Bacteria; phylum Pseudomonadota; class Gammaproteobacteria; order Enterobacterales; family Alteromonadaceae; genus Pseudoalteromonas. The sequence goes on along the minus strand of NZ_CP041327.1, from coordinate 1,379,428 downwards.
CCGATAAAATCAGCGTTTCGTTTGGGGTGTCGGTGCGCCTAAAGGTGTTGAGTAACTTTTTGGCTGAGCCTTCGTGGGCCATCCAGTTTTCTACATCAACCATCAGTGGTTGCCCACACATATTAAACACCGCTTGAATTGCCTCTATCGATTTAACCCCAAACACGGGAGCAGGCGATACAATAATGACTTGGTCATGGCTTAATAGGCTTTCTTCAAGCTCTGTGAGACGTTCCCAATCAAGTAAACCTGAAGGTTCGTTAAAGTTTTGCTCATTACGCCAACGATGCGTACGAGTATCGAGCACCACCACTTTAGGAATGGTCATTAGCTCGTAATGCCAATGGTTAAAATCGTTAAGGTGCTTATCAAACGCTTTAAATTGCCATTGCATATCGCCGGCTAAACAGTCGTTAAAAGGGCCAAGTAACGATCCGGTTTTTTGCAGTGCGTCGTTGCCCATTCCTTGAAACAGCCAATAGCTCGCTAAGCCATTATTTACAATACGCTTGCTGCTGCGGTTTTGATTAATGGCTTGCTCCCACCCTGCGGTGAGGTTCCAATCGTCGGTTACATCATGGTCATCAAACATCATTAAGGTAGATACATTGGCAAACAATCGATCTACCTCTGCTAAACCTTGTGCATAGTCGATTAATGCGGTTTTTTCTGCATTAAATAGCGCTTGATTTTTTCCGTTACCACCTGAGTAACTTAAGTTATTTAGGTCAATGTATTGCCATGCTTGGCTACTAAAATTGAGTAAATACAGTGCTACGAACTCTTCAAAATGAATCAGATGATTATACGCTTTTACACTAGAAAAATGCGGTTCGTCCTTTTTTAACCAATAGCCAATACCTAGTTTTGAGCGGTTTTTCCATGAGGTAGTTGGCAACAAGTAATGGCGACCATACAACTGTTCTGCAATGTCAGCGGGTAAATCTAAATCAAGTGGCTGCTCTTTATAAATACCCAAGTGCTTAATTAGCTGATGTATCGCTAATAACATGGGGCCAGCTACATCGTCAGCATAAATTTGATCGCCCGAAAGCAATAATAACTGTGCCCCCTGCTGTTCATTACTTCGCTGAACGGCTTGCCAATGGCTTGAACTTACTAGGCTGTCTTTTGCAGGATGATGCGCATTGCGGCACGAGCCATGTAATATTTGCGTTAGTTTTTTGGGGATCACAAATTCAGGTAATGGCTGATTGTTAAAGCTAAATGCTGATAAATCAACAGGGGTGTCATCAAAAAATAGTTGGTATGATAATAATGTATCGCGCGGGAACTGACTGTTTATAGGTTTAATTACCACAAACTGTAAGAATAAATATTCACCTAGCCTTATGGTGTCTTGTTCGCTATAGCACTCGAAGCCAATTAGCTCTACACGGCAATTTACTGGCTTTGAAGTAGCAAACTGAATACAAACTGAAGCTTTTTCTGCTCGGCGCACCATGGGCCCCATAATTATCAGCGGGTGTTGCACCGAGAGAATCGTCATGAGGTTAGCCTTTAGCTGCTAATTTAAATAAAGAGTAAAAGTTATCAGTAGTGGCTTTTGCCAACTCGTTAAAGCTAATGCCTTTGAGTTCACTAATGTAATAAGCCACGTCTTCAACATACGCTGGCTGATTAGTTTTACCACGATATGGTACTGGCGCTAAGTAAGGCGAGTCGGTTTCAATAAGCAGTCGATCGAGAGGAATTTGCTTTACTACCTCTTTAAGCTCTACCGCATTTTTAAAGGTCACAATGCCTGAAATAGAGATATAAAAGCCCATATCAATGGCTTTTTTGGCCATATCCCAATCTTCGGTGAAACAGTGAAGTACCCCACCGCAATTTTCTGCTTTGTGCTCACGCATTAAATTAATGGTATCGGCACGGGCATCACGGGTATGAATAATAAGTGGCTTTTGTAATTCATTAGCTACCTCAATATGGCCAACAAAACTCGCTTGTTGCACTGCATGAGTGTCTTTTGCATAGTAATAATCAAGCCCAGTTTCACCTATGGCTACTACTTTGTCGTGTGAGGCTAAGTCAATTAATTGCTGTTTGTTGAGTGCGTCTTTTTGATCGAGTGGATGCACGCCACATGACGCAGACACGTCATCGTAATGCTTAATTTGCTCTAGCATATCGGGAAACTGATCAAGTGTGACGCTGACACATAAAAAATGTTCTACTTTTTTAGCGCGGGCGTTATCAAGTACTTGGTCTAGGTTTAAATCGAGTTTATCAAAATCAAGACGGTCTAAATGGCAATGAGAATCTACAATCAAAATAAGGCCTGTTTTTACTACATGGTATAAGTTGGATTGCCGGAGTTTAACATAGTCCCCAGCAGTTTTTCGATCTTCGCGTTTAGATTGGTTTTGTCATCTAAAAAGCTAATACCGATCCCCGGTGGATTTGAGCTCTGAGCGCCTTGTGGAGTGACCCACGTAACCTTTCCGGTTACCACGTCATCTTCTAGCGCGTCAGGCAAGGTAACGCGTAAGGCAAGTGAATACCCAGGTTCATAACGCATATTGGTGCGTACAAATAACCCACCTTTTTTTAAAAAAGGCATGTAACAGCGATATAGTTCATCAAGGTCGTCTATATCTACTAATAGCTCTTGCATATCTAGTCCTTTTTATTGGTTACGTAATGTATACGCTAGTCGTGATACCGCAAGCGGTAAATTTAACCCAAGTATTTGTATGTTATTCTGTAAAAAATCATTCAGTGCTTGCTGAGCAACTTGATAAGAGTCAAAACTCATGCCATTTAAAAGCTGTTGTTTGAGCTGCTCACTTAAAAATAAAGTAAAAATACGAACAAGCTCGGGCTGTTTATTTATTATATCGACTAACGCATTGAAATTATGGCTTTGTTTAAACTCAGTTGCAAATTTATAAAGCGTATCAATATTTTCTAGCTGATTTTGCTGTTGCCACTGCTTTACTTGCAATGGTTGGCTATAAAATAACGACAACCAGGTATAGTTAGGCACATCCAAACTACTTAACCATTGTTGTGCTAATTGGTTATTAGTTACTTTAACCTCGGTTTTAGCACAACGGCTTAAAATAGTCGCTGGTAACTGCGCCACTTGGCTGGTTGTCAGGATTAAAAACCGACTATTACTTGGCTCTTCAAGGGTTTTTAATAACGCATTAGCGGCTGCGGTGGTCATTTTTTCGCAGTTTTGAATAATCGCTACTTTATTGCCATTTTGCGCAGCTGACTGGTGCATAAAATCGCTTATGCCGCGAATATCATCAACACCTATGCTTTGCCCTTCTACTCGGGTAATGCGTTTGTCTGGGTGTGTACCCGCTAAGTTTAATGAACAACTTTTACATTGCCCACAAGGTCTTAGTACGCTAGTGGGGCTACTTAACTGTACTTGCGTATTTTGGCATAGCAAACTGTTTGCGAGTTGCTCACTTAGTTCAAATTTGCCAACCCCAATGGGCCCACAAAACAGTTGCGCATGATGAAAACGTTGCGCTTTATAGCTTTGAGTTAAGCGTTGCTCTACCTCATTAAGCCACGGCAATGCCATATTATTTTAACCCTGAAAAAAACGTGCGTAGTACATTGGTAATATCACGGTGAACTTTATCAATACTTTGGTTGGCATCAACTGTTTTTATGCTGTCGTCATCATTTGCAAGCTCAATGTAACGCATACGGGTGCGCTGAAAAAACTCAATGGCTTCTTGCTCAATTCTATCTAGCTCACCACGGCCTTTTGCACGTTCAAGGCCAATAACAGGGTCTATATCTAAGTAAATAGTTAAATCGGGTTTTAAACCTTTTAACACCATAGACGATAACGACGCTAACGTGTTTGCACTAATTCCTCGCCCACCGCCTTGATACGCCTGTGACGATAAATCGTGACGATCAGCCAATACCCACTGGCCTTGTTCAAGCGCTGGGTTGATCACATTATGCATTAGTTGTGAACGCGCGGCATACATAATTAGCAGCTCAGTTTCAAAAGCTATTTCTTCTTGGTGTTCTGCTTTTACTAAAGTACGTAACGATTCAGCCAGTGGTGTTCCACCGGGTTCGCGCACATTGATAAAATCAACATGGTGATGATTTAAAAAGTCTTGGCACAGGGCAATGGCGGTAGATTTACCCGCGCCCTCTAGGCCTTCTATAACTATAAATTTTGGTTTCATAAACACTAATTCTTTTTATTTAAAATATACTGGTTAACCGCCGCATTATGTTGTTTTAATGTGGTTGAAAACTGATGGCTACCATCGCCTTTGGCTACAAAGTAAACATACTCGCTTTTGGGCGGGTTTACCGCCGCTAAAATGGCTTCTTTGGAGGGCATGGCAATCGGTGTGGGCGGTAATCCGTTAATACGATAGGTATTATACGGGGTGTAATTTCTTAAGTCTTTACGTTTAATATCGCCGTCAAAATCTTCGCCTAGTCCATATATTACGGTAGGATCGGTCTGTAAGCGCATATTGGTATTTAAGCGGTTAATAAACGCCGAAGCAATTAACGGGCGTTCGCTGGCAAGCGCGGTTTCTTTTTCGATAATAGAAGCCATTATCAGGGCCTCATAGGCGGTATTGTAAGGTAAATCACTTGCCCGTTGCTGCCATGCATCTGCCAGTGTTTGCTGCATTTTTTGCGCTGCACGCTTTAATAAACTACTCGCGCTGTCGTTACTATGATAATGATAGGTATCGGGAAACAACCATCCTTCAAGGTGAGTTTGCTTGCCGATTATTTGCTCGCCAAGCTGTTCGAGTTTTAAATCGTTTTGTAAATGTGGAGCAATTTTTACCGTATTTAATACATCTCTAAGTGCTTGACCTTCAATAATGGTAAAGCTAAAACTAATTTGCTCACCTTGGTTTATTTTTTTTATGTTGTTTATTACGCTATCTACGCTCAACTCATACAAACCCGCTTTTAAATCGGTCAAGGTTGGGTCGAGTTTAGCTAATATTTGAAACCGCCAGCAATCTTCAAGCCACTGCTGCTGTTGCCACTGACGACATAACTTATTAAAACCGGTGCCTTTTTCAACTTTAAATTGGGTGTTAGTGGCTACCTTTAATGGCGTTTGAATGGTTGCTTGTAATTGCTGGTAGCCAATCACAGAGCTAAAAAAAGCCAGTAGTAATACTGATAATATAACTTTTAACACTAAGCCTCCTTGGCTAGTAACTCGTTTAGTAATGATTGGCTGTGCACAATATCAAAACAGTGCTCGCCTATACTTTTTACGGGCACAATTTTCATTAAGCTGTTACATAAAAATACGGCGTCTGCTTGGGTAAGGTCATCAACGCTGACAGTTTTAAATTCAACGGTTAATTTATCACATAAAGATTGCAGAAAAACACCTTTAATACCGCATTCATCGAGCCTTGGGCTAAATACTTTATTATTTTTTATTGCAAAAATATTAGCCGCTGAAGTTTCAATTACATTGTTGTTGTAATCAAGGACTAACGCATCATCGCTGTGCTGAGTTTGTAGGGCATTTTTGATCAGTACTTGTTCAAGCCTATTTAAAGTTTTAAGTCCAGCTAAATGAGGTTGAACGGCCAGCTTAATCGGGCTAATAGCTAAACTAATGCCTGCATCTGTTAAACTGTTATAATGATCTGGATAAGGTAAAACACTCACAATAATATTTAAATTACATTCGCTTGGTGGCGCATAGCCTCGCCCGCCCTCGCCGCGTGTTACCACAATTTTAACAACCGCTTGCGCCTGTGATGCTACTTGCTGAGTAATGTGCGACTCTAGTGCATTAAATTCAAGTGCAGGAAAGCCCAAACGCTGCGCACATTCAATTAAACGTGCTTTATGATAAGCCCAATGCTCAACTTGTCCATCAGTAACCATTGCAGTGGTAAAAAAGCCATCGCCATAATTTAAGCCCCTATCACGGGTGCTTATATTACTGGTTTCACTTGCTGTTATTATTGTTTGCATATTTTTTTACACATAAAAAAACCCAGTTAAACAACTGGGTTCTTATTGTCGTTCGTTGTTAAAAAAGATTATACCTTTTTAAACAGTAACGAGCCATTAGTACCACCAAACCCAAATGAGTTACACAAAGCGTAATCAAGTTTAGCATCACGTGCTGTATGCGGTACGTAATCTAAATCACAGCCTTCATCTGGGTTATCTAAGTTAATCGTTGGCGTCACTTTTTGCTCGGTCAACGATAAAATAGATACTATCGACTCAACAGAGCCCGCCGCTCCAAGTAAGTGACCCATCATAGATTTAGATGAACTTACCATTACATCTTTAGCTGAATCACCAAAAATAGTTTTAACCGCTGACGTTTCTGCTTTGTCGCCCGCATGAGTAGACGTACCATGTGCATTGATGTAGCCAACTTGCTCTGCATTTACTTGCGCATCATTTAATGCGTTTTCCATAGCCAGAGCTGCACCTGCGCCATCTTCTGGTGGTGAGGTCATGTGGTACGCATCACCACTCATACCAAAACCAACAAGTTCTGCATAAATTTTAGCGCCACGTGCCTTCGCGTGTTCGTATTCTTCAACAACCACCACACCGGCACCATCAGAAAGTACAAAACCATCACGGTCTTTATCCCACGGGCGAGACGCTGCTTGTGGATCGTCATTACGCGTTGAAAGCGCACGTGCGGCGTTAAAGCCACCCATTCCAATTGGTGTACAGGCTTTTTCTGCGCCACCGGCAACCATTGCATCGGCATCGCCGTAGGCAATCATACGAGCGGCATGGCCAATGTTGTGCAGGCCTGTAGTACATGCCGTTACAATTGAAATATTAGGACCACGTAAGCCGTGCATTATAGATAAATGACCCGAGATCATATTAATAATGGTAGACGGTACATAAAACGGCGATAACTTACGTGGGCCGCTGTTTAATAATTTTATGTGGTTTTCTTCAATGAGAGTTAAGCCACCAATGCCTGAACCCACCGCTACACCTATGCGTGTTGCGTTTTGTTCAGTGACTTCGAGGCCAGAATCTTGAAAAGCTTGAACACCCGCTGCAATGCCATACTGGATAAATAAATCCATTTTTTTAGCATCTTTTGGTGACATATAAGCCGATGCATCAAAACCATTGATTAAACCAGCGAAGTGAGTACCAAATTTTGATGTATCAAAGTGGGTAATATTTTGAATACCACTTTTAGCATCTAATAAGCCTTGCCAGGTTGATTGAACATCATTGCCTAGCGGCGTCAACATTCCTAAGCCAGTTACGACGACACGACGTTTAGCCACGGTTTGCCTCCAATAAGGAATTATTATTATACCAATTAACTTAGCTCAGTTTATTTCAGCGTTAACGCTGTTGCTAGTTATGTTATTAGTATGGGGGATGATCATACCCAAGCTACCTCAAAGTGCGAGTCTCAAACCAATAACCAACGCTGAGCAATAACAATTTAATTGCTGATGATGAGTGAGGGTTTGGAATTGAATCATGTACTTTGAGGTGGTTTGGATATAAAGATTAAAGGCAGCGAATGCTGCCCTTAATTTGCGATTAATTACTCAGCGTGAGCTGTAACGTAATCGATTGCAGATTGTACTGTAGTGATCTTTTCAGCTTCTTCATCTGGGATCTCAGTGTCGAACTCTTCTTCAAGAGCCATTACTAATTCAACAGTATCAAGAGAGTCTGCACCTAGGTCATCAACGAATGAAGCTTCGTTTTTAACTTCTTCTTCTTTAACACCTAGCTGTTCGATGATAATTTTCTTTACGCGTTCTTGGATATCGCTCATTCTTCTTTCCTTTATTAAAAACGCCAATGCGTTATTTTCAGATTGCGGCGTAGTTTACGTCCGATAATTCTCTGATTCAATCTTTTGACCATAAATAATTTGCTGGTCAAACCTCTTGAGTGTTTATTTTATCTTTTATCGCTTATTTTCACAGCGATTTCAAGTATGTTTAAAGCAAGTTTGCGAAAAATTCAATATTTTTTAGCAAACCCGCATGCAATTTATAGTTTATTTAATTCGCATTGCGAACTTAAACCATGTACATCGCACCATTTACATGCAAAGTTTCACCTGATACATACGCAGCGGCGTCAGATGCTAAATAACATACTGCAGCTGCAATCTCATCTGGCTGACCTAAACGACCCGCAGGTACGTTTGCAAGCGTTGCTGCTTTTTGCTCATCTGTCAAATCATCGGTCATGTCTGTTTGAATAAAACCAGGTGCAACCACATTTACAGTAATACCACGAGAGGCTACCTCACGCGCTAGTGACTTAGAAAAGCCGATAACACCCGCTTTAGCGGCCGCATAGTTAGCTTGACCCGCATTACCCATAGTACCCACTACAGAGCCGATATTGATGATACGGCCGTTCTTTTTCTTCATCATTGGGCGAAGTACAGCCTTAGATAAACGGAAGATAGAGCTTAAGTTGGTATCGATAATATCGTCCCACTCATTTTCTTTCATGCGCATTAATAAATTATCGCGCGTAATACCGGCATTATTTACTAATACATCAATATCACCTAAATCGGCTTTAATTGCCGCTAATGTCGCCTCAATCGATGCAGGATCCGTTACGTTTAACGCATAGCCCTTACCGTTATCACCTAAGTAGTCACTAATTTTAGCCGCACCCGACTCACTTGTTGCTGTGCCCGCTACTTTTGCACCTTGTGCTACTAATGTGTTTGCAATGGCCTTACCAATACCACGGCTAGCGCCAGTGATCAGGACAACTTTGCCCTCTAAAGAAAATAAATTACTCATTTTATATACTCTTATTTAGCTGAATCGATTGATGCAAGGTCGTTAACTGAACCACACACCATCGCTTTATCAATACGTTTTGCAAGCCCGGTTAGTACTTTACCAGGACCAAATTCATAACTTTGCGTTACACCTTGTGCAACCAGTGCTTGTACCGTTTCGGTCCAACGTACTGGGCTATATAGCTGACGCACTAATGCCTCTTTAATTGCATCTGCTGAACCTTCAGCTTTTACATCAACATTATTAATTACATCACACTTAGGTGTATTAAATGTTAAAGCGGCTAAATCGGCGGCTAATTTTTCTGCGGCTGGTTTCATTAGTTCACAATGCGACGGTACGCTTACCGATAATGGCAGTGCACGTTTTGCTCCGGCTTCTTTACAAGCAACAGAGGCTCTATCAACTGCATCTTTATGACCGGCAATAACCACTTGCCCTGGCGAGTTATAGTTTACTGGAGAAACCACTTCACCTTGTGCCGCTGCTGCACAAGCGGCTTTAATTTCATCGTCGCCTAAACCAATAATTGCGGCCATAGAACCTACACCAGCAGGTACGGCCTCTTGCATGTATAAACCGCGGTTTTCAACCAATTTTACGGCTTCGCTTAAACTGATCACATCGCTACATACTAAAGCTGAGTACTCACCCAGGCTGTGACCTGCCATAACGACGTCTGCATCTGGATTTGCAGCTAACCAATGACGATAAATAGCAACGCTTGCAGTTAATAGTGCAGGCTGAGTACGGTGTGTTTGATTTAGTTTTTCTTCTGGACCGTTAAGTACAAGGTCTGCTAGGTCGTAACCAAGTGCGCTTGAAGCTTCTGCAAATGTAGCTTTTACTATGTCAGAACTCGCTAGTAGCTCTTGTAACATACCCACAGTTTGCGAGCCTTGACCTGGAAAAAGAAGTGCAATTTTTTGTGCCATAATTTGCTCTTATAATTAAACAAAATAAATAATGTGTAACACGGCACGTTAACTGTTATTCAACCGCCGTGTCTTTAGAATGTGTTTTTTCGAAAATAGCAGCTATTTTATCTGGAAGTTGACGTTCTACTTCTTTCACTGCTTCGTCGATTGCGGCATGAAATGCTTTAGCTGAGGCATTTCCATGGCTTTTAACAACAATACCGCGCAATCCTACCAGAGAAGCGCCGTTATACTGGTCGGGGTTCACTCTTTTATAGAGTTTTTTTATGATTGGCGCCAACATAAACGCCATACACTTGTAAACGACGTGCTTTTCGAGGGCACGGGTAAACTTTTTCATGATAAGTTTAGCAATGCCTTCACAGGTTTTAAGTGCAACATTACCAACAAAGCCTTCACAGACAATAACATCGGCTTTGCCAGAAAAAATATCGCTGCCTTCACTGTAACCAATATAATTAATCAGCTCGCTTTGTTGCATTAATTGTGCGGCTTGCTTAATTTCTTCATGGCCTTTTATATCTTCAGCACCAATATTTAATAAACTCACTTTAGGGTTATCGCAGCCAAGTGCTTGGCCTGCAACCACAGAGCCCATAATGCCGAACTGATACAGCATTTGCGCATCACAATGCACATTAGCGCCTAAGTCGAGTAAGTAAACGGGATTTTTACGTTCAGTAGGTACAGCAGAGATAAGTGCGGGACGTTTCACCCCTGGAAGCATTTTTAATACGTAATGCGCCATAAAAAATAGCGCTCCTGTATTGCCAGAGCTAACACAGGCTTGCGCTTCACCCGATTTAACTAAATCAAGGGCAACTCGCATGGAAGAATCTTTTTTTGAGCGAACAGCAACAGCGGGTTCGCAGGCATTGGTAACAACATCGTTACAATGGCGAATAATTAATCTGGGATGAGAAAGTGAATCGAGTGATTCTAGTTGTTTAGCTATTACTTGCTCGTTGCCACATAAAATGAGTTTTAAGTTGGCATTAGCATTTACCGCACGAACGGCTGCGGGGATAGATGAACGGGGGCCATAATCGCCCCCCATCATATCTAACGCTATGGTTAGATTAGTCAGCATATAAGCAATCTCTTAGTTAGAAATTACTTGAACGCCTTTGTAGTAACCATCTGCAGTCACATGGTGACGACGATGAGTCTCACCAGATGTTTGGTCTACAGTTAAAGTTGGACCACTGATCGCATCGTGTGAACGGCGCATGCCGCGTCTTGCACGAGACTTTTTGCTTTTTTGTACAGCCATAGTCTTCTCCTAAGAATCTTTCTTAAGTTGTTTCAAAATATCAAATGGATTTGGTTTATCATCTTCCGCCTTTAAAACACCAAAGCTGGCAGGCTCTGCTGTATAACTGCATGAAGCTTCGTTGTGGGTAGGCACTAATGGCACTGCTAAAATAAGTTCGTCTTCGATTAACTCAAATACGTCTATTTCACCATTTTCATCAAGTGCTACTTCGTCGTAGCTTTCTGGAAGATCATCTGACTCTGCATCCAAACCGACTGGCGAATACACAAAGTCTTGATCCAAATCCAACCCTAAATCACCATTACAACGTTGACAAGTGACAGTTACGTGTGTGGACAAATTGCCACTAATCACAACTAAACCTTGCTCATCGTTTTTGCAATGAATTTTTACCGCTATTTCACCTACTTCTTCCTGGATAACCCCTCGTAAACGAGGAAGTTTCTCAAGCGGTACAACGCCGTCATACTTTAAACGATGCTGAGCTGCTTTGCCCGGATGAAGGGTGATGGGAATTTTCACCTTTTGCATAGGGGCTGCATCATATAGATAGTTAGTAAGTTAGTCAAAGTAAAAAACCAATTTTACGTTGTTTTTCACGTGTTTTACTCACGGATCTGATTTATCCTAACTCAATCTGATTTACGCTAGGAAAACATGCCATGAAGCACTCCCTTATATTAGCCTCAAGCTCGCCATTTAGGCAGTCTTTATTACAAAAATTTAATCTGCCGTTTGAAACGTTTTCGCCCGATGTTGACGAAACGCCGCATAAAAACGAAACACCAACCATGCTTGTTAAGCGCCTCAGCGAATTAAAAGCCGCTGCAGCCGTCGATCATTTTGACCAAGGCCTCGCAATTGGCTCCGATCAGGTTGCTGTATTTGATGGTCAAATATTAGGTAAGCCGCACAATAAAGAAAACGCAATAAAGCAATTGAGCTTATTTAGCGGGCAAACAGTCACTTTTTTAACGGGCTTGTGTGTGTTCGATATTCATACTAAGCAATGCAAAACCATTGTTGAGCCATTCAATGTAACCTTTAAAACGTTAACAACGGCGCAAATAAGTGCTTATTGCGATGCAGAGCAACCTTATAACTGTGCAGGAAGTTTTAAAAGTGAAGGCTTGGGTATTTGTTTATTTGAAAGACTCAGTGGTGATGATCCAAACAGCTTAATTGGTTTACCACTGATTAAACTCAGCCAATTATTGGCTGAGTTTGGTGTTGATGTATTAGCAGCGCAAATGCCTAGCGCAAATTAACTGATTAACCGAGTAATATATTTTGCAACTGCTGATAGTTGTCAACGGTTGCAATCGGGGTTAATTCGTTTAATTGCGCAGCGTTGTGCACGCCCATGGTTACCCCTATTCTATCCATGCCAGCGGCTTTTGCCATTGCCATATCTATTTGGGTGTCGCCTATCATTAGCGCTTCATCAACACTTACCCCTAGCTCTTCAAGCAATTGATAAAGCATATCGGGAGCAGGCTTTGATTTAGCGTCGTCACTGGTTCGCGTAGCACTAAAAAAGTGACTCAGTTCACTTTCACCTAATAAACGATCTAACCCTACTCGGCTTTTTCCTGTAGCCACGGCCAAAATTACACCTTGGCTTTTTAACGCAGTAAGTACCTGTGCAACATGATCAAACACCGGTGTTGGGGTGGTATCAAGTGCATATTGCTGTTTATATCCTGCAATAAGCGCTTCGTGATGCTCTCGGTGGTCAGGAAACAAGGTTGCGATTGCGTTTTCAAGCGATAAACCAATAATATTTTTACTGGCGGTATCACTTGGCGGCTCAATATTAAGCGATTGGGCACTTTTGCGAATGCAATTAACGATTTTGCTAATTGAATCCATAATGGTGCCATCCCAATCAAAAATCACCAGTTTATATTTTTTAATCGGCGTTACATTCACGCTTTTGCTGCTCTAAGTTTAACTAAACAGCTTGATAGTGCTTTATCAAGCGGTGCTTCTACTCGCATAGTGGTTTCGTTTTTCGGATGATAGAAGCTTAAATCATGGGCGTGTAAAAATAAGCGGTTTAAACCACGTTTACGCATTGACTCGTCAAATCCTTGGTCGCCGTATTTGTCATCACAGGCAATGGCATGACCTTGGCACTGAGTGTGCACACGAATTTGGTGAGTACGACCAGTTACAGGGGATGCTTGTACTAATGAACAATCGTTATAACGCTCAAGCACTTTAAAACGGGTATGCGACGGTTTGCCTTCCGTGTTATCAACACGTACTACGCGCTCACCCGATTTAAGGGTATTTTTACGCAAACCTTCCGTTACATTTTTCGTTTTCGAGTCCCATTGGCCTTCTACCAATGCCCAGTAATTTTTTTCCATGGTTTTTTCGCGTAATTGCTCATGCAAAGCGGTCAGCACTGAGCGACGCTTAGCAATAAGTAAACAACCTGAGGTATCGCGGTCTAACCGATGCACAAGCTCAAGGCTACGCTCTTCTGGGCGTAAAACGCGTAATGCTTCAATAAGCCCGTAGCTTAAGCCACTACCGCCATGAACAGCCATGCCTGAGGGCTTATTAATAACAATCAGGTATTTATCTTCAAATAATATATCGTCTTCGAGGCGCGTTACTTTATCGAGTTTTGACGGTACAAACTCTTCACGCTCTGACACTCTAATTGGCGGTATACGAATAACGTCGTCTAGCTGCAATTTATAAACAGGCTTAATACGTTTTTTATTTACACGCACCTCACCCTTACGAAGAATTTTGTAAACTGCGCTTTTAGGCACCCCTTTTAAATGGGTAATAAGAAAGTTATCAATACGCTGACCTAAGTGGTCTTCGTTGATAGTGACAAAAGTTACTTGTAAGCCGGTTTTTTCTGACATTGCCTAATCACTGATTTAAGTAAAATAATTTAGTTGCTAACACGGTTATAATAGTGGGATAATCAGCAGCGCAAATATTTAGTATTTGCAAATAACAACGGTGCTTTTTAACACAACAAAACATTCGTGATGCACATTCTGGGTAACCGATCATACAGATCCGAGTTAAGTTTTCCAAAGCTTTTATACATACCCAGTTAACACGTGCGCACAACTAACGGCAATGCGCGTAATATATTGCAGGTTAAGTTTGAACATGAATTGATTTTTAATGTGATAGTAAAAGCAATGAACAGATAATTTGTCTGATAGTGACGGCGTAAAAACACGCCGTTCAGAATTCGCTCAAATATTGTAGTAGTAACGTACAGCAGCTTATTTAGAACTAAAAAAATCTAATAAATAAGCGTTCATTAACATCGGTAGCGATTTTTGCTCATAAAATAGATAACGGTAGTTTTAAAAACGAAACTATGGTTTGAACCTAAAGAGCCCTACGCACCTAATATGAATGCATTTAATAAGATTGATATGACAGGCCAACTTCTGGATAAAACGTGTATTGAGCTAAATAGCCGACACATTTGAATCCTTTTAGAATTTAATAGCGTGATAACACCCTATTGTTTGCCGGCATTTAAAATACTGCGTACCAAAATACAGAGCCGTTCCGTTAAAGACCCAGTCGTGAGGCTGCACATTCTAAAAATAGGAACACCTGAACAGGCGAGAAAAACATCGTCATGTCAGCGACATAAACTAGTAGAGTAACATTATGAAACGTATGCTAATCAATGCAACGCAGCAAGAAGAAATGCGCGTAGCACTGGTTGACGGCCAGCGCCTATATGATTTAGATATAGAAAGCCCAGGTCACGAACAGAAAAAAGCCAATATTTATAAAGGCAAAATCACACGCATTGAACCATCTTTAGAAGCAGCATTTGTTGACTACGGTGCTGATCGTCATGGTTTCCTTCCATTAAAAGAAATTGCTCGTACTTACTTCCCGCAAGGTTACACCTTCCATGGTCGTCCGAATATTCGCGACGTGATCAAAGAAGGTCAAGAAGTAATCGTACAAGTTGATAAAGAAGAGCGCGGCCAAAAAGGTGCAGCATTAACTACCTTTATCAGTGTTGCCGGCAGCTACTTAGTGCTTATGCCTAACAACCCTCGTGCTGGCGGTATTTCTCGCCGTATCGAAGGTGATGAGCGTACTGAACTTAAAGAGTCGCTAAGCCGTTTAGAACTACCTAAAGGTATGGGCTTAATTGTACGTACTGCGGGTGTTGGTAAATCGTTTGAAGAACTAAACTACGATTTAAAAGCATTATTAGTCCACTGGGAAGCCATTCAACAAGCGGCAGACAGTGCTAAAGCGCCATTCTTAATTCACCAAGAAAGTAACGTTATTTTCCGCGCTATTCGCGATTATTTACGTCGTGACATTGGCGAAATTTTAATTGATAAACCACGTGTTTTTGAAGAAGCTAAAGCGCACATTGAGCGTTTTCGTCCTGACTTTATGAGCCGCGTTAAGCTTTATCAAGGTGACACACCATTATTTACGCATTACCAAATTGAAAGCCAAATTGAGTCTGCGTTCCAACGTGAAGTGCGTTTACCGTCAGGCGGTTCAATTGTTATTGACCCTACTGAAGCACTTACCTCTATTGATATCAACTCGTCTAAAGCAACAAAAGGCGGTGATATTGAAGAAACAGCACTTAACACCAACCTAGAAGCAGCGGATGAAATTGCACGTCAACTTCGTTTACGTGACTTGGGTGGTTTAATTGTTATCGACTTTATTGATATGACACCTCCACGTCATCAACGTGAAGTAGAAAACCGCTTAAAAGATGCTGCTCGCCCAGATCGTGCTCGTGTACAAATTGGCAAAATTTCGCGCTTTGGTTTACTTGAAATGTCGCGTCAGCGCTTACGCCCTTCACTAGGTGAAGCAAGCCAAGGTGTTTGTCCACGTTGTAGTGGTCAAGGTACTATTCGTTCAAACGAGTCAATTGCACTATCAATTTTACGCTTGATTGAAGAAGAAGCGATTAAAGACAACACTGCACAAGTAAACGCACAAGTGCCTGTTGCCGTTGCCGCTTATTTATTAAATGAGCAGCGTCGTAGCGTTCACCGCATTGAAAAGCATCATAAATGTGATGTAGTGATTATTCCTAATCAACACATGGAAACACCACATTACGAAGTTATGCGTTTACGTAAAGACGAAACACTTGAAACAGTAAGTTATGAGCAAGTTGTTGCGCCTGAGCCTGAAGCATTTGAAATGTCTAAATCGCCTGCAGCACCTGTACGTGAAGAGCCGAAGCTTAAAGGTGTCGTTATGCCTTCTAGCCCTGCTCCACAAGCAGCAGCAAAAGCAGCGCCGGTAGTAGAAGCAAAAGCTGAAATTGGCTTATTTACTGCACTTGGTAAATGGATTAAGTCGTTATTTGCAAGCGAAAGTGAACAAACAACACAAGAGTCTACAGATAAAAAATCTCAAGAGCGTACCAATAACAACCGTGGTAATGATAATCGTCGTCGTAACAACCAACGTCGTCGCAATAATAACCCACGTAATAAACCACGCAACGAACGTAATACAGAGTCTGAAACTAAAAATGACTCAGCACCTGTAAGCGATACGCAAGAAAAGAATGAAAACCGCAATAAGCGCCGTCGTAATTCAAATACGCGTAAACGTCCTGAGCATAAAACAGAAGATAAAACGCAAGTAAAAGCAGAGGCAACTCAAAAAGCGGATACTGCGCCTAAATCTGATAAGAATGCTGAGCCAAAAGAGCAAAAGCCTAAGGTACGTCGTCAACGTCGTAATTTACGCAAAAAAGTTCGCGTACAAGACGAAAGTGCTGAGCAAGTTCAAACAATAGAACAAGCTGTTGAGCAACCTGTGGGGAAAGAAGAAAAGCCACAAGTGAAAGAGCAAGCACCTGTTGTTGAAAAGCAAACGCCTGTTGTTGAAAAAGCACCTGCACCTGCTAAAGAACAAGCAGAAGCTGTTGTTGATTCAAACGATAACGCAGTAACACAAGATGAAGAACAAGAGCAAACACGCACTCGTTCACGTCGTTCACCACGTCATCTTCGTGCATCAGGTCAGCGTCGTCGTCGCCCTGAAGGTGAAAACGCGCAAGAAAAGTCTTCTGATGAAGCGCCTGCGTTTGTACCCGTTGCTGATCAAGCTGCAGCTGAATATGAAGCAGAGCTAAAAGCAAAGGCACACAAAACGGCTGTTGATGCCTCTGATGCAGTCGAGCAAAATATTGTTGAAGAAGAATTAGCGAAAACTGAAGAACCAGTAAAAGCGGAAGAGCCGGTGAAAGCTGAAGAACCAGTGAAAGCTGAAGAACCAGTGAAAGCTGAAGAGCCAGTTAAAACTGAAGAGCCAGTTAAAACTGAAGAACCAGTGAAAGCTGAAGAACCAGTGAAAGCTGAAGAGCCAGTTAAAACTGAAGAACCAGTGAAAACTGAAGAGCCAGTGAAAACTGAAGAACCAGTGAAATCTGAAGAGCCAGTACAAACTGAAGAAGTCGCTGTTGAAGCAGAAACTGCACCGGTTAGTGCTACTGAAACACCTGTAGAAGCTAAAGAAGCGCCTGTAGTTGAAAGTCAGCCTGTGACAGTGTCGCAAGCGAGCTCTACTAATGTTAACGCTAAAACAGTGATTACAGCTGGACATGCAAGTGCGCCAATGGCACAGCCAACACCTGTAGCTGATAGCGAAATCAAGCATACATCAGTTGCAATGGCACATGACAAACGTGAGTTAATCCCTGACAGTGGCCTTCGCCCTGGCTCGGTAAAACCTGCAGGTCGTGCTAGCTCAGCAATGACTAAAACACTTAATGCTGAATAAGCACTAAGTTTAGCTCAAAGCATAAAAAAACCGCGTTAATTGATTTTAACGCGGTTTTTTATTGCCTGATATTTATGTAACTGGCAACGGGGTTCGGGCTGCGAGGAGCGGGTTAAGGTTAAAACATTTGAAGCTTCGCTTCACACGTGAGCAAGCTCTACGTCTACCAGTTATCTGCTAATACCTGTTTTATCTTCTCATTTAATCCTCATTCTCTTCTCTCCGTGCAATTAGATCTTAAGAAAATTATGCACAAAGAGAGCTAAGAGACGCTGCGCTTTTAGAGGGTAAAGTTACAATCGAAGGTTAACGGGCTGTGGGGATCGGGTTACGAGCCAGGGCCCGAAACCCATAGCTCACAGCTCGCCGTGAGTTTAATCTTGCTCTTGTTCCATGAAACGTTGCAGTTGGTCTTTAAGGTTTGGCGGAATGCCTTTTATTACCAGTGTATCTGTTGCTTCGTTGTATGTTACACGTTCACCTAAATGTTTACGCTCAAAGCTAATACTCACACCGCCACCTAAGCCTGAAAACTTAACCATACTTGTTACTGTTTTCTTATCAACTGGAAATGACTCTTCTAGGTCATAGCTTTGCTCTTTACAAAAGCTCTCAAACGGGTTGTCGTCGCCTTTGGTCAGCGTTGCTGAAAGCTCACTTACATTAGCCTCTTCGCCTGTGGTGACACAGTCGTTACAATAATCAAATACTTGTTTACGTAAATCGTCTTTTTCAGACTTATTAAATTCTTGCTCTGATAAGTAGTCTTCTACCGCGCTTAGCATTACTTGGCTTTGTTGCTTAGGATCAATGCCCTCTTCACAACCTAAGAAATCTAAAAAGAAGTCAGCCACTTTTCGCCCTGCACGACCTTTAATAAACGAAATATAACGATTGTCGTCTGCTTGGGTATCCCATGCGGTTAAATCAATGCGAGCAGCCAATTGCATACGCGAAATATCTAAATGGCGCGATGCGGCTAAATCAAGCTCTGAAGTCATGGAGTAGTGCTCTTTAATGTTGATCATGGCAATCAACATATAATCAGTAGCCACGTACTGATAATGACAAAATACTAAGTAGCCAGTTTCATTAAAGGCGTATTTATCTAACTCTTCTTTTAATACCGTTGATGCCTGCTCGGTCATATGCCAAAAGCCAAGCTCATTATTACGATAGCTTTGCATAGTAGAGGCTACAATACTGTTTTTTTCACCACTAAAAGCACAAAAACCTTTGCCTGGCTTGCCGTTGTAGGCGTGGTGTAATTGCTCAATGAATACAGCAACTTTGTCGTTGATCATCATTTCGTCGTTGCGAAGGTGAATTTGGGTGTCGTCATCTTTTTTGTCTACATAGTGCACGACTAATTTTTTAACATCTATTGCCATCTTTGTTTTTCACGCCTCTGGTGTTAAAATACGGGAATATAACTATTTTTATTGAACCAACTGATGCCAATCTTATCAAAATACTCTAATGAAGAAGTAGAACAAATCGTCGATCAGCTTATTGATGTTTTATCAAAACACAATGCGCCGGTTGATTTAAGTCTTATGTGTTTAGGAAATTCTATCACGCATATCTTAAAAGAGCATGTACCAACAGGGAAAAGACAAGCTGTTACTGAGAACTTTGCAAAAGCACTCGCTCAGTCGGTTAAATAAACTCTATGAATTTATCGCAGCATAACCAGTTTTCATCGAAAGCAAGTCAATTATTAAGTTGGGGCCATTGGTTTACATTTGCCAATATTGGTCTGGCGCTTTTAATTAGCTTAAGCTATTTATTTGCCGACTCGCCACCCACCACTAATATAGGTATCACTTATATGGTGGTTACGTGGCTAAGCCACACCAGCTTTATTGCCTTTTTAGCGTTTGTGCTGACGGTCTTTCCTTTAAGTTTAGTGTTCCCCTATCCGCAGCATATTCGCGGCATGGCGGCAGTGATAGCAACAATAGGTGCTTCAATACTGACTTTAGACGCTTATGTGTATTTTAACTTAGGCTATCACTTAAATGCCTCAGCACTGCCTGAAATTATTTCGCTGTTGTGGCACCGCTTAACAAATTCACCGGCGCTCACTACCTTGCTAGCAGGAAGTATTGTATTACTTATTTTAGGCTTTCAGCTTACAGTTAGTAACTTTACTTGGCACCATCTAGCACGCTTAAAGCAATTTAAATTTGCGCGTTATGCAGGTTCTTTTTTAGTGATTTGTTTTGCATTAAGCCACAGCATTCATATTTGGGCTGATGCAAATTTAAAGTTTGATATCACCAAGCAAGACAACGTACTGCCACTTTCGTACCCTACTACAGCCAAAAGTTTACTCGCTAAAAACGACTTATTGGATGTTGAAAGCTACGAACAGGCACATAATGTTAAAATTAATAACCAAGGTATTAATTACCAAATACCTACCCCATTAGCAAAATGTGAAGATTACAACGCGGCTAAAGTTGATATTTTAGTTTTTGATAATGACGAGCAGTTAACAAAATTTGTTGCTAGCAAAAAAAGCATTTATAAAAACCAACAATTTTTACAACCCACCGATCAGAGCGACATGCTATTTGGTTTGGTGTATGGCCTGCCTGCATTTTATAAAACCGACATTATTGAGCAACAAACCTTACCCGTTTGGCAAAGCCAACGTCGAAGTGTAAAAGTATTTGGTATTGATGAGCTGAGCTTTATTAACGAGCAAGCACACAAAGACAGTGCAATCAGGGTGATTAAAGCGACTGAAAATGCAACGGTTCGTGATGATGCTACTGAGTTTTTTGCATTTAGTGTGTCTCAAAACAGCAATGAAATAGTGACCACGTCAACGCTATATAGCTCAGATAAGTTTATTTCTAAAGTGAATGGCTTAATTCAACCTAGTGATATTATTGCTACTAGCCTTGGCCAATACTTAAACTGTAATGCGCTTGCTAAGCAAACTATGCTAGGCGAAAACTTATACAGTAAAAGCAATAATATTGGCGTTAATTACTCACAAGGTGTCGTAATTGCTTATAAAAAAGATAGAATTACGCTGATTGATCGTGATGGAAACTTTAGAAACATTTCCGCGGCTGAAGGGTTTTCTATTGAGCAAGGACTTGATATTCCGTTTTTAGTACACAGTATTAAAAAGCTTAAAACGTTTTCTCAATAGCACCTCATAATATGAGCGAGCCATTAAAACTGACTCGCTTGGTTTCTGTTATTGCTCCTTTGCACTTGCTATCCCCCTCAGCTAAGTTATAGTTTTTAGGATTAAAACATTTTAACTCGATCAGAATGCGCAAAGGATCATCATTATGTTCAACGTTATTAATCTGATCATTACTGCCTGCCTTTTATGCTTTAGCTCTCTTGCACTAGCCCAAACTACCTATTACAAATGCGTAACCCCAAAAGGGACTACCTTTTCACAATTGCCCTGTAGTAACAATGCAACCATGCATAAAATAACTGCCACTGAGCCAAAACAAACAGGTGAAGAAATAAACTACACTAAGCAGTTAAACGAGCTTGAGCGCGACACCATAATTACTAACTTAGAGGCAGAGCTGCGCAGTAACCAGAATAAACTCGCTATACTTTCACGAGAAAAAGACCGTGCTGATTTTAAACAACAACAACGCTTGAATCATATATTAAGTGCCGATGATAAAAAACGAATTAGAAAAGATATTAAAAAAACGCAAAAAAGTTTAGATAAGCAATATAAAAAAGATAAAAAATTAATTGAAAAACGAATTAAGAAATTACAAAAAAAGATTGATGCCTACCAAACAGACTCTAACTAACTTAAATAAATATCATCTTAATTTGCTTGGTTTTAAACATAAAATAACATACCCTTAACAACTATAGAGTACAAACTCTAATGCGTGTTTAGTGGTGCAATTTCCTTTGACCCGCTTTTACAAATTAAATGGTATCCACCGGCACTTTACTAAACACCCAAAGGCGTCAATTAAGGAGTACTGATGCAACCACGCCAAATTGCTGAGTTAATATTAACCGGATTTAAAAAACATTACCTGCTGTTTCAAAGAACAACAGCAAAAGCGCCTCATGCGTTTGCTAAAAGAGATTGGCAAGCAATTAATGATATTAGCCGCCTACGTATTAGTTATTACGATGATCGGGTTAACGAAACCACAAAAACCTTACGTGAACGCCAACAAACAGACCAGCTAAACGAAAGTTTATGGCTTGAAGTAAAGAAAATTTACCAGCATTTTTTATGTTTTCACCCGCAGGCTGAGCTTGCCGAAACATTTTATAATTCTGTATTTTGCCGCTTGTACCACCGCCGCTATTTTCATAACGACTTTATTTTCGTTGAAGCGACACTCAAAGATGCGCCTTCAGTGCCAGTAGAGGCTGAATATAGAAGTTACTTCCCCGTCGTGGATGGTTTAAAACCAACAATTAAACGTATTATTAACCACTTTGATTTTAAAGCCGATTTTGTCAACCTTGAGCGTGATATTCGTTTATTAGTAAAAGCGTTTTATAAGCAAGCTCCCGATACTCACCACCAGCATTGGCAAATGCGTTTTGATATATTACACACGCCGTTTTACCGCAATAAAGCAGCGTATATTGTAGGACGTGTCGTATCGCAAAGCGGCGTTCAACCTTTTATCATTGCGGTACTTCATCATGAAGATAAAGGGTTATATCTTGATGCCCTACTGACTAAGTCATCGCAAATGCGGGTTATTTTTGGCTTTGCACGAGCTTACTTTATGGTAGAAACTCACGCCCCCTCAGCGTTAGTGCGGTTTTTAAACCAACTCATGCCAAATAAAACTTTAGCCGAGCTTTACAACGCCATTGGTTTTCATAAACAAGGAAAAACTGAGTTTTACCGTGAGTTTTTGAATCATTTAACTCATTCTAATGACCAATTTACCATTGCACCTGGTACACCCGGCATGGTGATGATGGTATTTACCCTCCCCTCGTTTGGTTATGTATTTAAAGTTATTAAAGATAAATTTGGCGAAAGTAAACCATTTGGTCGTGATACGGTATTAAAACGCTATCAACTGGTTAAAAGCCACGACCGTGTAGGGCGAATGGCCGACACCATAGAGTATTCAAACGTCGTATTTCCTTTAGCGCGTTTTGATAGTAACTTGTTAGCGCAGTTGTATAAAACCATTGGATCATCAATGGTCATTGAAGGTAACTGGTTAATAATAAAACATTTATATATTGAAAGGCGAATGACGCCACTGAATCTGTTTTTAGAAAATGCAGATGAAAAAAGTGCCGCCGATGCCATAGAAGAGTATGGCCAAGCGCTCAAAGAAATGATTGCTGTGAATATTTTCCCCGGCGACATGTTGTTAAAAAACTTTGGGGTAAGTAAGCACAAACGGATTATTTTTTACGATTACGATGAAGTGCAATATTTAACAGACATGAACTTTAGAGCACTACCTAAGGCAAAAAGTTATGACGATTATTTAACGGATGAACAAAGTTACTCGGTTGCCCCTCAGGATGTATTTCCAGAGCAGCTATGTACCTTTGTTATGCCCAATCCAACATATAAACAATTTTTAACTAGCACGCACCCTGAATTACTTGATGTTAACTTTTGGAAACAAGCACAACAAAATATAAAAAATGGAAAGGTGAGTCACATTTATCCCTATCCTACAGCACAGCGTTTTATCCATTATTGGTAAACGTTAAGGACACACAATGAATATAAGTAAAATAGATTTAAATTTACTGGTTTACCTCGATACATTACTGCGCGAATGTAATGTTACTCGTGCTGCAAACCAGCTTAGTATTACTCAACCGGCAATGAGTAACGGACTTAAACGCCTACGTAACCTTTTTAACGATCCTATTTTAGTTCGTACCAGCGATGGTATGGTGCCGACTGAGCGTGCTATTGAGTTGCAGCCAGTAATTCGTGGAATTTTGATGACTCTTGAAGAAACTCTGGCACCTAACCGTGAGTTTGAAGCTAAACAAAGTAAGCGAGTGTTTAGGATCATGGCCAGTGATTACGCGGCCAGTACCATGGCGCCGCGTTTATTAGGGAAACTACACGAAGAAGCGCCCGACACCACCTTAGATATTTTAACCCCTAGTGATGTTACCTTTCACGATGTTGAAAACGGTAAAGTTGATATGGCGATTAACCGCTTTGAAAATTTACCACAATCGTTTCATCATAAACGTATTTGGAAAGACAGCTTTTGTTGTTTAGTAAAATCAGATAACCCCATTATTGAAAACTTTAGCCTAGATAGCTATTTAAAAGCTCGCCATATTTGGGTAAGTAAAACAGGCTTTGGTGTTGGTGTGGGGATGGACCCTAAAGATGTGCAAAAGCTGGGCTGGGTTGATGAGGCACTGGCTCATTTTGGTAAACACCGTAATATTGCCACTTTTACTCGTAACTACCATGTGGCTGTTCACTTAGCCAAAGAGAAAAATTTAGTTGCGACTTTGCCCTCAAAAGCGGCTAATATTTATTTAGACGATCCTGGGCTTAAAATACTGGAGCCCCCCTTTCCTATCCCGCCATTTGAACTTGATATGATATGGAGCCCTTTATTACACAGAGACGCTAGTCATATTTGGTTACGCCAAAAAGTAGCTGAAGTAGCGGATGAGCTAAAATAACCTTCTTACAAACTTTTATGTAAAATTTGCTTGCTAACGCTCAGTTAGCAAGCCTACTAAACAATTAAAAAGCATAAAATACAAACACTTAAAAAAACAACCTACTTGGAATAGCGCTTGCTTAGTAATGACAGTATTTTAAATTAACAGAGGTCATTATTATGAGCACCCATCAAGGACAAGAAATTAATCATATTACAGAAATTATCCAAGTAATGAATAGCGGCATCGACTTTTACCAAACAGCACAAGATAAAGTAAAGGACCCCGCAATAGGTGCCCTATTTCAACGTATGATTGACGCTCGTAAAGTCAGTGTGGAGAGTTTACAACCTTACGCAATTAATCAACAGGGTGAGCGCGAAGATGGCTCATCGTTTGTTGTAGAAGCGCGCCGAGCATTCACAACTTTGATTAGTAAATTTACTAACGATAACGATCAAACCTACGTTAAAGAGCTTGAGGAAGTAGAAGATAAAACCTTAGAAGAAATTAAAGTAGCGTTGAAAAAACCTCAGTCCCATGATTGTGAAGCAGCGTTATCAAAGGTATTACTTACTATGCAGAGCTGCCATGCTGAAATGAGTAAAATGCAAAAACATTAAGTTTAATACAAAGAATAACCGCCCAGCCTTAGTGCTGGGCTTTTTGTTACCTTAAAAAAATCCCCTCCTGTGAAAAAAATTAGTTTCGTCACATGTTTGTAAAAATTCATCACTATTATTAGTTAAAACATCTGGTCTAGACCAAAATAAACTTAAGGTAAAACTAATAATGAAACGACATGCAATAGCCACTGCTATATTACTGTGTACTAGCCCGTTATTTATTGCCCAAGATGCCGTTGCCGGTAACGCTACATTTGTAGGCACTGTAGAAGATAGTAGATCACTGCTCTCTGGCGCATTAATCACAGTAGTTGGTACTGGTAAAAGTACCGTAACAAACTATCAGGGACAATTTGAGTTACCGCAGTTAAATCCAGGTAAACACCAACTTAAAGTGACTTATTTAGGCTATCAGCCTTATTTTGTTGATATTACTGTTGGTGAAGGCGAAATAAAAAAGCTAAAACCAATCACTCTTTTTGCTGCAAATAATAATAACGCCATTGAAGAAATAATTGCTGTCGGCCAAATTCAGCGCGGTGAAATGGCGGCAGCTAATAACCAAAAAAATGCCAAAAGTATTAAAAATATTATTTCTGCTGACGGTATTGGAAAACTACCTGATAGAAATGCAGCTGAAGCTGTACAGCGTATACCAGGTGTGTCGATTGAACGTGACCAAGGTGAAGGTCGTTTTGTTGCTGTGCGCGGTCTACCGGCACAGTGGAGCTCTGCGAGTATCAACGGCGATCGTTTACCAACGGCTGAAGAAGAAACCACCAGTCGAGCAACAGCTTTTGACTTTTTCCCTAGTGAATTAATTGAATTTGTCGAAGTGTCGAAAGCGCTAACCCCTGACCTTGAAGGTGACGCCATTGGCGGTAATGTTAATTTTATCACTAAAAAAGCGCCCGATGATTTTGTGTTTAATACTAATTTTGCAATTGGTCAAAATGAGCTTGCCGATGGCACTAATTATTCAGCAAACTTACTTTACGGCGACCGCTTACTAGACGACAAATTAGGTTTTTTGATCAATGCGACTGCGTGGCAACGTGACTGGGCCACTGATAACTATGAGCCGCGCCGTGGCAATGATGGTTTAGGCATTTATCGCTTAGAGTTACGAGATTATACCGGCACGCGCGAAACTTATGGACTTAATGGTGCTGTTGAGTATCAACTTGAACAAGGCACAATTAGCGCCACAGCCATGTATGGGACTTTAATTGATGACGAAACACATTATAAGCACCGTATGCGCTTTGATAAAAATCGCGCTGAAGTACAACATATCCGCAATGAATTAATTACCGAAATGACTGGGCTTGAGTTAGAGGCTGAGCATTATTTTGGTTATGACAAAACTCTTAGTTGGAAGTTATCAAGTTACGAGAATGAATTTCGTTATGGCAATACCCCAAATAGCGAAGACAACAGTTATTTTGTTGTCAGATTTGACCAAAAACAGGTTGGCTTTCAAGGACTAGAAGACAGGGGCACAGGCAAAAATTACGCTTATAATACGATTGATGGTGGCAGCGATCCATGGAATGCAATCAGTAACCATTTACCTAGTGATTTTTCATTCGATCCTGCTAATACTAATCTTTCATGGGTAGAGTTATATAAAATATTCGTTAATGAAAAAGATAAAATTGTCGCGAGTGCCGATTTCGAATGGCAAGTAGATGCAAACTTAACTGTAAAAATAGGTGCCAAATACCGTGATAAAGAACGTGTCGCCCGCTTTAGCGATGAATTTTACGCGTGGGATGAAGCAAACTATGGCGCTGCGCCAAGCTTAAGTGACTTTACTTTGGCAGATCAGCCAGGCCGCAATGATTTTTTAAATGAATTAGCTATTGATTACCAACAGCAATTTTCGCAAGTTGTTGATACCGGCGATCTAGCGCAGTTTTGGAATACCAATAAAGACAAATTTGTACTTGATAAAAGTGAGTCTGCCTTAATTGAAAATGGCGGTGCGTTAGGACGTAATTTTGATGTTAACGAGCAGCACACCTCACTATATGGTATGGCAACCTATACAATTAATAACGACTGGGAAATACTAGGTGGTTTGCGCCTAACTCAAACTGATACTGAGGTGAATGGTTATATATACCTGGCTGATGAAGATAGAGTTACACCAAGTCATGCTAAAAATGATTACCTATCGGTGTTACCTGCATTACATGTTACTTATCACAGCGACGAGCAAACCAACTACCGCTTAGCATTAACCCGCTCGTTCTCACGTCCTGACTTTGGCTCTTTAACACCAGGCGCAACCTACTTAGAAGCAGATAACGAACTTGTTACCGGTAATCCCGAACTCGAACCCACTTACTCAAATAATGTTGATTTGATGGTTGAGCATTTCTTTGAACGTGTTGGTTTAGTCTCTGCAGGCCTGTTTTACAAGGACATTAGCGACCCAATTTTTCAAAGTAGCTCAATTGGTCAGTTTAATGATAACAGTGGTGTAAATATTGTGCGCCCAGAAAATGGCGACAGCGCATGGCTTGCAGGTATTGAGATGGCCTTTAATCGCGATTTGGGCTTCATCAATCCGACTCTAGATAGCTTTGGAGTAATGGTGAATGCGACCTTTATGGACTCACAAATGAATATTCCAGATCGTGGCGATAAAGTAGCGATTCCGCGTCAAGCCGATAACCTCTATAACTTTACCTTATATTACGATGACAGCTTCTTTGCCGCGCGGGTTGCCCTAAATTATAAAGGCGAGTACATCGAAGAGCATGGCAGTGATCGGCAATCGGATAGCTATTATGGCGAAAATGTTAGTGTTGATTTTACTACGTCATACCAGCTTAACGAAAATGCATTAGTTTATCTTGAATTAAATAACCTAACTAACGAACCGCTTAAATATTATTTGGGAGATGAAAATCGCCCACT
This sequence comes from Pseudoalteromonas sp. Scap25, assembly GCF_013394125.1. Lineage (GTDB taxonomy): Bacteria > Pseudomonadota > Gammaproteobacteria > Enterobacterales > Alteromonadaceae > Pseudoalteromonas. Next base: position 1,351,434 of record NZ_CP041327.1, on the reverse strand, counting down.
GCAAGTTGAGTATTATGGTGTTCGCGGCATGGTCGGTATTAATTATCAATTTTAATCTATTGTATTACGCGGGGCGAAAGCCTCGCGAAGGATAACCCTATGTTTACGCAACCAAAGTGGCTACATCGTGCACAAGGTGTTGGGTTTGTTCTATTTGCAGCAAGCGCTGCATTTATGACTTACTTTTGTATGTATGCATTTCGTAAACCCTTTACAGCTAACAGCTATACAGAGTTTGACGATCCAAGTTGGCAAATTAGCTTTAAAATAGCACTCATACTGGCACAAGTATTTGGCTACTTATGCGCCAAATTTATTGGTGTTAAGGTCATTGCAGAAATGCGGCACCAACAACGGGGTCTTGCCATCATTGGTATGATTACAGCAGCTGAATTATCGCTAATTTTATTTGCCGTGACCCCTGTTGGAGTCAACGTAGTATGGCTATTTTTTAATGGTTTATCGTTGGGAATGATTTGGGGTATTGTATTTAGTTTCTTAGAAGGCAGACGAACTTCTGAGATACTCGGTGCCATTCTCAGTGTCACCTTTATTTTGGCGTCAGGTTTAGTGCGCAGTGTCGGTAAATGGCTGATAGATAATCTCAATGTTCCGGAACTGTGGATGCCTGCCGCAACCGGAGCGTTATTTTTACCCTTGTTGTTACTTAGTGTTAAGTGTTTAACCTTGTTACCCAATCCAACACCAGAGGATCAGCAGGCGCGTCAACAACGCTTACCTATGAATGGTAGAGCCCGCTGGCAGTTTTTCAAACAATACTGGTTTGGTATTAGTTGTTTAATTCTGAGTTTCTTATTATTTACTGGCTTTCGTGACTTTCGCGATAACTTTGCCGCAGAAATTTGGCAAGCACTGGGATATGGCCAAGAGCCAGCTATATTCGCCTATGCAGGTATACGTATGGCATTTATAGTCTTGATTGCACTTGGTGCAATGGTGTTAGTAAAAAATAATAAAACCGCTTTTTATGTAAACCACGGATTCATTTTGTTTGGTGCCTGCTTGTTCGTAGGCAGTACTGTTGCGTTTGAAAGCCAATTACTAAACGCTAAGGCATGGATGGTGCTCCTTGGGGCTGGCCTTTATATTAGTTACATCCCCTACAATTGCTTCTTATTTGACCGTATGATTTCTGCTGTTGGCTCAACCGCTAATGCCGGGTTTTTAATTTACTTAGCAGACTCAGCTGGTTATTTGGGCTCGGTGAGTATCTTACTCTATCGCACCTTTGTGATGCCTGAGATTAGTTGGCTTAACTTTTTTATAAACGCCTGTTACTGGGTCGGCTGTATCGCTGCATTCTTGGTATTGTGCTCACTAAGCTACTTTGTAATGCGCTTATCCCCTTTCAAACAAGTTCGCAGGTTACACCCTGTATCTACACCTACATATATAAGAGAAGAAATATGAAACATTTAGAAGCACTCATTTTAGACTGGGCCGGCACAGTTGTAGACCATGGCTCTGTAGCGCCAACCACTATTTTTGTGGAGGCATTTAAAGCCGCGTTTGATTTTGATATTACGCTGGCGCAAGCGCGTATTCCGATGGGCATGGGAAAATGGGACCATATTGCAACCCTAGGTAAATTACCGGAAATTGAATCTCGTTGGCAGGCACAATTTGGCTGCTCAATGACTAATGAGCAAATAGATCATATTTACAATACCTTTATGCCATTACAAAAAGCTAAAGTCGCAGATCGTGCTATGCCTATTGCTGGCGTATTACCCGTAATAGCGCGTTTAAAACAGCAAGGTATTAAAATTGGCAGCTGTTCAGGCTATCCTCGCCAAGTGATGGACGTGCTTGAAGTGGCTGCCGCTGAATATGGTTACCAACCCGATCATAGCGTTGGTAGTGATGAACTAACGGCTGGCTCTCGCCCAGGGCCATGGATGGCACTTGAAAACGTGAATGCACTAGGCATTCAACGTGTTGCGAACTGTGTAAAAGTTGACGATTCAGCACCTGGCATCGCTGAAGGGTTAAATGCAGGAATGTGGACTGTTGGTGTTGCCCTAAGTGGTAATGCAGTCGGTTTAACCGAACAAGAATGGGCAGCGTGCTCAAACGATGAACAAGCCGTTTTAACTCGTGAAGCATACCAGCATTTATATCAAGCCGGCGCTCATTTCGTGATTGACTCTTTAGCTGATATCGAACCTGTTTTAATGCAAATTGAAGCGAGACTCGCTCGAGGAGAGCGTCCTTAATGAATTATCAACCTTTTTGGTTTGATAACGCCATAAAAGAGGAGAATGCCGATAGACTTCTTCCTCAACTTCCTGAAAATCATCACACCGATATTTGTATTATCGGTGGGGGGTTTACAGGACTTTGGACCGCCATTCAAATCAAGCAACAGCAGCCCCAAAAAAAAGTGACTATTATTGAACAAGGGTTGTGTGGTCAGGGCGCATCGGGCCGTAATGGCGGTGCGATGTTAACATGGTCGACTAAATTACCCAGTCTGATTAAATTAGTAGGATTAGAAAACGCCCTTTTTTTAGTACAACAATCTGAGCAAACCGTCCATGATATTAAGCGTTTTACGCTAACTTATGCTATTGATTGTGATTGTCGAATTGATGGATGCTTTTATACAGCCTCCAACACGAGTCAAATTGGGCGACTAAGTAACGCGCTTGATTACTTAGATAAATTTAAAATTAATTCGTGGCATTCTTGTGACACTCAACAATTACAACAAACCGGTTCAAAGCAAAACCTCACTGCTCATTTTTCTGCACATGGTGGCAGTGTACAACCAGCGAAGCTCGTCAGAGGGTTAAAGCGAGTCGCGCAACAGCTTGGAGTGACAATAATAGAGCAATGTGAATATATGCAACACTTTGGCGATCAACAAATAACCGTACATACAAGTCAGGGGAACCTATTATCCAATACAGTTATTTTTGCGGTTAATGCGTGGCTACCTAGTTTACATAAAGTATTTTCTCGCTCTGTTGTACTGGTTTCTAGTGACATGGTCATCACTAAGCCAATCCCAGAAGTTTTAGAGCAACTAAATTTAAATCACGGCAGTGCTATTATTGACTCTCGTCTGTTTGTTAATTACTACCGGACCACCAGTGACGGGCGGTTAATGTTAGGTAAAGGAGGAAACTTTTTTAGTTATTGTAATAAGGTGCATCCAAAGTTTGATTTGCCGAGCAGCTATGATGATATTTTAAAATCATCACTCAATTATTTCTTTGGAAGGCATCACTTACCCATAGAACGAACGTGGACGGGCGCTTCCGATCGCAGCGTTTCTGGCTTTCCATTCTTTGGTCAGCTTAACAATCAAAAAAATGTATTTTACGCAGGTGGCTACTCTGGCAATGGCATTGTACAATCTTATTTGGGTGCAAAAATTCTCTGTGCAATGGTACTCAATAATGATCCTAAGTGGCAAAACTGTGGCTTAGTTAATCAATCACTAAATCAGTTTCCTATTGAACCCATCCGAACAGCAGGTGCATATTTAGTACGTAATGCAATAAGACGTAAAGAGGCCGCAGAAGATAGTAATGCAGCAGTTCGCAGTATTGATAATTTTTTGGCTAAATTAAGTGGCAATGCTGCTAAAGTCGATTCATAAACTAGCTGAATATAATACTCACCATAAACAATATAAGTCATATTATACTCAGCTAAGCTACTATATTTTTAGGATAAATAATCAAACGATGCTTTTATATCAAGAGATCCGTAATTATATTCATGCGCTACTAAAAACCGACGTGATTGCAGCGGGTCATAAGTTGCCTTCAGAGCGAGAATTACAACAAAAGTTTAGTTCTACCCGAATTACTGTACGCGAAGCGCTTCTGAGGTTGGAAGCTGAAGGCCTAATATTCAGTCAAAAACGTAAAGGCTGGTTTGTCACCCCAAAAAGATTAAAGTGGCACCCTGCTACTAAAGTCAATTTTTATGAATTGGCAAAACAACAAGGGTTTGTTGCACAAACGACACTCGTGAGTGTACAACAGCAGGCAAAGCTTGAAATTTGCCGAGCGTTAGATGCCCAAAAGCTTTATCATCTTCAACGTATACGTAGTCTAGATAATCGCGCCGTAATGTTTGAGCATATTTATTGTGATGCTAAACGCTTTGCTGATTTTCACTCACACCCCTTAGATACCTCTATCACCGATATTATGGCAAAACAGTACGCAACGAATATCGTTAAAGAGCAAAGCATAATAAATGTCACGGTATTACCTGATGAAGTGAGTCATCTACTTGAAAAAAATAGCGGTACACCCTGCTTACACGTTATTCGAAAGCGATTTGATGAGCATGGTTTGTTAGTTGATTATAACATTGAGTACTGGTTGCATAATGCCATTGAAATGGTGGTTGATGGCCAATAAAAAAGCGGTGTTTAATGAAAATTAAGCACCGCTTGCACGGGTGAAATTAGCTTTAAGCTTTCCAATATTGGTTTTTTGCCACAGCATCAAGCAAACGCTGTATATCGGCCTCATCTACTTCACCAATATTACCTATGCGAAAGCAATCGGCGTTAGAAACTTTACCAGGGTAAATAACAAAACCTTCTTGCTTTAACGCACTATAAAAAGATTTAAAATCATAATGCTCTTCGCTAGGCGACAAGAATGAGGTAATGATGGGGGAATGAACTTCCTCATTCAGTAAAGGTACAAACCCTAACGCTTTCATACCAGCTACCAAAGTCTTTTGGTTTTGCGAGTAACGCTTAAAGCGCTCTGCTATTCCTCCTTCCTCATCTAACTCTTGCAGGGCTTGATAAAATGCACGCACAACATGAGTTGGCGAGGTAAAACGCCATTTACCATGGTGTTGCTCCATACATAACCATTGCTGATATAAATCCAACGACAAGGAGCGCGCAATACCTTCACTTTGCTCAATAATACTTTGCTTACACACCACAAAGCCAAAGCCAGGGACACCTTGAATGCATTTATTTGCAGAGCTGATCATTACATCTATATGCCACTGTGCAAGGTCGAACTCAATACCGCCAAAACTGCTCATAGCATCAACAATAAATACCTTTTGATACTTTTTAGCTAGTGAGCCAACCTCTTCAATAGGATTGAGTATACCTGTGGTCGTTTCACAATGGACCATTGCAATGTGAGTAATACCTGAATTATTTTTTAAAACAGTATCAATCTCATTAAGGTTTGGCAGTGCCGTTTCTGTATAATTTAAAACATGACAGTCAATTGCTAAATAGTCGGCAATTTCAGCAATACGCTTCCCGTATGCCCCATTATTAATAACAAGTAACTTACCCGTTTTTGGAATAAGACTGCCAAGCGCTGACTCTACACTGGCAGTGCCACTGCCTTGCATTAATACACTAGTATAATTAGGTTGTGATGTCGCAAGCGATACTAATTTATTACGTATTGTTTGCACTATGTCGCGATTATAATCATCATCCCAAGTACACCAGTCTTTAAGCATCGCCTGCTTAACAGTATTAGAGGTCGTTAATGGGCCGGGCGTTAATAGCAAATAATTGTTCATAATTTATTTCACTCAATCTGGTCTAGTCCAGTTATTATTAAAGATTTCATAAACTAAAAACAGTGAAGTTTTTATGACACTATAAACACTTTAACTATAAAAACGATAAAAGGGCCTTACGGCCCTTTGGTTGTTAAATAACAATAGGAGAGTTATTAAAAGCGGTACTCTGCACCTACGTAGTAGTAAGCACCGTTAAAACCAAATGGCGCTGAACGACGTGAGTACTTAAATACACCATCGCTGCTGACAATGGTGTTACCTTGAGCATCTACAATTGTGCCTGAACGTGAATTACCTATGGTGTTTTCATCTGGGTAAACATCAAATAAGTTATTTGCGCCAATATTTACTGATAAATCGTCAGTCACAAAGTAATTTACTTTGATGTCAGTTAAAATTTCAGCACCATAAGTCTGGCGGCCGCCATCTTCCACTGTGTATTCACCAAAGCGATTAAGCGATAGGTTTACTGTCCAGTCGTCGCGACGATAAAGTGCACTTAAGTTAATTCGATCTTCTGGTTGCCATTCTTCAATAATAGAAATTTCTTGATCAGAAAACACATCATCGACTGGCACGGTTTCAAGACCAGAACCTGCTGGTGTAAATAACGACACTACATCGGTTTCTGTAAAGTTAGCCGCTAGCGTGAAATCAAGCGTGCCGCCAAGGCCTTCTGTATTCCATGTAGCCACAAAGTCGATACCTTGTGTCTCAGTGTCAGCGCCATTTAAGAAAAACTGCCCTGCACCTGCACCCGAGCTTAATAACGCGGCATCAAGGCTGCTTGATAAGCCTTTACCTAAGCGATTACTGATTACAATACGGTCGTCAATATCGATTGAGTAGTAATCTAAGGTTACATTAATATTATCGCTTACGTTATAAACGATACCTAAACTGCGGTTTTGAGATTTCTCTTCTGTGAGCTTAGGAATACCTAAACTTTGCGCAAGGGTTGAATCGTTTCTAAAGGTCCCTACTTCTTCAGCCACTAAATTGCCATTAGGGCCTACAACAAACTGTGTGCTGATGTTGTTAAAATACAACTGTTGCATTGAAGGTGCTCTAAAGCCTGAGCTTAGCGCACCACGAAGTGAAATATCTTCAGTTACTGACCAGTTACCGGCTAGTTTAAAGTTAACTGTATCGCCAAACCCTTTGTAATTGTCGTAACGTAACGCCCCTGAGATAATTACATCTTCAATAACGTAAGCTTCAGCATCTAAGTAAAATGAGATCACATCACGCGACTCATCAACCGAAGATGCTGGCGATGAACCACCAAAGCCTTGTGTGCCACCGGATGCGTTTTCGCTGCCAATACCACCGCTTAGTCCATCGTAAATATTAACACCATTGTTGGTATCGTAATCACGATATGCATATTCACTACCCTCTAAAATTCGGTACTCATCGGTACGAATTTCAGCACCCATTGCTAACGAGTAGTCATCAAAATTTTGAGTAAAATCAAGATTGATCGTTTGCAGTGATAGCTCCATGCCATAAGCGTAACCTTGACGTGGAATCGTGGCGCGAATATCTGCTGCACTTAGGCCTTGATCATAACGTAAAAAATTCGCGTAAGAGCCATTAATAGTATCGCTAGTCGTGTAGTCAATACTGTTTTCACCATAGGTGTACGATAAGTCTAAGCTTGAGTCGTTATCAAATTCAGTTTTATAACCAAAGTTATATGAAATATCGTCAATCGTGGTGTTTATTTTAGGTAAAAAACCAGCTGGGATAGTTGCATCGCCATCTTGAAGTACCGGGTTACCACCTGCATTAGCATTATGGCGGAAAAATGCTGCTGATTCGTTATCACGAGTTGAATAGGTAATAAAACCGTATAGTTCACCCGCTCCTAATTCGTAGCCGGTGTTAACTGTTAAACCAAATTGTTGAGAATCAGCATCGCCAATTCTGAATGTATCACGCGGTGCGGTTAATTCGCGTGGATCACCTGCAAGCAAGGTACCATCAGAAAGTTCAGTACAGCCATAGAACTGACATGAGCCATGAAGGCCTGCACGGTTAGTTGGTGCACGATCACGGTAGTTAATAGTTGTATTTAAATAACCGTTATCACCTAAAGCAAAGCCTTTATTAAAGTCAATATTAATGGTTTCGCCATCGCCTTCTGAATACTCACCGTAGTTAACGGCCGCTTTACCACCTTCGCTGCCATCTTTTAGCACGATATTAATAACACCGGCAATTGCATCCGAACCATATTGAGCTGCAGCGCCATCGCGAAGCACTTCAATACGTTTAATTGCTGAGGCTGGAATCGCATTCATGTCAGTACCCGCAGTACCACGACCAACCGAGGTATTAATATGAATAATACTTGCTTGGTGGCGACGCTTACCATTGATCAATACCAATGTTTGGTCAGGGCCAAGGCCACGTAACGTTGCAGGTCTTAATGCATCAGTACCATCACTAATAGATGAACTTGAAAAGTTAAAAGAAGGTGCGATAGCTTGAAGCATGCGGCCAACTTCTGTTTGGCCGGTGTTTTCGAGTGCTTCTGCACTTAAAATATCAACGGGGACAGGTAAGTCTTCAACTGAACGTCCTGCGACACGACTACCTACAATAGCAATTTTTTCGATGTTTTTTTCTGCGCTTTGTTCAGCGGCATTTATTCCTTGTGAATTAACTGCAAGTAAAGCAGGTAATACGGCAGCACTAACTCCTGAAAGCTTCATCATGTTGTTATTCTTCCTATTGATTTGTTTGAGTTTAATACTCAGTAAACCATTTTGATCAACAACCGCATCGAGCTCAGTCTCAGCTAACAATGCGTTTAACGCATCGAGTTGAGAATAAAATCCATATAATGAATTTGCCTCGTACTGTTTAGCAAGCTCATACGAAAAAACCACTGTTTGTTCAGTTTGCTTAGCAAATTCTATTAAGGCTTTGTCTGCTCGTTGCGCTTTTATATCAAACTGCATCATTTGTCCCTCAGTTTGACTCGCATGCACACTGATACTAAAAAACAGCGGTGCAACGAGTCCCAGCGGACTTAAATAACACGTATGGTTACTGCGCAACTTATATAAACAGTTAGCAAACAAAAATCCTCTATAGGTTTTTATCATTTTTTTAATCTTTAAATTACTTTTTACACCCTTATGAGTAACATTGATTAACAATGGCGTGATTTTCATTACCATTACCTATGATTTTTTTTGATATTTTAAACTAACAACATGCTCGCCTAAACGCTCATGTTCAATTGAAAAGTTATTTTGTAGGCTCTCTAAAAGCCCTGCAACATCACCCGCTTTAAAAACGCCTGCCACTTTAATACGCGCTAATTCATCAGATGATAATTCAAACCGAGTGGCGGTATAACGGCTAACCTCGTTTAAGGCATCAACTAACTTTTCGCCATTAAATATCAACATGCCATTTTGCCAAGCTAAATCACGTTGTACATCATCAACCGATAACTGTGTGATTGGTTTGGTAACGCTTTGTTCAATAATGGCTTTTTCACCAGAAATCACAATGTTGGCATTGATTTGGCGAATATCTTGGTTGCTGTTATCAGCTTGTTGATACGCTTTAAAATCGTCAGCATTAACAGCAACACTAGGGTCGGTGATCATTACTTTACCTTCAGTAACTACCAATTCAAGATCAGATGAGGTATTGCGCTGCACGTTGAATACTGTACCAAGCGCGGTAAAGCTTTTATCCCCCGCCATAACACTAAACGGGCGTGATGCATCTTTAGCTACATTAAAACGCCCTTCTCCACGACTTAGTAATAACTGTCTGCGTCCTTGGCTATAAGCGACTTCTAGTGAACTATTGGTATTAAGCTGAACTATGGTGCCATCTGGTAAAACATAGGTTGCTTGCTCGCCAACCTTTGTTTTATAAATTTTTGTGTAATTTACTTTAGCGAGATCTTGGTTAAAGTTGCTCTGCATGTTTAGCAAAAAGTAGCTACACATCATTAAGGCTGCAACAACACTTGCCGCAATACCGTATACATAAGCAGGCTTGGTTTGAATGCCAGCTGAGTGCTTATTAGGAAATAATACGCTGAGCTCGTTAAGCACACTTAAGTCATCCCACAGTTGTGCTAATTCATATACCGCATTCTGATGAGCCGTGCTTTGTAGCATCCACAGTTTAAATTGCTCTTGCTCTTGTGTACTTAAGCCACGATCAATCGCGCTTATCCATTGCGATGCTTTTTCTAAGATTAACTCTTTTGATGTAAATTGATGGATGTTACTCATTTTACAGCCCTCACTATGCTCGCACTTTGTTGGCAATTCTCATCGTGCGCTTCGTCGCGCATATATAGCATGGTGTTTAGTAGCCCTTTAGCAATGTGCTTTTCTACCGTACTTTGACTTAGCTGCATTTGCTGTGCGATCTCTTTTTGGCTCATCCCATATACTTTTTTTAATATAAAACATTTTCTCACTACAGGGCTTAGCTGCTCAGTAGCACGACAAAATAGTAAAAAACGCTCTTTGGAGGTATATTCATCTTCTAATTGCATCGATTTTAGCAATTTAGGAAGTTCAGTTTCGTGATTTAAAGGAGTACTAAATTTATTATCCCATTTAGCTATATGATTTAGGGCGAGATGTTTAGCTGTTTTCAACATATAACTGCGGGTGTATTGAATATCTTGTTTTAGCTCTGCTTCATAACTTTTAACAAAGGTTTCTTGAACAATATCATCAACATCGTCAGGTAACACAATTTTAGACACAAAGCGCCGCAGTTGCGTGGATATATCTGAGAATGTACTGGCTAATTTAATTCCTCGAGCCACGTGGGTAGTCCCTTGTTATTATTATTACGGTAAGATTACGAGTTTTATGGTTAATTACAAGGCATTTTGTTAATTATTGGTTATTTATTAGTTGCGAATATACGCACTCAGTATAAATGTATTAATATTTATTATGTTCTTAATCATTATGGCTGTATAAAAAGTAGCACCCCTAGCGTTTTTATAGTGAAGCCAAACCCTTATTTAGCTTAATTTTTATTGGGTTGCTGTGTAGTAATTTAATAACCGCAACGCTACTATTAACGGATAGAGGCTAGGAGTTAAAAATGAATAATCAAAAATTAGCTGATTTTGAGCTTTACTTTCAAATTGAAGAGAGCAATCGCGTCAATCTATTTGCCGTAGATGACGCAGTGGTACCAAAAAGTTTGGCTGAACTAGACGCAGATATTCCGCCTTTATTTAAACTTGCTAACGAAGTCAGTAGTTTAGATCAAAGTGCTTTGGGTCCTTTACGTAACTTAGGAGATATTGCCCAAGAACTGACGACGTTTTTACAAGCCCAGTCGCGTAAGATAGATTTGATCATGAGCCATATTTTAGCTTCAGAACAACCTGAAGATAACTCAATTTATTGCGATAGTTATGGCGGCGGCGGAATTAAGTTTACCAGTGAACATTTGTACACATTAGGTCAGAAATTTCGTACCAAACTGTTTTTACAGCATGAAGCCTCTGCGGTGTATTGTTATAGCGAAGTTGTTGCTATAGAAAAACAAGACAATGAGCATTACCAGTATACCCTGCTATTCGTATCAATAAGAGACAGTGATCAAGAGTTGGTTGTTAGAGCCAGTTTACATGCACAAACACGCCAACTTAAAAAGCGCCAACAACTTGAAAAAGCGAAAGAGAGTTCAAACGAGTAACACGAGTGTTTATTTACTGGTTTAAATCGCTTTAAATTGTAGTTCAAACGTTTATTTAAAAGTGACTTAGCTGTAATTGAACTGCTAAACTAGCCCCATCTTTATTTGTATTAAAAATCCATGAACTTTAGACTTTTACCTGAATGGGCCGAGCAAGATGCTGTTATGCTTACATGGCCTCATAAAAATACCGATTGGGCTGATAATTTAGCGCGTGTTGAACCCGTTTATATTGAACTTGCAAAACATATTACCGCGCAACAAGCCTTAGTGATTGTAGCTCATGATGAGGCATTAAAAACCCACATTAGTTCGTTACTAAATGATGCTGGTATTGAGCAAACCCGTGTATATTTTGTTGTTACTCCTACTAACGACACGTGGGCGCGTGACCATGGCCCACTTACGTGCAGCGCTATAGAAAAGCCAGATCAATTAAAAGTCTTCGACTTTACCTTTAATGGCTGGGGTAATAAGTTTGAAAGCGCCCTTGATAATCAAATAAACAACACATTAGTTAAACAGCTAAGTAATACAAGTAACCAGTATCAGGCCCTCGATATGGTGCTTGAAGGCGGTGGTATTGAAATTAATGAACACGGTGTATTGCTGACAACCAGCGAATGTTTACTGAATAAAAACCGTAACCCTGATTTAAACCCAAGTGACATAGAAGTACTTTTAAAAGCGCACTTAGGCGCTACTGATTTTTTATGGGTTGATCATGGTTATTTAGCCGGTGACGACACCGATAGCCACATTGATACGCTCGTTCGCTTTGCACCTAACAACACCCTTGTGTATGTAAAATGTGACGATAAAAGCGATGAGCATTTTAGCGCGCTAGATGCCATGGAAAAACAACTACAAAGCTTTAAAACTGCTGATCAAACCCCATATAAGCTAATTGAGTTACCGTGGCCAAAAGCCGTGTATGACGATGAAAATACGCGTCTACCTGCCACCTATGCAAATTACTTAATTATAAATAACGCAGTATTAGTGCCTATTTATGATGACGTAAACGACCAACGTGCTTTAACACAGGTTCAAAAAGCATACCCAGAGCACAAAATTATTGGTGTAAATTGTTTACCTATTATTGAACAATTTGGCAGTCTTCACTGCATTACAATGCAATTACCTCGTGGATTTTTAGCTGGAGCAGCACAATGACAAGCCCTGCACATTTATCAGTTGCCTTAGTGCAACAAAGCAACAGTGACAACGCTGGACATAATATTGAAAAATCAATTGCGGGCATTCGCGATGCAGCTAGTAAAGGCGCGCAACTTGTTGTATTACAAGAGTTACACCGCAGTTTATATTTTTGCCAAACCGAAGACGTTGATGTATTTGATTTAGCAGAAACAATACCAGGCCCAAGTAGCAACACTTTAGGCGAACTCGCCAAAGAACTCGGTATTGTTATTGTGGCTTCATTATTTGAGAAACGTGCTACGGGTCTTTATCACAATACCGCCGTGGTGCTTGAAAAAGACGGCAGTATTGCAGGTAAATACCGTAAAATGCATATTCCAGACGACCCTGGGTTTTATGAAAAGTTTTACTTTACCCCTGGGGACTTAGGCTTTGAGCCTATTCAAACCTCTGTAGGTAAACTAGGTGTACTGGTGTGTTGGGATCAATGGTTTCCTGAAGCCGCGCGCTTAATGGCAATGGCCGGTGCTGAGCTTTTAATTTACCCAACAGCTATTGGCTGGGATCCACGCGATGATAAAGATGAGCAAACCCGCCAAAAAGATGCTTGGGTTATTTCACAGCGAGCGCATGCGGTTGCTAATGGCGTTCCGGTGATTAGCTGTAATCGGGTTGGTCATGAAAGCGACCCGAGCGGTCAAAGTGACGGCATTCAATTTTGGGGCAACTCGTTTATTGCAGGCCCTCAAGGCGAGATTTTGGCAGAGGCTGATAACCAAAATGAACAAATATTAATGGTAAAACTTGATCAAAAACGCAGTGAGAACGTAAGACGTATCTGGCCGTATTTACGCGACCGTAGAATTGATCATTATCAAGATTTAACAAAAATTTACCGTGACTAAATAATAATGTGGTTCTTACTCGTTAAGAGCCTAATTTAATGGAGTAATTAATGGCGTTTGAGCAATGGGCAGCCTTGCCTTGGGTAAAATCTCAAAAAGATAAAATTCAATGGGGCGAACTTCTAGGCAGTGGCTTAAGCATTGCTATTGCACAAGGTGTTAAGCAGCAAGACAACTTAGTGTTAATTGTTACCCCTGATACCCCAAGTGCTCTGCGCCTTGAAACAGAATTAGAGTACTTGCTGCCTGATAACCCAGTAATGGTTTTTCCAGATTGGGAAACATTGCCTTATGATCACTTCTCTCCCCACCAAGATATTATTTCAGCACGTTTAGCAACACTCAATACACTGAAAAAAGAGCAACAAAGCGTGCTCATTGTTCCGGTATCAACCTTGATGCTGCGCACCGCCCCAGCATCATTTATATACGGCTCAACGCTGAATTTTAAAGTAGGCGATAGATTAGACACCCATGCTCTGCGGGACAATTTAGAGCAAGCGGGTTACTTACATGTGCAACAAGTCATGGAGCATGGCGAGTACGCTATACGCGGCTCAATTGTTGATTTATACCCCATGGGGAGTAAGCATCCATTTAGGCTCGACTTTTTTGATGATGAGCTTGATACCATCCGTTTATTTGATGTGGAAACTCAGCGCTCAGACGATAAAGTAGAAAAAATTGAGCTACTACCTGCTCATGAGTTTCCTACTAACGAATCAGATATTGAACGTTTCAGAATAAGCTATCGTGAAAAATTTGGCGCAAGTGCTGAGCAAGACTCTGTCTACATGCAGGTCAGCAAAGGCAATTGGCCAGCAGGTATAGAATATTACATGCCGCTGTTTTTTGAAGGCTTAGCAACCATTTTCGACTACTTGCCTGACTCAACAACCGTCATGCAATTAGGAGATTTAGAGCATGCAGCAGATAACTTTTGGCACGATGTTAATGTACGCTATGAGAACCGCCGTGTAGATCCTCTACGCCCACTATTACCACCCGATGAGTTATATCAGCCAATTAATGAGCTGTTTTCTAATTTAGGCAATTATGGCCGCATTCGTCTATCGCAAGCAAAGTTAGGCACAAAAGCGGGCAATAAAAATCTCGCAGTTAATGAATTGCCCAATGTACGCATCGATCATAAACAACATCAACCCTACGATGCATTTATTAACTATGTAGCTGAGCAAAAAAAGAAAAAAGGCCGAGTGGTTATTAGTGTTGAGTCGGACGGTCGACGCGAATCATTACTGAGTATATTAAAACCCAGCGGCTTAAAATTTAAAGAATTTGATAGCTTTGAGCAGTTTACCAACAGCAGTAATGACGTTGGTTTAATTGTCAGTCCGCTTGAGCAAAGTGTGGTGCTTAGTACTAAACCAAGCTTGAGCATTATTACCGAGCAAGAATTGCTTGGGATCAAAGTATCACAACGCAGACGCCGTAAGCACAAGTATGAAGCAAGCCAAGACGCGTTAATTCGTAACTTAGCAGAGCTTAAAGAAGGACAACCGGTTGTGCACCTTGACCATGGTGTGGGCCGTTATCAAGGGCTGCAAACGATTGATGCCGCCGGTGTGGTGACTGAATTTGTGACCATTACTTATGCAGGTGAAGCAAAACTGTATGTGCCGGTATCGGCACTTCATATGCTTAGTCGTTACTCTGGGGGTGAAGAGGCCAGTGCGCCACTGCATAAGCTCGGCTCTGATGCCTGGGATAAAGCAAAAAAACGCGCCGCTGAAAAAGTCCGTGATGTGGCTGCTGAGTTACTCGATATTTACGCACAACGCCAGGCTAAGCCTGGTAATAAGTTTACGCTTGATGGCCAAGCTTATCGCCAATTTAGTGATAGCTTTCCGTTTGAAGAAACAGATGATCAACGTAACGCCATTGAAGCGGTACTTGGTGACATGCAGTCAAAACAAGCCATGGATCGTTTAGTATGTGGTGATGTTGGTTTTGGTAAAACCGAAGTAGCTATGCGGGCAGCCTTTGTAGCGGTTAACGATAATAAGCAGGTGGCTATTTTAGTCCCTACCACCCTACTTGCTCAACAACACTACGATAATTTTAAAGACCGCTTTGCTGATTTTCCAATTGAAGTGGGGGTGCTATCGCGTTTTAATTCGGCCAAAGAGCAAAAAGAAACCCTTGAAAGAATGAATGATGGCAAGCTAGATGTGGTTATTGGCACTCATAAATTGATTCAACAAGATATCAACTTTAAAGATTTAGGCCTGTTAATTGTTGATGAAGAACACCGATTTGGGGTTCGTCAAAAAGAAAAAATTAAAGCTCTGAGAGCTGATGTAGACATACTCACTCTGACCGCAACCCCTATTCCGCGTACATTAAACATGGCGATGAGTGGCATGCGTGATTTATCAATTATTGCCACTCCACCGGCTAAACGTTTAGCGGTTAAAACCTTTGTACGCCAACGCGACGAAGAGCTTATTCGCGAAGCGGTACTACGTGAAATTAAACGTGGCGGCCAAGTATACTTTTTACATAACAACGTAGAAACCATTGAACGTGTCGCTCAAGAAATTAGCGAATGGGTGCCTGAGGCAACAGTAACCTCTGCACATGGTCAAATGCGAGAGCAAGAGCTAGAGCAAATAATGACCGATTTTTATCATCAAAAATACAATGTCCTTGTGTGTACCACGATTATTGAAACCGGTATTGATGTGCCCACAGCAAACACCATAATTATGGATAGAGCCGATAAACTTGGTCTTGCTCAGCTACACCAATTGCGCGGACGTGTAGGTAGAAGCCATCATCAAGCCTATGCTTACTTACTTACCGGTAACCCTAAGGCACTCTCTAAAGATGCGAAAAAACGTTTAGATGCGATTGCATCATTGGAAGATTTAGGTGCAGGCTTTGCCTTAGCAACTCATGATTTAGAAATTCGTGGTGCGGGTGAGCTATTAGGCGATGATCAATCAGGGCAAATGCAAACCATTGGCTTTAATTTATACATGGAAATGCTTGAGCAAGCCGTTAACGCACTTAAAAATGGTCAAGAGCCAACCCTTGAAAATCTATTACAAAAACAAACAGAAGTAGACTTAAAGTTACCTGCCTTGTTACCTGATGATTATATTCATGATGTTAACGCGCGTTTAGGTATGTACAAGCGAGTAGCAAGTTGTGCTAACCTTGCTGATATTGATGAGCTGCAGGTAGAATTAATAGACCGCTTTGGTTTGTTACCTGATGCAGCTAAAAACTTATTTAGTTTACAACAACTAAAGATGCAAGCGAGTAATTTAGGCATAACTAAAATAGAGGCAAACCCGAAAGGGGGCTACTTTGAGTTTAGTCAAAACACTAAGGTTAATCCTAGCTTCATTATTGGTTTGATACAAAGTGCGCCACATATTTATAAGATGGATGGCGCAAATAAATTACGCTTTGCCATTAGCGAGGCGAATGCCCGTGAACGCTTAAAAATGATCACTGCTATGATTGCAGATTTCAAAAAAAAGGTTAGCCATTAATGTTGCTGAAAAAATCGCTGGTTGTTTTATGCTGCTTGTTTAGTAGTACTGCATTTGCAGAGCGTTGGTTTGAAGTAGAAGTGTTGATATTTAAACAACCCTTTGCCCCATACCTACAAGAAGACTTTAGCTTAAAGCACGACGCCATTGAAGATAAAAACACCTTAGATTTACTAAGCCCTGTTTATAAAAGCCAAGCAATGGACGCATGTATAAACGGCGATCCGCGTTTTCAAAAGCGTACCTTTGCTGACACTCTAGTCAACTCAAACCCTCAGTCAGCAGCGTGTAACGACAGCATTGATTATGTCAAGAGTTACGATGTACTGCCAGTGATCCCTCAAGCACCTGCACAAGAGACGATGGAGCAAACTTACCTGTTAGCCCCTGAGCAGTTGCAGTTTGAATCACAACGTCAAGCCCTAGACCGTAAAGGGTTAACTCCTTTATTACATACTGGGTGGCGATTTGAAGGTGCGAGCAAATCACGTTCGCCTAGCATTCACTTGTTTGCAGGCAGCCAATTAAAAAACAATATGAACACCACGATTAGCTACGCAGATTCTGATTTTATTAGCTTAATAAATACGCCTGAGCCACTGTTTGACGAAGTCCAATCTCCCGAAATGAAATGGGAATTAGATGGCCTATTCAAAATACATTTGCGCCATTACTTATTCATTAATGCACACTTTGATATAAATGAAAGACGTAACAATGGCGATCTAGAGTCAGCCCGCTTTTCACAGTTTAGACGAGTGTTCAGTGAAGACATTCATTATTTTGATCACCCTCGTATAGGGATGATTGTGCAAATTCGAAAATTTAATCATTAACAATACTCATTTCAAAGGAAGTAGCAATGAAGAAACTTTTTATTATTTTTGCAGCACTCAGTCTTGCAGCTTGCTCAAAAGTAAGCTTAGAAAATTACGAAAAGATTAAAATAGGTATGGATAAAACAGAAGTTGAAGCTCTTTTAGGCAGTGCTGATAATTGTGTAGAAAAAACACTGCATACCAGCTGTACTTGGGGTAATGACGCTAAAAATATCGAAATTACCTTAGTATCAGACAAAGTAACGCTATACAGCAAAAAAGGACTAACGGATAAATAGTTTAGTTTAAGTAAAAACAGGAATAACCTGTGTTATTCCTCTTTTTTACTGTCGCTGGTGTAAATCAGCTCTATATTAACAATTTTACTGCGATTTAAAGTGATTTTATAGCGCTGATACAGCGCATTATCAGATTCAGTCTGAACGAGTACCATATTTAATTGGTAGCGTCTTTCAACTCCTTGCTTAGAGATTTTATTATTTTCTAAATGGTAGAGCTTCCCTTCCCCCTTTTTTAAATAACGTGCAAATGGTGCAAGATTAAATTGCAATGTTTGTTGTAAGCTATCGTAGCCTGGCAAAAATTCTTTAGCACTGACCCGCGTTTCACTAGCAAAATGCAGCCATTGCGCCGCCTGTTTATTTTGCTGACGACGCTTAGAGAAAATTTTCCTAACTTCTTTAGGGATTTTTTTAAACCGCGTATATTCTAACCAAATAAACTGACTCGCTACTTTATCTTTTGTAATACTGTTTTTAAAAATAAAGCGCCATTTTGGCCGTCCTCGCACAATAGCACGCCAAATAATACGAGTGATATCCTCTTTAAATATCTCTCTTAACCCGTAAATAACCCCTAAAATCAAAATCAGTGAAGCGGTTATTTCAGTAAAGGTAGAACGTGCATTTAAAATAACCACCATCACAAAAGCCATTATAACGGCTGTTACAGAGCCTTTTACCAAGCGTTTTAAATAACTATTAAGATAACGGGTTTGGCGCTGCAAAATCACACCATGCTCTATTAAACGCTGCAATAGGCGCATTTTATTAGTGATTCTGTTGGCGTCTTTAAGTGTTGAGTCAGAATTATATTGTTGCTCTGCTCGGTAGTCACTTTCTGACTTACAAAAGTTTAATAAGTCATTTCGCTCTTTTGCGTGATCGCTACTGCGCGGCCCTTCATCAAGCAGCTTTAAAAAAGTTTGTTCAATTTGCCAACTTAGGTAATTATCAGCATTGGTATAAAACGGGATCAGCTTTTCGTTATCTGGGGTGTAACGTCTGAGTTTTCTGAGTAAGCTTTGGCTTTGCTCGCAAAGCTCCATGGCCCGTTGATAAAATTCATCGCTTTCTTGAATTTTTAACGCATCTTTAATATCAGCATCAATGGCGAGACGTACTTGATAACAATATAAATTTAAATTTTGTCGGTAGTCTTGCTGCTCACCTTTGTTTTTACTCACAAAGCG
Source organism: Pseudoalteromonas sp. Scap25 (assembly GCF_013394125.1). Taxonomy (GTDB): domain Bacteria; phylum Pseudomonadota; class Gammaproteobacteria; order Enterobacterales; family Alteromonadaceae; genus Pseudoalteromonas. The sequence goes on along the minus strand of NZ_CP041327.1, from coordinate 1,332,269 downwards.
GCTTCGCACTAATGGAAGGTGAATGTTATTCGCGTTATAGGCTACAAAAGATTTAAATTGGTTATTAAAGTAAGTCTCTTCGCTGAGTGTTTGTGCATTAATTCCCATTTCATTTGGGATAGAAAAATAAAGATCGAGACGCTGCTCTGCACGCGGTGATAATTGCGGTTCAATAACAAACGATAAGTTTTCGTCTTGCTTTAACAATGGTGCCTCCTAATTTTACTTACCTGAGTTTACGTGCCTCTTTAATTTTGTTCAACAAAAAAGGCCTAGTAAAAACTAGGCCTTTTAGTGATTCTAATTAGTTAAAATTAGAATTTAACGTTTACGTTTGCAAAGAAACGACGACCTAGTACATCGTATGTGTACGGGTCAGTGTTTGAATCATTGTTACCAGTGTAGTAAGGAGGCTGTTTATCGAACAAGTTGTTTACACCTGCAGTAAGAGAAACTGTATCATTTACTAGGTAGCTACCACTTAGGTCACTATAGATAACTGATGGTGTTGTAGGTGCATAACACGTGTCTTTATTTAGACATGCGTAGCTATCCATACCCGCGATGTAACGCATTTGGTATTGTGCATCCCAGTTATCGCCAGACACATTAATGGTTAGGTTTGACTTAAGATCTGCGTAACCACCTGAACCAGATGTTACTAACCCTGCGTAATCAACAGGAGAACCAGTTACTTCTACAACATATTCATCTAAGTAAGTTGTATCTAAGCCCGCTTTCCAGTTAAGACCTACTGCTTCAAAGCTGTATGCAAGATTTAAATCAACACCCGATGTCTTTTCAGAACCAATGTTTTGTAATTGGTTGTTAAAAGTAATACGACCCGTAGAGTCTAGATTTACATTTGCTGACTGACATAGTGCAGAACCTGCATTAGTGTCTACAGCTAAACACTGATCAACAATGTATTGATTGTCTACAGTTGCAATTGCGTTTTCAATTTCAATTGAGTAGTAATCAAGTGTCATTGAGAAACCATCAAACCACTGCGGTTCATACACGATACCCGCAGTAAATGTATCAGCTTCTTCTGGTGTTAATGCATCATTACCACCAACAGTTACTTCAGCCTGCTCTTGTGCACCAGGGAATTCAACTTGATTAAATGATGGAGAGTTACCTGAGTATAATTCTGAAACCGTTGGAGCACGGAAAGCCGTTGAAACAACGCTGCGTAGCATTAATTCATCATTTGCTTTCCATGTTAAACCTAATTTCCATGTATTATCAGAACCAAACGTGCTGTAGTCGAATGCACGAATAGCGGCACTAAGCTCTACATTTTGCGCAAATGGTGCATCTGTTAGTAGTGGAAGCGCAAATTCAACATAGGCTTCGTTTACATCAAAGCCACCTGCTGTTGGTTCAACCATAGGGTCATTTGCAAGGCCTTGCGCAGTTAGTGAATCTGGTGTGAACCACGCTTTTTCTTGACGACGCTCTACACCCGCAGCAAATGCTGCATAACCTGCAGGTAATTCAAATAACTCGCCAGAAACAGATGCCGCGATAATGAATAACTGGCTGCCACCATTATTTACTTCTGTGTATACATTTTTACGGAAATCTTCTGAAGTCCAAGCAGACTGATCTAACGGGTTAAATGTGCCCTCAACTTCGCCATCTACGGTACGTAAAATACTATCGCCGATCGCACCCATGTTGTGTAAGTTACTTAACTTATCAACCGAATCGTTACGGCCGAAGTTCGCTGAAACGTCCCAAGAGTAATCGCCTACAAAACCTTCAGCACCAACAACGGCGCGAACAGTGTCAACTGACTGTTCAAAAATACGTGGACCAGTATCAGACATACGGCGACCGTAGAAAAGATCATCACCGTACGCATAGTTTGCAGATTCAGTAATGTATTTACCATCAGCATCTACATCTGCGTAACCATCACCGTTACGGTCTACTTTACTTGTGTATGATTGACCAAGAAGTGAGTCACCCATTGATTCATCATATTTAAAACCAAACCATACAGGTTGTGGTGCCATTTGCTGCTCTGACCAACGCTTGGTGTAAGTGAACTCAGCGAATAAACTTGTATCATCACTAATTTCGTAAGTTGCAATACCCGTTAAATTTAAACGCTCCATTGGCGTGTATAAGTAACTTGTTGGTGAAAAGTTGTAACGATCAGCATCAGTAAATGGGTGTAGACCACCTTGACCACTTAAACCGTTGTCGCCTTGTGCCAAGCCAACGCTAACTTCTTCGCCTTTATCGTTTAATGCTGTTGTAGTACTGTCTTGCCAAATGTGACCACCCTCAGCATAAACAGAACCACCGTTACAGTTTAACCCGTTTGCATCTTCTGCGATTGGGCAATCTGAAAAGCCACGATCTGCTTGTGATGCTTTACCACGATCTGTGTACTGCATGCCGATAACGATATTACCTTTATCGAAAGAGCTACCCACAGTGAAATCTATAGAGTTTTCTGTTGCATCGCCTTCACCGGTAATTGCAGAATTTACGTTCATGTCTAGGCCTTCAAAATTATCTTTTAAGATAATATTGACTACGCCTGCTACCGCATCAGTACCGTATACAGCAGATGCACCATCTTTAAGTACTTCTACTTGTTTGATCATCGAAACCGGAATAGTGTTTAAATCAACCGTTGATGCTGCACCAGTACCTGATGCAATCATACGACGACCATTAACAAGTACTAATGTACGGTTAGCACCTAAGCCACGTAAATCGATACGTGCGTTGCCACCCGAACCATTATTAATACCTGGGTTGGTCATTGCACCGCCCGTAGCGGTCATTTTTTGTAAAACACTATCAATACTTGTTGCACCCATAGCTTGAATGTCATCAGCACCGATAAGTGTAACTGGGCTTGCGTTTTCCATGTCTGAACGCTTGATACGAGAACCCGTTACTTGAATTTTTTCAATTGACTTTACTGCTTCGTCTGCAGCTAAAACTTGAACACTTGAGAACATTGGGATTGCTGCAATTACAGCTAAACCAAGAGTTGATTTTTTCATGGATGAACCCTACTTGTTGAAATTTACCTAAATTGGTAACGCTCACTTTTATGAGAATTTTGAGTGAGCGGGGGCAACTTAGGCGCCTTTAACTGAACGAAAACTTAACGGAAGATCACTATATAAACAGCCAAAATTAAGGTACCCCATGAAAGGGACAAAGGTTACAGCATGTTTCATTGTTAATTAATAAAAACAGATAAAAGTCATGAACTTAACCAAGCGCAATCACATAAAAAACATAGGTGAAATCAAATATATGGAGTTTGTAATCAAATGTAATTTAATCATTAATGTGCCCTTAATAGGTAAATTAACATGTTAATCACAGCTCATTATTAAAACGGTAAAACTAGGTGTTAATTACTAACCATATTTATGCAAGTAGATTGTTTATTTAGTCTGAATTTTTTTACTAAAAGTTTTAATCGTGCAAATTTTATGTTTATTGAGAGTTTCAATCTAGATCTATACCTATAAAGGAGTAATAGCAAAACGAGGGTGTAATAGAAGAAAAGTATTTTATTGCATATGTTGGTATAGCGCTGATCAGATTTGATCATTGGGTATCATTGCGCTTACAGTCCCAGCGCTTTAACTTAGTAATGAATGTAGCTTTTTTATGCTGAGCATAAAACAGACCCTAACATCGGCTAGGAAAGAAACTATGCCTCAGGAGTGTGTTACACAAAAAATAGTGCGATTATGAATAATTGAAAACTAAAACATTTTAGTAAGTAACATTAAAATAATATTCAACCGTTTGGTTAACCGAAGTGCTTTCATTAACTGCAGTGAGCACTAATTTCCAAACCATATTTTGCTCTGAGCAAATACCAACCATAGTATCGGCTAACCAAATATTATCTTGTTTAGTAAACTGCAATGGAATGTAACCCATATACATAGTTACTCCCTCCAATTTAGCCGCTGTTATTGTTAGATCATTAGGTAAGTGAGCATAAATTGAAAACGGTGTCTCTGGTGATAAGATTTCTTCGCTTAACCAAACCTTAACTTGATTTTCAAAATGACATGGTTTGTTATTTTTACACTCAGTTTGCGATTGGCTTACTTTTGCTGTTGATGTTGATCCAGAAAAGTCACAACCTAGTAAAAATAATAGAAAAGAAAGTAAGCATACTCTATATATATACATGCAGGTTCTCAAATATCTAATGTATGGGCCCAACATTTAGGGCAAGTTGGTTGATTATCGGCTTTAATGAGTGAGTAAGGTACAAATCACCTCAAAAAATAGACAGCAACTCAATAAAGTTTGATTGATGTCATATTATTACGCAATTGACCTATCTTTTTAAGGCCAAAAAATTTATCATTTCAACCGCAAAAAAAACAAGTATTTCTTGAGATTATTATCTTTAACAACCACATATTGTGGGGTTTAGATAGTATACTTTGGAATAATAGTAGGTCCTACTTTAACAAGTAGGTAATTCATTTCTAAACGCATTTATTGCAGCGGAAGCCAGAAAATGAGCCAAACAGTAGCATCACAAACTGAGTACAATTATAAAGTTGTACGCCAATTCGCTATTATGACAGTGATTTGGGGCATCGTTGGCATGGGTATTGGGGTTCTGATTGCTGCCCAACTAGCTTGGCCAGCACTTAACTTTGACACACCATGGTTAACTTACTCTCGACTTCGTCCGTTACACACGAACGCAGTAATTTTCGCATTTGGTACAAGTGCTCTTTTTGCGACGTCTTATTACGTCGTACAACGTACATGTCAAACGCGCCTTCTTTCAGATAAATTAGCCGCCTTCACCTTTTGGGGTTGGCAGTTAGTGATTGTTCTAGCAGCAATTACTCTACCTATGGGTATTTCAAGTTCTAAAGAGTATGCAGAACTTGAGTGGCCTATCGATATCTTAATTGCTGTTGTTTGGGTAACGTACGCTGTTGTATTTATGGGCACTATTGCTAAACGTAAAGTGGCTCATATTTATGTAGCTAACTGGTTCTATGCTGGTTTCATTATTACTGTTGCAGTACTTCATATTGTTAACAGCATGGCTGTTCCAGTCTCACTAACTAAATCATACTCAATTTACGCCGGTGCGGTTGATGCGATGGTTCAGTGGTGGTACGGGCACAATGCTGTAGGTTTTCTTCTTACTGCTGGCTTCTTAGGTATGATGTATTACTTTGTACCAAAGCAAGCGGGTCGTCCAGTTTACTCATACCGTTTATCGGTTGTTCACTTTTGGGCACTTATCTCGCTTTACATTTGGGCAGGTCCTCACCACCTTCACTACACTGCGCTTCCTGATTGGACGCAAAGCTTAGGTATGGTGATGTCTATTATCTTATTCGTGCCGTCTTGGGGTGGTATGATCAACGGTATTATGACACTTTCAGGCGCATGGCATAAGTTACGTACTGACCCGGTACTTCGTTTCTTAGTGGTTTCATTGTCTTTCTACGGTATGTCGACGTTTGAAGGTCCAATGATGGCAATTAAATCTGTAAATGCGTTATCGCACTACACAGATTGGACAGTAGGTCACGTACACTCAGGTGCATTAGGTTGGGTTGCAATGATTTCTATCGGTGCAATTTACCACCTTATTCCAGCGTTATTCTCGCAAGGTCGTATGTACAGCATTAAATTAATCAATACACACTTCTGGTTACACACAGTGGGTGTTGTTTTATACATTGTTGCAATGTGGATTTCAGGTGTAATGCAAGGCCTAATGTGGCGTGCAGTTAACTCTGACGGTACATTAATGTACAGCTTTGTTCAGTCGTTAGAAGCCTCTCATCCTTTCTATGTTATGCGTTTCTTAGGCGGTGTATTCATCGTTACAGGTATGCTGGTTATGGCTTATAACGTTTATCGTACAGTTTCAGCGAAAAATAACTCGCTAGAACTTGATGAACAAGCGCAGTTAGCATAACGGAGTCAGATAATGAGCAATAAAAATTCGCAAAATAAACACGAAATTATCGAGAAAAACATCGGCCTTATGGCCATCTTGACTGTTTTCGCAATCAGCTTTGGTGCATTGGTGGAAATTACTCCGCTAATGTTCCAAGACGACACAACTAAACCCGTTGATGGGTTACGCCCGTTAAATGCGCTTGAGTTTGAAGGTCGTGACATCTATGTGCGTGAAGGTTGTGCTAACTGTCACTCACAAATGATTCGTCCATTTCGTGATGAAGTTGAGCGTTACGGTCACTACTCGGTTGCGGGTGAGTCAGTATGGGATCACCCATTCCTTTGGGGCTCTAAACGTACTGGTCCTGACTTAGCACGTGTAGGTAAACGTTACTCAGATGACTGGCATTATGCGCACTTAGTTGACCCACGTGCAGTGGTTCCTGAGTCGAATATGCCAGGCTTCCCTTGGTTAGCAGAGAACACGCTTGATACAAGCCTGACTCTGAAAAAGCTACAAATTTTCCGTGACACGTTTGCTATTAACCCAGAAAACCCAAAACACCCGGGTTTAGGTTATGGCAGTGACGAGGAATTAATCGCTGACATTGCTAAAGTTGACGCAATGAATGACGGTAAAGGTGCAACAGAAATGCAAGCCCTTATTGCTTATTTGCAACAACTTGGCACACATTTGAAGTAGATTATTATGGACTACGGGACATACAGAGGCATTTTGACTCTGGTAATTTTAGTATTATTTATTGTGATTGTTGGATGGGCATATAGCAAGCGTAGTAAAAGTCGTTTTAAAGACGCTGCTAATGTCATATTTGAAGATGAAAAAAAACACAACAATACACTCTCTAACGAGGAAAAGGGGTCTGAGAAATGACTAGCTTTTGGAGTATATGGGTTATTGTATTAACCCTTGCATGCTTAATCATTATCTTTGGTCTACTAGTTTGGAACTTAAAAAACTATGTAGGTGTAAAAGAAGGTGAAAGCTGTGGACATGAGTTTGACGGCATTGAAGAATTAAACAATCCACTACCAAAATGGTGGACTTACATGTTCTTCGCAACGTTTGTATGGTCTGTTTATTACTTAGCAGCTTACCCAGGTTTAGGTAACTGGGAAGGCTTAGCAAAGTGGACCAGCTCAAATCAAGGTGTTACCTCTTTAACTGAATCGAAAGAAGCAGTGGTAGACGCTCAAGAAAACGGTCGCTTTGTAAAGCTAGATGCAGAATACCGCGCCGCTGAAGAGCGTTTTGGCCCAATTTTCAATGAATTGGCAAAAACCCCTGTTTTAGAATTGGTTGACTCTAAATTAGCGGGTGATGCAGCTCAGCAAATCGCTCTTGAAAATGGCACTAAACATGAACAAACGCAAGGTCAATTAGCAGTTGAAATTGGTCAACGCTTATTTGCTCAAAACTGTGCGCAATGTCATGGCTCTGATGCTCGTGGTGGTACAGGCTTCCCTAACCTAACAGATAACGACTGGTTATATGGTGGTACGCCTGACAAAATCAGAGAAACGTTACTTTTAGGCCGTGTTGCAGCAATGCCTCCTTGGGGTGATGCATTAGGCGAGCAAGGCGTTAAAGAAATGACGGCTTACGTACTTAGCCTATCTGGTCGTACTGTTAACCAAAAAGATGCCGCGGCAGGTAAAGCGAAATTTGCGATGTGTGCAGCTTGTCATGGTGCAGATGGTAAAGGCTCAGTTGCGCATAACCTACCGTTCGGTGCACCTAATCTAACTGATAACATTTGGTTATACGGTGGTTCTCAACGTGCTGTTGAAGAAACACTAAACCACGGCCGTGCTGGTGTAATGCCTGCTTTTAAAGAGATCTTAGGCGAAGACAAAATTCACCTATTAACTGCTTACGTTTATAGCTTATCGCAAGAAAAATAACGATAAAGTTAACAAAACGTTTCAGTTTTAATCTTTTTATTTCAATAGATTAATACAGATCAAAAAAGCCTCCACTCGGAGGCTTTTTTTTAGTCTTTTTCTTTTATTTATTATAATATAGCTGCACATTCATCAATTTTAGAGCAACTATGCAACCGACTCCGTGGTATAAAAATTTTTGGCCTTGGTTTTTAATCTTCTTCCCTCTAGCTGCAATTATTGGCTGCATTAGTTTATTTATTACAGCCATTGGTAACGGCCCAGATATGGTCGTTGATGACTATTATAAAAAAGGCAAAGCAATTAATTTAGAGCTGATCAAATTTGATAAAGCAAAAGCTTTATATTTACATGGTGACCTAAATGTATCTGATGAGCGAGTAAGCTTTAAATTTACTAAAGGCGATACGAGCAACATTCATGCGCTAAAATTATCGTTTTTTCATCGCACTATAAAAGCTCATGATTTTGAAGCTACCCTCACTCCAAATGCTAATCAAGAGTTTACTGCATTATTAGAAAGCTACACGCCTGGTGCTTACTCAGTGTTTATTGAACCTGTTGATGCTAGTTGGAAAATGAAAGAAAGTGTCACTTTACCAACCACAACCACCATTTTAGTTACTCCTAACTATAAGTAGTATTTAGTATGTCTAAAAATTGCTTTCATTGTCTTGAAAGTGTGCCGGCAGGGTTTGACGCACACGTTATTATAGACAATACCGCTGAGCCAATGTGTTGCATTGGCTGCCAAGCGGTTGCTCAAAACATCATTGACCAAGGAATGACCGACTACTACAAATACCGCACCGTAAGTGCCGGCAAAGTAGAGCAACTGGTTCCTGAACAGCTCGCTTTTATTAAAAGCTATGACAATGAAGATATCCAAGATGAATTTATTAGTACGCACAACAACAACTCTGAGGTATTACTGAGTGTTGAAGGTATAACCTGCGCCGCCTGTGCCTGGCTAATTGAAAAGCAATTATTAAACCTTAAATCGGTAAAACGCGTTGATGTAAATACCTCAACAAATCGTGCCATGATCCACTGGGATAAAAGCGCCACGCCTTTAAGTGAGCTAATTACCTCATTGGCTGAAATAGGTTATAAAGCGTACCCCTTTCAATCTGATTTAGAAGCTCAGCAAAAGCAGCAAACTGCCAAAGCGTATATTCGTCGTCTCGGTGTTGCAGGTTTGATGACCATGCAAGTGATGATGTTTGCCTTTGCAATGTACTTTGGCATGTTCTCTGGAATGGACAGCAATTTTGAACAGTACTTTAGATGGATCAGTTTAATTCTCGCTACCCCCGTTATCCTATACAGCGCCCTGCCCTTTTTAAGTAATGCAATTAATGGCTTAAAAGCAAAACAGTTGAATATGGACTTACCAGTATCATTGGCTATTTTTGGTGCTTATGGCGCTAGCTGTTATGCCACAGTAATGGAAGTAGGCGAGGTTTACTTTGAATCTATTTGTATGTTTACCTTTTTACTCTTATTAGGTAAATACTTAGAATTTAGAGCGCGTTTAAAAGCCAGTGAATTCACTGCTAACTTGCAAAAGTTGTTACCCCTTACTGCCCGTACGCTCGATGAACGCGGTAATGAGCACATCATTGCCGCCAAAAAACTCAAACTTAACGATATTGTGTTAATAAAGGCAGGCGAAACCATTCCTGCTGATGGCATATTAGTTAAAGGCAGTACCAGTGTTGATGAGTCGATGATGACCGGCGAACATCAACCAGTACGAAAGTACATTGATCATAACGTGTATGCAGGCACGGTTAATCATGATGGTATAATTGAAATAAAAATCAACAAGCTAGGCCAAAACACCCTGCTTAATCAAATTATTCGCCTGCAACATAATGCCCTGACAAAACGCCCAAGACTGGTTGAAATTACCGATAAAGTGGCGCAGTGGTTTGTTGCTGTATTACTAGTATTTGCCTCCATAACTGCGATTGGTTGGTATCAGGTAGACCCTGACGTTGCATTTTGGATCACTATTTCGGTGTTAGTGGCCACTTGCCCGTGCGCATTAAGTTTAGCAATTCCAACCGCATTAACCTGTGCTGTAGCAACCTTAACCCGCAAAGGCATATTAATAAAGCAAGCGCATGTGCTCGAAACGCTATCAAAGCTCACTTTATTTGCCTTTGATAAAACAGGTACGCTTACACAAGGTAAATTTAGCCTCGACGTGATTGACATACTTGATGATAACTACAGCAAAGAGCAAATTCTTGATATTGCAGCCCAGCTTGAAAGTTATTCTGAACACCCTATTGCCAGTGCATTTAAGGAGTTTAAAGGACAGCGTAAATTTGACGATGTACAACTCCACCCAGGCATTGGGATAAGCGCCCAGTTTGATAATACCCATTACGCTATTGGTAAAAGTGGCTGGTTTGATACAAAGAAAACCAACGCACAAGCCACGCTTTATATAAACAAGCAGGCTGTTGCACGCTTTTACTTTGTAGATAAAGTTAAAGCTGATGCCGATAAGCTAATTAATGTTTTACAAGCGGCTAACCTTAGTTGCCATATGCTAACTGGTGATGCATCTGATGCGGGTGCCAAAGTAGCTAAAAAGTTAAAGCTTGATTCAGTACTTGCCAGTTGCAGTCCAAAAGATAAACAAAATGCCGTTGATCACTGGTCATCGCAAGGTGAAATTGTTGCTATGGTTGGCGATGGCGTAAACGACAGCCCAGTATTTGCCAGTGCCCATTTATCTATCGCCATGGAAACCGGTGCCGATATATCTAAAAACAGTGCTGATGTTGTATTGCTTAACAGTGACTTAGCTTCAATCTCGCATTTGTTAACTATTGCTAAACAAACACGACGTATAATTAAGCAAAACTTGGCGCTTTCTTTATTATATAATGGCTCTATATTACCGCTAGCGGCTATGGGCTTAGTTGCTCCTTGGATGGCCGTTATTGGTATGTCTGCCAGCTCTATTATTGTGATATGTAATTCACTAAGGCTATTAAAGTTATGAGCATAATTTATATTTTAGTTCCTATCGCTATTTTGTTTGTATTGATTGCTATTGGCGTATTTTTTTGGGCAGTAAAAGGCGAGCAATTCTCTGATTTAAACAAGCAAGGCCACAGTATTTTGTTTGAAGACGACAAAGAGCAGCACAATAAAAGTAATGATTGACCCTATTTTTGTTAGCGCTTTTTTAATGGGTTTAATTGGCAGTGGTCATTGCATTGCTATGTGTGGTGGTATTGCCAGCTCATTACAACTTGCCAGCAATAAACGTCAAACGTGGTTATATTCTCTAGCTTATAACAGCGGTCGAGCTTTAAGTTATATGCTAGCAGGAGCCCTTGTTGCGGGTATTAGTAGCCAGTTTGCTACGCAAAATTCTGCTTTTTCATTATTTCTGTCATTTTTAGCCGGTATTTTTATGTTACTGGTTGGCATTTATATTATGCGCTTAGCCGCCACCTTACAGTGGCTCGAAAAACTGGGTAAAACCCTCATTTGGCAGCATTTAATTAAACTTAATAAATATTTAATGCCCATTGATTCGCCTTTTAAAGCCCTTGGCTATGGCGCGTTATGGGGCTGGTTACCGTGCGGTTTAGTATACTCTGCACTTACTTGGGCAATGACCAGTGGCAACGCTATTAATGGTGCTTTAGTTATGCTGGCATTTGCTCTAGGCACATTTCCTGCCATGATCACCTTAGGTATGGCTGCACAAAAGCTAAATGCGCTTTTTAATCACCCATGGACACGAATAACATTAGGCAGTGTTATCATTTGGTATGGTATCTACCTTCTGATCATTGCAACAGATAAGCTAGTGCATTAACATTATAAAATGTCGTGCATAGAAATTTAACGGATTGAACTTATGGATTTTTCTCAAAGTCGTGCTAAAGGTAATTGTGCCATTAGCTGTAATAACTGCAGTATTAGCCAGTTATGTTTACCATTTTCTTTAAATGGCCAAGAAATGGATAAACTTGATGAGATCATTGAGCGAAAAAAACCATTACACAAAGGTGACTACTTATTTGAATCGGGCGCGCCTTTAAATGCAATTTTTGCGGTTCGTTCGGGTTCGTTTAAATCGTATACATTGTCTGAGCAAGGCGATGAACAAATTACAGGCTTTCATTTAGCTGGCGACCTTGTTGGATTTGATGCCATTAATAAAATGCAGCACCAAAGCTTTTCTCAAGCACTAGAAACCTCAATGGTATGTGAAATCCCCTTTGATACCCTTGATGAACTCGCTGGTAAGTTGCCTAAGCTACGCCAACAAATTATGCGCTTAATGAGTAGTGAAATAACCTACGATCAAGAAATGCTGCTATTACTCAATAAGAAGTCTGCCGAAGAGCGTCTAGCGAGTTTTATTTATAATTTATCAGAGCGTTTTGGTGAACGTGGTTTTTCACGTAAAGAATTTAGATTTACCATGACCCGCGGTGAAATTGGCAACTACCTTGGTTTAACTGTTGAAACTATTAGCCGTTTATTGAGCCGTTTTCAAAAAGCAGATTTAATCAAAGTAGAAGGTAAGTTTATTACTATTTTAGATAATGACGCGCTTGCAAAAACAGCTGCTATTATAAAACCCCGTTAATAATAGTTTCTCATTTTAAAATTAATCCCCCCTAAATCAGAGCGTAATTATTGCAATTATGCTCTATCTCTACTAACACTTTGAGTAGAGGTATTAACCATTCACTTTTAAGAGTCGATGAAGATAATTACTTACCTAGCTCATTTTCTAACATAAAAGCAACTACGTCCTATTACACTCTTATATAGAAGGACAATCTTATGCCTTATTCTTTATTTCTATTTATCACTCTTTCTTTAAGTATTTTATTTAGTAGTCAAGTATCAAGCTCTATGATCCCCGATGATGGAATTGATGACTCACAAGCACTAAAAGACTTGATTTTAAACACTGCAGAAAACTCTGAGCTTAAAATAGACAAACCAGGAGTTTACGATATATGTTCAGCTATTATCGTCAGAAACCTTAGTAACATTACTATCACCGCTAATGCTGGCGTCATACTAAAAAAGTGTGACCAATTTGAAGGAGAATATATTTTATCCTTTTATAATTCACGCTTCATAGAAATTAATGGTTTTATTTTTAGAGGGTTAACGACAGACAAAATTAATTATGTTTGGGGTGAGCAAGGTATCCTTTTTGCAGGCTCCGAAGATATTTCAATTAAACATAATCACTTTTATGATTTTGGTGATGCGGCTATAAGAGCAACATCTTCACATTTATCATCCCATGATGCGAATATAAATTCTTTCAGAATTGATATTCGTAATAATTACTTTGAAAATGTCACACAAGTAACAACTACTCACCCGTGGAATAATAACTATGGAGGTACGCATGATATTACAGTTGAAGATAATATTTTTGAGGGATTGAAGGGATCATTGAAATTTGCAACGGTTAAACCTGTATCAAAGGCTCTAGTAAGATATAACACTTTCAAAAACACCAAAGGCACTGCTATAGAAATTACTTATTATTCTAACGTAAAAATTATTGCTAATACCTTTATAGACAGTGATAAGTTTATCCTCAATGCTTACCCAAATAAACCAAGAAGTGTAACGGAGCCTTTTAATTGGGGAAATATTTATTTTACTCACAACACTATTTTACGTTCTAAGGGAGGCATTAGAATACAGTCAGATGTAACCGACGAGCTAATAGATGACAAATACGTTAGAGGCATTTATATCAATAACAATCACTTTATTAACGTTGATATGACCGTTTATCCTGAAAAAAAATATTGGTATCTTATTAACTTATTCAGTAGAGGTGGAAAGAGTTATCTGTTTTCTACCATTAAAGATAACGTTTATAACTTACTACCTGAAGTGGGCTTTGTGAAAAAAACGAGTGGATTTACTGTAGAAGATAACACTTCAATAAAACCTGAGAATAATTAAATTTTTATAAAGCCCTTCATGCTTTTATTCAACATAAAGAGTTTTAAAATTAGAGAAACTTTATTTCTTGATATAGAACAATAATCTTAGTGCTTCCCCCTTTAACTGTTGTGTATTTGCGTTACACTGAATGTATAACTGTTAAGTGAATGGAGTAGCACAATGGAAATGATTAAACGTATTATCGCGGTTATTGATCCAACTAAAGACGATCAAAATGCCCTCGCGCGTTCAATAGATTTAGCCAAAAAGTCGGGTGCGAGCATTACCGCATTTATGACGGTTTACGATTTCTCTTACGAAATGACTACTATGCTATCAGGCGATGAACGTGAAGCAATGCGTCAAGCCGTCCTTAAAGATCGTGAGCTATGGCTTAAAGAGCTGATCTCTCCTTATCAAAATATAAATATAGATACGCAAGTTATTTGGCATAATCGCCCATACGAGGCAATAATTAATACCGTTATCAATGATAAATACGACTTGGTTATCAAAGGTACGCATCAACATGGCGCACTAAAAGCGGTTATTTTTACTCCTACAGACTGGCATTTAGTTAGAAAATGCCCAACGCCCGTTCTATTTGTTAAAGATATGCAATGGCCAGCACAAGGTAATATTTTAGCTGCTGTGAATGCAGTCAGTGAAAATGAGCAACACCTATCACTTAATAAACGCATAATTAAAGATGCACAATTTTTATGTGAACTGGCTAATGCTAAACTTAACTTAGTCAATGCCTACCCTGCTACACCGGTAAATATTGCGATAGAAATTCCTGAGTTTAATCCTGGGCTTTACAACGAATCAGTTAAAAAACATCACATTGAATCAACCAATGAATTAGCTAATGAGTTTAACTTAACCTCTGATCAATGCTTTATTGAAGAGGGCTTGCCAGAAGATGTGATACCGGATGTTGCAAGTCGTTTAAATAGTGAGTTAGTGGTTATTGGCACTGTGGGACGTACCGGCTTAAGTGCTGCATTAGTGGGTAACACCGCTGAGCATGTTATTGACAGCCTCGATTGTGATGTACTTGCATTGAAACCTGATGGCTATGTAAGTCCACTCGCAGAAAGTTAACGTTTGCTGTAGCTGTGATATTACATATGGCATATAATACGCCCCTTTATTTTTAGCAATTAATTTTGCCGTACTGTTTATAAGGGGGCGTAGTGTCTCATTCTGCTCAAGCCAAAGCTCAACACAACTTAAATAAGCTTCAAAAGCGTTTACGTCGCCTCACAGGTCAAGCTGTCATGGATTTTAACATGATAGAAGAAGGTGATCGTATCATGGTGTGCTTATCTGGCGGAAAAGACAGTTACACTATGCTCGATATGCTGCAACATTTACAGCGTGTTGCCCCTATCAAGTTTGATCTTTTTGCGGTTAACCTTGACCAAAAACAACCAGACTTCCCTGAGCATGTACTGCCTGAATACCTTGATAATTTAAATATTGAATACAAAATTGTCGAAGAAGATACCTACAGTATTGTTACCGATATTATTCCTGAAGGTAAAACAACGTGCTCACTTTGCTCTCGTCTACGCCGTGGTATTTTATATCGTACGGCTAAAGAGCTAGGCGCTACTAAAATCGCATTGGGTCATCACCGCGATGACATGATAGAAACCTTGTTTTTAAATATGTTTTATGGCGGCAAACTTAAAAGTATGCCGGCTAAACTAATGAGTGATAATGGCGAGCACATGGTTATTCGCCCATTAGCTTATTGTAAAGAAGCCGATATTAGCCAATACGCATTTAGTCAAGGCTACCCTATTATTCCGTGTAACTTATGTGGCTCACAAGAAAACTTACAACGTAAGCACACCAAGAACATGCTAGAACAATGGAATAAAGAGCACCCAGGGCGTATAGAAAGTATTTTTACTGCAATGCAAAATGTTGTACCTTCGCATTTAGCTGATAACCAATTGTTTGATTTTGCTAATCTGCAAACCGGTGACGTTATTGATGGTGGCGATATCGCGTTAGATAAACCAGATATACCAAAAACGCCGGTTAATCCTGAACAAGATGAACTAAACCAAGCCGACGTGGTTACAATTAATTTAAGCTAATTTTTTAAGGGTTTGCAGTAATGCAAACCCTTCACTCTGTTCTATGCTGCTACTTACCGGCAGCTAATCCTTGTAAAAACTCTAAACTCTGCAATTCTTGTTTATTCGCCTGATAAGGTAGCTGCTGTAAGCTATCGTAAGCAAAATCTTCAATAGTAAACTCACTCACTTTACTTTGCCCAAAGCTGTTACGCTCACCTGGGCTTGGCGACATACGCTCAATAACAAAGTCACTCAATCGTAAGCCATTTGTTTGCTTAGGCAAAACAGACCAATGCGCTTTAAAATCAATTTTTTCGCTGCCCTCATTTAAACGTGCTTTAGCAACTAAATGCGCTAATGGCGAACTACCACTGTATAAGTTAGCTCTTAAGCGATATAAGCCACTTTTTATAACCGTTAAATTAGCAGGCACTATCATATTATCATTACGTGGATACGCGCTATCAAAGCTAGTTAGGGTTGCACTAGGCGGCATATATTGTATTTGTGCCACCACAGGGACCATTTTACCTGCAATGTCGGCTTCAACTAATAATTGTAAATTACGAGGATAGTCTTCCTCACCTTTAAACGTAATTGCTAGCTTATTGTCACGAGCAACACCGCTATGTGTTTTTAACGGCTGTTTGGTATCCGTATCACTGAGTGTTACCTGTGCTTTACCTAAATTTTGTGCGCTTATGGTTAATTCAATTGCTTGCGGATAGACATAGCGATATTGAGATAAACTTAAGGTTAACTCCCCCCCTTGCTCTCCTACAGGGCTAGTAACAGGAAAAAACTGATTTGGCTTAAGCCGGTCTTCATCATATACCGTTAAAGGTTGCGAATAAGGTGGAAATGCTAAGCTTTGCTGATATTGCTGCGCGACTGCCGATGCTGCTTTAGCTATATCTTCATTAAACTCATGCTGCTCTTTAGGCATGTTTTTTATGCTCGGTTTAATATCTAGTACCTTAGGTTTTGCTGGCATAGCAACAAATTCAGGTGTTTTTTTATGCTCTTTAGCTGTTGTTTGCGAAGCTGAATAACTAGCATTGCCTTTACCTAAAAACCACATCAAGCCGGTAACTATTATTACTAAAACAATAACGTAGGATTTTTTCATTGTTATTTATCCTATAACATCAAGCAGTTAATCACTTTTAGAACGTAAAGCTGATGCAATTTGCATTAAGCTTTTTTTGGCTAAAAATAAATAACTGCATAAAGCTAATTGGTACCAAAAGCATGCAGCATATAAAGCCGCACGCACAATCACCTTTATGGGATCACATTATATATGAGCGTTGAAGCACTCAAATTATCAGAGTCTTTCACATAGCGGTATTGTTTTTTCCAAAACCAACTACCGGTAGTTTCATCGACAGTTTCATATCCTAATTTATCGCCAGCCACGCTAATATTATTCATTGCCACCGTTACATTACCTTGGTGCTGCGCTTGTTGAATTTCGTTATGGCTGTAACTGTTAGTCATCATTAATGGATAATGGTATGGCATGAAGCTACTAACAGCATCACCTTGCGATTTTAAACGCCCATTGGTATCAATATTGGCGCTACAACTGCCAAATGAGCTTACCGAGCTTGCACCGCATGATGAGTGAGTAGCGACTACCGAATCATCGTTACCACGCAAAAAGCCAGCCGTTAAACCTAAGTAAGCATTACCATCGGCCACAAAACGTAAACGCGGTGTGCGCGCATCAGGTAATGGCGCGATTCTACGTGCATTATTAACTTTTAAATCATGTAATACACCAACCGCCTCATTAATTTCACTGCCTAGCCACCAAGTTAATGCAGCATCTACAGCAAAATTCCACGATGCGCCGGTTAACGCACTCACCGCTAAGTCGGCTAATTCACTACCGCCACCAGCACCTGCTAAATCAAAGGTAGCAATAATATTAAGCGGTTTTAAACCCGCGTTTTCTAGCCAGTTTTCTTGGTTATCTATAATATATCGGGCAACTAAGTCACCGGTAGAGTGGGTTACAAACACGCAGCCTGGCTCGCATAAATTTGAGCGAGAGATCTGTTGTAGCTTGGGCCATACCCAATCTGTAGTAATTTTTCCTTCTATTCGTTCATACGCAGGCCAGTCAATGCGCTCGTCGGCACGGTTTACCCAATAAGACTGCCAATAGCTTTGGCCATCGTTTACTACATCACTACCTGCTTTATTGGTAAGCTGGGATACTTGCAAACCATGAATTAAAACTACTTTATACTCTTTACTAAGCGCAGAAAAACTCATTAAGAGCCCTATTGCTGCTGCAAATAAAGTCGCGCGTTTAAAAGTGTGTGTGTTGTTCATATTAATCCTTAACTGATTGAATATTTTTATTATGCTTAGCTTATTACACGATGTTGTCAGTGCATGGTAAAAGCAATGCATTGACCAGTATTGGGAACAAATTTAAAAAATGCAACATTTTGTTATCATTTTCACCGTTAAAGCTAAATATTTGCGTTAAAATACGACAAAAGCGCCAAACTATTGTGTTAAACAAAATAGCTTTATCCCCTTCTTAAGCAGTATCAATAAACTTTCTTTTAACTGTGGTTAACTATTAAACAACACTACTTTTTATTGATGTAATAGCGTAAGTTAATTACACACGATGAAAATCAAGGAATTAAAATGATAAAAAAAATAATTTTTAGCAGTGTTTTATTTACTGCAATTTCAGCGCCTAGTTTTGCTAGTAGTATTAACACCCAACTTGAACAAGCAACACAAAGTGTAAGTGAAAAAGTCATTACATGGCGTCGCCATTTGCATCAATATCCAGAGCTGAGTAATCGCGAATTTGAAACCGCTAAGTACATTACTAACCATTTAAAATCACTGGGGCTTGAAGTACAAACCGATGTTGCGCATACCGGTGTTGTGGCTAAATTAAGCGGTGGTAAAAAGGCCCTTTAATCGCCCTTCGTGCCGATATGGATGCTTTACCCGTTACCGAACAAGTTGATTTACCCTTTGCCTCTAAACAAACCTCAACCTATCGTGGTAATGAAGTAGGCGTTATGCATGCCTGCGGGCACGACACTCATGTTGCTATTCTAATGGCCGTAGCAGAGTCACTGGTAAAAATTAAAGATCAGTTAGCGGGTGACGTACTGTTTGTATTTCAACCGGATGAAGAAGGTGCCCCCGAAGGAGAAGAAGGAGGCGCAGAGCTAATGCTAAAAGAAGGTTTATTTAAACAAAAACCTGAAGCGGTGTTTGGCTTGCATGTCACCAGCTCACTTAATACTGGTCAAATTGGCTTTAGAGAAGGGCCTCTAATGGCCAGTGAAGACTCTTTCACAATTAACGTAACGGGTCGTCAAACTCATGGCTCGCGCCCTTGGAATGGCGTAGATCCCATTGTTGCTTCATCACAAATTATAATGGCAACTCAAACAATTGCCTCTCGCCAGGTAGATGTAACTAAAGCGCCTTCTGTTATTTCATTTGGCGCGATTAACGGCGGCATACGCTCAAATATTATCCCCGATAATGTAGAGCTTATTGGTACAATTAGAACCTTTGATCAAACGATGCGTGCCGATATTAAAAAACGTTTAGCTAAAACCGCTGAGCTGGTTGCCGAATCCGCGGGGGCTAAAGCTGATGTGCATATAGATCACGGCTACCCTGTAACAGTAAATAATGTTGCACTGACCCAAAAAATGACCCCTACACTTGCCCGTATTGCTGGTGCTGACAACATTATTACCACAGATTTAATTACCGGTGCAGAAGACTTTAGCTATTATGCACTAGAAACCCCTGGGCTGTTTTACTTTTTAGGCATTACTCCGAAAGATCAAAACGCTAAAACGGCACCAAGTAATCATTCACCTCAGTTTTATGTTGACGAAAGCGCATTACAACTTGGCGTAGAATCATTATCTCAACTGGTCGTTGACTACTTACAATAAGAACCAGCATAACAAGCACTGGGCTAATAACCTTGTCCTTGTATTATAGACAGTGTTATTCAGCTAATATAAATCCCCAATCGCTTATCTTTTAATGTCTAATATAAATTCTCAATCTGGTAAGGACACCTCAATGACGGCAGAGTATTTTAATTTTTTAAGCCTTATTGGCGTGGCATTCTTTGCAATTTCAGGTGCATTATTAGGCCACGACAAAGATATTGGTGGATTTGGTGTTGTGGTTGTTGGCTCAGTCACTGCGTTAGGTGGTGGCACGCTCAGAGATATTCTTCTTAACCAACCTGTATTTTGGATAGCCAACCCCGATTATTTATACGCTACCTATGGCGCTATTTTTGTCACCGTTATGTTTATTCGCCACTTGCCCGACCTGTCTAACTATTACATGTTACTGGTTGATGCCATCGGTATGGCTATTTTTAATGTGGTCGGCATTGAAAAAGCATTAATTGAAGGTACAACCATGGTTGTTGCGCTTACAATGGGAATGACGACGGGTATATTTGGCGGCTTAATACGTGATGTGATCTGTAGAGAAGTACCGCTGGTGATGCGCGAAGAGCTATACTCCACCGCGTGCTTTGCAGGAGGCTTAACCTATGCCACACTATTTTTATTAGAAGCTCCTTATTTATGGTGCATTATAGGTTCATTATTGGTAACCGTCTTTCTAAGATTGGGCGCACTGCATTTTGGCTGGCAACCCAACCTATTTAGAAAACGAACCCCAAAAATAAGAGATTAGTATAAGTATGGCTTTACACTAATCGCTCATACAAGCCTGACGCCCGTGATACACTTTTACCCATGGCCAATTGCAGCACTTTTTTATCTGCCACCAGCTCAAAGGTCTGTTTTGCGCGGGTAATTCCCGTGTACACTAATTGCCTATTAATACCGATACTCGCCTGCTTGAGCGGTGGTAACACCATCGCGGTATAACTAAACTCTGAGCCTTGGGATTTATGAATGGTCATTACATACACTTTATCGTGCACCGGAAGCCGTGCGGGTGAAAATGCCCGTTCATTCCCTTGCTCATCAATAAACAGTGCCTTGAGTTGGCCGCTATCATCGGGCATTAAAATCCCTATATCACCGTTAAATAATTTTAGCTGGTAGTCGTTTTGACTAACCATTATCGGCATCCCTATATAATGCCGCTGATTAGGATTAACGCTAATTAAACCTTGCTGCTGTAATACCCGTTCAATACGCTGGTTTAAACTATTAACACCATAATCGCCTTCACGTACCGCAGCAAGTAACTGATAACTGGCAAAAGCTGCATGCACTTTCGCAACACTGGCACCTTGCGCTATCAGGGTTAGGTAATTAGCATAATGACTTGCGGCACTATTTACTAACTTTTCAATCGGTGTGGAAACAAAATCATAGTCTAAAATAATATCGCTAAAATGCCCTTCGCTGCTTTGTTGTTCAACGTAATTTAATATTCCTCGGTTGTTGGTATTTACAGCCAGCGCCAATTGACCTATGCCACTTTTTGCATCAAACCGATAGCTATGTTGTAAAAAGGCAATGCAATCCGCAAGTTTAAACTCACTTTGACTTTGCGCATTTAGTTTAACAGCGCCATTAAAGCACAGCGTGTTCAATTGCTCACAGCGTACTTTTGAATAACGCGGTGTTTGTCCAAGCACTAACCCTTGGCATAAATCACTCATTACACTGCCAGTATCAACCGAAGCAAGTTGGTCTTTATCGCCAAGTAAAATCAATCGAGCATGATCTGGCAAGGCCTCAATTAGTTTAGCCATAAGTGATAAGTCGACCATGCTGGCCTCATCAATAATCAATACATCAACATGCAACGGATTGCTTTTATCGTGTCGGAATTTATTGGTAAATGGCTTAACTCCCAACAGACGATGAATGGTTTGCGCACTTTGCGGGATCAACGCGTTAATATCAGCCGGTATTTCACTAAGCTTATTTTTAGCCCCTAAAATTGACTCTGTTAGCCGTGCCGCTGCTTTACCTGTGGGTGCTACTAATTTTATGCTCAATGGCGCCGCTTTATATAACGATTGTAAAATCGCTAACAGCTTTGTTACCGTGGTGGTTTTACCGGTGCCAGGCCCGCCCGTGATCACACTAAACCCTTTTGTGGCGGCAATCGCACACGCTACTTTTTGCCAATCAATGTCAATACTCGGATCATCAGGAAAGTAGCGGGTTAATAACTGAGCAAGTACTGCATCATCAAGGTTAAGTTGTCGTTCGCTCATTGTCAGTAATCGTTGGGCAAGGGTTTGTTCATAGCCTGCTAAACGAGAAAAATATAATCGTTGATTAAACAATTGCAGCGGCTTTTGCTCCCCAACACTGTGATGTGAGAGTAAATAACGTATTGCTGCCTCAGTCGTAAAGTCATTACTAAATGGGCTGAGAGTGTCAGGCTGCGTGCCTTCTAGTTTAGTAAAGTCGCTTTGACGTAAATTAAACGGATTAGTCCAATCAACCTCTGTTAGGGTTAAACAGCTATGCTGGCTTTGTTGCGATAAACACAGCATTAAAATTATATAAAAGAGGTCGTCATACCCTTGCTGTGCGTTTGTGCCACTGAGTAATTCAGCCAGTTTTACATCAACCACACGCACTCTATGTTCGTCCGTTAAATACGTTAGCAACGGCACGACTTTAATACTTTCGCTGCCCTGCATCGTTGGCTGTGCTGTTGTGAGCACAGGTTCGTCTATAGGGGCATCATCTAAGTCATCAAACAAACCCGGTTGTTGATTTAAATCACTCATAGCATGGCTCCTTGGCTAAACAAGCCATCTAAAATAACGACTTGATCTGGACTTAGCTGTTTAAAGTACACTCCCTCACCTGCTGGCATACCGCGTAAAAAAGTATAATAAACACCGCCTAAATGCGCCTCTATTGAATAATCGGGAATTCGCTGTTTAAGCAAGCGATGCAGCGCTACGGTATAAATTAAATACTGTAAATGATATTGGTGACTGGTCATTGCTTGCTCTAGCTGCTCAGACACATAATCGGCAGCGGTACTGCCCAAATAATTCGATTTATAATCTAAAATATAATACTTGCCTTGGTAGCAAAAAATTAAATCAATAAAGCCTTTTAGTAACCCTTTAACATGGGCAAACTCAAGTTTACTTTGGTTAAAACCAAAATGTTTAATTAACACTTCATTAAGCTTAGGGGCACTGAGGCTGCTAAGCGGTAAATTAAACTCCATTTCTACTAAACAGTCACTTGGCGCTAATTGGCTCAAACTTAAATTATTCTTGCTGTTTAACGGGCAATTAAGTGCATCGAGTACCCATTGCTCGGTAATTTGCTGCCATTGCTCATCGATATGGTACTTTTCAAAAGCACGCTCAATCACAGCCGTTAAGTTTTGCTCGGCATTCGTGGGATGATTTACCGGACTGGTAAAATCAAGCTGCTCAAATATTTCGTGCAAACAACTCCCTGGTTTTGCACCCTTAGGAAAGCTATACGGTGAAGGAAGTTCATCTTGCTGCACGGCAAACTCATCTCTTTGATGATCTTCATCGCTGCGCCCTGGAGCAAGTTGGTCAGCATGCTTTTTAAAGCTCAAGGCACTAAAGCTAGTTGCTCGCCAGTCACGTTCAATCTGCGCAGTTACTGTATTAATAAGTAAATCGTGCTGTTTAGTGTCACTATTTTTTAACCGAAGTATGCCCTGCTCATGTAATTCGCCTGAGGTAAATTGCTGGTATTGCATAGCATGATTAGCCTCACAAAATTCACTTAAATGGGTGCGCCATACTTGGCTACTGCTTATCTCTAATCCTGAGAATAACACATGCCCCAGCGCACTACTTTGAATTGCTAAACGGCTACTTTGCCCTTGAGAAATGTTATACACGCCCAGCGAACAAAAATGCACTGCACGGGTCAGTGCCACATAAAGCAAACGTAAGTCTTCTGCTAAACGTTCTTGTTCGGCTTTTTGCAAGGCGTCTTCGTCTTTACTTAAATCGTAAATCAACTTGCCATTTTGATGATAAAGCGCGTCTTTAGTTTCACGATAACCACTGGCAAATGGCATAAATACCAATGGGTATTCAAGCCCTTTAGAAGCGTGCATAGTCACAATTTTAACTAAGTTCGCATCACTTTCTAAGCGAACTTGCACTGTTTCGCCATCTTGCTGGCTCACCTTTTGCGCAAACCAACGTAATAAACGAAGTGTCCCTTCAAGCTCTATTTGTTTTTGCTGCAGTATTTCGCCAAGATGTCTAAAGTCGGTAAGCCACCGCTCTACGTTATAGCCCAAGCCTTGCCACTTGGCACTGAGCTGATTGTGACTCAGTAAGCGTTCGAGCATTGCCATTGCCCCTTGCTTATGCCAAATATGGCTAAGTTGAGCAAAAAAGTTTAGGTGTTCTTGCCAGCTATTTTCATCATCGGCTAGAGCAAAAATATCGTTATAGCTTAAACAAAATAACGGGCCAGCTAATACACCGCGTAGTAACGCCTCATCGTACTGACCATGCAAAGCCGTTAAAAAATTGAGCAAGTGATGACTTAACTCTTGGCTAAATACACTGTCGCGCGACAAATACACACTGGCAATATTAGCTTTACTCAGCGCTTGCTTCATTATTTGTGCTTCAACGCGGTCGCGCACCAAAATACAAATATCAGCAGCGCTTACCGGCGTACTGCCAATACAGGCTATTCCTTGGTTTGCCTGCTCAAGTAAAGTAACAATTTTATTGGTAAAATGGGTGGCTAAATGAGCTTGCCCTAAGCCTTTACTGGTCGGCTTATTTTTTTCATCGCCGGCTTCATCTACAAACACATTAAACTCAAACGCGGTGGCAGGTTTACCGTCAATTAAAAACGACTCATCTGCTTTTTTTCCTTTCGCTTTCACTTTATTAAATGGAATGGCGTCGTTATAAATAAAGCTGTTTTCGTATTTGCTAAATAAGCTATTTATGCTATTTACAATATCACTGCTTGAGCGAAAGTTAGTGCCCAATGTAAATTGTTGTGGCTCATCTACCGCTTCTTTTGCGCCAATGTAGGTAAATATATCTGCGCCCCTAAACCCATAAATTGCTTGTTTGGGATCGCCTATCATAGCTAAAGTGGTATTGCTTTGAGCATAAATTTTACTAAAAATCCCGTACTGAATCGGGTCAGTATCCTGAAACTCATCTATCATTGCCACCGGAAATAACTGCGCTATTTTTTGTGCGAGCACATCACCTTGTTCACTCTTTAAGGCACTGTGTAAATTAGTCAGTAAATCGTCAGGGGTGATCACGCTTTGTTCTTGTTTGCGTTTAACTATGGCCGCTTTTACCCAGCTCGCCGCATATTGCACTATCGCAATTTTTAACCCTTGGTTAATGGTGTTGTTAAGTGCGGCTAAGGCATCGAATTGGCTAATAAGTGGATGAGTCAGTAATGTGCCATTTTTTTTATAATTAGCGGCATTACTTAAGTTCTCGCTACTCCACACCTCAAACGAATACTTACTGGTACCAAATTCAAAAAAGTCATCATTGCCTAAGCAAAATGCTTCAAGTGCAGCAAGGCTGCCCTTTCGCCCAGGTGTTTTTGAACCACTTAAATCGGATGCTTTAACAGCGCCAATAAACTCTTGCTCTAGGCACGCTTTTTTAAAGGCAGGAATACGCGCCAAGTATTCATCTCGCGCTTGCCATACCGCATCTAAACTAACTTGCGGGGTTATCTCTGCGTTCGCCTTATTTAAAATACTACTTACATGACTAAATAGTGATTCGGGCGCGGCAAATACCGCTAAAATCGCATCTGTTTTTTCTTTACTAAGTGGGTATACAAACGCGCGCCAAAAGTCTTTTATGGTTTCAAGCAGAATATCGCGCTCATCTAAAATGAACTCTAAGTTAAATGCCACACCGGATTCAAACGCATGCTGCTTTAGCATTCGCTGACAAAAACCATGAATGGTAAAAATAGCTGCTTCGTCCATTGATTTAGCTGCGGCATCGAGTAAGTCAAATGCACGGTGCTTGTCATCAACGCCCGCTATTACATCCTCAATTAGCTCATCATTGGGTACTTGCCCCAGTAACGCATCACGCGCAGCAATAATACGGCTACGAACACGGTCTTTAATTTCTTGCGTGGCGGCATCGGTAAAGGTGACTACCAAAATTTGCTCAACACTCAATGGCGTATTTAGCTCACCGGATATTTGCATACCCAATAAATAACGCAAATACAAACCCGTGATCGTGTAGGTTTTACCTGTGCCTGCACTGGCTTCAATTAAGCTTTGTCCTGATAATGGCATAGTGAGTGGATTAAGCGCTTGCATAGTCACTCTCCTTGGCGTGCTCGAATAATGGGGCGAGTAGCTTATCGCTCCAATGTATAAATTCGTCTTGGCAGTCATTAAGTGATTGCACCGTTAAACGAATATAAGGGTTTTCTCCTTCACCTCGGCCAATATACTGTGGACTAAATTTACTGTTGGCTTTTGCCATATCACCACCGCTTTTTACGTATTCATAACCACTTACCGGAAAAAACGCCACGGGCTTGTTGCGTAATGCTTTATAAAGCTCAAACCAATCTGCGAGCAGTAAATCGGCATCGGCTTTACTCATTGGGGCAAAGCTAATTTGTTTATCTAAACCCAGTAATAAAGTTTCAACCTCTTGTTGCATGCTTTGTGCAGCAAGATGATAAATAAAGCCTTTAATTAAATCTTTAGCTTTAATACTAGCACTGCGATAAAACACTTGTTTTTGCATATACACATGGTTTAACCAGCCTTCAATGGTGGTGTTTTCAAGTGACAGTAATACTTCTATCGGTTCGCTTTTACCCGCTTTTATTTGTTGTTTTACTTGCCCTGCAAGCGCATCAACGCGATGTTGCATGCTTTCATAAATTAAGCTACCAACATGAGCTTGCGGCAACTCACCGCGCTGCAGTATTTGTTCGGTACTTAGTGGGATATCGTTAATATTAGCTTCAAGTATTTCATCAAGGTAAAAATAACGGCGTAGCGCATCTAAGCTAAACGGTTCTTCATCTTTGGCTATATCGTTAAATTGCGGCAAACGTAACCCTAAGCTTTGCTGATAAAAGCTCTCTTGGGCATGGCACACACTGCGAATAAACACATCAAGATCAAGTAGCTCTGGAGGCGTTACATCAAGCGTAGTAATTGCTTTTGGCTCAATGGCCTCGCTAGGCAGCCAAATTGGGTTATAGCTGTGGTTGTTAAGCCCTGCCTGTTCAGCGCTAGCTGGCAGATAATACTGACTATTAAAAGGTTGTAAATGTTGTTGGCTAATAAGACAATCTGGCAAGGATTTATCACTGGGTTCGCTAAGTTTGAAGCTGCGACCTATGTATTCTAACAATTCACTGACAAGCGTTGATGGCATGCGCGGCTGGTTGTCAAAACATGAGCGACCAATGTAGCTCATATATAAATTATCTCGGGCACTGAGAAGTGCTTCTAAAAAGAGGTAACGGTCATCGAGTTTTCGTGAACGATCACCTTTTTGCTTTTTAGAGTAAGGTACTAAGTCAAAACCGATAGGCTGCACGGTACGTGGGTAATCGGCATCGTTCAAGCCTAACATACACACTACCTTAAACGGCACGGCGCGCATTGGCATTAACGTACAAAAATTCACTTGCCCCACTAAAAAACGTTGGCCGACACCTTTTTCTTGTATGCCTTGTTTAATTAAATAGCTAACAATGCGCTGCGACACGGCCTCACTGTAATCACCGTTATCGTGGTGCTTACCAATATCTTCGAGTACTTTTTGCAGCACTAATAAATCCCAACTGTCGTCACTTTCGCTCTCATAAATAGTATTGAGCAGCTCATTTAAAATTTGGGCTTTATTGGTGAGTGTGTCATCGGGGGTGAGCTTAGCTTTAAAGTCTTGCAGCACATCAATAAAGTGTACCAGCTTATTGAGTGTATCGAGCGCCATGCCCTCAACCTCATCGGCACTGTAAATACCATTAAATGGGCACTGTTCATCGCGCATGGCAATACCCAGTAGTAAACGGTTTAAGCCATGCTGCCAAGTGTTAAGCTCAATTGCGGGTAAGTCAAAGCTACTTTTATGTTCAGCGTTTACGCCCCATTTAACGCCAACACGCTCCAACCAATACTGAATTTGCTCATATTCATGTGCTTCTAAACCAAATTTTTCAGCAATTTGGGTAACCTGTAATAAATCGAGAATATCCGACACGCCGAAGCGCGAAAACGGTAAGTTAGCCAAACTGGCAAACGAACTCAGTACAGGTTTTTCTTGCTCTATGGCTAAATCAGCTAGCGCATAAGGTATAAATCGGCTGCCCTGTGCACCACCAAAAACTGCTTCAATATAAGGGCTGTAGGTGCCAACATCGGGCATCATCACGATGATGTCTTTCGGGGTAAGCGCTGAGTTTTGATTAAACAAATTAAGTAAGTAATCGTGTAAACGCTCTACTTCTCGAAGCGGTGTATGGCAATCACTAAGTGTAATACTTGCATCGTTTGCAGTTATTGGCAGCTTGCCCTCATCGTTTATAAACCATTCTTTGTTATCGGTGAGCGACTCACCTTTAAAGGCAAGTTGGTAAATTTCACTTTGCACTTGGCCAAGTAAGCTGTCGTCAAATACATCTATAAAGCCATCAATCCAGCGGGCATCAAGCTGCACTAGTTGCTCAAAATAATCGCGGCCGAGTTTACCCCACGACGATAACAGCGGATTACCAATAAAATAGTATTCCTCATCGGGATTGGTGTGCTTTTTTTGCTGCGCTTCCAGCAGCGGCATTTTGGCATATTTAGCGGTGATTTTAGCGGCTGTTTTTTCATCAATGATATCGCCCCAGTAATGCTCGCTAGGGTTAAAAAAGAACAAAAACACTTCAGTTTTTTTACTTAAGGCTTCAAACACCTCAAGCTGCGAGCTAGCAATGGCAGATATGCCAAATAAGCTAATGCGTTTTGGTAATAAGCTGCTATCCATGCTCTCAAGTGCACTGAGTAACTGCCCTTGCATATTGGCACGGTGAAATTGGCTTTGCCCCAGCTGCTTGCTTAATTTGACGATACGACGCCATAAATCGGGTTGCCAAGGCGCAATCGTTATATCAACATCATCAAGCTCATCGGTGCCACTATCCCAACTGGCTATCCAATGGGGGCGGTACATCAAATATTGGTCGTACACATCGGCTATTTTTTCACATAGAGCAAAGGTTTTTTGGCCGTCAATATCGCCCTCTAAATAGGTTTTAAGCGGTAAGTACAGCGGCTCATTTATGCACTGGGGTAAAATGGCAAATAATTTCCAAGCAAGGTTAGGTTTGTTAAAGGCCGACTCTTTAGGCACGTTTGGCAGTAATTGCTGATACAACTGCCAAATAAAACTCGACGGCAGCGGAAAGTCTACCTGTGCAGCTACGCCTAAATTTTCACTTAAACCGATTTTAAGCCACTGCGACATACCCGGCGATTGCACTAACACCACTTCTTTATCAAATGGGCTTTGCAATGGGTTTATTTTTAATAGCTGATGAAACTGCGCTTGCAGGGCTTCCATACGGTTTGATTGAATAATATTGAGCATACGATACCAGCCTTACTTGAGATAAAGCCAGTGTAAGATATTTTCAATTTAAGCGGTAGCGCTAAGGGAGCATTGGCGTTAATAAATCAGCAAGTTAGCCCGCCAATAGATGAACTTTTAAACGCACAGCTTGAACCGCAGTGCGTTTATTATTTAAATGGTGATGCTATTTATAAGGACAAATACTTGAAAGACTAAAGTCACTTTGCATAATAACCTGACCCTCAATGCCTTTAAGCTTTAATGAAATAGCAGGGTCGACTTGTTGCCAGTCTATGCTTAAATCACCATAGTTAACATTATGCGTGTAATCACCGACACGATGCTGGTTAGGGCTAACGTCTTTCCACTTTTCTGTCAGGCCTGAGCTGGTCATTTCAATAAGCGGGTAATCAAGGTTATGTTGATACCTTGAAATCTCGCCCCAGTGAGTATCGCCACTAATAATAATCACACCATTTACTTGGTGTTTTTTAATTAACGCAAATAAACGGTTTCGATCCTCAGGAAAATTTGCCCACGACTCCCAGCCGGTAAAATCTGGCAGTAACTGCAAGCTTGACGCTATTAGCTTTATTGCCGCTGGCTTTTTCAGCTCTTGCTCAAGCCATTGCCACTGTGCCTCCCCTAGCATTGACGCGCCTTTAACTTCAGTTGGACTGTACGGGCCTTGGTTATTTAGTTTACGCTTGGTGTAATACTCAAGCTCGCTAACAGAATTAAGTGTGTCACGATTAAAGCGTAAATCTGGCATGATCACCTGCACGGTTTGCTCGCCTTCGCCATACATGTACGAGGTATAAATACCATCAGCACGGGTACGGCGTTTTGAATTTGCCGGTTCTTGCCAAAAATCGAGCATGATTTGTCGCGATGCTTCCTTATGCGGATACTCTTTCCCCGCGTCATTTTGACCATAATCGTGATCATCCCACATGGCTATTATTGGTGTTTTTGCGCGTAGTGCTTTAAAGCCAGGCTTTGCCCCAAGGCGTTGGTATTTATTTTTAAGTACAGCCATGTCGTTAGTATCGCCATAAATGTTATCGCCTAAAAAAATAAATAAATCACTCTGCTCTTTGTTAATGGCGTTAAATATAGGAATGTCTTTATCTTGGTGCCCGCAAGAACCAAATAATATTTTAGACGGCGCAGCCATTGCTACACTGCTAATCACAATAGTCAGTGACAGTGCAGAATACTTAACGGTTTTTAGTAACTGTTTCATTTTAAAATCTCATTAATAGCCGGTGCCATATTAGGGTTAATTATGTGTGGGTTTTGCCCAAGTGCTTTTAAAACGGTGGCGGCAACTTGCGCTTGTTTAAGCTCGTTTTTAGTTTTAATTAAGCCGTTATTTTTAATTGCAGGGCCAATAGCTGCCAGCCAAATATGCTCAGAGCCAATAATTCCCTCAGGAAATGCCTTTTTACCCTGCTCCGAATTTGCTAATGCCCGTTTAGAGCTGTGATGTTGCCAATCGTTTGCGTAGCTGCCACGGCCGTGATCGGTAGTAACAATTAACGTAGTATTATTTTTATAACCTGCTGTGCTTTGAATGGTTTGCCATAAATCTTTTAAAAATGCATCGCTTTGTTTGGCCGACTTTAAGTAAGCATCGTAATGGCTATCGTGAGCAAAATCGTCAGTTTCTCCTAAGCTAATCACCAATAATCTTGGTTTTTTCGCCAGCATATAAGCTTTAGCAAATCGATAGGTAAAACTATCAAGCCGTACATTGTGCCATGGGCTGGGTATTTCTGTTTGTAGCGCATTAAGTAGCGCTGCGTCGGCAAATAAATCATCAGCAACGGGCATAAACCCCGCATTCACCTGCACCTTACTGCGCTGGGTATTTACAATGTAAGGAAACACATCCCAACTACCAAATAACGCGGTGCTGTTTTTAAATTCAGGCTGAGCGTTTAAACGCTCTAAAATAGTTTTATTTGGGTTGAATACCTTGTCGTTACTGTTGATATTTTCATCCACTTCGCCAGTGAGAATTTCGTTATACCCAGGGTATGAAAAATACCACGGATTACTCACCGACATAGTTGAGCCTTTAGCCCTATCGCCAATAATAACGCCTTGTTTTGCAATGGTTTGAGTTAAAAATGGCATTAACAACTGTTGACGCTGTTGCACACTTTCATGCCAAAATTGGCTCTTTAATAGCGCTGGTTGTTTAACAAAATCTTTATTATTAATCAGCTTGCTATCGGCACCATTAAAGACTTCTTGCCAGCGAACCCCATCTAAAGTTACCAACACCACATTTTGCGGTGCTGCCAAAACCGCCTGACTGTTAAGTAAAACCAAACCGATTATTAGTATTGTTACTATTGTTTGCATACACACCTCGTTTAATAAAAAGCCCATCAATGATGGGCTTAATTACGTTTATTACGTTTTAAAACGTGGCCGTTAACGTCACGGCTGCTGTGCGTGGGGCGCCAATAAAGTAAGTGCTTCCATTGCCTGTGCCGCCCGCTAGGTAGCTTTCATCAGTAATGTTGTAAACCACAAAAGCAATATCAACGGCTTTAAACGGGCCTGCGTTAACTTCGGCTGTATAACC
The DNA here is from genome assembly GCF_013394125.1 of Pseudoalteromonas sp. Scap25. Lineage (GTDB taxonomy): Bacteria > Pseudomonadota > Gammaproteobacteria > Enterobacterales > Alteromonadaceae > Pseudoalteromonas. The sequence goes on along the minus strand of NZ_CP041327.1, from coordinate 1,300,147 downwards.
TGCGTTTAAATCAACCACGGTGTAGCTATCTACATCGCCACGCTCGCCAGTGTATTTAGCCGATAAACCAAAGCGGAAATCACCGCTGTAATAATCGGTTGAAAGCACAAATAAATCATCTACTGAATCAATTACTTTGCCTCCTGCTTCAAAGCCTGGCGCATCGCCTTTGTATTCAGAGCTATTATTGGTGTATGAGCTATATACATTCCACTCATTATTAAGCATATAACTTGCTGACAGCTCTAAACCTGTCGATTCAATACCGCCCACATTTAGGTACGAGCCGTTAGTACCTATGGTGTAATCAATACCCCCCGTGTCGCTGCCTGGTGCGATAAAGGTAATACGGTTATCAAATTCAATTGAATAGGCCGTTGCCGTTAGCTTAAGTGCATTATTTTGATAGCGTACACCTAGATCAATATTTTCAGCGGTTTCTGGCTTAATAGCTGATAAGTCAGAGCTGTCGCGCTCAAGCACACCATCTTTAATGGCGGCAAAGTTTTCGCTATAGCTGGTAAATAACTCAGTATTACTATTTAGCTGATACAAAATGCCGCCACTAAATAGAAGGTCTGAATCACTGTTTACTTTAGCTGTGATGGCGTTTTGATAATGGTCATACTTTTCTATGTCTACTAAGTACTTTTTCACCCCTAGATTAAGGGTTAAGTCGCCAAATGCCATTGAGTCTTGGGCGTACCATTTGAGCGTATCGGTCTCAAAGGTGTTTTTATATTGCGTCCAATAAGGGGTGTTATCAAAATGATGATAAATACGCGCATCTATAACTTTATGCCAATCTCGTGACTCATCACGGTCGCTTTGCTCATACCAAAAACCGGCTTCAATATCGTGCATGCCAATGCTTGCTTGATAATTAGCAGTTACCCCTAAACGATCTTTATTATAATGTGTATGACGATAAGACATAACAGGCGTGGCATCAGCGTCGTAACATGAAGGGTTGAGCTCAGGGCCTGACTCCCACGGCCAATTTAAGCTAACCGTGCAACCTGCGTTGGGAGCAAGTGGGTTGCCATTACTATCTGTAAAGCCATAAGAGCCTGCGTTTGTACCACCTTCCGTGGTTGGGTTACCATTTTCATCTACAGGAGACGTTAAATAAGGAGGGATCCAATCACCTCGGCCTGAGTTTTTATGGTAATACGGGCTAACGGTTAACAATGAGATGGGTGAAATCGCGTATTCAAACTTTAAATACCCTAGAGTGTTTTCACGCAGCGTGCCCCAACCTTCTGCAAACATTTGGTCAAAGTGAGGAACGCCTGTCCAGTTCCATGTTAGTTGATCCCAATCTGGAGTTTGTTCAAATTGTGCCAAGCTCACGCTATTGTAGTTGGTTTCGCTTACATCGTCGTACGATAAACGCCCTGTAATAGTTAACTCATCAAGGGTGGTGACAAATTTCGCTTCAGCGTGTTGGTTATCTTTCCCGCCATTGCTGCCCGAGCCAATCCAACGGCTAGTATCGGTTTGCGAATAACTCACATACGCTTGAGTATTATCAAAAATGGTGCCTGTTTCGTGTTTAACGTAATAGCGACTTGCGTCATGGCTGCCTGAGGTGTATGCAAAAGTGGTGCTTTTTTCAAAGCTAGGCGCTTTACTTACAAAGTTAAAAGTACCGCCTAGCGCCTCTAACGAGGCAGATTTAATATCTGAGGTGCCCTGACCTACTTCCACGGTGACAAGATTTTCGCTATCTAGGTAACGATTCGCTTTAGCACCACCGCCATAATTAGAGCCGCCATTAGGAATGCCGTCTATCGTCATACCTAATTGCTGTTGGTTTGAGTCAATACTAAAACCACGCATGGTAATAGTTGTTGACCAATCGTCGCCGCCAAATGCGTCGCCTTCGTTTATGCTAATACCTGGCAAGTTATCAATTACCGATAACACACTCGATACCGAGCTTTGTTGCTCAAGCATGGCAGGTTCAATAACGTTGTTTGCATAACTGGTTGGTTTTGCAGTAACGGTTACTTCTTCTATCACGTTATCGTTAGCATAAGCTGAAGTTGATACCGCCATGGCCACAGCCATGCTCAAAATCGATTTATTTTTTAAAGCGTACATTCTTGTCCCGTTTGATTCTAATTATGAAAGGTAATTATGAAAGCGGGCACAGTCTATTTTTTAAATATGACAACGAGGGGGAACTTTATTGACAGCAAGATTAAACAATTATGAGTAAATTATGGCAAATAAATGTATAAAAAAAGACACTCACAGTTGTCCATGAGTGTCCTATCGTTTTTACTAAATTAGCTGCTATTTCAATTCAGCTAGCATTTCATCACTGTAAGCTGTGACTTCTTCGCCGTTTTTAATTTTGCTAATGTAATCTGGGTTAGCTATAAGCGGGCGACCAATAGCAATTAAATCAAATTTATTGTCGTTAATCGCTTGTTTCGCAGTTTCAAAACTATAACTACCTACACCCACTAAGGTACTTGCATAACCAGCTCGTAAAAACTCAGAGGTTGATTTACCTTCTAGTGAATCAAAACGCATGCTGTCGTCAAAAATACCGCCGTGTAAATAAGCTAACTTGCGGTTTTCAAGCTCTGGTAATAAGTAGTCAAATACTGCTTTATCGCGATTGTCTTCGCTCATATTAAAGTAGGCACCCGGTGTTAAACGCATAGCGGTACGCTCATTGCCTACAACATCAATAACTGCATCGGTTACTTCCAATGCAAAACGAGACATGTTTTCTGGTGTTTGCCCGTACTCGTCATCACGTTCATTTGCCGCATAATGTAAAAATTGATCAATTAAATAACCATTAGCACCGTGAATTTCTACGCCGTCAAAACCCGCTTCCATCGCATTTTCTGCGGCTTTAGCGTAGTCAGCCACTAAGCCTTTAATGTCGTCTGTAGTTACAGGCTTTGGCGTAACATAAGTGAGCTCGCGCATACGCGGTACTGAACCATCAACCCCTATTGCAGATGGCGCCAAAACATCACCACCAAAAAAGTGAGGGTGTGCTACACGGCCAACATGCCATAGTTGTGCAAACATTTTTCCGCCATTGGCATGTACTGCATCAGTGACTTTTTTCCAACCTTGAATTTGTTCGCTAGTGAAAAGCCCAGGTGTATTTGGATAACCTTGAGCATCAGCACGGATAATAATGGCTTCACTAATAATTAAGCCTACATCAGCACGGCGAGCGTAGTAATCAACCATGGCTTGTGTTGGCACTAAATTGTCATCTGCCATACAACGGGTCAATGGTGCCATAAGTACGCGGTTTTGCAGTTCTATGCTGTTATTTAATTTAAAAGGTGAAAGTAAGTCAATCGACATAATATTTATCCTTTGTTGAATGTACATTCAAGATAAGGTCACTTGAATGAATATTCAAGTATAATTTTGAAACTTTGTTTAAGATTGCGTAAACTGCCACCTAGGCCTAAGAAAAATAAATTTCTTCATTACTACTCTCTCCACTAAAAGAGTCATTATGAGAACTGCAGAATTTGATAAAGAGTTTGTACTACGCCAGGCTATGGCCATGTTTATGCTTCATGGCTATGCAAAAACCAGTATGCAAAAATTGACTCAAGCAACCCATTTACATCCGGGTTCTTTGTATGGAGCATTTGGTAATAAAAAAGGTATTTTTTTAGCCGCTACGGAGCAATACCAAACCGATCGCAATACACAATTTACGGCGCTGTTTGAGCACAGTAATTGTATTTTAGATACGCTGAAACAATACCTTAATATCATTGTGCAAGAATGTATTGACGGCGAAGCAACTAAAGTGTGCTTGCTTACAAAAAGCATTAGCGAGGTAGAGGGTAACGATCCACAAATTTGCCACGTATTACGTACTAATTTAACGGCGTACGAGCATGCCTTTGCGCAGCAATTACAAAAAGCGATAGATAACAAAGAAATTACCAATGGACGAAGTGCCATAGAACTAGCACGATTTTGTGTTATGGGTATTTATGGATTGCGCACTTATGCATTAACAAATCAAGACCCTGACGCACTAAACCAACTAGCCGACGAGCTGCTTGCAGCCATTAGCTAAACTTAATTTTAAAGCGCAGTATGTCGCTGCCTTTTGTATTCCCCCCACAGTGAGAGAGAGCCAAAAATGACCACTGACAATTTATCAAAGCAAGACGACGTAATTTTAGGTCTTGGCGCAAAAAAACGACTCGCATACATGTACGAAACTGTGCAACAGTTTAAGCAAGTGTGGATTTTAAACGATGACGACGGCTGCGTAATGCTCACTAACGAAGACGACGATTGCGTACCCGTATGGCCAACCCGTGAGTTTGCACAAGCATGGGCAACCGGTGAATGGGAAGGATGTACACCAAAAGCAATTCCAACAGCAGATTGGTTTAGCCGCTGGACGCCAGGCCTTGAAGAAGACGACTTACTAGTTGCCGTGTTCCCTACCGAAGAAGACGACGGCACAATTTTATTTCCTGATGAATTTCAAACGCAGTTGAATAAATCAATTAGAAAATATTAGGGCCTGTTAATCTTTTCAGATTAAAATTTGTTCAAGCTAGGGGCGATTTAATCGCGGCACAAGGGTTGTAACCTAGTAGGCTCGATAACTGCTCCTGCGTTATTCTACTGGCTTACATCCTAGTAAGAACAAGTCATAACCGAGCAAAACTTCCGCGTCCTGCACACGCCCCTTACCTACATCCATGTAGGCAACAAAGAATAAATAGCCCCTAGGCAGAACCCTTCGGGCAGCGCCTGTTTGGCATGGATACTGCGTTATCGCCTATTTATGGGGAATAAACCACATAGGCGCTGCCTTGCCTAAATACCAAACAGACTGCTGCAAATCCAACCTTGAAAGGTCAACAGACCCTAACCTCTAAAATAGTGACCATTTTAAATAAGTTTGTTATAAGCATGAAATGAAAAGTTTTTTACCAAAAAGTTATAAAGCATCTATTATTGTGTTGTAACTTACTCTTATAAAAATCGATTTGGGTGGACATTAATTCCAGCCCTGTTAAAAATCGAATTATGTAATCTATAATCAGGTAAATTTAATAAAAAATATAACGTTTATTTTCCGTGTTTAAATTGGGGTCTACATGCTGTTCAATTCAAAATATAAAAACAAAATTAACGAGTTAAATAACGAGTTAATGCAATTAAAAAAAGCCAATGAAAAACTTGAGGAGCAATTATTAGCAGTAAACAGCGAGAAATCACAACTAAACCACAATGAAATAGCAAACGATACGGCATTTGTAAAACAGCGTGAATTAAATACCTTATCATTGCAGTCATCTGATTTAATTAGTGATATCAGAGAAAGCTTAGCCTCAACTTCACATAAACTAATCAATGATATTACGTCATTTAAGTCATCCCAAGAATTACTTGATACAATTTTAGATATGTTAGCAACGACTTCATCGTCAACACATAATATCTCAAGAGATACAAAGTCCGCCTCTAAATCCGTTAAAGAATTGCAGTCAGTAACAATCGGCATTAATGATTTTGTAAACATAATTAAAGGGATTTCTGATCAAACAAATTTACTCGCACTTAATGCAGCCATTGAGGCAGCAAGAGCGGGAGAGCAAGGGCGAGGGTTTGCAGTCGTCGCAGATGAAGTGAGAACGCTTGCTCAACGCTCTTCTGAGGCATCTAACGAGATATCTAATTTAATAGATAAGGTTAATGAGCAAATGCAAAGCGTTGTAACTAACATTACTAACGTTAGCGAAGAAAGTGATGGCATTGCAAATAGCTCATTAGAAATTGATACTACTGCTAAAAAGGTGGTTGAACTATCACAAAATATGTATAGCGTTATTGTTAATTCAAGTGCGGATGCATTTATTCAAACAGTAAAAATGGACCATATTGTATGGAAATACGATATTTATAAAGTCATTTTAGGTCAATCAAACAAGACGGCAGAAGACTTTTCTGATCATACCATGTGCCGTTTAGGTCAATGGTACTATCAAGGTGAAGGTGCATTAAAATATTCAAGCATTAACGACTTCAAAGCATTAGAGAAACCACATGCAGATGTCCACAAAAATGGCTTTGCTGCTCTAGAAGCATTCCAATTAGGCGATCTCAATACTGCTGTTGAAAAAGTATCTCTTATGGAGCAAGCAAGCTTTAAAGTAGTCGATATACTTAGCGCGTTATCAGATAAAATTATGGAGCATAACTTTAAATAAAATAGTCATAAGTATCTCCTTTTGCATAGCGATTTATAATCATTCATCGCTATGAATATCAAATTCATGTAAATCAATCAGAAACTAATCACACGTCTACACGAGCGTAAACCTTAAAGAGTATTTTTGTCATAAATATTGCTCAATAGCCAAACTAGATAAATTATTAACCCTTTAATTAATCATTAACTATATTTTTATAATAACAGCTCACCGTTTAGTGATTAAAGTTAGTAACTATAAAGCAAGAATACGCTAAAGCGGTCATAGCAATAATTATTCTGTTAAAAATGCAGTACAATTTTTACCGGTAACTAACTTAGGTATTACATGCGGTACACTTTCAATTTTATATGTTGTTTACTATTTCAAACCATTAGTTTTAATGCTTTTGCTGTAGCATTAAATCAAAATGACAGCTTACAACTAAAGTCAGCTATGTGGCATCAAGTAGATTTAGCTAAACCAACCCAAGGTGAGCAACTCATTAATGCTTATAACAATGTAAGTACTCCCGTCACTTCGCTGTATAGTGCCCATGGCAGTGCAATAGCAAAAATCAGTTTAACCACAGAGAGCGCAGGTCGCTGGTATATAATCCCCCAAATTAATTATTTAGATAGTGGCGTTGCTTTTTATCAAGATACTAGTGGGATCAGAAAAGTCGCTGATTTTTCGCAAGATAGTGCCAGCCCATCAGCCATTGTAATGCACAGCCGAGCTTTTGAATTACAACTAGAAGCTAATTCACACGGTGTTTTATGGCTTTATGTTAATGCTAAACACTTTGCTAAACCTGTCAGCATTAATGTTATTCCTCAATCTAGGTTTATTAAACTTCAGTTTTATATCAATTCATTAAGCTTAGTGTCTATTACTATAATGCTGACCTTGGCTTGCATGGCCTTGATCATGTTTTTTAAAACACGACATCGCGTGGCATTATTTTGTGCAGGTTATATAGGATTACACGGCATTGGTTGGGCATTCGCCGCGGGGGTAGTTGCGTTACTTTTTAATTACCACGCAATTAACACCCATTACTTTGGCATGTATATTTTTGCCTTTGCTATTGCTTGTGCCAGTTCATTTGCCTATTACTTATTTAACTTTGACCAACATACCCGCACTGGTATTAGCCGATTTTTAAAATACTTCTCCATAACCGCACTTGCCTGTGGTTTTTTAAACCCCTTTTTACCCTTTCATTGGGTGTTTTATTTAGCTCATTTCCTTGCTGCCATTTGGGTGTATTTAAGCTTAAAACTGGGCTTTACAATGCTGGGGATGAAAGACTTTAGAGCGAAATATTTTTTAACTGGCAACCTTGTTTATAGCTTGTCCTTAGTTATTTTTATTTTATCGCACCTAAATTTAATAGAAATAAGTTCACCTGAATTATGGGTACTTATTGCTCTGGCCATTGATTGTATCTGTATTTTACTTTCTTTATCTGAATGGCTAAAAATAAAGCAAAATAATTTTATAAAAGCGCTAGAGCTATCACGCATAGACCCACTCACCAAAGTAGGAAACCGGCTGCAATTACAAGAAAAGCTCGATAACTTAGATAATTTTTATCTCATTGTGTTTATAGATTGCGACAATATTAAAAGCGTTAACGATCACCTAGGTCATGCTCACGGTGACAAGCTACTCATTGAGGTTACGCGGTTAATACAAAATGCGTTAGCCGACAAAGGCGAGGTATGCAGAACCGGCGGTGATGAGTTTATTTGTGTGTGTAACGTTCAGTCAGCACAACAGCTCGCCCAACTCACCCTGAGCATCAACGAGTCGTTAAACTATATTCATCAACAAGTTCAAAAACATTGGCCGTTATCAGGCGTGAGCTATGGCTTAGCTAGTAGTGAGGAATGTAATGACTACAAAGCCTGCTTAACCCTAGCCGACCAACGAATGTATACATTAAAACATCAGCGTAAAAACAAACGCCAAGTACAAAGCCAACACGCTTAACTTTATTACAGGCACAAAAAAGGACGCCCTGAGACGTCCTAATATAGAATAATGGTGGAGAGAGAGGGATTCGAACCCTCGTTAGGGATTAACCTAAACACACTTTCCAGGCGTGCGCCTTCAGCCACTCAGCCATCTCTCCACAATGTTGCTTTGCAACAGCGCGCTATAGTATGAAATACACTTGCTTGGTGCAAGGCCTTTTTAACATCATGCTTTTAACTGCTCAATAATCAAACTAACTACTCATAAGCAAATAAAAAGGCGATACCTGAGTATCGCCTTTATCTAATGCATTATATTGCTATTTATTATTTTGCCATATTGGCTGTAAAATCTAGCATGCGATTTAATGATTTAAGTGCGCCTTCACGCAAATCCATATCAACAAACACTTCTTTACCGCTAGCATCAATCAGTGCTTCCTCAATCGCTTGTAAGCCGTTCATTGCCATCCAAGGGCAGTGAGCGCAAGTTTTACATGTAGCGCCGCTACCAGCCGTTGGCGCTTCAAAAAACTCTTTATCTGGGCATAGTTGCTGCATTTTATAAAAGATACCGCGATCGGTCGCCACAATAAACTTTTTATTCGGCATAGTTTGCGCTGCTTTAATAAGCTGGCTAGTAGAGCCAACAGCATCAGCGAGTTCAACAATTTCAGCCGGTGATTCTGGATGCACCAATACGCCTGCATCTGGATGCAAGACTTTAAAGTCTTTTAGCGCTTTGGTTTTGAACTCATCATGTACAATACATGCGCCGTTCCACATGATCATATCGGCGCCAGTATTCTTTTGAATATAACTGCCTAAATGCTTATCTGGGCCCCAAATGATTTTTTCGCCTTGCTCATCTAAGTGCTCTACTATTTCAAGTGCACACGATGAGGTAACTATCCAATCAGCACGCGCTTTAACCGCGGTAGAAGTGTTAGCATACACTACCACTTTACGGTCTGGGTGTTGATCACAAAACGCTGAAAACTCATCCACTGGGCAACCAATATCTAATGAACAAGTCGCTTCAAGTGTAGGCATCACCACAGTTTTGTTAGGGGTTAAAATTTTAGCAGTCTCACCCATAAAACGTACACCCGCGACGATGATCATATCGGCTTCATGGCGAGCGCCAAAACGCGCCATTTCGAGTGAATCGGCTACACAGCCGCCCGTTTCTTCAGCAAGTGCTTGAATTTCAGGATCAGTGTAATAATGAGCAACAAGTACCGCGTTTTTCTCTTGCAGTAATTGTTTTATACGCGCTTTATATTCGCCTTTTTCGTCTTGTGTTAACGGTGCCGGCTTAGGAGGGAAAATATAACCTTCAGGCATAATAGTTTGAGCTAAACTCATGTTCTCGACCACTTTATTTACAGTGCAATTAATAGCGCAAATTATACGAGAAACGAACGCTAAATAATAGCAATCTAGTCAGGCAGTTTATAAATAAAAATAAGGGAGATACTAAGAAATATATTATACGGAGAAGTGTACCAGAAGTGGTGGGTCATGATGGACTTGAACCATCGACCAATGGATTAAAAGTCCACTGCTCTACCAACTGAGCTAATGACCCGCTCTGGTTTACTTATAAAAAGTAAGGCTGCGTAAATCCGCCGATTATAACCACTCAATAAAGAATGGTGGGTCATGATGGACTTGAACCATCGACCAATGGATTAAAAGTCCACTGCTCTACCAACTGAGCTAATGACCCGCTCTGGTTTACTTATAAAAAGTAAGGCTGCGTAAATCCGCCGACTATAACCATTCAGTAAAGAATGGTGGGTCATGATGGACTTGAACCATCGACCAATGGATTAAAAGTCCACTGCTCTACCAACTGAGCTAATGACCCGCTCTGGTTTACTTATAAAAAGTAAGGTTGCGTAAATCCGCCGATTATAGCCATTCAGTAAAGAATGGTGGGTCATGATGGACTTGAACCATCGACCAATGGATTAAAAGTCCACTGCTCTACCAACTGAGCTAATGACCCGCTCTGTGTGTTTGTTAACACTTTACGTAAATCCGCCGATTAAAGACCAAACTTTATTAACAATAAAGAATGGTGGGTCATGATGGACTTGAACCATCGACCAATGGATTAAAAGTCCACTGCTCTACCAACTGAGCTAATGACCCGCTCTTTTTGTCGCATTTCGAGTGGGGTTACCATTCGTTTGCTGCGGGCGCTTATAATACTTATTTATAAAATGAGTGCAACCGAAATTGTCTCTTTTTTTAAGTTTTTATGTCTAGTTGAGCAAATTTAGACCGCTTATGACAAAAAGCAGTCTAATCAAGCATCAACATTTATTTTGATAAGCGATCTGTGGCTAGTTTAGCAGCAGTTGTACTTGGGTACTGATTGATTAGCTCATTCAGTATTTTTTGCGCTTCAGCCTTTAACCCTTGCTCTTGTAAAAGTGTACCAAGCTTTAACATTGCATCTGGGCGCTTATTTGAGTTTGGAAATTCGTTAACAACTACTTTGAAATGCTCGGCTGCTTTTACACCGTCATTTTTAATCGTTAATAATTGCCCAAGCCAATAATGTGCGTTTGAGGTGTACACTGAATTTGGATACGTTGTTAAGAACGCTTGAAATTCTGGAATAGCTTGGTCATAGCGCTTATCTTTCATTATAAGCGCAACAGCACGCTCGTACGCTTCGTTTTCAGATAAATCACTGCTGTAGCTCTGATCGCTACCTGGTTGCGTGTAGTCTGTTGTAGGCGCTGGAGTAGCCGGCTTAGCATATGCTTGGCTAACACGGTTTTCTATTTCTTGATAAAGCTCGCGCTGGCGCTGCAATACCTTTTCAAGTTTATAGCTTTGCTCTTCGGTAACACCGCGAATTTGACTCACTTCATCTTGCAGTAAGTTAAGCTGTTGCTGTAACTCTACTTGTAAGAAATTACGTTGTTGCATCATGCTTTCAAGGGTTGCTAAACGCTTTTCAATGCTCGACTGTGAACTTGCAGCTTCTGAAACAGGAGCGGGAGCAGCCATTAACTGGGTGCTCCCGCTCAATATCATGGCTGCCAAAATAATTTTCGGCTTCATAATATCTCTTATCTTAGTAAACTAGTACCGCACGGCGGTTTTTAGCGAAAGCTTCTTCAGTGCGAGATTTAACCATTGGCTTCTCTTCACCGTAGCTAACTACTGACATTTGGCTTGCAGAAACACCTAAGCTTTGTAGGTATTTTTCAACTGCTTGTCCACGGTGCTCACCAAGTGCAATGTTGTACTCTGGCGTACCGCGCTCATCTGCGTGGCCTTCGATTAATACTTTAACAGAAGGATTTTTAACTAAAAACTCAGCGTGTGCACGAAGTAGCTCGCCGTATTGACCTTGAATCGTTGCAGTGTCAAAACCAAAGTAAATGATTTGCTCTTGACGAAGCGCTTCGTACTTTTGACGAAGTTGCTCTTCAGCTTGTTGCTCTGGCGTCATTGTTGCTACTTCAACTGTATCAGTTGTTGTTTGCTCAACAGTTGCTTGGTTAGACTGGTTGGCTGCATTTTCATCGATATCTGAAGATGAGCTACAAGCTGCTAGTGTCATTACTGGCACAGCAATTAGCAGGCCTTTAAGTATTTTGTTAAGTTGCATTGAGTAGATTCCTATTTTGAGTAAACCAGCAATTATTACTGTAAATATGGCGACCAAGCCGGTGCCTTCACTTGTCCATCAAGCACAGGTAAGCGTGCTTTAAAACGGCCGTCCATCGATACTAGCGCAAGTACCTGTTTATTATTATGGAGCGTGCTGTATATAATCATCGAGCCATTTGGCGCTATGCTCGGCGATTCATCAAGGCGAGTTCGAGTTAAAACTTGGAACGCACCTGTAGCCAACTCTTTCTTAGCAAGATGATACTGTCCGTTAGTACGGTTTACCATCACTAATTCTTTCCCGTCTGGTGAAATAGAACCCGCTAGGTTCATGTCACCGTCAAAGGTTAATCTTTGAGATCTGCCAGTTTTTAAATTTAACTTATAAATCTGAGCATTACCACCCCTTTCCGACGTAAATACTATATCTTGACCATTTGGGTACCACGAAGGTTCGGTATCTATACTACGATGGCGTGTTAATCGGGTCTCTTTACGCGTTAGTAAGTCTAATAAGTAAACCTCAGTTGCACCAGTTTTATCTTTTGATAGCACTAACAGTAGCTTTTTACCGTCTGGCGAGAACTGCGGCGCACCGTTAATTCCTTTATAGCTGGTGATCAGTTCACGTTTACCGGTATAAATGTCTTGAATAAAAATTTGGCTCTGGCGATTTTCAAACGTTACATACGCTAATTTAGTACCATCAGGCGACCATACTGGCGACATTAATGGCTCTTTTGAGCGCAATAACACTTGTTCATTAAAGCCATCGTAGTCAGCAACCACTAACTGATAAGGCTTTTCGTCAGTATCACGAACAATAACATAGGCTATTTTAGTTAAAAACGCGCCCTTTTCACCGGTTAGTTTTTCATAAATTACATCACTGATGCGGTGCGAGTAACGGCGAAAGCCGGTTTCACCGATCACGCTTTGGCGCGCTTCTAAGATATGGTCTTGGCTTTGAACCAGCTTACCGTTGCTCATCATTTGTGTTTCACCGCCAGTGATTTGGCCGCGAATAACATCAACCAACTCATAACGCACTAAATAGCGTCCATTGGTTTGCTGCTCTACTTCACCAACCAATACAGCTTCTACACCTTGATTTACCCAAGCACCGTAATCAATATCAGCATCTTTGTGAGGCTGTTGTGGCATTTGAGACACACTCACAGGCTTAAACTTACCGCTGCGCATTAAATCGGCAGCAATTACATCACTTAGCTGCTGTGGAATAGGACCAATACCTTGGTATTTAAATGGCACAATCGCAATCGGTCTTGCGCCGTCAATACCTTCAGTAATAACAATTTCAAGTGCCGCATGTGCAACACCCTGAAATCCTAATATTAAAACTAAACAGGCTATTTTAATTTTGTTAAACATGTCATCCCTTAAAACTCTGGCGCGATGGTTATATTAATATTCTTTAGTTGCTCGAATACGTCTTTATCTTTAGATACCGGTAATGTGTCGGCCATGCGAACAGCTCTTAATGCAGCCTCACATACTAACTTATCACCGCCTAACGATTTAACTTGTGTTACCAGCCCATTAAATCCAAGACGGATGTTAATGCGGCATTGCTGGTTTTTCATTTTTTCATCAATTAATAAGTTTTGTTGAATACGCGCCATAATTAATGCGCGGAATTTATCAACTTCACTCACTACTTGCTGTTGACGTATTTTATTACGTGCCGCCTGCTCTTTGGCAAGCTGCTCTTGCAGCATTTGTTCTTGCAATGCTTGCTGACGTTTACGTTCTGCTTCTTCAGCGCGCTTTTTACGCTCTTGTTCGGCTTTTTTAAGTGCCGCTTCTTCCGCTTTGCGTTTATCGGCAGCCGCTTTTGCTGCGTTTTCAGCTTCTTGCTTTTGCTTTTCGGCTTGCTTCGCTTTTGCTCGCTCGCGTTGTTCTATTTCACGGGCTTTTTTAGCTTGTGCTTGCGCCTCTGCGGTTTCTTTTTCTTTCGCTTTGCGCTGCTGTTCAAGCTTTTTAATGCGTCTTGCTTCAGCTTCACGCTGTTTACGTGCATCGGCAGCTCTGCGTTCTAAATCTCGAATGCGTTTATCTTCAGCACGCTTTTTATCATCTTCTTTCTTTTTAAGCTCAGCTATTTTTTGCTCAACTTGCTTTTGATCAACCGTAACCGCTGAAACCGCTTTCTCTGGTTCAGGAATAGCCGCATTAAGCGTCACTTCCATTACTTTAGGTTTAGGAGGATGAATGTTTGCTGATGCATACAAAAACCCGCCTAACGCTAAATGCAGCAATACTGATTTAATTAATGAACTACTCATACAGTTACTTGGTCCCCTCAAAGGATTCGGTCATTAATCCTACCGACGGTACACCTGCATTTTTTAAAAAGTCCATTAACAGTAACACTTCCTGATACGACACTTTACCCGAGCCTTTGATCATCACAGGCACATCTGGGTTTTTCATTAGTTGTAGCTTAATTACTGCGGCTACATCTAATGCTTCCATCGGCTCCTCAGGATCGGTACCGACACTCACATAATACTTACCATCGGCATCAATAGAAGCAATAATGGGTGGCGTGTCTTTGGTATCGACTAAGTCCGACTCTTCCATTTTTGGCAGGTCTACTTTTACACCATGAGTAATTAACGGCGCAGTGGCCATAAATATAATAAGCAGCACCAACATTACATCAATGTATGGTACTACATTAATTTCTGCGACTGGGCGACGCTTTTTACGCTGGTACATTCGCTTGAGCCTCTATTTGGGTAGCTGCTTGACGGTGTAAGATATTGGCAAATTCTTCCATAAAGTTAATATAGTGAGATTCTAACTTTTCAACTTTGTTAGCAAAGCGGTTGTAAGCAATAACGGCTGGAATTGCCGCAAATAAACCCATTGCTGTAGCAATTAGTGCCTCTGCTATACCAGGAGCAACCATTTGTAAGGTCGCTTGCTTTACCTCACCTAAGGCAATAAAGGCATTCATAATACCCCACACCGTACCAAATAAGCCGATGTAAGGGCTAATTGAACCGACCGTTGCTAAAAACGATAGGCTTGATTCTAGTTTTTCTATTTCGCGAGAAAGCGCAACCCGCATTGAACGGTGTGTGCCTTCCATTACAATGCCCGCACTTTGAAAAGTATTTTTTTTATGACGTGCAAACTCTTTAAAGCCTGAGGTAAATAACGCCTCAATACCAGCAGACTGGCCACCGCGAGAAGAGATTTCGTTATATAGTTTACTTAGGTCAACACCAGACCAAAAACGTTGCTCAAATTTTTTGGCATTTGCTAAGGCGTCAGAGATGGCTTTTTTACGTTGAAAAATAATAGCCCATGACATAACCGACATAGCAACCAACGCTAGCATTACTAATTGCACAAGCAAACTGGCTTCTAGAATTAGATCTAAAAAATTAAGCCCTGATCCCACGTTAAACTCCTAAATAATTAAAAACATCAAATTGATTTATTTGAGTAAGGTAACTTAGCAATACATTAGCCACCATTAAAGTTTTGCTAGTGTATCTAGTGTATTTACTGCTGACAACGATATTGCTGTGAATAGACAACAAAAAACGTTAAAAAAAACAGCTTTACTCAATATTTACTACTTAACTCTTGTTCTACTGTATAAATAAATAACAACAAAGCTTTATGGAAGCGCGCTTAGTTTCACTAAAGAGTGACAAAATGCGCTGTTTATTCAAAATTAATGCATAAGCACTCATAACCAGCACATGCTTACCTTAACGTAATAGTAAAACTAATACCGAACGTTAATATGTTAATATACATAAACAAAGCATTTCATTAACTTATAGAATTAATGATTAATTAACATGCAACAATAAGCAAAAACAAAAAACCGCTGCTATTAGTTTTTTTAATCTGAAAATATAAATTTTCTAGTTTGAACAAATTGTGTCGCTTCGGTATTATTCTCCCATACCGAGCTAGCGCATTAAATGAAAGCTATTTCATTGAATCCAGTTCTTCGTAATATGATTTATTTCGTATTACTTTTTTACTTCTTGGGGTATGACCTCAACAAGTAAAACGTAGTTCCCTAGATTACTTCCTTAAACTTGTTGTTTGCCCGCATTATTTGCGGGCTTTTTTTTGCCCACAATTTATCAAACCATCTCAACTCGGGCTAAATAAGCAGTCGAACAATAGCCTGGTATGTCTTAACGCTCTGTGAATTATTGGCAAAGTAAAATACGTAATGTTTGCTCATACAAAAAAGCCACTGTCGTTAAAAAGACAATGGCTTTAGTATTTAACCTAAACTCTGGATAATAAATCTATCTCAGGCTGCTAATTAGTCTTGCTTGGGAAGTAAACCAAAATGATGATACGCATTATCCGACACAATTCGTCCGCGAGGCGTGCGCTGAATAAACCCTTGTTGAATTAAAAACGGTTCAATCACATCTTCTATGGTTTCTTTTTCTTCGCCTATGGCAGCGGCTAGGTTGTCAAGGCCAACCGGGCCACCCATAAATTTTTCGATGATGGCGAGTAAATATTTACGGTCCATGTAATCAAAGCCGCTTTTATCAACATCAATCATATCGAGGGCTTGTTGAGCAACCTCGGCATTAACCGTACCATCTGATTTAACTTGGGTGTAATCGCGCACGCGACGCAATAAACGGTTTGCTATACGCGGTGTGCCACGAGAGCGCTTGGCAATTTCAGCTGCGCCATCGTCACACATTTCTAAATCAAGGTAATGCGCTGAGCGCCCCACTATATGCGACAAATCCTCAACAGAATAAAACTCTAAACGCTGTACAATACCAAAGCGATCACGCAGTGGTGAGGTTAATGAGCCCGCACGCGTGGTTGCGCCAATTAAGGTAAATGCAGGTAAATCAAGCTTAATAGAGCGTGCTGCAGGCCCCTCACCTATCATTATATCGAGTTGGTAATCTTCCATTGCAGGGTAAAGTATTTCTTCTACTTGTGGGCTTAAGCGGTGAATTTCATCAATAAACAGTACATCACCTTCTTCAAGATTAGTAAGCAATGCAGCTAAATCGCCGGCTTTTTCAAGTACAGGGCCCGAGGTCGTTTTAATATTTACGCTTAATTCATTTGCTACAATATTAGCAAGCGTGGTTTTACCTAAGCCTGGCGGGCCAAATATTAATAAATGATCCAACGCTTCACTGCGGCTACGCGCAGCTTCAATAAATATTTCCATTTGTTGCTTAACATGCGGCTGACCACGATAATCGGCCAGTAACTTAGGCCTAATAGCACGATCTATGGTGTCTTCATTGGTTTTTTCAGCAGCATCTATTAAGCGATCAGCTTCGATCATAATTTACTCACAGCATTGATTTCAAAGATTCTTTAATTAGAACCTCAGTCGACATATCGGGTTTGCTTACTGATTTTACTGCTTTTTGCGCTTGTGGCAATTTATAACCGAGCGCCACTAACGCCGAAACCGCATCATCGGCCGCATTATTAGCTATAGTTGCATCGCTCGCAGGCTCTATTACGGCGCTGTCGCTAAATGGGGTAAATAAGTCGTTGCCCCAATTCTTTAATCGGTCTTTCATTTCGAGCACTAAGCGCTCGGCGGTTTTTTTACCTACCCCTGGCAGTTTAACCAAGGCGGTAGCGTCTTCATTATTTACGCAACTTACAAACTGCTGCGCCGACATACCCGACAAAATAGCTAAACCCAACTTAGGTCCTACGCCATTGGCTTTTAACAGCTCTCGAAATAAGGCTCGTTCGGTTTTATTATTAAAGCCAAACAATAACTGTGCGTCTTCGCGTACAACAAAGTGAGTGTACACAATGGCGTTGTCGCCCACTTTGGGTAAATCATAAAAACAGGTCATTGGCATTTGTACTTCGTAGCCAACGCCACTCACTTCTAATAATATTTCTGGGGGCTGTTTTTCAACTAACACGCCGTTTAAGCGACCTATCATTGTTATTTCCTTAGACGTCCTCTAACGGTTTTGCTTGCGCTACCCGCTAGTTTTATTAAATTTTGTTCAGAGTGAGCATGGCAAATTGCAATCGCGAGTGCATCTGCTGCATCGGCTTGCGGCGTACCTGGCAGTTTAAGTATATTTTTAACCATATGTTGCACTTGCGATTTATCTGCTCCACCGTTACCCACCACGGCTTGCTTTATTTGCCGTGCAGAGTATTCAAACACCGGTAAGTCGGCCATAGAGGCCCCCACAATGGCAGCACCACGGGCTTGCCCAAGCTTTAAAGCAGAATCGGGGTTATGTGCCATAAATACTTTTTCTATGGCAAAGGTTTCAGGCGAAAACTGCTCTATAAGCTGCGTAATACCTTGGTAGATCATTTTAAGTCGGGTGGGAAAGTCATGATCGGCTAATTTAATACAGCCACTGCCTAAGTATGTAAACTTAGCACCTTGGTGCGCAACCACACCGTAACCCGTTAAACGCGAGCCCGGATCGATCCCTAAAATAATGGCCAAACAGCACTCTCATTATTGTTATTTATTAATAATGCTAATAATGCCAGAGCACTGTATAAATTACCAGTACCAAGCCAAAACAAAAATGCCTACTTAAAAAGTAGGCATTTAAACTCTATTTGGCCAAAAAGTTTACGCCAATGCGCGCACTAAGCCTTGGGTGTTTTGTTTGAGCGTACGGGCAATCATAAAATAACCTAAACCTGCTACAAACACGCCACCAGCAACGGGGCCAATAATCCAAATATTTGGATGCAGCTTACCCGCCAAATCAAACATTTGCTGCTGCACTATTAACAGTGCAATATCACTAAAAAATGCAGCGACCAGTCCGGCTAAACCGCCCAGTAATAAAAACTCATATAAAGTGGCATTTTTTATTAATCGGCTTTTAGCACCTAACGTACGCAATATTACGATTTCTTGCATGCGCTCACCTAAGCTTGCTTGCACCTGCGATATTAGTACCAACGCACCACATAACACCACAATAGCCAATACAAAACCAATGGCTAACGACACTTGCTCAATAGTCGACTGTATTTGCTTAACAAAATTATCTACATCAATTGCTGTAATAGTGGGGTATGAACGTAATAACTGGCTAAAGTCGCGCTTTTGCTCAGGTTCAATGCGTACCGATGAAATATAGGTTGCCGGAAAGTCGCTAAGTACATCTGGGCTTAAAATAATAAAAAAGTTAGGCTTGAGTGTGGCCCAATTTACTTTTCGCACACTGGTTATTTTAGCATCAAACGACTGCGCACCGATTAAAAATGTAAGAGTATCGCCTAATTTAACATCGAGGCGCTGCATCATCGACTCTTCCAGTGAGGCCTCGGCAACGGCGTCATCGCCAAACCACTGGCCATCGATAATGTCATTTTGCGAAGGGACTTCGTCAAGCCAGGTTAAATTGAGCTCGCGGCCAATGCCTGAGCGGGCTTCTTCGTCTTTTTTCTCGTTATCTTGCAGTGACACTTCACGCGCAACCGCTTCACCGTTGACGGCATTTACGCGACCACGAATAGTCGGGTAAAACTCCGACACCTGAATGCCTTTTTGTGCTAAATATTCATTAACTGGGTCCAGTTCATTTTGCGTAATATTCACTAAAAAAGCATTAGGTGCATCACTTGGTAATTGTGACTGCCAATCAGAAATAATATCATTTTTAAGCACAATTAAAAATAACAGTAATTTAATAGCTAACGAAAAACTAATTAACTGCACTGCATTAACATTGGCGCGCTTTTGAATAGACGCAATAGCCAAAGACCAGCTGTTACCCGGCTTTAAGCCAAGCTTGCGGCCACCGCCAAATATTAACTTAGAGATTAAAAATAACACCAAAATAAGCGCAAGCGTTGAGACAAACAAAATAAGCGTAATTTTTATGTTATTACTAAATAACCACATTAATAAAAACACGGTGAGTGCACTTAGCCCTAAATGAATTTTACTTACCGCTAGTCGATCGCCTAAATTACGGCGAAGTACTCTGAGCGGTGGAATATCAAATAAATCTAAAAGTGGCTTAATAGAGAACATAACCGCACAAATAACCCCTGTACTAATCGCCACCAGCCAAGGTTTAAAACCAGCCATGGGCAGTT
The DNA here is from genome assembly GCF_013394125.1 of Pseudoalteromonas sp. Scap25. Classification (GTDB taxonomy): domain Bacteria; phylum Pseudomonadota; class Gammaproteobacteria; order Enterobacterales; family Alteromonadaceae; genus Pseudoalteromonas. Next base: position 1,280,208 of record NZ_CP041327.1, on the reverse strand, counting down.
CGGTACCCATACTTTTAGCTAAATAACCGGTAGCCATCTCTTGCAAACCATAGCCAATAGCTAGGCCAACAACCACCGCCATGGTACATACCATTAATAGGTGCATAAGGTAAATTTTACGGATCATATCTCGGCTGCCACCTAAAGTTTTCATCATTGCGACTGGGTCGTATTGACGCTCACAATAGCGCTTAGCCGATACTGCAATAGCAACCGCGGCTAAAATAATCCCTAGCAAACCGGCTAATAACAAAAAGCTTTCAGCTCTATTTAAGCTATTTGAAATGGGCGATTGACGGTCTTTAACACCATACCAGTTTTGGTTTTCTTTAAGTTGCGGTTTTAACCAATCGTAAAAACTATTTATTTCGCTTTCATCACCTGCATACAACTGGCGGTAAAATACACGGCTACCGGGCTGTATTACTTCAGTTTTTGGTACATCGTCAATATTAATTAGTACCCTGCGGCTGCTAGAGAACACATTAAACGGCGCATCGGGTTCTTCAACAATCACCTTTTCCACATTGAATAACGCAGCACCTAGCTCAACTTGGTCGCCTACGTTTATATTTAAACTGTAAAAAACCGATTCACTTAGCCACACGTTACCGGGGGTTGGTGCCCCCGGGGCAACTTCTGTTTCTGCGTTTAAGCCCGACTTAACCTTTAACTGGCCTTTAAGCGGGTAACTGTTTGACGCAGCTTTTACTGAGCTAAATTGCATTTCATCGTTTGCAAACAGCATAGTGTCAAAATACACCATTTGCGCTGTTTTGAGGTTTTGCTGTTTGGCTTGAGTAATATAAGCGGTATCTATGGCATGGTTACTGGCCAACACCCTATCGGCTGCAATAAAGGCACTACTTTTTTGCGCAATACTTTGTGCAATTCGCTCGGTCACCATAGATAAAGTAAGCACCGTTAACACCGCTAAAGCAATGGCTGCACTTATAACGGTTAGTTCACCACGGCGAAACTCTCGAGAAAATAGTTTAAGTGCTAATTTAGCCCACATTTGCCATTTCCTCAGTTGAATTATGTACCAGCTCACCGGCTTCAATCTGAATAATACGTTCACACTTTTGCGCCAGTGCTTCATCGTGGGTAACTAAAATAAGCGTTGTGCCATTTTGCTTATTTAAATCAAATAATAACGACTCAATCATATGGCCGTTTTTGCTATCTAGGTTAGCTGATGGCTCGTCGGCAAACAGTATTTTAGGCGAACCCACAAATGCACGAGCAATAGCAACACGTTGTTGCTCACCACCAGATAACTGCGATGGGTAATGATCAATACGATGACTCAAACCAACTTTTTCAAGCAAGGCGAGTCCCTGCTCTTTAGCGTCATGTTCGCCAGCAAGCTCTGCAGGTAGCATCACATTTTCAAGTGCGGTTAAACTTTGCACCAACATGAAAGACTGAAATACAAAACCGACTTTAGCGGCTCTCAGTGCTGCTCGCGCTTCTTCATCTAACTTGTGCAAAGGCTCACCATCTAACATTACCTCGCCACTGCTGGCGGTATCAAGCCCTGCTAGCAAGCTCAATAATGTAGACTTACCAGAACCCGATGTGCCAACAACAGCAACAGACTCACCATGCTTGACATTAAAGCTGATGTCGCTGAGGATGGACAACTCACCTTCAAAGGTGGAAACCACTTTAGACAAACCATTTACTTGAATTATATTTAATTGAGAAAGCGCTGACATATGACTCATTCAATCCTACGTTGTGTATTCATTTTATTTTTAGTTATTAACCCACTACACGCGGCAGCTAACAACACGATTTTAATACTTGGTGATAGTTTAAGCGCAGCCTATGGCTTAAAACAAGAACAAGGCTGGGTGCAATTGTTACAAGATAAATACGATGCCGAGCAACGCCCTATCAACTTAGTAAATGCCAGTATTAGCGGCGAAACCACCGGCGGAGCATTGCGCCGATTAGACGCGCTACTTGAGCAATATCAACCCACTCACGTACTTATTGAGCTCGGTGCCAATGACGGCCTGCGCGGTTTTCCAATCACTAAAATGCAAACTAACTTAACCGCTTTAATTAAAAAAAGCCAAGCTGCAGATGCACAAACCGCACTTATGGAAATATATATTCCACCTAACTATGGCCCTCGGTACAGTAAAATGTTCACCGATAGCTTTGCCAGTGTTAGTGAAGCTACTAACTCACATTTAATGCCGTTTTTTATACTTAAAGTAGCAGGAAAAAACGAGCTAATGCAAAACGATAACTTACACCCTAACAAAACTGCACAACCAATACTACGAGATGAAATGTATAACACGATCAACCAGTGGTTAAATAAAGACTAGGGCCGTAAAGAGTCTCCTGCGCAAGTCCTTAAAACTAAGCGCTTGCGCAATAAACATCCAAACAAACAAAAGCTTATTGATTTTTTTATAAATACACGTACTATTGCTATCAAAGTCGGTATGTGGCGCAGCTTGGTAGCGCACTGTCATGGGGTGGCAGGGGTCGAGAGTTCGAATCTCTCCATACCGACCATTTAAATCCTTTCATAATTCTATATTATTCAATAAAAACTGCTTTCCTTTCGTACTACCTAATTTAATAATAAAAAATATCGCACATTTATCGCACCGACTAATTTATTGACTGTTTTTCTGCTTTTTGATTTCCATGGTATTGAGATTATGTGACGCCACAGTTAAATACTTTTCAAATAATAATTAAAAACACCATTCAACCGGTTAATATGAATGGTGTTTAAGCTAAAGTTATTTATTCTATGGGTTAGCCCATGGTTATTGATTTCTTAAAGCCTTTTAGCAATAAAAAACTGATAACCAAATTCGCCTAAATGAGATTTATATAAATCTATTTCATTTTGAATATCAACCACAGCTTGTGACCCAGTCATTTTTGATGCAACATCTTGTAAGCGCAGTTCGAGTGGCTCGTAATAATTCTTCCAAGCTTGCACTGATACCGTAAATGTATGCTGAAGCTGGTAGCCAGCTTTTTCTATTTGTGATTTACGTGTATTAACTGTTTGTATATCTGGATAATCGCTCTTCCAATAATCAATAGCATCTTGACTTGGGCTGTCAGTTAACCAAACTAAATCGCTAAAAACCAAAGTACCATCGTCGGTGAGTAACGATTTCCATTTTTTTAGGGCGTTTTCTATACCCATTATATAAGCCGAGGCTTCAGCCCAAATAACGTCAAACTTTTTAGTGCCAAAGTTTAATTCTGTCATGCTGGTGCATTTAGTTGATACCCGCTCACTCAAGTTATGCTGCTTTATTTTATCTTCTACTTTATCAAGCGCACTTTGCTCATTGTCAGTCGCTATTATTTCTGCGTTCGATAACCTTTCGAGTAATATTGTTGAGTAACCCTTGCCACAGCCAATCTCTAAAATTCGTTTAGGATTGGTACTAAGTAAATGAAACGCTTTTTTCGTGTCCTCTTCACTATTAGGCCCCCAAGATTCTAGTGCTGCAAATACGCTCATAAAATCTTGCATATATTTGTCATGTTCGTTCATATCTTTTGATAACCACCTAATTCTTAGAGCTTGCTTTTCGTTAAACCCTTGAGTTTTTAACCAGTCAATATGCGCATCTGGAGCCACTTCGCTAAGCATTTCATGCCATGACTTGCTACTGTTTTCTCCTAACAGAGACGACAGCAAAGCCAATGACTTTTGTTTTCGTTTAATGTCTTCTTCTAATTCGTTATAACGAAACTTAAGAACAGACTTATCTAACTTACTATCGAGGCAAGACTTACATTCAGCCAAGCTCAGTCCACCACTTTTTAGGTGTTGAACTAAACGCACCTGCTGTAAAACTCTTTCGCTATATACTCGGTAGCCACTTTCTAACCTCTTACTAGAAATTAGCTTAAGCTTTTCGTAATAAAGTAAAGTGGTCCTCGATAAACCAACTAATGCACCTAGCTCAGAAATACGATACACATATGACTCCATACATTTTTAAATGCGATGTTAAATGTAAACTATAGAGTAATAGACAGGTCAAGTGTCAACCTAAACTCTTTGTGTTGGTGTGAAATGATTTTTATTAAAAGCTGAAAGAAACACGTCTTTTATACACCTCACTCTGAACAGTACGTTCATAATGACTCGCTAAAATACAAGAAGAAATTATTAAAATTAGCATTTAAACAATATGATCATCCTCTAGATTTGCTGTTCATTACTTGTTCGACTATTACTATACTATAGGAACTACATTTACTTGCGGGATGCTTGATGGACCTTAAAAAAGTAAATAAAAAATCTAATTCGCCAAGTGTAAATGTAAATATGGATGAAGCATTTTTAACTCAGCTAGTTAATTGTTTACCCATGGGGGCAATGATAGTTAATACTGATGCTCAGATCCTTTTTGCCAATAGTCAACTATCTGAAATACTGGGGTATGAGGATTCAGAACTCATAGGAATGAACATAGATAGTTTACTTCCAGCGCAATTTAAAGCGAACCATACCCATTTGATGAGTCAGTTTTTTGTTAACCCTCGAAAACGCTTAATGGGTGAAGGTCGTGAGTTATTTGCGAGTCAAAAAAATGGTAAGCAAATCCCAATCGAAATAGGCTTAAACCCAATACACGGACAACAAGAGTTAGTTTTAGCCACACTGGTTGATATATCGCAAAGGCTGCGCGCTAACAATATGTTTCAACGCTCTATTCAGGCTGCACCACATGGTGTGTTAATAGTAGACCAAGCGGGCATTATTCAAGCGGTTAATCAATCGTTATGTAAATCTTTTGGCTACAGTGAAATAGAATTACTCGATAAAAAAATGGAAATGCTATTACCGCAGCGCTATCAAGGGCACCATTCAGCACTTCGCCATTCATTTCATCGTGAACCCAGTGTCAGAAGTATGGGAGTAGGCAGAGATTTAACCGCCTTACACAAAGATGGAAAAGAATTCCCAGTTGAAGTGGGCCTGAGTCCTTTTATAAACACCAATGACGAAGACATGGTATTTGTGTCCTTGTTAGATATAACAGAACGAAAACGAATGGAAACCGAGCTAAAAGAAAATAACACTAGCCTGAAAGAATTTACCTATGTGGCCTCTCATGATTTACGCTCTCCATTGCGAGGCATTTCAAACTTAATTGAATGGGTAAAAGAAGATTTGGGCACTACCACGCCTGAAGTCGAATATAACTTAACGCGTATTGATGATCGTATTCACAAAATGGAGACGTTAATAGATAATTTATTGGCCTATGCAAGAGCTGGTAAAGCCAGCCTAGATACTCAAGTAATCGATATGCATAAATTAATTTATAACGTTACCGAACTGTTAGATTTACCAGTTGGAATGAAGATTCATAAAGACATTCAATTAAATACCATCGTGACTGCATGGACGCCACTTGAAACCGTGGTCCGTAATTTATTAAGTAACGCTATTAAACACCATGACAGTAAAGAAGGAACTATAGAGATTAGTTGTGTAGCAGAAAATACGCTTTGCCATATCACTGTGACTGATGATGGACCCGGTATACCACCAGAGGCTTACGAGCGTATTTTTAGTTTGTTTCAAACAACTTCCGATGATAAGTCGGTTTCAGGTATAGGGCTGTCTATTAGTCGGCGCCTTGCACAAGCCCATGGTGGGCGCATTTCAGTTAGTTCAAATGAACCGCACAAAGGGTCAACATTTCATGTTTGGTGGCCACGCTTTGCTAGGAAAGAGAATTTATGATCAAAAATCTATCCATACTACTTGTTGAGGACGACGATGTTGCCGCGGAAGCCGTTACAAGAAGCTTAAAAAAAGTTGATCCTAAAATTAAAATAATTTGGAAACAAAACGGAAAACTTGCGCTAGATGCGTTACGAGAAAAAGCGCAACAAAAAGAAATATCGGAGCCTTACTTGGTATTACTTGATTTAAATATGCCAGTGATGAATGGGTTTGAATTTTTAGACCATATTCGTAAAGATAAAAACTTAAACAATACCGTTGTATTTATACTAACGACCTCCAATGAGGATAACGATCGTACTCGCGCGTATCATAACAACGTAGCAGGTTATATGGTTAAACATGCAATTGGCCCGCAGTTTGCCAAATTAGCGATACTTATGGATGCTTATATACATGCCATTGAGCTTGAATAAGCTATTTTGCAAGAGATATGGATATGAGAACTTCAATAGATGATTTTGAAAGCTGCGACACTATTAACCTACTCATTGTTGATGACGATGCGGTTGATAGAGAACATATACGTCGTATGATATCTCGCTCTAACATACAGGCGAAAATTTCAGAAGCATCCTCTATTGAAAGCTCGATGTCTTATCTTGAACATGGGGAGTTTGATTGCGTCATAGTTGATTATCGATTAGGTATCGGCTCCGGGCTTACCCTGCTAGATAATATTAGAAAGTCTGTAAATAATCATTGCGCTGTGATTATGATCACGGGATTGGGAGATGAACAAATAGCAGCAGAAGCTATGCGGCTAGGAGCAAGCGATTATTTACTTAAAAACCAATTAAAAAGCGCTCAGTTGATACACTCTATATCTAGCTCTATTCAACGCGCAAGCTCAGAGAAAAAACTTCATGACATGGCACATTACGATAGCCTAACAGGCCTAGCAAGCCGCCCTATTTTAATCGATCAACTTCAACAAGCTATTACATCTCACCAAAAGCTCGCCGTTGCCTATTTAGATTTAGATAACTTTAAACCTATTAATGACAAATACGGTCACGAAATCGGAGATTTCGTGTTGAAAACCATTGCCCAAAGGCTACAAAACACATTACGCAAGGAAGATACACTAGCGCGTATTGGTGGAGATGAGTTTATCCTTTTATTAAGAGGGGCTGCGCACACAATACAAGAATATGAGATTCTGTTACAAGACGTGCTAATTGAGGTAAATGATCCGATAAAATTAGCAGAGTTTTCGTGCTCCGTTCAAATTTCAGTCAGCATCGGCGTTGCACTTCCCAGTGATGATGGCTTAACTTGTGATGACATTTTACGAAGAGCCGATCAAACTATGTACCAAGCAAAAAGATCAGGAACAAACCGGATTCTGTTTTTTGATCCAGAGGAAGAAAGCCTAAGGCATGCAAGACATGATTTGTTATTGGCTGCTGAAAAAGGCATTGCTCGTAAAGAGTTTATTCTACATTATCAACCAAAGGTAAATTTAATGGATCACCAGTTGATTGGCGTTGAAGCCTTAATACGCTGGAATCACCCTACTTTGGGTTTACTTTACCCTGGTCACTTTTCAGAGGCATTAGAGCACCCACACATTGGTATATTAATTGGTGAATGGGTACTTGCTGAAGCCTTAAAACAACATAAAATTTGGACTAGAAATCATCTTTCTATGAGTGTAAACATCTCTCCAGCTCATTTACTTAGTGAGGGCTTTGTTGAAAACCTCAGAGAGTTACTCATCAGCACTAATAATATAAAACCAAAAACCCTCGAATTAGAAATTTTAGAGAGCACCACCATTGGAAACGTTGAACAGGCAGTCGACGTTCTCAATGGCTGTCGAAATTTAGGGGTAAGTATTGCGTTAGACGACTTTGGTACAGGTTACGCCTCTTTGAGTTACTTAAAAAAATTACCTTTAGATACATTAAAAATAGATCAAAGCTTTGTTAAAAAGCTCCTATCAGACCATGAAGACAAGTCCATCGTTACCTGTATCGTGGCGCTAAGTAAAGCATTTGGGTTTAACCTAATAGCAGAGGGGATCGAGTCGCAAGAGCTCGAAAAAGTACTTATAGATATGGGTTGCTATCATGGGCAAGGCTATTATATTGCCAAACCAATGTCTGCAGATAACATGAACTTATGGATAAAAAATATGACATCAACTAAGCACTGAATCCAAATAATATCCCTCTATTTGGATTGCCAGTGGTATACATAAATAGGCGTTTGGTAAAAATCTTTAAGCTTGATAACGTTAGTTGGTTTACATGAAGGTAAAGCGAAGGTATTACTCACAATAGTGATTTTATTATTAACTTTTTCATGCTTTAACTTATCTTCAAGCGCTACCATACCACCAGGAAACAAGTAACATACCAAAGTAGACGCAGAACTAAGATCGGCATTTTTGAAGTCTTTACGATAGAGGGTAAGATTACCTAAACCCAAACTATATTTAAAAAGCACTGAAACCATCCAAGGAAACCACGATAACTCATAGCCAATAACATGTTTATTAGGATAATTTTTAGCAACCGCTATAACGAGCGTCCCCCAACCTGAACCCAAATCAATTAATGCGCCTTTTTCATCCATGCTTATTGCATTAAGCATAGTTTGGCGCGCTTTGCTTGAGCTCATCATCGGTGAAATTCCCGTTTTTAGCGTGCTCCAAACAATAGATAAAGCGATTAGAAGAACTAAAAAGAAAAGTCCGATAGCAATAAAGTCCATACTAACTAACACCTGATAACGGTTGAATATTGATGATTTCACCTGAGCTATTTCGCTTTTACATAATAAAACTAGTGAAACCATTACATAGCGTGCCATTTGTGTAAATTTATTTTATATTTAACACCTGTTTAAAATAAAACCACAAAAAAAGCGCCATTTGGCGCTTTTTAAATTAGTAGTAAGGTACTAGTGCTTACGCCCTACGCCGTTGCGCACCATGTCTTGTCCGCTTTGGAAGATCTCTTCGGTAATTTCACGTGCTAATAAAAGTTGTTGCTTGTCATCAAACACGGCTACAAAACGGCTGCCGTCAGCATTGTTAGTTGCCATACCCACGCCTGCTACGCCGGTTAAACCTAGGCCGCCGTTTTCAACTTGCAGTAAAAAACTTTCAAGTTCAGCGAGTGTATCGATTGCAGTTAGTTTGTTTTCCATTATGGTTACTCTGTGTTGCTCGCCATAGCGAGTCTGTAAATAATATGCAGTTATTTTACAGATCATAGTGGCAAACTTAAACCATCAAACATTAACCTTTATGCATTCCACGAATAGGGTAATTATTATCAGGGTTTTTAATCCAAGTTATACCTCGCAATAAAGTAGACAGATCTGGTCTTACAAATGGGTTATTTGAGATATCAACAACTTGTATTGTACCGTGTTCATTCACTACATACACAGCAGGCTCAGCAAATAAATGGTCTGTTTCTTGAGCGTTGCGAGGTTGAGAAACATACAGCCCTAACGCATTCATTTGTTCAGGCTTTAATTCAAACGCAATGGGATAACTCACTGATAACTTCTCTTTATGTGTTAACAACTGCGCTTCGCTGTCGGCCGATACAGCAATTAAAGAAACTCCAATGTCTTGTAATGACTGTTTAATTTCTTCTAACTGATTTAGATACTGCGTACACATAGGACAATGCTGGCCACGATACACAACCACCATTTGCCAAGCAGCGTCTTGCTGGACACGCCCTAACTCTACTTCGTTACTATTTAGTACAGGGCAATTAATCTTTGGGAAACGACTCCCCGGAAGAAGTTTATTTGTATACTGTGATGCATTAGTCATTGTGTTTCCTCTCAAAAGTGTGTACTTATATGTGCTTTAAAGCGCGCTAAGTCAGTATCTATATCGGCGTTTTTCATAACATCAAAACAAGCAATGGTAGGCATTGCTGTCATACCAAAAAACTTAAAGTTCATATGCATTGGGAACATTAAGTCGTCAACACTTTTACCATTAAAAAATTCTTCTAAATTGTTAAATGACTCCTCTGGTGCGTTAAATGTGAGTGACATCATATATTTAGTATCTTTAAGTGTGCCACCTGTGCCATAACCGCTTTTTGGGTCGTCCTGGTGACGACCATCGCCATTACACATGGCGCCACCCATACCGGCTGTATACACCTCGTCCATATATCTTTTAAACGAAAATGGCACGCCCATCCAGTTAATAGGTGATTGCAGTAAGACAACGTCAGCCCATTTATGAAGTGCTAATTGTGCCTCTACATCAATACTATCTGTCATAGTTACGGTTTTAACTTCATGGCCTTTTTCTATCAGTATCGATGATGCTACATCAACTAGGGTGGCATTTAATTTGCCCTCTGAAAAAGAATAATATTGGTGTGCATTTATAATGAGTACCTTGCTCATGTGATCTCTCCAAAAATAGTACAAAAATTGGTCTTTACTTTAATGTGGTATATAATAGTTACCTGAAGAATAGATTCAATTAGTATACTTTTAGTAACCACCCTATTTTAGAGGTTAAATTTTGGAAAGCTCTATAGAAACAGATAGTAAGGGAAGAAAAAAAGTTTTAAATGCCTGCTTAGAACCTTGTGCTATTGAAAAAGGAATGCGCTTAATTGGCGGGAAGTGGACAAGCTCTATTATTTATCACTTAAAAGATGAACCTGTTCGCTTTAATGATCTAACTCGAATGTTAGGTGGAGCGAGCAAAAAAATGATAGATCAACGTTTAAAAGAGTTAGAGGCCAATAAGATGGTTTTAAGGACGGTGATCAGCACTAGACCTATTGCTGTCACCTACGAGCTCACTGAGTTTGGGCGCTCTGCACTAGGAATTCTTCACGATCTTAGGGTTTGGTCTGAGTCTAATATTTTAGACTAATTACAAAATAAAAACCCCGCAGATGCGGGGTTTTATGTATTAACTTTGCTTCATTGTGCCTTGTTGCTCAAGGCGGGTATGCCAGCTGAATGCCTCTTCTAAAATATGAGGCGTATGACCGCCACGAACACATGCACGCTCGTAGTAGTCAAGCATGGCGTTGCGATAATCTGGGTGTACACAGTGCTTAATGACTTCAATTGCACGTTCGCGTGGCGCTAAACCGCGTAAATCAGCAAGGCCTTGCTCGGTTACTAAAATATCAACATCGTGCTCAGTATGATCAACATGGCTTACCATAGGCACAACACTTGAAATAGCGCCACCTTTGGCAATTGATTTAGTTACAAACACCGATACATGCGCATTACGTGCAAAGTCGCCTGAACCACCAATACCGTTCATCATTTTAGTACCACACACATGGGTTGAGTTAACGTTGCCATATATATCAAACTCAAGTGCAGTGTTAATTGCAATAATACCTAAACGACGCACAATTTCAGGGTGGTTCGACATTTCTTGTGGACGAAGTACTAGCTTATCACGATACTTTTCAAGGTTATTAAATACTTGTGAGTTACAACGCTCTGATAAAATAATTGAACACCCTGATGCAAAATTAAGTTTACCCGCATCAATTAAATCAAAGGTAGAATCTTGTAGTACCTCTGAATACATAGTGAGGTCTTTAAAATCAGAGTCTAATAAACCCATCATTACTGCGTTGGCAATGTTACCTATACCGGCTTGTAATGGGCCTAGGTTTTCAGGCATACGCTGTTGTGCTACTTCTTCTTTAAAAAAGTTCACTAAGTGACGTGCAATAGAGGCTGTATCTGCATCTGGGTCGGTAACGGTTGAAAATGAGTCACTTTGATTGGTAAATACAATACCCACAATTTTAGCCGGATCAATTGGAATTGCAGTACTACCAATGCGGTCATCTACTTTCACTAGCGGCACTGGCGTACGTGTAGGACGATAAGATGGAATATAAATGTCGTGCAGCCCTTCAAGCTCTGGCTGGTGTAACATATTAATTTCTACAATTACCTGTTTGGCAAAAATAGCAAAGCTGGCTGAATTGCCCACTGATGTTGTAGGTACTATGTGGCCTTCTTCAGTAATAGCTACGGCTTCAATGACCGCTACATCAGGCATAGTTAACTGATGATTACGTAGCTGTTCAACGGTTTCAGATAAATGCTGGTCAATAAACATGACCTCACCGTTGTTAATCGCTTTACGTAATGTGCTGTCTACTTGAAATGGCATACGACGCGCTAACGCACCTGATTCAGTTAGTAGCTTATCTAAGTCGTTTCCTAATGACGCGCCCGTCATTAAGTTAATTTTCATTGGGTTTTCACGCACTCGCTCTGCAAGCGCACGTGGTACAGCTTTCGCTTCACCGGCACGAGTAAAACCACTCATACCCACGGTCATACCGTCTTTAATAAATAAACTGGCCTGCTCTGCAGACATTACTTTGTTGTGTAAGTCGCTACGACGAATTCGTTCTAATTGCATTTGGAACCCCTTAAACCCCATTTTTATTTGGCGCTATTCTAAGTATTTCCTTATGCTTCGTAAGCTAGACCTAAGTCTCATTTACGCATTGTTGATATAAAAACATCGCGAAGCGTTTTAATTTTGTACACTTTATTACTTAACTTATTGGTGATAATAAGGTTAAAATACTAAAAAACGCATACAACTATTTAACTCACTGAGTTTAAAAACAAACAAAACCAATTAAAATCAACAGCTTAAAATTTCAATCAGGAAGGTTGAAATTTTTAATTGTATAAAAATTTAGCCGCGCTATGCGGAGCTTACAAAATAATAAACTGTTCATTCATTGGGCAGTAACCTTGTGAGGAATAGAATCCACAATTTAGGTATTAAGGAAAATACATGGATTTGTCTGACGAAGAAATTAACTTTTTATCTGGCTTATTTGAACCTAGTCAAAGTAGTGCATTAATCAATGAAACAAAGTTAACAGTACAAGCATCAATACCAGATGGTATTGCGCATTTACTTGGTCAAGCTAAATTAACCTTATTAGCAGAAGTAGCCCACTACCAACTATGGTTCCCACTTCAATTTAAAACCGATGAATTAGGCCATTTCAGTACTGTATTAGAAGCCCCCGAAGTAATTGACACTAAAGGTATTCAGCGCAGCTGGCGGTTGAGCGAATTAAATATCCAAAGCCAAGGTTTTTGCATTGAATCTATATCTAGCACAGGGATATTTTTAAAACCCACATCAGTACACAGTGAACTTGATGAGTTGCAGAATATGCAATTTATTTTACCCAACGAAGCGGCGATATCATTAGATATAGAACCGGTTAGGCAGAGTAAGTGTGGCATAGCAGCAAAAATTAAACACATTCACCATGGTAAAGAGCAGCTAAGAGCGTATTTATTTGAAGTTCATAAACGTCAATTTTCAAGCCTATACCAGCTAGAGCACAAACAACAAAAATTGGAATTATCAAACTAAAAAAGCCACACAATGTGGCTTTTTTAACTTATTTTATCGAGTGACTTTTACTTTAAGCGTTTGGCTATATCAGCTACACGTTCGCCGTATAAACGGGCCGTTTCTAAATCGCCTGATGGAATAGCAGATTCATCTGCATCAGTAGGTGATTGCACTAATACGCCAACTGAACCGCCTAAATTATTGATGTCTTGACGAGTTGATTCCAGTTTATTGGCCGGTGGTAACCCTAGGCTTACCCAAATTCCACCATGTTGCGAAGCCAATGTTTGCATACTAATTAGAGTGACTTGTTTATCGCCATTTAGGCTGCCGCTATTAGTAAACCCGCCAAATATTTTGTCTTTCCACCCCATGGTAAACCATACTTTAGAGGTAGCATCAACAAACTTTTTAAACTGCCAAGGATATGAGCCCATATAGGTAGGTGCACCAAAAATAATGGCGTCTGCATTGTTTAACGTATCCCAATCGGCGTCTTGTATATCGCCATTTTCATCAATAGCAATAAGTTGAGCGTTTGCTCCATCAGCTACAAATTCAGCCACTTTTTTGGTATGGCCATATCCCGAAAAATAAATAACCGCTACTTTACTCATGAACCTTCCTTTTGTTGTGATTTAATAAACACGCTTTAAATATAGTATGGCCGCTAAAGTTAAAATCAACTAAGCAGCGTGTTTAATTAAATTAGCTTGCGTGGCATTAAATTAAAAGGTACTCACTGCAATTTCTAAATTACTCACCGCACAGCCATACTGCGCAGCACTAATACGATGATATGCCGACTCAGGCGTGGTAGATAGGCTAATAATAAACTCACCTTGCTGACCAACAGCCGTTTGTTCTTGGCTAAGGCACATGGCTTGCGTTAAAGAGCGTAATTTGGCATCCATTAAAATACTGCCAAAACGCTGAACTGGTAAAGGCGGTATTTTAATTGCTGGTAATGCTTGGCTAATACTGCGCTGACTTAAGGTATAATCGTTATTTTTAATATCAATCACACTTCCCACAGGCCAATAAGAGTAACTATAGGTTTTAGTTTTAGCCTGAGCTTGCCCTGTTGATTTAACCATCACTACACCATTTTTACCAATTACGGTCATTAAATTGCCAGCTTCAGATTTAATCACCACTAAGGCTGTGGTTTCGTCTACACCAAAACCGAATGTCGGCTGATCTTGGTTTGCGCTTAAGTCGTCGAGCAAAGTGCCTAGTCTTAATGTACGGTTTCGCTCGCTAAAGTGTGTATCGAGTACACCGTAACTAAATGTGCCTAAACCCCCAAAGCGGTTGTAAGTTAAACTATCGCTGTTTGAGCGTTCACTTGGGGCATCAATGGCTTGTGCGCCTTCTTTCAATGCCGACAAGCTAGTGCCATTGGTGATCATCACCACATTCCCGGCGTGGGCTTGCCCACCACTTTGCACCGCGGTACCTGCACTTGTTCCAACAATAACAGGGCGAGACTGTAATGCTTTTGTCCAAGGGTAAGGCTGGTTATTTTCATCAAATAATACTTTTCGAGTTAGGCTTTGATCGCCACCATTAAACATCACACCGGTACTGTTTTTTATTAGCTCTACTAAAGCGTCGATGCCTTTTTTACACAATTGATATTCAGCTTGTGTGCGATCAGGGTAAATATGTTCGCGTTGATATAGCCCCATTTCGGAGTGCCTAAGCGTGGTTAAATCATCACACTTGTTGGTGGTTATTGCTTTAGCAAGCGCAGGGGTTAATGCAAGCCATTGCGAATTTACATTAGGGAAGCTTAGTAATCCTTCGTAAAAATCAGCAGATTCATAAGGGTCTCTGCTTGAGGCGGTAATGGCCAGTATACTCGGGTTGGAGTTATTAACTTTTAAACTACCCGATATAAACTGCAAAATCTCTGTCGCTGCCGATTCGCTATTAAGCGCAGTATTTACCCGCTCTTTTAGCCGTGTGTTGTCGCTTTTTATTTGAGCTACTTCAAGCATATCTATTACAAAATTGTATTCTTGATCCGATAAACTATTGAGCTGTTTGCTATCAATATCGCGCCACAACCATAACAGTTCTTTTTTCGATAATGTGGGCGATGACTTAGCCTGCATTGTTGCTAAATTTTTAATAGTGTTATTTTTAGCTTGGCTATTTTTACTGGGCCATTGTTGCTTTATTTGGCTAATTTTAGTGTGAGAGAGCGCAAATACATTATGCGTTTTACCCGAGATCTGAGTATTTTTTTCACAGTTTTTAGAGCTTAAACTGGCGCATGTTGTGAGAGCTCCCCCCACTAAAACAAGAGTTTGATTAGACTCTTTTGCGCCTAACTGTAGCGAAAAAGCAATTAAAATTGAGTAAAAAGCGGTTATTATTCGCGATTTAACTAACCGCTTGTTTGGTAAATTTATTCGTTCCATTATGTTACACTCATGTGAAAAATTATAAGAAATAACTTGCGAGAGCGTCTCTCACTTGCTATAAAAAAAAGGAACTTTAAAACGCGAGTAAGCTAGCACCCATTTGCTAGCTTTGTCAAAAACCTTTTTGGAACGAGAATTATGTTTAAAAAAGCAACACTGCTTACAACATATTTCTACTCACCACACTACCTTTCGGAGTGGTTTGACGAGTAGCCCACCACCTCACTAATTTCTGTGAGGGGCTCAGCGTGTCATTTCACCATTGCCCTGTCTAAAAAACCATAATAATTAAAGCCTTAAGAAATATTAAACCTATTTCTGCGCGCTTAAAAAAGACAAAAGGTACTACAATGTTTCGTCAACTAACTATTGCGGCCACAGTAAGCACTTTACTGAGCCCTGTCACTTGTGTGTATGCACAAGAAACTCAAACTAATACCAACATTGAACGAGTAGAAGTAACAGGATCTCGCTTAAAAGGCGTTGATCTGGAAGGCACTATTCCACTAACCGTGCTAGACCAAGATGCAATCAAACGCTCTGGTGCTAATACCATTCATGAATTACTCAAAGATTTATCTGTTTTTAAAGGCGGAAGTGGCACATTTTCAACCTCTGAAAGTGGCGGTACGTCTACCTCAACACCAGCGGGTCAATCAGCAGCGAGCTTAAGAGGCATGGGGCCATCAGCAACGCTTACATTAATAAATGGGCGAAGAGTTGCGCCTAGCTCATTTGCTGCAGGCACTGAAAACTTTGTAGATGTTAATTCTATTCCACTTGCGGCCATTGAACGTATTGATATTTTAGCCACCGGTGCATCAGCCGTTTATGGTGCCGATGCTGTAGCGGGTGTTATTAACTATATTTTAAAAGATGATTTTGAAGGCGCTGAAATCAATACTTCGTTTGCCGATAGCTTTGATCAACATGACGAAAGTAAAAAACAATTAAACTTAGTGTATGGTACAAAAATAGGCGAGAGTAACTTAACGGTATTTGCAGATATATATGACCGTAACGCTTTTAAAGCCACCGATCGTAATTACACGGCCTCTCCCTCTTTAGTGAATGGTTACTCCTATTTACCTAAGCTGGAGAACTCACCTAATATTTATTATTTCAGCAGCCGAGATGGTAACGAACTTCCATCACCAAACTGCAAAACCGAGTTAGTTACTACTGAACTTGATGAACAAATTTGTGCTTACTACCCAAATCAAGATGATTACCTAGAAACGCCATTTGAAAGCCTTTCAACTGGCTTTATGTTTAATAGTGAGCTTGGTGGTCTACAATGGCATACTGATTTTTTTTACAGTCAGACCAAGGCAAAAGCGTATTCATCGCCCTCACCTATTAACCAAATTAATGATGACGACGGCCCGTATGTTTTAGAAGACGCCTTATTTATTTACGATAATGCCGATGGTAGTAATGATTTAATGGATCAACTTTATATTGACCCATTTGATACTCAAAGTGGCCGAGAAGTATATGGCTTTGCGTTTGACGCGCGCTTTAATGCCCCAAGAACGGTGGAAGTAGAAACGAAAAACTTTCGCTTGGTAAGCAGTCTAAGTGGTGAAATTGGTGATTGGGGTTGGGAATCTGGTGTTACTCTTTCTCGCTCACGTTCAGAGCAAGAAGCGATTGCAGGGGTATATAATCGTTACCAGTTTCATGGCGCGATTACAGGCGAGCTATGTTCAGACGGTACGCTGGCAAGTTATGACGGTACTGACTTAAATTGTGTATCTGGGGAGTTGCTACCTTTTTACAACCCTTTCCTTCAAGGCGACGCCGCTAATGATGCCGTTTTGGCAACAGCGCAAGCTCGCCCAACACGCAGTGGAGAAAGTACTGTTTACGGCTGGGATGCTAACTTTAATGGTGAACTATTTACCTTTAACGACCTACCAGCCTATGCCTCATTTGGGGTAGAAGCACGCCGTGAAGAGCTAAGCGACTTTCCTTCGCTTAATTCACAAGCTCAAGCAGACAAAGACTACCTTGTTGATGTATTTGGCTTTGGCTCTAGCTTATCAGAAGCCGAGCGCACTCAATATGCCGCCTTTGCTGAATTAAGTATTTCACTGAGTGAGCAAATAGAGCTGCAAGCAGCGGGTCGATACGATCATTACGATGATTTTGGTGGCACCTTTAATCCTAAAATAGGTTTGAGCTATCGCCCGACTGATTCGTTAGTTGTTCGTGGTTCATGGTCAACCTCGTTTAGAGCACCATCATTAACTCAAGCTGGCGTTAAATTAAGAACCACGCAATCTACTTTTGACTGTGGTGCCAACCAAGCTGTAGCCGATTTATACTGTATGGGTGATGGCACCCAAGTGAGTGTTAATTCGTTAGAGTTAGGTAACCCTAATCTAAATGCAGAAGAATCTGAGGCTATCAGTGTTGGCTTTGCATGGAGTCCATCGGCTAATACTAATTTAACCATTGATTATTGGCAGTTTGATCATGAAGAAGTAATCGATACCAACATGACCGCAGTGCTCGACCGCGCTATAACTGATGCGTCACTTCGTCACTGTGGCATTGTCCCACCGGGCGAGCAAGGCATATCGTACGATGAAGCATTATGTGATGTCACCGACACCAGTGGTTTAAACATAGAGCAAGACGGCGCTAATTTAACTGAAATTTTAAGCAGTTATATAGATGAATTTAACCCACGTGATGACGAGCTATTTTTACCGTTGTTTCGCGATCATGCTATCCCACTTGAAAACACTGGTACACAAACATTAGCAGGCATAGACTTTAAGTTTGACCATAGGTTTGTATTACCAAGCGGCGATTTGACCTTTGCGTTTGACGGTACTCATTACCTTGAGTTTGAACGTAATAAACCGGGGTCTGACTCGTTAGAGAAGTTGGTAGGAACTTATCGTTATCCTGAAAATGTTGCGCGTATGTCAATAGATTGGGAAGCGCAAAATTACTACCTTAACTTAGGTGCAAACTACACCAGCAGCTACGAAGATGATATAAAAGGCCTGCGTGGTCGTGAAATTGATGAGCTAGATTCGCTTGGCGTATTAGACTCAAAAGGTGAGCATCAGGTTGATGACTGGCTCGTTTGGGATTTATCAGCGGGTTTTTATGTTAATAAATCACTGACTTTGCGTGCGCGCATCAATAATATTTTTGATAAACAGCCACCCACTCTTTATGGCTCAAACCGTGGCTTTGATTCAATTAATCATAATGCCCTAGGTGCTAATTACAAATTAAGTATTAGCTACCGTTTTTAACCACTTAGCCGCAAAGCAAACGCTTTGCGGCCTTCCTTTTATTACAGGTCATGGCTACAGTGACACTGCCTATTAAGTGCTAAAGTACGTTTAAGCGTTTATTTACGCATCAACACAATGACCTTTTATTAAAGTGAAATTATGAAACAAAAACAATTTTCTATGCCCGATGCCAGCATCATTTTGCTGTGTGTGGCAGTGATTGCCTATATGGCCACGGTATTTATTACCCCCGGGGTATTTAATGCAGAATCTGGTAGCCACACTGTGCAGCTTTCACAATATCAAGCCGTTAACGACCAACAATCACCACCTGTTTTTGCACAAGGTGGGGACATTGGTTTAGCAAATGTATTGTTTGAAGGCTTAGTGTCGGGTGATAAATATGGTGCAGCTATTGGCGTAATGGCGTTTATTTTAATCACTGGCGGTGCCTTTGGCATTATTATGAAAACCGGTGCGATTAATAACGGCATTATGGCACTTATTAATAAAACCAAGCGGGTTGAATGGCTGTTTATTCCCTTACTGTTTTTACTATTTTCGTTAGGCGGCGCGGTATTTGGTATGGGCGAAGAGGCTATTGCATTTTGTATTGTGCTGCTCCCTATTATGCAACAACTTGGCTACGACGCTAAAGTCACTGTACTTACAACTTATGTGGCTACGCAAATAGGCTTTGCCACCTCATGGATGAACCCTTTTAGCATTGCTATAGCGCAATCGATAGCTGAAATTCCAGTATTTTCTGGTGCGGGCTTTCGTATGTTAGCGTGGGCTTGTTTTACCCTTGTAGGCCTTGTGTTTACTATGCGCTATGCAAAACGGATAAAAACACAATCCCTAAAAACGGGTGATCAGCCAACGATTAAACTCAGCCTAGCCGATGCACTCACATTATTAGTGTTTGTATTGGGCATAGCCTGGGTTGTATGGGGAGTGATGGCTCGCCAATATTATATTCCTGAGCTTGCGGCACAGTTTTTTTGTATTGGCCTTATCAGTGCAATAATTGCCATCGTGTTTAAAAAGCTAACCGCGAATGAGTGCGCGGATGCGTTTAAACACGGTGCACAAGAATTATTGCCAGCGGCGTTATTAGTCGCACTGGCTAAAGGCATTGTATTACTATTAGGCGGTAGTGATTTAACCACTCCCTCAACTCTCAACACCCTGCTTTATTACTGTGCAAGTAGCATAGCCAGTGTGCCAGATTACATTGCAGCTTGGGGAATGCTGGTGTTTCAAAGTGTATTTAACTTTTTTGTTTCATCGGGTTCAGGCCAAGCTGCCATCACTATGCCGCTGATGTCTCCACTTGGCGATTTGCTCAATGTATCAAGGCAAATTGTGGTATTGGCCTTTCAATTAGGTGATGGATTAACCAATATTTTAATTCCCACCTCAGCTAGTTTAATTGGTTGTTTAGGGGTCGTGAAATTAGATTGGGGAGAATGGGCTGCGTTTATTTGGCGCTTTGCTCTAGCACTTTTTGTATTAGCAAGCGGCTTTATATTTCTTGCTTACTTTATTAATTATCAATAAAAAGAATTTGTTATGTTAACTTTAATTCAAGGTGCAAACGTTTATGCACCTACCTACCTAGGCACACAAGATGTTTTAATTGGCGGTGGTAAAATCATTGCTATTGACGAAAATATAATCCTCGACAGCAGTGTACTCGTCAAACGAATTGACGGTAAAAATAAGCTTGTTACGCCGGGGTTTGTTGACTCGTTAGTGCATATTACCGGTGGCGGTGGCGAAGCTGGATTTGCCAGCCGCACCCCTGAAATGAACCTAACCGATGCAACCCTATCGGGCACTACCACAGTGGTGGGCGCACTGGGTACCGACTCAAGCTCACGTACGCTTACCAATTTGGTTGCCAAAGCAAAAGGCCTAAAAGAGCAAGGGCTGAATGTATTTTGCCATACCGGTTCGTATCATTTACCCGCTAAAACTCTTACTCACTCAATCACTGACGACATCATGTATATAGAGGAGTTTATAGGTGTTGGCGAAGTGGCTATTTCTGATCATCGCAGTAGCCAACCTACGGTCCAGCAATTAGCAGAATTGGCAGCCGAGGCCAAAGTAGCCGGTATGCTCAGTGGTAAAAAAGGCACCGTGAGTATTCATGTCGGCCCTGTCGATAGTCACTTGAGTATTTTGCATCAGGTGGCTCAGCAAAGTGATATTAAGCTTAAACAGTTTTATCCTACGCATATGAACCGCAATAAAGCACTTCTTGATGCCGGTATTCACTTTTGTGATCAGGGCGGTACTATCGACTTTACCACCAGCACCACCGACTACGATTTAGCACATGGTGAATATGCAGCAGCCCATGCCCTTGCCTACTGCTTAGAACAAGGCGTAGCACCAAATCAACTCACTATGAGCTCAGATGGCCATGCTAGTTTACCTATTTTTGATAAAGACTTTAATTTATTAGGGCTTGAGGTGGGCAAAGAGGCATCCCTACTGAGTTCGTTTCAGCAAGCAGTCAAAGAATATAACGTCCCTATAGAGCAGGCTTTAATGAGCATAACCAGTAACCCTGCCGATATTTTAGGACTTGATAAAGGCCGCCTTAAAGCAACAAGCGACGCGGATGTTGTGCTTCTCGATAAAGAGACCTTAACCCCTGAGTATGTATGGGCTAACGGCATATTAATGGTGCAAAACCGCCACGCGGTTATAAAAGGATTGTTTGAATAAACTAGAACAGCTCAAATGCTGCTGAAATATTTCAGCAGCATTTAACGCCAAAAAATTCGTTACCCTAGTTTGAAATTTTAATCCGAAAAGGTCGCTAGAACATAGTTATTAAATTCAACTACCTTTCATTGTAGCTGAGTTTTTTGTCATAAAAACAAGACCATTTTCATTTATACATTCAGCATACACCTGAGCACTCATGGGTTTAGAAAAGTAATAACCTTGAAACTCTTTACATCCCATTTCGGACATTATTAAGACCTGTTCTTCGGTTTCTACTCCCTCGGCTACACACTTGATATTGAGTTCATCACACATCACATGCATAGCTTTAACTAAGCTTTTCTGGCGTGTAGAGCGTGTAACCTGACTTATTAAAGAGCGATCCAATTTAAGTTTATCAATAGGGTAATCAGCAAGGCGTGCAATATTTGAGTAGCCAACACCAAAGTCATCCACAGTAATAGAGAACCCCCAATCTTGCAAAGTTTGCATAAGTTTTAGAGAGTGGGCTTGGTTAGCCTCAAGTGATGTTTCGGTAAGCTCTAATTCTATTTGATTCGGTTTTACATTAAAATCCGCCAAATATTTCACCAATTTTGACATAAAGTCAGCTTGGCTAAAATCGAGCAAAGATATGTTTATTGCTATAGGTAAAAGTGGCAAACCAACTTTATTCCATTGGGCAATTTGAGCGCAGACTTTTTGAATAATTAAATCCGTTAATCTACTAATCATTCTGTACTCTTCTGCAATAGGAATAAAGACAGTTGGCGATATATTACCAAGCACAGAGCTATGCCAACGAGCTAATGCTTCAAGCCCAATACATTCACCTTTTGCATTCACTTTAGGTTGATAATGTACTGACAGATCATTTTGTTGCAAAGCTTCATCAAGTAACATGGAAATTTCATACTTTTCCATAAAAGCCTGTGATTGTTTTTGGTTGTAACCACTAAAAGGCAAGTTATAGTCTGCGAGCTTGAGCGCCTCACACGCATTACTAAGAACAATAGCACTATCTTCACCGTGCTCAGGACACTTAGCAAAACCAAATAAAAATGATTGTTGGTAATTAGTACCAAATACATCATAAGTTTGATCTAAAGTGCTTTTAATTTGTATTAATAACTTGTTTTGCTGTTCACTTGAGCTTGAACCAACAATAAAGCAAAGTTTACTACCTTCTATATACGCACAAAGCAAGGGCCCTTCAGGCATTGCTTTTAAGCGCTTATAAGCAGTAATTAGCAATGATTGGGAGTCAGCCTTTTTAAGTTTTAAATTTAAATATTCACTATTTGCGCTTTGTGTGACTACGATATAAAAGCCTTTTTGATATTTAGACGTTAACCTATCGCATTGCATCTCAAACCACTCTCGATTAGGCAATTTCGTCTGCGAGTCTCTAAACCTTAGACGTTTGTTCTCTTGCTCCATCATAGACAAGTTTTGTTTAATTAACTGCTCTTGCGTGCAATCATAAAAGTCATACACTCGGTAATTTGTACTCATTGCTATTTGCTGATAATTACTCTTATAGTAGCGACTCTTATATTCTATGATTTGATTTTTTATATTTAACTCTTTGCTATTAAGTGCAGGGAATAATCCATCAATTCTCTCAGCCTTTTCTTTCAAGCTGTTTTTTAATCCAAACATTTCAATAGCATGTTGATTTAAATCTGTAATTACTAAATTTTCGTCGACAATAATTTTAGCTTTATTAGATTCAGTAAATAAGGTGCGATAAAGCTCGTTTTTATCTTTAAGGAAGCTATTAGCATTTAACATGGTTTTGTTTAAACGTTTGGCAGCAACAATTGTTCGCGCAGTAGCCAGTGGAATACAAATATTAAAAAATAAAAATATCAGGCCTGTAATATATAAGTCAGCTTCTGGTAATTGGCTTGATATTCCTGAATAGCCAGATAAATCAACATTATTAATAATCATGTAAAAAGGTATGATGTTTAAAATACCGTAGGCCAAAGCCGTTCTGTAACCGAGTAGCATAAGAGCAATGATGGGACATGAATACATAAACATAGAACCCACCTTTGCAAGCTCTAAGTCAGTTAAAAATAAATTCATTGATAAACTACCAGCAACGATAGTTAATAAAAGTGCGTTTGCACTAAATGTGTAAAATCGCTTACTTGCTAATAAAAGACTAAAAGCAATAGTGAAAAAACTAATAGTAATAACTGCAATGTAAATTAGGTTGAATTCAATTGCGCGGGTGTATGTATAACAAACTACCAAAAAACAGAGCAAAGTAACGAGAGTTAAAATTATCCGCAGTGCACTCACCCGCCAGTGTGCGACTTCATCATGGGCAGTATGATGATCGTTAAGTAAGAAGTACTTATGGAGAAAGTGCATAATAAACAACAATTAATACATGTCATTCAATTAAACATTGATAAGTTGTCAAAATCAATTAAATAAGTCTAATAACTAATCCAATTGAAGTGACTCTCAAAGTTAATCTAATATATGGTAACTATCCAATATGCTCACTTTCATAAACCGGGGTTACCCAATATTTAACGGTGTGTACTTACAAACAGGGCTTAGCGTCGTTTTTAGTATGGCAAGTTCAGATAATAAAATATGCACCTCAAATTGATAAAAACTACGATACCCTTCTACTTGCTCGGCAATATCAAACTCGCTGTGCTCTTTGCTATAGCCTTGAATTTTTTTAAGTTAAAGCCGGTTATACAGTCTATGCCTATTAATATATCAACTACGTCATCTTTTATATTTGTGGGTGCATTTAGGGTAAAAAGTAACTGTTCAGCCATATTTTTTCTCCAACCAACCATAGAAGATAGGTAATAAATAAAGGGTAGTAATAGTGGAGGTAATTAACACGCCAATAACCACGATAGCTAATGGCTTTTGTATTTCAGCTCCTGGACCTGTTGCAAACACCAGCGGCAATAAACCAAACATAGCGGTTGTAGCGGTCATTAATACAGGGCGTAGCCGCCTACTTGCAACATCTAAAATGCACTGTGTTACATATACAGCAAAGCCGATGTAGAGTGCAGACATGAGTTTGCCGCATGGTTTTTAAAAGACTTTATGCAACAAAGGTACTATCCGCATTCAAGCTCAGCCATTAACTAATGCAGTGACTATCGCATATACTTGCGCGCTATTTTAGTCAGCGTTAAGCTAACGCTTTATTTTCGTCATTATGGTCTATGTGCTCTATAGCCCGCAGAGATAATTCAACTTAAAGGTTTAATATGAATAACAGTAGTTACCCAATTGGTACGCCTGGTGAGAAGTGGAACAACAATAATAAAATCCAATGGCTTGAGGCACAAAAAATTAAGCGAAGCTATCAACAAGAAGTCGTAACATTAATTGATGAACTTAAAAGCACTCTAGAAGTACAGCAATACGGTGAGCTTAATTATGCCGCAGGTAGCTACCCTTTGTACGCGTTAAAAACCACTAATTTTGATACAAACAAAGCCACTGTTTTAATTACTGGCGGCGTACATGGCTACGAGACCAGTGGTGTTCATGGCGCTTTAAGATTCGCTAAAACATTGGCAAATAAGTACGCTGAGCACTTTAATATTGTAATTACCCCCTGTATTAGCCCATGGGGTTATGAAACGATTAATCGTTGGAACCCAGATGCGGTAGACCCTAACCGCTCTTTTTATCAGGGCAGTCCAGCACAAGAATCAGCGGCAGTAATGAACTATGTGCAATCTTTAAATACTGATTTAATCGCGCATATCGATTTACATGAAACAACAGATTCTGATAACAGTGAATTTAGACCAGCACTCGCGGCTCGTGAAGGCAAAGTAAACACCAACTGGAACATTCCTGATGGCTTTTATTTAGTGGCTGATAGCAACAAACCAGAGCCTGCTTTTCAAAAAGCAATTATTGAACATGTTGAAAAAGTAACGCATATTGCACCTAGCGATGAAAATCAGCAATTAATTGGTGTACCACAAGCGCAATTTGGGGTAATTAATTACGCGGCCCGTGATTTAGGCTTATGTATGGGATTTTCTGAAGCTGCGTATGTCACCACCACTGAAGTATATCCAGACAGTGCAACGGCTAACCCTGAAGAGTGTATATTAGCGCAAGTTGCTGCAATTTCAGGTGCCTTAGACTACATTATAAATAAGTGACCAATGCAGTAGATAATCAATAAAAGGAGCGGCTATTGAAATTTGAAAATAACTACGGCAGTTATAGCTTGCGCGTTGAAGGTAATATAGTTATTGGGCAGTTTAAAGGTAACTTAAACCCTCAGTTATTAAATCATTTTAAAGCCGCTTTATTAAATACCATTGAACCTTTTAAACATTTGTCTTGGGGTTATATTAGCCACTCTCCTGAGGTGATTGCTGCTACCCCCGATGCTGAAAAAAACATGATAGATGTAAGCCAAACAATGGGGATTAATAACTGTTTGATCAGTGCGTTTGTCCTCACCTCGCCTATTGCTATAAGGCAATTGCAGCGGATTATGCACAGCTCAGGCCGTGATGCTCATTTACAAGAGTGCTTGTTTGATGATTTTCAAAGCGCCAAAAAATTTGTAATTAAGCAGCTAGCCCTAGCCGAGTCAGGTTGTTAACTGGCTAGGACTCATACTTTATTAATTTTTATAAAACTGACTGTCTTTGGTAATAGTAATTGCAGGATCTTCTTGCGAAGTGATCACAAAACTCAGCTTACTCACTTTGCGTGCTAAATCGTAACCGTCTGCAGTCACCGTTACCGGCACACTTTTCATCAGCCCAGGCTCTACTAATATAGCATTTGGGCTTTGCAATGTAGCCCCCTCTAAACCGCTAATTGAAATTGAATAATGCAGCGGTTGCTGAGTTTTATTGATAATAGTAAGTGTGTAAGGGTTTTCAACTAAGCCTTCGTAATTTACCCGATACAATGCGTTTCTATCTCTAAGCACAGAAGCTTCTATAGGGGTGCGTTGTAACATCCAAGCAAACATAGATAAAATTAATAGCGCAGTTAACGCCCCATAGCCTACAAGTTTAAGCCTAAATGGATTCGTTTTTTGCCCTGCCATTTGCTTTTCACTGGCGTATTTAATTAAGCCTTTTTCGTAGCCAAACTTATCCATGGTGTCGTCACAAGCGTCAATACATAAACCACAGTTAATACATTCATATTGCAAGCCATTGCGAATATCAATCCCTGCAGGGCATACTTCCACACATAAGTTACAGTCTACGCAATCACCTAAATTAAGCGCTTTAGGATCAGCTTTGCGTTTACGTGGGCCGCGATTTTCACCCCGTTCGCTATCGTAAGTAACCACCAGAGTGTCTTTATCAAACATCACCGATTGAAAGCGCGAATACGGACACGCCACAGTACACATTTTTTCACGTAAAAAGCCCGCATTTCCATAAGTACAAAACGCAAATAAAAATACCCAAAAACTGGTGATCCCAGACCACTCTAAATTTAACATTTCGAGATACAAGGTTTTAGCGGGGATAAAATACGCTAAAAATGAGGTCGCCGTGAGTATCGAAATAACCAGCCAAGCACTGTGCTTAGTGATTTTTTTTCGCAATTTGGTAATATCCCAAGGGCTTTTATCAAGCTTAATACGCTGGTTACGCGTACCCTCTATACGTTGCTCAACCCAAGAAAACATTAACATCCAAATGGTTTGTGGGCAGGTATAACCACACCATACTCTGCCAAGCCAGTTGGTAACAAAAAATAGGGCAAACGCTCCCACCATAAACAGCATGGCTAAAATCATAAAGTCTTGAGGGAGCAAGGTAAGGCCAAAAATAGTAAATTTTTGGGTGGCCACATCCAATAAAACCGCTTGCTGGCCGTTATATTGAACCCACGGAATGGCAATAAAACTCAGCATTAACAACCAGCCTAAATTGCGACGTATACGTTGAAAAAAACCTTTTTGCTCGCGTATATAAATTGGCCCCTCTTCTTTATAGGGCTTTATGATCATGTCTTCTTCTTTAATATCAAACTTCATGCTACTTACTTCATAGTGACGGGTACTAAACAAGTATTTGCAACTTTCAGACCACACTGAAAGTTAAACTAAAGCATTGATATTAAATGACTTTAAAAATAAAACCGAACTATAATATCGCGATATTTAGCGACTATCGCGATATATCACGAGTTAGCTCTGACGACGCAGTCCTAACTTTTGCATTTTTGAGCGTAAGGTGCTCTCTGGTAAGCCCAACTTATTTGCCGCGCCTTGTTCACCTGCAATTTTCCAATTACACAGTGCTAATACGCTACTTATATGCTGTTTTTGTGCTTCATCAAGTGTAAGCGT
The DNA here is from genome assembly GCF_013394125.1 of Pseudoalteromonas sp. Scap25. Taxonomy (GTDB): domain Bacteria; phylum Pseudomonadota; class Gammaproteobacteria; order Enterobacterales; family Alteromonadaceae; genus Pseudoalteromonas. The sequence goes on along the minus strand of NZ_CP041327.1, from coordinate 1,252,289 downwards.
TGGGTTTATGGCGTTATCATCGCCCGCTTTGAGCGACTGACTTAACTGTAATGTAGAGTGTTTAGATAAAATAGCTTCTCGTTCGAGTACATTTTGTAGCTCTCTAATGTTACCTGGCCAGTCATAGGCTTGTAATTGTCTGATCGCTTTTGTACTTAACCCTTGCAATTGCTTACCTAAGCGCTTGTTTATTTGTGCAATTAAGTTTTGACACAAGTAAGGAATGTCTTCTTTTCGTTCTTTAAGTGCTGGCACATGAATAGGAAATACATTTAAACGGTAATATAAGTCCATTCTAAACTGCCCTGCTTGTACCATTTCCCACAAGTTACGGTTGGTTGCAGCAATGATGCGAATATCAACCTTTAGGGTTTGACTACCGCCAACGCGTTCAAATTCACGCTCTTGTAATACCCTTAATAGCTTACTTTGGGACTCTAACGGCAGCTCTGCGACTTCATCTAAAAATAAGGTGCCGTGATCGGCAAGTTCAAAACGTCCTTTACGACGCTCGTTAGCGCCAGTAAATGAGCCCCTTTCATGCCCAAAAAGTTCTGACTCTAATAAACTTGGAGTGAATGCCGCACAATTTACTTTTATGAATGCTTGTTCGTTGCGCTTACTGAGACGGTGCAAGTTACGCGCTACCAACTCTTTGCCAGTGCCATTTTCACCAAGAATGAGTACGGTGCTGTCGGTTTCACTCACTAACTGTATTTGATCTAACATGCGTTGGAATACAGCGCTGTGGCCAACCAGTCCTGAATCTTGCCAATCCTCGTTAAGCTCGGCAATAAGGTAATCGTTCTCATCTTTTAGCTGCTCGCTTAGATGCTTTACTTGAGCTAACGCTTCGTGCAACTGGGTTTGGGTTTGCTGTTGTGCTGATATATCGCGAAATACTGCCACAGCACCAATAAGCTGGTTATTTTTATAAACGGGAGTGGAGGTGTACTCAACTGCAAAGGCACTACCATCTTTGCGCCAAAATACTTCGTTTTTTACTTCGCGGCGTTTGCCATCAAACATAGTGCAATAAATTTGGCACTCATCGGCAGGGTAAGGGGTGCCATCGGCATGACTATGATGATGATATTGATGTATTTTTTTTCCTAATAATTCATCGGCCGTCCACCCAGTCATTCGCTCTGCAGCTGGGTTTACAAATACCGCATTACCGGACAAATCAAATCCATATATACCCTCACCTACCGCATTGAGCAATAAGGTAGGATCGTTTAAAAAGTTTTTTATCATAATACAACCTCGCGAAATATCGCGAGCATTATGCCAATTTTATCCTGCTTTAGCACTTAATAATGGCTAAATAACGCCTTAATATTTATTTTGGCGTCTAAACGCGCTGCAATTAAATATAAGCCAGCTAATTTACGGTGAATAAACAATGCATCCACAGGAGGGGTATGCCACTGCTGCGACTGGGCACTTAATTGCATTCCAGCATCTTTGATGTTGCTAGCAAGTTCACTGTTTTTAAAATCAAACTCACCATTATAGCGAAGTGGCTCGCAAGCCATTAAAAATAAATCAATCACTCTTTCTTTATAGTCATCTTTTAGAGCGTCTTTAAAATAGCCAATAGCAGTGGCGGCATTGAGCACACCTTCACGATCATTATTACTGCCGGCTTTAAACAAGGCTAAATAGGCATCACTTAGGGTAGCTGTAATTTCTCGGGTGGCACCAAAATCAAATAACACGATTTTTTGTGATTCTGGTTGGTAATGGTAATTAGCAAAGTTAGGGTCGGTTTGAATTAACTTAAACTCAAACATTTCTTTAAAAAACAAATCAATTAGTTGCTCAGCAACCCGACTTCGATCTGATTGTGGTAAATATGTAATGCCCTCTATAGGCTTGGCATCTACATACTCCATGGTTAGCACTTGCGCAGTACTGTGCTCTACATACACACTAGGCACTTTAAAATGGGGGTTAGTCGATAACAGGTTTTTGTATCTTGCTAAATACTGAGCTTCTAGGGTGTAATCAGTCTCAGCTAGTAACTGCGCTTTCGCTTCTTCAACTAAGGGTTTTATATCCAATTCTTTAGGTAATAATCGCGATAAAGTAAGTAAAGTGATCACATTATCTACGTCGCTTACCACACTTTTAGAAATACCTGGATATTGAATTTTAACGGCTAATTGATCACCATTTTCTATATAAGCTAAATGAACCTGCCCAATTGATGCAGCTGCAAACGGCCTTAGTTCAATATGAGAAAAACGCGATAACCAATCATCCCCCCATTGCTCTTTTAGCACGCTCACTAATTGCTTATGTGGCATTGGGTTGGCATCGGCACGCAACAAAGACAGTAACTGCGCAAGCTCGGGAGTTAATAAGTCGCCAGCATCCATTGAAAGTAACTGCCCAAGCTTCATTGCCGCACCGCGAAGGTGCGACAGCTGAGTGGCTAAGTTTTCAATATTTTTCGGCTGGAGTAATAAGCTTTTATTATCCCAGCCTTTACCACTAAGCGCACTTTTGGCACCACCTACTAACATATTTGTGGCAACACCTGTGGCTAATGAGCCTAACTTTGCAAATCGTGAAAGTCGAGAGGTGGGAACGGATCGCTCATTAGCCATAATTAACCTAATCTATTAATAATAAGGTCAATTAATACGTTTTATTACGCTTATTAGATCTAAATTATAACCGAGGTACTAGCTTAATCGCGCCTTCGACTACTTTTAAATCTAAGGGTAAATTACTTAACAGTGCCATTTTAGGGTCGTTCATATTTAACTTATAAACAGGGTTAACCGCTAAAAATGCATTCATGACATCCATCGCCTCATTATCCAGCACTTCTAAATTACCTTTAAAACCCCCTGCATCGATACTTGAATCGCGTAACTTAACATTACGTAAAAATACGGCTTTTTTCTCGCTATCATAAAAAGGCGTGCCTTGTATTTGTAACTTTAAACGCACAGGATACTTCAATGCAAAGGCATTAATCTCGGCGCTCGAATCAGCACCTAATAAAACATAATCACTGTTGTCGGGACCAATATTAACGCTTAAATCATTTACATCAAACTGCACAGGTAAGCCCATCAGGCTAACTTTTTCACTTAATTTAGGTAACTCTTTATTTAGTAACGACTCAACCTCTGAATTTGTAAATGAATAAACCGAAATACCCTGAGTGCTGTTACAGGCAGTTAAAAATAATAGTGAAATAAAAACAAAAATTTTCATACAAAACCCTATTCATTAATCGTATTGGCAGTAAGTAGCCATAATAAAAAACCGCTTTAATAGCGGTTTTTTTATTTTAGTTGATAAAAGTTAATTTACAGCAAAAATAACTTTTAACCTTGCTAGTGTGTCAGTTTTGACTGAACCTTCGCTGAGTGCAATTAATTGCTTTAAATAATAGTTTAAATCAGCGTGGTCTCCACGGTGCTTGTCATCTAGCATTGCCACTTGCTCAACCATTCTTTGCGCTGAGTCATGCGAACTAACGTTGGCTAGTATTTCCATACGCGTTAGCAACTGCTCGATACTTAATGCCGTTTTTACCACACCAGTATACTGACTTGGCACTGGTTCATTATTCTCAAGCGCAACAAATAATGCGTTTAAGTTAGCTTGTTCGTTTTTGGCGGCTAATCCGGTTAGCTTTTCATCTATAGCTGACAATAAAGCGGATACTTTAGGCGTTAACGATTTAAATGGCATATACCCTTTAACTTTGGTTTGCAGATCCAGTAATTGGGCTTTACCTTCAACACTATTTAAAACCGCTTCGAGCTCATTTAGTTCGGCTGTTGCTAGCTTATCTGATTCACCTTGCTCGCGTTTTTGCTGCTCAAACTCTTCGCTGCGTTTAGTGAATGTTGCATCATTAAACTCACGGAATTTTTGCCATAGTGCATTCTCAGCTTTTAAGCCTGCAAACCCTATACTCTGCCATTGTTGCTGTAACTGCTTTAACTGCTGACACGCCTCTGCTAGGTTTTCACTTTGAGATAGCTGTTGCGCTTGCTCAACGAGCTCATTTTTAAGTGCGGCATTGCCTTTATGAAACGCATTAAGTGAAGATACAACTAGCTGCTGTTCTGCCTTATAACGCTCGTTTAAAATTCGGTATGTTTTAGGATCAACTTTACCTACACTACGCCATGCTTTTTGTAATCGGTTGTAGTGGCTTTCGAATTGTTTCCAATCTAAATCAGCATCCTCTGTCGCTTGTAAATGCAGTGCATGCATTTGCGCTATTAGTTGCTCACGCTCTACTTTAGCCGCTTCACGCTGGATTTCTTGCTCTGCGAAATAACTACGACAAGGTGCGAACAATAGCTCAATTTTTTCATCAAACTCATTTCCTTGCTGCTTTTCTTGCTCTGTATCAAGACGACCTAGTTCATTCCAACGCTTACGCAATACTTTAACTTGGTCAGCACGCTGTTGCGGATCGTTACAAGGCTCATCAACTAGCAGTGTTACTTCTTCTAAAAGTGCAGTGCGTTTAGGGGCCGCTGCATATTTTTGCCAATCTTTAGCATCAGCTAGCTGCGCTTCTAGATCAGCTTTTGAGTTAACCAGCGGCTGTTGGTATTTCTCAGTTAGGGCATTAAATAGCTCTTCGAAGCCTTTAAATACACCAAATGCAACATTAAAACGCCCTTCTTCAATTAAACGTTTAACATCACGCGCTTTTCGCTTAGCTTGGCTTTGAGTTTTTTCTAGCGGCTTAGTGAGTTCGCTCATTGAAGCTAAGAACTGCTTCTTATGCGCATTAAGCTGAGTTTTGAATGACGCTTGTAAATCAGCGCTAAGTAAATTTAAGTGGCTGCGTGCAGTTTTAAAGGTATTATTGAATGCTGTTAACTGTTGATCGTAATCGCTAAGTTGCTCTGCAGGTTTTATTTCACTAAGCGCATTGTAGGCAATTTTATATTCTTTAATCGCCGCAGTTAGCTCAGGCAACTTAGCAACTTGTGAGAATAATTGCTCAAGCTTATTAATCACTTGTTTTGATTGCTGATCAGCCACCAGTTCCGTTTTATCTAGCGTGTCTTTCGCTTGCGCTACTTTTGCATTAAGCCAGTCTTGCTGAATTTGCTCTGGCGTTTCTAACCCTAACTGTAATGCATTCTCAATTTCTTCACTTAATGCTTCTAACGTAGCTAACGCTAACACTTGGCGCTGTTGCTGAGCTAAACATTGCTGCTCTACTTCGTGCTGCGCTTTTAGTATGGCAATGTGGGCATCAAGCTTATCGGTAATTGAAATATACTTAGCATCAAGGGTTTTTACATGTTCTTCACTTAGCCATTTTAATTCTAGAGCTTGCCATTGTGCCATGAGCTCTGCGGCTTGTGGGTCAACAATGGCGTAGTCATTTTTATCACGCAATGCATTAAGCTTGGCTAAAATAACACGGGTAGCATTTTCAACTTGCGCTGGCATTTCAAGCGCTAAACGCTCGTTTTCAAGATGGCTTTCAAGGGCCGTTTTAGCTTCACCTTGAGCATGCTTTAACAAAGCTTTAGTTAACTGCTGTGTAATGACTAAGTCAACTAACTGCTTTTGCAGCTCTTCATTGGCTTCTTTAAAAGCTTTTTCAATCAGTTTAGGGTTTGCTAGGCGTTTTAAGAGCTTAACTCTCACTTGCAGTTCTTTTTCTGCAAATGCTAGTTTTTCAAGGGTTTTAACCGGTGCAAAACGTTCAATGTACTCATTTTTAATCTGCGCCGATAAGCTACTTTCACTGTTTAATACAGCAGACGATATTTGCTGCTCAGCTACATCTTTTAATGCCTGATCTTGCTTGTAAGCTTTCCACCAAAGCGGTAAATCGTTTACTTTTTGCAGTGCTTTACGACGAATTTCAGCCGATGAGTCTTCAAGCGCTAAGGTGCTTAAAATTGTTACGTCGCGTGCTACATCAAGTTTTTCAATCGCATCTAAACGAACTTGTTGCTTCGGGTGTTTCCATTTTGGTGTAAAAAGGTGTTTAAAGATCATTTTCACTGAACCTAGCTATTTCGTTATCTGATTTAAATTCTTTTTGTAGTTGCGCTTTGGTTTTTTGGATCATTTCTCCATCTGCACCAATGGTAAACTGCTCGTTTGATTGTGCTACTTTTGCTTGATACAACATCACAAGTTGGACTGTTTGTTGTTTTTGTTCATCTGATAAAGGTGTGCCATCTGGCCACTTTCCTGTTGATGCGCCATATTGTAGGCGCTCAAATAATTCTGGAGTAATATTCTGTACTAAGTTGTCAATATTCATGTCATTTTTTCTTTTTCAGAGTCACTAAAATAATACGGTTAATAAGGTACCAAATACAGCCAATGCCTATAGCTGAGGTATACGCATACCACTGAAGTGTTTTTTCTTGAGGTTGTAGGAAGTACAAACAAAAGAAGCCACCTAAAAATAAGATCAGCGCTAAAAAGGAGTGGTTCATAAACATTTGCTGCTTTTTAATTCGCTGCTCACGTTGAAGTTGTTGAACTTGCTCGGCATTTAATTCAGCAACGTTACTTTGGCAATGTGGACACTGCGGATGTTTATCTGAAATTGATTTTGCACATTTGGGGCAACGAATAATCGCCATACATCTCTCTCCATACTACGCATAAAAAAAGCGCCTTTCGGCGCTTTTCATTGTACTTGTTTTATTGCTCTTTGTCTTTTTTGAATTTAACCCAATAGTTCATATTAGGTTATTAGGGTCTGTTTATTCAGCGTCTTTTGATTGCTTTTCAAGGCGCTTTTCCCAGAAGGTAGCATTTTTAATCCCTAACTTAACAGGATCAAATATGATTTTTCCACCTTTTTTCTTTTGTTCTTCATAATCGCTCAAACATGATAAGGCCGGTTTAGCGACAAAGAAAATGGCTAATATACCCAATATGTTGATCCACGCCATTAAGCCAACGCCTATGTCGCCAATAGTCCATATATAACCGGAACTGTTAACCATGCCGTAGGCTACCATAAACATAATCATAAGTTTTACCACTACAAGCGGAATACTTCCTTTAAAGTAGCGATTTAAGTACGCGATATTAGTCTCAGCAATGAAGTAATAAGCAAGTATAGTGGTAAAAGCAAAGAAGAATAAAGCGATACCTACAAACGCTTCTCCAAAGCTACCAAATACACTAAACAACGCCATTTGGGTAAATGCTGCTGACCCCACTTCAGTTGCCGCATCAACATTTTGTATAATGAATTGTCCTTCTGGCAAAGTGCCGACTACATTGTATTGCTGCGTCATTAAGATCATTAATGCCGTTGCTGTACATACAAAAAGTGTATCAACATAAACAGAAAAAGCTTGCACTAAACCTTGCTGTGCAGGGTGATCAACTTCTGCTGCCGCCGCAGCATGAGGACCTGTACCTTGACCGGCTTCATTAGAATAGATACCACGCTTAACACCCCAAGCAATTGCAGCACCAAAGCCTGCTTGGGCTGTAAATGCATCACCAATAATAAGCGAGAAAATGCCTGGTACTTTGTCTATGTTTAAAAATACGATAATTAAAGCCAATACGATGTAACCAAGCGCCATAAATGGCACTACAATTTGGGTAAAATTAGCAATGCGCTTTATACCACCAAAAATAATAAACGCTAAAACGATTAGAATAATGGCCAATGCAACGAGTTTAAAACTGCCTACGTCACCAAAAGTTGTAGACACCATAGCGCCATCACCAAATACTTGAGTGAATGCGTTGCCCACAGCATTTGCTTGTACGCCCGGCAGAAAAACTCCACAGGCTATAATTGCCGACACAGCAAATAATACAGCCAGCCACTTTTGCCCTAAGCAACGGTCAAAATAATAGGCTGGACCACCGCGGTATTGGCCGTCTTCTTCTAGTTTATAAATTTGACCTAATGTTGATTCTGCGTATGCAGTGCTTGCACCTAAAAAAGCAACAACCCACATCCAAAAAATAGCGCCCGGACCACCAAAACCGATTGCGGCTGCAACACCGGCAATATTACCAACCCCTACTCGGCCAGACAATGAAACAGCAAGAGCTTGAAAAGATGAGATCCCTTTTTCTGAGGTGTTGGGGCTAAATAATAGCTTACACATTTCTTTAAAATGTCTAACTTGAGCAAATCGAGTTAGTACGGAGTAAAATAAGCCTGCGCCTAGGCATAAATAGATGAGTGCATCACTCCAAACAACATCATTAACGGCGCTTACAAAAGCTTCCATGAACATCCTCACAGTTATATTTATTATTATTAATTACCATACTCTGCTACTCAGAATACCTGTCATAAGCTTTACGAAATAAGGGGTTAATCTTTTTCGTCTTTCTTATTGCTCAATCGATATTAACTTAAGTACCCAACCTTGTTAACAGTTAATTTTCAAAACAACTTATTGTTTATTTATATTGAGCCTGCTAAGACAACGTTTAACTAAGTGGGAATTGATTAAAATTATAGGTTATTAAATCTGTCGAGAAGGTGTATTGAAACGTTTTAGTGTGATGGTGGGAAATGATTTTTATTTTTTGATACGGCCGGTTTAGCCTAAAATAAAAAGGGCATCAAAATTATTGATACCCTTTAAAACAAGCGTTTTATCTTAAGTTGTCTACAACATTAACAATGGCTGCTAAGGTATCTTGACCAAATTGATATGAACGACGATCTGACCAGCCGTAATCTGGATCTGGTAAGTCATTATTATCTTTAAATGGCATTTCAACGGTGTAAGTTAGTGCTTTAAATTCTTCAGCGGTCGCTGATGAACCTACTGTTAAATTAGCTTGACCTGGTTCGTCTTTATCGTAGCCATGCGTATCTTGAAACTCTGGAGTAATAGTTAAAAGCGCGGCTTTAAAGCTGTCTTCAAGGCCTTTTAGGCGTGCATCATAACTTGGTATGCCTTCACTACCGGCAACAAAGTTATATGGAATGGCTTCATCCCCGTGAATGTCAAGGTGCATATCTAAACCTGCTTCTCGCATTTTATTAAGCACTAAGTAAACTTCAGGACTATTTTCCATGCTTGGTGTTTGCCATTCACGGTTTAAGTTAACCCCTTTAGCATTAGTACGTAAGTGACCACGTGCACTGCCATCTGGATTCATATTTGGCACTACATAGAATACCGCTTTTGATAGTAAGGCTGCTGCATGTGGGTCTTCATCATCAAGCAGCTTGTGTAATAAGCCTTCTACAAACCACTCTGCCATAGTTTCACCCGGGTGTTGGCGAGCCGTGACCCAGATGATTTTTTTATCTGCACTTGGCTGACCAATTTTAAGCACGCTCATATCACGGCCATCAAGGGTTTGACCTAGCGTCTCTAACTGACAAAGCTCTTGGCTTTGTGCCCATGATAATAAGTCTAAATGGCGGTCGTAGCTGTAAGGAGCAAAATAGGCAAAGTAAACGCTGCTACACTCAGGCTCAAGCTCAAATGTTAGTGTGCCATTTTCATACGAAGACGGTACACGAAACCATGTTTGACGGTCGTATGAGGCAACAGCTTGGTAGTCTACCCAACCATCTGGGTATGCAGACTTATCAAGATTATTAATATTTAACTGATGTAATTGATAAGGCGTTGTTTCAAGACGAAAGTGAAACCACTGATAAAACTCAGACTGATGATCTTTATTAATTTCTAACTGAATATTTAACGGATCGGTGGCTTCAATAACTTTAATATTACCACTGTCAAAATTGCTACTGATTTTCATTACAACAAACCTATTAGTTAACTGTGTGTCTTGACCAAAGGATTTAGCCAAGAGGTAAGTACGTGTTAATGCACTTTAAACGGCTATTACTACGTACTCAATTTAATAAAGCGTACCATAACCACTACACTTTAAAAATCTTCAGACCTAAAAAAGCCAGCAAGTGCTGGCTTTTTTTAATTGCTCAAGTGTTTATCGAGGTAAACTTGGGAATGAGACTTCTGCCATATCGCGCATACAGCGAACTACCTGGCAGCTATAACCAAACTCATTGTCGTACCATACGTAAAGTACAACACGGTTTTCATCAACAATCGTTGCTTGAGAATCAACAACACCTGCGTAACGGCTACCCACTAAATCGGTAGACACGATTTCAGTTGATGCTGTGTAATCGATTTGATCACGTAGGTCTGAGTGAAGTGCTGTTTCACGTAAAAACGCATTAAGTTCTTCAACCGTCGTGCTCTTTTCAAGATTCAAGTTTAAGATAGCTAACGATACGTTTGGTGTAGGTACACGAATTGCGTTACCTGTTAGTTTACCTTCAAGCTCTGGTAATGCTTTAGATACCGCTTTAGCTGCACCTGTTTCAGTGATAACCATGTTTAATGCCGCAGCACGACCACGACGTTCTGCTTTGTGGTAGTTATCAATTAAGTTTTGGTCATTAGTGTATGAGTGAACTGTTTCAACGTGACCATTCTTAATACCAAACTGATCGTTTAATGCTTTCAATGTTGGCGTTATTGCATTAGTTGTACAGCTTGCAGCACATACAATTTTATCTTCAGGTAAAATATCTTGGTTATTTACACCGTAAACGATATTTTTAATGTTGCCCTTAGCTGGCGCTGTTAATAATACTTTTGCAGCACCTTTAGATTCTAAGTGTTGACCAAGACCAGCTTCATCTTTCCAAATACCAGTGTTATCAACAACAAGTGCGTTTTCGATACCGTAGGCACTGTAATCAACTTCGCTTGGCGAATTAGCGTAGATAACTTGAATGTAGCTACCATTAGCTTTAATAGCATTACGTTCTTTATCAATGGTAATTGAACCATTGAACGGACCGTGGATAGAATCACGACGCAATAAGCTTGCACGTTTTTCTAAATCGCCGTCTTTACCACCACGCACAACAATAGCGCGTAGGTTTAAGTCGGCGTATGGGCCTGATTTTTCAATTAACAAACGTGCTAATAAGCGGCCGATACGACCAAAGCCGTAAAGTACTACGTCACGTGGCGCTTTAGGCTCAGAATTAACAATTTCAGCTAGTTCGTCTTTAACGAACTCTTCTACTGAACGGCCATTCGCAGCATCTGTGTATAAATAGCTGTATGCTAATTTACCAATATCGATACGGGCAGAATTTAATTCCATTTTGCTGATAGCTTCTAAGAATGGGAAGCTTTCACGTAGGCGAAGTTTAGTTCCTTCAAACTGGGCTACTGATTTGTGAGACTTAATAATATCAATAGTGCTTGAGTTTACTAATGGACGGCCGTAAACAGCGATTTCAATACCACGATTACGGTACAATTTACCAATAATTGGTTGCATGCTTTCAGCGTAATCTTGACGTTCTTGCCAGCTACTTGTGTATTCTAACTCGTGAGATGAGGTCATTTTTTTTACCTAATTAAACAATTTTGAACGGATAGCCTAAGAATGTATCGAATTTTGAGAGCAACACATTCCTTCGGGCAGGCCTATTCTAATTTAATCTCATTTTATTCTCTACTGTTAGAGACTAAAGTTTAGGCTAGAATAATATTATATGAGGGTCTGTTGACCTTTGCGGATTAAAATTTGTTCAAACTAGGGGCTGTTTAATCGCGGCGCGAGGTTTGTAACCTAGTGGGCTAAGTCAAAACCGAGCAAAGCTTCCGCGTCCTGCTCACGCCCCTTACCTACATCCATGTAGGCAACAAAGAGTAAATCGCCCCTAGGCAGAACCCTTCGGGCAGCGCCTGTTTGGCATTGATGCTGCGTTATCGCCTATTTATGGGGAATAACCACACCACATAGGCTCTGCCTTGCCTCTATACCAAACAGACTGCTGCAAATTCAACCTTGAAAGGTCAACAGACCCTAATAAATTGAGAGGCTCGGATGGCTTTTAAGCACATAACCCTCACTTTTGCATTGTTGCTTGCAGGATGTGAAGAATCTTTTACCGTTGAAGATATTTGTGTGCAATCACCCGCCATGTGCAATGATCTTAACCACGATAGCCACTGTAAGGCACTGCGAGAGCGTACTATTTTTTCTCGCTACCGCGAATCCTTACAACCAGCCGATGAGAACAAATATCAACTACTCAAAGCGTTTGAGCATTACAACCAATGTATTGGCTTAGCCGCTAATATTCAGCATATAAAACTGAAAGGTAAAACTACCGCCCGTCGACGAGCCTACCTCACCAGTAATAGAGAAATGGCACGTATTTATCAGCAAACACATGCAACCACTCACCCTGGCCTACTCTATTACCATTGGTCAAGAAACAATGATGAAACGGCACTCACCCGGCTACTTGCTCTAGAAAATACCCCCGCGGTGGAAACAAGTGCTGAAATGCAATTTTATTTAGCGTCTTATTACATTAAAGTTGATGAGCAAAAAGCGATTGGTTTTTTATACAACACACTGGCGTTAAATCAAGCTAAGCAAATACCTGATCCAGAAATTTACACCTCTTTAATTAGTCTTTTTTACAAGCACCGCCAATATAAGCACGCGTACATTTTTGCCAAAATAGCAGAGCTTTCTGGAATAAAAAATATCGATATATTATTAATTGAACAGCAGTTAATAGCACAAGGAAAGAATTTAGAGAGTTTAGATGCCCTCGCGGAGCAAACATTACACCAAATAAACCAAGGAAAATTTATTTCTCCCCGGAAATAATACAACAGATACAAAAAAGGCAGCTTGCGCTGCCTTTTTGTTTATTTTTTGCTTGTGCCTACTTCGACACGGGTCTTTAACTTTTGCCCCGGCCTAAAAGTAACTACGCGACGCGCTGAAATTGGAATATCTTCTCCCGTTTTCGGATTACGTCCCGGTCTTTCTTTCTTATCTCGAAGATCAAAGTTACCAAATCCAGAGAGCTTAATCTGCTCGCCTTTTTCAAGCGCTGAGCGGATTTCTTCAAAAAACGCTTCAACTAAATCTTTGGCATCTTTTTTATTGATCCCGAGCTTTTCAAATAGGTGTTCAGCTATGTCGGCTTTAGTAAGCGCCATATCTAGTCCCTCAACGATGCATTAAACTGTTCGGCCAGTGCGGCCACCACGTTATCAACTACCTGATTGATATCTTTCTCTTCGAGTGTTCTATCAACCGCCTGCAGTGTTAGAGCAATCGCCAAACTCTTATAATTTGGCTCAATACCTTTGCCCTTATACACATCGAATAAGTTTAGGTCAACCAATTGATTTCCGCCAACTTTTCCGATGACGTTTAAAATATCACCAATTTTAACGCTGTCTTGTACTAAAATCGCGATGTCGCGGCGATTTGATGGGAATTTAGACACCCCTACAGCTTGAGGTAAATTTCTTTTTTCTAATGCCGACATTTCAATTTCAAACACAAAAGTAGCATTGTTGATATCTAACGATTTTTGCGCTTGAGGATGTAATGCACCAAAGAAACCTACTTTTTTACCATCAACATAAATAACGGCAGACTGGCCAGGATGAAGACCATCAGATTGCTCAGCTTTAATTTCAAAGCGGCTAACATCGTTGGTAATTGCAAGTAATGCTTCAACATCCCCTTTTAGGTCATAAAAATCAACGTTACGTTTTTCTTCAACCCAATGCTCACCATGAACCAAACCAGTAATAACGCCACCAATAACAGGCACTTGGTATACACCATTTTCAGCATTTACATCACTGATAAACTTAAGGCCGTGTTCAAATAAGCGAATACGAGGTTGTTGGCGGTTTTGGTTATACGCAACAGATGAAAGCAACCCTGGCATTAAACTTACACGCATCGCTGACATTTCAATTGAAATTGGGTGCGGCAATACCAATGCATTACACTCAGGGTGTAAAATAGCTTGCGCTTTAGGGTCAACAAAACTGTAAGTAATGGCTTCTTGATAGCCACGTGTTACTAAGGCATTACGAAAACGGCTCAGGGCAACAGTTGACTCATCATGCGTGGTCATTTTCAGTTTTGCAGTTGGTGCAACATTAGGAATGCTGTTATAACCGTATACACGTGCAACTTCTTCAATTAAATCTTCTTCGATACGAATATCAAAACGGTAGCTTGGTACATCAGCACTCCAGCTATCATTGTCAAATTTAACATCAAGTCCTAAACGCGTCAGAATATCGGTTACTTTCGCATCTTCAATATGATGACCAATAACGCGGTCTAAACGTGAACGACGTAAACGTACTTCAGTTACTTTTGGTAACTTATCAGCAGCCACAGCTTCAACAACAGGACCCGCTTCACCACCAACAATTTCAAGCAGTAACGCTGTAGCGCGCTCCATTGCATCATGTTGTAGAGCAAAGTCTACACCACGCTCATAGCGATGAGATGCATCGGTGTGTAAACCGTAGCTACGTGCTTGACCAGCAATGGCAACAGGGTTAAAGAATGCGCTTTCTAACAGAATATCAGCTGTTTTTTCAGTAACGCCAGATTGCTCACCACCAAAAATACCAGCAATGGCTAGCGCTTTATGATGATCGGCAATCACTAATGTCGATTCATTTAACTTTGCAGTGTTACCATCAAGTAAAACTAATTCTTCACCTGCGTTTGCACTACGTACTTTAATTCCACCCTCAATCGCATTTAAATCAAATGCATGCATTGGGTGACCAAGCTCTAATAACACAAAGTTAGTCACATCAACTACCGGGTCGATTGAACGCACACCACTACGGCGTAGCTTTTCAACCATCCATAGAGGTGTTTCAGCATTAAGGTTAATGCCTTTGATAACACGCCCTAAATAACGAGGACAAGCTTCATCGTTAACCAACTCTATTGATACTTTATCTTCAATTGTCGGTGCTACCGCTGGAATACTTAATGTATTAACATCAATGCTGTTCAGTACGCCAACTTCACGAGCAAGGCCTTTAATACCTAAACAGTCACCACGGTTAGGGGTTAAATCTACATCTATGATGTTGTCATCTAATCCTAAGTATTCGCGTAAATCTGTGCCAATCGGCGCGTCAAGCGGCAATTCCATAATGCCATCGCCCTCTTCGCTAATGCCTAGCTCATCAAACGCACACAACATGCCGTATGATGGTTGACCACGAAGTTTGGCCTTTTTAATTTTAAAATCACCTGGTAATACTGCACCAACAGTGGCAACAGCAACTTTAATACCTTGGCGGCAATTTGGTGCACCACAAACAATATCAAGCAGTTCATCACCACCAACATTAATTTTTGTTACACGTAGTTTATCTGCATCAGGGTGCTGGCCACATTCAACCACCTCACCTACAACAACACCATTAAATTTGGCTGCTGCCGGCTCTACGCCATCTACTTCTAAACCAGCCATTGAAAGCTGTTCCGAAAGAGCTTGCGTATCAATTGCAGGATTTACCCACTCTCTTAACCACTTTTCACTAAATTTCATTTTATTTCTTCACTCTTAACGGAACTGGTTTAGGAATTTTAAGTCGTTTTCGAAAAACGCACGTAAATCGTTTACGCCGTAACGCAACATAGTTAAGCGCTCTACACCCATACCAAAAGCAAAACCGGTGTATTTTTCAGGATCGATACCAACAGACTTAAGTACGTTAGGGTGAACCATGCCACAGCCTAATACTTCTAACCATTTACCATCTTTACCCATTACATCAACTTCAGCTGAGGGCTCTGTAAATGGGAAGAATGAAGGACGGAAACGAATTTCCATATCTTCTTCAAAAAAGTTACGTAAGAAGTCATGTAAAATACCTTTGAGCTCAGTAAAGCTAACGTCCGTATCGACCATTAAACCTTCCACCTGATGGAACATAGGTGTATGTGTTTGGTCGTAGTCATTACGATATACACGCCCTGGTGAAATTATACGAAGCGGCGGCTGCTCTGTTTCCATGGTACGAATTTGCACACCACTAGTTTGAGTACGCAACACCAACTTAGGATTAAAGTAAAAGGTATCGTGGTCGGCGCGAGCAGGATGGTGCTCAGGAATATTTAGGGCATCAAAGTTATGAAAATCATCTTCAACTTCAGGGCCTGATTTAACTTCAAAGCCTAGTTCACCAAAAAAGCTTTCAATACGCTCAATTGTACGTGTTACTGGGTGAAGGCCACCAGAAGGCATAACGCGCCCTGGTAAAGTTACATCGATAGTTTCAGCAGCTAGTTTTTCTTCTAGTGCTTTACTCGCTAAAAGCTCACGCTTGTCATTAATTGCGCTTTGCACATCTTGCTTAGCTTGATTGATTACCTGGCCTGCTTCTTTGCGTTCTTCAGGAGCAATTTTACCCAGTGTTTTAAGTAAGCTGGTGATCTCGCCTTTTTTACCAAGGTAGTTAACCCTGATCTCTTCTAGTTGCGCGATTTCACTGGCACTGGCAACTGCCTCAAGTGCTTGCGCTAATATATTTTCTAAGTTCATTCGATACCTGATCTTTCAAAGAAGGTGATTACAATTTAGTTAGCTAATGATAACTGAAAGCGGGGTCTAGATTCTAGACCTACTACAGCTTTAGCGTTGATTTTATGAAAGGAATAGTTAATTTTCGCTGTGCAGCCATGGATGCGTGATCTAATTTGTCTAATACATCCAATAATGCGCGCATATCACGACTTAAACGGGTTAATAAAAACCGCGCGCATTCGTCACTCAGTTCAAGACCGCGCATGTTAGCCCGCTTTACTAGCGCTTGTGCTTTATCATCATCACTCATGGAGCGAATTTGAAAGGTGGTCCCCCACTTCAAGCGTGATTCTAAATCAGGCAAGCTAATATTAAGCATATTTGGCAGTAAATCAGCAGTTACTACCAGCATTTTATTAGGCTCATTAAAGCGGTTGAAGAAATTAAATAACGCTTTTTCCCATGCATCATTACCCGCCACTAAGTGAACATCATCAATACATAATACATCTAGCGCCTCAAGACCATCTAAAACCATCGGGCCAAAATGTAGAACTTCTCGCATTGATAGCAGCATATTCGATAAGCCACGCTCTTGGGCTTGAATACAGGTGGCGTATAACAAGTGGGATTTACCTGAGTCTCCTAAGCCACACAAATAAGTATACTGAAAAGCTTGAGATAGCTTAGAAAAGCTATCTTTAAGGTGGTTAACCTCTAATGAGTCTTCTCCCCCAAAATAAGAGGCAAATGTTTCATCATCCGGTAAAGTAACCGGTAGCGCCATTTGCATTGGCTCTTGAGTTAGCATTAGTTTTCAACCCATTGATACTCTAGGCTTTGCTTATCAACTATGTGATAAAAAGCACGGGGGTCGACATAATCTTTAAAGGCATTATCAAGACCAAGGGCTTTTTTAAGATCGTTTACAGTGCCGGTATGATCTAGCTTAAATTCAACAGAATCGGGAGTTTTACGTATAATAACCGCTTGGGTGACAACACTTAGGTTGAGTAGACGGCGCTTTGCCAACTCTATATCCACAAAATTATCTGTCCCTTTTAAGGTCAAATTGGCAGTACGTTGCTCATAATACGCATTCGGATCGATCGCATATTCGCCAGCTAAACCTTGCGCTAAATCATCAATCATTTGCGCAACGATTTGCTGTCTATAGCCAATAATTCGGTTAGATTCAAACATTTCGTCATTAGTAAAACGCCAATCTAATACCCAATTATCGGAGTTAAACTCTTGATACATTCTAGCAGTAATACTGCGCTCAGCACTGTAACGTTTAGATGCCTCTTCTACTGGTTCAGAAAAGTTCCCCCAAACCTCAGGGACACCAACAAGGCGTCTATCTTGTAAATCAAGCAAAGGTACAACGACAGGTAATCCACGACGGCTTGCCTTATCATAAATGAGCTGCTCTAACTGTGGGTAACTTTCTTGAGTTACTAGCTCTCGTTGCCTGTTATCTTCAATCCCTAACCAGATTGCAACCAGTGGTCGTTGCATTCCCCACAATGGCAAATTAAGCTCTTTGATTAGTGCATCGATTTTTCGTGCTTCAAACTTAACTAATAATTTAAGCTCTCCGGGGATACGCTCATCATATTCAAATTTCAGCATATAATCGGATATATCTTTAGTGCGTTGCTTAGCGACTCGATTTTCATCTGCGCTTTTGTCACCACTCACTTTTACTAATACGTTAAGTAACGCTTTGCGGCTAGCGTCTAAACGAGTATCACGAGATTTATCTTCTACGACCAAAATATCTTGATATAGATCAGTTACTTCAACTGCTGATACAGAAACACAAAAGAAAATGGATAAGGCGCTAATTAATAATCTATACACAGGCAAATCATTCATGGTTTTAAACTGTTTTGATCCTAAATCAAAGCCACTAACAAAGCAAAATTATATTTTTCTCAGTCACTAACGCCATTAAGCTCGCTTTAATGATCATAAAAAACCTCAAAGTAAATACCGACTAATTGGAGTCGGTGCGCTACTTAATTACGGCAATCACCTAGAATATTGTCGAGATACTAAACCCACGATACGGTGGTCAGTTTGACGCAGTGCAACTGATAGCTGACGGCTGATAGCTAATATTTTCACTTTCCTGCAGACGTAAAAAAACCCGTCACATTTCTGTAACGGGTTTCTCTTATTTGGAGCCTGGTAATGACCTACTTTCACATAACAAATGCTACACTATCATCGGCGCTGTTTCGTTTCACTACTGAGTTCGGCATGGGGTCAGGTGGGTCCAAAACGCTATTGTCACCAAGCAAATTTGGGTGTCAGTCCGTATCGCTACGCACTAACTAAAATTTGGAATTCTGATAATAAAAGTTTTCAGTAATCTACTTTAGTCTATTAACTTCTTCGCTTGTTTCACTATCACATAAAACGCGTTTGGCGTTGTATGGTTAAGCCTCACGGGTAATTAGTACAAGTTAGCTTAATGGCTCACACCACTTCCACATCTTGCCTATCAACGTTGTAGTCTTCAACGGCCCTTCAGAGACTTTAAAAGTCTAGTGAGAACTCATCTCGAGGCCTGCTTCGCGCTTAGATGCTTTCAGCGCTTATCAGTTCCGAACGTAGCTACCGGGCAATGCCATTGGCATGACAACCCGAACACCAGCGGTTCGTTCACTCCGGTCCTCTCGTACTAGGAGCAACCCCTCTCAATTCTCAAACGCCCACGGCAGATAGGGACCGAACTGTCTCACGACGTTCTAAACCCAGCTCGCGTACCACTTTAAATGGCGAACAGCCATACCCTTGGGACCGACTTCAGCCCCAGGATGTGATGAGCCGACATCGAGGTGCCAAACACCGCCGTCGATATGAACTCTTGGGCGGTATCAGCCTGTTATCCCCGGAGTACCTTTTATCCGTTGAGCGATGGCCCTTCCATTCAGAACCACCGGATCACTATGACCTACTTTCGTACCTGCTCGACGTGTCTGTCTCGCAGTTAAGCTGGCTTCTACCATTACACTAACCGTACGATGTCCGACCGTACTTAGCCAACCTTCGTGCTCCTCCGTTACTCTTTGGGAGGAGACCGCCCCAGTCAAACTACCCACCAGGCACTGTCCGTAACCCCGATTCAGGGGCCAACGTTAGAACATCAAAACTACAAGGGTGGTATTTCAAGGACGACTCCACAAAAACTAGCGTCTCTGCTTCAAAGTCTCCCACCTATCCTACACATGTAGGTTCAATGTTCAGTGCCAAGCTGTAGTAAAGGTTCACGGGGTCTTTCCGTCTAGCCGCGGGTACACAGCATCTTCACTGCGATTTCAATTTCACTGAGTCTCGGGTGGAGACAGCGTGGCCATGGTTACACCATTCGTGCAGGTCGGAACTTACCCGACAAGGAATTTCGCTACCTTAGGACCG